>JACKLE010000003.1 GCA_024236075.1 Alphaproteobacteria bacterium | reverse complement strand
GGGCGTTCCACTGCCACCTCCTGTTCCACATGCACGCCGGCATGATGCAGGTCGTCTCCGTCATGCCGCGCAAGACGGCGATGTTCGGTGCGACCGACGAACGCGCTACGGCGCCGTCGCCGGTTGCTACGCCGGTGGGCGATCGCGCGGATGATCACGGGGGGCATCAGTGACGAACGCCCCCACGATCATTGCGCTCAGCCTGATGGCGGTCGCGGCAAGCGCGAGCGCCTCTTTCGCGCAAGAGCCGCTTGCCGCGGGCGAACAGGCTGCGGCCTACTGGGATCCAAAGGCGCTCGCGGCGTCGCGCGCTGCCGTGCGCAAGGAGCACGGAGCGGGCGTATCATATTACGTGCTCGCCGACCGCCTCGAATATCAGTCCAATGACGGATCGCCGGCGCTGTTATTCGACGGTCAGGGCTGGTGGGGAAGCGACAGCAACCGCGTCTGGATCAAATCCGAGATCGAATATGATTTCAGCGCGGACCGCTTTGAAGAAGCGGAGCTGCAAGCGCTGTGGTCGCGCCCGATCGCCCGCTATTTCGATGTTCAGGCGGGCGTGCGTCACGACTTCCAGAGCGGCGCCGAGCGGACCTTTGGCGTCATCGGCGTGCAGGGACTGGCGCCTTACTGGTTCGAGATCGACGCCGCCATCTTCGTCAGCGGCCACGGCGACGTTTCGGCGCGCATTGAGGCCGAGTACGATCTCCTCATCACGCAGCGTCTCATTGCGCAGCCGCGCTCGGAGCTGAATTTCGCGGCGCAGGATGTTGCAGCTCTCGGAATAGGATCGGGTCTGTCGACCGCCGAACTGGGGCTTCGACTTCGCTACGAAATCAAGCGCGAATTGGCGCCCTATGTCGGCGTCAATTGGGAACGGTCGGTCGGCGACACGGCGGACTTCGCGCGGGCGGCCGGCGATAATCCGGGGGCGGTGTCTTTGGTCGCGGGCGTCAGGCTTTGGTTTTGACGATGGCGTTCAGGACCGAGGATCAATTATTGGAATGGAGAAACGCATGCGCTTCATGAAATGGAAAACGGGATTTCTCTTTGCTGTCGCCGCCCTGCTAGGCGTCGCCTTCGCCCATGTGAGCCTCAAGGCGTCCAATATCGCCGCTGGCGCGATCATCGAAACATTGCCGCAGACCTTCGTAATCGAATTTAGCCAGCCGGTCGGCCTCGCTTCCTTTGCGATTGAGACCGACAAAGGCGAGGCCGTTAAGGGCGAACCCGTCGCGCTCGACTACGCGCCGCCGAAGGGCATGCACGCGAAGTTCGACATCCCGCTGCCGCGCCTTGCGCCCGGCGCCTATGTCGCGAAGTGGCGAACGATCTCGAAAGACGGTCATGGCATGGCAAGCGAGATCCGCTTCACCCTCGCCGCGCCCAAAGCGCCTTGAGCCATGCTTGAGGCCGCCGCCCTTGCCGCGAAGCTGCTGCTGTACGCCGCAATGCTTGGCGGCGCCGGCGCCAGCTTGCATCACGCGTTCGGGATCGCTTCGAACCGGCGGCTATTTCTGTGGCTCGGGGGCGCTGTCGCTGCCGCAGCGCTCCTGCGCGTGCTGGTTGTTCACGCGCAAATGGGCGGCTCCTTCGCCGCCGCCTTTTCAACCGATCAGTTCCAATGGACATGGATGGGCATCGGCAACCAGACGACGGCGTTTCTCGCCGGCGCTGGGCTGCTTTTCATTTCATCACTATCGGCGTCTCGTACTGTCGCAATCGCGGCGGCGCTCGCTATCGCTGGCGGTTTTGGTCTAGCGGGGCACAGCGCCGGGCTCGAGGCGCCAGGCGTCGCGCCCTATGCGGTCATGCTGCACGCGCTGATCGCGGCGTTCTGGTTCGCCGCGCCTTGGACTCTCTGGCCCCGAAACGCTGAACCGGACGACGACGCGCTCCGCCGGACACGGATGTTCAGCCGCGTCGCCGTGGTCATTGTTCCCCCGCTTTTCATCTCTGGCGTATGGCTGTTGTGGCGCATTGGCGGCGGCGTCGACGGGGTTATCTCCTCGCTTTACGGCCGCCTGTTGCTCGGCAAGCTCGCGCTCGCTTGCGCGATTCTCGGACTGGGCGCCTTGAACATGAGCGTCGTTACGAAAAGGCTCGCGACCGCGCCGGCGTCGGGGCGCAAGGCATTGCGCACGACGCTGCGCATCGATGCCGTTCTTTTCTTTGGCGTGCTTTTGTTGATTGCGTCCGCAACGTCGTTCACCGGTCCCAACGAATAGGAGAATCTCATGAAGCTCGTTTCCATTGCCGTCGCTGCGCTGGTGTTCGCCTCGCCGGCGTTCGCCGCCGGCGCCGCGACGCCGGCTTCCGTCGTCGACGCCTTCGGTGCAGCGCTGAAAGCCGGAGACGCCGCAGCGCTCGAAAACCTGCTGGCGCCCGACGTGTTCATCGCCGAGAGCGGCGGCGCGGAGCGCTCGTTTGCTGAATATGCAGGCCACCACATGCCGGCCGACATGGCGTTTTCGAAAGCGGTATCAACCACGATCAAGGACCGCCGCATTTTCGAGGGCGGCTCGCTCGCGACCGTTGTCACCGAGGCGGTTTCAAAGGGGACCTATCGTGAAAAGCCGGTCCATAGCCGCCTGATGGAGACGATGACATTGCAGAAGTCCGGCGATGACTGGCGGATCGTTCATATCCACTGGTCGTCGGCGAAGATTGAAGAGCATGGCGACCATTAATCGCGGAGGGCGGCGCGTATACCCCCTGTGGGTACTTGACGTTATACGGGCTAGGGGTATATGTGGGAGGCGCTCTCTGAACAGGAGGAGGCCTCATGTCCACCACGATCCTTTCCGACGCATCCGCCCGAACCGACGCCGTCGATCCGGTCTGCGGGATGATCCCGAAGCCGGACACGCCGCACCGGACGCGCCTTGACGGCGCGGAGATCCTGTTCTGCAGCGCCGGCTGCAAAACGAAGTTCGAGGCCTATCCCGAGCGCTACGCTGACGCGCCGCAGACGCGTCATCACAACCATGACCACGCGGCGCATGCGGCTCCGCCAGTGCAGCACCATGCGCCAATGAACGCTGAGGGCGCAGCAAAGGGCGGCGCGCAATGGACTTGCCCGATGCACCCGGAGATCGTTCGCGACGGTCCCGGGTCCTGTCCGATCTGCGGCATGGCGCTCGAACCCATGACGCCGTCCGCGGCCGCAGGGCCAAACGCCGAACTCGCCGACATGACGCGACGCTTCTGGATCGGCGCGGCGCTGGCGATCCCGGTTCTCGTCCTCGAGATGGGCGCGCATTTCTTAGGCCTCGACCGGCTTATCCCGGTACGGATCAATCCGTGGCTGCAAATGGCGCTGGCGACGCCGGTCGTGTTGTGGGCCGGCTGGCCGTTTTTCGAGCGCGCGTGGGCCTCGATCGTCAACAAGAGCCTCAACATGTTCACGCTGATCGCGATGGGAACTGGCGTCGCTTGGGGCTACAGCGTCATCGGCACTCTTGCGCCCTCAATGTTTCCAGCGGAATTCCGCACAGCGCACGGAACCGTCGCTGTCTATTTCGAAGCGGCGGCGGTCATAACCGTCCTTGTCCTTCTCGGCCAGGTGCTGGAGCTTCGCGCGCGCGAATCGACAAGCGGCGCGATCCGCGCGCTCCTCAATATGGCGCCAACCCTCGCGCGCCGTATTCTCGCCGATGGAACTGACGAAGAGATCTCGCTCGACACGGTCGCTGTCGGCGACCGGCTACGGGTCCGCCCTGGCGAAAAGGTTCCAGTCGACGGTGTCGTGCTTGAAGGCCGCAGCGCGATCGATGAAAGCATGGTGACCGGCGAATCGATGCCGGTGACCAAGGAGCCCGGCGCCAAGCTCATCGGCGGCACCATCAATCAGACAGGCGGTCTTGTGATGCGCGCGGAAAAGGTCGGCGCCGACACGCTGCTGTCGCGCATTGTTCACATGGTCGCCGACGCGCAGCGCAGCCGCGCGCCGATCCAGCGCCTTGCCGATCAAGTTTCCGGATGGTTCGTTCCGGTTGTCATCGCCGCCGCTATCGCCGCTTTCATCGCCTGGTCGCTGGTCGGCCCCTCGCCCGCCATGGCCTACGGCCTCATCGCTGCGGTCGCGGTCCTCATCATCGCGTGCCCCTGCGCGCTCGGCCTCGCAACACCGATGTCAATCATGGTCGGGGTCGGACGCGGCGCGCAAACGGGCGTTCTTATCAAAAACGCCGAAGCGCTCGAACGCATGGAAAAGGTCGATACGCTCGTCATCGACAAAACCGGAACCTTGACCGAAGGCAAGCCGAAGGTTGTGGCGCTGGCGCCCGCGGCAGGCTTTGCCGAAGAAGACATGCTGCGCCTCGCCGCCAGCATCGAACGCGCGAGCGAGCATCCCTTGGCACGGGCGATTGTTGCGGCGGCCAAGGATCGCGGGCTCACGTTGTCGGAACCGCGAGACATCGACTCTCCTGTCGGGAAAGGCGTCTTTGGCGCAGTCGATGGCCGCGTGGTCATCATCGGCAACAGCAATTTCCTGAATGAACGCGGCATCGACGTCAGCGCGCTCGAAGCTAAAGCCGACGCCTTACGCGCGGATGGCGCAACCTCGATCTTTGTCGGCGTCGATGGCAAGGCGGCCGGGGTGGTCGGCATCGCCGATCCGGTGAAAGCGACGACGCCGCAAGCGCTCGCCGCGCTGAAAGAAGCAGGGCTTCGGATCATCATGCTTACCGGCGACAACCGCAAAACTGCCGAGGCGGTTGCGCGCAAGCTCGGCATCGATGATGTCGAAGCTGACGTTTTGCCCGACCGCAAAGCCGCTGTCGTGATGAGGCTGAAGTCGGAAGGCGCAGTCGTCGCCATGGCCGGCGACGGGGTCAATGACGCGCCGGCGCTCGCCGCCGCCGATGTCGGCATCGCCATGGGATCGGGAACGGACGTCGCGATTGAAAGCGCCGGGATCACGCTTCTGAAAGGCGACCTCAACGGCATCGTCCGCGCCCGCGCGCTGAGCCGCGCAACGATGCGCAACATCCGCCAGAATCTCTTTTTCGCGTTCATCTACAACGCGGCGGGCGTGCCGATCGCGGCTGGCGTATTTTATCCGGTGTTCGGCCTGCTGTTGTCGCCGATCATCGCCGCCGCCGCGATGGCGGCGAGTTCGGTCAGCGTCATCGGCAATGCCCTGAGGCTGAGGAGCGTGCGACTATGAGCGGACGCACCGACTACACGCCGGCGCTCGGCGTGCGCTGGCTGACGCCGCTTTACGACTCGGCGATCGCATTGCTGACGCGTGAAAATGCTTGGCGGACAATGCTGGCCGAGGCGATTGATCTGAAGAATGGCGAACGTCTTCTGGATGTCGGTTGCGGCACGGGTTCGCTCGCCGTGCGCCTCGCCGCCATGCGGCGAGGCGCGGATGTCCATGGAATCGATCCTGACCCGGACGTGCTCAGCCGCGCGCGATTAAAGGCGGCGAAAGCCGGCGTGAGCGTCGCATTTCACGAGGGGTTCCTCGTTGAGTCGTTTCTTGCCGGGCAGGATCAGTTCGATGTCATCGCGTCGTCGCTGGTGTTTCATCAGGTTCCGCTCGAAGGGAAGCGCGACCTTCTGTCGATGATGCGCCGCGCGATGCAACCGGCAGGACGCCTCGTCATTGCCGACTACGGCCTCCAGCGCACAGCATTGATGCGGCGCCTCTTCCGCGCGACTGTTCAGTCCCTTGATGGCGTCGATGACACGCAACCGAATGCCGACGGCTTATTGCCGGAGCTCATCAATGATGCCGGGTTTGCAGGAGTTGAGGAAGCGCGCGTCATTCCGACAGCGACGGGGTCGATTTCGATCCTGACCGCGCATTGCTGACCGCACGATCCATGATCGCGTGCCGCCATCTGGTGGCGCGGTATCGGCGCGCCTTATTTGATCAGCGACGCGGCTCGTAACCGGTGATGTCCGTAAATTTTAGGAGCGTGCGGGGCGGCGCGTCGGGGATGCGCTCAGTCGAACCGAAACGCCGAAATCGCGGTTTGCATGACGCGCTCGGAATAAATACGCCGGCCCTCGCCGCCCGACGCGCCGGCAGCGACCATGAGCGGCAAGAGATGTTCCTCGCGCGGATGCGAAAGGCGCGCTGAGGGCGCGTCTCTCCATGCAGCGAGCAGCGCCTCGCGCGTGTCGGGGTCGCTCTTGGCCGCCGCCGTGAGCCATTGATCGAATTCCTCTGACGGCGCGGTGAAGCGGGGATCGCCATAGCCGCGCATATTGTGAAAACTCATGCCTGACCCGACGATGAGAACGCCTTCGGCGCGCAACGGGGCGAGCGCCTTGCCGGCGTCGAGATGAAGCTGCGGATCGAAGGTCTTCTCAACCGACATTTCGATCATCGGAATGTCGCCTTCCGGAAAAGACACCATCATCGGAATAAAGAGGCCATGATCAATGCCGCGCGCCTCATCGATCGAGGCTTCGAGTCCCTTGGAACTCAGTAACGCCGCCGCCCGCGCGGCAAGCGCCGGGGCGCCGGCGATCGGATAGTTCAATTGATAGGTGTGGGGCGGAAAGCCGGAATAGTCATAGATCATCGTCGGGCGCACGGCGGCGCCGAAGATAAATCCCCTGGTCTCCCAATGCGCGGAAACGACGATGATCGCTTTCGGCCGCGCGGGCAGCTGCTCGGGATAGCGGCGCAAGAAGGCCGCCATCCCTGTCCAGATCGCTTGCGGATCGTCCATGAAGAAACAGGGACCGCCGCCATGGGGAATATAGAGAGTAGGTTGCACTGCCTGGTCTTTCAATCTTTGCTTTTGTCGGGCGCGCGGAGCGCGGACGGTTCGTTGCGCGCCGCGCCTGAGACCGGCGCACTCTGCTCAGGAGGCGATGAAAAAGACCGGCGCAAAGCCGCCGCCTTCGGTGCGGAAATTCGTTGTCTGTCCCTGGTAGAGGCGCGCGGCGGCCAGCAGAATTTCACCGTCATAGGTGTAGAGGCGCACGTCCATTTTGCGACGGAGCGGCGCGCCGTCAACCAAAACCTGCCGTTCGCCCGCCGGCACGAACTCCTGGGCGATATAATCCGCCCCTGGAATATCCGCCCACACCGAGCGGGTGATCTTGTCGCCGCGATAAACCGCCTTGCCGCCATGCCCGGACGCCGGCTTGAAGAACAAGCGCTTGCGATCAGCCCACAGCGCCTCGGCGTTCGCCGGCGTCACGAGAACCGCGCGCGGCAAGCTGGAGAGCGCCTCAGCAATCTCGGAAGAAAGGCCCCAACGCTGAAGCTTTGTTTGATCGGCCAGCAGAGTGAGGTTGCGCTTGTCAGCGAAAAGCGCGTGATTGTAGGGATTGGGCGTAACGACTGCGGCGCCGTCGAGAAAGGCCTGTCGCAACGCCGCGTGACGCGGCTCGGATAGCGCAAAATCGACCAGCCGGTTGTAGACAAGATCGATGCGGCGCTCGCCGGACCTCAATTCGCGATCGAGGTAGGTGAGATCCGCGGGGTCGGCGATGACGGCTTCAATTCCGTGCGCCTCAAACAATCGGCGGGCGAGAACGAATTCGGGATAGAGGTATTGCTCCGTTGGCGCATCATCGACGATGGCGATGCAGGCCGGGCGTCCGCGCTCACGCTGACGTCGCCACTCAGACTCAAACATCGCAACGAACGCAGCATCGAACCCGGCGACAGTCGATCCTTGCTTCGCGCCCTCGACTTCCGGACAGCAGGCGATCTGCGCGCGGGCGCTGAATGCGTTCAGCAACGCGCCGCCGGCATTGGTGTTGATCTCGATGAGGCGCGGCGAACCAATTCCCAGATGGAAGTCGTAGCCCATCATTGCGCCCATCGGCCCGAAATCCGAACGTGACGAGTCCGGCGCCCAGGCTAGGGCCGCGTCTTTGTAAGCGGGCAGTCGAGCGGTTTCCTCGATCGCGCGTACGATCGTGAGCATGGCGAGGCGTTCGTTATCCGCCAGGAAGACGGGCACATTCGAGAAAAGGTGCTGGCGGCTCGCGACGTGAGTCTCATAGAAGGCCGTATCGCCCGCTGCATCGCGCATGGCGATGGCCAGCGCGTCGCGGTCAAGCGTGATGCAGAAACAGCGTTGGTTAAGGTCAGCCGCGAGGCCGCGGACGCCATCTTCGACGCCGCATGCGACACCGGTCGGTCTTGTTGCGATTTCGTCCTTAACCGGCGGTTCGGTCATCGAGTTCTCCACGGAGCACATCAATATTAGCACGGTCGCTCAAAAGCGCCGCTGGAATCGCTTGGCGAACTCAGCCAAAATATGGGTCGATCATTATGGCTGCATGCCATGGCGGCGGTGGAAAATGGGTATAGGCGCCCGCAGCCGTCTTGAAAGTCGTCGCCATGGTCGCGCGCCGTTCGAGAAGCACAGGCGATCCGGACCGCGACTGGGTCGATTTCGATCTGGATCGCGCTTCGCTGAGCGCGGTATCATCGATCACCGCCGGTGATCCATGAGCGGGATCCCGAGGCGCTTGGCCTTGTCGGCGAGATTGTTGGTGACGCCCGAGCCGGGGAAGACCACGAGGCCGATCGGTACCGCTTCGAGAAGTGCGTCGTTGCGTTTGAATGGAGCGGCCTTCGCCCAACGCGTCCAGTCCGGTTTGAAGACGATCTGCGCGACCTTGCGATTGTCAGCCCAGGCGCTCGCGATCTTCTCGGCGCCGCGCGGCGTTCCGCCATGGAGGAGGACCATGTCGGCGTGCTTGGCGTGCACACGGTCGAGCGCCGCCCAGATTCGGGTGTGGTCGTTGCAGTCGACGCCGCCGGCGAAGGCGATCTTTGTCCCGGCGGGCGTCAGCGGCTCGATCTCGGCGCGGCGTTTGGCGGCGATAAAGTCGCGGCTGTCGATGATTGCGGCGGTCAAGGCGCGATGGCTCGTGCGCGATCCGTTGCGCGGCCGCCAGGGTTCGCCGAGATGGCGTTCGAAGAGTGTGACCGCGGCGTCGCGCATCAGTTCGTGCGCATTGCGCCGTTCGATGAGCGATAGGCCTTCTGCGAGCAGACGCTCCAGTTCGACGGAGCGGATTTCGGAGCCGTCCTGGTCGCGCTGACTGCGTCTCTGCTCGTTTTCATTGCGATCGAGGGCGCGTTCCGTGCGTTGGAGGCTCAAGTGAAACACGTTGGTCAGCGACCAGAGCAGCGGCGAGAGGTCGCCTTCAAGGCGCGTGTCGGCAAGCGTCGCGACCAGCGCGTTGACCATGTCGGCGACGGCGCCTTGCAAAGGACCTGCTTCCGGCAAGGGGCGCGGATCAGGCTCGTCGCTTCCCGGCCGCCAGCCATAGAGCTGCAATTCGTGGAGCACTTGCGCGGTCGCCGATTCGGCGGGCTCGATGTCGTCGCGGGTGAGTTCGTCAGTCATGATGGCCTCCTCATTGTCCCCGCGCGGGAGCGCGCGGGGCTCTTGTGAAGCGGCCACCAGCCGGATCCGGCGCGCGGCCCGCACCCATCCCCGGGGTCCCCATCGCGCAAGCGCGATGGGGTGGGTTGGGCCGGAGCGCAGCGGAGGACGCCGGGGCGGGGATTTCTTGTCTCGCGAGGAATGGCGGCTCGTCACAGTCGCCCGCGCGCAGCGCGACTGAGAACACTTCCGCCAGGGGAAGAAATCCTCGAGCCGGCGTTGCGGGACGCGCGGCGCATCCGGCCCTCTCGCGCGAAACTGGAGCCCCGCGCTCGCGCGCAACGGACAGCTGAGGCCATCTTTGACGATGGCGTGACGACCGTCGTTGCTCGTTATCGGCCGCGTGCGCTGAGGAAGCGCTGTCGATCGTCGGCGGTGACCTGGTCGGCGAGATGCGCCGCCAGCATGTCGGCGCCGTCAGCGATGAGATCGTCGTTGAAGTCCTTGCGTCGCGGTGTCAGCTGACTGGTCTCGATGGCGAGGGCCTTCAGCCTTTCGGCAAGGCGAGCGGCCGCGTTTCGTCCGGCGGCGTCGTCGTCGGCAGCAATGTAGAACCGTCGTAATTGCGCCGGCGGGATAAGCGCCGCGAGATGCGCGGCCGATAGAGCGGCGATCATCGACAGGGTTGGCATCGCAGTGCGCAAGGACAGCATGGTCTCAACGCCCTCGCCTACGGCCATGACATCATCATTCGGACCTAAGCGCACGCCATTGCCCGCGAGCGCGCCCATGGCTCGGCGCGGTGAGTCGATCTGCGCCTTTTGCGATCCGTCGGCGCTAAGATACGTGCGCATTAGGCCAGTAATGCGACCGGTATTGTCGGTGACTGCGGCGAGCATGGCTGGCGCCGCCAGCCGTCGATACGTCTCAGCGCATCGGTAGTAGCACTTCGGATGATAACGCAGGACTTCAGCAATGACGGGGCAATCGATTCCGCGCGAGCGGAGGTAGGTTTCGGCGGGCGTGCCGGAGATCGGCTCAGCAGCTGCAAACAGCCGGGCAGCCGCCGAGGCGCGCTGTTGATTGTTCGATTTAGGAAGCGGGCGACACACGCACAGAAACCGCTCGGCTTCGACGAGCGCGTCGACGTGCCGGTCAGCACCGATAGCGCTCGCGATGATGTCGAGCAGATCGCCATGCTCGCCGGTCGCGCCGTCCGTCCATTTGCCGCGCGCGCCTTTGCCGCTGATTGGACCCTGGAGACGCAAATAGAGGCTGCGTCCCTTCGCGTTGCGACGGTCGCCGACGATCCAGTAGCCGCCGATCTTCCGGCCGTTCGACAGATAGAGGCGGCAGACGTCTTCCGCGCGCTCGGCGAGGCTGCGCACGATCTCCACGGTTCGCTCATGCATGGCGCGTTCTCCCAATGAAAGAAGCGCGCCCTTACGGGCGCGCTTCTATGATGATGATCGGCAGGCGGCTATTCCGCCGCGATGGCGGGACATGCCGGGAGATCGCTCCCTGCTGGCGAAGCGTCCTCGGCGGCAAGGGATTCAGACACAGAAGGTTCCGAAGTTCGCAACACCTTCGGCAGCCAGTCGCAATATTCAAGGAGGTCCTCGGCGGCTTTCGCCATCTCCGGCTTCTTGAGGCTGGCGATACGGTCGGCGGCCTCTTCGCCTTTCGCTTCGCAAACCGCCTCCAGAATTTGCGCCTTGGTGATCCGCCCGAAATAGGCGTCCGCAGATGGTCGCCAACCTGCAGCGTGCAAGTCGAGACCTATGGCGCTTGCGAGTTGATCTGCGTGGGTGACCGAACCCGAGCGGCGATCGTAGGGCCGGAAGACGGCATCCACGCTGAGCGCGACGCAATGCGCGAACAGCGCAATACGATCGCCATCCTCCATCGCCGTGAGATGCTGCCAGAGAGTGGACGGGTCCGCTGGCAAAGCGCCCGCGAAGTCCTGATGACGCGCGTCAATCGACGCCGCCGCTGCGCAATCGGAAAGCCCGGCGGCGCCGCTTCTGAGGACGCTCTGGCGCGCAGCGATGTCGATGCAACTGTGCTGCCCGCGCTGATAGAAGAGATTGAGACAAAGCGCGTGCAACGCAGCGACGAAGGCGATGTCGGGACGTTTCGCCACCGCGTCGCGCAAGGCGAGCGTCCGCCACTCTGTCAGTTCGATGAGCAGCCGGTCCGGAATGGGCCGGTCGGGTTCATCAGTTGCATCGTCTGACTCGTCGTCCACGCATGTCGATGCGGCGTCATGCGAACCGTCGTCATCGGCGTGGGCGGCGGCGCCCTCTTCTGAAGCGACTTCTTCTTCAGCTGGCGATTCATCTTCGGGCTTCACGAAGCCGCGTTCGATGCGCAACGCGCCCGACGGGTCGAGACTGACGAAGGCGCCCGCGCGATCGACTTCCTCAGCAGGAAAACGCCAGGGACGCTGCTCGAACGCTTCGATCCCGGCTTCTAGTTCGCCGAGCCGGCGGTCGACTTCGTCGGACAGCTCTTCGGTTCCTTCGTGCCCTTCTTGCAGCGCGTCGTACTCAGCTTTGAGTGAGTCATAGGTCGACTGCTCGGCTTCCGTCAGAGCAGATTGCTCGCCTGTGTGGCGACGCAGGCCGAAAGTGTGTCCATAGGGAAAGTCGACGGCGACCTCGACCCATTTCCAGCCCTCGCCGCGGATTTCGGCGGCGCAGGATTCAAGTTTCTCGGCGACGAGGCGACCCAGGAGCCCTGCATCCTGCAGCCACCCGTCATCAGCATCAGAGAAGAGATCGCGAAGTATCACGCCGCCAGCCTCCTCGTAAGCTTCGACGCCGACGAAACGCGCCCGCTTGTCGCCGGCACGGACGGCACCTTCGGTCAGCAGGCGACGGATGTGATAGGGCTCGCGATTATAGCCGTTCTTCAGCGCCTCCCAGACTTGGCATTGGCGCAGATGGTCGCCGTTCACCGTGAACGTCATCAGCTGCTCCAACGTCATCGCATCGTCCGCATAGAGATCGAGCAGCGCTGGTGCGATGGCGGCAAGCTTCAACCGCTGTTTGACGACCATCGGCGTCACGAAGAAGGCGGCGGCGATTTCCGCCTCGCTTTTGCCTTTCTCACGCAAAGTCTGAAACGCGCGGAACTGGTCGAGCGGATGCAAGGGTGCGCGCTGGATGTTCTCGGCGAGGCTGTCTTCCTCGGCGAGGCCCTCGGTGCGGATGACGCAAGGTATCGGCGCGTCGGGCGCGAGGCGCTTCTGGTCTACCAGCATTTGCAGCGCACGGAAGCGCCGGCCGCCGGCCGGGACTTCGTACATCCCCGTCTCGGCGCCCGTTTCGTCGAGGACGGCGCGGACGGTGAGACTCTGAAGGAGCGTTCGCCGCGCGATGTCCTCGGCGAGTTCCTCGATCGAGACGCCCGCCTTCACCTGGCGGACATTCGACTGGGAGAGAATGAGCTTGTTGAGGGGGATGTCGCGCGAAGCGCTTAAGCAAAGGGTCGCGGCGGGTTTCGTCTTCAGTTTCGGTTTGACCATGGGTTTTCTCCGCGACGGGCCGGCCGAAAGACTCTCTTTCAGCCTCCGAGCTCGTCACGGAAAAATCCGCCCGACTCTCACGCGAGAGCGGGCGGGTGGGTACGGACCTTTGACGCGAAAGGCGAGCGCTCGCTTACGGCGCGAGCGCGAGCAGCGTCCGCGCCCGCCCCTCCATCTCAAGCCTCGCGTCCTGATGCGCCTTGCTGCGGGCGACGGCGGTGATGCCCTGGACGAAGTCGAAAACGCTGGCGGGCGGTCGGCCTTCTTCGGCGAGGACGGTCTCGATGATGGTCGCCGTCTCGGCCTTCGCGAAGCCGCGCTTGCGCAGGAAGTCGCTGCGGTCCTCGTCGTTGCGGGCGACGATCTTCTCGCGCGCCGACTTGATGCCGTTGATGAAGGGCATGGGCGATGACTCAGCGAAGCGGGTCAGCGCGGGCGCAGCTTCGCGGGCGAAGCGGTCGGCGGCGTATTTGCTGTGCCGGATGACGATCTCCTGAAAGTCCTCGACGCCCCAGAGATTGCGGTTCTGGCAGACGGCGCGGAGATAGAAGGAGGCGAGCCCCAGCGTCCTCGCGCCGACTTCCGAGTTCCAGCACTAAAAGCCGCGGAAGAAGAGATCGGGTGAGCCGTCGGGAAGCCTCCCCGCCTCAATGGGGTTCAAATCATCGACTAGGAACAGGAAGACGTCGCGGTCGGAAGCATAGAGCGTCGTCGACTCCCGGCTGACCTCGGCCTTCGGGTTGTAGACGCCGGTCGACCAATCGAGGACGCCGGGGATTTTCCAGCGCGTGTCGCCGACGCCGTTGCCGGCGATCTTCATGACCGCCGAGACCAGCTCATGGTCATGGATGCGGCCATAGTCCGGGCCGGTGACGGCGCGAAGCTCCATGCGGCCGTCTTCCGTCTCCAGCGTCTTCACCTGCTCGGCGCGATGTATCGTCAAGCCATATTGCAGATTGATCGCGGCGAGCGGCGCCGGGAGCTGGCGAAGATAGGACGCCGGCGCGCCGACGAGCGAACTCAGCTGGCCGAAGGACCAGTGCGTCGGCGCGACGGGCGCATCGCTCTCCGGCAACAGAAGTTCGAGCCGCTCGGAATCGTCGCGCGAGGCCTCGACGCGGATTGCCGCGCTCTCAACCGTGCGCGTACGGCTTCTCGCCGCGCGGCCCTTCACCGACGCATGAAGATCGGTGAGCGACAGGAACCGCTCGTCATCAGGACGCGAGAACCATTCGGACGAGACGCGCCCGACCCGCGAGCCGCGCGAGACATCGACCTTGTAACCGCCCGCCACATGGGAACGAGCATCCAGAACCTGAAGGGACATGGGAATTCTCCGCGACGGGCGGCCGCGAGACTCTCTCTTCGGCCTCCTAACCCGTCACGAAATTCCGTCGCCGCTCTTTCTCGAGGACGCTCGTCCCTTTGAACCAAGCGGAAATCCATCAATTGCGCGCGAACCTGCGGTCGCGATCGCCACTTTCTAAGTGAACATTTCGCCTCTCCTCTCGCGCTCGTGATCGACGGTATCGGATTGTTACCGGCGCCTGTCGTCGGACTAAAATAGGTTAAGCAAATACCGTCACGTCAGACGTCGACCGTCGGTCAGCAGATGTAACGTTTTCACGGGGGCTTTCGAATATATCCATGAGATCGCAAGTTGACAGTTGGTGACGAGCACCTCGTGCCGCTGATGCGGCGCAGCTTGCGCGGCGATGCCCGCGCGCATGAGGCGATGTTGCGACTGCTTGCGCCGATTTTGCGGTCTTATTTTCGCCGCCGCATACGCGGCCACGAAGAAGATGTGGAAGACCTTGTGCAAGAGTCCCTGATCGCCATTCATACGCGCCGATCGAGCTATGACCTGTCGCGGCCTTTATCGCCGTGGGTCTTCGCCATCGCGAAATACAAATTCGTCGATTTCGTGCGCCGCCGAAAGCGCGCCGGCGCCTCGGTCGAACTTACCGAAGAATGCGCATGGGAGAACCCCGGCGACGAGGCATCAGCGAGGCTGGACATTGAGTCAGTCCTCGCGACGCTCCCTGACAAACAGGCTCAAGCCATTCGTTCCATGCAGATCGAGGGCGAAACAGCCGCGGAAGCCGGAGCGCGGTTTGGCTGGTCGGAGAGTGATGTCAAAGTGTCGGCCCATCGCGGAATAAAATCCCTTCGGGCGCGGTTTTCCGGGGGCCGCGCATGAAAACGGATGACCTGATTGCAGAGTTGTCCCAGACTGTAACGCCGGTCGGCCGATATGTGCTGCCGTTGCGCGTGCTCGGCGCGGGAGCGGCGGGATTGATTGCGTGCGCGTTTCTGTTCCAAGCTTGGCTGGGGCTCCGGCCTGACTTGCCGCAGGCGTCAATGAGCGCGCCATTTATTTTCAAGTCCATTTATACAGTCGCTGTAGCGGCTGTCGCGGCAGCAGCGGCGTTCGCCTTCTTGCGCCCCGATGGCCGAGGCGCATCGCGCCTTGGCTTTTTGACGATTCCTTTAGGCGCCGCCGTCCTGTTTGCGGCGCTTGAACTCGTGTCATCGCCTGTCGCGTCCTGGCCCTCCTTGCTCCTTGGGCAGAGCGTTCCCGCTTGCCTGACCCGCATAGGACTGCTTTCGCTCCCGATTTTGGCTGCGCTTTTCTGGGCGGCGCGTGCGTTTGCGCCATCGGATCGGCGCGCGGCGGGCGGCGTGATCGGTCTTGCGGCGGGGGCTCTAGCGGCGGCGATCTATTCGTTTCACTGCACCGAATCCGCGGCGTGCTTCATCGCGGTCTGGTACACTGCGGCGATTGCGCTGGTCGGCCTCACGGGAATGTTAATCGGACCGCGCCTTCTGCGGTGGTGAATTCCGCGGTCAATTGTAACGTTTGCTGGCGCCGAGGCGAACTATTGAATGCGCGATTGCGCACTTCTTCGGAGCAACTTCCTGTTTGAAAGGATCTCAAATGCTGAACGCCAAGACGGGCGCCGCCCTTACTACCGTCCTCGCCCTTGCCGCCGCGGCGGCGCTGACGGCGAGCCCTGCCGTCGCCAAAGACAAAATGGACAAATGCTACGGCGTTTCGCTCGCCGGCGAGAATGACTGCGCCGCGGGTCCTGGCACGTCGTGTGAAGGCACATCAACGGTCGACTATCAAGGCAATGCTTGGACCTATGTGCCGGCCGGCACCTGCGAATCGATCGAACTCGAAGGCGGTCGCGAAGGAAGCCTCGAGCCGCTCGACCGCGATTTGGCGTAGGCGGATAGCCCTCCGTCGGACGCCACCGACCCCGGCATTCTCTCCCCCAGAGCCGGGGTCGGTCCTTATTGCTCGACGCCCCGGGCGCCCCACCAACCCAACAGGGGCGGACATGCCGATGAGGACGAAGAATAGAGCAGGCGCGACTGCCGCCAGCCAAAAGGTATCCGCGACTGCGTCCTGCGGATTGCCTTTTTGTGGTCCGTTGCTCACTTTCTCGGCTCGCGCGCCAGTCCTGCACGCACAGCTGGGGATGGGATTTGTCACAGACCGCTCGAAGAATCTGCATGCGCGCACTGATCGTCGCCGTCTTCGTCGGCACGGCGCTCAATCTCATCAATCAGGGAGATGCGCTTTTCTCCGGCGGGCGGCTCATCTTGTGGAAGGCCGCGCTTACTTACGTCGTGCCATTTCTGGTCAGCGCACATGGCGCATTAACGGCGCGTCGATGATGCCGCCCGCGAAAGACGCTGCTTTTCGCGCACAATTTCATCGGCTGGCGCGATGAGCGCGGACCGCGAACTCCCTTCCGGGGCCGTCGGCGTCGGCCTCAAGGTCGCTCACTACCGCGATGCCTTGGAGCGAACCTACGGGTTGGGCTTTTTTGAAGTCCACGCCGAAAACTACATGAATGGCGGCGGTCCGCCTTTGCGCTGGTTATCTGCGATTCGTGAACGGTTTCCTATCACCATGCACGGGGTTTGCCTTTCGGTCGGGGGACGCGATCCGCTCGATGCAGATCATCTCGATCGCCTTGCGGCGCTTGTCGACCGGTTCGAGCCGGCGATTGTCTCCGAGCATCTCGCATGGAGTGCGGACGGCGGCGTATTCCTGAATGATCTGCTTCCTCCTCCGTTGACGGAAGAAACGCTTGGTCGCACCGCCGAACATGTGGACCAGATTCAGACGCGCTTGAGACGCCGTATCCTGATCGAGAATCCCTCTTCCTACCTTGAGTGGTCATGCAACCACATCGCCGAGCCGATCTTTCTCAATGAGCTCGCGCGTCGCACGGGTTGCGGCCTCTTGCTAGACATCAACAACGTCTTCGTCAGCGCTTCGAACCTCGGATTCAGTCACGAAGCGTATATCGACGACATCGACGCGGCCGCCGTCGGACAGGTTCACCTGGCGGGGCATGCGATCGACACCCACGCAAATGTGGCGCTGCGCGTCGATAATCACGGCGCTCATGTTTGCGACGAGGTCTGGTCGCTGTTTGAACGCTTCGTCCGGCGGGCCGGACCGCGTCCGACCCTGATTGAGTGGGACACGAATACGCCTGCCCTGAA
Organism: Alphaproteobacteria bacterium; assembly: GCA_024236075.1. GTDB lineage: Bacteria > Pseudomonadota > Alphaproteobacteria > JACAEB01 > JACAEB01 > JACAEB01. The sequence goes on along the minus strand of JACKLE010000003.1, from coordinate 225,966 downwards.
GGAACTGGCCGAGGAGTCTGCCAAGGCGTCACATCGCCTCTTGGAGGCGGCTGCATGAAGGGCGATGTCATGCACCAATCCGAGAGCGACGGCGTCATGCGGGTCTATGGCGGCTTTTCGCGGGCGCTCGCTTCCGTCGCCGACATAGGCCCGCTCGCTCCGGTCAACGGAAGCGACGCAAAGATCGCCGCCGGCGTCGCTGTTTATCGAAACAATGTGCGCGCCGCGTATCTGCACGCGCTTGAGGATTCATTTCCGGTTATCGCCCTGCTCGTCGGCGACGGCTTTTTCCGATATTTGGCGCATGAGTATTTTCATGCGCATCCGCCGAAATCGCGCCTTGTCGCCCGATATGGCGATCACGTGCCGGAGTTTCTCGGATCGTTCGAGCCTGCCGCATCGCTGCCCTATCTTGCGGATGTCGCGCGCCTTGAGATCGCCTGGCTTCGCGCCTATCACGCTGCAGAAGCAACCCCGCTGCGCCCGGATGAATTGTTCGATCGCATCGGCGAGGATCCGAACAGGGCGCGCCTGACGCTTCACCCCTCGATGTCGCTGCTCACGTCGAGGCACCCGGTTTACGCCATCTGGCTTCACAACCGTGAAAGGCGAGAGGGAAAGCTTCAATTATCGTCAATCGGCGAGCGCGTTCTCATTGCGCGACCGGAGGCTGAAGTCGTCGTCACACCATTGTCGGCAGAAGTCTGGCGTGCGCTCGACCGTCTCGACGCTGGCGACACGCTCGGCGAGGCGATTGAAGCGGCTCTGAACGAGAATACGGCCGCCTCCCCCGCCGAAATTCTGCAATGTATAATGTCTTACAACGTGATCATTGCAGCGGAACTTGATCAGGAACGGAGAGCGTGATGCATGTCGATCTTTATGGCCGGTTTTCGGCGTTGTGTTCGAAAGTCCCCTATACCCTCGTCGCTCTCGCCTGCCGGGTTGCGGCGGCGGTTCCATTTTGGCGGTCGGGGCAGTCAAAACTGGAAGGCGCCGATCTCTTCGGGATCAAGTATGAACTGTTTTCGCTCAAAGCCTCTAAAGTCTACCTCTTTCAGGAGGAGTTCGGATTCCCCGAAGCGATCGCACCGATCGCGGCGCAAATGGCCGCCCTTGGCGAAAATCTGTTGCCGCCCCTGCTTGTGCTGGGATTGCTGACGCGGGTCGGCGCGCTCGGCCTTCTTGTTATGACGGCTGTCATTCAGTTTTATGTTTTTCCCGAGGAGCTTCTCAATCCGAACGGAAACTGGGCGATGCATCTGCAATGGGCCGCGCCTTTGATGGTCGTCCTGCAGCGCGGTCCCGGCGCCTTGTCGATTGACGCGCTGCTGGGCCGCCGCAAGTGAGGAATCTAAGACAGAAGGGCTGGTCGCATTGCTGTCGCGCCAATCGACGGCGACGGCCGCAATCAGCGCGCGATCACAAGGCACATTCCGTCTTCAGCAAGGTCGATCTTCCCTTTGTAGGATTTGCGGATCGCCTTGCGACCAGCGCGCCAATCATCGAGCGCGCGCTTCATGTTGTGCGAAAGAATGAGACGCTTTGCGCCGGCCGACGCCGCCATTTCGCCGATCGAACCAGGATCGCGATGCAAACCGCGCGGCTGTCCGCGTGCGCCGGAAATCGCGTGATGTGCGATCAGGACGTCAGGCTGGCGCCCGGCGAGGACGCGATCGAACGTTTCGCTGAGCAGACTCTGATCGCCGGCGAAAACCGCCGCGCCATCATCGGTCGAGACGATATAGGCGAGCGCCGGAACGTCGCCATGGTTCACCGGCACCGCCTCGACTTTGAAGTCCGCCTTGTCGAGAATGACCGTCGCGCCTTCGCCTGTCGCATCGACTTCAAACCCGGCGATGCGGAACGCTCCGACCTCGCCGGACAGGAGCTTCGACAAATATCGGTAGGCGCCGTTCAAGGGATCATAGTGAGCGGCGAGGAACGCGTTGAGGCCCGGAAAGGCTGCGCCGCCGGACGGCCCGGCGATCATCAGCGCCTCCTCCTTCTTGTCGAACGAGGCGCTCTTCAGAAGCGCTGCAAGATCGCTGACATGGTCAGCGTGAAAATGGCTGATGAGGACCGCATCAAGCGTCGTCATGTCGGCGCCAGCCTCGCCAAAGCGCACGAAGGACCCGCCGCCAGCATCGACCAGGAGCCGCGACTTTCCTTCGATCCAGACAAGATAGCTGGAACTCGCCCGCGCATCGTCCGCGAGCGGCCCGCCGGAGCCGAGCACTTCAACCGCGAATTTTCCGGGGCAAGCTGCGGTCGCCGACGCGATCTGCGCCGCGAGGATCGACGCCGCGATCAGGACTCGACTTCGGATCATGCGCGGATACCTTTCAGGCCTGCTGCTTTTCAACAATTTCGCCAGCCCACGCGGCGGCGGACGTCGAACTAGACAACAACAGGAGAGATCATGTCAAAAATTTTCGCGCATGCGCCAGCGTTCATCCTCGCGGCGTTTCTAATCATGATAGGCTTGCAGAAATTCGGCGCCGAGAACGTGATTTTCGCAACCATCGCTGAGCGATCCGGGATTGCACTCTTCGAACCGCTTGTGCGCATGGCGACGGGCGTTGCGGAACTTGTCGCAGCGGCGATGCTGGTTCTGCCGCGGACACGGCTCTACGGCGCTCTCGGTGCGGTTGCGATCATCGGCGGCGCTATTGGCTTCCACCTGTCGCCCTGGCTTGGCGTCAGCGTCGCCATGGCGCCGGGCGCTGCGCCGACGCCTGTGCTCTTCTTCATGGCCGCCGGCTCCTTCATCGTCGCTGTATTGGTGTTGATGCAGACGCGCGCGGCAAAGCGCTGACACGTCGATTTCCCGCGAACTGGAGCGATTATGAGTCTCTTTCCGTCATTGCCGGAGACGCCGCATCTTGCTGACGTCTATCGGCGCTTTCCGGAACATGTGAAGCCCCTGCTCGATTATCATGACCTTTTGCTGCGCGGCGAGAGCCCGCTCAGCGTCGGCGAACGCGAGCTGATCGCGGCCTATGTCTCCGGCCTCAACGCCTGCGGCTTCTGCTACGGGGCGCACAAGCTTTACGCTGACATCTTCGGCTTTGACGCGGCGATCGTCGAAGCAATGGTCGCCAATCTCGAAACGGCGCCGATAGATCCGAAACTGAAACCGCTTCTTCGCTATGCGGCGAAGCTGAAGAACCTGCCGCCGCACCTGACAGAAGCTGATGCAAAAGCAGTCTATGATGCGGGCTGGTCCGAACGCGCGCTCTTCGATGCGATTCAAGTGGCGGCGCTGTTCAATTACATGAACAGGATCATCGAGGGAACTGGCGTGTCTTTTGATTACGACGCGCACCCGCCGACCGAAGAAGAGCGCGAATTCCGGCGCACACGGACCTATGCTGAATTCGGAAGAATGATCGGCATTGGGTGAGCTGCGCGACGGGCCCGCTTTCGCATACAGGATGGACGCGCCATGAACCTCCTGGGCGCGCCTGCGCAGCGATTGGGGGCAATGAAATCCTTCCAGGCGCCTTCTTGTGATTGGGCGCCGCGGCGGCGCGAGGGCAGGATTGACGCATTCCCTCTTTGAAGCAAGGACAGCGAAAAATGCAGTTCCCGATCGGCTCTCTGATTGCGGCAATGCTGTTTCTCGGGACCGCCCAGGCGGGCTCGGCGCCGGACGCGTGGAAAAAAGAATGGCCGCATACGGATTTCACACGAATTGAAGTCGAAGTCCGGGAAATAGACTCGAACCTGCAGCGCGACTCAATCCCGTCGATCGATGATCCGAGATTTGTTTCTGTTGCCGACGTCGAACTCGAGGAAGGCGGCGCGCTTGTCCGCCGCGGGCAATATTCGCGCAGGCGTCACGCCGGCGATGTTCCGCTTTCGTTGCGGGACCCCGTCATCAGTTTTGTAGAGAACGGGGATGCGCGCGCCTATCCGCTGCGCATCATGATGTACCATGAAATCGTGAACGATGTCGTCGGCGGTCGCCCGGTGGCGATCACCTTCTGCCCCCTCTGCAATGCCGCGGTCGTTCTCGATCGCCGCATCGACGGCCGCACGCTTGAGTTTGGAACGACCGGCAAGCTGCGGCACTCCGACCTGATCATGTATGACAGGTCGTCATATTCCTGGTGGCAACAATACCCCGAACGGTCGTTGAGTCGATGCTGTGATGCTTGTTGTCGGCCATCGCGCCGGCGAGCGTCGAGGCGACAGCCTCCCAGACGCCTGCTTCGCTCCATCGTCGGAAGCGCTGATAGACGGTCATCCACTTGCCGTATTTCTCCGGCACGTCGCGCCAGGGCGCGCCAGTGCGGATGCGCCACAAAATCCCGTTCACGATCTTCCGGTTGTCCTGCGCGGGGCGGCTCTTTCGACCGCGCTCAGCGGGCAGAAGATCCTTCAAAAGCCGCCATTCCGCTTCGCTCAGATCGCCGCGACTCAATTCCGCCTCCCTCAAGAGGCATCCTTGAATCAAGCGTCGATTCAGGCGTCAATGAGTTTGTAAACAGGGCCTAGAGCGCGGAACTTATTTCGAGCAGATCAATATCACCGGGCGTATTGATGTTCACGAATGGATCCAGGGTGCTCAGGGGCCAGAAAACGTCGACCGCCGCGCAGTTGTCGAGGGCGCCGGAGAGGCTGCGTCGGCCTGTTGCGGCGTAGGCCTCAACGCCCGAACGACTGTCGCGCGGCCAGACAGCGCATGTCGGGTGGCGACGGGCGTTCGATGCAGCCACAGCCGGCGCTCCTGCGGTGCGCGACGCGCTTAATAGCCTTGCAAGGACATCCTCAGGCAGGAAAGGCGTGTCGCAAGGCAGGGTGAGAATGTGCTCAAGCCCGACGCCCGTCGCCCAGTCCAGCGCGGCCAACAAACCCGCAAGTGGGCCTTCGATGTCGGGCCTGTCGAGAAGCTGACCAAGCGTATCCTCCGTCAGCTGAGCTTGCTTCCGTACACAGAGTACCGTTGGCAAGCGCCATGCTGACGCGCGATCAAGGACGGGATCAATCAGCCTGCGCCCCCTGAACAGCCGTTCCGGCTTGCCGCCGCCCATGCGCGTTCCGAGGCCGCCGGCGAGAATGACCACCCCCACCTTATCCATCGGGAAACCAAGCCCTTGCAGCGAGACGGTCGGCATCTTTCGACCGCTCGATAGTCAGTCCGAGATCGCGCAGGAGGCCATCACGGATCGAATAGATCCAGCCATGGATTTCGAGCCTTTGGCCACGCCGCCATGCATCGGTCACGAAGGGATTGTGGCCGAGATATTCGACCTGTGCGCGGACATTGTGCTCGCAGGCGACGTTCACGCGCGTATCGAAATCCGCAATTGCGTCGAGATGTCCCTGATGTCGGTGCGCAAGATCGGTGACAGGCTGCAGCCAGTGGTCGATCAGGCCGCGCCGCTCGGTGTCGAGCGCGGCGCGTACGCCGCCGCATCCATAGTGGCCGCACACAATAATGTGGCGCACCTTCAGCACTTCGATGGAGAACTGCAGCACGGCGAGGAAATTCATGTCGCGCGGCGGCGCCAGATTGGCGATGTTGCGGTGTACGAACAGCTCGCCGGGATCAAGGCCGACGATCTCATTGGCGGGCACGCGGCTGTCGCTGCACCCGATCCAGAGATATTCGGGCGCTTGCTGGGCTGCGAGGCGGCGAAAAAAGTCCGGGTCGGCGCGCACACGGGCGCTGGCCCAGTTCATGTTGTTGTCGAGCAGCGTCCGGATCATGAGGCGGCCTGAAACGGATTTGCGAGGCCACGACGGGCCGCCAGCCTCTGGCCAAGGCTGATGAGATCGTCCTCGCCGAGGCGATGTCGCGCGATGGGGAGGACTACGGCGTTTTCCACAGCGATATGCCGCTTCTGTTTCTGGCAGAACGCGTCGATGGCCGCCCCGGCCTCGGCATAGCAGGCAAGGCCCCGCTGCTCGGCAAGCGCCGCGCCGACCAGAGACTTGACGGCGGCGCCCTCGCTCATGTCCGCGGCATGCTCCGCCGACAGCATGCCGAGAACCAGTTCGATCTGGTCATCGGGTTCGCAGCGCCGGCGCAGCAGCGGAAACAGATCATCCTCCTCGTCGATCACATGCAGGGGAAGGTCGCGGTCGAGGAAGCGGTAGATTTCCCGAAGAGCCGCCTCGTCGAAGATGACCGACCGGGCGAGCTCCGTCAGCCGCGTGCAGACATCGCGATGCCGGTAATGTTCTGCGAAGAACCAGATTAGCGGTTCGCGAAGCAGGTCGAGCGGTATAGGCTCGATCGGCGTGAACTCGATTGCCTTGGGCATGAGCCAGCTCCTTTCCCTTAACCAGTCGCGCGCTGTCCGTTTCTCATGGTGATCAGTGTGTGAGTCTTGTGGATCGGCGGAAGCTGGTGGGACACGATCAGCGCAAGGCTGTCAGCGAGCGGCGCCTCGCTATCGCGCAGGCGAGAGATGAGTTGGGTCCACGCCTCATCATCTGCTATCGACAGAAAAGTCCGGATCGAACGGGCGAGAAGATCAGCCGCGTCCTCGCCATGTTCGGTCGCCGCGTGATCGAGCCGCTTTCGCGCCGCCTCACCAAGCGCCTCATAGGCAAGACGGGCATCGCCAAGCGCCTCGCCCAGCAAACCGTCGGCGCGCGCAATTGCGCCTTCTCCGGTATCGAGTCCGCCGGCTTCGGTAAGACAGAGCCCCGGATGCGCCGCTGACTCGCCGAGCAGCCGGTCGACGAACGCCGCCGCCGCCCTGGCCCAGGCGCGCGCTTCCAGCTGCATGGCGATATGCGGGCGGACATAGTCGAAGGGCAGTCGCTCGCCGTCCGAGCGATGGTCCAGTCGAAGGACATGCCAGCCATGTTCGCTGGCGATGGGCTCGCCGCTAATCGCGCCTACATCCATGTTGACGAGCGCGTTCCAGATGACCGGCAGGACATCCCCGGGACTCAACTGACCAAGGCTGCCGCCTTCCGACGCCGACGGACAGGCCGACTGGTTCATCGCAAGGCGGAAAAATTCAGACGGCCTGTCCGTCAGGTCAACGATCAGCGCCAGCGCCTCCAGGCGAGCCTTCTCCCATGCTTCGCCCCTAGGCTCAGACGGCGCGATCAGGATATGCGAGGCTTCGAGAAGCGGCGGCGATCGGAAACCGTCCGGGTTCCCGTCATAGACCGCGCGGATTGCTTCATCCGAGGGCGGCTCGGCCTCGACTTCCTCGCTCAGCACGACCCGGATCAGGGCTTCCTCTCGTGTTTCCTCCTGCCCGTCGCCATTTCGTTCCGGCTCAGCCGCAAGACCGAGCTCGCGTCCCCGGGCCAGAAGCAAGGCCTTGGCCGCGAGCGCCCGGCCCGCCAGCGCGCGGGCTTGCGTGAGCGACGGCGCCTGATGGTTTTGCAGTTCGGTCGCCAAAAGGCTTTCGGGGATCTCAACCCCGTAGAACACGGCGCGCGCTGACGTCATGACGCCCTCCGGGCGGCTGTCGCGGCAGTCCTTGCCTTGTCTGCGCCGATATCGCGGCGTGTACGAACCAGTTGCCAGCCGCGGCGGTTCAGATACCAGACCGGCGCTGAAAGCATATGGACCAGCCGGGTGAACGGGAAGACCAGGAATATGGTCAGCCCAAGGATCAGGTGCGCCTTGAAGATCCAGTGGACGTCGGTCACATAATTTGCGGCGCCGGGCCGGAAGGTGAAGATGCTCTGCGCCCACGACATAAACTTGACCATTTCCGATCCATCGAGATGTTGAGACGACAGCGGGATCGTGGACAGGCCAAGCGCAAGCTGCGCCGTCAGGAGGGCAAGAATCGCCGTATCGCCAAAACTCGAATTGGCGCGAATACGCGGATCGAACAGGCGACGATGCAGCAGGATCAGCGCGCCCAGGATTGCGAGCACACCGGCGATGCCGCCTGCGACGATGGCGAGCACCTGCTTGGCGCCATGGCTGATGCCGACGGCGTCAAAGACTTCGATCGGCGTCAGCAGACCGACGAAGTGCCCGCCGAAAATGATCAAGACCCCGACATGGAAGAGCACCGACCCGAGCACGAGTTGCTTGCGTCGCAACAGTTGAGACGAACCGGACCTCCAAGTGTAGGGCTCACGGTCGAACCGCAGGACCGACCCGATGGCAAGCACCGCCAGCGCGATATAGGGATAGTAGCCGAACAGGGCCTGATCGAACCAACCAGCGGTCGCCAGCGTTGAGACTTCATCATGCATGGGAGTCTTCCTTTCGATTCGTCGGTCAGAATTTCGTCTCGACCGCAAGCCAGATGCGGGTCTTGTCGGGAAAACGCGGGTCGCGTCCGTCAAACCACGCGCTGCGAAATTCCAGCGTGAGCCAGTCGTTGAGACCAAGCCGCGCCAAGGCGTCGAACTCGCGTCCGAAGAGGACCGAGCCGGAATCATCGGTGAAGATATGGCCGCGCGTCAGCAGGCTGAACGATTTTCCGACAGGCGGATTGGACGCCTTCCACGTCAGGCCGAGATTGAAATCGCGCAGGCCCTCCGCAGGAGTGCGCAGGAAGACATCCGCGAACCCCTGAAAAGCATGGAGCGTGGCGAGCGGGGTCTGGAAGGCGAAACCGTCGTCGCCCTGGAGCCATTCGCCGGCGACCGCGACATCAACAGCCCCTCGGCCTATGCTTGCTTTCGCCTTGCCATAATAGACGTCGAAATCCGCGGTATTGGCGCGGTAATCTTGCTGACGCGCCGCGTCGAAATCGACCCTCATGCGCCAGTCATTGGCTTTAAAGGTGCGGTTCCAACGGAAGCCATAGGTGAGCTGGGAGTTTATGGGGCTGTTGCTGAAGTCAAGCGCATTCACGAATAGGGAGAGCGCGCCGAGATCGGCATTCGTCAAATCGACCTGGCTGACATGGGAATCGCTCTGGAATTCCCCCATCGCGCTTTCGCCGCCGAAGATCCGATTGACGCGGTCGATATAGGCGTAGCGAACGCGAACATGGTCCGAAGCCGCCCAGTCGACCGACGCCGCATCATAAGTCTGCTCATTCTGCCGAAAGCCGACATTGCCGATGAACCGAGCATCATCGTAGACAATCCGCTGGCGGCCTAGCGTGACAGAGCTCTTCTCATCGAAGGCGTACCGCACCTGAAACCGGTTAAGCTGAATATCCTCCGGGTCCGCGATAACAGGTCGCCCGGGCACGATACGCACCGTATCGGTGAAATTGTCCGTCAGCTGCTCGATCCATTCGCCTTCGACAAGGAAAGTCAGCCGTGAGACCGGCTCGACCTCATAACCGAACCGCGCGGCGAAGGTCAGCGCATTGGCGTCTTCAAGGCCCTCCTGATCGGCATATTCATTACGCAGACGCGTCTCGAGAATGATATGGCCCGGCAGACCCAGCGCCTTCGCGATTGGCCCGACAGATTGCGTATCGCTTGCCAATGCTGGCGACGTCTGGGCCGTCGCCGACGATGCGGCAATGAGAATGCCGGCGGCCAGAAAGTTTCCAAGTGATCGGTACATGATTCAGCCTCCCATCCGCGCGAGCTGTGACGTGACCTTCGGGCAGCCATCGCTGGGTGCGCCCGGGCCGAAGGTTACCGCCTCCTCCTCCCAGGCCGCGTCGAGCGCTTCGAGATCATCGGGATCGTCATCCTTCATTGCGAGAAGCCCTTCGACCGCCGCGCGGTCTGCCGGGCGGTCGGAAATGGCGAGGAGCGCGCCGAAGACGGCGCGGTAGAGGCTTCCGCGCTTTTTCAATCGATCCGAAATCGCTTCGAGCACATGCGCAGCCTCGCCAATCAGCGACGCAGCCTCCGCGTCCGGCAGAATCGACAGGAATTCAAGGAATACCGGTAAGTAATCCGGCAGGTCGCTCACCTCCATCTCGAGGCCCTGCGTCCGGTAGAGCTCAACCAGTCCCACCATGGCCGGCCCGCGTTCACGGCTTTCGCCATGGACATGTTCGTACAAGTGAAGCGATACGCTCCGTGTGCGGTCGAAAAGATCGACATAGCTCGCCTGCACGGCATAAAGATCGCTGGCGGCGATATGGTCTGCGAGCTTGCCAAGCGCGGCTGCAATTCGCTCCGGCACAAGGCCCTCACGGTGGATCACGTCGACACAGAGATGGGCTTCACTCTGCAAGGGCGCTTCAGGATAGGAGAGCAGGCGCGAAAGGGCGCGATAGGTCATCGCCATGGGTCAGGCCTCCAATGGTGTCTTTGTCTTGGCGCGCGGCCGCTTGTCCTTGCCGAACAGGCCGAGTTCCGTGCGCCCGCCCGAACAGTCATTGCCGAAGGTGAAGCCGCAGCCGCCACGAAGGTCAAAAGCATCTTCGCTGGTCTCGCGGTGTGTCGTCGGAATGACGAAACGGTCCTCGTAATTGGCGATCGCCATGTAGCGGTACATCTCGTCGATCTGGCGCGCGGTCAGGCCGACACGTTCCGCCGTTGGATGATCGATGACGCCCTCGACAGACTTGGCTCGCATGTATTTGCGCATCGCCATCATCCGCTCGAGCGCGGCGACGATGGGCGCCTCCTTGCCGGCCGTCAGCAGATTGGCGAGGTATCGCACCGGGATGCGCATGGAGGAGACATCCGGCATTTCCGCATCGGTCTCGAGCGCGCCCGCAGCAAGTGCCGACTGGATTGGTGACAGTGGCGGCACATACCAGACCATCGGCAGCGTGCGGTATTCCGGGTGCAGCGGAAAGGCGACCTTCCACTCCATCGCCATCTTGTAGACCGGGCTGTGCTGCGCGGCGTGAAGCCAGGCCTCGGGAACGCCGTCGGCGCGCGCCTGCGCAATCACCTTGGGGTCGTTCGGGTCAAGGAAGACGTCGAGCTGCGCCTGATAAAGATCGTGCTCGTCCGGAGTGCTCGCAGCCGCCTCGATCCGGTCGGCGTCATAGAGCAGCACGCCGAGATAGCGGATGCGCCCGACGCAGGTTTCCGAACACACGGTCGGCTGGCCGACCTCCATGCGCGGATAGCAGAAAGTACACTTCTCAGACTTGCCGCTCTCCCAGTTGTAATAGACCTTCTTGTAGGGACAGGCCGACACGCACATCCGCCAGCCGCGGCACTTGTCCTGGTCGATCAAAACGATGCCGTCTTCCTCGCGCTTGTAGATGGCGCCCGACGGACAGGCCGCCACGCAGGTCGGGTTGAGGCAGTGCTCGCACAGGCGCGGCAGATACATTATGAAGGTTTCTTCGAAAGCGCCATAGATCGCCTTCTCGACGCCTTCGAAATTATAGTCGGCGCTGCGGTGCTCGAATTCGCCGCCGAGGATTTCCTCCCAGTTCGGACCCCATTCGATCTTCTCCATCCGCTCGCCGGTGATCTTGGAACGCGGGCGGGCGGTCGGAAACGCCTTCATTTCCGGCGCGGTCTGGAGGTGGGCGTAGTCGAAGTCGAACGGCTCATAGTAGTCGTCGATTTCGGGCAGGTCGGGATTGGCGAAGATCTTCGCGAGGATGCGCCACTTGGCGCCCATCTTCGGCTCGAGCCGGCCATTGGCCTTGCGCCGCCAGCCGCCATTCCAGCGCTTCTGGTTTTCCCAGTCCTTGGGATAGCCGATGCCGGGCTTGGTCTCGACATTGTTGAACCAGGCGTATTCAACGCCGTCGCGGCTGGTCCAGACATTCTTGCAAGTCACCGAACAGGTGTGACACCCGATGCATTTGTCGAGATTCAGGACCATGCCGATCTGTGCACGGATTTTCATTGTGCGCTCTCCTGTTGAGCGGCGGGGGTGTCGAGCCAGTCGACCTTGTTCATCTTCCTGAGGACAATGAACTCGTCGCGGTTCGACCCGACCGTGCCGTAATAGTTGAAACCGTAGGCGAGCTGCGCGTAGCCGCCGATCATGTGGGTGGGTTTCAGGATGGCGCGGGTGACGGAGTTGTGGATGCCGCCTCGCTTGCCGGTGATCTCGGACCCCGGCGTGTTCACGATCTTCTCCTGGGCGTGATACATGAACATCGTCCCCTCGCGGATGCGCTGGGAGACGACCGCCCGGGCCGTCAGCGCGCCATTGGCGTTGAAGACTTCGACCCAGTCATTGTCGATGATCTTCGCCCGCTTGGCGTCGGTTTCTGACACCCACACCACCGGCCCGCCGCGATTGAGCGTCAGCATCAGGAGGTTGTCAGTATAGGTCGAGTGGATGCCCCATTTCTGGTGCGGCGTGATGAAGTTGAGCGTGATCTCCGGATTGCCGTTCGGCTTGTCGCCCTTCACGTGCAATGTCTTGAGATCGATCGGCGGTTTGTAGACAACCAGTGTCTCGCCAAACGCGCGCATCCAGTCATGGTCCTGGTAGAGCTGCTGCCGTCCGGTCAGCGTCCGCCAGGGGATCAGTTCGTGGACGTTGGTGTAGCCGGCATTGTAGCTGACATGCTCGCTTTCGATGCCTGACCAGATGGGCGAGGTGATGATCTTGCGCGGCTGGGCGACGATGTCGCGGAATCGGATTTTCTCGTCTTCCTTCGGACGGGCGAGATGGGTGTGCTCGCGTCCGGTCTGGACTTCGAGGGCTTCCCACGCCTTCACCGCAACTTCGCCATTGGTTTCCGGCGCGAGCATGAGGATGGTCTCGCAGGCATCGATGTCGGTCTCGACCTTCGGCCGCCCTTTAGCGACCGTCTCATCAAGCACCCTGCCGTTCAGCGAGCCGAGCTTGTCGACTTCGTGCGTTGTGTTCCAGCCGATGCCCTTGCCGCCATTGCCGAGCTTGTCCATGAGCGGACCCAGCGAGGTGAACTTGGCGTAGATCTGGCTGTAATCGCGCTCGACCGCGACGACCGTCGGCATGGTTTTGCCGGGGATTGGTTCGCATTCGCCCTTGTACCAGTCCTTCACACCATGGGTTTGCGCCATCTCGCCGGGGCTGTCGTGCTGGATGGGGACCAGCACCACATCCGTCTCGACGCCGAGCACTTCGGGCGCCACCTCCGAAAAGGTCTTCGCAAGGCCCTTGAAGATGTCCCAGTCGGTGCGGCTTTCCCATGCCGGGTCGACCGCCGCCCCCAGCGGGTGGATGAAGGGGTGCATGTCTGAGGTGTTGAGATCGTTTTTCTCATACCAGGTGGCCGTCGGCAGCACGATGTCGGAATAGACAGCCGTCGTGGACATCCGGAAATCGATGCACACGAGCAGGTCGAGCTTTCCGCGCGGCGCTTCTTCATGCCAGACCACCGCGCGCGGCTTGTCATGGCCTATTTCGCCGAGATCCTTGCCTTGTACGCCATGCTCCGTACCAAGAAGGTGTTTGAGAAAATACTCATGACCCTTGCCGGACGAGCCGAGCAGATTGGAGCGCCAGACAAACATGTTGCGCGGCCAGTTATGCGGGTCATCCGGGTCCATGCAGGACATTTGCAGCTCGCCGGATTTCAGCGCCGCCGCGACATAAACTTTCGGTTCCTGCCCTGCCGCCTTGGCCATGGCCGCCACTTCCAGCGGATTGGTTTTCAGCGCTGGCGCGGAAGGCAGCCAGCCCATGCGCTCCGCCTTGGCGTTGTAGTCGATGAAGCTGCCGGCCCAGTCGCCCGCTTCTGCCGTAGGTGAGAGAATTTCGCCGACCGGAACTGTCTCGTAGCGCCACTGGTCCGTGTGCGCGTAGAAGAACGAAGTTGAGTTCTGCTGGCGCGGCGGGCGCACCCAGTCCGTTGCAAAGGCGAGCGGCGCCCAGCCCGATTGCGGACGAAGCTTTTCCTGACCGACATAGTGTGACCAGCCGCCGCCGGACTGTCCGATACAGCCGCACAGGATGAGCATGTTCATCACCGCGCGGTAGTTCATGTCCATATGATACCAGTGGTTCATCCCCGCGCCGATGATCACCATGGACTTGCCACGGGTCTTTTCGGCGTTCGTCGCAAAGCCCCTTGCGGTCGCGATGATGTTTGCGCGCGGCACGGTGGTGATCGCCTCGGCCCAGGCCGGCGTGTAAGGCTGCATGTCGTCATAGGATTTGGCGAGATGTTCGCCGCCATAGCCCTGATCGACGCCGTAATTGGCCATCAGCAGGTCGTAGACACAGGCGACCAGCGTCTCTGTTCCGTCGGCGAGTTTCATCTTTTTGACTGGAATGTTCCGGATGAGGACGCTCGGATGATCGGTTGACGCAAAGCCGTTCGAGGCGGTGTTGGCGAAATAAGGGAAGCGCACTTTCGCCACGTCGTCCTCGGCGCCCCTGAGGCCGAGCCGGAGCTTCGTGTCGGCCCCGCCGCTTTCCCTCTCCTCAAGATTCCACTTGCCTTTGTCGCCCCAGCGGAAGCCGATCGAACCATTCGGCACGACAACCTTGCCCGTTGTTTCGTCGATGGCGACGGTCTTCCAGTCGGGATTGGCGTTCTCTCCAAGGGATTGGTCGAAGTCCGACGCGCGCAACAGGCGCTCGGGTACAAAGCCGTCTTCCTGTGGCACAAGGCGTACGAGCAGCGGCAGATCCGTGTACTGACGCACATAGTCGCGGAAGTACGGCACTTCGCGGTCGCGGTGGTATTCAGTCAGGATCACATGTCCAAAGGCCATGCCGAGCGCCGCGTCCGTGCCCTGCTTGGCCGCGAGCCAGAGATCGGAGAATTTCGAGGCTTCCGAATAATCCGGACAGATCACGACCGACTTGACGCCCTTGTAGCGCGCCTCGGTGTAGAAATGCGCATCCGGCGTGCGCGTCTGGGGCACATTCGAGCCCCACAGGATCAGGAAATTCGAATTGTACCAGTCGGCGCTTTCGGCGACGTCAGTCTGTTCGCCCCAGGTCTGCGGACTTGCGGGCGGCAGGTCGCAATACCAGTCATAGAAAGAGCCCGTGACGCCGCCAATCAGCTGGAGGTAACGCGCACCCGCCGCGTAGGACACCATCGACATGGCGGGAATGGGCGAGAAGCCGAACACGCGGTCGGGGCCCCATTGCTTGACGGTGTGGGCGTTGGCCGCCGCAATGATTTCGTTCACCTCGTCCCATTGCGCGCGAACAAAACCGCCCATGCCGCGTCGGGTTACGTATTCGGCCCGCTTGGCCGGATTGTCCTGAATCGACTTCCACGCCGCGACCGGCGTCATCGTCTTGCGCGCGTCGCGCCACGCCTTCAGCAGGCGCGCGCGGATCAGCGGATATTTAACCCGGTTGGCCGAGTAAAGATACCAGCTATAGCTCGCCCCGCGCGAGCAGCCGCGCGGCTCGTGGTTCGGCAGGTCGTCGCGCGTACGCGGATAGTCTGTCTGCTGAGTTTCCCATGTGACGATCCCGCCCTTGACGTAGATCTTCCAGCTGCAGGAGCCGGTGCAGTTCACGCCATGGGTAGAGCGCACGATTTTGTCATGGCGCCAGCGGTTCCGGTAGGCCTCCTCCCAGGTTCTGTCCTCGTCATTGAGCACGCCATGGCCGCCAGAAAACGTCTCGGTCTGCCGCCGGAAGAAAGTCAGTCTGTCGAGTGTGTGGCTCATGGGGATGGTCCTTTCTCAGGCGGAGGCGGTCGCAGGTCCGGCGCGCCGGGCGTTCTCGATATCGAAGAGGAGACCGCCCGGACGCGCATAGACGAACCAGGTGATGAGGAGGCAGGAGACGTAGAAGGCGAGAAAACTATAGAGGGCGGGCGCGGCGCTGCCAGAGGCGGCCAGCGACATGCCGAAGCTCTTCGGTATGAAGAATGCTCCGTAGGCGGCGATCGCGCTCGTGAAGCCGGTGATCGCCGCGCTTTCCTTTTCGGCCTGGCGGAGCCGCTCCGGGCCGTTCATGTGCGGCTCGAGCCGGTCGATCTCCTTGCGCATGATCGCCGGGATCATCTGGAAGGTGGAGGCGTTGCCGACGCCCGTCGCAAAGAACAGGACGATGAACGACGCGAAGAAGCCGATGAACGCCCCCGGCGCATCCTTGATGGCGAGGAAGTAAAGAACGCCCGCCGTGCCCGCCATCATCAGCAGGAACACCGCCAGCGTCACCCGCGCGCCGCCGAACCGGTCGGAAATCCACCCCGTGAAGGAACGCGACAGCGCACCGACCAGCGGTCCGAGGAAAGCGATCTGCAGCACGTTCACTTCAGGAAACTGCGTCTTGGTCAGGAGCGGGAACGCCGCCGAAAAGCCGATGAACGAGCCGAATGTGCCAGTATAGAGCCAGCACATGATCCAGTTGTGCGTGCGCTTGAAGATCACCGCCTGGTCCGAGAAGGACGCTTTGGCGGTCGTCAGGTCGTTCATGCCGAACCACGCGGCGAAGGCGCTGGCGATGATGAACGGAACCCAGATGAAGCCGGCGTTCTGCAGGTAGAGCTCGCCGCCTTCTCCCGTCGCCTGCGGCGCGCCGCCGACAAATCCGAAGACGCCGACCGTGATGACCAGGGGCACGATGAACTGCATCGCGCTGACGCCGAGATTGCCAAGCCCGGCATTCATCGCGAGCGCGTTGCCTTTCTCGCGCTTCGGGTAAAAGAAGCCGATATTCGACATGGACGAGGCGAAATTGCCGCCGCCAAGGCCGCAGAGCAGCGCCAAGGCGAGCATGATCCAATACGGCGTTTCGGGATTCTGCACGGCGAAGCCGATGCCGAGCGCTGGCGCAAGCAGCGACCATGTGGTCAGAGTCGTCCACAGGCGTCCGCCAAAGACCGGCACCATGAAGCTATAGAAGATACGAAGCGTCGCGCCCGACAGGCCCGGCAGCGCCGCAAGCCAGAACAACTGGTCCGTCGAGTAGGCGAAGCCGATCTGCGGGAGCTTGGCGACGACCACGGACCAGACCATCCAAACCGCGAAGGACAGGAACAGCGCCGGGATCGAGAGCCAGAGATTGCGGCTGGCGATTTTCTTGCCGGTCGAATCCCAGAACTCTTGCTCTTCCGGGCGCCAGTCGCTGATGAGCTTCGGCGCCAGCGCGCCGGCCTCCCGCTCGCCATGGATCGGCTGCATTTCGGGCAATTGAGGCAGGGAATCGAGGGTCACGCCGACCGCTTGGCGCTCCATGTGGCGGATGGCGAGGTGCATCCAGATCAGCGAGGCGGAGACGATCAGGAAGAGCAGCATGAAGCAGCTTGTCCAGACGCCCGTCAGATCATTCAGTACACCGAACATAATGGGCAGGATGAATCCGCCAAGCCCGCCCATCAGGCCGACAAGGCCGCCGACAGCGCCGACATCCTTCGGATAGTAGACGGGTATGTGTTTGTAGACCGCCGCCTTGCCGAGACTCATGAAGAAGCCGAGCACGAAGATCGCGACCACGAAGGTGATCGGCCCCGTGGCGAGGCGGAAGCTGATCGGCCCCCGCACGCCGTCGACCACATAGGAGGTCGGCGGATAGGACAGGAAGAAGGTGACGGCGACCGAGACGAGGAACGTCCAGTACATCACCGCGCGCGCGCCGACCCGGTCGGACAAATGGCCGCCATAAATCCGGAAAATCGAGGCGGGGATCGAATAGGCCGCCGCCAGCATGCCGGCCGTCTTCACGTCAAAGCCGTAAACGCCGATGAGATAACGCGGCAGCCAGAGCGCGAGCGCGACGAAGGCGCCGAACACGAAGAAATAATAGAGCGAGAAGCGCCAGACCTGAATATTGCGCAGCGGCTCGAACTGCGAAGCGAAGCTGCGCGGCTTGACGCCGCTTTGGCGGCGCGCCGCAAGTTCCGGATCATCCGATGTCAGGAAGAAGAAGATGAGGGCCACAATGACAAGGCCCGCCGCCCAGACATTGGCGACGCCCTGCCAGCCGATCGACGCCATCACGATCGGCGCAGCGAACTTGGTGACAGCCGCGCCGACATTGCCGGCGCCAACGATCCCGAGCGCTGAGCCCTGCTTTTCCGGCGGGAAAAATTTCGAGACATAAGTGATCGAGACGGAGAAGGATCCGCCTGCAATGCCGATGCCAAGCGCCGCGAGCAGGAATTGCGGATAGGTGGTCGCGAAGGTCAGGAGCCAAGTCGCCAGCGCCGACAGCAGCATCACGGCGAGATTGACGACCCGCCCGCCATACTGGTCGGCCCAGATGCCAAGGACGAGGCGCGAAAGAGAACCGGTGAGGATCGGCGTGCCAACCAGAAGGCCGAACTGGGTTTCGGAGAGGCCGAGCTCTTTCTGGATCTGGATGCCGAGAATGGCGAAAATCGTCCAGATGGCGAAACACGCGGTGAACGCGAAGGTTGTCAGCCCAAGTGCGCGGTTGGCGCCTCTTGCGGGCATTGCAGTTGAAATCGGCATGGCCTCTCCCCCCGTTCGAGCAATGGTTTTCCGGTTGGTAATCGAGGAGTGGCAGGAGGAACGAAGCCTCGCCTTGATATTTGTGAAACGGGCCATTGCCCGATGTTCACTGAGGCGCGCGGTTTGAAATCAATCTTCGGCGGGGTGACGAACCTTCGGCTGCGGTGTGACCTCGCCGGCGACGCAAACCGAATCTTGTTGGTTTCTGCTTGACATTTATCAAGCGCCAAGTAGCAGTGAAGGGCTGATTCGTAACCTGTCGACGGCGTTGGGATCCGCCTGACTGGTTAGCTGTCCAGTGGCTCCGGAGAACGCATGCCCATTCGAAATTCGGACGCGGAGCGCGTCAGACACATATCGTTTTTCAAGCACGCGGATGATTCGACGTTCAATTTGGCGATGAACGGCGCATTCCTTCAGCGATTTCCGGCTAATACGGCCTTGTTGATGGAAGGGGATTCCGTCGACTTTCTTTACATTCTGCTCGACGGTGCGGTTGAGCTCGGCGCCGGTTGGAAATCCAAAGACACGACGCTCGCCATCCTGCGACCGATTTCGACCTTCATCCTCGCCGCCGTGGTGCTTGAGTCTGATGCGCTGATGAGCGCCGTCACGCTCGACCGCTCGGAGATCCTGATGGTGCCGGGGGAATCGCTGCGTAGCAGCATGAAGCAGGACGCCAAGTTCGGTTTTGCAGTGTCTGAGGAGCTTGCCGGCTGTTATCGCGGCCTCGTCCGCTCGATCAAGAACCACAAGCTGCGCGATTCAACCGAGCGGCTGGCGAACTACCTGCTGACGCAGCGGGCGCGGCAGGGTGAAAAGGACGAAATTGTCCTGCCGCATGAAAAGCGCGTGCTCGCCGCCCTGCTCGGCATGACCCCGGAAAACCTGTCGCGCGCTTTCTCCAAACTTTCCGACAAGGGAGTCAGCGTCGACGGCGCGCATGTCGGCTTCAGCAATGTCGCCGCGCTCGAGCGACTTGCCCGCCCAAGCCCGCTGATCGACAACCACTATGCGCAGGACCGCAATACGCTGGGCAAGGCCTACACCGAGCGCCAGCAGGGCGTCCTCGACCAGAAGAAATCCTGACAGCCCGTCCCTATCCGCCAGTCTGGGCGAGACTCCTCGTATCGCCGGGATTGGCGCTGTGCAGGCCATGCGCCGCAGGCTTGAAGGTCAATGCGCCAACGATCCGGGCTTTAAGTTCCTCACACTGATCATCAGCTTGCAGCAGGTCCCGCAAGGGACGCCCGCCCTGGCCAAAAAGGCAAAGCCGCAATTGGCCGCGCGCAGTCACGCGCAACCGGTTGCAGCCCTCGCAAAAGCCCGGCGCATAGGGGGCGATCAGACCGATTCGTCCGAGATGATCCGGATGCGTGAACTCGATGGCCGGGCCATCGTCGCCGCCCCGCTCTTTCGTGGTCCACCCATGCCTCTCCAGCCAATGGCGCAACACCGCGCCGCTGACATGCTGGTCCTCGAAGAAGGCCTTATTATCGCCGGTACGCATTAGCTCGATAAAGCGCACGGCAATCGGCCGTCCCCGGACGAATTCGGTCCATGAGGAAAAATCGTCCGCCAGCCCGTCGCGCAGTAGGACGGCGTTCATTTTCACCGTCTTCAGAGGCAGGACCAGAGCGCGCTCAATGCCCGCCAGCACATCGCCCAGCCGGTCATGGCCTGTGATCCGGTGAAAGGCGTCCCGGTCGAGAGCGTCCACGCTGACATTGAGATTGGTCAGCCCGGCCGCCGTCCACTCATCTAGATGGCGGGCGAGGTTCCAGCCATTCGTGGTGAGCGCGACCTTGTCGACGCCGGGCTGGGCCGACACGCGGGCGATGATCTGGGTCAGGTCCTTGCGCACCGACGGCTCGCCGCCGGTCAGGCGCACCTTGGCGACGCCAAGCTGCGCGAACGCGCGAACCAGCCGTTCGGCCTCATCCAGACCAAGGAAATCCATCGGTCCGGATTTTCGGTAGCCGCCGGGGAGGCAGTAGGTGCACCGGAAATTACAGACTTCCGTCACCGAGAGCCGCAAATAGCGAAACCTGCGCCCGAAGGCGTCCGCCGCAATTGCGCCGGGAAAAATCATCGCAAGGCTCCTTTCCAAGCACGGGAGGCGACGAGGTTTCCCTCGTCACCCACGACCGAACCGCCATGGCGCGGGGGGATGACGCGCTTTAGGCGGAACGGCTCGGAGCGAATTGTGGTGAGAATAGATCGTGCTTCGGCGACTGTCTTTGATGCGCACACCGACTGCGATTGATGATCGTCAAGGGGCCCCGTCTGACCGATCAAGCCGCGCGCTCGGCCTTTGGCGCGAGCAGCCTCGGCCCATAAACGAAAACAAAGACTGCAAACGCCCCGACCCAGAACACACTTGCGACATGATTGGCGGGCGGCTGAAGCGAGGCCTCGAGAAATGGCGCTGAAACACGCGTCAGCGCGCCGAGATTGACGAGGCAATAAATCAATACCGTCGCCGATCCGGCCTTCAGTATACGTCCGGTATGACCGAGACTCGCTCGCGTCATCACCGCCAGCGTCATCACGCCGACTGCGCCGGCCCCGGCGGCGTGAACGCCCGCCACGCGAGGAACGTCCGCCGGTAACAGCCCGCCCAGGCCCAGAAGCAGGAGCGCCGCCGCCGCCCAGGCATAGCCGACATGCAAAATGGTCACGAGCGGCTCGGCAAGCGTGCGCCGCCCCTGCCAGCGGACAAGGCGTGCAAAGTTCATGAGCCCTGCCCCGACCATTAGCGCAGACACAATCGTTGCACCGTCCAATGCTGCCCAGGCCGCAAGCGAGGCGAGCGATACGATCAGCGCCGCACCGTCAAACCGGTCGAACGGCGCTGGCATTGCGCCGCCCTGTTTGCCAAGCCAGTTGCGCGTGAAGCTCGGCGTGATGCGCCCGCCGATCAGGAGGATCAGAAACAGGAGCGCCGCGAGGCCTGAACGGATCGCGACCTGCCGCAGGCCGCCTGTCGCGACGCTCATGCAATGGAAGGCGATATTGGCCAGCGCCAACGCGCTGACCGCACCCGCGACCTTCAGATTACGGATGTTCTTTCCCGCAATCACCTCACGCCAGACAAGGCCCGCGAAGGCGACGAGGAAAGCGCTCTCGACCAGGCCCGGCAACCAGGCCGGGCCCGGCTGGAGCAAGACGGCCGCACGACCAGCAACCCACAGCGCCACCAGCGCCATCAGCGGCGCGCCGCAGACAGGAAGCCGCCCAGTCCAGTTCGGAACGGCGGTCAGCAGAAAGCCCGCAACAATGGCGCCGCCATAGCCGAACACCATTTCATGCACATGGAAGACGAGCCCCGCCTCCACGGGCAGCGCATCCGGGCCCAGCGCATAGGTGACGATCCAGAGCGGCACGGCGATGGCCGCCCAGATCGCCCCCAGCAAGAAGAATGGCCGCAGGCCGAGGCTGAACAGCGCCGGTCCCTTGTAGGCGCGGATCTGTTCAGCGCTGCTCGCCATGTCTTTCATCCTTTCCCCTGGTCAGCCGCATTTCGAGTGGCCGCAGTCGAGGCACGTGTCGCAGCCTTCCTTGCGAACCAGCGATTTGTGGCCGCATCTTGGACAGCACGCCGCTTCAGACGATGCCGCCGGCGCCGAATTCGTGTCGGCGCCATTGCCGAGATGTTCCGCCACGATCCGGCCAATGGCGGCCGGCAGCGAGGGCACATAGCGCCCGTCCATGAAGGCCCCGCCCTGCGGATCGAACACCGCCTGCAATTCCTCGGCGACGAAGCTGACATCGCCGCCGCGCCGGAACACAGCCGAAATCATCCGCGTCAGCGCCAGTGTCCATGCATGGTGATCCATGTTCTTGGAATTGACGAAAATCTCGAAAGGCCGCGGGCCCAAGTCGTCGTCGGCGTCGTTGATCGTCACATAGACAGCATGGGCGCTCAGTGGCCATTTCAGCTTGTAGGTCGCCCCTTCGAGACGTCGCGCGCGCGGCGCAAGCGGCGCGTCCTGCGTTCCTGTCTTCGCGGGCGCCGCCTTGACCGACAGCACCGATCCCGTGATCGCGTTGGGGCGATATGTCGTCAAACCCTTGCAGCCGAGGCGATAACCGTCGCGGTAGACATCCTTGAACGCCTCGAAGCTGATGTCAGCAGGGCAATTCACCGTCTTGGAGATCGAGCTGTCGATGAAGCGCTGCGCGCAAGCCTGCATCCGAAGATGATCCTGCGGCGAGAGTGTCTGGGTGCTGACGAATACGTCTTCGGGCGGCGTCGCATCGCCATGCAGGCGCCGCCAGACCCGCAGCGCATAGTCGGTGACCTGTTCTTCAACGCTGGAGCCGTCCGCCTGACGCACCTTTCGCGAATAGGAGAAGGCGAACACCGGCTCTATTCCCGATGACACATTGTCGGCGAGCAACGAGGTCGTGCCCGTCGGCGCAATCGAAGTCAGGCAGCCATTCCGCAGGCCGTGCTCGGAGATCAGCACGCGTGTTTCATCATCGAGCGTCACAAGATTGGGCCGGTCGAGGACGTCCTTGTCATAGAGCGGATAGGCGCCCTTCTCCGCAGCCAGCCGGGCGGACGTGCGATAGGCCGAGCACTTGATCGCGCCCATCCAGCGCTCCGTCAGGGCGACGGCCGCATCCGATCCATAAGCCGCACCACAAAAGATCAGCGCATCGGCAAGGCCAGTGACGCCGAGGCCGATCCGGCGCTTGGCCCGCGCCTCTGTCGCCTGCGCCTCCAGCGGATAGCGCGAAACGTCGATGACATCGTCGAGAAATCGGATGGCCGTTTCGGTGAGACGTTCGAGCTCGCCCTCATCGATCCCTGCGCGGGGCTCGAACGGCGCAGTCACGAGCCGCGCCAGATTGATCGAACCAAGCAGGCAGGCGCCATAGGGCGGCAACATCTGTTCCCCGCAAGGGTTCGACGCGGAAATCATCTCGATACCGGCAAGGTTATTGAGCGAATTCACGCGATCGACAAAAATCACACCCGGCTCGGCGGCGTCATAAGTCGCCTGCATCAGCCGGTCCCAGAGGTCGCGCGCCGGCAGCGTGCGATAGGGCTGGTCATCGAAGCGCAGCGTCCACTCCCCGTCCTGCTCCAGCGCCGCCATGAAATCGTCGGTTACCAGAACAGAGAGATTGAAGTTTCGGAAGCGCGCGCCGTCGCGCTTGGCTTCGATGAAAGCCTCGATGTCGGGATGATCGATGCGCAGGCAGCCCATCATCGCGCCGCGACGCTGGCCTGCAGACATGATGGTCCGGCACATCGCATCCCAAGTGTCCATGAAGGAGAGCGGCCCGGACGCCAGCGCCCCGACGCCCATGACGGGGGCGCCCGAGGGGCGAATGGTCGAAAAATCCATGCCTACGCCGCCGCCCTGCTGCATGGTGATGGCCGCCTCGCGCAGGTGCTCGAAAATTCCCGGCAGGCTGTCGGGGATCGCGCCCATGACGAAGCAGTTGAACAGCGTCACATTGCGCGCCGTGCCGGCGCCAGCCAAAATGCGCCCCGCCGGAATGAACCGGAAATCGGTCAGCGCCTCGCGGAACCGTGCGCGCCAGACCATGCGGTTTGCCGGATGTTCCGCCTCCGCCACCGCACGCGCAACACGGTCAAACGTCGCGGCGAGGTCGGCGTCTTCGCCTGCTTCGGAACGGAAGCGGTATTTCTTGTCCCAGATTTCCTGTGCAAGCGGTGTGTCAAAAGGCATCGCGATCGTCCTTTTCATTTGTGTGCTGAAGGACGATCAGACGCTGTGATTCGGTGCGGTATGACGGAGGGTGTGCGCAGCATCGCGTTATCCAAAACCTGCCCAAGACGGGCTTGATCATCATCAAATTGGGAGTCTCAGAAATCGAGATATGCGACCTCGGCGCCCGCCGGCGCGGCGGGCGCGCCGGGCAGTCGGCGGATCAGCGTGTCGGAGGCGGCGAGCGAACGCTGGCTGCCCGAATCCTGGGAGTCCGCAAGGACCAGACCGCCGGCAGTCCGTCGTGCACGCAGAAAGGTCTCCCGGTCGCCACAGGCCGGAAGGGCATCGGCGCACAGGCCCGTCTCGAAACGGACAACGGAGGCGGCATCCCCGCCACCGAGCCCAACCAGCAAAGGCGCAAGGAAAAGCCGGGCTGTCACCAGCGCAGAGGTCGGATTGCCCGGCAGGCCCATGACCAAACGCCCGCCGACCTTCGCCAGCCAGACCGGCTTGCCCGGCTTGATCGCCACTTTCGAAAAGACATAGTTTGCATACTGACCGAATACCGACCGCGAATAGTCCCGATCGCCGACCGACGCCCCGCCAATCATAATGACGAGATCAGCGTCCGCCAGCGCGCGCGCCGCCGCGTCCGCCATCACATCGGGCGCATCCGGCAGGCGTTCGGCGCGCAGCAAATGCCCGCCCTGCAACGTCGCAAAGGCTCCGATGCCCGGCGATACGCTTTCCGGGACCGCGCCCGGTCTCTCATCGGCATCTCCCGGCGCGGCCAGTTCATCGCCGGTCGCAATGATCACCGCGCGCGGCTGGTGATAAACGACAAGCTCGCCCCGATCCGCCGCCGCAGCGGTCGTCTGCGCCCGCCAATCAAGCCTGACGCCTGCGGGAACAAGCGCCTCGCCCGCCGCAAAATCGGATCCTGCCGAGCGAATATTTCGCCCGGCCCCGTGCGGGCGAACAAAAGTGACGCGATCACCGTCCCTTTCCGCATTTTCCTGAACGATCACGCGGTCCGCTCCTTGCGGAACCGGCGCGCCGGTGAAGATGCGGAAGGCTGAGCGGTCTGGCAGCACCTGCCCCGGCGGCGCGCCGGCCGCCGCTTCTCCGGCGATCGGCAAACTGAACGACGCATCGCTGAGATCAGACTCACGCACGGCATAGCCATCCATGGCTGAAACATCCGTACGCGGCATAGCGAACCGCGCCGTCACCGCCTCGGCGAGCACTCGGCCCGAGGCTTCGGCAAAGGGCACAGACTCAACACCAAGCGGCTGAGCGACGGCAATTACGCGCGACAGCGCTTCATCAAATGAGATCATGGCGCGTGCGCCACCGCTTGCCACTCGCCCGACTTTCCGCC
Source organism: Alphaproteobacteria bacterium (assembly GCA_024236075.1). Lineage (GTDB taxonomy): Bacteria > Pseudomonadota > Alphaproteobacteria > JACAEB01 > JACAEB01 > JACAEB01. The sequence goes on along the minus strand of JACKLE010000003.1, from coordinate 200,736 downwards.
GCTTTTCTCCTCGAGCCGGATCGCTTCGATGACCATGCCCTTGTCGACGGCTTTCAGCATGTCGTAGAGCGTCAGCGCCGCGACGCTCACGGCCGTCAGAGCTTCCATCTCCACGCCGGTCTGACCGGTAAGCCGCACTTCGGCCTCGATCAGAAACCCCGGCAGGGCGTCGTCCATCTCGATTGTCACCGCCGCCTTGGCTAACGCCAACGGATGGCAGAGCGGGATCAGCTCATGGGTGCGCTTGGCCGCCATGATGCCGGCGAGTTCCGCCGTCGTGATCACCGCGCCCTTGGGCGCGCGGCCCTCGCGCACCATGGCGAATGTCTCCGGCAGGCAGCGCACACGCCCGCTCGCAACGGCGCGGCGTACGCTCGCGGCCTTGTCGCCCACGTCTACCATGTGCACACGGCCTTCGCTGTCGAGATGGGTCAGCTTTGTCATGGGCATATCCCCCGATAACGCGCGATCTGACCGACCAGCGAGCAGGGCCGGAACCGGCTGTCGAATTCCAGCGCGAAGACATGATCCCACGCATCCCGGCAGGCGCCGGTGGAGCCCGGAACACAGAAGATGAAGGTCTCGACCGCCTGCCCGGCGAAGGCGCGCGACTGAAGCGTGGAGACCCCCACCGTGCCGAGGCTGACCTGATGAAACACAACGGAAAAGCCATCCATCTCGCGGCGGAACAGAGGCTTGATCGCCTCAGGCGTCACATCGCGCGGGGAAAAGCCCGTGCCGCCCGTGGTTAGCACCACATCAATGCCCGGATCGGCGATCCATCGCGTCACAATCGCGCGAATATCGGCGACCTCATCCTTTACAATAGCGCGCTCGACCAGAGTGTGCCCGGCCGCCTTCGCCCGCTCGATCAGGAGGCCGCCGGACGAATCGGTTTCCTCGTTGCGGGTGTCAGACACCGTCAGTACGGCAATGTTCAGAGGGTAGAAAGGCAGGCTCTCGTCAATCCCCGGCGTCTTCTTCATTCCATCTCTCCCGATCCTCGATGTCTCTCTTCGTAGGTTCAATCCAGCGGGCGCCGAACGGGCCCTCTTCGCGTTTCCAGAACACAGCCTCCGTCTTGAGGCGATCCATAAGATAATCGGCACACTGAAAGGCCTCGCGGCGATGGTCGCTCGCCACCGCCACAAGCACGATGATCTCGCCGGATGACATGGAGCCCGCGCGGTGGACGACCGAAACGGCGTTCACATCAAAGCGTGCGGCGCCGTCATTCGCGATCCGCACAAGAGAAGCCGCGGTCATGCGCGGATGATGATCGAGAACGAGCCGGTCAAGCGGCTCGCCCTCTTTCGTCACAGGACGCACGACCCCTTCAAAGGAGACAAGCGCGCCATGCCCGCCGCCGCGCTGGCGCAGGTCATCGAGCCATGCCGCAGCATCAATGGGCTCAAAGGCAAGCTCTGCGCGGACGCGGACACTCATGCTTGTCTCCCTCAGTACAGCGCGCCATGCGCGCCGAGCACCGAAGCGATCACGGTCACGAGGCTAAGCGTCAAAAGGACGAGATGCCCGCGCCAGACCAACGCCATCGTCGCTTCGGGCGCGCGCGCGGCCCGCTCGGCAAACCAGCGGTGAAGGAAAAGCGGCTCAAACACGAACAGGACGAGTGTGAAAACAAGCCAGATCGCCACCATGGCATGCATCCACCAGAAGCCGGTATCGAGGAACCGACCCCAGGCGTCCATGCGATGGGTCATCCATAATCCGGCGAGCCCCGCCAGCGTCACCGAAATCTTCGCCTGCCACGAAAACGCGCCTTCGACCTGCTCGAACAGGCGTGCGCGGTCCTCTGGCTGTGCCAGCCTGCGCACGCCCGGCAGGAGCACCAACGTCACGAACGACACCCCGCCAATCCAGTGGACGATGGCGGCGACATGGATCGCCCGGGCGAGGGTCAGGTCGTCCATCGCGCCGCTCAGCCGCCCGATACCGGGCTCATGAACTCAACCGTATCGACAGGAAAGACGACGTGCGTTTCGGGAACGATCTCGTCATTGACGACAGCACGCACGCTGCGCTCCAGGATCGCCTCGTCCTCATAGCGTTCGGCCAATAGTCGGCGCAGCGCCGTAACGGTGACACCCTCGTTGGGCGCCGTGACTTCCGCGGCGCCTCCAAAGGGCCGCTTAATCTGTCCGTAAAATCCGATTTTCATGTCAGTCTCCATCCATGTGTCGAACTATTCGACTCGCGCCTCAGAACGGCGGCAGCGGTGAGACGCCAAGCAGCGGGCTGTGCAGGAGCACAATCGCTATCCAGACCACCGGCGCAATTGCCAGACGCCAGCTTAACAGCCCTGACCACCGCGCCCGCCCTGTCAGCAGGGCGGAGAAAGGAACAAGGCTGGTCCCTGCCGAAACCAGCCGCCATTGCGGCCCGGCGCGTTTGCGCGCCCGTCGTTCCATCATCAGTATGCCGATGATGGAAAACGCGCTCATTGCCCCGAACAGAAGGACATGGGCGAGATCGCCATTGACCGTGAGGTGGGCGGCTGACCACAAAACCAGCGCCATAAGCAGCGGATGCCGCGTCGCAGCCAGCACGCCGGGGCGTGCGGCGTCGTAGGCCTTGCCGGCGACGCCCCCGAGGCTGAACGGATTGGCGATTGCGGTCCCGCAAACCGCAAACCACAAGGCGATAGCCATCAGGCCATTGGCGAGCCATGTGCGTTCCGGCGTCCAGGACCAGTAGCCGACATAAGGCGCACGCCCGGCGGCGATGATCAGCCAGGCGAGCAACACCAGCGACACCAGGCTGTAGAGGCTGAGATAGGCGCGCCGCCCGATCAGACCCACGAGCCGCGTCCGAACAGCCGGGCGCGCAGGAACGGCGTGCGTGACCAGAAAGATCACGCTCGCCCCGATAAATTCGGCCCAGCCGCTCACACATCGTTTCCATCAGGTCATCAACGATTTCAGGTTCGTGTTAACGCCCGCCATGATCCGGACGCATGACATTGATCAGGCCGGGATCAGTAATATTCTGTCCGGCAGCGCGATGATTATCCTGTGTGACAGCGGGTCGAGCGCGTAACAGGAAGGACGTCGCCAGACCCTTGAACTGAAAAAAAAAGAATGCCCGTTCTTATTGCCGCCTTCCTTGTCACGGCGCTGCTTTACGCCAGTGTCGGTTTCGGCGGCGGGTCGACCTATAACGCCCTCCTCGTGATGAGCGGGGCGGATTACCGCGTGCTCCCGGCGATTGCGCTTGTGTGCAATGTGATCGTTGTCAGCGGAGGCGTCTGGCGTTTTTCGCGAACGCGCGACCTGTCGCTCAGGCGCCTCATGCCGTTCCTCATGACTTCCGTTCCCGCAGCCTGGATTGGCGGGCGGATCCCCGTCAGCGAAGCCCTTTTCATCGGCCTGCTGGGTGGGGCCTTGCTGTTGTCCGGACTGCACCTCGCCATTCAAAGAGTCGCTGAGGCAGAAGTGCGTCTGGATACCACGCAAGGCCGCAATCGCCCGCTGCTCTCATGCGGTGCGGGCGGCACGATTGGTCTCTTGTCCGGCATCGTCGGCATCGGTGGGGGGATTTTCCTCGCGCCGGCGCTCTACTTCATGCGATGGGGAGCGCCGCGCCAAATCGCCGCCGCGAGCAGCCTTTTCATCCTCGTGAATTCGCTGTCGGGTCTCGCCGGTCAGCTGATGAAGTTGCAGGACTTGTCGATCCTCTCGCTCGCCGCGCCTTACTGGCCGCTGCCGATCGCCGTCCTGATCGGCGGCCAGGCTGGATCGTGGATGGCGGGCTACAAGCTTGATCCCGCCATGATCCGACGCCTGACCGCCCTGCTCATTCTCTACGTCGCAGCCCGTCTCATCTGGCGCTGGAGCGCTATGATCTAGTAGAAATGTTGATACGTCGGGTTCGTCAACATAAAAACACCTGCTAATTCAGATACTTATAGAGCGTTTGCAATTCCCGCCCCTGCACCACTACCGCACTCCACTCGTTTGTTTGCGTACGCCATGGGACTTGTTTCCAGGCAAACCCATTGCGTGGCTGCGGCCTCGGTCAGCAGCTGAGGGACACCTGATTTTCTCTGGCGAAAGCTCGGCGCGTCGCTTGCTCCTGATGGCTCCGCATCCAGGGAGCGGACGCGAACACCTCTGGAAGTTGTGGCGAACGCGGATGTCGGTCGCTCTGCTGAGGCGACCGAGCGCGGGGCTCAACGGTTCAGCCCGAAGGCGCGCTCGAACTCGCGCGGATCGAAATATTCGCGGAACAGCGTGATCTTGCCAACCTCGACATGAAAGAGGCCGCCATAAGTCTGCCGGTAAGTCAGCCCGGTCGGCAGTATGTCGACCTCGCCCTTGTATTCGACGAAGACCGTCCTCGGATCGAGCGTCGGAACGAAGACGAGATGCCGGGTGAAATTGGCGGCGCCGGCGATCGTCGGCCATTGCGCGTACTGACGGATCAACGCCTCGCGTCCGACGATCTGATTGTCCCAACCAGCGGGTGCGAACGGCATGTCCTGCACGGCGTCGTCGGCCCACACCGCGTTCACCGCGCCCATATCCTTGCGCTCAAGTCCGGTAAGGAAGTCGAGCACAGTCTGGCGGGCGTTCTGGCGCACGATGTAGGGCGCAGGGTCAAGCCGCGCCGCCTCCGCAGCGAGGGCGCACACATCCCGCGAACCCGTCTCGCGCGCGAGCGAGAACGTCATGGACGTGATTTTCCATTCGCCGTCGTCACGGGCGAGTTCATAGGCGTAGCACCCCGCGACTTCCCAATACTGCGCTCCGATCCAGTGCCCGGCGACGACATCGGCGCTGGCGCGCCCTTCGTCGGCGGAGACCTCCGCCTTGATATTGCTGAGGGCATGCCGCGTGGCGTCGAAGCCCGGCAGAACGGTCGCCCATTCGGTCATAAGCGCCTGCGGACTTCTGACATAGGCCGCAGCGCCTGTCAGCGACGAATAATCGATGCGGACCTCGTCGGCGGACGCTCCCGTATCGACCCCCCTGAGATGAATTCTTCCAGCATCAAGCATCCGGAAATACTGCGGCTTCTGGCGCCTCACTTTCCAGATCAAGCCATGTGGCGCCGATCGCCAACCCTGCGTGCGGCCTAGCTTAACTCGCCATGAGTATCGATTATCTTCTAGCTATTCTCTAGCTGGCCCATGGCCGAGCGCAGGCCGATTCTCTGTCAAACCCATATCTATTTGTTTTTGCGAGAGTTTTCTGGAGCGGGTAGCGGGAATCGAACCCGCATCTTCAGCTTGGAAGGCCAAATAGTCAGTAGTGCGAGGATATCCGCCTATGTTTGTATCGAGCTGACTTCGAACTCTTAGGTCATTGGGAATAGGAATCCTGAGTGACAGGGTCGATTTCCTGCATAATCGCCCGGGATTCAGCGCTCGGGACTTGGCAATGCGTCGATACGCATTCACGAAGGGGAAGATGACTGGTAGCGACGAGACTGATTGTCATCGATGCAAACCGGCGTACGCGATTCGACCGTCCCCTCCTCCGAGAGAGCCACTTTTTCGGTTGTTGGGAAGCGCCAGCGAAGGCTCCGTACATTGCTCCGTGATTAGGATTGGGAACCGAGGTGAGGCTGGCGCATGCAGAGCGTGAGCAGAACGCCGCAAGCCGGGCGTGCAGTCTAATTCGAAGCAAATTTGGCGGCGGTATGATGGCCTGCTGAGCCCTCGTGATCGCGCCATTTGACAAGGCTTTTCCTGAAGCCGGTTGCGGTGGACGCCGTCAACTGGATGATGAAAAACGCCTGAACGAGGATCCAATAGGTGATATAGTCGACCGCAAAATAAGCGATGTGCGAGAGAAACAGACCGGCCTCTGCCGCGATGACTGGCACCATCCACAGAGCGAGTCGAAACTCTCCCCGCTTGCGGATCTGCAGCCGAGAAAGAATCACGAAAGAAATCGGACTGACGATGATTTCTGTATACGGAAAGTAGTGCGTGATGAACCAAATCGCCCAGAACAAGATCGCAACGCTTCTCAAGCGTCCGTCGCCGGACGTCAGCGCAACGAATGCGTTGACCGCCATAAAGGCGAGAAAAAACGCCATGACGACGATATCGAGCAAGACGCCCCTCAGCGCGCTAATACAAGCAATAGTTTGGAGTAGACGATGAGTCAGTTCAATCGCAAAGGCAATATTCGATCGGACAGGGTGGCTTGCGCGAAGCGCTGAGATGTTACAACCTTGGGTTACGTCGATAGTGTGCGAGGCGGCCGTCACTCGGCGGTCGCCTCGCTAACTGAACCGATTGCAAACGACCACGGTCGGACTAGTCGACCCGTAGCAAGCTTGAATCTGTGTTCGCTGATCTGCGGTTAGAGGCCAAGAATCGCGGAGGCTCGCTGGGCGGCCATTGTAAGGACACTGTGGTCGGTGGGACCGCTGCCTCGTACCTCCTCCGGCAATGCTTGATAGACCAACGAGTGGATGGTCGGCATTGCGCTGACGAGGCCGGCATATAGCTGCACCGCGACGTCAGTCGCACCGGTCTGGAGGGCGGCGCCGATCGTGCCGATATCTGCGCTCAATTTCGCAAATGCAGCATTTGCTACTGGATCCGTCTGGACGATTGATTCAGTTCCGAGGTCGTCGAGTATCGCCGACAAGGCGCCGACCGCGCCGAAGGCGCCTGCCGTCTTCATCGTCCGCGATTTGAGGAAAAGAGCCCTTTCGAATGCGTAAAGCTTGCTTTTGGCCGAGTTACTCATCACTAACACCCTTGAACAAAACGCCACCCGCCGTGGCGCTATCAGGGGTAAAGGACGCTTTTTAATTCAATGTTGAGAAAATTGGCTAAAAATTTAAGTCAAAAGTCCGCCGAAATGTGCAGAGATTGTTGGCGTGGATTAACCGTCTTTGAATAGCCTTATTCTTGCGTTTGTAGCGATCAGTATGAACGAACAGTCCGAGCCCAAGAATGACGATGCCGCCGAAGTCGCGAAGACGATGGCGCCGCGCTGGTTGTCAGGCGGACGCAAGGATGTTCCGCTAGAAGATAATCCGACCGCCATCGCCTATACAGAATTCCTGAGGCGATTGTCGTCTATATTCCTCAGGGAACAGAAGGATCGTTCGACGAAGCGCAGCAAATAATTTCGACCGCGCCTTCGAAATGCGCCGCCACCTGTCGCCAAAAATCCTCCGCCTCAATGTTATTCTTGAGTTCGTCGAGGCGGCCCATGTCATCGAATGTCGTCACCGCTTCGACGCACACATCACGGAGCATCTGGGCGATGAGTTTGGTGCGAAACTCCTCCAGCGTCGGCGGGCCGGCGAGAATGCGCCAGGGCTCGCAGCTGAGCGATTCGGCGACCGCCCTGAGATTGGTCCCGGTGTAGTCGGACGCCCCTGATTCAATTGCAGCAATGAGCGAGGGCGAAAGGCCCGATCGGCGGGCCAATTCTTCGACGCTGAGCGCGCGCCCAACCCGCCAGTCTCGGAGAAAAGTATTTGTCATCGTTGCCTGGACGTCTGCCTTGATGGGCGTCGCCTCCAGAATGCGGCAATCGTGCAGAAAGGCAAGTCGGGCGATGCGAACGGTCTAAAGGAACCCCTCCAGGCGATCTTCATCGCAGGCGATTGACAGGAAGCCGGTCAACCTGAGGAGATCGCCATAGGCTGAGCAGGCCAGTCGATGAGTCTCGCCTTCTGCGCGGTCTGAAGCTGGTAGGTCAATGTTCTTGCGCCGCCAGATCATCAGTTTACAGATAACGCCGAAGATCGATTGGGCGGGATAGTCCGCCATCTGCGATTCAATCCAGTCGATCTGATCCCGGTGTTCCTGGACTTCAACGATTTTTTTCCCCGCCTGCGCCAAAGCGAGCGCGGCATGCCGTTCAAGCCATTCGTCAACATTCACAATGGCGGCGAGATCGATTTTGAAGACATCTTCGCCGCGGACATAAGTGCCAAACACGGTCGCCAGCCGTTCCTCCCGTAGAATGCTCCAGCGTTGACGAAGGGCAGGCTGCGCTTGCCGTAGGGTCTTTGATCGACGGTAGGCGGCGGCGATCGCCTTTTCCTTGGTCCTGTCGCGGCGCGCAGCCTCCTTTCCTTGAAAGAAATTGAGGGCGCCAACCTGCGGCTCGCACATTCCGTCATTCCAATAGGCGCTCGTCTCTGTCGACTCATGGTTTGGCGCCTTGGATTTCTTGCGCGGTGCGGCGGCTGTTTGACATTCAACCGGTTCGCGCGAATTGCGGCCTCGGTCGACACTTCGATTGCAATCGCGCTTGCGCTTGACGGTCATCGCGAACTCGTTTTGCCTGCGCCATCGAGATGCTGGCGTTCGGGTTTCGACTGGTAGCGGCTGATCTGAGACGCTGAGTCTCAGAAACTTGACGGAGCGGGTCGTCGAATCACGATGGGGGAGAATCGGCTGCGATGGGACGATATTGAAATATTCTGTCTGTTGGCGGAATTCGGCAGCATAAGGCAGGCTGCATCTCAATGCGGCCAAAGTATCGAGACTGTCCGGCGGCGCATCAACGCGCTTGAAGTCGCCCTAGGCGAGAGACTGTTCCGCCGAACGGCGCAAGGGCTTGCTATCACACAGGCCGGCGAGGAAATCTTGGGGGAAGCGCGGCGCGCGCGCGACGCAGTTCGATCGATTTCTCGGATTGCGGGCGCGGAACCGTCGTGGACTCGGCGGACCATAAGATTATCGGTCCCCGAAGACATCGGTGCATTATGGCTGGCCAGCGAGCTGTGCTTAAGTCTTGGAGATTCTACCGGGCTCACGACTGAGTGGGATTTTCATTTGCCGGGCGGTGAACCGGACTGGGCTCAAACGGACATCGCCCTTCAATTCCAAAGGCCGTCCGCACCTGAACTCATTTGCCGAAAAATTGGTGCCCTCAACTACGGACTTTTCACAAGACGCACTTGCCACGATGCATTCAAGTTCGCGGACCAGAATGGCCTCATTGCCGACGTTCCGCTCATTTTGCCGGAAGATCGACACCCTTACGTCGCGGCGCTTGCTGCGTCAGAATCCTGGACAGACGTATCAACTCGTCCGGCCATGCGCCTCGATTCCGCTTTCTGCAGATTTAGTATCCTCAAAACAACGAATGTCGCCACCGTCCTTCCGGCGATTGAAGCCGCAATGTTCCCGGACATCCTCCGCTTGCCGGAACACATAGCGCCGAGCCTCACCGTCGACCTCTGGGCGGTCTTTCACGACGACATCAGGCGAAATAAAGGAACCCGAGAAGTCCTCGATCTCCTCTTTGCGCTGATCTCGAGGAATCCTGAACTCTCAATGAGGGCCCAACCATTCGTCAGCGAGTACGCGGGCCAATTGCAGAATTCTTGAGAGATCAGCTTCTCGATTTAAAAGCCAGGGTCAATCGGTCGGTCGGTTACCGACGTCCGGAGAAGTCTGGGCGCCGAAACTTGTTCGCTCGCATGCGTTAGCATGATTTACGCTTGTTCAATCTTCAACGGATCGAATGTGGCGAGCGGTCACCTCCGACAAGGAACCAATGAGCTATTCGCTGGACGATCAGGACTCGGTCGAAGCCAATGTATTGCACCTTCGGGCAGCATCAATGACTGAGCGCCTGAAGAGCGCTGCTGCAGGCAATCGAGTTGACCTACGGAGACGGTTGAATGTGCTCATCGACCGCCACGCGAGTCGCCTTGTCGCACAATTAGGGGTCGGCCGAGCGCAAGCGCATTGTAGGAATAGAATAGCGTTCTGCCGTCGCTGCGCGCCTCGCCTGAGATTTACGATCTGGGAGCAAATTCACGAGCGTGTCTTGGAATTTCGAGGCTGAACTTGCACCCACCCACACCAAGAGTCTCGCTGCAATTTCCCGGGGCCTGTCGCCTGCCGCAGGCGGCCAACTTTTTGGCCGCACTCGACAGCATTGAGTATGGCGAACCGTGAGCGCTTCGTACGTTCAGTCCCTTCCGTTGGCCGTTTCCATCTCCGCGGAGGAAGATCTCAGCGGCAGGTCACAGGCCAAACTGGCGGGCCCTCTACAAAAGGCGTTCTTCAGCTTAACTCCAACCTGCGACATGTTGAACCACTTCGCACGGCCCAAAACGGATTTGAAGCCTCATGGAATCTAGTTCCCCGGCTAGTTCCCCGAGATTTGTGTAAAATTTTGATCCTGCTAAGGATCATAATTATTTAGAAAAATTAGTGGGTTATTGGTGGGCGGTGACGGACTCGAACCGCCGACCTACTGGGTGTAAACCAGTCGCTCTTCCAGCTGAGCTAACCGCCCCTCCGGGACCGCCGGTTTATCACATGTCGCCGCACGGAAAAGCAGGGCCGCACGCATGCGGCCCTCGACCCGCATCCTATGAGCGGGAAAGCGACTTGAGCGGACTTGCGGAACTCAGTTCAGCGCGTCCTTGAGGCCCTTGCCGGCGCGGAACTTGGGCTGGCGCGAGGCAGGGATCTTGATGACCTCGCCGGTGCGCGGATTGCGCCCTTCGCTCGCGGCGCGGTTGGCGACCACGAAAGAGCCGAAGCCCACGAGGCGGACCTCGTCGCCCTTCTTCATGGCGGCAGTGATGACGTCGAACACCGCGTCGACCGCCTTGGTGGCGTCGGCTTTGGAGAGAGACGTGGTGTCGGCGACCGCCGAAACGAGATCGTTCTTGTTCACGGGGAGCCCCTTTCTTCGATCGAGGGAGTGAGCTGAGCCGCGAAATCTAACGCCCGGATTCTGCGGCGGTCAAAGCGAAAAGGCGCAGAAAAGTGCGGTTTTTCACGGTCTTCGCGCCGAATTTCATGCTGCACGTGCACAAAGCGCGCTCAGCTATGCGCCCATGGCCGGAAGTATCCGCGAGCCATACCGAAATGGCGGAATTCCGCCATTTTTCGTTCCGTCGACAAGATCTCGATAGGTAGAGGGCTCCGGGGCGCGATTCCGCGTACGGACGAGATGGCGGAGCCCAAAGGAAAAGGCGGGCACCGGGGTGCCCGCCTTCGCCTCGGTCGGCCTCTCGGCCGCATGTCCTAATGCGCCCGGACGCCTTCGGCCTCCTCGCCGTCGGGCGGGGGCAAGGCGACCCGCTCCTCCGGCTCGCGCCATTCGATCGGCTCGGGCTTGCGCACCAGCGCGTGGGCGATGACCTCGCCGGCGTTGGCGACGGGAACGATCTTCAGCTCCCGCTTCACATTGTCGGGGATCTCGGCGAGATCCTTCTCGTTCTCCTGCGGGATCAGCACCGTCTCGATGCCGGCCCTGAGCGCCGCGAGGAGCTTCTCCTTGAGCCCGCCGATGGGAAGCACCCGCCCGCGCAGCGTGACCTCGCCGGTCATTGCGACGTCCGCCCGGACCGGGATGCCCGTCAGCACGGAGACGATCGAGGTGACCATGGCGACGCCGGCCGACGGCCCGTCCTTCGGCGTCGCGCCTTCCGGCACGTGCACGTGGATGTCGAGCTTGTCGAACACGTTGGGCGCGATGCCGAACTCGACGCTGCGCGCGCGCACGAAGGAGCGCGCGGCATCGATCGATTCCTTCATCACGTCGCCGAGCTTGCCCGTCGTCATCATGCGGCCCTTGCCGGGCAGGCGCACGGCCTCGATCTGCAGCGTGTCGCCGCCGACCTCGGTCCAGGCGAGCCCGGTCACGACCCCGACGAGATCCTCGCTCTCCGCGCGGCCGAAGCGGTACTTCAGGACGCCCGCATATTTGGAGAGGTTGCGGGCCGTGAGGTTCACCTTCTTCGCCTTCTTCGAGACGATCTCGCGCACGGCCTTGCGGGCGAGGTTGGCGATCTCGCGCTCGAGGTTCCGGACCCCGGCTTCCCGCGTGTAGTGACGGATGAGGTCGCGAAGGGCCCCGTCCGACACGGTCCACTCGGGCTCGGAGAGCCCGTGCGCCTCGCGCTGCTTGGGCAGCAGGTGACGCTCGGCTATGCCGATCTTCTCGTCCTCCGTGTAGCCCGGGATGCGGATGATCTCCATCCGGTCCATCAGGGGCTGAGGCATGCGCAGCGTGTTCGCCGTCGTGATGAACATGACGTCGGAGAGGTCGTAGTCGACCTCCAGATAGTGGTCGCTGAACGTCGCGTTCTGCTCGGGGTCGAGCACCTCGAGAAGCGCCGAGGACGGATCGCCGCGGAAATCGGCGCCGAGCTTGTCGATCTCGTCGAGGAGGAAGAGCGGGTTCGACGTCTTCGCCTTCTTCATCGACTGGATGATCTTGCCCGGCATGGAGCCGATATAGGTCCGCCGGTGGCCTCGGATCTCGGCCTCGTCGCGCACGCCGCCGAGCGAGACGCGCACGAATTCGCGTCCCGTCGCCCGCGCGATCGAGCGCCCGAGCGAGGTCTTGCCGACGCCCGGCGCGCCGACGAGGCAGAGGATCGGTCCCTTGAGCTTCGCCGTGCGGCTCTGCACCGCGAGATATTCGAGGATGCGCTCCTTGACCTTCTCGAGGCCGAAATGGTCCTCGTCGAGCACGCGCTCGGCCTCGACGAGATCCTTCTTGATCTTCGAGCGCTTGTTCCACGGGATCGACAGGAGCCAGTCGAGATAGTTGCGCACGACGGTGGCTTCCGCCGACATCGGGCTCATCTGGCGCAGCTTCTTCACCTCGGCGAGCGCCTTCTCGCGCGCCTCCTTGGAGAGCTTCGTCTTCTTGACGCGCTCCTCGATCTCGGTGATCTCGTCGCGACCGTCCTCGGTCTCGCCGAGCTCGCGCTGAATCGCCTTGAGCTGCTCGTTGAGATAGTACTCGCGCTGCGTCTTCTCCATCTGCCGCTTGACGCGCGTGCGGATCTTCTTCTCGACCTGCAGGACCGAGATCTCGCCTTCCATCAGGCCGAAGATCTTCTCCAGCCGCTCGGGAACCGAGAAGGTCTCGAGCAGCGCCTGCTTGTCCTGGATCTTGACCGCGAGATGGGCCGCGATCGCGTCCGCGAGCTTCGAGGGGTCCTCGGTCTGGTTGATCGAGACGAGGACGTCGGCCGGGATCTTCCGGTTGAGCTTCACGTACTGGTCGAACTGCGTGGTGGCGGACCGCGCGAGGCCCTCCACCTCGGCGGGATCGAGCGCCGCCTCGGGCACGATCTCGGCCTCGGCCTTGTGGAAGTCGGGATTGTCCACGAAGCGCAGGATGTTCGCCCGCGAGAGTCCCTCGACCAGCACCTTCACGGTGCCGTCGGGCAGCTTCAGGAGCTGGACGACCGAGGCGACGGTGCCGACCTCGTAGAGGTCCTTGGGGGCGGGATCGTCATCGGACGGATTTTTCTGGGTGACGAGGAGGATCTGCTTGTCCTCCATCATCACGTCCTCGAGCGCGCGCACGGATTTGGGGCGGCCGACGAAGAGCGGCACCACCATGTGCGGGAAGACGACAATGTCGCGCAGCGGCAGGACGGGCAGGAGCGCGCGCCCTTCCTTGAGCTGGCGTGCGCCCGGCGGCTTGCGGCTTTCGGTATCTTCCATCGACTTATGCCCTCACCTTCGGGGGACGAGACGCCTCACCGCCATTGGTCGGCCGCAACGGGGCGACGACTGGGCCTTGGCGCGGAGGCCGCAACGGACCGCGAGGATCGCCACGCGTCTGGCGCGCGCATCGCCCTCGGGTCCGGCCGACCTAGCCCCGGCAGGAAGCCGGATCGTCCGCATAGGATGCTGGAGACGGCGCAGGCTGTGCGCCTGTCTGTCCCCGGTTCCAATCTTAGGTGGCGCGCCCTTAACCCCATATCAAGATGCTGCGTCCGCCAGCTCAAGGCCCAGCGACTCCCCCTGCCCCACGCAAAAGTGTCCGGGCTCGGGCGCGGCCTGTCAAACGGCGCGGCGTCGCGGCGGCCCGCCTGTCCCCGATCGGGATCGATTTCCTGTGCAAAGGGCGGCGGCCTCGCGGCCCGCCGCCCCGAAAGGATGGAGGCGCCGAGACGCCTCAGGCGCTGTTTTCGACCTCGTGGCGCCGGTCGGCGTAGATGTAGAGCGGCCGCGCGCGGCCATCCACGACCTCGGCGCTGATCGCCACCTCCTCCACGCCGTCGAGCGAGGGCAGCTCGAACATGGTCTCGAGCAGGATCGCCTCCATGATCGAGCGCAGGCCCCGGGCCCCCGTCTTGCGGGCGATGGCCTTGCGCGCGACCGACTTCAGCGCGTCGTCGGTGAAGGTGAGCTGGACGTTCTCCATCTCGAAGAGGCGCTGATACTGCTTCACCAGCGCGTTCTTGGGCTTCAGGAGGATGTCCATCAGCGCCGCCTCGTCGAGATCCTCGAGCGTGGCGACGACCGGAAGGCGCCCGACGAATTCCGGGATGAGCCCGAACTTCAGAAGGTCCTCGGGCTCCACCTCGCGCAGGAGCTCGCCCGTGCGCCGCTCGTCCTCGGCCTGGACGGTCGCCCCGAAGCCGATCGAGGTCTTGCGCCCGCGATTGGCGATGATCCGCTCGAGGCCCGCGAAGGCGCCGCCGCAGATGAAGAGGATGTTCGTCGTGTCGACCTGCAGGAACTCCTGCTGGGGATGCTTGCGGCCCCCCTGCGGCGGCACGGAAGCGACGGTGCCCTCCATGATCTTCAGAAGGGCCTGCTGCACGCCCTCGCCCGACACGTCTCGCGTGATCGAGGGGTTTTCCGACTTGCGGGAGATCTTGTCGACCTCGTCGATGTAGACGATGCCGCGCTGGGCGCGCTCGACATTGTAGTCGGCGGCCTGGAGCAGCTTCAGGATGATGTTCTCCACGTCCTCGCCGACATAGCCCGCCTCGGTGAGCGTCGTCGCGTCGGCCATGGTGAACGGCACGTCGAGGATGCGCGCGAGGGTCTGGGCGAGCAGCGTCTTGCCCGAGCCCGTGGGCCCGACGAGCAGGATGTTCGACTTGGCGAGCTCCACGTCGCTCGACTTCGAGGCGTGGCTCAGGCGCTTGTAGTGATTGTGGACGGCGACCGAGAGCACGCGCTTGGCGTGGCCCTGGCCGATCACGTAGTCGTCGAGCACGCGGCAGATCTCGGAGGGGGTCGGAACGCCATCGCGCGACTTGCCGATGGTGCTCTTGTTCTCCTCGCGAATGATGTCCATGCAGAGCTCGACGCATTCATCGCAGATGAACACGGTCGGGCCGGCGATGAGCTTCCTGACCTCGTGCTGGCTCTTGCCGCAGAACGAGCAGTAGAGGGTGCTCTTGTTATCGCCGCTGCTGGTCTTGCTCATGCCGTCTCCTTGACATCCCTGGCCTGACCCGCGGTTTTCGCGCAAGCCTGCCTTCCTGTCGAAAGGCCGCCGACAGAGGCCGGCGTCCTCATTGCGGACGCGCACCGCCGTCGATTGGGCTTGCCCTCTCCCCTTCCGCGAAGCGCTGGCAGGTCAAGGTGATATTCGATCACCATAGGAAAGCCCGATCAAGATTGGATTAAGCGAGGCGCGTGAATGGGACCCTTTCCGGTCTAGCTCCCATGGTCTCATCCGATAGCAAGGATGAGGCCATGGCATGGCGGGACCCGCGCGTTTCGGCGGCAGCCCTCAGGCCGCCGCCGCCCCAAGCTCGGGCCGCTTGGTGAAGACCTCGTCGATGAGGCCGAAGCCCTTGGCCTCGTCCGCCGTCATGAAACGGTCCCGGTCGAGCGCCTCCTCGACCTCGTCGAGGGAGCGCCCGGTATGGCGCACATATATGTCGTTGAGGCGCCGCTTCACCTTGATGATCTCCTCGGCGTGGCGCTCGATGTCCGAGGCCTGGCCCTGAAAGCCGCCCGAGGGCTGGTGCACCATGATCCGCGCATTGGGCAGCGCGAAGCGCATGCCAGGCTCGCCCGCGCAGAGGAGGAGCGAGCCCATGGAGGCCGCCTGGCCGATGCAGATGGTCTGAACCGGGCAGCGGATGTACTGCATCGTGTCGTAGATCGCGAGCCCGGAGGTGACGACGCCTCCCGGGGAATTGATGTACATCGCGATCTCTTTCTTCGGGTTCTCGGCTTCGAGATAGAGGAGCTGCGCGGTCACGAGCCCCGCCACATAGTCCTCGACGCCGCCGGTCACGAAGATGATTCGCTCCTTGAGGAGGCGCGAATAGATGTCGAAGGCCCGCTCGCCGCGATTGGTCTGCTCGACCACCATGGGAACGAGATTGGAGAGCGTGACCTCGGGGGCCTGGCCGTGGAAGATCGTCATGATGCCTCGCGGGGTTGGCGGCCGGCGGGCGCCGGCGCGATCGTTCTCGTCTTAGAAGCCTTCGCTCGGGGCTCGTCCTGGGAGCATCGGCTCCGGGCGCTGCGGCTGGCAAGCCTGCCACGCATTTCATTTAAGGCGCGCTAACCCGATCGGCGAGGGGGCGCCCCGCCGGAAGGTGCCTCAAGCGCGCGAGCCGGCCCGCGAGGCGCCGTCAGCCCTTGGCCTCGTCGCCCGCGCCGTGGCCGTGGTCCCCGTCATGATCGTGATCGTGATCGTGCCCATGGTCATGGTCGTGCCCATGGTCGTGCCCATGGTCGTGATCGTGGCCGTCGTCGTCGTCGTGGTGATGATGGTGCACCTCGCCATGGGCGTAGGGCAGCTCGTCCTCGGGGTCCTTGAAGAGCTCCTCCTTCGAGACCGTCTCCTCGCGGACGTCGGCGAGCTCGAGGATGAAGTCGACGACCTTCTCCTCGAAGATCGGGGCGCGCAGCTGCGCGAGCGCCTCGGGCTGGCGGCGGTAGTACTCGTAGATGCGCTCGGCCTGGCCGGGATAGCGGCGCACCTCGTCGGAGAGCGCGCGCGAGAGCTCGTCCTGCGTCACCGTGATGGCATTGGCCTGGCCCACCTCGGCCAGCACGAGGCCCAGCCGCACGCGGCGCTCGGAGATGCGCCGGTACTCGGCCTTGAGCTCCTCCTCGCTCTTGCCCTCGTCCGCCGGGTCGTAGCCATGGTGCTCGATATCGTGCTGGACCTGACGCCAGATCAGGCCGAATTCGGCCTCCACCATGCCCGGGGGCAGGTCGAAGGAGTGGCGCTCGTCGAGCGCGTCGAGCAGGCGCCGCTTGAGCTGCGCGCGCGACTGGCGCGTGAAATCGGCCTTGAAGCGCTCGCCGAGCGTCTCCTTGAGCTTGGCGAGGCTGTCGAGCCCCAGACGCTTGGCGAGCTCGTCGTCGAGGACGATGTCGTCGGGCTTCTTCACGTCGCGGACCTGGACCGTGAACTCGGCCGGCTTTCCGGCGAGCGTCTCGACCCCGTAATCCTCCGGGAAGGTCACGGCGACGAGGCGCTCCTCGCCCGCCTTGGCGCCCAGGAGGCCGTCCTCGAAGCCCGGAATGAAGCGGCCCTGGCCGAGCACGAGGCTCGCGCCTTCCGCCGTGCCGCCGTCGAAGGCCTTGCCGTCGATCCGGCCCACGAAATCGATCGTGACCTGGTCGCCGTCCTGCGCGGCCTCGCCTTCCGCGCGCGGCGAATAGGTGCGCGCCTGCTCCGCGAGCCGCTGAAGCGCCTCGTCGATGTCGCTCTCGGGGACCTCGGCCACCGGCCGCGCGAGCGAGATCGCCTTGAGGTCCGTGACCTCGAAGGTCGGCATGACCTCGACCGACATGGTGTAGGAGAGATCGCTCTCGCCCTTCACGACCTCGTCGAGCTCGCCGTCGAAATCGATCTTGGGCGGAATCGCCGCCTTGATGTCGCGCTCGCTCAGCGCCTTCTGCGTCGTCGCGTTGACGGTCTCCTCGATCACCTCCGGCATCAGGCCCTTGCCGTAGGCCTTCTTCAGGAAGGAGAGCGGCACCTTGCCCTTGCGGAAGCCCTTGAGCTGCACGCGCTCCTTGAGGTCGCTGAGGCGCGCGTCGAGCGCGGCGACGAGATCGGAGGCGGGGATGGTGACGCGGAACTGGCGCACGAGGCCTTCGGCGCTCGTTTCCTGGATTTGCATGGGGAGTCTCACGCTCAACGGGCTCGGCCGAGCCGGAAGGCGGACTTAAACCAGATCGCCCCCGGAGAGTAAAGCCGACGCCCGCCGCGGCGGGCGCGGCTGCCACCCCCACCCGGCCTCCCCCTTTCAGGGGGAGGAGAGGACGTGGTCGATGCCTTGATTCCACGACCTGTTCCCGCGCGCGGCAAGGACCGACGCCGCCGGCGTCCGATCGAGCGGCCGCAGCTTTCACCCCTCCCCCTGAAAGGGGGAGGCCGGGTGGGGGTCCTCGCCGCGAGCGAAGCCCCGGCAGCCTCTACCGACACAATTGCCGTGGACGGACGAGGCCAAGGGCTTCCGCCTCGCGTCGATTTGCGGACGCCGGCGGGCCCGGCCGCGCCGTGCGCGGCTCGCGGGCCGCCGGCCATGGTGCCCAGGAGAGGACTCGAACCTCCACGCCTCGCGGCACTGGAACCTAAATCCAGCGCGTCTACCAGTTCCGCCACCTGGGCAATGGCGACGTTCCTAGCCGGTTTCGACCTCGCGTGGAACTCCCGGGATCGCCATGCGATGCTTCGCGCGACACCGCCGCCAGGGAGGCCGCCATGCCGCTCATAGACGTCCATCTCGTGAAGAACGTGCTGAGCCCGGAGAAGAAGAAGGAGCTCGCCGCCGCCATGACCGACACCATGGCCCGCTTCTACGGCGAGGCGATGCGCCCGCACATCTGGGTGCGCGTCCTCGAGACCGAGGAGGGCCATTGGGCGATCGGGGGGCAGACCATCGACGCGGCGGCGGTGAAGGCGGCGCAAGGAGGGGCCGGCTAAAGGCTCCTCTCCGCCAGGACCTCCGGCAGCATCTCTGCGAGATCCTCCGCGATGAGGCCCGGCCCGAAGGCGCGCGCGCATTCGCCGTGAAGCCAGGCGGCGGCGGCGGCGGCCTCGTAGGCGCTCATGTGCTGGGCCATGAGGCCGGCGACCATGCCGGCGAGCACGTCGCCCGAGCCCGCCGTCGCGAGGCTCGGCGGCGCGTTGGTGGTGACGAGCGCGGGCTTGCCCGTCTCGGCGATCACGGTGTCGCCCCCCTTGAGGAGCACGGTGGCTCCGAGGCGCTCGGCCGCGGCGCAGGCCATGCCGATACGGTCCTCGCTCACCGCCTCCTCGCCGAAGAGGCGCGCGAACTCGCCGGCATGGGGCGTGAGGACGGTCCTGCCCGTCCGCCCACGGAGGAGAAGGGCGAGCGCGGCCGCGTCCCCCGCGAAGCTCGTGAGCGCGTCGGCGTCGAGGACGAGCGCGACGGGCGTCGCCGCGGCGGCCTCGACGAGCGCGCGGGTCGCCTCCCCCACCCCGCAGCCCGGCCCGACGACGAGAGCGTTGAGGCGCCTGTCCGCGAGGATTTCCGACAGGCCTTCCGCGCCCTCGAAGGGGCGCACCATGACGGCGGTGAGCTGCGCGGCGTTGACGAGCACGGCGCCCGGCGGGCTCACGACGGTGACGAGCCCCGAGCCGACGCGCAGGGCCGCCCGCGCGGCGAGGCGCGCAGCGCCGGTGCGGTGCGCGGGGCCGCTCACGACGAGCGTGTGTCCGCGATCGTATTTGTGGCCCGTCGCCTCGGGACGCGGCCAATGGCGCGTCCAGGCGGCCGGCCCGTTCTCGCGCGCCCCGGCGCCGATCTCTCCGAGCACGGAATCGGGAATGCCGATATCCGCGACATGGACCTCGCCGCAGAGCGCGCGCCCCGGCAGCAGCGCGTGGGCGCGCTTGCGCCGCGCGAAGGTGACCGTGACCGCGGCCTGGAAGGCGGTGCCGCGCACGGCGCCCGTATCGCCGTCGACGCCGGTCGGCACGTCGACCGCGACGACCGGCAGCCGGCTTCCCCGCGCGATCTCCGCGAGGCGCGCCGGAACGCCTTCGACGGGGCGTGCGAGGCCGGCCCCGAAAATGGCGTCGACCGCGAGGTCGGCGCCGGCGAGCGCCCCCTCGTCCATCGGCGCGGGCGTGCCGTGCCAGAGGCCCGCCATGGCGTCCGCGTCTCCCTTGAGCTCCTCGCGCCGGCCGAGAAGATGGACGGTGACGTCGTAGCCGTCCGCCGCGAGGAGGCGCGCCGCGACGAAGCCGTCGCCGCCATTGTTGCCGGGTCCGCAGAGCACGGCGACGCGGCGAAAGCCCTCCTCCATGGGAAAGCGCTCGGCCACCGCGAAGGCGACCGCGCGCCCCGCATTCTCCATCAGGAGATGTCCGGGCACGGACGGCGCCCCCGCCGCGCCGGCCATCGTGCGCGCATCCGCCTCCGCCATCTCGGCGACGGTCAGTAGCGCGTCCGGGTCGCGGGCGGTGAGCATGGCCCTAGCGTATCACGGTCTTCGCCTCGCGGCCGAGATCGAGAACGGCGAGCGCGTGGGCGTCGGCGTGGAGGATGGTGACCGAGCAATTGTCCGGGCTGAAATTGACGATGCGGCGGGTATCCTTCGCCGCGCCCACCGCGACGTTGATCGGCACGAAATGGGTGAAGACGACGGTGTCCTCGGTCAAGGCCTTGAGGGCCGCGACGACGCCCTCGCGCCAGGCGAGAAGCTCCGCCGGCGCCTTGTCCCAGCTCGTCTGAAGAAAGCCGCGCAGCCATTCCCCGCGCTCGGCGAAGGGCACAGGCGAGGGCACCTCGCGCACCGCCTCCAGGACGCGCGCCTCGCGGCGCCACAGGGCGGCCAGGGGCGCGGCCGTCTCGCGGCATCGCCTCAATGGGCTCGTCACCACGGCGAGCGGCCCGCGCGCCTTGAGCTCCTCCGCGACGGCGTCGGCCTCGCCGCGGCCCTCCTGGCTCAGGCCCGGATCGGCGTCCTCGCCGAAGCTGCCGGCCGCCTTGCCGTGCCGCACGAGATAGAGTTTGGGCATGTTTCAGGTCTCCCTTGGTCCGGCCGCGTCTCAGGCGCCGCCCGGAATGAACGCGTTTCTCCCGTCCTCGCCCTGCGCGACCGTGCCGCGCGCGCCCATGAGATCCTCCGCGAGGAAGCGCTCGACGAGCTCCGGGCGATCCTTCGGCGTGTTGGCGAGGAAGCGCCGCCCGTCGCCGAGCCGCCCGACGAGGATGACGCGGCGCGGGCCGTCGCGGTCGTGAAGCACCGTGTACGTCTCGACGCGGGCCGCGCCTTCCGGCGCCTCGACGAGCTCGGGATGCTCGCGCGCGTCGAGCTCGGACTGGAGGCGCGACGGGTCGCCCCGCACCCAGGGTCCCTCGACCGGCGCGGTCGAATAGATGCCGACGGCATGCTTGGTGAGATACCAGCCATTGGCGGTGACGAGGCCGAAGCTGCCGGGCTTCTGGCGCAGCCGCTCGGCCATCGTCGCGATGGCGTGGGTCGCATAGTTGTTGCCCGGCCCCCCGAAATAGGGAAGCCCGCCCGTCACGGTGAGGCCGCGCGGATCGTCCTCGTGCAGAGCGAGCTCGGCGGCCGCGATCTCGACCGCCACCGGAAAGCAGGAATAGAGGTCGAAGCAGTCGATTTGCGCGATGCGGCGGTCGGCCATGGCGAGCGCCTCGTGCGCCATGGCGCGGATGGCGCCGCAGGAATGGTAGTCGACGCGGGCGGAGACGTGCCACAGCTCGCTCGCCTCCGCCGCGCCGTGCAGGAAGATCCATTTGCCGCGCGGTATGCCGAGCGCGCGGGCGCGCGCGACGCTCGTGAGGACGAGCGCGGCGCCCATGTCGACCGCGTCGATCGCGTTCATGCGCTTGGTGTAGGGCGTCGAGACGATGCGGTTGCCGTCCGTGGGCGTCACGATCTCGGCGCCCGTGCGCACCTCGCGGAACCAGGCATAGGGGTTCGCCGCCGCGACGTCGGTGAAGCGGCTCATGAGCGCGCCCATGACGACGCGATGGCCGGCGCGGCTGCGCCCGCGATGCTTCCGGTAGGCTTCCTCGAACAGGGGATAGGTCGAGATCGGCACGCCGATGCCGTGCGCGCGCTCGTGGGAGGTCGCGCCCGGCCTCGGATCCCCGAGGACCTCGTCGGGCTCGCCCTCGTCCTCCTCCCACGCGGAAAGATCGCCGCCCGCCTTCTGCAGGGCGGTGAAGCTCCGGTGCGCCTCGGCGCCCGCGATGAGCACGGTGTCGGCCGCGCCGCGCGCGATATGCTCCGCATAATGATTGACGAGCGCCTGCGGCGTGTTCCCTCCGACATGGGTATAGACGTGCCGGCGGGGCCGCAGGCCGAGCGCCTTGGCGAGGCTCTTGGGCGGATTGGTGAGGCGCGGCGTGCCCGGCGGCATGGGAAGGGAGTCGACCCAATGGCGCACGCAGGCGAGGGTGTCGACCGCGCGGCCGAGCGCCTCGGCGCATCCGGTGTCGGCGAGCGCGGCGCGCGCGGCCTTGACCAGGAGGGCCTTGGTCGTGACCGGGTCCTCCGGGGCGCCCCGCCACGTCGTCTGGCCGACCCCGACGAGAATGGGCGTCGACGGCACCAGGCGCTCGCCATCCGTCATGTCCGCCTCCCTGACCGCTCAATCCACCGGCACGACATGAAGCTCGCCGGATTGGACGCCCCGCTCGGCGAGCACGTGGTCCGCGAAATGCGCGACGTCGCGGGCCGCGCCCTTGAGGACGGAGACTTCGAGGCAGCGGTCGCGGTCCAGATGCACGTGCAGCGTGGCGACGGTGAGGTCGTGGTGGTCGTGGCCCGCGCGCACGAGGCGCTTGGCGAGCTCGCGCTCCTCGTGATTGTACACGTAGGAGAGCGTCGCGACGCACGGCCCGTCCGACCGCTTCGCCAGGCGCTCGGCATCGAGGCGGTCGCGCACGAGATCGCGCATCGCTTCCGAGCGGTTCTCGTAGCCGTGTCCCGCCATATAGGCATCGAGGGCCTTCATGAGGTCGTCGTCGACCGTGATGGTCACGCGGTGCATGTGTCCTCCTGCCTCCCGACCGGTCCCGAAAAAATGAGTCCCGACCGAAGGATCGTATGACGTTTGATCGTATTCGTCCTACCGGCGCGTGCGGGACGTGCCGGCCGGTGGGGGGAATTCGATGATGCCACAGCCAGGTCACGCGATTCATGTCCGGCACGCGAGGCTGCTTCTCGGCGCTACGTTCCTGCTGGCGACGACAAACCCGGTCCGTGCGGCGGACGACGAGATCGTCGTCTTCGCGCGTGAGCGCAGCCTCATCGGCAAGGCCGAATCGGCCTCGCAAGGTGTCGTCGGACACGGCGACTTCACCACGCGCCCTCTCTCGCGGGTCGGCGAGCTCGTCGAGGTCATTCCCGGCATGATCGCGACGCAGCACTCGGGCACGGGCAAGGCGAACCAGTACTTCCTGCGGGGCTTCAACCTCGACCACGGCACCGACTTCGCGGCCTTTGCCGACGGTGTGCCCGTCAACATGCGCACGCACGGTCATGGTCAGGGCTATCTCGACCTCAATTTCCTCATTCCCGAAATCGTCGAGACGGTCGCCTACCGCAAGGGCCCCTACTACGCCGACCTCGGGGACTTCTCGTCGGCCGGCGCGGCGATGTTCAAGACCTACGACACGCTCGAACGGAACTTCGTGACGACCGAGATCGGCGAATACGGCTATTACCGGGCCGTTGCCGGCGTATCCGACGATCTGCTCGGCGGAAGCTTGCTCCTCGCCGGCGAAGCCGCCAGCTACGACGGCCCCTGGGAGCTCGACGAGGAGCTGGAAAAGTTCAATGGCCTCGTGAAATTCTCCGCCGGACCGCAGGACGCCCAAACGACGCTGATCCTCACGGGCTACGGCGCGCAATGGAACGCGACCGATCAGATTCCGCAGCGGGCGGTCGAGAGCGGAGCCGTCGGCCGCTTCGGTCACGTCGACGGCGACCTCGCCGGCGAGACGCTGCGCGCCAGCGCGAGCCTCGCGGTCGATCTTGGGCCGACCCAGCTCTCCGCATACGGCATCTACTACGACTTCAACCTGTTTTCGGATTTCACCTATTTCGCGGCCGATCCGGCCAGCGGCGACGAGTTCGAGCAGGCGGACCGGCGCTGGGTCTATGGCGGCGCCGTGCGCCACGAAATGCCGCTCGACGGGCTGGGCTTGCGCATGGCGCTGAAGGCCGGCGGCGACATTCGCTTCGACGACATCCTCGAGGTGGGGCTCTTCCAGACGGCGGGCCGCGGTCGCCTCGCGACCTTGCGCCGGGACAGCGTCGAGGAGCTGAGCCTCGATGCCTTCGTCGAGGCGAAGATCGCGCTCGCCGCGACGCTAGATGTGACGCTCGGCCTGCGCGCGGATTACTACGAGTTCGACGTCGAAAGCCATATCCCGGCCAATTCGGGCCGCGCCGACGACGCGATCCTCAGCCCCAAATTCGGGCTCGCATGGCGCGCTCTGCCCTCGCTGGAGCTCTATGCCAATTACGGCCAGGGCTTTCATTCCAATGACGGCCGCGGCTCCACGATTGCCGTCGATCCCGCCACGCTTGGCCCCGCCGAGCCGGTCGAGCCCTTGGTCAAGAGCGAGGGTGCCGAGATTGGCCTGCGCGCCGAGCCGCTCGCCGGCCTCAATCTGACGCTCGCGGCGTTTTGGCTCGACCTCGATTCCGAGCTCGTCTTCGTCGGCGATGCCGGAACGACCGAGGCGTCCGAAGGCACGCGGCGCTTCGGCATCGAGCTCGGTGCCTTCTGGCGGCCGGAGCCCTGGCTCGTGCTCGACCTCACGGCAGCGGCGACCCAGGCCCGCTTCGAGGGCGATCCGCCCGGCGGCGACCGCGTCGTCAACGCCGTCGAATCGGTTGTGGGGGGCGGAGCGACGCTTCTCCTGTCCGAGGGCATCACGGCGTCGCTCCGCGTGCGGCATTTCGGCGAGGCCGCTCTCATCGAGGACAATTCGGTGCGCTCTGAGCCGACCACGCTCGTCAATCTCGGCCTCTCCTACGAGCGCGGTCCGTTCAAGGTAGGGCTAGAAGCGCTCAATCTCCTTGACGCTCAGGACAACGACATCGCCTATTTCTACGAATCCCGGCTCGCAGGCGAGGCGAGCCCGGTAGAGGACATTCATTTTCACCCCGTTGAGCCGAGGGCGGTGCGCGCCGCTTTGACATTGCGATTCTGAAATTCCGGTGGGGACCGCCAGCGAGGTATGATCGCGGCGGACGCGCACGTGGAGGCCCCTCATGAAAAAAATCGTGACCTGGATCGTCCTCGCGGACGGCGCGCACGCCCGCTTCTTCGCCAATGACGGTCCCGGCCGCGGAATAAAGGCGCTCGCGGGCCTCGATCTCGACGAGACGATTCCGCCCGGCCGCGACATCGTCTCGGACCGGGCCGGGCGCAGCTTCGACAGCGCGGGCCCCGGCCGCAGCGCCATGGAGCCCCAGACCGATCCGCGCGAGGAGGCCAAGCGGCGCTTCCTCGACCGGGTCGCCGCGCGCCTCGCCGAGAAGGCGCGCGAGGGCGCCTTCGACCGGCTGGTCGTCGCCGCCCCGCCCCGGCCGCTCGGCGAGCTGCGCGCGGCCCTCGCCGCGCCGGTGAAGGAGCGCCTCCACGCGGAGCTCGCCAAGGACCTCACCAAGGTCCCCGTCGCGGAGCTTCCGGTCCATCTCGCCGACGTCCTGCCCGTGTAGCGCGCGTCCCCGGCCGAGGCGAAAAATGTCGGCCCAAAGTTCAGGCACGAAGGCCAAAGCTTGAGCAAACGGCGTTCGGCAAAGTTCGACCGGGTCCCATATCCCCCTTGATTTAGCTTGGGTTCCGGTTCACGACGAAGAAACAGCGCCCTTGGCACGGGGCGTGCTTTTAACCCTTTCGTGCAAGAGGGCCGGCGCAAGGTCCGGAGACGCGGGAACAGATGAAAAAAATCGAGGCGATCATCAAGCCATTCAAGCTCGACGAAGTGAAAGAGGCGCTCCAGGAGGTGGGACTACAGGGTATTACGGTCATCGAGGCGAAGGGATTCGGTCGCCAGAAAGGGCACACGGAACTTTATCGCGGCGCCGAGTATGTCGTCGATTTCCTGCCGAAGGTGAAGATCGAGATCGTGCTCTACGACGAGCTTGTCGATAAAGCCGTCGAAGCGATACAACGGGCCGCCCGGACGGGCCGAATCGGCGACGGCAAGATTTTCATCTCCAATATCGAGGACGCCATCCGCATAAGGACCGGAGAATCCGGCCGAGAAGCCATCTGACCGCTGGGGCGGCCGGCATGGGGCGGTTCGCAAGGCCGAGGGCTAGCCTTGCGGTACCGGTGGCGGGGCGCCGGGCGCCTCCCGAGTTCGGCCGGCATGGGCTGCCGCCCAGCCGGTTCCAGCCCGCGAAGGAGACCGATGTGGCGGACGGCCCGGAAAGACCGCGCCGCACGCAGCATTGAGCGGGATCTCGCGGGGGCAACGTGCAGATCCGGCCGGCGCACGGCGCGGACCGCATGACGAGGTAGAGTTTTCGAGGGGCGCGCCCGATGTAGAGGGCGCGGTATCAAGAGGAAAGAGGACCCATGGCCGACGCCAATTCCGTCCTGAAGATGATCCGCGACAAGGACGTCAAATACGTCGATCTCCGCTTCACCGACCCGAAGGGCAAGTGGCAGCACGTCACCTTCGACCTCTCGATGGTGGACGAGGATCTGTTCACGAACGGCACCATGTTCGACGGCTCCTCGATCGCCGGCTGGAAGGCGATCAACGAGAGCGACATGACGCTGATGCCGGACCCGAAGACGGCGATCATCGACCCTTTCTTCGCGCAGACGACCCTCTCGATCACGTGCGACGTGCTCGAGCCCACGACGGGCCAGGCCTATAACCGCGATCCGCGCACCACGGCCAAGAAGGCCGAGGTCTACCTGAAGTCGACGGGCATCGCCGACACCTGCTTCCTGGGCCCCGAAGCCGAGTTCTTCGTGTTCGACGACGTGCGCTTCGCCGCCGATCAGAACAAGATGTTCTTCCAGATCGACTCGGCCGAAGGCCCCTACAACGCCGGCACCGAGTACGACACCGGCAATCTCGGCCACCGTCCCGGGCCCAAGGGCGGCTACTTCCCGGTTCCCCCGGTCGACAGCGCCCAGGACCTGCGCGGCGAGATGCTCGCGGTGATGGCCGAGATGGGCATCGAGCCCGAGAAGCACCACCACGAGGTGGCGCCCTCGCAGCACGAGCTCGGCTTCAAGTTCGGCACGCTGACGCGCTGCGCCGACAAGATGCAGATCTACAAGTACGTGATCCATCAGGTCGCCGCCGCCTACGGCAAGACGGCGACCTTCATGCCGAAGCCGATCTTCGGCGACAACGGCTCGGGCATGCACGTGCACCAGTCGCTCTGGAAGGGCAACACGCCGATCTTCGCCGGAACGGGGTATGCGGATCTCTCCGAGACCTGCCTCTACTATATCGGCGGCGTCCTCAAGCACGCCCGCGCCATCAACGCCTTCACGAACCCCTTGACCAACTCCTACAAGCGGCTCGTCCCGGGCTTCGAGGCGCCGGTGCTGCTCGCCTATTCGGCGCGCAACCGCTCCGCCTCCTGCCGCATCCCCTATTCGAACTCGCCGAAGGGCAAGCGGGTCGAGGTGCGCTTCCCCGATCCGGGGGCGAACCCCTATCTCGGCTACACGGCCCTGCTGATGGCCGGTCTCGACGGCATCCAGAACAAGATCCATCCGGGCGACCCGATGGACAAGGACCTCTACGATCTGCCGCCGGACGAATTGAAGGAAATCCCGACGGTCTGCCGTTCGCTGCGCGAGGCGCTCGAGCATCTCGACGCCGACCGCGACTTCCTCAAGAAGGGCGGCGTCTTCGACGACGACCAGATCGACAGCTATATCGAGCTGAAGATGCAGGACGTGGTCCGCTTCGAGATCACCCCGCACCCGGTCGAATATGTGATGTACTACAGCGTCTGACGCCGCATCGCCGTTCGTCGGACAAGGGCCGCGGGACATTCCCGCGGCCCTTTCGTTTTCGGCCCGCGACTCCTCCCTCGATCGGTGACGCCGCGTGCACGCTTTCGGCCGGCCTCGCCGCATGCTATGCGCGAGGGCTCCGAGACGCCTCGGAGCCGGTCGAGTTGTCCTCGCCCGCGCCGCTCGGGGCGGCGCGCGGGGACCAATCCTCAAGGAGGAAGAAGTTCATGGGTCGGGTTGAAGGGAAGATCGCGCTCGTCACCGGAGGCGCGCGGGGTCTCGGCGCGGCGATCGCCGAGCGCCTCATCGAGGAAGGCGCCCGGGTGATGCTCACCGACATCAACGAGGCGGAGGGCCGCGAGACGGCGGCGCGCCTTGCCGGCAATACGGGCGCGGCAAGCTTCCTCGCGCACGACGTGGCCGACGAGGCGGCCTGGCCGCGCATCGTGCGCGCGACGGAGGAGGCCCTCGGCCCGCTCGACATCCTCGTCAACAATGCCGGCGTCTACATGGGCAAATCCATGGACGAGATGAGCCTCGCCGAGTGGCGGCGCCTGATGGCCATCAACGTCGACGGCGTCTTCCTCGGCACGCGCGCGGGCTCGCTCGTGATGCGCGACCGGCCGAAGAACAAGCCCATGGCCTCGATCGTCAACCTCTCCTCGGTCGCGGGCATCAAGGGGTCCGCCTACAACACGGCCTACTGCGCCTCCAAGGGCGCGGTGCGCATCTTCACCAAGGCCGCCGCGCAGGAATTCGCCTTCTTCAAATGGCCGATCCGGGTAAACTCCGTGCACCCCGCGATCATGGAGACCGACATGGCGGGCGGCATCTACGACCTCCTGCTGAGGGTCGGCGCCGTCGAGACGCGCGAGCAGGCCCGCCAGGCCTCGCTCGAGCGCCATCCCATCGGACGGCTCGGAACGGCCCGCGACGTGGCGGACGCCGTGCTCTTCCTCGCGTCGGACGAAAGCGCGTTCATGACGGGCTCGGAGCTCGTGCTCGACGGCGGCTTCACGTCCTGACGGGCGGCTCCAGGGCGCCGGCCTTCAGGAAGCGGACGATGTCGGGCCAGGCCTTCGGGTCCTGCTGGGCGAAGATATGGCCGCCTTCGTAGACGCGCAGGACGGCGGACGGCATGCGCGCGGCCATGGCCTCCATGTTCTCGGGCAGCGCGATGCCGTCGTACCGGCCGGCGGCGAGAAGCACGGTGCCCGTGACCTCGCCCAGGCGCGCGCAGGTGTCGTGGCTCGCCCGCGCCTCGAGCTGGCGCATCTCGCCGATGGCGTGTCCGGGCTCGTCGCCATAGGGCGAGGGCGCGGCCTGCCCGGCCATGTAGATCGCGGCCGGGTCCTTCTCGGCGAGCTGGGGGTCGCCGACGGAGCGCGTGTCGGCGAGCTCGATCAGACGGCGCGCGCGCTCGCGCGGACCCAGGCCGACGAGCTTGTGGAACGGATAGGAGGCGCCGCACGTTCCGCCTGCGGACGTCGCCGCCCACACCGCATGGCGCACGCGCGCCGGATGGCGCAGCGAAAGCTCCTGGGCGACCATGCCGCCGAAGGAGAAGCCGAGCACGTGGACGCTGTCGAGCCCCAAAGCTTCGACGAGCGCCGCGGCATCGTCGGCATAGTCGGCCATGCTCGCCGGCGCGTCGGGCTTGGAGCTGCGGCCGAGCCCGCGCTGATCGTAGGCGAGCACCCTGAAATGCCTGGCGACGGGCATCTTGAAGACGCGAGGCGGGCGCCGCAGGTCGCCGCCGGTGCCCCCGATGAAGAGGACCGGCTCGCCCTCCCCTTCGATCTCGTAGTAGATCTCGATGCCGCGCACATTCGCGACAGGCATGGCGTGCTCCTCCGCCATCGTCCATAAGGCCGGGATGCGGGCCCGACTGTTTCCGGCCAGGGATCGGGTCCGCTCGAGACGTCCTTGCCCTCCATCCTAACCGCAATTCAGGCTCAGCGCGCGAGGCGCGCGGCGGCGGCGCCTTCGTTCTTGCGATAGGCGAGGAAGGCGGCGAGGACGCCGAGACCGAGGTCGGGATCCTTTCCCGCGCCCATGCGCAGGAGCTGAAGGCAGAACCAGCCCTGCTTGCCCCAGCCGTTCAGCGCCTTCATCAGCAGGACCGGAGACCGGGGCCCGAGAATGCCCGGCCCGATGCGCAGCGTCCGCTCATAGGCGGGAAGCGCGTCGAGAGCGCCCTCGAGAAGCTGCTTGGGCCCGTCGGGAAGGACGCATAGCGGGCGGCCGAGCCCGACGACGTCGCAGGCGCCCGAGGCGAGCGCCTCCTCCATCGCCGCGCGCGTGCGGAAGCCGCCCGTCACCATCAGCGGCATGCGCGCCACCTCGCGCACCTTCGCCGCATAGTCGAGGAAATAGGCCTCGCGCGCGCCCGTCGTCCCCGCCACGGGCTCGATGCCCGCGCCGCCCACCATGCGCGGCTGCTCGTAGGTGCCCCCCGAGATCTCGAGGAGGTCGATGCCGGCCTCGTTCAGCATGCCGACCACCGCGAGGCAGTCCTCGTTCGAGAAACCGCCCTGCTGGAAGTCCGCCGAATTGAGCTTCACCGCCACCGGGAAGGAGCGGCCGACGGCGGCGCGCACCGAACGCACTGCCTCGAGAAGAAAGCGGGCCCGGTTCTCGAGGCTGCCGCCCCAGCGATCCGTGCGCCGATTGACGAGCGGGCTCAGGAATTCCGAAAGGAGGTAGCCGTGCGCCGCGTGAATCTGGACGCCGGAAAATCCCGTCGCCGCGGCGATCGAGGCGACATAGCCGAAGCGGCCGACGAGATCCTCGATCTCCGCCTCGGCGAGCGCGCGCGGAGGGCCGAAATTCTTGCCCGGCAGGCGCAGCGGCACGGCCGAGGGCGCGACCGGCTCGGGATTGACCGAGATCGGCGTCTGGCGGCCGGCATGGGAGATCTGCATGAAGAGCTGCGTGCCGCCCCGCGTGCCGGCCGCCGCGAAGGCCTTGAGCCCCTCGATCGCGGCGCCGTCCTGCTCGCCCTCGATGGCGACGTTGCCGGGACGCTCGAGGCACATGCGGTCGATCTGCACGTTTCCCGTGAGCAGCATGCCGGCTCCGCCCTCCGCCCAGCGCGCGTAGAGCCGCGCATGGGCCGGCGTCGCCCGGTTCACGGGATCGGCGAGGCCCTCCGTCATCGCCGCCTTGGCCAGGCGGTTCTTCAGGACCGCTCCGCACGGGAGCGTCAGCGGGTCGGACAGCGACATGGGCGGGATTCCCTCCTCGGGCGCGGGCGCCCTAGCCTATGCCGCGCGCGGCGGCGCGCCGCAAGCGCCGTCGCGGTTGAGCCGCGCGGGCGCCCCATCTACACTCGCGGGGCCAGCGTCTTTCGGCAGTCGGAGGTGGGGACATGCTCGGATCGGGCCGGCTCAGGGGCGGTCTCATCGAGACGCCGCGCATTCCCTACCCCTGGGTCCGGGAAGAGTGCACGCTCGAGGCGGAGCTCGCGCGCGGCAGCCGCGGCCTGCCCGTGCGCGTCGTGCAGGAGCATCTCTGCCTTCAGGGCGTCGGCGTGCCGATCGACGGCGAGTTCGGCCCGGCGACCGAGGAGGCTGTGCGCGCCTTCCAGCGCAACCGGCGGCTGAAGCCCACGGGGCGCGTCGACGCCAACACCTTCGGCGAGCTGACGCTGGCGATCCGCGCCGCGATCTCGCCTCTGCCGACGCAGACGCGCGGCGGGCTCGGGGCCGCGGTGCGGGCCTGCGCCGCGCAGCATCTGCGCAACTTCCCCCGCGAGGTCGGGCCGGAGCCGCATATGGGGCCCTGGGTGCGCCTCTACATGCACGGCAAGGAAGGCTATCGCTGGTCGACGGGCTTCGTGAACTTCGCCCTTTCGCAGGCCGCCTTCGCCTGCGGCATCGAGATCCCGCTGCATCAGGGCATCACGCCGGAGGCCTTCGCGCACGATGCGCGCGGCCGCAGCCTTCTCGTCACCGAGTCCGAGGCGGCGAACGCCGACCTCCGGGGCGAGCTCTTCGGCCCCGGCGCGCTCTTCGTGCAGAAGGACGGCGCCGGCGGATACGGCCATATCGGAATCGTGATGGCCATGGAGCGCGACAGCTTCGTCACGATCGAGGCCGCCCCGCCCGACATAGGCGGCTGGGAAGGCGGCGCCCTCACCCAGCGCCGCCGCGCCTATCGCGGCAAGGAGTTCATTCTTCTGTCGTCGGAGTGAATTCGCCCGCGGCGAGCGGACGCGGAGCCGGAAGACAAGAGCAAACAGACGAAAGTGAGTGCCGCGCGCATGCGCTCCCCCCAACCTTGCTTTTCTTAGCGGCAGACTATTTCACAATTGCCTGCCGACGGAAGCAAGTATAGCGGGAAACGCGACGGCGGAAGGCTTCGCTGCGGCGATTGCACGCGAGCCGGCTAGGCCGGCCGCACGAGCCCCGCGACGGGCTTCGCGTCCGCGCTGTCGGGGAAGACGGTCCGGGCGAGGTGAGCCTCGGCTATCCCCATGTGATCGGCGAGGATGCCCTTGATCACGGCGCGCGCGTCGGTCGTCGTCCGGAGGTCGCGGCTCTCGTAGAGGTCCTTCGGCTTGAGGCCCGGCCAGTCGGCGAGGACGCGCCCGCCCGCGAGCGCGCCGCCGGCGAGAAGCACGATGCCGCCCGTGCCGTGGTCCGAGCCGCCCGAGCCGTTCATCGCCACCGTCCGCCCGAACTCCGAGAGCGCGACGACGATCGTCTCGTTCCACACCGGGCCGAGGCCTTCCTTCAGGAGCTTGAGGCCGAGATCGAGCGTCGCGAGGTTGCGCCCGAGCGCGCTGTAGGCGCCGAGCTGGCGCGCATGGGTGTCCCAGCCGCCGAGCTCGAGCACGGCGACGCGCGGGCCCTCCTCGGCGAGGAGAAAGCGCGCCGCGGCGCGCGCGAGGCTCTGATAGGGATCGCCGTCCGGGCGGTTGCCGCCGGCCATGGCGTTGGCGGCTTCCGCCTTGCGGAAGGCGTCGGCGAGCATCGGGTCGGCTTCGTCGTAGAGCGCGCCGATGCGCGCGAGCGTGTCGTCCGTAGGCGGCGGGGCGACGGTCGGCGACCAGTTCGTGACCGGAGCGCTTCCCGTGAGAGCGAGCGGCATGCGGCTCGCGAGCGCGACGCCGAGATCCTTCGCGCCCGCCGTCGCGGCCGGCGGGAGGCCCGCCAGCGCCCGGTTCACCCAGCCGTCGCTCGCGCCGTAGGGCTTCGCCGTGCCGTTCTCGAGAAGGTTCTGCCCGTCGAAATGCGAGCGGTCGCGATAGGGCGTCGCGGCGGCGTGGACGAGAAGGAGCTCCTTCGCCCCGTAGAGCGCGTGCGCATAGGCGAGCTCGGGCGCGAGGCCGAACGTGCCGTCGAGCTTCAGGGCGCCGCCCGCCTCGCCCGGCCCCGGAATGGCGAGGCCCGCGCGCGCCGTCACATAGTCCGGATCGCCATAGGGCGGCGCGGCCGAGAGCCCGTCCATGCCGCCGCGCAGGATGACGAGGACGAAGCGCTTGCGCGTGGCGGCCGAGGCCAGGGCGAGGCCGGGAAGCCCCGCGACGCCGACGAGGCCGCCGAGAAGGCCGAGGCTCATCCGCCGGCTGAGGATCGTTCCCATCGTCACCTCCGCTGGAACTCGGGGCTTGCGAGAAGCAGCGCAAGGCCCTGCGCCGGGCTCTCGGCCCGCGCGATCGCCTTCGCCGTCGCCTCGCCGAGCGTCGGGCCGAGGACGTCGCTAGCGAGGCGGGACGGGTCCTTCTCGGCGGTCGCGAGGCCCCGCGCGGCGGCGACCGACCAGTCGACGCGCTTCCACACCGCGTCGGCGCCCATCCACTGATCGGCCGTGTCGGACCATCCGTCCGGACCCGGCTGATAATAGGGAAGCTGGCCCATCTCGTTGAGGATGACCATCAGCATGGGCCCCGTGAGCAGCGGGCCGGGCCCGGCGCGGAAGGTCGAGACGATGAACTCCTCGGGCCGCTTGAACTTCCTGAGCGGCTCGTCCCACGGCTCGGGGGAGTCGATGAGGCTCGCCATCACGGCGGCGAGGTCGCCCTCCGTGTCGAGGAACCGCTTCGCCAGGCGCGCGACGAGCGCCGGCGGGGGATCGTCCGCCGCGAAATGGCGCGCGAGCTTCGTCGCGACGAAGGTCGCGGTCGACGGGTGGCGGGCGATGTCGGCGAGCACGGCGAGGCCCTGCTCGACGCCGGTGTCGGGATAGGTCTTGCCCATGATCGTCTGCGGGCCGGGCTCGTGCTTGGCCGGATCGAAGCCGAAGAGATCGGCCCCCTTGAGGTCGCCGGGCATGGCGAGGCGCCCCAGGAGGCCGAGCGTCGGCCGCGCGAGCCCCCAGCCCGTGATGACCTTGGCGAAGCTCGTCACGTCGGCCTGCGTGTAGCCGCCGTGGACGCCGAGCGTGTGCAGCTCGAGGATCTCGCGCGCGAGGTTCTCGTTGAGGCCCTTCGGGCGCGGCGCGACGTCCTGGAAATCGTATTCCCGCTCGGGCGGCGGCGATTTCGCGAACGGCGAGCTGGGGCCCACCGACTGGATATTGTCGAGATAGACGAGCATGGCGGGATGCTTCGTCGAGGCGAGCAGCATGTCGTGAAACCGCCCCGTCGCATGGGCGCGCGCGACGTCGCGCTCGAAGGAGGGCGGCATGGCGATGGTCGCGGGCTTGGCGCTCGAGACCACGAAATGGTTCGACCAGAAATGGACGAGGCGCTCGAAGAAGGGGCGCGGCGTCGTGACCGCGGTGTCGAAGCGCGCCTTCAGCGCCGTCTGCAGGCGCGGAATGAAATATTTGACGAAGGACCCCTCGACGGAAAAGCCCTTCCCGCCCTTGCTCTGCTCGATCATCTCGCCGGGCGTCTGCGGGCGGATGTCGGCCGGGCTCATCCCGGCATCCTCGATCTCGTCGCGGAGCGATTTCAGCCACAGCGTGAAGGCGCGCAGGTCGTCGAGCGTCGACGGCAGGGATTTCAGGGGGGCGGGCAGGCTCGTCTCGGGCGCGAGCTGGGCCTTGAGCCAGCCGCGCGGATCGCCCGCGATCTCGGCGAGGTCGCCGGGCCGGCTTCCGAGGCCGAACCGGTTCGCCGCGATCGCCGCCTCGGTCAGCGCCTTTTCCCCGATGGCCATGGCGACGGCTCCGCTGCCTCGTGTTCCTCGCCACTCTAACGGTCGAGGCGCCGCCTTTCCGTCAGTCCCGCCTGCCTGTACCCTCGCCAGCCGACTCGTCCCTCCCCGACCGATCGAGCCCCCCATGGCGCGCGCCGCAAAGCCCCGTCCGCAAGACCTCTTCGATGCCTCCAAGCCCGATGGGGCCTACTCGGCCAAGGACATCGAGGTTCTCGAGGGCCTCGAGCCCGTGCGCCGGCGGCCGGGAATGTATATCGGCGGCACGGACGAGCGGGCGCTGCACCACCTTTTCGCCGAGGCGCTGGACAATTGCATGGACGAGGCGGTGGCCGGCCACGCCAGGCACATAACCGTGCGCCTCGACGCGGACGGGCGCCTCACCGTCGCCGACGACGGGCGCGGCATCCCGGTCGATCCGCACCCGAAATTCCCCAAGAAATCGGCGCTCGAGGTCATCTTCACGACGCTGCATTCGGGCGCCAAGTTCTCCGGCAAGGCCTACAATACGAGCGGCGGCCTCCACGGCGTCGGCATCTCCGTCGTGAACGCGCTGTCCGAGGAGCTGACCGTCGAGGTCGCGAGCGGCAGGACGCTCTACCGCCAGACCTTCGCGCGCGGGCTGCCGACCTCCAAGCTCATGGAGGTGGGCAAGGTCAACCGGCGCGGCACTTCGGTGAGCTTCCGTCCGGACCCGGAGATCTTCGGGCCCCGGTCGGGCTTCAAGCCGGCGCGGCTCTACCGCATGGCGCGCTCGAAGGCCTATCTCTTCGGCGGCGTCGAGATCCGCTGGTCCTGCGACCCTTCGCTTCTCGTCTCCGACGAGACGCCGGCCGAGGCCGTCCTCCATTTCCCGGGCGGGCTCAAGGATTTCCTCGAGAGCTCGATCGCGGGCCGGTCGAGCGTCACGGGCGAGCCCTTTTGCGGAGAGGTCGCGCGGCCCGGCGAGGCGGGACGCGTCGAATGGGCGATCGCCTGGGCGGCGGACGCGGACGGCTTCCTCAACTCCTACTGCAACACCATCCCGACGCCCGAGGGCGGCACGCACGAGGCGGGGCTCAAGGCGGCGCTGACCAAGGGCCTCAAGGCGCATGGCGAGCTCATCGGCAATCGCCGCGTGCAGATCGTCACCGCCGAGGACGTGACGGTCTCCATCCAGGCGCTGCTCTCGGTCTTCATCCGCAATCCGGAATTCCAGGGCCAGACCAAGGAGCGCCTGTCGACGGCCGACGCGCAGCGCCTCGTCGAGGGCGCGATCAAGGACCCCTTCGCCCATTGGCTCGCGGCCAATCCGCGCGAGGCCGAGACGCTCATCGGCTTCATCGTCGACCGCGCCGAGGAGCGCGTGCGCCGCCGCCAGGAGAAGGAGGTCGCGCGCAAGGCCGCGACGCGCAAGCTGCGCCTTCCGGGCAAGCTCGCCGACTGCGCGCGCACCGACGCGGTGGGCACGGAGCTTTTCCTGGTCGAGGGCGATTCCGCCGGCGGCTCGGCGAAGCAGGCGCGCGACCGCGCGACCCAGGCGATCCTTCCCCTGCGCGGCAAGATCCTCAACGTCGCGAGCGCCGCGAGCGGCAAGCTCCAGGCAAATCAGGAGATCGCCGACATCCTTCTCGCCCTCGGCTGCGGCACGCGCGAGCGCTACCGGCCCGAGGATCTGCGCTACGAGCGCATCGTCATCATGACGGACGCCGATGTGGACGGCGCCCACATCGCCTCGCTTCTCATGACGTTCTTCTTCCGCGAGCTGCCGGGGCTCATCCGCGACGGCCACCTCTTCCTCGCCGTGCCCCCGCTCTACCGCCTGAGCCAGGGCTCGAAGACGGCCTATGCGCGCGACGATGCGCACAAGGACGAGCTCATGCGCACGACCTTCTCAGGCAAGGGCAAGGTCGAGATCTCGCGCTTCAAGGGCCTCGGCGAGATGCTGCCCGCCCAGCTCAAGGAGACCACCATGAAGCCGGGCTCGCGCACGCTCCTTCAGGTGCGCATCGACGAGGCGGAGCGCGCCGACACGGACGATCTCGTCGAGCGCCTGATGGGCCGCAAGGCCGAGCTACGCTTCGCCTACATCCAGGAGAATGCGAGCTTCGTCGAGGAGGTGGATGTGTGAGCGGCGCCTTCGTCCCGCCCATGCCCCAGGAGCCCCCATGCTTCCCAAGCGCCTCGTGATCCCGCTCGCCCTCTTCGCGGCCGCCGCCATGGGCGCGGCGGCGCTCTGGCCGGGGCTCGGCGCGGACGTCGTCACCTATGTCGACCAGGACGGCTTCTACACGCAGGGTCTCGCGCGCCAGGGCGTCGGGCCCGAGGGCATGGCGGCCGAGATCTTCGGCGCTCCGCAGGCGCAGGCGAGCCCCGACGAGATCGCGGCGCGGCTCGAGCTGCCGCCCGCCTTCCCGAACAAGAAGGTCCGCGCGATCGGCCCCGAGGAGCGCGCCGAAAATCCCGTGAGGATCGTCCTGCTGTTCAATGCCGGCGTCCCGTCGCGGGACATCGCCTGCCGCGAGCCGGAGGAGATCGGCGCCAGGGCGCAGGGCGGCGCGCTCTTCGTCTTCGCCTTCCTCTGCTTCAACGACGGCCAGATCTCGCAGGCCGCCTTGAAAAATTCTGCCGTCGACGGGCTCGACGATCCGCATTTCGCCGACTCGATGGCCGCGCTCCTGCGGGCGCTGCTGCCCTCCTCCGGCTCCGACTCGAACGGCCGCGAGGGCCTGTTCGGACGCTGAGCCTGCGGCGGCGCCGTCATTGACAGTCAACACTTAATCCCTATGTTGGCGCCAAGCGCGAGGCGGCCCGCGCCGTGCATGGCACGAGGGCAGCGTTCCGCGCGACGGGGGGCTGCGGGTTCGGTCGCGACGTCGACCGCCCCGCCAGAACATCGCGACAGCACCGCGCGAAGGCGCGCGATAGCCAAAGACGCGAGGAAGACGGGTTCCGGGGCCGCGCATGGGGCGCGTACCCTGCCGATCATGGGCGGCGCCCGTTCTTCGAAAGCCCTCAAAGCCGCCCTGGACTGGCGAGCCCGCCGAATGCGCGCGAGCGGCACGCCGAAGAGAGCGCCCCAGAAGGCGGCTCGCGCATCGAAGAGAGCCGCAAGGGGCCATTAGGAAAGGCGGAATGTCCGCTTAATGTCGATCACGTTCAACGATCTCGGGCTCGGTCCCGACGTGCTCCGTGCCGTCACGGAGAAGGGCTACGAAACGCCCACCCCGATCCAGGCGAAAGCCATCCCCGAAGTGCTCAAGGGCCGAGACGTTCTCGGCCTCGCCCAGACGGGAACCGGCAAGACCGCCTCCTTCACGCTCCCCCTCATCGATATCCTCGCCCGCGGCCGCGCCAAGGCGCGCATCCCGCGCTCCGTGATCCTGGAGCCGACGCGCGAGCTCGCCGCGCAGGTGGCGGAGCAT
This sequence comes from Alphaproteobacteria bacterium, assembly GCA_024236075.1. Classification (GTDB taxonomy): domain Bacteria; phylum Pseudomonadota; class Alphaproteobacteria; order JACAEB01; family JACAEB01; genus JACAEB01. Next base: position 162,561 of record JACKLE010000003.1, on the reverse strand, counting down.
TTCGAGCTCTACGGCAAGTATCACAAGCTTTCGACCGCGCTCCTCATCGGCGGGGTCTCGTTCGGCGATCAGGACAAGAAGCTCGACCGCGGCGTCGACGTCCTCATCGCGACCCCGGGCCGCCTCCTCGATCACTGCGAGCGCGGCAAGCTCATGCTCACCGGCACGCAGATCCTCGTCATCGACGAGGCCGACCGCATGCTCGACATGGGCTTCATCCCGGACATCGAGCGCATCGCCAAGCTCATCCCCTTCACGCGCCAGACGCTCTTCTTCTCGGCCACCATGCCCAAGGAGATCGAGCGCCTCGTCGACCAGTTCCTGCACAACCCCGTGCGCGTCGAGGTGGCTCCGCCGGCCTCGCCCGCCGAGAAGGTGACCCAGGCCCTCGTGCGCGTGCGCGGCGAGGAGAAGCGCGACGCGCTGCGCCATCTCATCCGCACACAGAACGTCAAGAACGCCATCATCTTCTGCAACCGCAAGCGCGACGTGGGCACGCTCGCGAGCACGCTTGCCCGCCAGGGCTTCTCGGCGGGCGCGCTCCATGGGGACATGGACCAGCGCCACCGCATCGCGACGCTCGAGCAGTTCCGCAACGGGACGATCTCGCTCCTCGTCGCGAGCGACGTCGCCGCGCGCGGCCTCGACATTCCCGAGGTCAGCCACGTCTTCAACTTCGACGTGCCGATCCACGCCGAGGACTATATCCACCGCATCGGCCGCACCGGCCGCGCGGGCCGCTCGGGCGCCGCCTTCACGCTGGCGAGCTCCCATGACGGCAAGCACGTCGCGGCGATCGAGTCCCTCATCGGCAAGGCGATCCCGCCGATGGCCCTCGAAGGCTTCGTGGCCGAGCCGGCCGAGGAAGCCGAAGCGAGCCCGTCCCGCGAGCGCGGCCCCCGTGGCAGAGGCCGCGGACGCAGTCGCGGCGAAGGACGCGGAGAGGCACGCGGCGAACGGTCCGAGCGCCAGGCCGAGCGGCCGGCGCCGGAGGCCGCCGCTCCCGAAAAGGCGCCCGAAGAGCCCCGCCCCCCGCGCGCCGAGCGAAGCGAACGCGGCCGGCGCGGCGGCCGGCGCGAGGAGGCGGATCCGCCGGTCCTTGGCCTTGGCGAGCACACGCCCGCCTTCCTCCTGAAGCCGGTGCGCCTGCCCAAGGGCCGTCTCAGCGATGCCATCGACGGCGAGGACGAGGCGGCCCTCACCGGCACCGACGGCTGAGCCTCATTTCTTGATCCGCAGGCCGACGAGCTTCCTGTAGCGCTCGCCGAAGGGCGGGCGCAGCAGCGCGGTCGCGTCGATCCTCGCCTGGTGGAAGACCGCGCGCGCGTGCGAGAAGGTGCGGAATCCCTCCGGCCCGTGATAGGCGCCCATGCCGCTCGCGCCGATGCCGCCGAAGGGCAGATCGTCCATCGACTCGTGAAGCAGCGTCTCGTTCACGCAGGCGCCCCCGGACGCCGTATGGCCGAGCACCTGCTCGCGCTCGGCCGCATCCGGCCCGAAATAATAGAGCGCCAGCGGCCGGTCGCGCGCCGCGACGAAGGCGATCGCCTCCTCGATCGTGGAATAGGCCTTCACGGGCAGGACCGGCCCGAAGATCTCCTCGCGCATGACGGCGAGGTCGTCGTCGGGCTCGAGGATCAGCGTCAGCGGCATCTTGCGCGCGGGCTGCTGCGAGAAATCCTCCTTCCCCGGATTGATCTCGACGATCTCGCGCCCGCGCGCCCGCGCCTCGGCGACATAGCCCTTCAGCCGCTCGTGGTGGCGCGCATCGATGACCGAGGTGTAGTCGGGATTGTCCTTGAGCGTCGGAAACATCGCCGCGACCGCGTCGCCGAGCGCGGCGACGAAGGGCCGGACGGCCTCGCGCGGCGCGAGGACATAGTCCGGCGCGAGGCAGATCTGACCGGCATTCAGCATCTTGCCGAGGCCGATCGAGCTCGCCGCCCGCGCGAGGTCGGCGCCGCGCCCGAGGATCGCCGGCGACTTGCCGCCGAGCTCCAGCGTCACGGGCACGAGGTTCTCGGCCGCCGCGCTCATCACCTTGCGCCCGACCGTGGTCGAGCCCGTGAAGAGGAGATGATCGAAGGGCAATCGCGAGAAGGCGGCCGCGACGTCGGGCCCGCCCGGGCAGACGGCGACCTCGGAGCGGTCGAACGCCTCGCCGACGAGCCGCGCCATCAGCCCGGACGTCGCGGGCGTCAGCTCGGACGGCTTGATCATGACGCGGTTGCCGGCCGCGAGCGCGCCCGCGAGCGGCGAGAAGGCCAGCCGCACGGGGAAATTCCACGGGCTGATGATGCCGACGACGCCCTTGGGCTCGTGGCGCACCTCGGCGCGGGCGCCGAGCAGGCCGAGGGGAAACTCCACGGCCCGCCGGTCGGGCCGCATCCAGGCCTTGAGATGGGCCCTTGCGTATTTGAGCGAGGCGATGGCCCCGGCAATGTCCGTCAGCATGGTCTGGTCGCGCGAACGGTGGCCGAAATCGGCCGCGAGCGCCTCGGCGAAGGCGTCCGCGTGGGAGACGAGGATGGCGATCGCGCGCGTGAGCCGGCCGATCCGCGTCGCGGCATCCGGCGGACCCTCGCGGAGCTGGGCCCGCCGCTGGAGCGTCAGCGCCTCGGCGAGGCCGGCCGGTTCGTTAACGCCGGATTGGCTCTCGGCGACACTCATGGGGGCTCTCCTCTCCCTGCGTCCGGTCGAAATCTCAACGTGGACCGGCACCGTTTACGGGATATTGGCCTTTCCGGCCTAACGTCGGTGCCGCAAGTGACTGCCTCGGCCGCCGGTCATCGAGGCCGCCAGCCGCCGCATCTGAGGTTCGCCCATGTCGGAGTCCCAAGCCTCCATCGTGCGCTCGCGCGAGCTGGCCGAGCAGGCGCTCAAGCTCATGACGGGGCATCGCATCGCGGCAACGCCTCGCAACTACGAGATCTTCTTCACCTATGCGAGCGGCGAGCGCGGCGAGCTCGTGGGCGTCGTCGACAGCTATCTCAAGCGCGGCGCGGCCTTCACCGATCAGGTGACCAACGTCATCCACAGCCGGTTCTTTCCGAATGCGGGCGCCGGCACCGAGGTGCTCGAGGTCGGCGACCAGATGCAGCTCGAGCTCTCCAAGCTCGCGGATTCCCTGGAATCCGCCGGCCGGGATCAGCGCGAATACGGGGACACGCTCACGCGCGTGTCGGGGGCCCTCGACGTCGCGGGAGACACGGACGCGATCCGGGCGCAGCTCGCCCGCCTCAACGAGGCGACCGCCCGGATGACGGAACGCACGCGCGCGCTCGAAACGCGCCTCGAAGCGTCGCGCGAGGAAGTCGCCAAGCTCAAGGACAATCTCGAGAACTTCAAGGCCGCCTCGCTCACCGATCCGCTCACCGGCCTTCCCAACCGGCGCTGCCTCGACGAGCGGCTGCGCCAGGCGCTCGACGAGGCGCGCGAGAGCGGCAAGCCGCTGTCGATCCTCATGAGCGACATCGACCACTTCAAAGCCTTCAACGACAATTGGGGCCACCAGACGGGCGATCAGGTGCTGCGGCTGGTCGCCGCCTGCCTGCGCGACTCGGTCAAGGGCCGCGACACGGCGGCGCGCTACGGCGGCGAGGAGTTCGCGGTGATCCTGCCCGAGACGCGGCTCGAGGACGCGCTCACGGTGGCCGAGCAGATCCGCCGCACCGTCGAGACGAAGCGCATCGTCAAGCGCTCGACCGGCCAGTCGCTCGGCACGGTGACGCTCTCGCTCGGCGCGGCGACCTTGCAGCCGGGCGAGGATGCCGAGGCCCTGCTCCAGCGCGCCGATGCCTGCCTCTATGCCGCCAAGCGCGGCGGACGCAATCGGGTGATCGGCGAAGGCAGCCTCGACGCCCAGACCGCCGCCGAGGCCGGCGAGCGCCAGCGCCTGCGCGCCGCGGGCTGACGCCGGGCCGACCTCGTCCCAGCGATTCGCTCTGGCAACTCGCCGGTCGCATCTCTATCGTCGCTCTCCCGCCCCTTGGAGGAGACCGCGATGGCTGAAGGACAGGCCGAGGACTGCGCCCGGCTCGACATCTCGAACGGCGTCGCGACGGTCACCCTCAACCGGCCGAAGGCGCTCAACGCCCTCAACCCGACGCTCATCCTGCGCCTGCGGGAGATCGTCTCCGAAGCCGAGACCAACGCCGCGATCCGCTCGGTCCTCCTCACCGGGGAGGGCCGCGGCTTCTGCGCGGGCGCCGATCTCGTGGACGCCGCGCCGCGCCCCCAGGGCGCGAGCATCGGCGAGGGCGTCGCGCACGCGCTCGACACGCTCTTCAACCCGCTGATCCATGAAATCGCGCGGCTGAAGAAGCCGGTCGTGGCGGCGGTGAACGGCATCGCGGCGGGCGGCGGGGTCGGCCTCGCGCTCGCGGCGGACATCGTGCTCGCCGCGAAGTCGGCGACCTTCGTCCAGGTCTTCGTTCCCCAGCTCGCGCTCGTGCCGGACGCGGGCTGCACCTGGTTCCTGCCGAACCTCGTGGGCCGGGCCCGCGCGCGCGCCCTCGCCTTTCTCGGCGAGCGCCTCTCGGCGGACGAGGCCGTCGCGATGGGGCTGATCTGGAAGGCGGTCGCGGACGATGCCCTGATGGACGAGTCGCGCGCCCTCGCCGAGCGCCTCGCGGCGGGCCCCACGAAAGCCTATGCCGCGACGAAGCAGGCCCTCGACGCCGCGCTGCATCAGGGGCTCGGCGCGTCCCTCGATCTCGAGCGCGACTTGCAGCGCGAGCTCGGCGACGGCGCCGACTTCGTCGAGGGCGTCACCGCCTTCCTGCAGAAGCGCAAGCCCGCCTTCAAAGGCGAATGACCTCGACCTCGCGGGCGCGCGGCGGCAGGTTGTAGCCGGGATTCTCGTCCTTGCCGTCGCCTTCGCTCGGCGGACTCGGCGGACGGCGGTTCCTGGGCGGGCAGATCGCCTTCACGGCCTTGAACTCGTCGGCCGTCAGCGCGGGCTTGTAGTCCGTGCGCCCCTTCGCCGCCTCGCGCGCGATCAGGGCCCGGTCGCCGCCATAGGGATGGGTCGAGAGAAGGTCGTCGATCGCCGAGGGCCGCTTCTGCTCGCTTGGCTCGCGGCCGGCCTCCTGCGCTTCCTTGGCGCGCTGCTCGGCCGCCTTCTTCTCGAGGCGGTCGAAGAGGCGCGCGATGCCCGAGGGGTCGATGTCCGCACGCAGAAGATTGGCGATGCCCTCGCGGTCGGCCTCCTCTTCGAGATGGCGCGTGTAGCGCAGGCCGACATAGGTCACCGCCATCTGGACGACGGCGCCCGATGCGCCCGCCGAGCCGCCCGTGAGGCTGTCGACGAGGACGAGCACGCCCATCTGCTGAACGAGATTGACCATCACGTGGCGCCGCGTCACATGGCCGAGCTCATGCGCGAGAACCCCGGCGAGCTCGTCTCCGTCCTCGACGAAGGCGAGCAGGCCCTCCGTCGCGATGAGATGGCCGCCGGGCAGCGCGAAGGCATTGACCTCGCGGTTGCGGATGACGCGCAGCACGATGGGATGGTCCCAGTCCGGCGGCGTGAGGCGCGCGACGAGCCTGTCGAGCGCGGCGAGCCCCGCCTCGGCCCGCGGCCCCTCGCAGGCGGGAATGCGGCTGTAGACCTCGGCCATGTCCGCGCCGAAGCGCTCTTCCGCCGAGTACGGAATGATCTTCACCACGGGCCCCGCGACGAGCGGCATGCCGTAGAAGACCGCCGCGAAGAGCGCGCCCGACAGGAACGAGAACACCGAGGTCTTGAGGAGGAGCCCTCCGAAGGTCCGCCGGGGCGGCGCGAGCTGCGGCGCGGCGGCGAGGAGAGCCGCGATGAGCTCCTCGTCGGCGATGACGAGCAGCGCCTGCGAGCGCTTGAGGCCGACCCTCAGCTCGCCGGCATGCGCGGCAGCATGGGCGGGACGCACGAGGCTCTCGAGCGGCCATTCGGCGACGACGTGGCCGTCCTCGGCGCTGATCTCGAGGCGACCGCCCACGAGGCGCACGGCCACCGGCCGGGCCTTCGCCGTCTCGCCGTCGTAGAGGATGGCGCCGCTCATCCGCCCCTCCCCCTATATCTGCAAGAGCCCGAGGCCGTCGGCGATGCCTTCGCCGACGAAGGGCACGCGCTCGCGGCCCTGCCCGATGCTGTCGATGTCGAGCGCTCCTTCGGTCTCGAGACGATGGAAGACGTAGCGCATCGTGCGCACCTGCGCGAAGGGCAGCCCGATCGTCAACGTCAGCACGATGATGAAAAAATTGCCGATCTCGAGCCAGGCGAGGCTCAAGGCCGTCGCCTTGAGGCGGAAGCGCAGCCCGCCGAGGCTCGTGCGCCCCGCGAGATAGTTCATCTCGAACGCCCGGTAGAAATACCAGACCAGCGAGCCGAGCATCAGCGAGGCGATCATCGTCCCGTAGACGGCGGCGAGAAAGAGAACGGTCTCCCTGTCGAAGACGACGTTGTCCGGATCGATCTCCGGCGTCGCGAGCCCGGCCGCCGTGAGCAGCCCGAAGAGCACCTGAAGCGCCACGAAGGTCGCGCCGACCGAGGCGAGGACGCTGAGCAGGTAGGGCCAGAAGAGGTCCCCGCCCTTGCCGTCGAAGTCGAACCGCCGGTCGCCGAGCCACGTGTTGCGCCGCTTGCGGCCGGTGAGGCGCGCGGTCATGTAGGGCACGAAGAGGCCCAGCGTCAGCACGCAGAGGACGAGGTAGAGGAGCGCGAGGAGCCCGTAGGCGATCCCCGATCCCGACTGCCCGAAGCGTATGCCCCGCCAGCGCGAGCGCGAGAGCAGATAGCCCCGCGCCGCATAGACCCCGAAATTGCCGACGACGGTCATGACGGCATAGGCGGCCGCGATGACGTAGAGCGTCTCCTCCTGCATCGACTGCGCGCCGAAGCCGACATAGAGGTTGACGAACGCCAGGGGGATGAAGAAGACGACGGTCGCCCCGGCGAAGGAGAGCAGAAGCTCGGAGCCGCGCCCGGCATAGTCGAGCGGCTCGCCGTCGATCGTGGTCTTGCGCCAGAGATAGCGGCGCACCCGCGTGCGGGCCCAGAAGCGGTACACCGTGAGGGAGACGAGGCTCAGCAGGAAATTCGCGAAGGCGAGCCCGACGATGTCGCGCGCCCGTGCGGTCTGGCCGAAGACGAGCCCGCCGCCCGCCTGCGTCGCGTCCTCCGCCATGGCTCTTGGTCTTCCCCGCTTGCCTCCACCCCGGGCAATGCTACCCCAGCTTGCCGGGACGCGCCATCGATGGCGGCGGGCCGGGTTCCGTGCTGCTATCCTGGCGTTACCGGGGAGCCACAGGGAGACGCGCCATGGCCTTTGAGAAGATCCTGTTCGCCATCGAGGACGGGCTCGCGACGCTCACGCTCAACAAGCCCGACGTCCTCAACGCCGTCTGCCCGGCGACGATGGAGGAGATGGCCGCCGCCCTCGCCGAGACCGCGAAGCCGGGCTCGGGCGCCCGCGTTCTTCTCCTCACCGGCGCCGGGCGCGGCTTCTGCTCGGGCGCCGATCTCGCATCGGGAGGCGGCGGTCCGCGCGACCCCCTCGCCCTTCTCGAGCGCTACTACCACCCGGTCGTGCTCGCGATCATGAATCTCGACATTCCGGTCGTCACCGGCGTCAACGGCGTCGCGGCGGGAGCGGGCATGAGCCTCGCGCTCCTCGGCGACCTCGTCCTCGCGGCGGAGGGCGCGAGCTTCCTCCAGGCGTTCCGGCGCATCGGCTATGTGCCGGACGCGGGTTCGACCTGGCTCCTGCCCCGCCTCGTCGGGCGCGCGCGCGCGCTCGAGCTCTCGCTCCTCGGCGAAAAGCTCAGCGCGCGGAAGGCTCTCGAATGGGGCCTCGTCACCCGCGTCCTGCCCGACGAGGGCTTCCCCGACGCGGCGAAGGCCTTCGCGCGCGACATCGCGAACGGCCCCTCCGTCGCCCTCGGCCTCACGCGGCGCCTCTATTGGCAGAGCGAGACCTCGAGCCTCGAGGCGCAGCTCTCCGCGGAGGCCCGCGCGCAAAGCCGCTGCTCGCGCACCCACGACAATCGCGAGGGGATCAAGGCGTTTCTCGAGAAGCGGCCGGCGAAGTTCGAGGGGCGCTGAGGCGCGGCCTCACGCCTCGGAGAATTCTTCCGTCGACGGACGGATGGCGACGCTTTCGCCGCAGCCGCAGGCGTCCGTCTGGTTCGGATTGTCGAAGACGAAGCCCGATTTGAGCTTCTCGGTCTTGAAGTCCATGACCGTGCCGAGGAGGAAGAGCACCGCCTTGGGCTCGATGAGGATCGTCACGCCCTTGTCCTCCACGGTCTCGTCGAGGGGCGCGCGCTCGCGGGCATAGTCCATCGTGTATTCCATGCCGGCGCAGCCGCCGTTCTTGACCCCGACGCGCAGGCCGATGATGTCGCCGCCCGAGGCGGCCATGATCGCCTTGACGCGGCTCGCGGCGGCCTCGGTGAGGGTGACGACCTTTGGGCGGGGGCGGCGCGTACTCATGGATGGCCTCAAAACATGTTGAGCTCGAGACGGGCCTCGTCGGACATGCGCGAGGGGTCCCAGGGCGGGTCGAAGGTCATGTTGACCTTCACGGCGGCGACGTCGGGCACGCGCAGGACCGCGTCCTCGACCCAGCCGGGCATCTGGCCCGCGACCGGGCAGCCGGGCGCCGTCAGCGTCATGTCGACCTCCACGCGCACCTTCTCGGCATCGACGGGATCCTCGTCCACGTCGATCTTGTAGATGAGGCCGAGCTCGTAGATGTCCACCGGGATCTCGGGGTCGTAGACCGTCTTCAGCTCCTTCACGAGCCGCCCGGTCAGATCCTCGATCCGTGTCGCTTCCAGCGTCATGCGCGTGCCTTGAGGGTCCTTTCGCCCGTCCTGAGGATGCTACCTGAGAAGCGTCACCGCCTTGTCAAGGGCGGCGACGAGCGTGTCGACCTCCTCGCGCGTGTTGTAGAGGCCGAAGGAGGCGCGCGCGGTCGACGTCACGCCGAAGCGATCCATCAGCACCTGCGCGCAGTGATGGCCGGCCCGCACCGCGACGCCCTGCCGGTCGATGATGGTCGCGATGTCGTGGGCGTGAAGCCCCTCGATCACGAAGGAGGCGATGGCGCCCTTGCCCGGCGCCGTGCCAATGAGGCGGAGCCCTTCGATCTCGGGCAGCCGAGCGCTCGCATAGGCGAGAAGGTCGGCCTCGTGCGCCGCGACGGCCGCGCGGTCGAGGCCGCCGAGAAAATCGAGCGCCGCCTTGAGGCCGACCGCCTCGAGGATGGCCGGGGTGCCCGCCTCGAAGCGATGCGGCGGCGCGTTGTAGGTGACGGTTTCCTTGGTCACGAGCTCGATCATCTCGCCGCCCCCGCGATAGGGCGGCATGGCGGCGAGGCGGTCGTATTTGCCGTAGAGGATGCCGATGCCCGTGGGCCCGTAGAGCTTGTGGCCCGTGCACACATAGAAGTCGCAGCCGATCTCCCGAACGTCGACCTTCAGGTGCACGGCGCCCTGGGACCCGTCGAGGAGGACGGCCGCGCCCGCCTCATGGGCGAGGCGGACGATCTCCTTCGCGGGCGTCACCGTGCCGAGCACGTTCGACATGTGCGCGATCGCGACGAGCTTCGTGCGCGGCCCGAGGAGGCGCGCGAAATCCTCCATGTCGAGCGAGCCGTCGTCCCTGACGCGCGCCCAGCGGATGACCGCGCCCTTCTCCCGGCGCAGGAAATCCCAGGGCACGATGTTCGAGTGATGCTCCATCTCGGAGAGCACGATCTCGTCGCCCGCGCCGATCGTCCGCCGGCCGAAGGTCGCCGCGACGAGATTGATCGCGTCCGTCGCGTTCGCGGCGAAGACGATCTCCTCGGGCCGCGCCGCGCCGAGAAAGCCCTGGGCCGCCCGCCGCGCCGCCTCGAAGGCGTCCGTCGCCTCGTTGGCGAGCGCGTGGAGGCCGCGATGCACGTTCGCGTAGGAGCGCTCCATGGCGCCCTTCATCGCCTCGATCACGGCGCGCGGCTTCTGCGCCGAGGCCGCGCTGTCGAGATAGACGAGCGGCCTGCCGTAGACCTCGCGCGAGAGGATCGGAAACTCCCTGCGCAGAGCCGCCACATCGAAGGCGGGCCGCGCGCCTTTCGCGTCCGCGCTCATGGGCCGCTCCCCGCTTTTCCGGCGGCCACGTCCCGCGTCATCGCGGCGAGGCCCGCTTCCGCCGAAACCCGGACGACATCCGCCAGCGCTCCGCCGAAGCTTTCGGTCAGGCCATCGAAGATCTCCCCGAGAAACGCGCCGGTGAGAAGCGCGCGGGCCTGCGGCTCGGGAAGGCCGCGCGCGCGCAGATAGAAGAGCGCGTCCTCGTCGAGCTCGCCGACGCTCGCGCCGTGGCTGCACTTCACGTCGTCGGCGAAGATCTCGAGCTCCGGCTTCTGATCGACCTCGGCCCTCGGCCCGAGAAGCAGCGCCTTGGCGAGCTGATGGCCGCTCGTGCCCGCCGCTCCGCGCGCGACGCTGACGAGGCCCTGGAAGACGCCGCGCCCCTCGGGCGCGACGACGCCCTTGATCGTCTGCAGCGACGTGCAATGCGGCGCGGCATGGCGCACGAGCGTCGTCGTGTCCGCGTGCCGCCCGGCGCCGGCGAGCCAGGCGCCGAGGAGACGCGCCTGCGCGCCCGAGCCTTCGAGCGTGATGCGCAGCTCGTGGCGGGAAAGGCCCGCGCCGAGGCTCGCGAAGCCGTGCACGTAGTGCGCATCGCGCGCGAGGCGCACGTCGCTGCGCGCGAGATGGGTGAGCCCCGCGCCCTCGTCCTGAAGGCGCAGATGCGCAAGCCGTGCGCCGGCCTCCAGCCGCGCGTCGAGATGGACCATCGCGAGGCCGGAGCGGCCGGCATGGTCCTCGACCAGCGTGAGATCCGCGCCCTCCTCGACGCGGACCGACAGGCGCACGAAGGACGCCTCGGGCGCACGCTGTGCAGCACGAAGGACAAGGCCCAGCGGCAGCGCAACATGTGCGCCTTTGGGAACCGTGACGAGGATGCCGTCATGGGCGAGCGCGGCCACGAGAGCCGCGACGGAATCCGCATCTTCGCTCAGCTTCAGAGCGTCGAGCGCACGCGATGCGCCCTCGTCAAGCGCCTCGGAAAGGCGCACCAAATGCGCTCCGCCGCCGTCCTCCGGACCGCTCGCGAGGCTTCCGCCGGCGAAGCGCGCCACGCGCCAGCCCGCGACGTCGAAGGCCGGCGCGGACTCCGCCGGCGCCGCATCGAGGGGCGCGAGCCCCGGCACGGCGGAAAGCCGCCGGCTCAGATCCGTGTACTTCCATGCCTCCATGCGGCGGTGCGGCAGGCCTGCCACGGCGAAATGGGCCATGGCCTCCTCGCGCGCGGCGCGGACCGCCGGGTGCCGGGCGCCGGGCAGCGCGCCGGCGCGCGCCGAGAAGGCGGCGAGGATCTGCTCCTCCGCCGTCTCCACCGGCTTTGCCGTTGCCTCGGCCGCGCGTGTCATGGGCTCGTTCCTCACGCCGCCACGCCGTCATAGCCGACGCGCTCGAGCTCCTCGGCGAGCTCCGGCCCGCCCGAGCGCACGATGCGTCCGCCCGCGAGCACGTGCACGTGGCTCGGCACGATGTGCTTCAAGAGGCGCTGGTAGTGCGTGATGACGAGCGCGGCGCGCTCGGGGCCCATCCAGGCGTTGACGCCCTCGGCGACGAGCTTCAGCGCGTCGATGTCGAGGCCGGAATCCGTCTCGTCCAGGATGGCGAGCTTGGGCTCCAGAAGGCTCATCTGCAGGATCTCGGCGCGCTTCTTCTCGCCGCCCGAGAAGCCGACATTGAGCGCGCGCTTCAGCATCTCGTCGGGCACGTTGAGCTTCTTCGCCCGCTCGCGCACGAGGCGCAGGAACGACGGCGCGTCGAGCTCCGCCATTCCCCGCGCCTTGCGCACCGCATTCGTCGTCGTGCGGAGGAAGTTCATCGTCGTGACGCCGGGGATCTCGATCGGATATTGCAGGGCGAGGAAGAGGCCCTTCGCCGCGCGCGCGTCGGGCGCGAGGCCGAGCAGGCTCTCGCCCTCGAAGCGGATGTCGCCCTCGGTCACCTCGTAGCCGTCGCGGCCCGCGAGGACATAGGAAAGCGTCGACTTTCCCGAGCCGTTCGGACCCATCACCGCATGGATCTCGCCCGCGTTCAGCCTAAGGCCGATCCCGTTGAGGATGGCCTTGCCGCCGACCGCGACATGAAGGTTCTCGATCTCGAGCACCGCGCTCGCTCCTTCCGTGCTCATGCCGCGGCGCCGCGGCCCGTGCCGGCCGCGGGACGCGAATAGCCGGCGGCCTTGTGGAGCCAGTCGATGCGGATCTCGTCGCGAAGCTGCGAGACGAAATGGCGCTTGTTCTCCCAGAGCTCGGCCGTGATCGCGCCGGCGGCCTCGCTGCCGAGGCCCGGCTCGAACCGGGCGAGCGCGTCATAGGCCGCGACGATGTAGTCGAGCACCTTGGGGCGATGGCCCCGATAGGCCGAGGGCTTCTCCTTGCCGATCCCCGAGGATTCGTCGTTCTTGAAGAACATGCGGCCCTGATCGACGAGCCCCGCGAGGATCGCCATGCTCTCCATCACCTCGGCGGGCGCGTCGGGCGGGCGCGCCTTCACGACCTCGTAAGCCCGGCTCATCTCGGCGACGGCCCGGTCGCCCCAGTCGAGCACGCGCTTCGTCCATTCGAGGCGGAACTGCGCGCGGAACTGGGACCGCGACGAGATCATCGACAGCACCGCGAAGACGATGCTGACGAGGGCGGCCATGGCCGCGACGACGGTCTCTCCCGAGAAATACATCTCAGCCCCTCTCCCCACGGATGAATTCGAGGCGGTTGCCGAAGGGATCGAAGGCGAAGAAGCGCTGCGTCCCCTCCAAGGCGTCGTCCCCCACGACCTCGAATCCGGCATCGGCGATGGCGGCCCTGAGGCCCTCGTAATCGGCGACGAGGAACGCGACATGCGCCTTGCGGGCCGCGCGAAAATCCGCCTCGACGCCGAGATGCACCCTGATGCCGGGCCGCTCGAACCAGCATCCGCCGCGCCGCGCGAGCGCCGGCGGCTTTTCGACCTCGGTCAGCCCCAGAAGCGCGCCATAGAAGGCGCGGGCCTCGTCCTCGCGCCCCGCCGGCATGGCGAGCTGCACGTGGTCGATCGCCAGGAGCGGGCCGAGCGCCTTCACGCCCGCCGGGACCGCGCCCTCGCCCATCTCGTGGTCGAGGACGTCCGAGCACAGGCGGATGCAGCCGTCGCAGATGAAGACCGGCGGAAGGCCCGAGACCACGAGGCTGCGTATCTCGCCGATGCCGCTCCGGCAGAACGAGCATCTCGTCGATTGCGTCCTGTCCAGCGCGTTCATCCGACGGCCCCCTCCAGACTGATCGCGACCAGCTTCTGGGCCTCGACGGCGAACTCCATGGGGAGCTGCTGGAGCACGTCGCGCACGAAGCCGTTGACGATGAGCGCGACGGCGCTCTCGGCGTCGAGGCCGCGGCTCATGCAATAGAAGAGCTCGTCCTCCGAGATCTTCGAGGTCGTGGCCTCGTGCTCGATCTGGGCCGAGGGATTGCGGCTCTCGATATAGGGCACCGTGTGGGCGCCGCAGTCCGGGCCGATGAGCAGGGAGTCGCACTGCGTGAAGTTGCGCGCGCCACTGGCCTTCGGATGCACCGAGACGAGGCCGCGATAGGTGTTGTCGGCGTGCCCGGCCGAGATGCCCTTGGAGATGATGCGCGAGCGCGTCCCCTTGCCGAGATGCACCATCTTTGTGCCGGTGTCCGCCTGCTGACGGTTGTTGACGATGGCGATCGAGTAGAATTCTCCGACCGAGCCCTCGCCCATGAGGACGCAGCTCGGATATTTCCAGGTGATGGCCGAGCCCGTCTCGACCTGCGTCCACGAGATCTTCGAGCGCGCCCCGCGGCACTGGCCGCGCTTGGTCACGAAATTGTAGATGCCGCCGCGCCCTTCCGCGTCGCCCGGATACCAGTTCTGCACGGTCGAATATTTGATCTCGGCATCCTCGAGCGCGACGAGCTCGACCACGGCCGCGTGGAGCTGGTGCTCGGAGCGCATCGGCGCCGTGCAGCCCTCGAGATAGCTCACATAGGAGCCCTTGTCGGCGATGATGAGCGTGCGCTCGAACTGGCCGGTCTCCGCCTCGTTGATGCGGAAGTAGGTCGAGAGCTCCATGGGGCATCTCACGCCCGGCGGGATGTAGACGAAGGAGCCGTCCGAATAGACCGCCGAGTTGAGCGTCGCGTAGAAATTGTCCGTGGGCGGCACCACCGAGCCGAGATACTGCTTCACGATCTCGGGGCATTTGTGCACGGCCTCTGAGATCGGGCAGAAGATGACGCCGGCCTCGGCGAGCTTCTCGCGGAACGTCGTCGCGATGGAGACGGAATCGAACACCGCGTCGACCGCGACGCCCGCGAGCATCTTCTGCTCCTGGAGCGGAATGCCGAGCTTCTCGTAGGTCTTGAGGAGCTCGGGATCGACGTCGTCCAGGCTCTCGTAGCGCGCCTTCTTGCCCTTCGGCGCGGCGTAGTAATAGGCGTTCTGGAAATCGATGGGCGGATAGTGGACGCGCGCCCATTTGGGCTCGCTCATCGCCTGCCAGCGGCGGAAGGCCGCGAGGCGCCAGTCGAGCAGCCATTCGGGCTCGCCCTTCTTGGCCGAGATGAAGCGCACGACCTCCTCGCTGAGGCCCTTGGGCGCGCGCTCGGTCTCGATCTCGGTGACGAAGCCGTATTTGTAGCGCTCGCCCGCCTGATCGCGAATGTCCGTGGCCTTCGTCTCGCTCATGCCGAGGCTCCCGCTAATTGGACGCGCCTGGCAAAATGGCCCGCGAGCGCCTCGAGGAAGAGGTCGACCTCCTCCTCCCGGCTCGCCCAGCCGAGGCTCACGCGCACGCCGCTCGCCGCGTCCGCGCCGAAGCCCATCGCCTTCAGCACATGGCTCTCGCGCACCTTGCCGCTCGAGCAGGCGCTGCCCGAGCTCACCGCGACGCCGGCGAGGTCGAGCGCCATGACCAGCGTCTCGGCCTTGACGCCCGGAAAGACGAGCGCGCTCGTATTGGGCAGGCGCGGCGCGCCGGCTCCGGCAATCTCGAGCCCAGAGGCAATGCGCCGCGCATGCGCCTCGAGCCGGTCGCGCAGCGCGGCGAGCCGCGGCCCGTCCGCCGCCTCGGCCGCGCAAAGCTCGGCGGCGCGGCCGAAGCCCGCAATGCCGGGCCCATTCTCCGTGCCCGCACGATAGCCCTTCTCCTGGCCGCCGCCTCTTTGCCGCGCGGCGAGGAGAACGCCCTCGGCGAGCACGAGCGCGCCCACGCCCTGCGGCCCGCCGAGCTTGTGCGCCGAAAGGCTCAGGCTGTCGACGCCGAGCGCCGCGAAATCGACCGGGATCTTTCCTGCCGCCTGGACGGCGTCGCAATGGATGAGCGCGTCGGGCGCCGCGCCGCGGATGGCGCGCGCCAGCTCCGCGACCGGCGCGAGCACGCCCGTCTCGTTGTTCGCGAGCATGAGGGCGACGAGCGGCCTCCCGCGCGCCGCGCGGATCTCCTCGACGCGCGCCACGGCCTCGGCCGCGATCGGAACGCCGTCGCGCCCGACGGGAATTTCCGCGACCGGCAGCCCGAGGGACCGCGCCGCCTCGCCGGCCGAGGGGTGCTCGGTCGCGCCGATGAGCACGGCCCCGACCCGGTTCGCGCTCGCCAGGCCGCAAAGCGCGAGCGCGTTCGCCTCGCTGCCGCCGCTCGTGAAAACGAGCTCGGCGCGGGCGGCGCCGACAAGCGCCTTCACCGCCTCGCGGGCCGCTTCGATGCGCGCCCGCGCGCGCCTGCCGGGCCCGTGCACCGAGGACGCGTTGCCGCCCTCCCGGAGCGCCGCGCTCACGGCCTCGGCGACCTCGGGCCGAACCGGCGCCGTGGCGTTGCAGTCGAGATAGGCGGTGGGGCGCGCCATGGGGCCTCTCACCGCGCGATCGCCGGCGCACGGGCCTCGGCCCGCGTTCCGGCCCTGCCCCGCACGCGCTTCTCGATGACGTCGGCGAGCGTGACTTCCGCGAGGAAGCCGTGAATCTGGCGCCCGAGCTCTTCCCAAAGATCGTGGGTGAGGCAGCGCTCGCCGGCCATGAGGCAGCCTTCCGCCGAGCCGTCCGTGCAGCGCGTCGCCTTGATCGGCTCGTCGACGGCGAGGACGATGTCCGCGATATGCGTTTCGGCCGGCGCGCGGGCGAGGCGATAGCCGCCTCCCGGCCCGCGCGCGCCGACGACGAGCCCAGCGCGGCCGAGCTTGCCGAAGAGCTGCTCGAGATAGGCTGCGGGGATCGCCTGGCGTCCGGCGATTTCGGCCAGCGTCACGGGACGCGCCTGGCCGGCCTTCGCGAGATCGGCCATCGCCATGACGGCATAGCGGCCGCGTGTGCTGAGCTTCATGGTGCCAACGCCGGTTTTCCTTGCCCGGCGCCTCTCACTGTGTGCTAGAAGACCCGCCGTCGCGCGGCCCCCCGGGCCCCTCGCGCGGACGCCCCTTGCGCCCTCGGTCCGGGAATATAAATCCCGACTGGAAAAGTCAAGAATTGGCGCCGACGGACGTGCCGCGCAGGCGGTCGAGCGCTCCTGGGGCGTCGGAGTAAGGAGAAGTGCATCTATGCCCGAGGTGATCTTCAACGGCCCCGCCGGGCGTCTGGAAGGCCGCTACCATCACAGCGCGACGCCGCGTCCGCCTCTCGCCCTCGTGCTCCATCCCCACCCGGTCTACGGCGGAACGATGAACAATCGGGTGGTCTACGAGATTTATTATGCCTTCCAGCGCCGCGGCTTCTCGGTGCTGCGCTTCAACTTCCGCGGCGTCGGACGCAGCCAGGGGCAGTTCGACAGCGGCGTGGGCGAGCTCTCCGACGCGGCCTCCGCGCTCGACTGGCTGCAGCTCACGAACCCGAACGCCAGCGAATGCTGGATCGCGGGCTTCTCCTTCGGCTCCTGGGTCGCGATGCAGCTCCTCATGCGGCGGCCCGAGCTGGTCGGCTTCATCGCGGTCTCGCCGCCGGCGAACATGTTCGACTTCGGCTTCCTCGCGCCCTGCCCGTCCTCCGGCCTCATCATCCACGGCGACGACGACCAGGTCGCGCCGAGGCCCGCCGTGCAGAAGCTCCTCGAGCGGCTCCAGAGCCAGAAGGCTATCAAGGTCGACTTCGCCGACATCCACGGCGCCAACCATTTCTACGAGGAGCAGCTCGACGAGCTCGCCGGGACCGTCGAGACCTATGTCGAGAGGCGCCGCGCCGAGGCGGCCCAGGCGGAATAGGGCTCAGGGGCGAGCCTTGGCGAGGCGTCCTCCGGGCATCGGGCGCACGACGCCCGTGGTCTCCGGCAGCGAGAGCGGCAGGCCCCGGAGGCTGCGCACCGCGAGATAGGCGAAGGCCTGCGCCTCGATGGCGTCGCCGTCCCAGCCCACCTCCTCGCAGGCGAGGACCGGCACGCCGAGACGCGTCCTGAGCGCGGCGAGGAGCGACGGGTTGCGCCGCCCGCCTCCGCAGGCGATCCAGAGATCGGGAGCCTCGGGCAGGAAATCCCGCGCGGCGGCGACCGAGGCGGCCGAAAAGGCGGTGAGCGTCGCCGCGCCGTCCTCGAGCGAGAGCCCGCGCGCGAGGTCGGCCGGAAAATCCCCCCGGTCGAGCGATTTCGGCGGCGCGAGGTCGAAGAAGGGGTGGTCGAGCGCGGCCAGCACGAGCTCCTCGTGGACCCGCCCCTTCGCGGCGACGGCGCCGTCCGCGTCCATGCGCTGACCGGTATGCGCCTCGATCCAGTCGTCGATGGGCCCGTTGGCGGGACCCGTGTCGAAGGCCATGATCGCGCCGTCCGGCCCCACATAGGTGAGATTGCCGACGCCGCCGAGATTGAGCACGGCCACGGGCCCCATGAGCCCCCTCACGCGCAGGCGCGCGACGAGCGCGGCGTGGTAGAGCGGCACGAACGGCGCGCCCTGGCCGCCCGCCGCAACGTCGGCCGTGCGGAAGTCGTGAACCGTATCGAACCCCGTCACCTGCGCGAGAAGCGGGCCGTCGCCGAGCTGCCAGGTGCGGCCGCGCTCCGGCGCGTGGAAGATGGTCTGGCCGTGGAAGCCGAGCAGCCGCGTGCCCGAGGCGGGCCCCCCGACCTGATGGAAGAACATCGCGACGGCGCCGCCATGGGCAAGCGTGAGCTCGCGCTCGGCGGCGGCGATCTCGGCGGGCACCGGATCTCCGGGCGCGAGCTCGCGCGCGAGGCGCATCGCGCCCTTGAGCTGGGCGCGCAGGTCGGCCTCGTAGGGATAGCCCCGCGACGGGCCGGGGCGCACGAAGGCCTCGCCGTCGGTCACGAGCAGGGCGACGTCGATGCCGTCCATCGACGTGCCGCTCATCATTCCGATCGCCTTGATGGGTTCCATGAACCGCCGCTCCGCCGGTTTTCGTTCAATGTCCCTCATGATAAACGATCCGCCTTTCGCCCGGCCTAGCCCGCAAGGCCCAAAGGACACGCAAGCCATGGCGCGCTTCCGCTCCGACTTCCTCAACGTGCTCTCGACGCGCGGGTTCCTGCAGGACTGCTCCGATCCCGAGGGCCTCGACGCGCGTCTCGCGGGCGGGATCGTCACCGCCTATGCGGGCTTCGACGCCACCGCTCCCTCGCTCCATGCCGGTCACCTCACGCAGATCATGCTGCTCTCCTGGTTCCAGGAGACCGGCCACAGGCCCATCGCGCTCATGGGAGGGGGAACGACCAAGGTCGGCGATCCGACGGGCAAGGAGGAAATGCGCAAGCTTCTCTCCGATGCGGACATCGCGGCGAACATCGCTTCGATTCGCGGCACCTTCGGGCGCATCCTCGATTTCGGCGGCGGCCCGACCGGCGCGATCCTCGTCAACAACGCGGACTGGCTGGACGAGCTGAAATACATCCCCTTTCTGCGCGATGTGGGCCGCCACTTCACGGTCAACCGCATGCTTACGTTCGACAGCGTGAAGCTGCGCCTCGAGCGCGAGCAGCCCTTCTCGTTCCTCGAGTTCAACTACATGATTCTTCAGGCCTACGACTTCGTGGAGTTGTACCGGCGCGCGGGATGCACGTTGCAGGTCGGCGGCTCGGACCAGTGGGGCAACATCGTCAACGGCATCGACCTCGCGCGCCGCATGGTCGAGGCCGAGCTGTTCGGCCTGACCTCGCCCCTCCTCACCACCGCCTCGGGGCGCAAGATGGGCAAGACCGAAAAGGGCGCCGTCTGGCTCAACGCCGACATGCTGAGCCCCTACGAGTTCTGGCAGTACTGGCGCAATGTCGACGACGCGGATGTCGAGATGCTCCTGAAGCGCTTCACGCGCCTGCCTCTCGACGAGGTCGCGCGCCTCGCCGCGCTCGGCGGGGCCGAGATCAACGAGGCGAAGAAGATCCTCGCCGACGAGGTCACCGCGCTCGTCCACTCGCGGGCGGAGGCGGACGCCGCGCGAAAGGCGGCGGAGGAGACCTTCGAGGCCGGCGGCGCGGCGGCGGGCCTGCCGAGCGTCGACGTTCCGCGCGCGGAGCTGGAGACCGGCATCGGGGCGCTCGCGCTCTTCGTGCGCGCGGGCCTCGCCGCCTCGAACGGCGAGGCGCGCCGCCTCGTCCAGGGCGGCGGCGCCCGCGTCAACGACGCGCCGCTCACGGACGAAAAGACCGTGCTCGGCCCGGCGGATCTGAACGCCGACGGCGCGATCAAGCTCTCCGCCGGCAAGAAGAAGCACGCCCTCGTGCGCGCGGTGTGAGGCGGGACGCAGCGCGCTCGCGCGCCCGCTCACCCCTTTGCGCCACGGCCCGCGCCGGAGGACCGTGACGCCTCGAGCCGAAGAGGGCGCAGCCGATTAGAGGCGGCGGCCCCCCCGGCCCTTGGGGCAGGCTCACCCGTTGCAGTCTGCGAGCGCCTCGCCGGAGAGGCTCAGATCGCCGCTTTCGATGCTCTTCACATCGCCGGCCTCGCGGCTGATCTCCTTGCAGGCGCGCATCAGGCGGTTCGGCGTCTCGACCGAGCCCGACGAGGCGCAGCTCGCGCCCTCGCAGGTCCAGACGTTCCCGTCCTTGACGATCTTCGTTGCCTTCGACACCGGGGCCGAGAGCTCGGCGGAAGATTCCGCTGACGCTAGGGAAGGTCCCCCGAAGACGATTAGAGCAATTCCAAGAACAAATGCCGTGCGCATCTCACATCCTCCGATCGCAAGCGGTCGATCGGTTCGCCGTGATGCCTCGAGCGCGCGATGAACGTCATCGAACATTTGCAGTCGACTGCCCCGCGGCCGAACCTGACCTTGCCGTCAGGATGGGATGCGACGGTGCCGATGGGAACGACTTCGCGGCGCATGGCTGAGAAGCCAGGAGCCGCATGCATGCCAGCCGCGCGACTCAGACGAGGCGCATCTGATCGACGGCGGCCTTGATGAAGGAGGCGAAGAGCGGGTGCGGATCGAAGGGGCGCGATTTGAGCTCCGGATGGAACTGCACGCCCACGAACCAGGGATGGTCGGGAATCTCGACCGTCTCCGGCAGGAGCCCGTCCGGCGAGACGCCCGAGACCTTCAGCCCCGCATCCTCGAGGACGCCCCGATACTCCATGTTCACTTCGTAGCGGTGGCGGTGGCGCTCGGAAATGCGCGTCGCGCCGTAGATCTCGGCGATGCGGCTGCCCGAGCGGAGCACCGCCTCGTAGGCCCCGAGGCGCATCGTGCCGCCGAGATCGCCGCCCGCGCGCCGGATCTCGAGGCCCGCCGGTCCCATCCACTCGGTGAGGAGGCCGACCACGGGATGCTCGCAGGGGCCGAACTCGGTCGAGCTCGCCCCGTCGAGGCCCGCGAGATGGCGCGCGACCTCGATGACGGCCATCTGCATGCCGAAGCAGATTCCGAAATAGGGCACGAGATGCTCGCGCGCGAAGCGCGCCGCCGCGATCTTGCCCTCCGCCCCGCGCTCGCCGAAGCCGCCGGGGACGAGTATTCCGTGCACGCCCTCCAGGCGATGGATGGCGTCCGGCGCCTCGAAGACCTCCGAGGCGATCCACTCGGGCTCCACATGCACGTTGTTGGCGATGCCGCCATGGTCGAGCGCCTCGCGCAACGATTTGTACGCGTCCTGAATCTCGACATATTTGCCGACGACGGCGATGCGCACCGTGCCCTCGGGATGGGCATAGGCGTGCGAGACCTGGTGCCAATGCGTGAGGTCGGGCTCGGGCGCGTCCTTGATGCCGAAGACGGAGAGCACCTCGCGGTCGAGCCCTTCCGCGTGGTACTGGGCCGGCACGGCGTAGATGTTGCTGGCGTCGAGCGCCTGGATCACACGCGCGGGCCTGACGTTGCAGAAGAGCGCGATCTTGCGCCGCTCGTCCTCCGGGATCTCGCGGTCGGAGCGGCAGAGGACGATGTCCGGCTGGATGCCGATCGAGCGCAGCTCCTTCACCGAATGCTGCGTGGGCTTGGTCTTCAGCTCGCCGGCGCTCGTGATGTAGGGCACGAGCGTGAGGTGGATGAAGGCCGCCCGCTCGCGGCCGAGCTCGTTGCCGAGCTGGCGGATGGCCTCGAAGAAGGGCAGGCCCTCGATGTCGCCGACCGTGCCGCCGATCTCGGCGACGACGACGTCGACATCCTCGTTGCCGTCGCGGATGAAGGCCTTGATGGCGTCCGTGACGTGCGGGATGACCTGGACCGTGGCGCCGAGATAGTCGCCGCGCCGCTCCTTCGTGATGATGTCGAGATAGAGCTTGCCCGTGGTGACGTTGTCGCGCCGCGAGGTCGGCACGCCGGTGAAGCGCTCGTAATGGCCGAGGTCGAGGTCGGTCTCGGCCCCGTCGTCGGTGACGTAGACCTCGCCGTGCTGGTAGGGGCTCATGAGCCCCGGGTCGACGTTTATGTAGGGATCGAGCTTCCTCAGGCGGACCTTGAAGCCGCGCGCCTGGAGAACCGCTCCGAGAGCGGCTGCCGCAAGCCCCTTGCCGAGAGAGGAGACCACGCCGCCGGTGATGAACACGTATCGCGCCATGGACCTCGACCCTAACCCAACTCGACGCCTCAAAGAAGCGAAACTCCACAGAAACGTCCGTCGCCAATACCTGCCTGGCGGCAATGCCGCGCGAATTCAAAGCATTAGGAGACGGGTCCGGGGTCCTATTCCCCGGTCGGCACGGCGGGAGCGGGAGCGCTCGGACCCGGCTCGGGCTGCACGAGCGGGGCCTCGGGCGGCGAATCGGGTGTCGCGGGAGCGGCCGGCTGGGCGCTCACCGCATTGCCTTCGACCGGCGCCCTGTCCATCACCGAGCGAGCGCCCGCGTCGCCGCGCGCCAAAAACGCGAGCCCCATGCTCGTCGCGAAGAAGACGAGCCCGAGCACCGCCGTCGTCCGCGTGAGCGTCGTGGCCTTGCCGCGGCTCGACATCAGCCCCCCGCCCCCGCCGATGCCGAGCGCGCCGCCCTCGGAACGCTGCAGGAGCACGAGGCCGACGAGGATCGCCGCGATGAGAATGTGAAAGACGAGGATGATCTGCTGCATGGCTCGCGCGCCTTTTCTTTAAGGCGCGGACGCTAGCCCAAGGCCGGGCGCGTTGCAAAGCGCGCCCCGTGCCCTTCCGCTCAGGCGCGCTGGCGCACCCGCTGCACCGTGGAGGCAATCTCGCGCGCCATCTCGCCCTCGTCGCGGTGGGGGTTGAGCGTGACCTGCATGGCGCTCGCCAGGTGGCTCAGAAGGCTCAGATTCTTGGAGGTGCCGCCGTCCTCCTCGATGAGGCTCTCGCACAGCGTGAGCGCGGTCGTGCAGAGCTCGGCGATGCTCTCGTAAGGACTGCCGTCGACGCGCTCCATCAGCTCGGCGCAGACGCGGCGCAGGACCACGACCTCGCCGGGATCGACATAGGTGGCGTCGCCGCCGCCCAGGCGGTCGGTGAGGAGCATGGCGGTCACGGCGATGCGGTTCGCGAGCTTGCGCATGCGCTCGATTCCGACCGCGCGACGCATGAGGCCGATCTCGCCGAGCACGTCCTCGGGCGTCTTGCCGTCGACGGTGCGCGCCTTGAGGCTGTTCGGCACCGCGATCAGCTCGCTTCCATTGTCCTCGCGTCCGCCGTCCTTGCGCCGGTCGGGGCCGATGTAGTCGCTCGTCACGACGAAGCGCTTGCGCGCCTCGATCTGTGCGAGGATGCGCTTCTTGAGCTGGCTCGTCGAAAACGGGCGCGTCACGAGATCGTCCGCGCCCGACTGCACCACCGCGCGCACCACCGGGCTCGCCGCGTCCCAGGCGGTGATCATCACGACCATGAAGGGATTGACGCCGAGCTCGCCCTGGCGGATGCGGTTCACGAGCTGGCAGACCGGGCCCACCGAGCCCGTCACCTCGGCGACAAGGAGATCGGTGAAGCGCGTCTGGATGCAGCGCTCGGCGGTCGGCGCCTCCCCCACGGCTTCGATCTCGCGGAAGCCGATCGAGTAGAGCATCGTGCGCGTGGCGTTCCGGTTGTCCGGAACGGCATCGAGCAAGAGCGCCGTCGCGCTGCGAAATTCGAGGTCCTGCATGCTCGCCTGTTTGCTCGCGCCGGGCCGAGGCGCGGGGCCGAGACTGCACGAGCTTCCTTGACCGAGCATTGAGACCGTCGGCGCAATTGCGCGGGTGACCTCAACCGGCGGCACGCAGGATGGGCACGAAATCGGCCGCTTTCAGGCTCGCTCCCCCTACCAGCCCCCCGTCGACGTCGGCGATGGCGAAGATCTCCGCCGCGTTGCCGGGCTTGACGGACCCTCCATAGAGGAGGCGCACCGCGGCCCCCGCGGCGAAGCGCCGCGCGAGCGCCGCGCGGATCGCGCCATGAACCTCGGCGATCTCGGCCGAGGTCGGGGTGCGGCCCGTGCCGATGGCCCAGACCGGCTCGTAGGCGAGGATGGTGTTGCCGCCCGTCACTCCGTCGGGGAGCGAGCCTTCGAGCTGTCCCGAAACGACCTCGAGCGTCGTTCCGGCGTCGCGCTCGCCCTCCCGCTCGCCCACGCAGACGATGGCCGTGAGCCCCGCCCGCCAGGCCGCCTCGACCTTGGCGCGCACCTGCGCGTCTCCCTCGCCGTGATCCGCGCGCCGCTCGGAATGGCCGACGATGACGAGGCGGGCGCCGGCATCGGCCAGCATCTCGGCGCTGATGTCGCCGGTATGGGCGCCGGAGGCCGAGGCATGGCAATCCTGGCCGCCGAGGAGCAGCGGCCGGTCGCCGACGGCCTTCGCGAAGATCGGGAGCAGCGTCGCCGGCGGGCAGAGCCCCGCCTCGGCGGCGGGAGCGGGACCTTGCGCGATGCCGGCGAGAATCGCCTCCAGCTCTGCAAGCGAGGCCCTGAGGCCGTTCATCTTCCAATTGCCCACAACGACAGGTCTCGGGCGCGCCATTGGGTCTCCGTCCGCTCGTCCGCTCGGGCTCGCACTGTGCCCGACTCGGCCGGGCCCGCCAACGCGCGGGCCGCCCTTGCGCGGCGGGTTGCCGCTGGCCGCGCGCCTCGCCTATCATCGCCGCCCGAAACCGGCCGGGCCGCCCACTCGTGGCAAATCGGCCGGCGCCGGCTTCGTCAAACCCGCGGCCCATTCGACACGACGGAACGCCCCGTCCGGCGGAGCCGCCCATTCCAGCGCGTGGACCGCCATGCTCGACAGCTTCCGCAAGGCCGCCAAAAGCAAGCTCGCCCTCATTCCCGTCTTCGGCCTCATCGCGAGCTTCTCGGTCTGGGGCACGCAGGGCATCTTCCGCGGCCGCACGCCGACGGCCCTCGCCAAGGTCGGCAGCCACGAGATCGGCCCCAACGAGTTCGCCCACCAGTTCGCGCTGGCCGTCGACCGCATCCGCGAGCAGTCGCCTGGCTTCACCGAGGCCCAGGCGCGCGCCTTCGGCATCGACCGCCAGGTCCTCGCGCGGATGATCGGCGAGATGGCGCTGAACGAGGAAGCCCAGCGGCTGAGGCTCGGGGTCGCCGACGAGGTCGTGCGCGCGAACATCCGGAGCCAGGGCGCCTTCCACAATGCGCAGGGCCAGTTCGACCAGAAGATCTACGACTATATTCTGCGGCGGAACCACCTCCTGCCCGAGGTCTTCGAGGACCAGGTGCGCGGCGAGCTGATGCGCGGCCAGCTCGTCTCCGCCGTGGCGCCGGTCGCGGAAGCTCCCAAGGGTCTTGCCGGGCTCCTCTACGCCTTCGACCACGAGGAGCGGCGCGTGACCCTCCTCAGCCTGCCCGCGAGCCTCGCGGGCGAGCCGGACGAGCCGGACGAGGCCGCGCTCGAGGCGTTCCACCAGGCGAACGCGCCGCTCTTCTCGCGCCCCGAGCGGCGCGCGCTCAGCTTTGTCCGCATCGCCGCGCGCGATTTCCTCGACGAGGTCGCCGTGTCCGACGCGGACATCGAGAAGGCCTACGAGGACAACAAGGAGCGCTACACGACGCCGGAGCGCCGCGCGCTCGACCAGCTCCTGTTCCCGAGCCGCGAGGACGCGGACGCCGCCGCCGCGGACATCGCCAAAGGCTCGACCTTCGAGGCGGTCGCCGAGACCGCCAAGGCGAAGGGCGTCGAGCTCATCGATCTCGGGGACGTCGCGAAGACCGGAATCATCGATCCCTCGGTCGCCGATGCCGCGTTCGCGCTGGCGGCCCCCGGCGCGGTGAGCGCCGTCGTCCCCGGCGAGTTCGGCTTCGTGCTCGTCCGCCTGCGCAAGATCGAGCCGGCGAGCACGCGTCCCCTCGCCGAGGTGAAGGACGAGCTGCGCGAGCGCCTCGCGCTCGATCCGGCGAACGAGTTGAGCTTCAAGACGCTGGAGGCCTTCGAGGACAAGCGGCTCGAAGGGCAGAGCCTCGAGGCGGCGGCCGAGGCGACCGGCCTCAAGGTCGAGACGCTGCCCGCGGTCGACCGCCAGGGCAAGACGGCCGACGGCGCGAAGCCCGAGGCCCTGCCGGCCGACCCCGTCGTCCTCGCGACCGCCTTCGACGCCATCGAGGGCGAGGAATCCGATCCTTTGGCGCTCGCCGACGGCTCGAGCCTCGTCCTGCGCCTCGACGATGTCGAGGAAGGCGGCCTCAAGCCGCTCGACGAGGTCAGGGACGAGGTCAAGGAGGCCTGGCGGGCGGCCGAGAAGAAGAAGCGCGTCGCCGACTTCGTCGAGTCGCTCCTTGCCGAGACGAAGTCGGGCAAGACGCTCGAGGGGATCGCCGCCGCCCATGGCGCCAGCGCGACGGCGCGGCGCGAACCCGTCTCCCGCGACACGGACGATGCGACCGTTCCGGCCGCTCTAGCCCATGCGATCTTCGCCGGGCGCGCCGGCGAGGTGGTCTCGGCCCCGGCGAGATCGGGCGAGGGCTTCGTGCTGGCGCGCATCGACGAGGTGGTCCGGCCCGACCTCGCCAAAGCGAGCGCCGAGATCGAGGCGGATGCGGAGCGCATCTCGCAGACCATGCGCGCCGAGCTGATCGACCGCTATGTCGCGGCGCTGCGCGAGAAGGCGGGAGTGGTCACCCACGAGGACCGCATCGCCAAGGCGCTCGGTGCATCGGGCGACACATGATCGCGCCCGGCCCCGAGGACTTCCGCCGCGCCTACGAGGCCGGCCGCCCGCAGGTCGTCTGGACGACGCGCCTCGGCGATCTCGACACGCCCGTCGGGGCCGCGCTGAAGCTCGGCGCGGGCAAGGACAATCTCTTTCTCTTCGAGTCCGTCGAGGGGGGCGCCGCGCGCGGCCGCTACTCCATCATCGGCCTGCGGCCCGACCTCGTCTGGCAGGCGCGCGGCGAGAAGGCCGAGCGCCTTTCGCCCGGCAGGCCGCCCTCGCCGGAGCCCGACGGGACGCTCGCGAGCCTGCGCCGTCTCGTCGCCGAATCCCGCGTCGCCATGCCCAAGGCGCTGCCCCGCATGGCCGCCGGGCTCTTCGGCTATATGAGCTACGATACGGTGCGCCTCATGGAGCGCCTTGGCGAGCCGAACCCCGACGGGCTCGGCGTGCCGGACGCGGTCTTCGTGCGCCCCTCGGTCGTGCTCGTCTTCGACGGGGTCAAGGACGAGATCGCCATCGTGACGCCGGTCTATCCGAGGGCGGACGTCGCGGCGCATGCGGCCTACGAGGCGGCGGTCCAGCGCCTCGCCGAGGTCGCCGACGCGCTCGAGCGCCCCCTGCCCCATCCCGAGCCCGCCGCCGAGCTCGAGGCGCTGCCCCCGCCGTCCTCGAATACGACGCATGAAGAATATCTCGCCATGGTCGAGCGGGCGAAGGAGTACATCCGCGCGGGCGACGTCTTCCAGGTGGTGCCGAGCCAGCGCTTCAGCGTCCCATTCGCGCTGCCGCCCTTCGCGCTCTACCGCGCGCTCCGGCGCATCAATCCCTCGCCCTACCTCTTCTACCTCACCTTTGCGGGCCATGCCGTCGTCGGGTCGAGCCCGGAGATCCTCGTCAAGGTCGAGGACGGAAAGGTGACCGTCCGGCCCATCGCGGGAACGCGCCCGCGCGGCGCGAGCCGCGAAGAGGACGAGGCGCTCAAGGCCGAGCTTCTCGCCGATCCCAAGGAGCACGCGGAGCATCTGATGCTCCTCGACCTCGGGCGCAACGATGTCGGGCGGGTCGCCGAGATCGGGACGGTGCGCGTCACCGAGTCCTTCACGATCGAGGAATATTCGCACGTCATGCATATCGTCTCGAACGTCGAGGGCCGCCTCAAGGCCGGCGAGGACGCGCTCTCCGCGCTGATCGCGGGCTTTCCGGCCGGCACCGTCTCCGGCGCGCCCAAGGTGCGCGCCATGGAGATCATCGACGAGCTCGAGAAGGAGAAGCGCTGCGTCTATGCCGGCGCCGTCGGCTATTTCGCCGCGGACGGATCGATGAACACCTGCATCGCGCTCCGGACGGCGCTCGTGAAGGACGGCCGCCTTTATGTCCAGGCGGGAGGCGGCGTCGTCGCGGACAGCGTTCCGGAGGCCGAGTACCAGGAGACGGTGAACAAGGCGAAGGCCCTCTTCCGCGCGGCCGAGGAGGCCGTGCGCTTCGCCACCGAGCATCGCAGATCCCAATGGCCGCAACGCAGCTGAGCCCGTCCGCCTGGGCCCGCGACTTCGTGCGCACCACGCACGACGTGTGGGCCGGAGAAGCCGCCGCCCGGGCGGCCAACCCGCTCATCGCCGCGCAGGAGCAGCGCGGGCTCGTGATGTCCGCCTCGATCCGCATCGCGATGATCCTCGTGATCCTCGCCTGGATGAACGTCTTCGGCGTCGAGAGCACGGACTACGTCTTCCTCTACGAGATCGGGCCCCTTTCCGCCTTCCTCATACTCGGCATCGCGGAGCTCGTCGTCTTCACGCGCCACGTCGAATGGGTGGCGCTGCGCTACGTCTTCGCGGTGAGCGAGGCGGTCCTGCTCGCCTTCGTCGTCGCCTTCTACGACCCGCTCCAGACCGGCATCCCGAACCATCCGGCGCGCCTGCACGATCCGCTGTACATCTTCTTCGGCTTTCTCGTCCTCACCTACGCCTTCTCGCTCTCGCCGCGCGTCGTCGCGGTGTCGGGCGTGTCGAGCGTGCTCGCCTGGCTGGTCGCCGTCGTGAAGATCGGCTCAAGTCCGCTCTCCCAGTTCGACGCGCTGGCGCCCTTCGACGGAACGACGGCGAGCCTCGAGACGAACTACAGCAACCCCTATATCGTGCCGGTGCCGGGCCTGACGCTCGAGGGGCTCTTTCTCGCCTTCACCGTCCTCACGCTGACCATCGTCGTGACGCGGCTGCGCGGCCTCGCCCTCAACCTGCAAAGCGCGGAATCCCAACGCCTCGCGCTCGCGCGCTATTTCCCGCCGCAGATCGTCAACGACCTGATGAGCGCCGACGCACCGCTGAGCAGGATCGAGCGGCGCGACGTCGCGCTGCTCTTCATCGACATACGCGGCTTCACGCCCTATTGCGAGCGCGTGTCGCCCGAGGAGAGCCTCGCGCTGTTGCGCGACTTCCATGCCCGCATGCAGACGGCCGTCTTCGCGCATGGCGGCATGGTCGAGAAATATGTCGGCGACGCGCTCTTCGCCGTGTTCGGCGTTCCGGACCAGCGTCCGACCGACGCGGCGGCCGCGCTCGCCTGCGCCCGCGACATGATCGGCGCGCTGGAGCTGTGGAACGCGGAGCGCTCGGCCGGCGGCCATGCCGAAATCCGCGCGGGGATCGGCCTGCATTACGGCCCGGCGGTCATGGGCGACATCGGCGGCGAGCAGCAGCACGCCTTCACGGTCGTCGGGGATGCCGTCAACACGGCGAGCCGGCTCGAGCAGCTCACGAAATCGCTCGGCGCGCGCGTCGTCGCGAGCGCGGCCTTCATGGACGCGCTGCGCCACGGCGCGATCGCCGCACCGCCCTCGGATTTCGCCTCCGTCGCGCCGCAGATCGTCGAAGGCAAGGCGCAGGCGCTGGACGTCTGGGTGCTGCCGAGCTGATGCGCTCAGCCCGCCTCGGCGGGCGCCGGCGGCACTCTCCGCTCACGGAAAGGATAGGCGAGCTGTCCGAGGAAGGTCTCGGGCATCGGCGTCAGGATGCCGATTTTCGCCGGCGGGCGGCGGTCCGGATTGTAGAAGGTCCGGAACGCATGGTCCCACAGCATGAGATTTTCGCCGTAATTGGTGTTGCCTTCCTCGAGCGCCGTCGAATGGTGCCAGCGGTGCAGGCCGGGCGTGTTGAAGATCCAGGAGACGGGCCCGAAGCGCATCTCGATATTGCAGTGGGTGAGGATGCCGATGAAGGCGGTCACCGCGCTCACCCAGAGCAGGATCGCGGCCGGCGCGCCCATGAGCCAGAGGATGGGCTGCGAAAGGACGACGCTCACCGCGGTGTCCACGAAGTGGAAGCGCCCGGTGTTCACGAACCAGAGCCGGGTCACGCTGTGATGCACCGCGTGATAGGGCCAGAGCACCGCCCATTCATGGGCGAGCCGGTGCGCCCAATAGAGGCCGAGCTCGGCGATCGCGAGCCCCAGCGGAACCTGGACCCACATCGGCCAGTCGTCGGGCCAGAGCGTCGCCTCGGGGGCCGTGTCGCCCATAAGGGCCGTCTTGAGCGCGAGAATGCCGAAGATCAGGAGCCCCACCGCGCCCTTGTTGAGGACCGTATGCGCGATGTTCGCGAAGGTCTGCCCGTCGGGCTCGAGCCAGCTGCGCTCGTGGGGCAGCACGCGCTCCAGCACGCCCACGGCGAGGGCGAGCCCGGCATAGGCGAGGCAGAAGGCGATCTTCGCCCCGTCCTCGCCCCCGCGCGCCATGCCGACGGCCACGGCCGCGACGCAAAGGCCGAAGAGAAGCGGCCAAAGGACGTAGCTCATGGCAGTGCGCAGCATGGTCGAAGCCCCCAGATCGGCCGGCACCCGCATGATCCGATGGTTCGCGCCGCGCCTCAAGCCGCCTTGGCCTTGGCCGCGATCTCGGCGAGCGCCTTGAGGATGCGCCGCGTGCCCGTGACGCGGTCCTCGGCCCGCTCCCAGTCGCGCGCGGCGACGAGCTTCTGGTCGGGCCGCAGCTTGAGCCCGTTTCCCGGGCTCGAGACATAGGCGATGAGCCCGCCCACATTGGCGAAATCGTTGTTGCGGAAGCTCAGGACCGCGCCCTTGGGCCCCGCATCGACCTTCTCGACATTGGCGGCGCGGCAGAGCTGCTTGATGCCCACTATGTCGAGCAGCGCCTCCGCCTCCGGCGGCAGGGGGCCGAAGCGGTCGATGAGCTCCGCCGCGAAGGCGTCGATCTCCTCCGGGCCGGCGAGCTCGGCGAGGCGCCGGTAGAGACCGAGGCGCACGTCGAGATCCTCGACATAGGCCTCGGGGATGAGGACCGCGAGGCCGAGATTGATCTGCGGCGACCAGGCGCCGGTATCGACGGGCTTGTCGCCCGAGCGCAAGGAGGCCACGGCCTCCTCCAGCATCTGCTGATAGAGCTCGACGCCGACCTCGCGCACATGGCCCGACTGCTCCTCGCCGAGAAGGTTGCCGGCGCCGCGTATGTCGAGGTCGTGGCTCGCGAGGGTGAAGCCGGCGCCGAGCGTGTCGAGCGACTGGAGCACCTCGAGGCGCTTCTCGGCATTGCCCGTGATCTGCCGTCGCGGCGGCACGGTCAGATAGCAGTAGGCGCGCGTCTTGGAGCGCCCGATGCGCCCGCGGAGCTGATAGAGCTGGGCGAGGCCGTACATGTCGGCGCGATGCACGATCATGGTGTTGGCGCGGGGTATGTCGAGGCCGGACTCGATGATGGTCGTCGAGACGAGCACGTCGTATTTGCCGTCGTAGAACGCCGTCATCCGGTCCTCGAGCTCGGAGGGCGCCATCTGCCCGTGCGCAGTGACGAACTTCACCTCGGGCACCTGCACCTCGAGGAACTCGGCGGCCTCCTTGAGGTCCGAGATCCGTGGGCAGACATAGAAGGACTGCCCGCCGCGATAATGCTCCCGCAGGAGCGCCTCGCGCACGACGACGGGATCGAAGGGCGAGACGAAGGTGCGGATCGCGAGGCGGTCGACGGGAGGCGTCGCGATGATCGAGAGGTCGCGTATGCCCGTCATGGCGAGCTGGAGCGTGCGCGGGATCGGCGTCGCGGTGAGCGTCAGGACATGGACGTTGGCGCGAAGCTGCTTCAGGCGCTCCTTGTGCGCGACGCCGAAATGCTGCTCCTCGTCGACGATGAGGAGCCCGAGATCGCGGAACCTGATCGCCTTGCCGAGAAGCGCGTGCGTGCCGACGACGATGTTGACGCGGCCATCTTCGAGCCCGGCCCGCGTCTCGGCCGCCTCCTTCGATCCGACGAGCCGCGAGAGCATGCGGATCTCGACCGGCAGACCCTGGAAGCGCTCGGCGAAGGTCAGGAAGTGCTGGCGCGCGAGCAGCGTCGTCGGCACGACGACCGCGACCTGCTGTCCGCTCATGGCCGCCAGGAACGCGGCGCGCAGCGCGACCTCCGTCTTGCCGAAGCCCACATCGCCGCACACCAGCCGGTCCATGGGCCGCCCGGCCGAGAGATCGTCGACGACATCGCCGATGGCCTTCTCCTGGTCCTCGGTCTCGTCGTAGGGGAAGCGCGCGGCGAACTCGTCGTAGAGGCCGTCGCCCGAGTCGAAGGCGGGCGCGTTGCGCATCGCGCGCTCGGCCGCGATCTTGATGAGCGCCTCGGCCATGTCCTTGAGGCGCTGCTTGAGCTTGGCCTTGCGCGACTGCCAGCCCGAGCCGCCGAGCCTGTCGAGCTGCACGAGCCCGTCGTCTGCCCCGAAGCGCGACAGGAGCTCGATGTTCTCCACCGGAATGTAGAGCTTGTCCCCGCCCTGATAGACGAGGAGCAGGCAGTCATGGGCGGCGCCCTGCACCTCCAGCGTCTTGAGGCCCTCATAGCGCCCGATGCCGTGATCGACATGGACCACGAGGTCGCCGGGCGAGAGGCTCGCGGCCTCGGTGAGGAAATTGTCGGCGCGCCGGCGCGCCCGGCGCGGGCGCACCAGGCGGTCGCCCAGAATGTCCTGCTCGGAGAGCACGGCGAAGCCGCCGCGGTCGGGCCCCTCGAAGCCCGTCTCGAGCGGCAGCACGGCGAGCGCGAGGCTGCCCGGGGCAAGCGCGAGGAAGGCCGGCCCGTCCTCGACGAGGCCGACCTCCTTCACGCCATGGTCGGCGAGGACCGTGGCGAGACGATCGCGCGCGCCGAGGCTCCAGGAGGCGATGAGAGTCCGCCGGCCGGCCTTGCGCTCCGCATCGAGATGTTTCGCCAGGGCCTCGAACAGGTTGACGCCGGCCTGCGCGCGCTCCGGCGCGAAATTGCGGCCGCGCCGCGCGCCCGCCGCGACGACGTTCGGCGCCTGCGGCGTGTCGAAGGGCTCGAGCGCGAGCACGATGCGCTCGGCGAGCGCGCCGTCGAGCTCGGCGGCGGAGAGATAGAGCGTATCGGGCGCGAGGGGCTTGTAGCGCGGCGCGGCGAAGGCGCCGGCGCGGCCCTGCGCGCCGTCGTTCTCGACGCGCGCCTCGTGATAGTCCGCGATCGTCGCGAGGCGGTCCTCGCGCGCCGCCTCGGCATGGGCGTCGAGGCTGAAGGCCGCCTCGCCCACATAGTCGAAGAGCGTGTCGAGACGCTCGTGGAAGAGCGGCAGCCAATGCTCCATCCCGGGATGGCGGCGCCCCGCGCTCACCGCCTCGTAGAGCGGGTCCTCGTCGGTCACCGCGCCGAAGGCGGCGAGATAGCCGCGGCGGAAGCGGTGAACGGCGGCCTCGTCGAAGAAGATCTCGCTCACCGCGCCGAGGCGCACGGCGTCGAGCGTCGCGGTCGAGCGCTGCGTCTCGGGGTCGAAGCTGCGGACCGATTCCAGCGTGTCGCCGAAGAAGTCGAGCCGCAGCGGCGCGTCCGTGCCCGGAGGAAAGAGGTCGACGACCCCTCCCCGCACGGCGAAGTCGCCGGGCTCCATCACCGTTCCCGCGCGCGCATAGCCGTTGCCGGCGAGATAGCGCGTGAGCTCGTCGAGCTTCACGGAATTGCCGACATGCGCCTCGAAATGCGAGCCGGCGACCTTTTCGCGCGGGGGCACGCGCTGAAGCAGCGCGTTGACTGTGGTGACGAGGAGCATGGGCGGCGCGTCCGGCGCGCGCCGGGCAAGACGGCCCAGGGCCGCCATGCGCGCCGCGACGAGCTCGGCCTTCGGCGAGACGCGGTCGTATGGCAGGCAGTCCCAGGCGGGAAAATAGAGCGTCTCCAGGCCCGGCGCGAAGAAGCGCAGCGCCTCGAGCATTCCCTGCGCGCGCACGTCCTCGCGCGCGACATGGACGAAGAGCCCGCCCCGCGCCGCGACCAGCTCGGCCAGCGCGAAGGCGTCATACCCTTCGGGCACGCCCGAAAGCACGGTGCGGCCCGGCGCGAGGGCCCTGCCGAGCGCCTGCCAATCCGTGCTCATGGTGCCCCGGCGTCCCCGAAGGCCGAGCGGCGCACCGCATCGAGAAGCTCGTCCGCCTGGCCCTCGGGCGCCGCCTTGCGGCCCGTCAGCCAATCGTAGATATCTTGGTCGGCGCAATCGAGAAGCCGCTCGAACTCGGCGAGCCCTTGGCGCGAGAAGGTGTCCACATGGCGGTCGGCGAAGGGGCCGAGAACGAGGTCCATCTCCTTGATGCCGCGGTGCCAAGCCCTGTAGCGCGCACGGCGCCGCCGCGCGGCCTCGCCGCCGGGAGCGTCCTCCTCGTCCGCGAAGCGCCCGCTCATGACCTCGTCCTTGCCCTGACTAACCGCCGCGACTGCCGGCCGCGCCTCCGCCTCCGGGAAGGCTTTCTCCCGTGACGGCGCTCGTGGAAACCGAGGACGCCTTCCGGCCGGGCGGCACGCTCGACAGGCTGACCCGCCTTCACGTGCTCCCCGACGGGCGCAGGCTCGCCTATCTAGAACTGGGCGATCCTCAAGGCAAGCCGTGCCTCTATTGCCACGGCTTCCCGGGCTCGCGCCTTGAGCCGGCCATCCTCAACGTGCGGGGTTTGAAGCTCATCTCGGTCGACCGACCGGGCTACGGGCGCTCGGACGCCCATGGCAGCCGCACCCTCGAAAGCTTTGCGCAGGACGTCGCCGCGCTCGCGGACGCGCTCGGCCTCGCGCGCTTCTCCGTCATCGGCGTGTCGGGCGGCGCGCCCTATGCCGCCGCGACGGCCGCCAAGCTCGGCCCGCGCATCGCCGCCCTCGGCCTCATATGCGGCCTCGGCCCTCCGATCGCGCCCGGCATGGACAGCGCCCATATCCGCCTCCTGCGCTTCGCGGGCGAGCGCTGGCAGGGGCCCTCGCGCACGCTCCTCAACGTCTGGCGCCACATCGTGCTCACGAGCCCGCCGGAGGAGATCTCCTCGCGCCTCGGCATCATGAGCCCGAAGGGCAGCCTCGAGCGCGAGGCCTTGAGCCCCGAATTCGCCCGCCTGGTCGTCGCGAACTGGCGCGAGGGCTTCCGCTACTCCGTAGACGGCGTTTTGGGCGACGGCGCGGTCTACGCGACGCCCTGGGATTTCTCCCTGCGCGACATCAAGGTGCCGACGCTCATCTGGCACGGTACGGACGACCGCGTGGTGCCGGTCACCATCGGCCACTACTACGCCGCGCACATCCGGCACGCCGACGCGCGCTTCCCTCCCGGCGAGGGACACTTCTCGCTCCTGCGCAATCACATCGACCGCATGGTGGCGGCGATCGCGCTCGCCTCGTGAGCCATGCGGCCGGCGCGCCTCAATCCGCTCTTCCGGCCCGCGACGGCGCTTCCCGGCATCGGCCCGCGGCTCGCCAAGCTCTATGCGAAGCTCCTCGGGCACGCCGAGGGCGCCCGGGTCGTCGACCTCCTCTGGCACCTTCCCTCGGGCCTCGTCGACCGCTCGGCGCGCCCGCCCATCGCGGCGCTCGAGGCCGGAACCGTCGCGACGGTCGTCGGCCGCGTCCTCTCGCACGAGCGCCCGCGCAACCGCCAGAGCCCGCACCGCGTCGTGCTCATGGACGAGAGCGGCACGCTCGGCCTCGTCTATTTCCACATGGACAGCGAGGCGGTCGAGCGCCTTCTGCCGAAGGACGAGGACCGTCTCGTCAGCGGGCGGATCGAGGTCTATAACGGCCTGCCGCAAATGGCTCATCCGGACTATGTGCTGAGCCTCGAGGAGGCCGGCAGGCTGCCCGAGATCGAGCCCGTCTATCCCCTGACCGGGGGCCTCTCGCTCAAGGGCCTCGCGCGCGCCATGGCGGCCGCCCTCGCAAGCCTGCCGCACCTGCCCGAATGGCAGGACGAGGCCTGGCTGCGCCGCCACGCCTGGCCCGATTTCGCGGTCGCGCTGCGCGGGGCCCATGCCCCCCGGGGCGCGAGCGACCTCGATCCGCGCCACCCCGCGCGCATGCGCCTCGCCTATGACGAGCTTCTCGCCGGCCAGCTCGCGCTCGCCCTGATGCGCGAGCGCATGCGCGGGCGGCGCGGGCGCGCCTTCGCCGGCGGCGAGGCCCTCGTCGCACGCGCACGGGC
Source organism: Alphaproteobacteria bacterium (assembly GCA_024236075.1). Classification (GTDB taxonomy): domain Bacteria; phylum Pseudomonadota; class Alphaproteobacteria; order JACAEB01; family JACAEB01; genus JACAEB01. Next base: position 126,567 of record JACKLE010000003.1, on the reverse strand, counting down.
GGCGCTGCCCTTCGAGCTCACGCAAGCCCAGATCCGCGCCGACGCCGAGATCGCCCGCGATCTCGCCGAGCCGCAGCGAATGATCCGCCTGCTGCAGGGCGATGTCGGCTCGGGCAAGACCGTCGTCGCCTTCCTCGCCATGCTGCGCGTCGTCGCGGCCGGCGCCCAGGGCGCGCTGATGGCGCCGACGGAAATTCTCGCGCGCCAGCATTTCGCGACCTTCGCCGCGATCGCCGAGGCGCTGGGCATCGGGTCCGCGATCCTCACCGGCCGGGAGAAGGGGCGCGAGCGCGAGGCGATCCTCGCCGACCTCGCCGAGGGGCGGATCGCGATCCTCGTCGGCACCCATGCGATCTTCCAGGAGGAGGTCGCGTTCCGCGATCTCGGGCTCGCGGTGGTCGACGAGCAGCACCGCTTCGGCGTCCATCAGCGCCTCGCGCTCGGCCGCAAGGGCGCTGGCGTCGACCTCCTGCTGATGACCGCGACCCCCATTCCGCGCACGCTGACGCTCACCCACTATGGCGGCATGGCCGTCTCGCGCCTCGACGAGAAGCCGAAGGGGAGAAAGCCCATCGCGACGCGCGCCGTGCCGGTCGAGCGCCTCGAGGAGGTCGTCGCGGCCGTGCGCCGCGCGGTCGGCCAGGGCGATCAGGTCTACTGGGTGTGCCCGCTCGTCGAGGAGTCCGAGAGCGTCGACGCCGCCGCCGCCGAGGAGCGCCACGCCTATCTCGCCGCCCTGCTCGACTTTCCCGTGGGGCTCGTCCACGGGCGGCTGAAGGCGGCCGAGAAGGACGCCGTCATGGCCGCCTTCAAGACGGGCGAGATCAAGGTGCTCGTCGCCACGACCGTCATCGAGGTCGGCGTCGACGTGCCGAACGCCAACGCCATCATCGTCGAGCACGCCGAGCGCTACGGTCTCGCCCAGCTTCACCAGCTCAGGGGGCGGGTCGGTCGCGGCCAGCGGCCCGCGAGCTGCATCCTGCTCTATCAGGGCCCGCTCTCCGCCCCCGCCGAGGCGCGCCTCAAGATCCTGCGCGAGACGGAGGACGGCTTCCGCATCGCCGAGGAGGATCTGCGCCTGCGCGGCGCGGGCGATCTTCTCGGCGTGCGCCAGAGCGGCTTCCCGGACCTGCGCCTCGCCGATCTCGAGGTCCATGGCGAGCTCTTGGAGGCCGCGCACGACGATGCGAGCCTCGTCCTCGCGCGCGACCCCGATCTGAGGTCCGAGCGCGGCGAGGCGCTGCGCGTCCTGCTCTATCTCTTCGAGCGGGACGGCGCCGTGCGCTTCCTCGAGGCGGGATGACGGCTCCTGAAAAACGTCGGTCCTCTTTCTCAGTGTGCTGAGAAAGAGGACCAGTCGACGGGCCCTCCGGATCGCCGGGCATCTGCCTCACGGTTCCGGGGGCCGCCGCGCCGGCCCCTCTCACGGAGACCGGCACATCTCGCGCGTCGCAGGACTAGCCGGCGACGATGTACTGCTTCAGCGCCTCCGCCTCGTGCTCGCTGGCGGCGATCTTCATCTTCACGACGTCGCCGATGGAGATGATGCCGGCGAGCCGTTCGGCCTCCATCACCGGAAGGTGGCGGATGCGCCGCCCGGTCATCTTGCCCATCACCGAGTCGAGCGTGTCCTCCGGCGTGCAGGTGTGCACCTCGCGGGTCATGAACTCGCGCAGCGGCCGCGACAGCGACGCAACGCCGTCGGTGGCGATCGCGCGAACGATGTCGCGCTCCGAGAGCACGCCCACCACCCGTCCGGCGGCATCGACAACGATCGCCGCGCCGATGCGCTTCTCCTGGAGGACGCGGGTCGCCTCCTCCATCGTATGGCCGCCGAGCACGGTCACGACGGACCGGCCCTTCTCCTTCAGAATCATCTTCACGGTCATGAGCAAGCTCCACGCCCACGGGGTCTTCGCCAGGGCCGGGCCCGGGCCAGACATCGAGGATTGCCGCTCCTGAAGGTCGTGGCCCGAGATTCCGATCGCGCCCGGAATGAAATTGTGCCCTGCGGCGAAGCGTCGCGCAACCTTGCAGTGCAGCAAGCGCGCGCTCTGCAACGCATCATTGCTCGATGGTAAATATGCCGCCATGACGCGCTCGGGCTACAGCGCGCGGCGCCGGCCTTCGCTACCATGGGGGCGGCGGACGGCGACGGCCGCGACCATCCGCGGGGGAACGGATCGACATGCGCAACCCGCTCTATCTCGCGCAGCTCAAGCGCGACCTCGAGCGCTGGATCGCCGAGGGGCTCGTCGATGCGCGCCATCGCGAGGCGATCCTCGCGAACGCGGGCGAGATCCGTCTCGGCGCGTCGCTTTCGGGGATCTTCTTCACCCTGGGCGCGGCCTCGCTCGGCGTGGCGGCTCTCGCCTTCGTCGCGGCGAACTGGCAGGGCCTCGGCAAGCTCGCGCGCCTCGTCGTCCTCTTCGGGGCGATGTGGCTCGCCTACGGGGCGGCGATGCACCTGACGGCGCGCGGACGCACCGCCCTCGGCCAGGCCTTCGTCCTGCTGGGCGTCGCGCTCTTCGGCGCGAACATCAATCTCGTGGCGCAGACCTACCACATCTCGGCCCATGCGCCCGACGGCTTCCTCCTCTGGGCGGGGGGCGCGCTTCTCGCGGCGGCGCTCGTGCCCTCGCGCGCCGCGCTCGCGGTCGGGCTTCTCATCGCGGCCTACTGGACGTGGATGGAGAGCCTCGACTTCGACGTCGCCATCCACTGGCCCTACCTCGCTTATCTCGCGCTCGCGACCTTCCTCGCCCATCGCCTGCGCTGGTGGGCCGGCCTGCACCTCGCGATGCTCTCGGTCCTCAACTGGCTCCTCGCCAATACGGGCGGCCTCGCGGACGCGCTCGGCCTCGAGGCGGCCGACATGATCGCCTTCTACGTGCTGGCCTGGCTCACGGTCATGGCGCTCGCGCAGATCGCGGCCGCGCGCGGCTATCCCTTCGCCCGCGCGCTCGCCCACTACGCCGCCTTCCTGCTGGCCGTCGCCGTCTTCTGCCTGCAATTCGCCGAGAGCCCGGCGGGCGGGCGCCAGGCGTTCGTCCTCAACGCCGGCGTCGCCGGGGCCGCGATCGTCGCCCTGGCGTTCGCCCGCCTTCGCCAGGCGATCGCCCCGATCGAGCTCCTCGGCGGGCTCGCGACCGCCGCCGTCGCCCTCGCCGTGCCCCTTCTCGCGGGGACCGAGCCCGGCGAGAACCTGCTCTTCGCATGGGCGGCGGGCGCGCTCGTCATCGCCTTCTTCGTCTGGATCGTCGCGGTGGGCGCGGGCCGCGACGACCGCTTCCTCGTCAATTGGGGCTTCGTCGGCCTCGGCGCCGAGGCGCTCTGGCTCTACACCGAGACCTTCGACACCTTCCTCGACAGCGCGCTCTTCTTCTTCGCGGGCGGGGTCTTCCTCATCGCGCTCGGCTACGTGCTGGAGCGCGCCCGGCGCCACCTCCTCGCGCGCAAGGACCCTGGCGGAGGCCGGCCGTGACGCGGAGCTGGCGCATCCTCGTCGTCGTCCTTGTGCAGACGGCCGTGCTCGCGGGCATGATCGGCGCGAAGGTGTGGACGCTCGAAACGGGCCGCGAGGTCCTGCTGGCGACGGAGCCCGTCGACCCCACCGATCTCCTGCGCGGCGACTATGTGGATCTCGCCTACGAGATCAGCCTCGTGAATGTCGACCTCCTCGAAGGCGCGCCGCCCGCGCGCGAGGGCGAGCGGCTCTACGTCGTGCTGGCGCCGGAGGAAGACGGGCTCTGGCGCGCCCGGCGCGCGGTGCGCGCCTTGCCTCCCCGCAGCGCCGACGAGGTCGCGATCCGCGGGCGGGTCGAGCAGGTGCGCGAGACGGCGCCCGTATTCGACGGCGACGGGCAGGTCGTGCAGGAAGGCCACGCGACCCGCCTGCGCATGAGCTACGGCATCGAGAGCTATTTCGTTCCGGAGGGCACGGGAGGCGCCCTCGAGGCCCTGCGCAACGAAGGCAATACGCGCCTGCGCATCCTCGTCGCGGTGGATGGACGGGGCAGCGCCGCCATCAAGGGCCTCATCGTCGACGGCAAGCTCGTGGCCCGCGAGGGGCTCTTCTAAGCGCGGCCGGCGCCGGTCAGGGGACGCGATCCTCGGGCTGCGGCCAGGCGCCGAAGGGGAACGGGCGCTCCTCGCGCACCCAGGTCACATAGGCGACGACCTCCCAGAGATAGGTCGCGAGGCTCTTGGCGAAGCGCGCGAGATCGGGGTTCTCGTCCTTGTTCACCAGGATGACGATGAGCTGGAAGAGCGCGATCGCGCTCACCACCCAGAGCGAGAAATAGAGCACGAAGCCGAAGCCGATCATGAAGAGGAGGCGCGGAAAGACCTTGCCCCAGACGTCCCGGCCGTCCTCGTGAGGCGGCACGGGACCGGGCTCGCCCCCGCCATTGCCCGAAAAGCCGTCGCTTTCGCTCATCAAATCCTCCTCGGTCACGCCGCCGCGCCGGCCGCCACTCGCTATATAGGCGAGTCCTCGGGGCTTTTGACCCCTCGGCGTCAAAGGACGACGGTGCGCCGCAGAAAGAGGGGGACGGTGAGGAGCCCGCAATAGAAGCCGCCGAGATGGGCGAGCCAGGCGATGGTCGTCCCCTCGCCCGCCATGCCGAAGCCGCCCGCCACCCCGAAGAGGACGTTGACGGCCGTCCACACCCCGGCAAAGCCGAGGACGCGCCTGTCGGTCAGGGGCGCGACCTGCGTCACGAGCGCGTCCGTGCCGAAGACGCGGACGCCGGGCGAGAAGATGAGCCGCGCCGCGCCGCCCATGAGGCCCGAGATCGCGCCCGAGGCCCCCACGACCGGCACCGCGGACATGGGGTCCAGGGCGAAATGGCTGAGCGCCCCGGCGACGCCGCACAGGAAGTAGAAGGCGAGAAAGGCCGGCACCCCCTGCCGCCGGGCCATGAAGGAGCCGAAGGCGAGGAACCACATCCCGTTCACCGCGAGATGAAGAAAGTTCGCGTGCAGAAAGGTGTGGGTGACGAGCGTCGACAGGACGATCGCCTGATCGCCCGCCGGAATCTTGGCGATGGAGCTGAGGGAGACCGGCACGAAGCCGAAGAGCGCGTAGACGCCTTCCCGGAGCTGCGGTTTGAGAAGCAGCGTCGCGAGATGGACGCCCGCCATCAGGAAGAGAAGCGCCGCGACGACGGCGGGCGCATTGATGATGGGCTGCGGCACGAGCCGGTAGGGCGAGCCCCCTTCGCCCGAGGAATAGGACTTCATCTTCTTCCCCCGCCACGCATGGCCAGGCCTTGTGTCACCGGCTTCACGGCCCTCGCCTTCGCCACGCCCGCACCCTGGCACTCGCGCGGCGCGCCCCATGGGACCACAGGGCGTGCCTGATTGGAACACCGCGCGCGCGCGGCCTGTCGCAGGCGCCCGCCCCCTTCTCCCCGCTCTCCCGACCTGCGCCATTTCGGGGCGCGCGCTCCCGCGCGCGCCCATGGCACATCGGTTGCAATTGCCCCCTCGAAGACAAGCATTCGTTAACCCAAGAGAGCCGCCTGCGATGTCCGCCCGCGCGTCACGCTCCAGCACCGCCCTGAAGCTCTTCGTCCTGAGCGCCTTTCTCGGCGCCGGCGCGAGCCTCGGCAGCATCACCTATGCCCGCGCCCAGGAAGCCTCGTCGGCGATCGAGTTCAACACGCCCTACGGCTTTCGCATGGGCGAGGAGAACCAGCCGATCGAAGGCTCGACCCGCGACGAGAACGGCAACCGTCTGATCGTGGACGGACGGATCATGTCCTCCGCGAGCTTCTCGCGCTCCTCGTCCCTGAGCGAGTTCCATTCCGCCGGCGTCGGCTCCGCCTTCGACTCCAGCGCGACCGCCATCGGCAACAATCTCTCGATCGTGACGCAGGGCTCCTTCAACACGGTCATCGTCGACTCCACCCAGATCAACAATGGCAACCAGGAGGCCGTTCTCAATGGCAAGCTCTCCCTCGATTGAGGCGCGCCCGCTCCGCAAGAGCGGTCTCCTCACCGGGCTTGCGGCCATTGCGCTCGCGGGCTCGCTCTCGGGCTGCATCTCGCCCGTCGCCCTGTCGGACGGCAAGTACACGCAGCCCATCGGCAACGCGCCCGTCATCACGAACGAGACGCCCTATTCCGAGCCGCTGCGCTGCATGGCGCGCTACATCCGCGCCGACGGTCGCCTCGCCCCGCGCATCGCGGTCGGCCGCATCGCCGACTATACGGGCAAGGAAGAGTTCGAAGGCGGCCGCAAGGTCACGCAGGGCGCCTCGCTCATGGCGATCTCCGCGCTCGCCAAGTCGGGCGTGCGCCTCGTCGAGCGCTTCGACACTTCGGTCTCCGAGCTGGAGCTCAAATACGCCAACAACAAGCTCATCGGCGACGATCTCGACACGAGCTCGTTCCGCCGCATCCTGGCGGGCTCCATTCCGGGCTCGGACTATTACCTCGTCGGCGGCATCACCGAGCTCAACTACAACATCCGCTCGGTCGGCGGCGACGCCTTCGTCGGCGACATCGACCCGCAGGACCTGAAGGGCAATGTCGGCGCCAAGCTCTATGTGATGAATGTGGGCCTCGACCTGCGCCTCGTCGACACGCGCTCGCTCGAGGTCGTCGACGTCATCTCCTACCAGAAGCAGATCATCGGCCGCGAGCTCAGGGCCGGCATCTTCGGCTTCTTCAACGACAACATCTTCGACATCGGCATCGGCGAGCGGGCGCTCGAGCCCATCCAGCTCGCGGTGCGCGCGGTCGTCGAGCGCGCGACGCTGGAGATGATCGCCGGCCTCTACCGCGTCGGCCCCGACATCTGCCTCGACCATTCCCGTCCCGACGCCGATCCGCTCGGCGAGGACCTGAACGGCGACGGCGTCATCGACGCGAAGGACACGGAGATCCAGACGATCCCCGAGCAGCGCCGCGAGCCCTATCGCTGGGTGCGCGAGGCCAAGCTCAAGGGCTCGATGAAGGAATAGAGGGCCCGCGCGGCAACGGCCGCTGCGGACTGGGTGGGGACGGCGGGCGCGCTCGAAAGGGCGCGCCCGCCCTCTTTTCGCGGCCTCACTTCTTGCGCGGGTGCGAGACGCCCTTGTCGTCGATGGTGTCGGAAAAATCGGGCTTGCTCGAAAAGCTGATCGGAAGGCGGTATTTCATGATGAGGCTCAGTACATCGCGGATGATCGCCGGCGGCTCGACGCCGGGTAATTCCTCCCGGTAGTACCAAACGATGCCATGCGCACTGGCCAGCTCGGCGAGACGCTTGTCCAGCTCATCAAGGCTCGACGCCACGCCGTCGACGAGCAGGCGGCCATCCGCATGGATTGTGATTTCGACATGAGGCGGCGCATCGCCTGCGGCCTGCGCAGGCGCCGCGACGCTCATCGTCGCCAGACCGAGAAACGCAAGACCTCGCTTTAGCCATTGCTGCGCCGACATGGTCCTCTCCTCAAACTCCCATTTTCTTAATCAAGATGCGACGGATCGTTTGCCCCGCCACGCCAAGAGCCGCCGCGCGCCCTCCGCCATCCGGTCCGGCGGGCCGCAATAGGAGAAGCGCATCGTCCGTGTGCCGCGCGCGCGGTCGAAATCGAAGCCGGGCGTCGCGACGACGCCCGCCTCCTCCATGAGCCGGCGGGCGAATTCGTCCGCGTCCGGTGCATCCTCCGGGATGCGCGCATAGACGTAGAAGGCGCCCTCGGCGGGGGAGATCTCGGCGAAGCCCGCGCGCGGCAGAGCCTCGAGGAGCGCCGCGCGGCTGGCGGCATAGGCGGCGACGCGCGCGTCGAACGCGGACTCGGCCTGCGGCTCGAGCGCGGCGAGCGCGGCGTGCTGCGAGACGGTCGGCGGCGAGATGTAGAGGCTCTGCGCGAGGCGCTCGACGGCGCGCACGAGGCGCTCGGGCACCACGAGCCAGCCCACGCGCCAGCCCGTGAGCCCCTGATATTTCGAGAAGCTCGAGACGACGATGCAGTCCTGCGTGAACTCGAGGAGGCTGTGCGCGGGCGCCCCGTAGACGAGGCCGTGATAGATCTCGTCGCTGACGAAGGTCATGCCCCGCGCCTCGGCCTCCCGCGCAAGGCCCTCGAGTGTCTCGCGCGAAAGCACCGTGCCCGTCGGATTGGCCGGGCTCGCGACGAGGAGGCCCGCCGCCGGGCCGGCGCCCTTGAGCTCGCTCGCCGTCAGGCGGTAGCCTCGCGCCGGATCGAGAGCGACGACGACGGGCTCGAGGCCCAGGGCCTCGAGGATCGAGACGTAAGGTGGATAGCCCGGCGCGCCGAGCACGATGCGCTCCCCCGCCTCGAAAGCCGCGAGGAAGGCCAGCACGAAGCCGCCCGAGGAGCCCGTCGTCACGACGATCCGCCGGGGATCGACCTCGACGCCGTAGCGGCGGCGATAGAGGCCCGCGAGCCCGGCGCGCAAGGAGGGAAGCCCCAGAGCCTCGGTATAGCCGAGCGGCGCGCTGCGCAGGGCCTCGGCGACGGCGGCGGCGACGCTCGGCGCGGGCCCCTCGCCGGGCTGGCCGACCTCCATGCGCACGAGGTCGCGCCCCCCCGCGGCGAGGGCGTTCGCGCGGGCCATGACGTCCATGGCGTGGAAGGCGGCGACGTCGCTGCGCCGCGACGGGCCGGGCCGGCGCGTCACGGCGCCGCCTGCACGGCGAGCGCCACGCCGTCGGGCGCGAAGGCGCCGAAGCGGCAGGTCTCCGGCGCCGCCATGATGCCGCCCGGACAGAGGAGGACGTCGACCGGCGCGGTCTCGGAGGCGAGCCCGCCGAGCGCGATCTGCGCGATGCCCATGCCGTTCGCCGTGCTCGCCGCGAGGCCGGCCTCGAGCGCGGAGGCGATCCCCCAGGACCCGCCGGCGCCGACCGCGACGCCGTAGAGGTCGCCTCCCTTGGGATCGGCGACGATGACGGGCGCGAGGAGCGCGCTCGCGAGCCCGGCCGTGCCGTCCGGCGAGGGCGGGAGCACGATGCCGAGCTGGGGCACCGCGAGACCCGCCCCGAAGGGAACGCCCATCGTCAGCGCGCAGGCGACCGCCTCGCCCTTCGCGTCGGCGACGAGAAAGACGGTCGAGCCGACATCGCGCGGCAGCTTGGGCGCGCCGCGCGTCGAGAGCTCGGCCTCGACGCTGTCGACGAGGCCGAGCCCGGTCGGCAGAACGCCCCGCGACTGCGCGAGCGTGCGGTTCGTCACCGCGGCGTGGAGAATGCCGGCCCCGGTGCGCTGCGAGGGCGCGTAGAGCGCGCGCGCCGCGCCGTCGGTGCCCTGGGCCGGCGCGAGGCCCACCTCGTAGGAGGCGAGATCGTCGAACCGCACGGCGCCGTCGAGCTGCTGCACGGCCTCGGCGATGCTGTGCGCGAGGATGCCCTTGTAGAAGGCCGCCGCGCCGCCTTCGCGGATGAAGCTCAGGGTGATCGCGAGCTCGGGCTGGTAGAGCCGGTTCCCGGCCGCGAGCACCTTGCCGTCGGACGCGCGAAAGCGGGTCGCGAGCGTCGGGCTCGCCGCGATGCGGCCCGCCGCGCCGGCGAGCCGCCGCGCCAGCGTCGGAGAGACGTCCGCCCCGCTTTCGGCAAGGCCCATGGCGGGCACGAGAAGCGCCTTCCACGGCAGGCGGCCATGGCGCTCGTGCAGGAGGCCGAAGCCGGCCACGTTTCCCGGAAGACCGATCGACCCGCCCGCCCGCGCCTCGCGCACGAGGAAATCGTAGCTCTCCGCCGATCTGCCGGCGGCCTCCCGGTAGAGGCAGATGCCTCCGCCGCCGAGGCTCGCGGCGGCCGGATGGGTGACGCTCAGCGCGAAGTAGAGCGCGGTGGCCGCGTCGGCGACGTTTCCGCCCTGCTCGAGCACGCTGCGGCCGACGGCGGCCGCCTGCGGCTCGTCGGCGATGACGGCGGCGACGCCCCGGAAATCCCCGACACGCGAATCGGGCCCCGGAGGGGGCAGGCTCGCGGCCTCGGGCGCCGAGGCGCCCCCGCCGCAGGCCGCAAGGCCGAGCAGCGCCGCCGCCAGCGCGGAGCCGATCGCGAGCCTCCAGCCGTCCCGCAAGCCGATCATGTGCCTTCCCCACCTGCACCGAGACGCACGAGACGGCTAAGCTAGCACGTGTTCCGCGCGGGGCCGCCCCTTGCGCCCATCATGATTTTGACACGACCCAGAGCGAGGCTCCGGCCCATGACAGACCGCGCATGCCCCGTCCCCAGGCCGCCGAAAGGCGCACGGGCGCCCGTCCTCGGACCCGCGCTCAGGCTCGTCCTCGCGCTCGTCGCCGGGCTCGTCCTGCTCGCGCCCCGGCCGGCGGCGGCCATTTCGGGCATTCGCGACGCGGAGATCGAGCATCTTCTCCACGACATGTGCGACCCCATCCTGCGGGCGGCCGGCCTCGACCCCAAGGCGGTCAATTTCTACATCCTCAACGACCCGTCCCTGAACGCCTTCGTCGCGAACGGGCAGAACATCTTCCTGCACACCGGCCTCATCCTCGCGGCCGAGACGCCGAACGAGCTCATCGGGGTCGTCGCCCACGAGACCGGCCACATCTCGGGCGGCCACCTCGTGCGCAGCTCGGAGGCCATGAGCGGCGCGACGGTGCCCCTCCTCATCAGCATGATCGCCGGCATAGCGGCCGCGGCGGCGGGGGCGCCGGACGTCGGCACCGCCATCATGGTGGGCTCCCAGACCATCGCTCAGCGTTCCGTCCTCGCCTACAGCCGCGGCCAGGAATCGGCGGCCGACCAGGCGGCGGTGAAGTTTCTCGACGCGACTGGCCAGTCGGGGCGCGGGATCCTCGCCTTCTTCGACCGCTTCCGCGACCAGGAGGTCCTGAGCGGGCGCACGCAGGACCCCTACGTGCGCACCCACCCGCTCTCCTCGGACCGGATCGCGGCGCTCGACTACATCGTCAAGCAGTCGCCGAACTACGAGACGAAGGACCGGCCGGAATTCGTCGCGCGCTTCGCGCTCGCCAAGGCGAAGCTGCGCGGCTTCCTGGAGCGCCAGGATCTCGTGCTCCAGCGCTATCCGCTCACGGACAAGAGCGAGCCCGCGCACTATGCGCGCGCCATCGCCTATTACCGCATCCCCGATTTGCCGGCGGCCTTGAAGGAGGTCGACGCGCTCATCGCCGCCGATCCGAAGGACCCCTTCTACCAGGAGCTCAAGGGCCAGATCCTGTTCGAGAACGGGCGTATCGCGGAGGCGATCCCCTTTCATCGCGAGGCGGTCCGGCTCGCGCCGAACGAGCCGCTCCTGCACGTCAATCTGGGCCAGGCCATCCTCGGGCTCGAGGACCAGCGCCTCACGCCCGCCCTCGTCGCCGAGGCGCGCGGGACGCTGCAGGAGGCGATGAAGGGCGAGCCCGACAACCCCTTCGCCTGGCGCCAGCTCGCGATCGCCTATGCCTATGAGGGCGACGAGCCGATGGCCGCCCTCGCCACCGCCGAGCGCTTCTACTATTCGGGCCAGGCCCGCGAGGCGGGCCAGTTCGCCCAGCGGGCCCTGCGGGACCTTCCCGTGGGGTCGGTCCCCTACAACCGCGCCAACGACATCGTCAACGCCGTGCGCGGCGCCGCCGGCCAGCGGCGGGACCGCGACGAGAACCTGCTCCCCGAGTCCGGCCCCTGACTCCCGCGCCGGCGAGGCTGGCCTTTTGCATCGAGAGCCGACATTGTCGCGGACGGGCCGGAGCATGGCGCCGCGGCCCCAGGACAGGAGCCTTGAGACGATGAGACCCGTGACGCCTTTCGCCGCCGCGCTGGCGCTTGCCGCCGCAACGATCCTGCCCGCCTGCTCGGAAGCCGGCCCCGAAAGCACGGCCCAGGCCGCGGACGCGCCTTCCGCCGCCGAGGCGGTCGCGGCCGCGCCGGAAGCGCCCGATCCCAACGCGCCCTATGCCGGCGACAAGGACGCGCTCGTCGGCTATCTCGTCGAGCATCCCGACGTGCTGCACGCCGCCGTCGACGCCTATCAGACGAAGCTCACCGCCGAAGCCGTGAGCGAACTCGCCAAGGTGCCGGGCGTCCACGCGCAGGGCCCGGACGATGCGCCGATCACCATCGTCGAGTTCTTCGACTACCATTGCGGCTACTGCAAGCGCGCCCTCGACCCCGTGCTCGCCATGCTCAAGGACTCGAAGGACATCCACATGGTGTTCGCCGAGTTCCCGATCCTGGTCGAGGAATCCTCGGTCGCCTCGCGGGCCGCGCTCGCGGCCGAGCGCCAGGGCAAGTATCTCGAGATGCATCAGGCGCTCATGCGCGCCGAGGGGCGCCTCAACGACGAGCGCATCGAGAAGATCGCGAAGACCGTGGGCCTCGACGTCGAGAAGCTCAAGAAGGACATGGCCGATCCCGAGGTCGACGCCGCGATACAGTCCTTCCACCACATCGCGGGGGCCCTGGGCGTCAACGGCACGCCGTCCTTCCTCGTCAACGGCGAGCTCGTCGTCGGCTGGGACGAGGAGCACGTGAAGGAGCTCGTCGAGAAGGCCCGCAAGGACCGCGATTCCTGAGGCGCGCCGAAAGGATTTTCGGCCAACCGACGGGATCGCCTGTCGCCGTCGCGGTCCGCGCCGGCGGGACTAGATTTCTGCCTTCGCGGAGGACGACGTCTTCCGATCGGGTAGACCCGATCCAAGCGCTGGCTGAGCTGGGGTCTGTACTCAACGACCGTCATCCCGGAAGCCAATTTGCCCTAAATCCATGCCCCGGCGAGAGCCGGGGTTTGATTTGGTTGGCAAATTGAGCTGTCCGGGATCTGCCGCTTGCGGAGCATCGCCCGGCAGCAGATCCCGGACGCCAAGGCTCGCAAGGCCGGAAATGCAAGCATTTCCGGGCTCACCTAAGCTCCGGGATGACGGCTTTGAGGTCGTGAGCCGCACCCTAGATCAGCCCGGCGAGCGGCGAGGACGGGTCGGCATAGCGCCTTTTCGGCATGCGGCCCGCAAGGTAGGCCTCGCGTCCCGCGATGACGGCGTGGCGCATGGCGCGGGCCATGCGCACGGGGTCCTTGGCCTCGGCGATCGCCGTGTTCATGAGCACCGCGTCGCAGCCGAGCTCCATCGCGACCGCGGCGTCCGAGGCCGTGCCGACGCCCGCGTCGACGAGGACCGGCACCTTCGCCTCCTCGACGATGAGGCGGATGTTGACGGCGTTCTGGATGCCGAGCCCGGAGCCGATCGGCGCGCCGAGGGGCATGATCGCGCAGCAGCCGATCTCCTCGAGGCGCTTGGCCATCAGCGGATCGTCGCTGCAATAGACCATCACCTCGAAGCCCTCGCCGATCAGGAGCTCCGCCGCGCGCAGGGTCTCGATCATGTCGGGATAGAGCGTCTTGCGGTCGCCGAGCACCTCGAGCTTGACGAGGCTCCAGCCGCCCGCCTCGCGCGCGAGGCGCAGGGTGCGGACCGCCTCCTCGCCGGTGAAGCAGCCCGCCGTGTTCGGAAGGAAGGTGTATTTCCTCGGGTCGATGTGATCGACCAGCATCGGCTTCGAGCGGTCGGTGAGGTTCACGCGCCGCACGGCGACGGTGACGATCTCCGCCCCGCTCGCCTCGAGCGCCCGCGCGTTCTCCTCGTAGGACGCGTACTTGCCGGTGCCGACGATGAGGCGCGAGGCGAAGCGCCGCCCGGCGATGACGAGCGGGTCGTCGCGGCCCGCATCGCCCCCGCCGATGAAATGCACGATCTCGAGCCGGTCGCCGGCCTCGAGGCGCGTCTCGCCATAGGCCGAGCGGGGCACGATCGCCAGGTTGCGCTCCACGGCGATCTTGCGCGCCTCGAGATCGAGCTCGGCGAGGAGCTCGGCGACCGTCAGGGCCCGCGAAAGCGTGCGCGGCTCGCCGTTGAGGGTGATTTGCATCGTTAAGGCTCCTCGTGCTCTTTCGGATGGCATGGCGGGCACCCTCTCGCGCCCGCCGGTGGAGCGAGTGGAAGATGGGCGCGAAAGTCTTCGTCCTCAACGGACCGAACCTCAACCTCCTGGGCCTTCGGGAGCCCGAGGTCTACGGCCGCGACACGCTGGAGGACATCGGGCGGGCCTGCGCCGCGAAGGCGCGCGGCCTCGGGCTCGAGGTCGAGTTCCGCCAGTCGAATCACGAGGGCGTGCTCGTCGACTGGGTCCACGAGGCGCGCGAGGAGGCCCAGGGGCTCGTCATCAACGCGGGCGGATACTCGCACACCTCGGTGGCGCTCCGCGATGCGGTCCTGACCCTTCCCCCGCAGGTCGTCTTCGTCGAGGTGCACTTGTCGAACCTCTTCAAACGTGAGAGCTTCCGCCACCATTCCTACCTCTCGGACGTTGCCCTGGGCCTCATCTGCGGGCTCGGCGCGCAGGGGTATATTCTCGCACTTGAGGCCATAGCGGCCCGCCTCGGCGCCCGCGCAGAAGGGTCATCCGCGTGACGACGACCAAGAAAGCGTCCCAAGACGACTCCGCCAAGGCCATCGACGCCGCGCTCATCCGCGAGCTCGCCGCCCTGCTCGACGAGACGCAGCTTTCGGAGATCGAGGTCGAGACGGCGGGCCTGCGCCTGCGCGTCGCGCGCCAGGTCGTGCAGCACCTGGCCGCTCCGGCGGCCCTGCACCACGCGGCGGCGGCGGCCGCCGCCGAGGCCGCGCCGGCGGCCGGCGAGGATCTCGCGAACCATCCGGGGGTCGTCGCCTCGCCCATGGTCGGCACGGCCTATATGGCCCCCTCGCCGGGCGCGGCACCCTTCGTCAAGGTCGGCGACCAGGTGAGCGAGGGCCAGACCCTCCTCATCGTCGAGGCGATGAAGACCATGAACCCGATCCCCGCGCCGCGCGGCGGGCGCGTCGCGCGCATCCTCTTCAGCGACGCCCAGCCGGTCGAGTTCGGCGAGCCGCTCGTCATCATCGAGTGAGGGGCGCCGGCCCCCGGGGAGAGCGATGGCGCCGCGCAAGTTCGAAAAAATCCTGATCGCGAACCGGGGCGAGATCGCGCTCCGGGTGAACCGCGCCTGCCACGAGATGGGCATCGCGACGGTGGCGATCCACTCGACGGCCGACGCCGACGCCATGCATGTGCGCCTCGCCGACGAGAGCGTGTGCATCGGCCCGCCGCCCGCCGCGCAGAGCTATCTCAACATTCCCGCCATCATCGCGGCCTGCGAGATCACGGGCGCCGAGGCGATCCACCCGGGCTACGGCTTCCTCTCGGAGAACCCCCGCTTCGCCGAGATCGTGACGGCGCACAACCTCACCTTCATCGGTCCGACGGCGGAGCATATGCGCCTCATGGGCGACAAGATCGCCGCCAAGGCCGCGATGCGCAAGCTCGGCGTGCCGGTCGTTCCGGGCTCGGACGGCGGCGTCGCGGGCGACGAGGAGGCGGCCCGCATCGCCGCGCGCATCGGCTATCCGGTCCTCGTCAAGGCGGCGGCGGGCGGCGGCGGGCGCGGCATGAAGGTCGCACGCGGCGCCGAGGGCCTCGCGAGCGCGCTCTCGACCGCGCGCGCCGAGGCCAAGGCCGCCTTCGGGGACGATGCGGTCTACCTCGAGAAATATCTCGAGCGCCCGCGCCACATCGAAATTCAGGTCATCGCGGACAGCCGGGGCACGGTCCTCCATCTCGGCGAGCGCGACTGCTCCATCCAGCGCCGCCACCAGAAGCTCATCGAGGAGGCGCCCTCGCCCGTCCTTGAGGCGAAGGAGCGCGCGCGCATCGGCGAGATCGTGACGCGCGGGCTCTCCAAGCTCGGCTATCTCGGCGTCGGCACCGTCGAGTTCCTCTACGAGAACGGCGAGTTCTACTTCATCGAGATGAACACGCGCCTCCAGGTCGAGCACCCGGTGACCGAGTTCGTCACGGGCCTCGACCTCGTCCGCGAGCAGATCCGGATCGCGGCCGGCGAGCCCTTGGGCTTCACGCAGAAGGACGTCACCATCTCGGGCCACGCGATCGAGTGCCGCGTCAATGCGGAGAACCCGAGGACCTTCACGCCCTCGCCGGGGCTCGTGAAGGCCTATCACACGCCGGGCGGCCTCGGCGTGCGCGTCGATTCGGCCGCCTATTCCGGCTATCGCATCCCGCCCTATTACGACAGCATGGTCGCCAAGCTCATCGTGCACGGACGAAACAGGGCCGAGGCGCTGAGCCGGCTCGAGCGCGCCCTCAAGGAATTCGTCGTCGAGGGCATCGACACGACGCTTCCCCTGTTCGCGGAGATCGTGCGCGACGAGGAGTTCCGCGCGGGCGACTACCACATCCATTGGCTCGAGGAGTTCCTTGGCCGCGAAGGATGAGACGCCCGGCGCCGTGCCCGTCACCGCGGATCTGGTGCTTCGGGCCTATGCCGCGGGCTTCTTCCCGATGGCCGAGAGCCGTCTCGACCCCGAGGTCGTCTGGGTCGATCCGAAGAAGCGCGGCGTCCTGCCGCTCGACGGCTTCCACGTTCCGCGCCGGCTCGCCCGCACCGTCCGCCAGGACCGCTTCCGCGTGACGGTCGACCAGGATTTCGCCGGCATCCTGAAGGCCTGCGCCTCGGTCGAGGCCGGCCGCGCCGACACCTGGATCAACGAGCAGATCGTCCGCGTCTACAGCGAGCTCCACGAGCGCGGCTACGCCCATTCCGTGGAAGCCTGGGCCGAGGGCGAGCTGGCGGGGGGACTTTACGGCGTTGCGCTGGGCGGCGCGTTCTTCGGCGAGAGCATGTTCTCCTTCCAGCGGGACGCGAGCAAGGTCGCCCTCGTCCATCTCGCGGCGCGCCTCAAGGCGGGCGGCTTCACGCTCCTCGACACGCAGTTCTTCACCGAGCATCTCGGCCAGTTCGGCACGATCGAAATTCCGCGTGCCGACTATCGCGCCCGGCTCGCCCCCGCCATCGAGACGAGCGCCGATTTCTTCGCGCTGCCGAAGGAGGCGAGCGGCGCGGCGGCGCTCGCCGCGTTGAAGGTCGCCTAGCCGGCCTCAGGGCGCCGGCGCAGGCTCGGCCGCGGGCTTGCAGTCGATGAGCCACACGTCATAGACGGGGTGCTCGAGCGCGGCCAGCGACGGGCTCGAGGCGAACATCCAGCCGGAGAAGACGAAGCCGTCCTGCGCCGCCGGAACGGTGCGCTCGCCCGTCGCCGCCGACGTCGCGTTCGGCCCCGTCGAGCCCTCTATGCCGCTGCGCAGGCGCGTCTCGTCCTCGGCTCCGGCGGCCTGGCGCTCGTCCTTGATCTCGACGAAGGCGGTGACCTCTGGCGGCTCCTCGGGCGGGCGCTTCGAGCAGGCCCGCACCGTCACGTCGAGCGTGCCGAAATGGGCGGTCTCGCCCTCGCCCACCTCGATCCTCGCGATGCGCGCGGTGATCTTGTCGAGCGCGCGGAAGACCGCGACCATCGGCGGGCGCGGCTCCTCGTCGGGCAGCGGCGCGACGGCCTCGCCCGTCCACGGCGTCACCGGCGTCCCCACGCTCGGCGCGGGCGCGTCCTCCGGAGCCGTTTCGGGCAAGGGCGCGACCGGGGAATCGTAGACCGGCGGCGGCGCGTCGGGCGGCATCTCGTCCTGTGCCCATGCCGGCACGGCGAGGAGCGCCAAGGCCGCCGCCAGAGCGAGCGTGCTGTTGAGCGGCGCCACGGACTATTCCTTCTTGTCGTCCTTCTTGGTGCTGAAGATGGCCTCGCTGATGAGGCCCATGAGGTCGACCGAGCCCGTCGTCTGGAGGAAGTCCTGGCCTTCCTTCAAGAGGCCCTCGCTGCCGCCCGGATCTATGGCCACGAAATTGTCGCCGAGCAGGCCGCTCATCGCGATCTTGGCCACCGAATCGTCCGGGATCTCGTAGCGCGTGTCGACCCGCAGCGTCGTGATGGCCTCGAAGGTCCTGGGATCGAGCTCGACCTTCTCCACCGAGCCGACCTTGATGCCGGAGATGCGCACATCCGTTCCGACATTGATGCCCTCGGCGCGGTTGAAGCGCGCGACGAGCGTGTAGCCCGAGCCCGTCGTCATGCCCGTCGTGGTGTAGGCGAAGAAGAGAAAGAAGCCCGCGACGGCCAGCACGACCGCGCCCGTCAGCGTCTCGACCAGTGTGTTGCGCATCGCCAGATCCCCTAGCTCGTCGTGGCCCTTGGGGCCGCCCCGCCCCCGGAGCGGCTCCCGCCCTTCAGGGGCGCCAGGCCTCGTAGTCCCCGGTCGCCGGAGGCCGGACCGCCGCCGCTTCGAGGCTTCCGGGCGGCCGATAGGCCTGCGCGGTGCCGGTGAGGTTGGGCCTGTGGGGCTTTTCCCAAGCGGCCCTTTTCGCCTCGGCCGGCACCTCGTCGACCATGTAGTGCAGCCAGGCGTGCCATTCCGGCGGCACGCGCGAGGCCTCTACAAGGCCCGCATAGATTACCCAGCGACGCTTGCGCTCTCCTTTACGCGAGCGCTTCTCCTCGAAATAGCGATTGTCCTGAGCGTCGCGGCCGACCTCGCGGCCGCGCTTGAGCGTCGTCCACCAGGTGCCGATGGTCTGCGAGTTCCACCAGGTGAAGATGAGGCTCAACAGTCTCAACACCGCGCTCGCCCTTCCCCCTCGCGAACCGCGAGGCAACCCGCGCCTCTCACGCCGGCGCGACTATCGCATCGGCCCCTCCATAGGTAAAGCGCCGAGCCTCGCCCGGCTACCTGGCGGTAACGCGGCCTCAACTCTTGGCGGCGCATGGTCCTTCGGGGCGGCCGCGCGAAACCACGAACCTGTCGAACGAAAAATGCAGCCGAGCGACGCCCGCTTCCTCTCCTTCGCCTTCGCGAGCGCCGACCTCCTCTTCGAGACCGATCTCGAGGGGCGCATCGCCTTCGCGCTCGGCGCGACGCGCGGCCTCGCCGACGGCGCCGACAAGGATCTCGTCGGGCGGAATTGGCGCAGCCTCGTCGTGGAGGCCGACCGCTCGCTGGTCAGCGCCCTGCTCGACCACCTGAAGGTCGGCGCGCGCTGCGGGCCGGTGCGGATCCGCCTTGCCGCCGGACGCAAGGACGAGCCCGCCTATGCGCGGCTCAACGCCTGCCGCCTGCCGGGCAACGAAAGACGCATCGCCTGCACGCTCTCGCGCGCCGCCCCGCCGGCCGATGCCGCGGCGGGAGCGCCGCTCGACGGCGAAGCGCGCCTCCTCGACGGCAAGGCCTTCGCCGCGCTCGCGACCGAGATCGCCGGGCGGGCGAACAGCTACGAACCGAGCGCCCAGATGATGCTGCTCGAGCTGCCCGAGCTCACGGCCATCCGGTCCCGCCTTCCCGAGGCGAGCGCGGCCGATCTCCTGCGCAAGATCGGAACGCTCATCAACCTCTCCTCCGTCGACGGACGCTCGGCGGGACGGCTCTCCGAGACGCGCTTCGGCCTGATCCACCAGGGCGGCGCGGACGCCCTGCCGGGACAGATCGCGGAGGTCGCGCGGGCATTGGACCCGGCCGGCGAAGGCACCCAGGTGGCCCATGCCGAGCTGAGCCTCGCGCCGGAAGGGCTCAAGGCCCCCCACGCCGTCCGCTCGATCCGCTACGCCCTTGCGAGCTTCGCCGAGAAGGGAGCGGACGGAGCGCCGGACGCCGCGGCCGCCTTCGAGCGGATCTTCGCCGAGACCGCCGAGAAGATGGAGCGCTTCGAGACGCGCATGCGCTGCAACGACTTCGAGTACCACTACCAGCCGATCGTCAGCCTGGAGAGCGGCGCGGTGCATCACTACGAGATGCTCGTGCGCTTCGAGAAGGGCGCGAGCCCCGCTGAGACGATTCGCTTCGCCGAGGAGCTCGGCCTCATCCAGCGCGTCGACCTCGCCTGCTGCTCGCACGCCGCCGACCTCCTCGAGGCTCGGCGCGATTCGCTCAAGCTCGCGGTCAACGTCTCGGGCGAATCGCTCACCGATCCCGCCTTCGTGACCCGCCTGGTGGCCCTCCTCGGCGCGAAGCGCGCGATCGCCCCGCGCCTCTTCGTCGAGGTCACCGAGAGCGCCGCGATCCGCGATCTCGCCGCGGCCGCCAAGGCCGTCGACGCGATCCGCCGGCTCGGCCCGCGCGTCTGCCTCGACGATTTCGGCGCCGGAGCGGCTTCGTTCCCCTATCTCCAGGCGCTCAGCGTCGATTTCGTGAAGATCGACGGCGCCTATGTGAAGCGCCTCGGCCAGTCGAGGCGCGACGACGCCATGCTGCGCGGAATGGTGCGCCTGTGCGTCGATCTCGAGGTCGGAATCATCGCGGAGATGATCGAAACCGAGGAGCAGGCGACCGCGCTGCGCGAGCTCGGGATCGGATTGGGGCAAGGCTATTTCTTCGGCCGGCCCGAGGCGACGCCGGCCGCTCCCGAGCCCTATCGCCGGCCGCAGCGCGCGGCGGTTTCGGGCCGGCGCAGGGGCGTTCGGGAGACCTGGGAATAGGCGGCCGCGCGCCCTCGCGACTCGGCGGCTTTTCCCCAATCCCTAACAAGATGTTGCGGCCCGTCGCGATTTAATGCCCAAAATCTGTTGCGCCCACCGACCCCCAGGGCTAGTGTCTTCTTCCGACGCGGCCACGACATGAAGTGTCCGAGCAACGGCTCGGACGGGGGGATGTTGCCCTCCTGAATGACGGGGCCACGACCAATCGGACAGGCGCCTTTCCGGCACGAGCGGCCGGTTCGCACGTCACGTGCGGGCCGAGGGTCGACTATTGCCCGGGCTCCGGGCGCCCGTCTTGGACAACACGGCACGCGTTGCTGGGGGTTATACGATGCGCGTTGAGAAGCACTTCACGGACGGCCTGAGCTCGCCCTACGACAAGATCCAATTCGCCCGCACCACGAGCGAGATCCGCAATCCGGACGGCTCGGTGGTCTTCCGCCAGGAGGACATCGAGGTTCCGGAGCGCTGGAGCCAGGTCGCCTGCGACGTGCTCGCGCAGAAATATTTCCGCAAGGCCGGCGTGCCGACGGAGCTGAGGGCGGTCCCCGAGCCGCGCGTGCCCGAATGGCTCTGGCGCTCCGAGGCCGCCGATGGCGACGCCACGGCGCGCGGCGGCGAGACGAGCGCACGGCAGGTCTTCGACCGCCTCGCGGGCACCTGGACCTATTGGGGCTGGAAGGGCGGCTATTTCGAGAGCGAGGAGGACGCCCGCGCCTATTTCGACGAGATGCGCTTCATGCTCGCCGACCAGATCGCCGCGCCCAACTCGCCGCAATGGTTCAACACCGGCCTCCACTGGGCCTACGGCATCGACGGCCCGAGCCAGGGCCATCACTACGTGCACCATCAGACCGGCCAGCTCATGCGCTCGACGAGCGCCTACGAGCATCCCCAGCCCCATGCCTGCTTCATCCAGTCGGTCTCGGACGATCTCGTCAACGAGGGCGGGATCATGGATCTCTGGGTGCGCGAGGCGCGCCTCTTTAAGTACGGCTCCGGCACGGGCTCGAACTTCTCGTCGCTGCGCGGCGAGGACGAGCCTTTGTCCGGGGGCGGACGGTCGTCCGGCCTCATGAGCTTCCTCAAGATCGGCGACCGCGCGGCGGGCGCCATCAAGTCGGGCGGCACGACGCGGCGCGCGGCGAAGATGGTCGTCGTCGACATCGACCACCCCGACATCGAGGCCTATATTGACTGGAAGGTCGTCGAGGAGCAGAAGGTCGCGAGCCTGGTCGCCGGCTCCAAGGCGCTCAAGGAGCATCTCGAGCGCGTGCTCAAGGCCTGCATCAATTGCGAGGCCGACGGCGAGGACTGCTTCGACCCGAAGAAGAATCCCGCCCTGAAGCGCGCCGTGAAGGACGCCAAGCGCGCCCATGTCCCCGAGAACTATATCGGCCGCGCCATCCAGATGGCGCGCCAGGGGACGAAGGCGATCGACATCCGCGTCTACGACACCGACTGGGATTCGGACGCCTATCTCACGGTCGCCGGCCAGAACTCGAACAATTCCGTGCGCGTCACGGATGCCTTCCTCAAGGCGGTCGAGGAGGACGGAACCTGGGATCTGAAGCGGCGCACCGACGGGCGCATCCACAAGACGGTGCGCGCGCGCGCCCTCTGGGAGCGCGTCGGCGCGGCGGCCTGGTCCTGCGCCGACCCCGGCATCCAGTTCCACACCACGATCAACGACTGGCACACCTGCCCCGCGGGCGGCGAGATCCGGGCCTCCAATCCGTGCTCGGAATACATGTTCCTCGACAACACGGCCTGCAATCTCGCCTCGCTCAACCTGCTGCGCTTCCGCCGCGCGGACGGCAGCTTCGACGTCGCGGGCTTCGAGCATGCCGTGCGCCTGTGGACGCTGACGCTCGAGATCTCGGTCATGATGGCCCAGTTCCCGGCCAAGGAGATCGCGCAGCTCTCCTACGACTACCGCACGCTGGGCCTCGGCTTCGCCAATCTCGGCGGCTACCTCATGGCCTCTGGGCTGCCCTATGACAGCGACAAGGGCCGCGCCTTCGCCGGCGCGGTCTCGGCCCTGATGACGGGCGCCGCCTACCGCGCCTCGGCCGAGATCGCCGAGCGGGTCGGTCCGTTCCCGGAATATTGGCGCAACGAGACGGCGATGCTGCGCGTCATGCGCAACCATGCCCGCGCCGCGGAAGGCGCGAGCGAGGGCTACGAGGCGCTCAGCACGAGGCCCGTTCCGCTCGATCACGAGAACTGCCCCGACGCGCTCCTCGCGGAGGCGGCGATCGGCGCCTGGCGCGCGGCGCTCGATCTCGGCGCCCGGCACGGCTTCCGCAATGCGCAGGTCTCGGTCATCGCCCCCACGGGAACGATCGGCCTCGTCATGGATTGCGACACCACCGGCGTCGAGCCCGACTTCGCGCTCGTCAAATACAAGAAGCTCGCCGGCGGCGGCTCCTTCAAGATCATCAACCGGCTCGTGCCCGAGGCTCTCAGGGTCCTCGGCTACGACGCCCCCGCCGCCGAGCGCATCATCGCCTACGCGGTCGGCCACGGCAGCCTCAAGAGCGCGCCCGCGATCAATCACGAGCGCCTCAAGGGCCTCGGCTTCACCGGCGATGCGCTCGAGCATCTGGAAGCCGCGCTGCCCTCCGCCTTCGACCTCAGATACGCGCTCACGCCCTGGGTCCTAGGCGAGGAGTTCTGCCGCGACGTTCTCGGCCTCACCGAGGCGGAGATCGAGGACCCCGCCTTCGACCTTCCGGCAAGGCTGGGCTTCTCGAAGAAGGAGGTCGAGGCGGCCAATATCCACGTCTGTGGCACCGGCACGCTCGAGGGCGCGCCGGGCCTCAAGGCCGAGCATCTGCCCGTGTTCGACTGCGCCAATCCCTGCGGGCGCACGGGCACGCGCTATCTCTCGGTCGCGAGCCACATCCGCATGATGGCGTCGGTGCAGCCCTTCATCTCCGGCGCGATCTCGAAGACCATCAACATGCCGGCCGTCGCGAGCGTCGCCGACTGCATGGACGCCTACATGACGTCCTGGCGCCTCGGCCTCAAGGCCAACGCGCTCTATCGCGACGGCTCGAAGCTCTCCCAGCCGCTGACCGCGCGCCTCCTCGACGAGGAGACTGCCGAAGCGCTGGAGGAGGCGGCCGAGGCCGCCGCGCCGATGGCCGTCCGCACGCAGATCGTGGCCGAGCGCATCGTCGAGAAGATCGTCGAGCGCGCCCGCGCCTCGCGCCAGAAGCTGCCCGACCGGCGCAAGGGCTACACGCAGAAATCCATCGTCGGCGGCCACAAGGTCTATTTGCGCACCGGCGAGTACGAGGACGGCACCCTCGGCGAGATCTTCATCGACATGCACAAGGAAGGCGCCGCCTTCCGCAGCCTGATGAACAACTTCGCCGTGGCGATCTCGCTCGGCCTGCAATACGGCGTGCCGCTGGAGGAGTTCGTCGAGGCCTTCACCTTCACGCGCTTCGAGCCGGCGGGGCCCGTCCAGCTCAACGACCACATCAAGCAGGCGACCTCGATCCTCGACTACATCTTCCGCGAGCTCGCCATCTCCTATCTCGCCCGCAACGACCTCGCCCATGTCGACGACCGGGAGTCGGAGGCCATCGCCCTCGGCCGCGGCGTCGAGGAAGGCGCGGCTCCGGAGGGCGAGGCCGAGATCGTGGAGAAGGTCGTGCGCGAGGTCGCGAGCGCCGGCTATCTGCGCGGCACGGTGCCGGCCAACCTCGTGGTCCTGCGTTCGGGGGCCTCGGGTCCGGCCATGGACGCGCGAAGCGGCGTGCAAGGAAGAAGCGCCGCGCGCACCGGCACCGACGGCGGCGCGAAGTTCCTCCTCGAGGAGGACGTCGTCACCGTGGGCCCGACCGGGCGCAAGGAGGTGCACCGCGTCATCGAAGCCCGCATCAAGGGCTATGAGGGCGACCCCTGCCCCTCCTGCGGCCACCTCACGCTCGTGCGCAACGGCACCTGCCTCAAATGCGACACTTGCGGCTCGACGACGGGCTGCTCGTAACGAGAATCGGCGGGCGCAGCGGCGGGCGATCGGAAGCGATCGGCCGCCGCTAGGACGTCCGATCGGCCGGCACCGGGCCGTCCGCCCGCGCATTCGCCACGGTCGTGCGGGATCGCGGAAGGCCCGCGCATCGACCTTTCGGGGATTTCACGCATGGCCGGCTTTGCGACCGGCATCCGGTCGGCTATCTCGATTGCGACGCGGCTCGAAGACGCGCGGCGAGAGGGTCGGCCATGGCCAAGAACACGGTCTGCATCTGGTACGACAGGGACGCCGAGGCGGCGGCGCGGTTCTACGCCGAGACCTTTCCCGACAGCGCCGTCGGCGCGATCCGCCGCGCGCCGAGCGACTATCCCTCCGGCAAGGCGGGCGACGTGCTGACGGTCGAGTTCACGGTCGCCGGCATCCCCTGCATCGGCATCAATGGCGGCCCCGCGTTCAGGCACAGCGAGGCCTTTTCCTTCCAGATCGCGACGGACGATCAGGCCGAGACCGATCGCTATTGGAACGCGATCGTCGGGAACGGCGGCCAGGAGAGCGCCTGCGGTTGGTGCAAGGACAGGTGGGGCATCTCCTGGCAGATCACGCCGCGCGCCCTCATCGAGGCGATGGTGGCGGGCGGCGCGGAGGCCAAGCGCGCATTCGACGCGATGATGGAGATGACCAAGATCGACGTCGCCGCGATCGAAGCCGCCCGGCGCGGATGACGGGCGGCGTGTGCCGTCCTGTCGCACCCCCTGAAATCTGCTGTGAAATCGACGGGCCCGGACGGTTCTGCCCTCGCGAATCGGGCAAGCTTGCAAGCGTTAGTTGGATGGATCGGGCTCGGTCTTTCGTGGAGCGGGCCCGGGCGTTGAAGGGGCGTTCGTTGCGCTCGGGCACGCACCAAAAGCGGCCTGGGCCATGGGTCGGACGCGCCGAAGCCTTGGGGGTCCCGCCCTGCTGCTTCCGGGGTCCTCAGTCGCCCTCGCGATCTGCGACCTTGCGCCCGCCCGGGCCCCTCTCCCCCGGGCGGGCGTTTTCTATGCGCCCCCTCCGCTTGTGCCGGCCGCCGCGCGGGCAGTAGATTTCAAACCTACAACGGCGTATGGCCGGCAAAACCGGGCCGGGCGCACCGGCCTCATGCACGGAGGGGCGCGATGACGCGGGCCGCGAAGAAGATCCGCAGGCGGAAGTTTCTCGGGGGCGCGATGGCCCTCGGCGCCGCCGCGTCGCTGCCCGCGCCCGCCATCGCCATGAGCCGGCTCGGCTCGACGAGGCCCAACATTCTCGTCCTCGTCACGGACCAGCAGCTCTGGACGATGATGGGCTGCATGGGAAACGCCTGGCTGCGGACGCCCGCCATGGACGGCCTCGCGGCCTCGGGCATGCGCTTCGACCTCGCCTATGTCACGAACCCGGTGTGCTCGCCGTCCCGCTTCAGCCTGCAGACGGGACGCATGCCGAGCATCGTCGGCACGACCGAGAACGGCGACGCCATCGCCGGCGACGTGCCGCAGGGCATTCTGGACACCTCGCTCGGCCCCCTGTTTCGGCGCGCGGGATACGACGCCGTCTATGGCGGCAAGGTGCATCTCGCGCGCGCCTTCCGCGACGATTTCGCGGGCCGCTCGTACCGCTATTTCGAGAGGGACGAGCGCGACGCGCTCGCCCAGTCCTGCGCGGCGTTCCTCAAGGAGAAGCACGAGAAGCCCTTCTTCCTCACCGCGAGCCTCATCAATCCGCACGACATCTGCTTCCTCGCCATCAATGCCTGGCGCGCGTCGAGGAAGCTGCCGCGCATCTTCGACGGCGAGGACACGACGCTCGCGCTCATGGGCGAGATCGCGCGCAAGGACCGGAGGAAATTCGTCGAGGAGGAATGCCCGCCCCTCCCCGCGAACCACGCCATTCCGGAGCTCGAGCCCGAGGCGATCGCGACGAAGTACCTAAAGCCCGTGGGCTTTCGCCAATATGTGCGCGAGCGCTGGACCGAGGAGGACTGGCGCATCCATCGCTGGGTCTATTGTCGGCTCACGGAGCGCGTCGACCGCGAGATCGCGACCGTTCTCGATGCGCTGCGCGAGGCGGGCCTCGAGCGCGACACGCTCGTCGTCCTCACCAGCGATCACGGCGACCTGGCCGGCGCGCACAAGCTCGAGCACAAATCCGTGCTTTACGAGGAGGCGATGCGCGTGCCCTTCCTCGTGAGCCAAAAGGGCGCGATCCCGGAAGGCCGGGCCGACACGAGCCATCTCGTCTCGAACGGGCTCGACCTCCTGCCGACGCTCTGCGACTGGGCCGGCATCGCGCTCCCCGACGCCCGCTATGACGGCCGGAGCCTCGCGCCCCTGCTGAGGGGCGAGGCGCCGGCGGACTGGCGCAGGTTCCTCGTCGTCGAGAGCCAGCACGACCGGATGATCAGGACCGAGCGGTTCAAATATTGCGCCTACACGACCGGCGCCCATCGCGAGCAGCTCAACGACCTCGAGGCCGATCCCGGCGAAATGGCGAATCTCGCCGAGCGGCCGGAATATGCCGACACGGTGCGCGCGCACCGAGATATGCTGCGGGCCTGGATGTTCGCGACGTGGGACTACGATTTCCAGGCCGTGACGCCGTATTGAGGGCGCCCTCCGGCACGCGCCCGCGGCACGAAGCTTGCCCCCGCACTCTACGACAGGGCGGACGGGGCAGCCGGAATCCGGGCGGCCCGTCCCATTTCGGCACGGGGAGACATGCATGCGCGCCGCACTGCTCATCTGCGCGATCCTCCTGGGGCTCGGCGCCATCGCGCGCGCCGCCGACGAGAAGGCGGTCGCGGGCCTCAAGGCCGGCGTCGCCTGCAAGGGCTGCGACTTCACCGAAGCCGATCTCTCCTATCGCCGCTTCTCGGGAGCCAATCTCGCGGAGGCCCGCCTCACCGGCGCCGACCTCACCGCCACGGTCGCCGCGAGCGCCGATTTCTCCAAGGCCAACCTCGCGCGCGCCGACCTCTACGCGGCCGTCCTGACGAATTCGAGCTTCCGCGAGGCCGATCTCTCGGGCGCGAACCTCGTCGGCACCTGGCTCCTCGGCGCCGACCTCACGGGCGCCAACCTCGCCGGCGCGAACCTTTCGGGCGCCATGGCGACGACGGCCAAGGGCCTCACCGCCGAGCTCCTCGCCGGCGCCTGCGGCGACCAGCGCACGGCGCTTCCGAAGGGCCTCGCGATCCAGCCCTGCGCGCCTCCGCCCGCGCCGAAGCTGCGCCCCGCGGCCAAGAACGGCTGGTCCAAGCACTGAGACACCCTGCCCCTTGACGCCGCGCGCCTGCCTCGGGCCTGATGGCCCGCCCGGGCGGACGCGGAGGTGTCCCATGCAGCTTCATCTGTCGACCTGGCAGGAGGTCGAGGCCTATCTCGAGCGCTCGACCGCCATCCTCATTCCCATCGGCTCCACCGAGCAGCACGGCCCCAACGGCCTTCTCGGCACGGATGCTCTGTGCCCGGAGATCATCGCGCGCGAGGCGGGCGAGGCGGCCGGCATCCTCGTCGCGCCGACCTTCAACGTGGGCTCGGCGCAGCATCACCTGGGCTTTGCCGGCACGATCACGCTGCGCCCCTCGACCATGATCGCGGCGATGGTCGACTGGACGCGCTCGCTGGTGCGCCACGGCTTCACGCGGCTCTACTGGCTCAACGGCCATGGCGGCAACGTGCCGATCATCAAATCGGCCTTCGCCGAGATCTATGCCGAGCACTCCTTCTCGCGCGACAACACCAACGCGCCCTCGCTCGTGCAGAAGACGCAGAACTGGTGGGAGTTTCCCGAGGTCGACCGCATCTCGGGCGTGCTCTACGGCAACGCCGTGGGCGCCCACGCGACGCCGCCCGAGGTCGCCGTCACCTATTGGGGCTATCCGCAGGCGGTGAAGCGCGTCGAGATGAGCCCGAAGATCGCGCCGCACGGGCCCATCCACGACGCCCAGGACTATCGCCGCCGCTTCCCCGACGGGCGCATCGGCTCGGACCCCTCGCTCGCCACGCCCGAACATGGCGGCGAGCTCGTGAAGGCCGCGGTCAAGGATCTGCTCGTCGACTTCCACCGCTTCGCGGCGGCCTGAGGGCCGCAAGCGGAGTTTTCCGTACCGGGAAGGAAAGCGGCCATGAGCTATGTGGACGGCTACGTGATCGCGGTGCCCACCGCGAACAGGCAGGCCTTCATCGACCACGCGAGGACGGGCGACGGGGTGTTCATGGACCTCGGCGCGCTGCGCATCCTCGAATGCTGGGGCGACGACGTGCCCGAGGGAAAGCTCACCGATTTCCGCAAGGCGGTTCAGGCCAAGGACGACGAGACGGTCGTCTTCTCCTGGATCGAATGGCCCGACAAGGCGACGCGCGACGCGGCGCTCGCGAAAATCGGCGAGATGGTGAGGGACCCGTCGAAAGGCGACGCACGGATGGACCCGGAGAAGAACCCCATGCCCTTCGACGGCAGGCGGCTGATCTTCGGTGGCTTCGTGCCTGTCGTGGCCCTGGAGAAATAGCGCGGCGACGGGCCGCTCAGCTCCGATACGTCACGCCCTTCACCGCCGCGACGATGTCGGCGGCCTGAGGCAGCGCGAGGCGCTCGAGGTTCGCGGCATAGGGCAGCGGCACGTCCTTCGCGGCGACCCGCGCGACCGGCGCGTCGAGCCAGTCGAAGGCCTGCGCCATCAGCAGCGCGGCGATCTCCGCGCCGATGCCGCAATGGGGCCAGCCTTCCTCCGCCGTCACGCAGCGATTGGTCTTCTTCACGCTCGCGACGACGGTCTCGGTGTCGAGCGGGCGCAGCGTGCGCAGATCGACGATCTCGATCTCGATGCCCTCGCCCGCGAGAAGCTCTGCCGCCTCCAGCGCCTTGTGCACCATGATGGAATGGGTGACCACCGTCGCGTCGCGGCCCTCCCGCGCGATCCGGGCCTTGCCGATCGGCACGAGGAAATCCTCCGCCTTCGGAACCTCGAAGGAGCGCCCGTAGAGGATCTCGTTCTCGAGGAAGATGACGGGGTTGGGATCGCGGATGGCGGATTTGAGGAGCCCCTTGGCGTCCGCCGCCGTCGCGGGCGCGACCACCTTGAGGCCCGGCACATGGGCGTACCAGGCCGAATAGTCCTGGCTGTGCTGGGCGGCGACGCGCGCCGCCGCGCCGTTGGGGCCGCGGAAGACGATGGGGCAGCCCATCTGCCCACCGGACATGTAGAGCGTCTTCGCCGCCGAGTTGACGATCTGGTCGATCGCCTGCATGGCGAAATTGAAGGTCATGAACTCGACGATGGGACGCAGGCCGCCGAAAGCCGCTCCGACGCCGAGGCCGGCAAAGCCATGCTCCGTGATCGGCGTATCGATGACGCGCTTGGGCCCGAATTCCTCGAGAAGCCCCTGGGTCACCTTGTAGGCGCCCTGATATTGCGCGACCTCCTCGCCCATCACGAAGACGGTCTCGTCGCGGCGCATCTCCTCGGCCATCGCGTCGCGCAGCGCCTCGCGCATGGTGAGGGTCACGGTCTCGACGCCCGCGAGGCTCTCGGGCGCGGGCGCCGGCGCGGCGGGCGGGGCCGCCTTCGGCGCCTTGGCGGGCGCCGGCTCGGGAGTCTTCGCGGCAACCGGAGGCGGCTTCGGGGCGGGCGCGGGCTTTGCGGCCTCGCTCTCGCCGTTGAGGAGCGCGATCGGCGCGTTGACCTTCACGCCTTCGGTGCCCTCGGCCACGAGAAGCTTCGTGACCCTGCCCTCGTCGACGGCCTCGACCTCCATGGTCGCCTTGTCGGTCTCGATCTCCGCGATGACGTCGCCCGGGCCGACATCGTCGCCCTCCTTGACGTGCCATTTGGCGAGCTTGCCCTCCTCCATGGTGGGCGATAGGGCGGGCATGAGGATTTCGATGGGCATGATGCGCGGGCGTGTCTCGGGCGGACGGGGGCTGGACGGGCGCCGACTTTAGAGCGGCCCGCGCCTCATGTGAAATGCCATTTCGCGCCCGCGCGCGCCCCTTCGGCCGCGCCGCTTCAGGTCGAGGCGGAAGGCGGCTTGGTCTCGCTCGGGGGCTGAACGACGCGGATGTGAAGCTCGCGGAGCTGGTGGGCCGAAACCTCCGAGGGCGCGCCCATCATCAGGTCCTCGGCGCGCTGGTTCATCGGGAACATCGTCACCTCGCGGAGATTGTCGACGCCCGCGAGCAGCATGACGATGCGGTCGACGCCCGGCGCGATGCCTCCGTGCGGCGGCGCGCCGAGCTTGAAGGCGCTGATCATGCCGCCGAATTTTTCGTCGACCATGGCGGGCGGATAGCCCGCGATCTCGAAGGCGCGATACATGATCTCGGGCACGTGGTTCCGGATCGCGCCCGAGGAGAGCTCCACCCCGTTGCAGACGATGTCGTACTGATAGGCGAGGATGTCGAGCGGGTCCTTCCCGTTCAGCGCGTCGAGGCCGCCCTGCGGCATCGAGAACGGGTTGTGGCTGAAGTCGATCCTCTTCTCCGTCTCGTTCCACTCGAACATCGGGAAGTCGACGATCCAGCAGAACTTGAAGACGTCCTTCTCGACGAGGCCGAGCTCGGTGCCGATCTTCGTCCGTGCCCGTCCCGCGAAATCGGCGAAGCTCTTGGGAAGGCCCGCGACGAAGAAGGCGGCGTCGCCCTCCTTGAGTCCGAGCTTGCCCCGCAAGGCCTCGGTGCGCTCGGGGCCGAGATTCTTCGCCACGGGCCCCGCGCCCTCGCCTTCGCGCCAGAAGATATAGCCGAGACCCGGCTGGCCTTCCCCTTGCGCCCAGGAATTCATCCGGTCGCAGAAGGCGCGGCTGCCCCCGCCCGGCGCCGGGATCGCCCAGACCTCGGCCTTCGCGTCGCGCGCGAGGATGTTGGCGAACACCTTGAACCCGGAATCGCGGAAGCTGTCGCTCACCGCCGCCATCTCGATGGGATTGCGCAAGTCCGGCTTGTCGGAGCCGTATTTGCGCAGGGCGTCGGCATAGGTGATGCGCGGGAAAGGCCCCGGCGCGACCGTGCGGCGCAGCTCCCGCCAATTCGCGAATTCCTCGAAGACGCCGCGCATCACCGGCTCGACGGCCGCGAAGACGTCCTCCTGCGTGACGAAGCTCATCTCGATGTCGAGCTGGTAGAATTCTCCGGGCGAGCGGTCGGCGCGCGGGTCCTCGTCGCGAAAGCAGGGCGCGATCTGAAAATAGCGGTCGAAGCCCGCCATCATAACGAGCTGCTTGAACTGTTGGGGCGCCTGCGGCAAGGCGTAGAACTTTCCGGGATGGAGGCGCGAGGGCACGAGGAAGTCGCGCGCGCCTTCCGGGCTCGAGGCGGTGAGGATCGGCGTCTGGAACTCGGTGAAGCCCGACGCGTTCATCCGCTTGCGGAGCGAGGAGACGATCGCGGCGCGCAACAGGATGTTGGCGTGGAGGCGCTCGCGCCTGAGGTCGAGGAAGCGGTATTTGAGCCGCGTCTCCTCGGGATATTCCTGATCGCCGAACACCGGCAGCGGCAGCTCGGCCGCGACCGAGCGCACCTCGCACGCCTCGATGACGAGCTCGACCTGCCCCGTCGGCAGCTCGGCGTTGACGGTGTCGGCGTCGCGCGCGACGACCTTGCCCGTGAAGGTCACGACGCTCTCCGCGCGCAGCCGCTCGACCTCCGCGAAGGCCGGGCTTTCCGGCTCGATCACGCATTGCGCAAGGCCGTAATGGTCGCGCAGGTCGATGAAGATGAGCCCGCCATGGTCGCGCCGCCGGTGCACCCAGCCCGAAAGGCGCACCGTCTCGCCGACATGGCTCGCCCGGAGCTCGCCGCACGTATGGCTGCGATAGATATGCATCGGCTCTTCCCTCGGGAACGCTTCTGTGCGGGGACGGCGCGGCGACGCGGGCCCCCAAGGTCGCGGGAGAAGGGGCATGCGCTCCGCGCGGCTGTCAAGGGGCCCGCCGGGCGGGGCGCGGCAATGCGATCCTCCGCCGAACCGCGCCGGCCGGCGAACATGGCGAGGCCGGCCGCGCGCATGGCCCGGCCGGCCCCAAGACCCCCTCCCGCCATGCCCTAAGGCGATGGCGGCCCGCTATCCGTCACCATTTGTAGGCGACCGAGGCACCCCAGGTTCGCGGCTGGTTGTAGCCGATGATGGGAACCCCGGCGAACGCGTTGTAGGTGATGTAGAGCTCGTCGAAGATGTTCCGGGCGAAGAGCTGGAACTTCAGGCGGTCGTCGCTGAGCGACAGGCTGCCGTCGAAGCGCTCGTAGTTCGCGAGCTCCGGATCGTTGTCCGGCCGTTGCCAGCCGCCCCCTTCCGCCGTGAAGGCGAGGTTCGCCGACCCCGTCCAGCCGGAATTGAAGACCGGCTGCGAATAGGTCGAGGACAGCGTGATCTGGTAGTCGCGCGTTTCCGGGATTCGATTGCCGGAATAGGAGCCGTCGTAGATCCGGCCGTTCTGGTAGCCGTAGCCGCCATTGACCTTCAGCATGCCCGGCCCGACGTCGAAATTGCCCCGCACGCCCAGCTCGAGACCGGCCGACCAGGCGTCCCCGCCATTGCCGATCCGGCTCACCACCGTGCCGGTATCGTTGAGGAAGCGGTCGGTGATCTGAATGTTGCGGTGATCGACGTAGAACACCGCCAGATCGAACTGGATGCGGCCGTCATAGGCCTGCCCCTTGTAGCCGATCTCGTGGCTGCGGATGTCTTCCGCGAGATAGGGCGGGAAGTAGGAGCCCATCACGAAGCGCGGATCGAAGCCCGCCGGGCGGAAGCCCGTCGCGACCCGTCCGTACACCTTGTGCCCCGGCGCCACCTGATAGGTCACCGTCCCCGCCGGCGTGAAGCGCGATTCCGCGATGTCGATGACGTGCGGGTTGGGCACGACCATGGTGAAGCCGACGCCCGGGGTGAAGGTCCGGTCGCCGTCGTCGGAGAGCGTATCGAGCCGGTTCTCGGTCGCCCGGAACTCGGCGGCCACGTTCAGCCGGTCGGTGATGTCGAAGCCCACCGAGGCGAAGACCGACGAGGAGGCGATCCTCGAGACGGCGAGACGGTCCGCATAGAGAATCGTCGCGCCCATCGTCATGACGTCCGGAAGCTCGAAGGTAAGGAAGAACGTGTCCTTCGAGTCCTGGTAGTCGGCCCCGATGAGCCAGGTCATCCACTCGGGCGTCGGCGAGCGGTCGTTCGAGGACAGACGGAGCTCGACCCCGTATTTCTGGAACTGCCCGTATCGCGGATTGCTGATGTCGGGCGTGATCCAGAAGCCCGTGTTTGGATAGAGATAGGCGTCGAGGTCGTCGACCGCCTTTCCGTCCCGCTCCGTCCACAGAGCGTCGAGATGGACCGTTCCGATGCCCGTTTCCAGGCTCGTGTTCAGGAAGGCGTTGTGGGTCGTGATCTTGTACTCGGAATCCTCGTTGAGGATGCAGTGCTGACCCGAGCCCGGAACCGAGCCCTCGCACGTGCGGATCAGCTTCCCCGGATCGCGTACGGCCTTGTAGAAGGTCGCCGCGTAGCCGGTGTTCCTCGCCTCCGACCATTCGTAGGTCAGGACGATGTCGAGATCCTCGATCGGGCGTGCCCTCAGTCCGACACGGGCGCCGGCGAACAGCGCCTCGTCGAGATTGTGCCCGTCGCGGGGCGATGTCGGATCGTCGATATAGGTGAGGCCGCCGTCGCGGTCGTCCCATTGCGCGCCCACGCGAATGGCGAGCCAGTCGTTGATCGGGAAGTTCTCGACGACCTCGATCTGCTTCTGCTCCTGCTCGACCTCGTAGGTGAACGAGACGCGGCCCTCGTGCTCGAATTTGGGCCGCGCCGAGACGATGTTGATCGCGCCGCCCGCCGCGTTCCGGCCCCACAGGGCTCCCTGCGGCCCGCGGAAGACCTCGAAGCGCTCCATGTCGAAGGTGTCGAAGCGGGTGAAGGTCTTGCCGAAGAACGACCCGTTGCCGATGAAGACGCCGTTGCGATAGATGCCCGTCGCCGAGGCCGAGACGTCGTTGCGTGCCACGCCGACGCCGCGAATGACGATGTCGTCGCCGAGCTCGGTGCCCAGCGTGACCGAGTTCCGCGCGCCCGGAATCTGATCGAGATAGTCGCGCGGCCCGTCGAGCTGAAAGGTCTCGGCGAAGTCCGGCGTAATGACCGCCGCCGATACCGGCACGTCCTGCAGGTTCTCGTCGCGGCGGCGCGCCGTGACGATGATCTCGTCGCTCGCGAATGCCAGCCCGGCATCCACAACCAGAAGGCCGGTCGCGATCGCGGTCCCGGCCAATAGCCTTTCCATGCGCCCCATCGTTTCCCCTCTAACTTGCTGATCCAGATTGGCGCTTGCTCAAATCTGGATATCGAATTCACAGTGTTCAGTTTCAGCCTGTCTTCATCTTATATCGATGATTCGATCTAATTATATGCAGTATGTGACCTAGGTCAACTTCCAATAAATATGTCGAATCCAGATCTGGGCGCGCGGGAGGGACGATCCGGCCGGCGGGCCGAACGGGCCGGCGGGGCCCTTCGCGCGGGCCTGCCGGCCGCTTCGCGCTCGGCCGCGCGACAGCAAGGCGCGAAGCAGCTATAAGCCCGCCCCGTATGCAGATCGTGACCTCGACGAGTGAGCTTGACGTGCTGACGGCCCGCCTTTCGCGGGGGGCCTATGTCACGATCGACACCGAGTTCATGAGGGATGCGACCTACTGGCCGAAGCTCTGCCTCGTCCAGCTCGCGGGGGAAGGCACCGAAGCGATCGTCGACCCGCTGGCGGACGGCATCGATCTCGCCCCGCTCCTCGCGCTCCTCGCCGAGACGCGGGTGGTGAAGGTCTTTCACGCGGCGCGGCAGGATATAGAGATCTTCTTTCACCTGACCGGCGAGATCCCCGCGCCCGTTTTCGATACGCAGGTCGCCGCCATGGTGTGCGGCTTCGGGGATTCGGTCGCCTACGACACGCTCGCGCGCCAGCTCGCCGGCGCCGATATCGACAAGAGCTCGCGCTTCACGGACTGGTCGCGCCGGCCCCTGAGCGAAAAGCAGCTCACCTACGCGCTCGGGGACGTCACCCATCTGCGCACGGTCTACGCCGAGCTCGCCCGGCGCCTGGAGGCGACGGGACGGGCCGACTGGCTCGCCGAGGAAATGGCGGTGCTGACCTCGCCCGAGACCTACCGGCTCGATCCGGCGACCGCCTGGAAGCGGCTGAAGCTGCGCTCGCAGAACCGTCGCTTCCTCGCCATCGCGGCGGAGGTCGCCGCCTGGCGCGAGGTGGAGGCGCAGAAGCGCGATCTGCCGCGCCCGCGCATCCTCAAGGACGAGGCCATCACCGAGGTGGCCGCGAGCGCGCCCGAGAGCGTCGCCGAGCTCTCCCAATTGCGCGCCGTGCCGCGTGGCATCGCCGAGGGGCGCATGGGCGAGGCCATCCTCAAGGCCGTGGCGCGCGCCAAAGCGCTGCCCAAGCACGAGCTGCCCGAGGCGGGCGAGCCGCGCGCGCGCGCCGAGGCCCCGGCCCATGTGGTCGAGCTTCTCAAGGTGCTTCTGCGCATCAAGGCGGAAGCGCACGGCGTCGCGGCGAAGCTCATCGCCTCGAGCGCCGACCTGGAGAAGCTCGCGCTCGACGACGGGGCGGCGATCCCCGCGCTCGCGGGCTGGCGGCGCGAGATATTCGGCGCCGAGGCGATCGAGCTGAAGCACGGCCGCCTGCTTCTCGGACTCGACGAGGGCCGTCTCTTCACGGCGCCGCGGCCTCGTTGACCCGCACGCCGATCCCTGCTCGAATTCATGACATTGTTGTAATTTCCGCGGCTCGGTGAGCCCGGCACAAACGAACAGGGCCCGCAACGGGCTCGAGGGGAGGACGGAATGCGTCGAGCGACAATGGCCCTCGTGCTGGGGGCGGCCGCGATCGCGATCGGAACCGAGCCGGCGGCGGCGGAGTTCATCGACGAATGCAAGGCGGCGCTGGCCGAGGAAGGCGTGAATGGGCGTGTCCAGATCTTCCTCTGCCAGTGCTACAGCCAGGGCGCCGAAAGATCGGGGGACGAGAACATGGAGGGCAAGCTCCTCTATGTCCTGAAGAAACCCAAGGGAAAGGCCAGGGACGAGGCGGCGCGCGACCGGCCCAGCACGGTGCCCATCTTCAGGGCCTGCACGAATGCGCTAAAATCCAGGACTCAGTGAGACGCCCCCTCGTCTCGCTCGCGCCCAGGAGAACGACATGAGGCGAGGCAATATTCTGTTTGGCGCCCTTGCGTGCGCCCTTCTCGCGGCGGCTCCCGCGCCGGCGGATTTCCTCGCCGCATGCGACGCCGGGCTCGTCAACGATCCGGGCGCGACCAAGACCGTGCGCGACTTCCTGTGCACCTGCTATGCCCAGGGGATCGACGAGGCGGCGGCCCCCGGTCTCGAGGAGGAGATGCTGGCGGTCATCAACACGCCCAAGGGCCCCGGCCGCTGGGTCGCGGTGCGCGAGCATCCGACGACCTATCCGATCTTCCGCACCTGCTCGGAAAAGCTGCTGAACCTCGACGGCAAGAGCTGGTAGCCGCGCCCGAAAAATAACGCCGCGGTCTCAATTTCGCTCGTGCCCGCTTTCCTCTAGGCTGACCCGGTCGTGCCCGCTCGTCGGACGGAGCACGGTGACAAGAGGAGAGAACGGATGAGGAATCTGATCGCCGGCGCGCTTGGCGCCGCGGGGCTGCTTGTGCTTGCGGCCCCCGCCTGGGCGAATTTCCAGGGTGAATGCAAGGCTGAGCTCGCCAAGGACCCGAACGCCACCCCGCCCGTCCAGAACATGCTCTGCGGCTGCTACGAGGCCGAGGGCGCCAAGTCTGGCGACAGCGAGATGAACGACAAGCTGCTTTCGATCATCAAGACGCCGAAGGGCCCCGAGCGGCAGGCGGCCGTTCAGGGCAAGCCGGAGACGGTGCCGATCTTCCAGACCTGCATCGCCAAGCTCCAGGCGGCCGCCGGCGGCGGCCAATAGCGGCTCCGGGCGATCGCGAGCCTTCCGGATTGGAAATCGGCCGCCGCGCCAACGGGGCGGCCGATTTCGACTTGACGAGGGGCTTCTTCCGGTCCAATGTGAGTGAATGTTCACTCAAAGCATGGACGCGCCGGAGGACACGCGCAGCCGCATCAAGGCCGCGGCCCTCGCGCTTTGCGTCTCGAAGGGCGCCAGCGAGACCACCGTGCGCGATCTCGCCAGGGCGGCCGGCATCGCCGAGGGCACGCTCTACCGCCACTACCCGTCCAAGGAGGCGCTCATCGCCGAGCTCTTCCGCGAGAACTACACCGAGTTCGGCCGGCGCATGGAGCGCGTCGCGCTGTCCGAGCCCACGGCGAGCGCCAGGCTCTGCGCCATCGTCCGCCAGGAATTCGCGCTCTTCGACCGGGAGCCGACGCTCTACCGCTTCCTGCTTCTCATGCAGAGCGAGGCCCTGCCCCGCATTCCCGCCGAGGTATTCGGGCCCGTCCATGTGGCGCGCGCCATCCTCGCCTCGGGAATCGAGGCCGGCGAGATCGGATTGCGCGACGTCGATCTCGGCGCCTCGATCTTTCTCGGCTTCCTGGTGCAGCCGGCGCTCTCGGTGGTCCATGGCGGGCTCGAGGCCCCGCTGTCCCGTCATGCCGACGCGGTTTGCGCCGCCCTTACCCGCGCCCTCGCGAGCTGAGGCCGATGTCCGCGAACCCCTGCGCACCGCTCGATTTTCCGCCGAATGCGAGTGAGCGTTCACTTGCACCCAATCGTCATCCTTGTCGCTCTTCCTTCCCGAGATCCCGGCTTCCCGCAGCCCGGCGCCCCGAGGGCCCGAGCGGCAGGGAGGGCTCGGGGGTGGGGCGCGGGCACGGGCGTCTTCAATCCGCCCGGCGACCCGTGATCCGCGGACCCCACCCCCACCCCTGCCTCAGTCGCGCTCCGCGACCTCCGGCTTCAGCTGGCAGAGCTCGGCGAGCTGGACGAGATGGCGCATGGTCCTATCGTCGAAGAGCGGCCCCAGCTCGCCCGCGCGCGAGATGAGAAGCTGGTCCTTCTGCACCCGGAGCTTCAGCCCCTTGAGGATGTCCGGCGAGCCGGCCGTCAGCGCGAAGGCGAAGCGGAAGGCGAGGCCCACGCGCTTCGCCCAGGCCCGCGAGAGCGGATCGAGCAGGCCCTTGAAGCGCTCGAGCCCATCCGGATCGCTGACGCCGACATAGCGGTGATGGAGCGCGAGCGCGAGGCGGACATGCTCGCTATGCGTGACGCCGGCGATGGGTGCGGTGAGGATCTCGGAGAAGGCGAGCTCGGAGCGATAGTCCGGGTGCGCCCTCCAGGCGAGGTCGGAGAGATGCGCGGCGGCCATGCGCAGTCGGCTCTCGCCGCGCGTCTCGTCGGGAAAGAGCGGACCGGTCCAGCGCACCAGCGGCTCCGCGAACGCCGGATCGCGCCCCTCGCGCTCGCCGATGCCCCGCGCGGCCTCGATCAGCGGATCGCGCGCCTGCTCCTCCGGGCTCAGCCGGTCGTAGAGGAGCCCCTCGCGCAGGCCGAAGGCCGAGACGACGACCTCATCGACGGGCGTCGCGCCCACCACCTCGCCCAGGACCACGGCCGCATAGGGCATGAGCTCCAGGCGGCGGCGGGAGATGTCCGCGATGCGCTCCATGGAGCGACGGCTCTGGCCCGCGAGGAAGCGGGCGAAATCGATCGCCTCCTGGCGCGGGATCGCATAGGCGTGGAGAATGTGGAGCGGATGGTGCGTGGTCTCGAGCCGGAGCCGCGCGAAGGCGCGCCATGCGCCGCCCACGGCATAGAGCGTCCGGCCGCGCATCTCGTGGAGCCAGGAGACGCCCGCGACCGCCTCGGCGACGAGCTTCCTCACCTTCGCCATGTCGCTTCCCGCGACGTCGGCGAGACGAAGCGGCCCCAAGGGCAGCGTGACGCCGCGCCCCACCTCGCCGCGCGCCACGGAGCACAGCTCCAGGCTGCCGCCTCCGAGATCGCCCACGATGCCGTCCGCGCCCGGAATGCCCGCGATGACGCCGAGCGCCGAATAGCGGGCCTCCTCCTCGCCCGAAAGCAGCCGGATCGGCGCGCCGATCCGCCGCTCGGCCTCGTCGAGAAAGGCGCGCCCGTTCTCCGCGTCCCGCGCGGCCGCCGTGGCGACCGCCTCGATGGTTCCGACGTGCAGCCCCTCGGCGACGACGCGGAAGCGCGTCAGGGCCGAGAGGGCCCGCTCGGCGCCGTCGGCGTCGAGCCGGCCCGTGGACGCGAGCGCCCGGCCGATGCCGCACATCACCTTCTCGTTGTGGAGGATGACGGGGCTGCGCCGGAGCGCGCGAAAGATCACGAGGCGGACGGAATTGGAGCCGATGTCGACGACGCCGAAGGGAGTGGAGACATTGCCGGGCGCCGGCCGCGCCCGGACCGACGCGACGTCAGTTGGCACTCTCGTCCTCGATGCGGAACTGGGGCGGCTGGTCGAAGGTGAGCGCCTTGCCGCGTCCCGAAAGGCTGGGGTTGGTCATGAAGTAGCGATGCGCGTTGATCGCCTCCTCGCCCGGCTCGCGGACGATCCGCGCATAGGTGCCGTCGGGACCGAGCGTCCAGCTCTGCTCGTTGTCCTTGAGGTTGGCGACCATGATCTGGTCGAGCACCTGCTGGTGGACCGTGGGATTGACAATGGGCACGAGCGTCTCGACGCGGCGGTCGAGATTGCGAGGCATCCAGTCGGCCGACGAGATATAGACGCGCGCCTTGCGCGAAGGCAGCTTCGCGCCGTTGCCGAAGCAAAGGATGCGCGAGTGCTCGAGGAAGCGCCCGATGATGCTCTTGACGCGGATGTTTTCCGAGAGGCCCTTCACGCCCGGCCGCAGGCAGCATATGCCGCGCACCACGAGGTCGATCTCGACGCCCGCCTGGCTCGCCCGGTAGAGCGCGTCGATGACGATGGGATCGACCACCGAATTGAGCTTCGCCCAGATGGTGGCCGGCCGGCCCGCCTCGGCATGGGCGATCTCCTCCTCGATATGGTCGAGGAGGCGCTTGCGCAGCGAGATCGGCGAGACGGCGATCATCTCCAGCGCGCGCGGCTCGGCATAGCCGGTGACGAAGTTGAAGAGATGCGCCGCGTCGCGGGCGAGCTTGGGATCGGCGCTGAAGAGCGAGAGGTCCGTGTAGATCTTCGCCGTGATCGGATGATAGTTGCCCGTCCCGAAATGGCAGTAGGTGCGCAACTCGCCGCTCTCGCGGCGCACGACGAGGCTCACCTTGGCGTGGGTCTTGAGCTCGATGAACCCGAAGACGACCTGGACGCCGGCGCGCTCCAGGTCGCGCGCCCATTTGATGTTCGCCGCCTCGTCGAAGCGCGCCTTGAGCTCGACGAGAGCGGTCACGGACTTGCCCTGCTCGGCGGCCTCGATCAGCGCGCGGACGATGGGCGAGTCCTTCGAGGTCCGGTACAGCGTCTGCTTGATGGCGACGACGTCGGCGTCGGCGGCGGCCTGACGCAGGAACTGGACGACCACGTCGAAGGACTCGTAGGGGTGATGGACGACAATGTCCTTCGCCTTGATCGCCGCGAAGCAGTCCCCGCCATGCTCGCGGATGCGCTCGGGAAAGCGCGCCGTGAACGGCGTGAACTTGAGATCCGGGCGCTCGTCGAGAATGAGCTCTGAGGTCTGCGCGAGGCCGAGAAGGCCCTTCACGAGGACGGTCGCATCGTCCGGCGCCTCGATCTCGCTCGCGACGAGCTCGCGCAGGTCGGCCGGCATCGCCTCTTCGCATTTGAGGCGGATGATCGAGCCGCGTCGGCGGCGCTTCAGCAGCGTCTCGAAGAGGCGCACGAGATCCTCGGCCTCCTCCTCGACCTCGATGTCGCTGTCGCGCAGCACACGGAACGAGCCCCGCCCGTGGACCTCGTGATCGGGGAAGAGCTTCTCGATCGAGAGCCCGATGAGGTTCTCGAGCGTGATGAAGCGGGCCTCGGGCGCCTTGCCGTTGCTGCCCTTGTGGCCGGCGAGGCGGACGAAGCGCGGCACCTGGGTGGGCACGGGGATGAGCGCGTTGAAGCGCTTGCCGTCGGAGCGGCGCTTCAGCTTCAGCGCGATGGCGAAGCCCTCGTTCGCGATGAAGGGAAAGGGATGCGCCGGGTCGACGGCCAGGGGCGTCAGGATCGGAAAGACCTGCTCGTCGAAGAAGCGATCGAGGAACTGCCGGTCGGAGGGCGTGACGGCATCGGGCTCGACGACCTCGATGCCGGTCTCGGCGAGCTCCTTTCGCAGGACCGTCCACTGCTTCTGCTGGGCGTCCATGAGCTCGCCCGCGCGCTGCTGGATGCGCGCGAGCTGCTGGGCGGGCGTGAGGCCGTCCTGGCTCGGAACATTCACGCCGGCCGCGACCATGCCGCGCAGGCCCGCGACGCGCACCATGAAGAACTCGTCGAGGTTCGAGGCCGAGATCGAAAGGAAGCGCAGGCGCTCCAGGAGCGGGTGATTCGTGTTCTGCGATTCCTCGAGGACACGCATGTTGAAGGCGAGCCAGGACAGCTCGCGATTGATGAAGCGATCGTTCGAGGTGAGGCTCGCGCCGGCGATCGCGCGCGCCTTGCGCGGCGCCCGCTCTCTGGTTGGTGTCGCCATGGTCATGATGTCGCTCGCATCCTTTGCCCCGCCCGAGGAGCCCCGGGCCCAACCCGCGGCGGACAATAGAGCAATTCGCTTCCCAAAGGGAGACACCGGCCGCGCATTGCCGCGCCGCGCGAAGGTGCCACGTCGCTCGTTGCGATCTCCTTGACGAGCCCGGAAGGCGCCCGGCTCTCGTCCTTCCACGTCATGAATCCGTCAAAGAGCCTTCCTCGTCCGCTCCGAGCGCGACGAGAAGGTCGACGACGCGCGCGCGCGAGGGAATGCGGCGGCCCCGCACGACCTCGCGCTCGAGCGCCTCGACGAGGCCGGCAAGCCCGGAAAGCGAGGCGCCCATCTGCTCGACGAGGAAGTCGACGAGGGCCGCCGGCAGGGCTAGCTGGCGGTCCTTCAGGTGCTTGGCGAGCACCGCGCGCATAAGGCCCTCGTCGGGCGTCCCGACGCCGACCGACGGTATCGCTCCGAGACGGGTCGCGAGATCGGGCAGCTCCACAGGCCACCGGGACGGCGGGACGCGCGCGGCGAGGAGGAGGCTCGCCTCCCCCTGGTCGACGCGGTTGAGGAAATGGAAAAGCGCCTCCTCCTGCGGCGGGGCGCCGACGCCGAGGTCGAGCAGATAGGCGGCGCCGTGCCGGGGCTCGAGGCCGGCGAGACGGCGGGCGTCGAGCGTCTCGGCGCGCGCGTCGGCGGCCCACATCGCCGCCAGGTGCGACTTGCCGCAAGCGGGCGGCCCATAGAGCGCGAGCGCCGGATGGCGCCAGGCCGGCCACTGGTCGATCGCCGTCAGCGCCTCGAAATTGCTGTGCGAGGTGACGAAGCTTGCGCGGTCGAAGCGGGGCGCGAAGTGAAACAGGAAGGCGAGCTGCTCTGGGGAATTACCCGCATCGCGGGTGTCGCCTGCGTCGGTCCCTCCGCCGGTTTCGCCGTCCAGCGTCATTGTCCGGCAGTCCCGGGCGCGGCGCTTGGAATGGGGGCCATCCGGGCACGCTCCGGATCGACATTGCCGAGCGCGCGGTTCCAGTCCTCGCTCTCGCCGGGAATCGCGGCGGTCGCCGGCGGCGGGGCCGCGAAGGGCGTGGCGAAGACCTGGGAGATGGGCGGGCGCTCTCCGGGACCGACCGCGCTCGGGGCGAGCCCCGTCGCCTGGGTGCCGGCCTCCAGCAGCCAGAGGCCGTTGAGCACCGAGAGGCTCACATTGCGCTGCGCCAGGGTCAGGGCGAGCTGCTC
The DNA here is from genome assembly GCA_024236075.1 of Alphaproteobacteria bacterium. GTDB lineage: Bacteria > Pseudomonadota > Alphaproteobacteria > JACAEB01 > JACAEB01 > JACAEB01. The sequence continues at coordinate 83,410 of JACKLE010000003.1, read as the reverse complement.
GACGGTGCCCGCGAAGGAAAGCTCGATCTCGGCGCCGGTCGCCGAGAGCGCCTTGATCTCGCTCGCGCGCACATTCGCGTCGTCGGCGAGGGCGGTGCGGATCGCGGTCCAGTCGGAAAGGCCGCCATGGAAGATCGCGGTGGCGGCGATGCGGCTCTCCTCGCCGGGCGAGACCAGCGTGCGGTCCTTCCAGGCCTCGATCCAGCCCGCCATCGCCATGTCGACGGCCGCGACGGCGAGATCCCTCGACAGGGCCGGAGCCCGCGTCTGCCCGGGCTGGGCCGGCGCCGAGGGCCCCTCCATCGCGCCGACGGCGAGCTCCTCGCCGTCCGGGCGCACGCGGCGCAGCTCGACGTCCACGCGCTCCGCGCGCCCGTCCGGGCTGTGCGTCACCCGGGCGATCGCGACGAGAACCTCGCCGACGCCATAGCGGGAGGCCAGAGGCTCGAGCGCGGTCCAGTCGGCCTCGCGGGCAGCCTCGCCCGTCATCTTGAGGAGGTCCTCCGTGTCGCCGAGCGGCGTCACGACGGGCAGGAGGCCCGAACGGAAGCGCGGAGCGACCCACACCGGCGCCCAGTCGTTCTCGGGCTCCCAGAGGAGCACGGACTCGGTCGCCGTGCCGGGATCGCCCGCCGCCTGTTGGACCAGGACCGGAACCACCAGCATCGGGCGCGCCTGGCTCTCCGTGTACGACAGGCCGTGCTGGCGCAGGAAGTCGCGCACGAGCTCGGGGCGGAAGGAATAGGTCACCTCCGCGATGTAGCGCACCGAGCTCGCCTTCTCGCGGGCGACCTCGACGCTGAGCTCGGCATCGACGAGCTCCTGGGGCGAGGCCTCGGGAAGCTGCGCGTGGTCCTGCGCGACGGTCAGGCGCTCGAGGAGCTGGCGAAAGGCCGCGGAGCGGGCCTCGTCGAGCGCCTTGACGCGCGCATCGCGCGCGCTCGCCGCCGTCACGTCGACCTTCACGTCGTATACGGTGAAAACCTCGTCCGCCGCGCGCGCGCCGGCCGGCACGAAAACGGCCAGGATCGCCAGGAGCACGGGCGCGAGGCGACGCCCCGCCGCTCCGGCGGACGTACTCGCGTTGAGGCCTCGCCGCATCGCCGCAACTCCCTTGCATCGAACTGGGCGGCAGCACCCGCCCCCCCGGGGGCGCGACTATAGCATCGCATGGGGCGCGAAAAAGGCCGGCGCCGGCTCAGGAGCGCAGGAGCTCGCCGATCGCCGCGACCTTCGGGCCGCCCTTCAGGACCTCGCGGTCCACGAAGCCCTCCTCGAGGCCCATATGGCCGACGAGGGCCGTCTTGAAGAGCGCGCGCATGTCGAAGGTCGGGTTGAGGTCGCGGCCCTGGAACTGCTGTCCGGGCGCAAGGCCGGGCCAGTCCGCGACGACCTGCCCGCCCCTGACCGCGCCGCCGAGCACGAACGCCGCCGAGGCCGTTCCGTGGTCCGTGCCGTTCGAGCCGTTGACCGCGACGGTGCGGCCGAACTCGGTGACCACCACCACGACGGTGTCGGCCCAGACCGGTCCGAGCGCGTCCTTGAGCGCGGCGAGGCCGTCGTCGAGATCGCCGAGGCGCTGGGCGAGCGTACCCTGCGCGGCGCCCTGATTGGCATGGGTGTCCCACCCGCCCGGATCGAGAACCGCGAAGCGCGCGCCCTGATCGGCCCGCAGCAGCGCGCCGGCCGGGCGCGTCAGCACCGAGAGCTGCCCGCCGCCATAGGCTCCGGGCCGCGCCATGCGGCCGCTGTCCTCCTGCATCGCACCCTGAGCCATGGCGCGTGTCGCGAGCGCGTCCTCGAGCACCTGGCCGAGCTCGCCGTCGCCCTGATACATGCGCCGCACGCGGGTGAAATAATCCTCGTCCGCGGTCGGCAGGCGCGGCGGCGTCCAGGAGCTGACCTGCTCGGACCCGGTGAGGATCAGGGGCATGGCCTGCGACACGGCGAGCGCACGGTTCGCGTCTTTGCGGCCATAGCCCTTGAGCGCGCGATTGAGCCAGCCGTCCGTCTGCTGCTTGGGCGCGGCGCCGCCGTTCTCGACGACGTCCTGCCCGTCGAAATGCGACCGGTCGCGATAGGGCGAGGCCACCGCGTGGACGACCGCCGCCTCGTCCGCGTCGTAGAGCGCCTTCATCGCCTTGAGGCGCGGATGGAGCGCGAAGAGGCCGTCGAGCTTCAGGGCCGCGCCCTCGCCCGAGCCCGGCGAGCCGATGGCGATGGGGCCGCGCGCCTTGGCGTAGCTCGGGTCGCCATGGGGCGGCACGGCCGAGAGCCCGTCCATGGCGCCGCGAAGCAGCACGACGACGAAGCGCCGCTCTGTCGGGGCGGCGGCGAGCGAAAGCGACGGAAAGGCCGCGGCCGCGCTCGCCGAAAGGCCCGCGAGGCCGAGATGCTTCAAGAGCGTCCGTCTGGCGATGGTGATCATCGTCTTTGAAACTCCGGGCTGGAGAGAACGAGCGCGGCGCCCTGGGCCGGCGAGGCCGCGCCGGCGAGCACGGTTTGCGTCTCGTCCGAAAGGCGGTCCCCGAGAACCGCGCCGGCAAGCTCCGTCGGCGACATGCGCACGCCGATGCGGGCGGTGATGGCGCTCGCCCATTCCAGGCGCTCGAGGAGGGCGTCGGGGCTCGCCCAGAAGGTGGCGACGTCGGGCCAGCCGGCGGGCGATTTCGCCGTATACGGATATTGGCCGAGGGTCTGCACGGTGCGCAGGAGCGCGCCCGCCGGATCGTTGCCCCGGTTCACGTCCCGGAGCTGGCGCTGATAGTCCTCGACCGACATTCCCTCGCTCATCGCGTCGAGCCGGTCGTCCATCGCCTTCGCCGCGTCGACGAATGCCAGGGCGGAGAGCGTGCTGGAGCCCGAGAGGGCGCGCATGCCCGCGATGACGAAGTCCTCCGGCGAGCGGAACTTGCGCGGCGCGACCTCCCAGGCCTCCTTGCGCTCGACGAGCGCGAGCGTGACCTTCTGAAGGTCGCCACCCGTCTCGCGGAAGATCGCGGCGAGCTCGTCCACCGCCGCCTGCGGCGGATCGTCGGCGATGAAGTGGCGCGCGAGCTTCGTCGCGACGAACTGCGCGGTGGACGGATGGCGGGCGATGTCCCGGAGCGCCGCCCTGCCCTGCCCGTCGTCGCGGGACGCCGGATAGGTCTTGCCGAGAAGCTTGTGGTCGCCCGGCTCGTGGGCATAGGCGAGGAAGACGAACGCGCCCTTCGAGGGCAGATCCTTCGGCAGGTTGGGGGCATAGACCTGCCATCCGGTGATGATCTTGGCGAGGCCGATGACGTCGTCCTGCGTATAGCCCCCGTTCACGCCGAGCGTGTGGAGCTCCAGGATCTCGCGCGCGAGGTTTTCGTTGAGCCCGCGATCGCGGCGCTGTCCGGCCGGCGAGTTCGGCCCGAAGGACTGGATGTTGTCGAGATAGATGAGCATGGCCGGGTGGCGGACCACGGCCAGAAGCATGTCCTCGAACTTGCCCGTCATGTAGGGGCGGATCGCCTCGCGCTCCATCGCGCCCGCATAGGCGGCGACGCGGGGATTGGTGGTCGAGACCGTGAAGTGGTTCGACCAGAAGCGCGCGAGGCGCTCGGTGAGCCCCTGATCGGCGCCGATGCCCACCGCGTAGCGCAGCGCCACCTCCTGCTGGTAGATGGCGCGCCCGCGCAGGATCAGGCTGCGGCGCAGATCCTGGCCGCTCAGTCCCTCGGGAATGTCGTGCGCGATCTCGTCCGAGCTCTTGAGCGCCGCCATCGCCGGCGCGAGCGCGGCGCGGCTCTCGATCTGGGCCCGCAGCCATTTCCTCGGGTCGCGCGCGACCTCGGAGAGATCGCCGGGACGCGCGCCCATGCCGAAGCGATTGAGCGCGACAATGGCATCCAAGCTCATGCGGCCTCCCCCGAATCGATCGCGACGTTCCGCGCCGGCCCCCTTTGCGGGTTCTTGTGGAACGAAGCGGCGACCGCCATTCCGTCGGCCCTTCGCGCATTGACCCTCGCGTCCGCGAACGCTAGTCCTCTCGGAGCGCCGCCGCCAGTTGAACCGATGCCCAAGCCGCCATTGAGCTACGCCGCCGCGGGCGTCGACATCGACGCCGGCAACGCCCTCGTCCGGCGCATCGCGCCGCTCGCCAAGGCGACGGCCCGCGCGGGCGCCGAGGCGGCGATCGGCGGCTTCGGCGCGCTGTTCGATCCGAAGGCGGCAGGCTTCAAGGACCCGATCCTCGTCTCGACGACCGACGGCGTCGGAACCAAGCTCAAGATCGCGATCGCGGCGGGCATCCACGACACGGTCGGCATCGACCTCGTCGCGATGTGCGTGAACGATCTTCTCGCCCAGGGCGCCGAGCCGCTCTTCTTCCTCGATTATTTCGCGACCGGGCGCCTGGAGGTGGACACCGGCGCGGCCGTCGTCGCGGGCATCGCCGAGGGCTGCCGCCAGGCCGGTGCGGCCCTCGTCGGCGGCGAGACCGCCGAGATGCCGGGCATGTACGCCGCGGGCGACTACGACCTCGCCGGCTTCGCGGTCGGCGCGGCCGAGCGCGGAGCGCTTCTGCCGCGTGCGGACATTGCGGCGGGCGACGTGGTCATGGGGCTCGCCTCGACGGGCATCCACTCGAACGGCTATTCGCTCGTGCGCGCGATCCTGCGCGAGGAGGGCCTCGCGCTCGAGGCGCCCGCTCCTTTCGATCCCGAGGCGAGCCTTGCCGCGGCGTTCCTGCGTCCGACGCGCATCTATGTCCGGCCTCTCATGCCGCTCGTGCGCGCCGGAGCCGTGAAGGCGCTCGCGCACATCACCGGCGGAGGCCTCACCGAGAATCTGCCGCGCGTCCTGCCGGGCGGCATCCGCGCCCGCCTCGACCTCTCGGCGCTCGCTCCCGACGCCGCCGCAGACGGCGACGCGGCGCGCGCCGCGCGCGTCTTTCCCTGGCTCCGCGAGCGCGGGCGCATCGCCCGCGAGGAAATGCTGCGCACCTTCAATTGCGGAGTGGGGATGGCCCTCGTCTGCGCGCCTCGCGACGAGGCCGAGATACGCGCGGGCCTCGCCCGGGAGCGCATCTCCGCGCGGCGGCTCGGCGTCCTCGAGACCGGCGAGGGCCCTGCCCACGTCGCCTACGAAGGCGCCCCGCCGTGGTAGGCGGGCGCGGCAAATGCCGCCTCGGCGTTCTCGTTTCGGGGCGCGGCAGCAATCTGCAGGCGCTCATCGATGCCTGCGCCGATCCGGGCTTTCCCGCGACGATCGCGGCCGTCGTCTCGAACCGGCCGGACGCGGGCGGCCTCGCCCGGGCGCAGGCCGCCGGAATCGCGACATCCGTCGTCGACCACAAGCTCTACGCGACCCGCGAGGCCTTCGAGGCTCACCTCCACGCGGCGCTCGAGGAGGCGGGCGTCGACCTCCTGTGCGCGGCCGGTTTCATGCGTGTGCTGACGGCCTCGTTCATCGCGCGCTGGGAGGGCCGCTTTCTGAACGTCCATCCCTCGCTGCTTCCCTCCTTCCCGGGCCTCCATCCCCAGCAGCAGGCCCTCGACGCGGGCGTGAAGGTATCCGGATGCACGGTCCATTTCGTGACCGCCGAGGTGGACGCCGGTCCCATTGTGGCGCAGGTCGCGGTGCCGGTCCTCGAAGGCGACACGGCAGACACGCTGGCCGCGCGCATCCTCAATTCCGAGCACCGCCTCTATCCGCGCGCCGTGCGTCTCGTCGCCGAAGGAAGGGTGCGCATCGAGGGCGCGCGCGCCCATGTCGACGAGCGCCCTTAACCTCAATGCTTCCTTGCGCGTTCCGGTAAATCCGCGCGCCATCCTTGACGCCATCTTAAGCCGGCCCGCCTAGTCTCGGCATGCACAAGGCCGGCCGGGAGGGGCATGGCCCCTCGCTCCCGCCTTGTGCTTCGCGGAGAGTTTCCGATGAGCGGATCGCATATGCGCGTGATCGTCTTCGCCTCCCAAAAGGGAGGCTCCGGCAAGACGACCGTGTGCGGACATATGGCCGTGGAGGCCGAGCGCACGGGCTACGGTCCGGTCGCGATCGTCGACACCGATCCCCAGGGCAGCCTGGCCAAATGGCGGGAGGCCCGCGCGGCCCCCACCCCCGTCTATATCGCCTCGGACATCGCCTCGCTGCGCTCGAACCTCGTGCGGGCGCGCGCCGAGGGCTTTCGCACCGTCATGATCGACACGCCGCCGTCGATCACGCGCGCGATCTCCGACGTCCTGAGCTTCGCCGACCTCGTCGTCATGCCGACCCGCCCGAGCCCGCACGACATCCGCGCCGTCGGCCTCACGGTCGATCTCGTGGACTGGCACCGCAAGCCCATGATCTTCGTGATGAACGGGGCCACCCTGCGCGCGCGCATCACCTCGGATGCGGCCGTCGCGCTCTCCCAGCACGGCACGGTCGCGCCGACCTTCCTCGCCCACCGCGTCGACTACGCCGCCAGCATGATCGACGGGCGCACGGTGCAGGAGGTGAACCCGCAGGGGCGGTCGGCCAAGGAGGTCGGCGAGCTGTGGGCCTATATCGCCGACCGCATCACCCGCATGGACGAGGTCCTGAACGGCGTGCCCGATCCCGCCGAGCTCACGCCCACCAATACGAGCCTCAACGCCTTCGGGCGCAAGCAGGCCCCCGCCCCCCCCGCCTTCGGGCGCAGGGTCGCGGGCTGACAGGCGGAACGGGACTCCCATGGCCCTCAATTCCGACGGCTTCGGCACGCTGAGCACGGGACTGGTCGAGCGCGGATCGCGCCGCGCGCGCGAGGTTCTCGGCGGCGGCGTCTTCGCGCGTTCGGCTTCCCACGCCGCGCACGATCCCTGGGGCGGGCACGCGCACCGCGACATCGACCACCCCCGCGACGAGGGTCCGGCGATCGAGGTCGAGGGCACGACGCGGCGCGCGGGCGGCGCCAACACGCGCATCACCATCCGCACGGCGCCGGGCAGCGCGATGCAGCGCGTCACCATCACCATGAAGCGCGTCGACGGCGAGGGGCACGAGACCTTCGACGCCTGGCGCGGCGAGCCCTTCACCGCCATCACCTATGAGCGCCGCCCCCTCGACGACGTGCTCGCGGAGGAAACGGAGCGCGCCCGCCGGGACGAGGACGCGCCGCTCTGGATCGAGACGGACACCTATAGCGGCCCAGACCGGCGCGCCAGCCAGGTCAGCCCCGAGCACGAGCGGCGCAAGACCGTGCCGCCGCGCATCAAGATCGCCGCGCGCTACGAGCAGGAGCGCTATCTGCGCATCAAGCTCGCGGTCCAGGAGACCGGGCGCACGCAGCAGGATCTCCTGACGGCCGCCATCGACAGCTATCTCGACGGCCTCGGCGTCGACCGCTTCCGCGCCGTCGCCATGAGCACCCGCGGCGAGCGGGCGGACATCTAGGCCGAGGCTTCGTCCGGCTTGTCGGCGCAGAGCACCGCGAAAAGGTGCTCCTTGTACCAGACGTCGATGTCCTTGAGGCCCGCGGAAGCCATTGCCTCGAACTGCTGCGCGATGGAAGCCCCGCGCCCGCGCGCCATCGCCTCGATGAGCGCGGCGGGCGGCTCCGGGTCGCAGGCCTTCAGGGCGGCGATCCAGGCCTGCATCGTGCGCTCGTCGAGCGCGGGCGTGCCGCCCTCGAAGCGATCCGCGACGATGAGCCGTCCGCCGGGCTTGAGGCTCGCGGCGACGCGCTCGTAGAGCGCGTGGATGCGGCCGGCGTCCAGCCGCAGCCCGCCGAGCCCGATGAAGGTCACGTCGGCGCCGACCGGCAGCGGATTGACGAACGGATCGACCTGAAAGGTCGAGACGCGCTTGTAGGCGGCGATGCGCGCCCGCGCGATGTCGAGCCGGTCGGGATCGGGGTCGGCGAGGAACATCAGCGTGTTCGGGAAGAAATGCTTGAAGCATTCCGCGACGAGGCCCGAGCCCACGCCGATGACGACGACCGTGAAGGCCGACCCGGGGGCGAACGGCACGAGCGAGAAGAGCGCCCCGAAAAACGACGGGAAGCCGGGAATGAGATCGGGCCGGGCGAGCTCGTCCGCGTCGAGGGACGCGGGCTCGCGCGGCCCTGTCGCGCCGTCGTCTGTCATGAGCATGCGAGCAATCGTCAACGCAACCACCCCACCGCCCCCATCTGAGCCCAAGGGCGGCAGGAAGCACAAGGGGGCCGCGCGAGGCGGGCCCTCAGCCGACGATCTCTATCGCGGAGAAGAAATAGGCGATCTCCTGCGCCGCCGTCTCCGGCGCGTCCGATCCGTGCACGGAGTTGCGCTCGATGTTCTCGGCGAACTCGGCGCGGATGGTGCCCGGCGCGGCCTTTTTCGGGTCCGTCGCGCCCATCACCTCGCGGTTCCGCGCGATCGCGCCCTCGCCCTCGAGCACCTGCACGACCACCGGGCCCGAGCTCATGAAGGCGCAAAGGTCGTTGAAGAAGGGGCGCTCGCGGTGGACGGCATAGAAGCCCTCCGCCACGGCGCGCGTCATGCGCAGCCGCTTCTGGGCGACGACCTTGAGCCCGGCGCCCTCGAGCCTGGCGACGATCTTGCCCGTGAGGTTGCGCGCCGTCGCATCCGGCTTGATGATCGAAAACGTCCGCTCGATGGCCATGGCCCCTCCGCTCCTCGGCGATAGCGGCGCGTTATAGCCGGACCGCCGGTGCTTGGGAAGGCGCGGGCGGCGCGGGTGTCTTGCGCCCGCGAATTCGCTTAGTGTTCCGTTACGACGAAGCAACGGGTCACCGGATTTCCGCGATGAACGCCAAGGAGAAGGATCGGCGCCGGACGCTCGCGCTGATGGGCGCGGGCGCGGCCGGATGCCTCGCGCCCGGAGCCCTGCGGGGGGCCGAGCCGCCGGGAGCGGACCGCCTGTCCGTCGCCGAGTACCGCTCCGCCGATGCCGCCTCGGTCGGATTCACGACGCGCGGCCTCGACAATGTGCGCTCCGAGTTCGCGGCGATGCTGGCCGAGGGGCTTCATCCCGCGGCGGGGCTCGCGGTGATGCGCAGCGGCAAGCTCGTCATCGAGCTCGCCGGCGGGACCCTTGACGACGGAAAGCCCGCGCGCTTCGACACGCTCTATCAGATCCGCTCGACGACCAAGGCGCTCGCCACCATGGTGATGCTTCAGGCTTTCGAGCGCAGACGCTTCGACTTCGACGACCCGATCGCGCGCCATTGGCCGGAATTCGCGCAGAACGGCAAGGGCGAGATCACCATCCGGCAGCTCATGAGCCACCGCGCCGGCATTCCCGACGGCCCGGCGATCGCCTATGCCGACATGGGAAGCCGAGAGAAGATCGCGGCCGCCGTCGCGGCGATGACGCCCGTCTGGCCGCCCGGCGCGCAGAGCGGCTATCACGCCGCCACGATCGGCTGGGTGACCGACGAGCTTCTCCAGCGCTGGGAAGGCGCCAACACGGCAACGCTCTTCGCGCGCGACATCGCGCGTCCGGTCGCGGTCAACGACGTCCAGATCGGTCTGCCGGCGGACAAGTTCTACCGCATGGCGAAGATGGTCGTGGAGGAGGAGGTCCGCGAGGGACAGTCCTCGCGCGCCGCCTTCTCGGACTTCCTCAACACGCCGGAGGGCATAGGACTGCCGCTCTCCTGGGTGGGCGGCGTCGCGAGCCCGCGCGATCTCGTCCGCGTGTTCTCCATTCTGGCCCATGAGGGCTCGTTCAAGGGGCACGACTACTTCACCGCGAAGACGCAGGCCTTCGCGAGCGAGCCGACCAATGCGGCAGGCACCGTCGACCAGCGCCTCGGCACGGCCGAGCACTGGGGCACCGGCTTCATGCTCGGCGACACGCCCAATGCCTACGGCACGACGGCGCGCCCGCGCGCGATCGGCCATTCGGGCGGCGGCGCGGCGGTCGCCTGGGGCGATCCCGCCGAGCGCCTCGCCGTCGCCTTCCTCACCAACCGCATGGTCCGGAGCGGCTCGGCACAGCGCAACGCCCGCATGGCGGACGCGATCTACGCGGCCATGGGCTGACCGCGCTTGGCGCATGGGCGCGACTTCGCTACTGAGACCGCGCCATGCTGCACATCAACGAGGTGACCTACCGCATCGACGGGCGCCCTCTCCTGGAGAGGGCGACCCTCGCCATTCCCGCGGGCCGAAAGGTCGGCCTCGTGGGACGCAACGGCTCTGGCAAGTCGACGCTGCTGAAGCTCATCCGCGGCGAGCTACAGCCCGAGGACGGCACGATCTCCCTGCGGCGCGCCGCGCGGCTCGGACACGTCGCCCAGGAGGCGCCGGCCGGTCCGGCGAGCCTTCTCGACACCGTCCTCGCCGCCGATCTCGAGCGCGCCCGCCTTCTCGCCGAGGCGGAAACGGCGAGCGATCCGCTGCGCCTCGCCGAGATCCATACCCGCCTCGCGGACATAGATGCCCATTCGGCCCCCGCGCGGGCCGGAAAGATCCTCTCGGGGCTCGGATTTTCGGCGGCCGACCAGGCCCGCGCCTGCGCCGAGTTTTCCGGCGGCTGGCGCATGCGCGTCGCGCTCGCGGGAGTCCTCTTCGCGGCGCCCGATCTCCTGCTCCTCGACGAGCCCTCGAACTATCTCGATCTCGAGGGAACGCTGTGGCTCACGGACTATCTCAAATCCTATCCGTATACGGTTCTTCTCGTGAGCCACGACCGCGAGCTGCTCAACGCCGTGCCCGACACCATCGCGCATCTGAGCGAGCGCCGCCTCTTCGCCTATGCCGGCGGCTTCGACTCCTTCGAGCGCCAGCGCGCCGAGCGCCTCACCCACACGCTCGCCATGAAGGCCCGCCAGGACGACGAGCGCCGGCGCCTTCAGGCCTTCGTCGACCGCTTCCGCGCCAAGGCCTCCAAGGCCGCGCAGGCGCAGAGCCGCCTCAAGGCGCTCGCGCGCATGGAGCCGATACCGGACATGGTGGAGGAGCGCCTCCTGCCCTTCCGCCTGCCCGATCCCAAGCCCCTCGCCTCGCCGCTCGTTCGCCTGGAGGGCGCCGCCGCCGGCTATGACGGCAAGGCCGTGCTCTCGGCGCTCGACCTGCGCCTTGACGCGGACGACCGCATCGCCCTCCTCGGCAAGAACGGCAACGGCAAGTCGACCCTCGCCAAGCTCCTCGCGGGACGGCTCGCCCCGCTCGAAGGCGCCGTGCGCAAGCACAAGAAGACCGAGATCGCCTACGTCGCCCAGCACCAGCTCGACGAGCTCGATCCCGGCGCGACGCCATACACCTATTTCGAGCGCCTGATGCCCGAGGCGACGATCGCCCAGCGGCGCGCGCGGGCGGCCGCCTGCGGATTTCCCGCGGCGCTCGCGGACGTCGCGGTGGCGAAGCTGTCGGGCGGCGAGAAGGCGCGGCTCCTTCTCTCGGTCGCGACCTTCGGGGGCCCCCACCTCCTCATTCTCGACGAGCCGACGAACCATCTCGACATCGACGCGCGCGGGGCCCTCATCGAGGCCCTCGCGACCTATCAGGGCGCGGTCGTGCTCATCAGCCACGACGTGCACCTCCTCGAGACGACGGCGGACCGGCTCTGGCTCGTCGCCGGCGGAACCGTGCGGCCCTTCGAGGGCGACATCGGCGAATATCGGCGCCTCGTGCTCGAGGCGGAGCGAGGGGAAGACCCCTCGCGCGCCGCCGGCCCTCCCGCCGCGTCCTCGCCTGCCGCGCGCGCCGCCGCCCGGCGCGACGCGGCCGACCGGCGCGCCCGCCTCGCTCCCCTGAAGAACGCGGTGAGCGACGCGGAGAAGCGCCACGGGACCCTGCTCGCCGAGCGCAGGAGCCTCGATGCCGCCCTCGCCGATCAGTCGCTCTATGTCCGGGAGCCGGAGCGCGCCCGCGACCTCGCGCGCCGGCGCGGCGAGCTCGACAAGGCCATCGCGCGCGCCGAGGAAGCCTGGCTCGCGGCCGCGCAGGCCTACGAGGCCGCCGAGGCCGGCTGAGGCTTGCGCCCATCCCCGCGCGGGCCAACACTCCGAAGATCGCGAATCCCAGAGGAGGAAGCTCCGATGATCAAGGAATTCCAGGAGTTCATCGCCCGCGGAAACGTCATCGACATGGCGGTGGGCATCATCATGGGCGCCGCATTCACCACCATCGTCAATTCGGCGGTGAAGGACGTCATCATGCCGCCGATCGGCCTCGCCACCGGCGGCGTCGACTTCACCAATCTCTTCGTGGCGCTCGACGGGAAGGCGTACGCCTCACTCGCCGCCGCGCAGGCCGCGGCCGCGCCGACGCTCAACTACGGCATCTTTATCAACGCGATCATCAACTTCCTCATCGTCGCGATCGCCGTCTTCTTCCTCGTCAAGGCCGTGAACGAGATGCGCCGCCGGCTCGAGCGCAAGCAGGAGGTCGCGCCGGACGTCCCGCCCGCTCCTCCGCCCCAGGAGGTGCTGCTGCGCGAGATCCGCGACCTCCTCGCCAATCGCGCGAGCTGAGGCTTGCGAGCCGGCGCGGTGCTGAGGCGCCTGCTCGTTCGGTGGACGGACGAGCGGTGCGACTCTAGGCCTTCTTGGACCAGCCCTTCTCCGCCTGCTGCCAATAGCTCGCTTCGAGTCCCCTGGCCTGCGCCTCGCGCCAAAGCGCTCGCGCCTCGGCGAGGGCCGCCTCGTCGCGACCGTCGAAGACCACGACGATGCGCGCGAGGTCGCTCTCGACCGCCTCGGCCGGCGAAAGGCGCGCCCGGTCGACGAGGAAGAGGGCCCGGGCCCCGTTCGGGCGCTCCTCGCCGCAGGTGAGATAGACGGGCTGCTCCGCCGCCCCCTCGCCCGCTCCCCCGTGAGGCAGAAAGGCCGTGTCGCGATAGGTCCAAAGATGCGCGTCGAGCGCGGCGATGCGCTCGGGATTCGAGGCGCGCACCACCGCGCGCCAGCCGCGCTCCAGCGTCTTTTCGAGCAGGCCCGGCAGAACATCCTCCAGGCCCGCGCGCTCCAAATGGTAGAACCAGATCTCGGTCGTCACGGATATTTCCCGCTCCGCGTGTCGGCGCGACGCACTACTTCCGCGTTAGTATGTGCAGTCCTAAGATTTCGTCACCCGCGCAGGATCATGTCTCGACTGGACGTTCGACCTGCGCCGTGATTCCGCAACCAGAGCTCGTCGTCCCGACCGATCCGTTGAGGCCCTGCCGCCTGAGGGTGCGCCGGGTCTCGGGCTTCAACCTGGAGGCGACCTCGCGGGCACTCAACGGGCTGCCCGTGCGCTTCGTCGGACGGCCCACCCGCTGGGGCAATCCCTTCCGCATCGGCCACGAGGCGAGCGACGCCGCGGAGGCCGTCGGGCTCTTCCTCGACTGGCTGGACAGGCTGCCGCCCCACTACCGCGAGCGCCTCCTCACGCCGCTCGTCGGCCACAACCTCGCCTGCTGGTGCGCGCTCGACCGGCCGTGCCATGCCGACATTCTCCTCGGCCTCGCGTGCCGCCTCGCGGCCGACCGCCAGACCTACGTCTCGTAGTGATCCGCGACGAGGCGGTTGAGGAGGCGCACGCCATATCCGGTCGCGCCCTTGTCGTGCAGCGCGCGCGCCTCGTTGATCCAGACGGTGCCGGCGATGTCGAGATGGGCCCAGGGCACGTCCTTGACGAAGCGCTGGATGAACTGCGCGGCGGTGATCGAGCCGCCCTCGCGCGGCCCGACGTTCTTCATGTCCGCGATCGCCGAGGCGAGGTGCTTGTCGTAGGCATCGCCCATCGGCATGCGCCAGACGCCCTCGCTCTCCGCGATGCCCGCCTCCGAGAGACGCCGCGCCAGCTCGTCGTCATTGGAAAAGAGGCCCGCATATTCGTGCGCGAGCGAGATGATGATGGCGCCGGTGAGGGTCGCGAGATCGACGATGAGCTGCGGCTTGAAGCGGTCCTGCACATACCAGACGGCGTCGGCGAGGACGAGGCGGCCTTCCGCATCCGTGTTGATGACCTCGATCGTCTGGCCCGAAGCGGACGTCACGACATCGCCCGGGCGCTGGGCGTTGCCGTCGGGCATGTTCTCGACGAGGCCGAGTATGCCGACGGCGTTCGCCTTGGCCTTGCGCAGGGCAAGCGTGCGCATGAGCCCGGCGACGACCGCGGCCCCGCCCATGTCCCACTTCATGTCCTCCATGCCGCCAGGCGGCTTCAGCGAGATGCCTCCCGTGTCGAAGCACACGCCCTTGCCGACGAAGGCGAGGGGCTTTGCGTCGGGCGGGCCGCCGTTCCAGGTGAGGACGACGAGGCGCGCCTCGCGCACGCTCCCCTGCGCGACGCCGAGCAGGGCTCCCATGCCGAGCTTCTTCATCTCCTTCGGGCCGAGGATCTCGACGCCGAGCCCGAGCGCCTCCAGCTCCTTGACCCGCCGCGCGAACTCCTCCGGATAGAGAATATTGGCCGGCTCCGTCACGAGGTCGCGCACGAAGTGCACGCTGTCGGCGACGGGCTCGAGGCCCGCCCAGAGGCGTCGCGACTCGCTCACGGTCTCGCACTGCACGCTGAGCGATTTGAGGCTGGCCTTCTCCTCGGCCTTGAGCTTGGTGCGATAGGCGTCGAAGCGGTAGGCGCGCAGCGCGGCGCCGAAGGCGAGCCGCGCCGCCGGCTCGCCCGCCGCGAGACCGGCCGCCTCCACCTGGTCGAGCATGATCGACGCATGGCTCTCGCCCGAGCTCAAAAGCCGCGCCGCGACGAGACCCCCCGCCGTTTCGAAGGTCGCCGCCTTGAGCTTGGCGCGCTCGCCGAGGCCGACGACGAGCACGCGCGAGGGGCCGCGCGCGAAAGGCTGGAGGAGCTCGACGATCTCGCCGGCCCGGCCGGTGAAGCGGGCGCTCTTCAGCGCGCGTCCGACCATGCCGCGCAGGTCGCGGTCGAGCACGGCGAGCGAGGGCGTGCGCGCGCCGCCCTTGTAGGCGGTCACGACGATGGCGCCCGTCTTGGGCCGGGCGAGCCGGGAAAAGCTGATCTTGAGCATGCTCGTGTCGCTTCCTGCCCTGGCCGGGCGCCCATCGGGAGGTGAGGACGAGAGGACCGGCGCGTTGCGTTTGATTGCCGCCGCGCGGTATGGCTTGGAGCCCGGGCGGCGAGGCGGGATCGGCGGGGGGCGGCCGAATCCGTATGCTGCGTAGAGTTAAACCCCTGATCGAGGCCGCTGCAAACCGCCGGCGGCCCGGAAGGCGCTGGCGATGGACGGCCCCGTTCCCAACTCCGCCCTGGCAAGCCGCGTCCTGCCGACCGGCCTCGCGCGCTATCTCGTGCGCGAGATGGTGCTGCCGCTCCTCTTCTTCACCGGCATCCTGGCGGGCGTCGTGTGGCTGGTGCGCTCGCTCGACGTCCTCGAGATCGTCCTGAGCCGCGGCCAGTCGGCCACGACCTTCCTGTCCTTGAGCGTCCTGGTTCTGCCGAGCCTCATCCCGCTCGTCGTGCCGGTATCGCTCTTCCTCGCGGTGCTCTACGCGCTCCATCGCCTGCAATCCGAGAGCGAGCTGACGGTGATCTGGGCGGCCGGCGTCGACCAGTTCCGCCTTTTCGCGCCGGTGCTCGCTGTGGCCGCCGGCGCGGCCGCGCTCGTCTTCGCCGTCGACCTGTGGGCGATGCCCGCGGGGTACCGCGCGTTCAAGGACCGCGTGCACGAGATACGGGGCGAGCTCGCGACCGCCATGCTGCGCGAGGGACAGTTCTCGACGCCCGAAAAGGGCCTCACCATCTTTCTCGGCGAGGCCCCGCTCGGAGGGGACCTCAAGCAGATCTTCGCGCACGACAACCGCAACCCCGCCGAGGCCATCACCTACATGGCCAAGAGCGGCGTCCTCGTCTCGACCCACGAAGGGCCGCGCCTCATTCTCGACGAGGGCAATCTGCAGTGGATCGACCACGAGACCCACGCCCTGCGGACGATCCAGTTCGACCAGTACACCTTCGACCTGTCGCAGTTCACGAATGCCGGCACGACCAAGCGGCGGGAGCTTTCCGAGCGCTTCCTCGGCGAGCTCTTCCATCCGGATCTGAGCCAGCCCTGGGACGTGAGCCATGCCGAGCAGCTCGTCGCCGAAGGCCATGCGCGCCTCTCCATGCCGCTCTACAACCTCGCCTTCGCGGCCATCGCCTTCGTGGCGGTCGCGTGCGGACCGTTCGCGCGGCGGCGCCCGGCGAGCCGCTTCGTCCTCTCGACCGCCTTGATGGCCGTCCTGCTCGCGGCGAGCCTCGGCATGTCCTCGCTCACGGCGATGGCGCCGCCGCTCTTCTTCCTTCAATACGCGCTGCCGCTCGGCACGGCCGCGGGCGCCGTCTACCTCATCCATCGCGACAACAGCGGCAAGCGCGGCTCGCTCGACCTCGAGGCGCACCTCGCGCCGCTCTATCGCCTGGCGGCCCGGGCGAAGCAGATCCTCGCGAGGGCGCGATGAGCGCGGTGCCCTGGACGCTCTACACCTATTTCGGACGCCTCTTCCTCCTGAGCGTCGCGGCCGTGCAGGGCGGCATCATGGCGCTCGTCTTCCTCGTCGATCTCATCGAGATGCTGCGCCAGCACGCGGACCGGGCCGGAATGACCTGGAGCCTCCTCGTCGGCATGAGCCTCCTCAAGATGCCGAACCTCGCCGAGAAGGTCCTGCCCTTCTCGGTCTTCTTCGCGGCGATGTGGGCCTTCTTCCGCCTGACGCGAACGAGCGAGCTCGTGGTGACGCGCGCCGCCGGCGTTTCGGTATGGCAGTTCCTCGCGCCCGCCCTCCTCATCGCGCTGGGCGGAGGCTGGCTCATTGTCTGCCTCTTCAATCCGATCTCGGCCGCGATGACCGCGCGCTACGCGGCGCTCGAGGCCAAATACATCCGCGGCGAGGCGAGCCTCCTCTATATGGCGAATTCGGGCCTCTGGCTTCGCCAGGCGGACAAGAACGCCACGGACGGCTCGGGGCTCATCGTGCACGCCCTGCGGGTCAACGACCGCCGCCTCGATCTTGACGACGTCATCATTTGGCGCCTCACGCGCGAGGGCGGATTTCTCGAGCGCGTCGACGCGGCATCGGCCTCGCTGCGCGAGCCCAATTGGGAGATCCGCGATGCCACGATCACGCCCAATCAGGGCCCGAGCGAGCATCGCGACGTCTACCGCATCCCCACCACGATCACGGCGACGCAGATCCGCGAGAGCTTCGCCTCCCCGGACACGCTGTCGTTCTGGGACCTGCCGCGCTTCATACAGATGGCGGAGAGCGCCGGCTTCTCGGCGCTGCGCCACCGCATGCACTGGCACGCGCTCCTGGCGCTGCCCTTCCTGCTCGGCGCCATGGTCCTCATCGCCGCGAACTTCTCGATCAAGTTCATGCGCCACGCCGGGCGCATCCGGCTGGCCGCGACCGGGGTGCTGACGGCCTTCCTCATCTTCTTCGTCTCGAACTTCGCCGCCGCGCTCGGCCAGTCCGGAGTGCTGCCGGTGATGCTCGCGGCCTGGTTTCCGACTGGCCTTGCGATGGCACTTGGGGCCAATATGCTCCTGCATTCGGAAGACGGGTGAGTCCGGTCCAAGGGGAAGCGGTGGGCGCACAGCCGGGACGTATCGCAAGGTGCCTCGCGCGCCTCGCCGGAGCCTTGAGCCTTGTCCTGGCCGTCGCTCCCGCGGCGGGCGACGAGGTGGCCCAGGGGCCGCTCGGCGCCGCGCCGAAGCCCCAGCCCGGCTCCAACGTGCTCCTCCAGGCCGACGAGATGGCCTACGACCAGGACGCCGAGGTCTGGCGCGCGAGCGGACGCGTGGAGGCGGTCTACGCCGAGCGCATCCTGCTCGCGGACTCGGTCACCTACAACGAGAAGACCGGGCTCGTCGTCGCCACCGGCCGCATCGCCATCATCGAACCGACCGGCGAGATCTACCTCGCCGACCGGGTGGAGCTGTCCGACGATCTGAGGGACGGCGTGATCGAGGGCTTCGCGGCGCTCCTCGCCGGAGATTCCCGCCTCGCCGCGGCGCGGGCGCTGCGCCGCGAGGGCCGCTATATCGAGCTCGACCACGCGGTCTACAGCCCCTGCAAGGTCTGCCGCGAGAGCCACGGCGGCGAGCCCATGTGGCAGATCAAGGCCGAGCGCGTCGTGCACGACTCCGAGACGCACGAGATCAGCTACAAGAACGCGCGCATGGAGGTCTACGGGGTCCCCGTGGCCTACATGCCCTATTTCTCCCATCCCGATCCGTCGGTGAAGCGCAAGTCTGGCATCCTCACGCCCGACATCGGCAGCGATACCGAGCTCGGCAGCTTCATCGAGATCCCCTACTACCACGTCTTCGCGCCCAATATCGACGCGACGGTCGCGCCGCTCTTCACGACCGAGGAGGGCGTCGTCCTCAAGGGCGAATACCGCCAGCGCTTCCGGAACGGACAGTTCGAGGTGGCGGGCAGCGGCACCATCGCCGACAAGCTCGACGACAACCAGGTGCCGACGGGCGGCGACCGCTTCCGCGGCCACATCTTCTCGACCTCGCGCTTCGACCTCCCCGATGCCTGGCAGGCGGGCGCCGACGTGCAGCTCACGACCGACGACACCTATATGCGGCGGTACAACATCTCCTCGTACGACCGCCTGACCACCAATCTCTATGCCCGGCGCATGAAGGGACGCTCCTACGCGGGCTACGACGCCTTCTATTTCCAGGGCCTGCGCGACGAGGACGATCCGGGAACGACGCCGTACATTCCGGCCTTCGCCACCTATACGGACACGCTCGACGAGAACTGGCTCGGCGGCTCCCTTTCGGTCGATGCGAGCCTCCTCCTCCTCGAACGCCCCGACGGCGCCGACACCCGGCGCGCCTCGGCGAGCATCGGCTGGCAGCGCCGGTCCATCCTTCCCGTCGGCATCATCGGCACCGTCTTCGGCCAGCTCCGCGGCGACCTCTATCAGACGAACGACGCGCCGCAGACCTCCGGCTCCGCCGGCAGCCGGAACGCGAGCGACATCACCGGGCGCGCTCTGGGCCTTGCCGGCGTCGAGCTGCGCTGGCCGTTGATCCGTCCAGGGATCGACGTGCGCGCGACGATCGAGCCCGTCGTGCAGCTCATCGTCAGCCCCTATGGCGGGAACCCGGAAGACCTGCCCAATGAGGACACCGTCAACTTCGAGTTCGACGACACCAATCTTTTCAGCATCAACAAGTTTCCCGGGCTCGACACCTGGGAGGGCGGGCCGCGCGCGAATGTCGGCCTCGAAGGCGCGCTCTACTGGACCGGCGGCGGCTCGGCCTCGTTCCTGTTCGGCGAGACCTTCCGCCTGCGGGACGACACCACCTTCCCGGTTTCGACGGGTCTCGACGATCGCCGGTCGGACTATGTCGGGCGCATCGTCGTCTCGCCCATTCCCGAGATCGACCTCATCCACCGCTTCCGCCTCGACCGCAACAGCTTCGACTACAAGCGCGCCGAGCTCGGCATCGTGGCGGGGCCGAGGGACTACAACTTCGTCCTGACCTTCGTGAGCCTCGATGACGACGTCGATTTCGAGCTCGGGCGCCGCCGCGAGATCAATGCGGAGACGCGGTTGCGCATCACGGACGGATGGACCTTCCTCGCCGGCGCCCGGCGGGATCTCGAGTCCGACAAGATGATCACCACCAATGCGGGGCTCACCTACGAGAACGAGTGCGTCGCGCTCGAGCTCGCCTATCATCGCCGCTTCACCCGCGACCGGGATTTCGAGCCCTCGACCTCGGTCGTGCTGCGCCTCGCGCTCAAGACTCTCGGCAACTGACGCCTCGCACAGGCGGCAGTTGAAAGCCTCTTGCGATCGGCTAGAGTGCCCGACGGGCCGCGCCGGGACCTGAGGGGGGCGCCCGGCAGGCCCGCCCGTATCAGGCAATCCGAACACGGGCCGAACACGGGCCGGCGTGCCACGAGATGACCGCATTTCGGCGGCACCCAGAAGCGAGGACGTCCTTCGCGGCGAGCCCAGGAAAAAGGATGTTGCGAACTTGATGAGACCGCCCCTCGCCGCCTTCGCGCTCGGCGCGATCCTGGCGCTCGCGGCCCATCCCGCGTGGGCCCAGACGGTGCAGCGCATCGCCGCGATCGTGAACGACGAGGTCATCTCCGGCTACGACCTCGACCAGCGGGTCGGGCTCGTGGTGGCGACCTCCGGCGTGAACGTCAACGACGACATCCTGAAGCGCATCCGCGACCAGGTCCTGCGCTCGCTCGTCGACGAGCGCCTTCAGCTTCAGGAAGCGAGGCGCCTGAACGTCGCGATCGAGCCCAAAGAGATCGACCAGGCGCTCCAGTCCATCGCGCATTCCAACAATACGAGCGTCGAGGCGATCGAAGGCCAGCTCGCGAATCTCGGCATCTCCATGTCGACCCTGCGCCGCCAGATCGAGGCGGAGATCGCCTGGAACACGCTCGTCAACGAGCGCTTCGCGCCGCGCATCAGCGTGAGCGACGACGAGGTCAACCTCGTGCTGGAGCGCGTCCAGCAGTCCACGGACGAACCGCAATATCTCCTCGCCGAGATCTTCCTCGGGGTCGACTCGCCCGACCAGGATGCCGCCATCCACGCGACGGCAGACCGCCTCGTGCAGCAGATCCGTCAGGGCGCCCCTTTCCAGGCGGTGGCGCAGCAGTTCAGCCAGTCGGCCTCCGCGAGCACGGGCGGCGACATCGGCTGGGTCGAGGACAGCCAGCTCGACCCCGATCTCGCGAGCGCGGTCCGCCCCTTGAGCCCCGGCAACCTCGCCGGTCCCGTGCGCACGGTGAGCGGCTACTACGTCCTGTTCCTGCGCGACCGCCGCATCGTCGGCAACAGCGATCCCCTCGACGTCGAGCTGCAGCTCCGCCAGGCCGTGCTGCCGCTGCTCCCGAACGCGCCGGCCCAAACGGTCGCCGATGCCGAGAATGCCGCGCGCGACATCTCGGCGCGCATTCCCGGCTGTCCCGGCATCGACCAGCTCGCCCAGATGCCGCAGGTCCTCACCGGCGAGATCGGCACGCGCAAGCTGCGCGCCCTCGCGCCCGAGTTTCGCGAGGCGGTGGCCAGTCTCCAGCCCGGGCAGGCGAGCGCGCCGATCCGCTCCAAGGTCGGCTTCCACGTTCTCGTCGTCTGCAACCGCTTCAACGAGTCCGTCAATCTTCCGACGGCGGACGAAATTCGCCAGCGGCTCTACAACCAGCAGCTCTCGATGATGCAGCGCCGGTACCTGCGCGACCTGCGGCGCGACGCGACGGTCGAGATGCGCTGAGGAGGCGCGTGTGAGCGAGGCGCCGCTCCTTGCCGTGACGATGGGCGAGCCGGCGGGGATCGGCCCCGAGATCGCGCTGAAGGCCCATCTCGCGCTCGCCGGCCGGCCCGCCGCGCCCCGTCTCCTGTGGCTCGCCGATCCCGATCTCGCCGCCGCGACAGCGAAGCGCCTCGGGATCGGGGCACAGCTCCTCGTCGTCCGGTCGGCCGACGAGGCGCGCCGGGCCGACGGCCGCGCGCTCGCGATCCTGCCGCACCTCCTCGCGCGGGCGAGCGAGCCGGGCAGGCCCGACCCCGCCAATGCGCCGGCGGTCGTCGCCGCCATCGAGACGGGCGTCGCCCTCCTCGCGCGCGGAGCGGCGGACGCCCTCGTCACCAACCCGATCGCGAAATCCGTGCTCGCCGCCGCCGGCTTCGCCTATTCGGGGCACACGGAGTTCCTCGCCGCCCTCGCGCAGCGCCATTTCGCGCTCGCCGAGGAGCCGACGCCCGTGATGATGCTCGCGGGTCCGCGCCTTCGCACCGTTCCCTTGACGCTTCACCTGCCTCTGAGCGAGGTTCCGGCCGCGCTCACCGAGGAGCGCATCCTCGAGGTCGCGCGCATCGTGGCGCGAAGCCTCGCCGGCGAGTTCGGCATCGCGCGCCCGCGCCTCGTCCTCGGCGGGCTCAACCCCCATGCGGGCGAGGATGGCCGTCTCGGCACGGAGGAGGAGCGGGTGCTGAGGCCCGCGGCGCAGAAGGCCCGCGCCGAGGGCATCGACCTCAAGGGCCCGCTCGCGGCCGACAGCCTCTTCCACGAAGGCGCGCGGGGCGGCTACGACGCCGCGCTGCTTCCCAGCCACGACCAGGCCCTCATTCCGGTCAAGACTCTCGACTTCGAGGACACCGTCAACGTGACGCTCGGCCTGCCTTTCGTGCGCACCTCGCCCGATCACGGCACGGCCTTCGACATTGCGGGCACGGGCAGGGCGAGCGAGCGCGGGCTCCTCGCGGCGATCGCGCTCGCCGAGCGGCTCGCGGCGCGCCGGCGATGAGCGAGGACGGCCTGCCGCCGCTGCGCGCCGTCATCGCCGCGCACGGCCTCGCGGCGCGCAAGGGCCTCGGCCAGCACTTTCTCCTCGATCTCAACCTCACGCGCCGCATCGCCCGCGCGGCGGATCTCGCCTCGGGCGCGCCCGTCGTGGAGATCGGACCGGGCCCCGGCGGCCTCACGCGCGCGCTGCTCCTCGAAGGAGCCGGGCATGTCCTCGCCATCGAGAAGGATGCGCGCTGTCTTTCCGCGCTCGGCGAGATCGCGGCCGCCTATCCCGGCCGGCTGACCGTGCTCGAGGCGGACGCGCTCGCGGTCGACATTCCCGCCGCGCTGTCGCGGGCCGGACAGACGACCCCCGCCCAGCTCGTCGCGAACCTGCCCTACAACATTGCGACGCCGCTCCTCGTCCGGTGGATCAAAGCCGAGCCCTGGCCGCCCTGGTGGCGCGCCCTCACGGTGATGGTCCAGAAGGAGGTCGCGTCGCGTCTCTGCGCCGAAGCCGGAACCTCCGACTACGGACGCCTCACGGTCCTCGCCGCCGCGCGGGCCTGCCCTCGCCGCCTGTTCGACATCGGCCCGCAGGCCTTCGTGCCGCCGCCGAAGGTCGTGTCCACGGTCCTGCGCCTCGAGCCGCGCGCCGAGGCGCCCGACGCCGCCACCATGGCCGCGCTCGAGCGCGTGACGGCGGCGGCCTTCGGGCAGCGGCGCAAGATGCTGCGCACGAGCCTCAAGGGAGCCTTCCCGGCCCCCGAGGGCGTGCTTGAATCTCTCGGCCTGAAGTCGGATGCTCGCGCCGAGACGCTGACGCCCGCCGATTTTCTTGCGCTTGCCCGCCGGCTCGGGGCGTCGTCATAAAGGGCCGCCGCCCGCATCAGGAGGACCTCCATGGACAGCCAAGCCGTCGTCGCCTTCGGGAAGCCCCTCCAGAGCGTCCATGTCGACACGCCCGTGCCGAAGGGCACCGAGGTGCTCGTGAAGGTGCATCATTGCGGCGTCTGCCATTCGGACATCCATCTCCATGACGGGTGCTTCGACCTCGGCGGCGGCAACAAGCTCGACCTCTCGAAGGGCATGAGCCTGCCGCACACGCTCGGCCACGAGATCGAGGGCGAGGTGGTCGCGCTGGGGCCCGATGCCTCGGGCGTCGCGATCGGGGCCCGCCGGGCCGTATTTCCCTGGATCGGCTGCGGCAAGTGCCCGAACTGCGAGCGCGGCCTCGAGAACATGTGCAATCGCGGCCGCTCGCTCGGCTGCGCGCCGGGGGTCAACGGGGGCTACGCGACGCATGTGCTCGTGCCGCATCCGCGCTACCTCCTCGACTACGGCAAGACGCCGCCCGCGCTCGCCGCGGCCTATATGTGCTCCGGCATCACCGCCTTCGCGGCGCTGAAGAAGGTCGGCAAGGTGAGCGCCGACGAGCCCGTGCTGATCCTGGGCTGCGGCGGCGTCGGCATGATGGGCATCGAGTTCGCGGAGGCCGTGACGGGCCAGAAGCCGCTCGTCGCCGACATCGACGACGGGCGCCTCGAGGCCGCCCTCAAGGCCGGAGGCAAGGTCGCCTACAACACCAAGGACCCCAAGGCGGTCGAGCGCGTGCGCGCGGATACGAGGGACGGCGTCTACGCCGTCATCGACTTCGTGGGCTCGGAGGCGACGCAGAAATTCGCGCAGGCAGTCCTCCGCAAGGGCGGTCGCATCGTGATCGTCGGCCTCTTCGGCGGCGGCATGACGATCCCCATTCCCCTCTTCCCGTTCCAGAGCATGGCGATCCAGGGCTCGATGACCGGCACGCTCAAGGAGGCCGAGCAGATGATGGAGCTCGTCCGTGCCGGGAGGATCGGCGCGATCCCCATCGAGCTGCGCCCCCTCGCGCGCGCCAGCGCGACGCTCGACGACATGCGCGCGGGCCGCATCACCGGCCGCGTGGTGCTGACGCCGTAGAGCCGCCGCTCAGCCGAGATCCTTGAGCAGCCCCTCGACGAAGGCGGAAAGCCCCTTGCGCCGCTCGCGCTTCAGCCGCTCGGCGGTGAGGATGGCGCGCACCTCGTTGTAGGCGCGCTCGAGGTCGTCGTTGACGATGACGTAGTCGTACTCGCCCCAGTGCGAGACCTCCTCGGCGGCGCGCGACATGCGGTCGCGAATGACCTCCGCCGAGTCCTGGGCGCGGGTCCTGAGGCGGTTCTCGAGGGCGGCCGCGCTCGGCGGCAGCACGAAGACGAGGACGAGGTCCTCGGGCGCGTTGGCGCGGAGCTGCTTCGCGCCCTGCCAGTCGACGTCGAAGAGCACGTCGCGCCCCTGCGCGAGCGCCTCGGCCACCGGCTCGCGGGGCGTGCCGTAGCGGTTGCCGAAGACCTCCGCGTGCTCGAGGAAATCGCCCTGCGCGGCCATGCGCTCGAAAGTCTTGAGGCTGACGAAGTGATAGTCGCGGCCCTCGATCTCGCTTTGCCGGCGCGGGCGCGTGGTCGCCGAGATCGAGAGCGTGAGCGCGGCGTCCGCCTCGAGGAGGCGCCGGCCGAGCGTCGTCTTGCCCGCGCCCGACGGCGAGGAGAGGACGAAGAGAAGCCCGCGGCGCTCGATCGGGGTCATTGCGTGCCTCACTCCAGGTTCTGGACCTGCTCGCGCACCTGGTCGATCACGGCCTTGAGCTCAAGACCGAGCCGCGTGAGCTCGAGCTCGCTCGATTTCGAGCAGAGCGTGTTGGCCTCGCGCTGGAGCTCCTGCACGAGAAACTCGAAGCGCCGCCCCACGGGCTCGTCCGCGCGCAGAAGATCGCGCGCCGCGGCGCAATGCGCATCGAGCCGGTCGAGCTCCTCGCGCACGTCGGCCTTCACGAGCTGGAGCGCGAGCTCCTGGGCGAGGCGCTCCTCGCCGACGGGCGGGTCGAGGGCGAGTAGTGCCTTGAGCCCCTCCACGAGCCGCCTGCGCAGGCCCTCGGGGCTCGCCTGGGACAGCGCGCGCGCCGCGTCCGCGAGCTCGGCGATGCGGTCGATCTGGGCGGCGAGCACCTCGACGAGGCGCGCGCCCTCCTCGCCGCGCGCCCGCGCGAGCTGGGCGAGCGCCTCCTGGAGCGCCGCCATGACGGCGCCGTCGCGCGCGGCGACCTGCGCCTCATCGGCCTCGGGATCGGCGAATTCGAGCACGCCGCGCAGCGAGAGGAGCCCCTCGACCGAAATCGGATTCGCTCCGACGCGCTTGCGAACCGCCTCGGCGACGGCGAGGACCTGCTCGAAGGCCTCCTCGTTGAGGCGCAGCTCGCCGGCGCTCTGCTCGCGCTTCACCGCGAGGCTCGCCTGGACGTTGCCGCGCTTCAGGGCGCCGGTTATGGCGGCCCGAACGCCCTGCTCGAGATGCTCGAAGCCGGGCGCGAGGCGCAGGCGCATGTCGAGGCCACGGCCATTGACGCTCCGAAGCTCCCACTGGAAGCGCAGGCCCGGATCGCCGCCTTCGGCATGGCCGAAGCCCGTCATGCTCGCGAGCGCCATGGTGCCATCCTTTCCTCGCGCGCCGAAGGCCTTGAGCTAGCCGGGGATTCCGCTGCGGGGCAAGTCAGCGCAGGCCGTTCTCGCGCTCAAAGGCGCGCCACTTGGCGACGTTGCGATTGTGCTCGGCGAGCGTCGCCGCGAAGACATGGCCGCCGGAGCCGTCCGCGACGAAGTACAGATAGTCTGTCTTCGGCGGATCGAGGACGGCCGCGAGCGAGGCCTCTCCGGGATTGGCGATCGGCGTCGGCGGCAGGCCCGCATGGAGGTAGGTGTTGTAGGGCGTGTCGCGCTCGAGCTCGCTCTGGCGGATGGGACGCCCCAGCGGGCGGCCGCCGGTGAGGCCGTAGATGACGGTCGGATCGGACTGGAGCGACACGCCCCGGTTCAAGCGATTGACGAAGACCGAGGCCACGAGCGGGCGCTCGGACGCGACGCCGGTCTCCTTCTCGACGATGGAGGCGAGGATCAGCGCTTCCTCGGGGGATTTCAGCGGAAGTCCCTCGGCGCGGCCCTCCCACAGGCGCGCGAGGGCCTCGTCCGAAGCCTTCCTCATGCGGGCGACGACCTCGGCGCGTGTCGTCCCGCGCGTCACGAGGTAGGTCTCGGGAAGGAGGCTGCCCTCGGGAGGCGCCTCGCCGACCTCGCCCGCGAGCGCCCCATGTCCGGCGACGAGGTCGAGGACCTGCGCGATCGAAAGCCCCTCCGGAACGGTCAGCGGATACTGGATGGAGCGGCCGCCGCGCAGGATCGCGACGATCTCGCGCATCGAGGCCCGCGACGGGATCGCGTACTCGCCGGCCTTGAGCTCGCCGTCGACCCGGCGCAGCCGCGTGCCGATCCAGAAGAGCCGCGAATTGGTGATGACCCCGGCGTCCTTCAGGCGCCGCGCGATGGCCTGGACGCCGAGGCCGCGCTCGAGGAGCACCACCGTGGGCTCGCCCGTGACGGTCGCGGGCCCCGGCGACTCGAAGCGCACCTTGCCGTAGGCAAGGACGGCGCCGCAGATCACCACACCTATGAAGGCGAGGGCGATCGTCACACGCACGAATCCGGCCATGGCCTTCACCCCCTTGAGCACGCACCGCACGATCCGGCTCGGTACAGGCATTCGCCGCGCGCCGGGTCAGGGCGCGGCCGGCCCCGTCAGCTCTCGTACCGCTCGACGACGAGCGAGGCATTCGTTCCGCCGAACCCGAACGAATTCGACAGCGCGGCCCTGATGTCGCGCTTCTTCGGCCGGTGCGGCACAAGGTCGATTTCGGTCTCGACCGAGGGATTGTCGAGATTGAGCGTCGCCGGCGCGATGCCGTCGCGGATCGCCAGGATCGAGAAGATCGCCTCGACCGCCCCCGCCGCGCCCAGGAGATGGCCCACGGAGGATTTCGTCGAGGACATGGAGACGCGCCCCACCGAATTGCCGAAGAGGCGCGTGACCGCGCCGAGCTCGATCTCGTCGCCGAGCGGCGTCGAGGTGCCGTGCGCGTTGACGTAGTCGATCTCGGAGGGCGTGCGCCCGGCCGAGGCGAGCGCCGCCTTCATGGAACGGAAGCCGCCGTCGCCGTCCTCGGACGGCGCGGTGATGTGGTAGGCGTCGCCCGAGAGGCCGTAGCCCGTGACCTCGGCGTAGATCTTCGCGCCGCGCCGCTTCGCGTGCTCGAGCTCCTCGAGCACCACGACGCCCGCGCCCTCGCCCATCACGAAGCCGTCGCGGTCCTTGTCATAGGGGCGCGAGGCCTTCTGCGGCGTGTCGTTGAAGCCCGTGGAGAGCGCGCGGCAGGCCGCGAAGCCCGCCATGCCGAGGCGCGAGATGGCCGCCTCCGCCCCGCCGGCCACCATCACGTCGGCATCGCCGTAGCGGATGAGGCGCATCGCGTCGCCGATCGCGTGCGCGCCCGTCGAGCAGGCCGTGACGACGGCATGATTGGGCCCGCGAAAGCCGAAGCGGATGGAGACGTGGCCGCTGCACAGATTGATGAGCCGGCCGGGGATGAAGAAGGGGCTGACCTTCCTCGGGCCCTTCTCGTGGAGCAGGATCGCCGTCTCCTCGATGCCGGGAAGCCCGCCGATGCCGGAGCCGATGAGGACGCCGGTGCGGCACTGCTCCTCATAGTCCGTGGGCTGCCAACCCGAATCGAAAACCGCCTGCTGGGCGGCGGCCATGGCGAAGACGATGAAGTCGTCGACCCGCCGCTGCTCCTTGGGCTCCATCCAGTCGTCGGCATTGAAGGTGGCGTTCGAGCCGTCGCCGCGAGGAACGTTGCAGGCGATCTTGGCGGGCAGATCCGAGACGTCGAACTTCTCGATGCGGCGCGCGCCGGACATGCCCTCGAGGAGGCGCGACCACGTCTCCTCGACGCCGCAAGCGAGCGGCGTGACCATGCCCATTCCGGTTACGACGACCCGCCGTGTCATGGTCCGGTACGCAACGCGGTCCGGGTCAGGACGAGGCGTTCTGCTCGATGAACTTGATGGCGTCGCCGACCGTCTGAATGGTTTCGGCCGCCTCGTCGGGAATCTCGACCCCGAACTCTTCCTCGAAGGCCATGACCAGCTCGACGATGTCCAGGCTGTCCGAGCCGAGGTCGTCGATGAAGCTCGCGTTCGCCGAGACCTTGTCGGCCTCCACATCGAGATGCTCGATGACGATCTTCTTCACGCGCTCCGAAATGTCACTCATCATGAGTCCTTCCTTGAATGGTCGTCCTGAACAGTCCGGGGGGATCGGGCTCGACTCCCACGCCGATCTTAGCCCGAGCACCCCTTTTGAGCCCGCCCGCGCCGGGCGGACGCTTGCCGAGGTCGGCCGGAAAGCGGGATGAGTCCCGGAGATGACGCGTCTCGTAACATACTTTATTCGGCGCGACTAGCCGGTCGCCGACGCCCTCGGAGCGCGTCAAAGCATCGCCATTCCGCCATTGATGTGAAGGGTTTGGCCGGTGACGTAGGCCGCCTCTTCGCTCGCGAGATAGCGCACGGCCGCCGCGATGTCGCCGGGCGTCCCGAAGCGGCCGACCGGAATGGTGGCCTTGAGGGCGGTGCGCTGCTCCTCCTTGAGGGCGTCCGTCATGGGCGTCTCGATGAAGCCGGGAGCGATGCAGTTCGCGGTGATGTTGCGGCTCGCGACCTCGGCGGCGAGCGAGCGCGTGAGGCCCGCGAGCCCCGCCTTGGCGGCCGCGTAGTTCCCCTGCCCCGGATTGCCCATGTGGCCGACGACCGAGGTGATGGAGACGATGCGCCCCCAGCGGCGCTTCATCATGCCCTTGAGGAGCGCGCGCGCGAGCTTGAAGGCGGCCGTGAGGTCGACGGCGATCACCGTGTCCCATTCCTCGTCCTTCATGCGCAGGAAGAGATTGTCCCGCGTGATGCCGGCATTGTTCACGAGGATGTCGACCTTGCCCATGGCCTCCTCGGCCGCCTTGGGAAGCGCCTCGACGGCCGCCGGGTCGCCGAGATTGCAGGGCAGCGCATGCGCCCGCGAGCCGAGCTTTTGGCGCAGCGCCTCCAGCGCCTCGGCGCGCGTGCCGGAGAGCGCGACATCGGCACCGCCGGCATGAAGCGCCTCCGCGATGGCCGCGCCGATGCCTCCCGTGGCCCCGGTGACGAGGGCGGATTTTCCGGTCAGGTCGAACATGGCCGCTTCCTTTCTTGCCTGCTCATGGAGCGAGACCTTCCCAGCGCACCCAGGCGCCGTGGGGGTGGGCGACGGCCAGGCGGCGGTCGACGCCTCCTGGCCAGAGCGTGAGCCGCACCTCGAAATCGAAGGTCTCGGGATTGGGCTCAAGGCGCAGCCAGCCGAGAGGCGACCGCGCGTCGGCGCGCGCTCCCGCGCTTTCGAGCGCCCTGCGGAACGCCTCGCGCGTCTCGGGGCTCAGATACTGATAGACGACCGAATGCGCAACGACGGTGAGCTGCCCGTCGCGCGGGCGCGCGAGCTCGCGGGCGAGAAACTTGCCGGCGTCGATCTTCTCGACCCGGATGCCGCTTCGGGCCGCGAGCCCCGCCGCCGCGTCGAAGCGCCCGAGGCGCTCGGCCTGCTCGGCCCAGACATAGGACCGTGCGCGGGCCCGCTCCTCGGCGTCGCCGAGATCCATCGGCGCGAGGTCGCATCCGGCGCGCTCCGCGACCGTCGCGTCCCCGAGGGGCGGCGGCGGCCCCTCCCATCTCGGCACGAGATGGAGGGGGCTCTCCGGTCGGCCCCAGCTCGCGCCGCCGAAGCTGTAGCGATACCGGTCCCAGGCGAGATTGAGGCCCGCCGAAGCGCCGATCTCGAGGCATCGCAGCGGCAAGGGATGGACCGCGTGGGTGGCGAGGTAGCCCGGCGCGAGCGCGCTCGAGCGCATCACCTCGTTGGTCTGTACCGCGCGGCCGACATAGTCCGCGAAGACCTTCGGGAAGCGCCTCGCCGCCTCCGCGACGGCGGCATCGAGCGCCGCGGGATCGGGCGCCGCCCCGGCCTGCGCATAGAGCCCGGCGAGAGCCGGCACGTCGCCGCGCCGCGCGAGAAAATGCAGCGCCCCGCAAAGGCGCAGCGAGAGCGCCGCCGCCAGAGGCTCGAGCTCGAAGCCGTCGACGATCCGCGCGATCTCGCCCTCGCCGTCGAGCGCGCGGATGAGGGCCGCGCACACCGCGCCGGTGAACGGCGCGTCGAGCTCGGCGCAGGCCTTCACCTGAAAGGAGAAGGCCTCGCGGGCCGCCTCGCGCCGGGTCCGTTCATCCGTCATCAGAGCGTCTTCGCGAAGGCGTCGATGTCGGCCGGGCTTTCGATGTTGACGAGTTCGACATCCTTGACGATGCGCTTGGCCATGGTGGCGAGCACCCTGCCCGCGCCGACCTCGGCGAGGCGGGTGACGCCCTCGCCGGCCATGTAGGCGACGCTCTCGCGCCAGCGCACGCGCCCCGTCACCTGCTCGACCAGGAGGTCGCGGACGCGGGACGGCTCGGAGACTTCCCGCGCCGTGACGTTGGCGACGAGCGGAACGGCGAGAGGCCGGAGCGTCACCTCGGCGAGCGCCGCGCGCATCTCCCGCGCGGCGGGCTCCATCAGCGGACAGTGGAAGGGCGCGCTCACCTGGAGCATCACCGCCTTCTTGGCGCCGGCGGCCTTGGCTCGCTCGTTGGCGGCCGCGACGGCCGCGGCCGCGCCGGAGATCACCACCTGGCCGGGCGCATTGTCGTTGGCGATGGCGACGCCCTCGCCCACGACCTTCGCCTCGACGGCCTCGAGGTCGATGCCGAGAAGCGCCGCCATCGCGCCCTCGCCGGGCGCGACCGCCCTCTGCATCGCCTGGCCCCGGCGCTTCAGGAGCCGGGCGGCATCCTCGAGCGCCAGCGCCTTCGCCGCAACGAGGGCGGAATATTCGCCCAAGGAATGTCCGGCTACGAAGCGCAGATGCCTTTCCGGCGCGTAGCCGGCCTGCCCCTCGAGAACGGCGAGGATCGCGGCGCTCACCGCCATGATCGCGGGCTGGGCGTTCTCGGTCAGCGTGAGCTCGGCCTCGGGCCCCTCCCACATGAGCCTCGCGAGCTTCTGCTTGAGGGCGTCGTCGACGCGCTCGAAGACGTCGCGCGCCTCGCCGAAGGCTTCCGCGAGGGCGCGGCCCATGCCGACGGCCTGCGAGCCCTGGCCGGGAAAGGTGAAAGCTAGCGTCATGGGGATCGCTCCTGGGGCAGGAATGCGAAGATCGTGGGCGCCATCCATGAGCGCCCCGCCGGCCCTGTCAAGTCGAGCCGGCGCCTCGCCCCTCGCCTGAACGCGGTCAGATCCGCTAGGATTGCCGTTACGTCAGCCGGCGGCCCGAATGCCGGCGCACAAGAAACTCGAGAGGGAACGCCAATGCCGGAGATCCTGCGTGAGCCCGTGCGCGACGCCAGCGCCTGGACGGGCGCCGATCTCGCCGCGGACACCTCCTGGCGCGTCGCCATCGGCGAGGAGCAGCGCGCATCGCTGCTCGCGGGCCTCGCCGTCGTCCAGGAGCGCGGCCTCTGGCTGCCCCAGATGAGCGCGGCCGACTTCCCGGTCGACGCGGCGCTGAAGGATCTCGTCGGGCGCATCCGGTCCGACGTGCGGGACGGACGCGGCTTCATCGTGCTCGACGGCTTTCCCGTCGAGGAGCTTTCCGTCGACGAGATCCGTCTGATGTATTGGGGCCTCGCGCTCCAGCTCGGCACCTGCCTCAGCCAGGACGCGCGCGCCGCGCTCGTCGCCGACGTATGGGATCGCGGCACGATCAAGACGCCGTTGAAGCGCGTCTACGGCACCAAGCGGCGCGCGCCGCTTCACGTCGACCTCGCGGACGTGGTGGGCCTTCTCTGCGTGCGCCAGGCGGCCTCGGGCGCGCCGACGACGCTCGCGAGCTCGGCGGCCGTCTACAACGATTTCCTGCGCGAGCGCCCCGAGCTGCTTCCGGCCCTCTACGAGGGCTTCGTCTGGGACCGCTTCAACGAGAACAAGCCCACGGAGGAGGCGACGTCGGGACGCAGGATTCCCGTCTTCAGCTATGCCGGCGGCCAGCTCAGCTGCCGCTACAACCGGCCCTGGATGACGGGTCCCTTCGAGCGCGCCGGACGCAAGCCGACCAACGAGGAGACCGTCGTCTTCGACACCTTCGACGCCTTCGCGGACCGCAACCGCCTCGTGGTGGAGCTTCGTCCGGGCCAGCTCTATTTCGCGAGCAACTACACGGTGCTGCACGGCCGCGCCGAATACGCCGAGGAGACGCGCGACCTCGCCGAGAAGCGCCACATGCTCCGCATCTGGCTCAACATGCCCGGCATGCGTTCCTTCGCCGACGAGGACACGGTGCGCTTCGGGCTCATGCGGCACGGCAATCTCGGCTGGACGGGCCGGGAGATACTCGCGCGCAGGCACCTCGACCCGAAGGCCGAGCGCGTCATGCTTGAGGCATGAGGCGCTCCAAGCCATTGTGTCGACTACCCTCTTTCCTGGACCCGGTCATATCCGATAGGAATCGAGGGCGATCGCGGACGGCGGGCCCGAATGCGCCGATCCGACAAGCCGGGAAGGAAACGAACATGTCCGAAATGCGCATGGAGCCCGTGACGGGCCCTTCGGTCTGGACCGGGGCCGAGCTCGAGAACGATTCAAGCTGGCAGGTGACGCTCGGCGAGGCCGAACGCGCCGCCCTCCTCGCCGGCATGAAGACAGTCCAGTCCAAGGGGCTGTGGCTCCATCAGATGCGCGCCGAGGACTTTCCGCTCGACGACGCGCTCAAGGGCCTCGTCGCGCGCATCCGCAGCGATGTGCGCGACGGGCGGGGCTTTGTCGTCCTCCACGGCTTTCCGCTGGAGGAGCTCTCGATCGATGAGATCCGCCTCGCCTATTGGGGCCTCTCGCTCCAGCTCGGCACCTGCGTGAGCCAGGATTCGCGCGCCGCCCTCGTCGCGGACGTCTGGGACCGCGGACAGAAGCCCTCGCCGCTCGTGCGCGCCTATGGCAGCCGCTACAAGGCCGGGCTCCACGTCGACCTCGCCGACGTCGTCGGCCTCCTTTGCGTGCGCCAGGCGGACAGCGACCCCTGGACGACGCTCGGCAGCTCGGGCGCCGTCTACAACGCCTTCCTCAAGGAGCATGCCGAGCTGCTGCCCATGCTCTACGAGGGCTTCCCCTGGGACCGGCGCGGCGAGAGCAGGCCCGACGAAAATCCGATCACGGAGATGAGCATCCCGATCTTCAGCTATGCGGACGGCCAGCTGAGCTGCCGCTACAACCGCGCCTGGATTCTCGGCGCCTTCGCCCGTCAGAAGCGCGAGCTGACCAATGCCGAGACCGTCCTCTTCGACTTCTTCGACGAGGCCGCCGAACGCACCCAGATCGCCTTCCCCCTGCGTCCGGGCGATCTCTATTTCGCGAGCAACTACACCGTGCTCCATGGGCGGGCGGGCTACGATGCGGAGGCGCCCGACCTCTCGCAGAAGCGCCACCTCCTGCGCGTCTGGCTCAACATGCCGGGCATGCGCCGCTTCGCCGATCCGGCGTCGACGCGCTACGGCCTCCTCCAGCACGGCAATCTCGGCTGGACGGGCGCCGAGCTTCTCGCGCGCAAGCATCTCGAGCCCATGGCGAGGCGCGACTTCCTCGACGAGGCCTTCGCCTGACCGCGCGGGCCTTTTCAAAGGCCCCGCGCTCGTGTAAGAAGCCGCCTCCCCGTCAACGGGCCTCGCGGTCCCGGGCGCCGCCTGCCTCTCGGCCGGCGGTTCGACGGCGCGCCATCCGCCGCGTCCGTCCGTCCCGGCGATCCACCATCCGCCTCTTCCCTGCTTTGGGAGGAGGCCGGGTGCCGCAGGGCTCTGGGGCAAGGTGAAGGGGCCGGCAAGAGGCGGGCCCCGCCGAAGCACGGCGTCCCTCAGGCGGGACGCGAAGGCGAAGGTGTCGGATGGCGCTCTACGAGCACGTCTTCATTGCGCGCCAAGAGATCGCGCAAACCCAGGTCGACCAGCTCATCGCTCAATTCAAGGAGCTGATCGCGACCGGCGGCGGCAAGGTCGGCCGCATCGAATATTGGGGCCTCAAGCCCCTCACCTACCGCATCCGGAAGAACCGCAAGGGCCATTACATCCTGATGGACCTCGACGCGCCCGCGCCGGCCGTGGCCGAGCTCGAGCGCCAGCTCAGCCTCCACGAGGACATCCTGCGCTACCTCACGGTGCGGGTGGATGCCCACGAGGAAGGCGCTTCCGCGATGCTCCAGAACCGCGGCCGCGACCGGGACGATCGGGATCGCGGCGACCGCGGCGACCGGCGCGGCGGCTTCCGCGACCGCGACCGGGGCGACCGGGACAGAGGCGATCGGGACCGCGGCGACAGAGACCGGGGCGACCGCCCGCCGCGCGGGGACCGTCCGCGCGAAGCCCGCACCGACGCCTGAGCGAGGGAGCGCAGAGACATGGCCGACAAGATTCCGCAAGTGCCCGTGCGCCGCCCCTTCTTCCGGCGCCGGAAGACCTGCCCCTTCTCCGGCGCCAACGCGCCGAAGATCGACTACAAGGACATCCGCCTTCTGCAGCGCTTCATCTCGGAGCGCGGCAAGATCGTGCCGAGCCGCATCACGGCGGTCTCCGCCAAGAAGCAGCGCGAGCTCGCGCGCGCCATCAAGCGCGCCCGCTATCTCGCGCTCCTGCCCTACAAGCTCGACTGAGGGAGAGCGCGATGGAGATCATCCTGCTCGAGCGGGTCGAGCATCTCGGCCAGATGGGCGACGTGGTGAAGGTGCGCGACGGCTATGCGCGCAACTTCCTCCTGCCCCAGAAGAAGGCTCTGCGCGCCACGAAGGACAACAAGGCGCGCTTCGACGGCATGCGCAAGGAGCTCGAGGCGCGCAACCTCGAGCGCCGGCAGGAAGCCGAGTCCGTCGGCAAGGAGATCGACGGCAAGAGCTTCGTCCTCATCCGCCAGGCGGGCGAGACCGGCCAGCTCTACGGCTCGGTCAGCGCCCGCGACGTCGTCGAGGCCGCGGAGGCCGACGGCATCTCGATCGCGCGCGGCCAGGTGCGCCTCGACCGTCCGATCAAGGTCCTGGGCCTCCACCAGGTGCGCATCAGCCTGCATGCCGAGGTCGCCGTGACCGTGACGCTCAACGTCGCGCGCTCGGGCGACGAGGCCGAGCGCCAGGCGCGCGGCGAGAACGTGCTGCTCGCGCCCGGCGAGGAGGACGAGGACGCGGCGCTCGAGGCCGAAGCGGTCTTCGAGGAGGGCGCGGGCCCTGCCGAGGAGGACGGCGAAGGCGAAGGCGAGAGCGAAGCCGGCGACGCGGAGCCCGATTCGGCGAGCGCCTGATCCCTGCCGCATCGAGCCTACAAGGAGCCGCACCCCGTGCGGCTCTTTGCGTTTCGCGCTTGACGCACCGGGTGCGTCGCGTTTCGCTCGCGGGGCTAAGCCATTGATCCGTTCGCCAAGCCATTGATGCGCAACGGCCGGCATTCGGTGCATACGGACGAACATAGCGCCCGCCTCGAAAAATTCCTGTTAGACTGATTCGCTTTCCGCTTTGTGCCTCGCGGCGAGGGGCGTAAGGTCTCGGCCCATGGCGGACGGCGATACGAAAAAGGGTGGAAATACCGCCCACGGAGGAAACGCGAAGTCCGAGGGGGCGGGCCTCGGGGCCCCACCTTCGGGCGTGGGCGCGGGCGGGCTCACCTACAAGGAGCGGCCGCAGTCCATCGAGGCCGAGCAGGTTCTCCTCGGCGCGCTGCTCGTCGACAACGAGGCCTATTTCCGCGTCGCCGACCTTCTGAGCCCTGAGCACTTCTGCGAGGCGCTGCACGGGCGCATCTACAAGGCGATCGAGGACCTCGTCCGCAAGGGCCACGTGGCGACGCCGCTGACCGTCGCGCCGTTCCTCACGCGCGACGAGGGGCTCGCCGAGCTCGGCGGCACGGACTATCTCGTGACGCTCGCCGCAGCCTCCACCTCGGCCTATCTCGCGCTCGACTATGCGCGCATCGTCAACGACCTCGCGGTGCGGCGCAACCTCATCGGCATCGGCGAGGAGCTGGCCGCGGAAGCCTACGACGCGGACATCGACCGCCCGCCGGAGAAGCTCATCGACGAGACGGAGGAGAAGCTCTTCCGCCTGTCGCAGACGGGCCGCGCGCAGGGCGGCTTCCAAAGCTTTGGCGTCGCGGTCAACCGCGCCAAGGAGATGGCCGAGCAGGCCTACAGCCGCGACGGGCATCTCTCGGGACTCTCGACCGGCCTCGTCGATCTCGATCACCGGCTCGGCGGCCTTCAGCCCTCGGATCTCATCATCGTCGCGGGCCGGCCGGGCATGGGCAAGTCCGCGCTCGCCTCGAACATCGCGTTCAACATCGCGAAGGGCTTTCGCGCCCAAGGGGGCGAGGACGCCGTCGCCAAGGGTCTCGGCGGCCGGGTGGGCTTCTTCTCGCTCGAAATGTCGGCCGAGCAGCTCGCCATGCGCCTCCTCGCCGAGGAATCGGGCGTCGCCTCCTCGCGGCTGCGCCTCGGCGATTTCGACGAGGAGGAATATCGCCGAGTCGCCATGGCGGTGCAGACGATCGACGACATCCCGCTCCACATCGACGACACCGGCGGTATCTCCATCGGCACGCTCGCCGCGCGGGCGCGCCGCCAGAAGCAGCTCGTGGGGCTCGATCTCATGGTGATCGACTACCTCCAGCTCATCACCGCGGGCTCGGCCAAGCGCTACGACAACCGCGTGCAGGAGGTGAGCGAGGTCACACAGACCCTCAAGGCACTCGCCAAGGAGCTCAATATTCCGGTCATCGCGCTCGCCCAGCTCTCCCGCCAGGTCGAGAGCCGGCCCGACAAGCGTCCCCAGCTCGCCGATCTTCGGGAATCGGGCTCGATCGAGCAGGACGCGGACATCGTCCTCTTCGTCTTTCGCGAGGAGTACTACCTCAAGCTTGCCGAGCCGAGCCCCGACGGGCCGCTCGACAAGTACGAGGAATGGAAGGCTCAGCTCGAGAAGGCGGCCGGTCTCGCCGAGCTTATCATCGGCAAGCAGCGGCACGGTCCGACCGGCGTCGTGCGCCTGCGCTACGACAGCGAGATCACGCGCTTCGGGGACTACATCCCCGACGACCACCTGCCCGAGCGATACGAATAGGCCTCCCCGGCAGGGGGCAGCGCCCGCGCGGTATCGCCGCGCTAGGGCGTGGGCGAGGCCTGGGGCGTCGGCGGCCCGGTGAATTCAGCCTCGATGAGGACCTCTACCTCGTCGCCGACGCCCATCTTCGATCCCGGCTGGGGAATGCCGTAGGCGATGCCGTAGTCAGAGCGATTGAGAACGCCGCGCGCCGAGAACCCGATGCGCGCATTGGGCTCCATGGCATGGCCCGCATAGCCGCCGTTGAACCTGGCGTCGAGCACGACCTCGTGCGTCGCGCCGTGCAAGGTGAGGTCGCCGACGATGCGCGCGGTGTTGGGACCAGTCAGCTCGACGCGGGTCGAACGGTAGGTCATCTCGGGAAACTGTGCCGCGTCCAGCCATTTGGGCCCGCGCAGCATGGCGTCGAAATCGAGCTTGTCCGGCGTCGGGAAGTCGGTCTGGAGCGAGTTCGGATCGACCGTCACGGTGACGCTCGAGGCTTCCGGCCTGGCGGGATCGAAAGCGAGCGCCGCCGTGAAGCGCGTGAAGCGCGCCGTGTACATCGAGAGGCCGAGATGGTCGACCCGGAAGATGAGGCTCGCATGGCTGAGGTCGACCTCGTAGGCGCCGGCCGGCGCCTCGGTCGCCACGGGCGCGACGGCCTGCGCCGACGCGAGGGCCGGAAGGCAGGCAGCGGCGAGAATGGGCAAGGCGGCACGCAGGATGTGGCGCATGGCGGGTCTCCTCATGGCGGGGACCCGAAACTGGCGGGCGGCGCGCCTTCTGTCCAGCGCCTCAACGGGCGACGGCCTGCGAATGGTGCGCATAGGTCGCCCAGCCCGGGCGATAGCTCCCGTCGGCCTCGGCGCCCCAGCTCGTCCAGCCCGGCCGCACGCCGCGCGCGAAAAGCTCGAGATAGGGGCCGGGAGAGCACGCCTCGATGAGCGCGTATTGCTCGTCGGGCTTCCGCGAATGCTCGCGCTTGCGCGCGGCGATGAAATTGACCTGCCGCCGGCCGGCCGCCAGCGTGCGGGCGTTGCGCCCCCGCACCCCGAAAAGGAGCAGCTCGGTCACGTTGCGGAAGTAGAACCCGACGCCGCGCCCGTCCGAGCCGCCGTCCTTGCGCACCTTGTGCCAGACGAGGTTCGATTTGTAGGCGAAGCCCCAGGCCGCCATCACGGCGAGGCCGTCGGGAAGCAGCGCGTTGGGCACCCAGAGATAGAGATGGGCCGGCTCGTCCGCGAGCGCGGTCACTGGCAAGGCCGCGATCTCCTCGCGGCTCATGGTGGCGTAGCGGCTGAGGCGGCGGTGCTCGGGCGCGACCTTTCCGGTCTTGTTCTGGAACCGCCAGGGCGGATCGGCGAGAAGCGTGCGAAAGCCCCCGCCTGCCCCGAGCGCGAGAAGCTCCCCCGCCGCATCCATTTCCGCCTCCCGCCGCGCGATTCGCTGCGCCAAGTCTACCGTCTGCCCCGGCCGGCAGTCGGTCGGCTTGTTAGAAGACGACAATGGGCGTCGCGATCCTTCCGCTTGCGACGCCCGCCGACTCGATCGGGGGCGTTGCAAGCGGACGGCTTCCGGACCGATCGAATCGACCCGCTGCTCCACCCTGCCCGCCTTCACGGCTTCTGAAGGCCTATGCCTTAAACTTGCCGGCTCCGGCCTTGAGTCTCCGGGCTCAGCGAACGAGGAGACGGCATGCCCGTCGAAAGGTGCGACGCCCTCCCGAACGACCGGCCAGCGACTTCGCGGACGGGGCACGGACCGCGGCTCGAGGTCGACCTCGCGGCGCTCGCCGCGAACTGGCGGACGCTCGCCTCCGAGGCGGCCCAGGCGGTCTGCTCGGCGGTCGTCAAGGCGGACGCCTATGGGCTTGGGCTCGAGCCCTGCGCCCGGGCCTTGCTGAAGGCCGGCTGCCGCACCTTCTTCGTCGCCCATCTCGACGAGGGGCTCGCGCTGCGCCGCATCGCCGGGCCGGTGCCCGAGATCTTCGTCCTCAACGGCTTTCTCGGCGAGCGCCGCGAAGACTATTGCGCCGGCGCGCTGGTGCCGGTCCTCAACACGGCCGGCGAGGCGCGGGCCTGGGCCGAGGCTCCCCCGCTCGCGGCCGCGCTCCAGGTCGAGACCGGGATGAACCGGCTGGGCCTCGCGCGCGACGAGGCCAGGGCTTTCCTCGCGGCGCTGCCCGCCGAAGCCGCCATGCGCGTGACGCTTCTGATGAGCCACCTCGCCTGCGCCGACGAGCCCGCCCACCCCCAGAACGCCGCGCAGCGCGCGCGGCTCGCGGGGCTCGGCGACGTCTTGCCGCACGCGCGGCGCAGCCTCGCCAATTCGGGCGGCATAGTCCTCGGACCCGCCTTCCACTTCGACCTCGTGCGGCCCGGCATCGCGCTCTATGGCGGCGCGGCCGGCGCGCGCGGCGCCCTGCGCACGGTCGCGCGGCTCCATGCCCGCGTGCTGCAGGTGAAGGAGGTTCCGCCGGGCGAAGGCGTCGGCTACGGCGCCACGTCCCGCGCGGACGGCCCCCGGCGCATCGCGACCGTCTCGGCCGGCTATGCGGACGGAATATTACGGTCGCTTTCGGGCTGCGGCGTCGCCCATGTCGGCGGCATCCTCGCGCCCTATGCGGGACGCGTCTCGATGGACAGCCTGGCGCTCGACATCTCGTCGGCGGAGCCGGATGCGGTCCGCGAGGGCGACGAAGCGGAGCTCTTCGGGGACGCCGTCTCGGTCGACGCGCTTGCCGCCCGGGCGGGAACCATTTCTTACGAACTCTTGGCGAGGCTTGGAGGACGGCTTCTCAAGGTTTACAAGTGACGACGCCCGGGACGGCGCTTGAGCCGCGGTTCCGGCACTGCTCGGGGGCGACCCCGTTTCGGGCGAGGGGGCATGCAGCTCAACTTTCTGGCGATCATCGGGCGCTTTGCGCTCGGCATGCTCGGCGAGATCGGGCGTTTCTCGCGCTTCGCCGCGAAGAGCGTCCTGTCGTGCGTCCAGGCGCCCTTCTTCCTGCGCAACCTCCTCCAGCAGACGATGACGATCGGCTACTACTCCCTGCCGGTCGTCGGCCTCACGGCGGTCTTCACGGGCGCGGTGCTGGCGCTGCAGATCTATATCGGCGGCTCGCGCTTCAACGCCGAGAGCATCGTGCCGACCATCGTCGTGCTCGGCATCACGCGCGAGCTCGGCCCCGTCCTGGCCGGCCTCATGGTGGCGGGACGCGTGAGCTCCGCGATCGCGGCCGAGCTCGGGACGATGCGCGTCACCGAGCAGATCGACGCCCTGACCACGCTGTCGACCAATCCGTACAAGTACCTCATCGTGCCGCGCATCCTCGCGGCGGTGATCGTGCTGCCCCTGCTCGTCCTCGTCGCCGACATCATCGGCGTGATGGGCGGCTTCCTGGTCTCGACGCAGTCGCTCGGCTTCAACGGCGGCAGCTACCTCAAGAACACGCTCGACTTCATGGAGGCCGACGACGTGTCCTCCGGGCTCTGGAAGGCCGCGGCCTTCGGCTTCATCATCGCGCTGATGGGCTGCTATCACGGCTTCTTCAGCCGCGGGGGCGCGCAGGGCGTCGGCGCCGCGACGACCTATGCGGTCGTCTCCTCCGCCGTGCTCATTCTCGCCTCGAACTATCTCCTCACCTCGCTCGTCTTCTCGTGAGGTAGGACATGGCAGCGGCGAGCGGGCACGGAAAGCAGAAGATCGTCCTGAAAGGCGTGCGCAAGAGCTTCGGCGCCAAGCACGTGCTCGACGGCATCGACCTCTCCATCGACGAGGGCCAGTCGCTCGTCGTGATCGGCGGCTCGGGCACGGGCAAGTCCGTGATGCTGAAATGCATCCTCGGCATCCTCGTTCCCGATGCGGGCTCGATC
This sequence comes from Alphaproteobacteria bacterium, assembly GCA_024236075.1. Lineage (GTDB taxonomy): Bacteria > Pseudomonadota > Alphaproteobacteria > JACAEB01 > JACAEB01 > JACAEB01. The sequence continues at coordinate 42,286 of JACKLE010000003.1, read as the reverse complement.
CACATCGACGGCAAGGAGACGACGCGCATCGCGGGGCGCGCGCGCGAGGGCGTGATGAAGAAGTTCGGCATGCTCTTCCAGGGCGCCGCGCTCTTCGACAGCCTGCCCGTCTGGGAGAACGTCGCCTTCGGCCTCATCCAGGGCCAGGGCAAGAACCGCCGCGAGGCGCGCGAGGTGGCGATCGACACGCTCGCGCAGGTCGGCCTCGGGCCCGAGGTCGCCAAGCTCATGCCGGCCGAGCTTTCGGGCGGCATGCAGAAGCGCGTCGGCCTCGCCCGCGCCATCGCGAGCCATCCCGACGTCCTCTTCTTTGACGAGCCGACGACCGGCCTCGACCCCATCATGTCCGACGTCATCAACGAGCTCATCGTCGAGCGCGTGAAGGATCTCGGCGCGACCGCCGTCTCGATCACCCACGACATGGCCTCGGCCCGCAAGATCGCCGACCGGATCGCGATGATCTACCGTGGGCGGATCATCTGGGAGGGCGCCGTCGGCGACATCGACCATTCGGGCAATCCCTATGTCGAGCAGTTCATCCACGGCCGCGCCGAAGGCCCGATCCAGATGGATATTCTGAAGACGTGAGCCGTGAGCTTGGCCCATGGTTCGAGGCCGGTCTGTCCAGCGGAGCTGGAAAGACCGGCACCTCACCATGACGATCGTTCTGCAGAAAGGTAAGGCGTCACCCTGAGGCGCTCCGGCCTTCGGAAGCGAAGGCCGGAGCCTCGAAGGGTCGGCAGCAGGATCCCTCTCGCGCCGGGAGCGGCATCGAAACACCGAGCGCGCGCGGACCGTCGACGCCCCCCTGCCCTTCGCCCCCTGAATCTGGCATGAGTGCGCGCATGGGCCGAGGCGTTCCGAGCTATGTCTGCCAGCAATGCGGCGCGGCCGCCGCGAAATGGACCGGCCGCTGCGAGGCGTGCGGCGCCTGGAACTCGCTCGTGGAGGAAGCCGCCGCCGAGGCGCCCCCGCTCGGCAAGGGCGTTTCGCGCGGCACGCGCGGCAAGGCGATCGAGCTCGTCGGGCTCAAGGGCGAGACGGACGCTCCGCCCCGGATACGCACCGGCGTCGAGGAGTTCGACCGCGTCTGCGGGGGCGGGCTCGTGCCGGGATCGGCGCTGCTCGTGGGCGGCGATCCGGGCATCGGCAAGTCGACGATCCTCCTCCAGATTTGCGCATCCGTCGCCGCCTCCGGAGCCCAGGCGCTCTACATTTCCGGGGAGGAAGGCATCGAGCAGCTCCGCCTGCGGGCATCGCGCCTCGGCCTCGCCGAAGCGCCGGTGCAGCTCGCGGCGGCCTCCGCGCTCAAGGACATTCTGCCCACGCTCGAGCGCGCGACGGCCGGCAGCGCCCCCTCGATCGTCGTCATCGACTCGATCCAGACCATGTGGCTCGACGCGCTCGACAGCGCGCCGGGCACGGTCGCGCAGGTGCGCGCGAGCGCCCAGGAGCTCGTCGCCTTCGCCAAGCGGCGCAACGTGGCGGTGCTCCTCGTCGGCCACGTCACCAAGGACGGCCAGATCGCCGGTCCGCGCGTGGTCGAGCACATGGTGGACGCCGTCCTCTATTTCGAAGGCGACCGGAGCCATCATTTCCGCATCCTGCGCGGGGTGAAGAACCGCTTCGGCCCCACCGACGAGATCGGCGTCTTCGAGATGACCGGCGCGGGCCTCAAGGAGGTCGCCAATCCTTCGGCGCTCTTCCTCGGCGACCGCTCGGGGCGCGCGGCGGGCGTCAGCGTCTTCGCGGGCATCGAGGGCACGCGGCCCGTCCTCGTGGAGCTGCAGGCCCTCGTGGCGCCTACGAGCTTCGGCACGCCGCGCCGCGCCGTCGTCGGATGGGATTCGGGCCGCCTCGCCATGATCCTCGCCGTTCTCGACACCCATTGCGGGCTCAGCCTCACCGGGCACGACGTGTACCTCAACGTCGCGGGAGGCCTCAGGATCGGCGAGCCGGCCGCCGACGCGGCGGCGGCCGCGGCGCTCGTCTCCTCGCTTTACGGCCTTGCCCTGCCCGCCGATGCGGTAGTATTCGGCGAAATCAGCCTTTCGGGGCTGATTCGGCCCGTGGCGCAGACGGAGGCCCGGCTCGGCGAGGCACGCAAGCTCGGCTTCCGCCAGGCCTGGCTGGCGTCCTCCGGCGAGGCCGGACAGGCGTCGAGCCCGCCGCGCGTCAAGAGTGTCGGAGCGTTGAGTATGCGATCGCTTGGCCATGTGAGCGAGCTCGTCGATCTCGTGCGCGAAGAGAGCGCCCCGATCGATGCCGTTCGCGGCGAGCCGGCAGCGCGGAGTCTCGCGTGAACCTCGCCGACTGGATCATCCTCGCCGTTCTCCTCGTCTCGGGGCTCTGCGCGCTCATGCGCGGCATATGGCGCGAGATGGCGGCCCTGTTCGCCTGGATCGGCGCCCTCGTCTTCACCGTGCTGCTCGTGCCGCGCGTCGCGCCGACCGTCGCCAAGGTCGTGCCCGGTTTCATGGGCGACATCGCCGTCGGCGTCGCGATCTTCGTCGCGGGGCTGCTCTTTTTCTCCTATGTCGCGGGCCGCGCGACGTCGGGCTGGAACATCGAAAGCCCCGGTCCCTTCGGCCGCACGCTCGGCTTCACCTTCGGCCTCGGCCGCGGGCTCGCCATGCTCGCGATCCTCTTCTGGTTCTATAGCTGGGCTCTGCAGGGCGAGACGCCGCGCTGGGCGAAGGGCTCGAAGCTCATGCCGCTCGTGACCTCGCTCGTGCCGACGATCGAGACGCTCGCCTCCCATGTGGGCGCCGACAAGAAGGAGGCGAAGCGGTCGACCAAGGCCAAGACGGCCGCGACTCCGGCCAAGGCGAAGGCCGCCGCTCCGACGCCGGCGAGCGCGACCGCGGCCCCTTCTCCCCAGCCCAATCCGCAGGCCGCCGACGAGGACGAGGCCGGCTATTCCCGCAGTGACCGGCGCGCGATCGACCAGCTTTTGGAGACGACCCGCGACCCTTGAGCGCGAGGGGGTGGATTTCTTCGCGCGGCGGTGCACATTCGCCGTCGAGACGGCCTAGATTTGGAATTGCGGGAGCAGCTCCTGTCGCCCGCGCGGGATCGGATGCGATCTCAAGCGGGGCCTGCTGCTCCGGAGGACGTCTGGAGATGGCTGGATTGGGCGAAGGCTTGGACGGATTCCGCGACGACCGCTTCCACGAGGAGTGCGGCGTTTTCGGCATCTTCGGGCACCGCGAGGCGGCGACGCTCACGGCGCTGGGGCTCCACGCCCTCCAGCATCGCGGCCAGGAGGCGGCCGGCATCGTCTCCTTCGACGATGAGGCGCGCCAGTTCTGCGCCGAGCGCCGCCTCGGCCTCGTCGGCGACCATTTCAACCAGGAGCAGGTGATCTCGCGGCTCAAGGGGGACGTCGCGATCGGCCATGTCCGCTACGCGACCGCCGGCGACACCATCATGCGCAACGTGCAGCCGCTCTTCGCCGAGATCTCGCTCGGCGGGCTCGCGGTCGCGCATAACGGCAACCTCACCAATGCGGCGACGCTGCGCCGCGAGCTCGTGACGCGCGGCGCGATCTTCCAGTCGACCTCCGACACGGAGGTGATGATCCACCTCGTGGCGACGAGCCGGTTTCGTACGTTCGCGGACTGCTTCGCGGATGCGCTGCGCCATGTCGAGGGCGCCTACTCGCTCGTGCTGCTGACGCCCGATCTGATGATGGGCATTCGCGACCCTCTGGGCGTGCGGCCGCTCATCATCGGCTCGCTCGACGGCGCGACGATCCTCGCCTCGGAGACCTGCGCGCTCGACATCATCGGCGCGGAGTTCGTGCGGGACGTGGCGCCTGGCGAGATGGTGCTCGTCACGCGCGAGGGCATGCGTTCGCTCTTTCCCTTCGCGCCCGCGCCCAGGCGCTTCTGCATCTTCGAATATGTCTACTTCGCGCGGCCCGACAGCCTCGTGGAGGGCATGAGCGTCTACGAGGCCCGCAAGCGCATCGGCCGCGAGCTCGCCCGCGAGGCGCCGGCCGACATCGACCTCGTCATCCCTGTGCCGGACTCGGGCGTTCCGGCGGCGCTCGGCTTCGCCGAGGGACTGGGAGTGCCCTTCGACCTCGGCATCATCCGCAACCACTATGTCGGGCGCACCTTCATCGAGCCGACCGACCAGATCCGCCATTTCGGCGTCAAGCTGAAGCACAATGCGAACCGCCACGTCCTGCGCGGCAAGCGCATCGCGCTCGTCGACGATTCCATCGTGCGCGGAACGACCTCGCTCAAGATCGTGAACATGGTGCGCGAGGCCGGCGCGCGCGAGGTGCACATGCGCGTCGCGAGCCCGCCCACGATCAAGTCCTGCTACTATGGCGTCGACACGCCCGAGGATGCCGAGCTCATGGCCTCGCGCTTTTCGCTCGAGGAGATGCGCCGCCGCCTGGGTGTCGACAGCCTTGCTTTCGTGACGATCGACGGCCTCTACCGGGCCATGGGCGAGCCCGCGCGCAACTCGGAGCGTCCGCAGTTCTGCGACGCCTGCTTCACGGGCGACTATCCCATTCCGCTCACGGATCGTCTCGGCAAGCGGGAGACGCAGCTCTCGCTCCTCGACGAGGGCACGTGAGCACTGAGGCTCAGTAGCCGTCGCCGACCCCGCCGTCGAAGCAGATGCTGGTCGCCCCGGCGAGCATGGTGGCGCCCGCGAGCTCCATGGGCTTGGGATCGTGATAGAGCGCCTCGCCCTTGGCGCAGACGAAGCCTTCCGAACGCGAGAAATCGGCTCCCGTCGGCGTTGCCTCGCCCACCTTGACCTTGAGGCGCGTGCCCGCGACGCAGCGATAGAGCTCGCCCGCGAAGTCGCTCGCCACGCGCTCGGACTTGTCGATCCGCGAGGCGGGGTGCTCGCTGCCCGTGTCGTCGACGCACACCGCGTGGACGACGCGCTCGCCGTTCGCGAAGGCCACGATCTTGTCGCCCGGCCCGAACTTGCGCAGCGAGGAGCGCTCGAAGCACTGGCGCTGCTTGGCCTGCGGGCGGCAGCTCAGCTCCGGCCCGGTCTCGACGCTCACCTCGAGCGGAACGCATTGCTGGATGGGGCTCACGATCGTGACATAGGCATTGCCGCCGCGCACATAGATGTTCCTCGAGCTTTCGCGCCCGACCTTGAAGAAGACCTTCGTCTGCGTGCTGCGCACCTTGGTCATGGGGACGACGGGAGGCAGCGCGAGCTTCACCTGCGGCACGGTGAGCGCGATGACCGGCTTGTGCGGAAGCTGCTTCACCGTGAGATCGACGGACGGGACAGGAACCGCGCCGAGCGGAACCGAGACGTCCTTGACCGGAAGATGGATATTGGGGGTCGTGACCGTCCCGAGCGTGAGGGCCTTGTCCTTCACCGGCACGTCGATGCGCGGCGCGACGACGGGAGCGAGCGAGAGGCTCTTGTCCTTCACGGGGGCCGAGACGTGCGGCGTGGCGACCGGCGCGAGCGCGATCCCGGCATCCTTGACCGGCGCCTTGACGACGGGCGCCGGCACGGGCGCGAGGGGCACCGTGCTCTCCTTGGCGGGCAGCTTCACCAGCGGCGTCATGACGGGCGTCAGTGGCGTCGGCGCCCCCTTCGCCTTGGTCGACACGTCGGGAGCCACGATGGGCGTCAGTGCGACGGGCGCCGTCTTCGTCGCGGTCTTCGTTTCCGGCGCGACGACGGGCAGCTTCGCGGGAACGGACTTGCCGGGGGTCGAGGCCGTCGGCGCGACGACCGGCGCGAGCGTCACGTCGCTTTCCTTCAGGGCGACGCCCACGGTCGGCGTCGGCACGGTCTCGGTCGATTTCGGGACCGGCGTCGTCGCCTCGGCGGCGCCGAGGCCAAGGACAAGCGCCAAGCCCGTCATTGCGGTCCGGCTCATGAAGGCCATGGACGATACCCCACTCTGACTCGCCCGCCACTGTGCTGAAACGGCACAGACGGAAAAGGGCTTCTTAACTGAACCTTAACATGTGCAAAATGGGCGCCATTGAATGGGGTTCGCGATGGCATGGATCGTGCTGTCGGCGAGTTCGAGACGTCCGCTCGAAAACGGCCGGTCGCTCGAACGAAAGTTTCAAGGGAAAAAGGCCGATGCTCGACACCGAGGCGAGGCGCCTTATGGATCACTGGCACGCTCAAAAGAGCGGCCGGGAGATTCCGCTCCGTATGAAGATGGATCCGGTGGCGCTGGGGCCGGCGCTGCGCGCCATCTTCCTGCTCGACGTTCTCAATGTCGACCATCTGAGCATCCGCCTCGCCTGCACGCGGCTGTGCGAGCTCTACGGCCGCGAGCTCAAGGGCGCCAACTTCCTCGAATTCTGGCGCGGGGATTGCCGTCGCACGGTGCGCGCGCTCGTGTCGAACCTCATCAGCCTGCCGGCGGGCGGCATTCTCGACTCGCAGGTCGAATTCCTCCGTGGGCGTCCCGCGAACGCGCACTTCCTGCTCCTGCCGGTTGCCGACGCGCATGGCGAGGCGACGCAGCTCATCTGCGCGGCCTCCGCATCCCCGCGCCCGCACATGTCGGGCGACGCGCCGGTGGTGCGTCAGGTCCTGCGCTCGGTGCGCCTCATCGATCCCGATCTTCTCGACGCGACCTCGCGCTCGGAGGCCATCGCGGCGATCCTGCGCTTTCCGCTACAGACCCGCCACTGAGTCCGGCTCGTCGGCGTCGGGCCCCCGCACGTCCATCGCGAAATGGCTGAAGGGCTCGGCGAGGCGGCGTCCGAGCGCGAAGCCCCAATCCGTGATCGCCTTCGAGCCGAGCGCGCTCGAGCGCGCCGAACGGCTCACGAGATCGGCCTGCAGGACCAGCGCGTCGAGCGGCGAGCGCAGGGACAGGACGTCGGCGGCGAGCTCGCGCGTGTCCTGAAGCTGGGTGCGCAGCAGGGCGCCGACCGCGTCTCCCGCCTCGAGAGCCCCGACGAAGAGCCCCTCCCGGACGTCCTCGACGGCGGCCACGGCCTCCCGGCCGACGGCCCAGACCGAGACATAGGTGAGGCTCGCATCCTCGAGCGCCTGCTTGAGGCCGGTCCCGACGGTCTCGAAAGGCGCCGCCAGCGCATTGCGCATGAGGGCGGCAGGCGAGAAATCCATCACATCCCCTCCTGGAGCGAGTCACCGAAGGTTCATATTGCAGCGCAAAATCGCTTCGAGGCAAGCCCGGTGCCGCCGGGACCGGCTCCCGGCGAAATGCCTCGGGAGGCGCGAATCCGCGCCTGCCTCAACGATTTGTTCATTGCGGATACTTATGGTGAACGCCAGTGAGACCTCAGGCGACGGCTGCGACAATGCCATGGCGACCGCTTCACCTTCGCGAGACTTCGCGACTGCCGGACCGACATTCATGGGCACTGTCTTCAAGGCGATGGGCGAGCTGATGAAGGACAAGCGGCGTTATCCCCGCGTGCCGCTCGAGCTGAGCGCCCGCTTCATGTCCCCGGACGGCACCGAGCACGAGGCTACCGTGCGCGACATCTCCGCCGGCGGCGTCGCCTTCTCGAGCGAGACCTGCCCGGAGATCGGCACACACGTCATCGCCTACGTGACGGATATCGGCCGCCTCGAGGGCACCGTGGTCCGCCACATCGAGGGCGGCTACGCGATCGAGATCGATTGCCCGCCTTCGAAGCGCGAGCGCCTCGTCGAGCGCCTGACCTGGCATTCGAGCGGCGGCCAGACCAAGGACGCGGATGATCGCCGCCACATGCGCGTCAAGGTCGACCACCATGCCTGCCTGCAGCTTGCCGACGGGCGCGAGATCGAGTGCACGGTCATCGACATGTCCCTCTCGGGGGCCTCGCTCGAGGTCAACGCCTACCCGCCGATCGGCTCGATCGTGCAGATCGGGCGCATGCGCGGCCACGTGGTGCGCCACCACCCGACCGGGATCGCGGTGAAGTTCGACAACATCCCGCCGACCCCCGGCAGCCTTTCCACCCGCCTGCTCGGAACCGAGCCCCATATCTGAGCCGGGCCGACGGCTGCGCTAGAAGACGAGCAGCGCGAAGGCGAAGCCGACGACCGCGCCCGCCAGGCCGAAGATCAGCATCCATCGCAGGCCGGTTCCCGTAAGCCCCTGCCGCGCCCTTTCGGCATCGAGTTCGATGGGCATTTCCACGCCTCCATTCACGGCTTGGGTCGTCCCTCTTCAACGCGGCCGCCATGGAACAGGTTCCCGCGCGCGCGCCGGTTCCCGATTGGCCTAGTATCGGGTCCGACCGCGCCAACCAGCCCGCGAGCCCGTCATGGACCCCGTGCGCACCCAGTACGAGAGCTACCCCTACCCGTCTCGCGATCCCGAGGACGAGCGCCGGCGCCTCGTCACCGGATCGCCGAGCCGGCTCGCGGAGATCGACCACTACCTCTTCCGCGGCGAGCGGGACTGGACGGCGCCCTTCCGTGCGCTGATCGCCGGCGGCGGCACGGGCGACGCGCTCATCATGCTGGCGACCGAGCTGAGCGCGCGCGCCGCTCCGGCCGAGATCGTCTATCTCGACCTTTCCCGCGCGAGCCGCGAGATCGCCGAGGCGCGGGCCCGGGTGCGCGGGCTCGGCAATATCCGCTTCGAGACCGGCTCGCTGCTGGACGCGGAGGGACTGGGCCCATTCGACTACATCGACTGCTGCGGCGTGCTCCACCATCTCGAGAATCCGGCGGCGGGACTTGCCGCGCTCACCCGCGCGCTGTCGGAGGAGGGCGGCCTCGGCCTCATGGTCTACGGGACGCTCGGGCGCACCGGCGTCTACGACGTCCAGGAGGCGCTGAAGATCCTCGCGCCGCCCGGCGAGGCCCCCAAGGAACGCCTCGCGACGGCGCGCTCGCTCCTTTCCGCTCTGCCGCCGACCAGCCGCTTCAAGCGCAACCCCTTCGTCGGCGACCATCTGAGCTCGGACGCGGGCCTCTACGACCTCCTGCTCCACGAGCGCGACCGCGCCTACGGCGTCGACGAGATCGGCGCGCTTCTCGCGCAGTCGGGCCTCGCGCTCGCGAGCTTCGTGCCCCCCGCGCTCTACGAGCCGGAGACGTTTCTTCAGCCGGCGGAGCTTCGCGCGCGCTGCGCCGGCCTCGACACGCTCGCGCGGGCGCGCCTCGCCGAGCTCCTCGGCGGCAGCCTCAAGACGCATGTCTTCTACGCCGCACCGAAAGCGCGTGGCGCGACGGTCGCGACCCCATCGCCATCGGCCATCCCTCTCCTGCTCGACATGGACCCGGCGGCGCTCGCGCGCACCTGCGCGCAGGGCCGGCCTCTCGCCGGAACGCTCGACGGCCTTCGCCTGAGCTTTCCCCTGCCCCGGGGCTGCGCCGAGGCGATCGCGCTCGTCGACGGACGGCGGAGTTTCGGCGACATCGCCGCCGCCACCGGGCTCGAATGGGAGGCGTTCCAGGAGCGCTTCGCCCCGGCCTACCGCGCCCTCAACGGCCTCAACATCCTGCTGATGACGCGCTCGCAGGTCGTCTAGCGGCCCTTCCAGTTGGGCTTGCGCTTCTCGGCGAAAGCCCGCGGGCCCTCCACGTGATCCTCGCTCTTGAGGAACGCGGCGACGGCGGGATATTTCGCCTCCATCGCCTCGTGGAGATCGGCGATGTCGAGGCCCCTGTAGACGGCCTCCTTCGTCGCCCGGATGGACATGGGCGAGCATTCGAGGATCTGCGCCGCCCAGCGCTTCGCGGCCTCGAGGGCCGTGCCGGCGGGAACCACCTCGTTCACGAAGCCGAGCTCCTTGCCCTCGGCGGCGGAGACGTGCCGGCCGGTGAGCATCATCCCCATGGCGCGCTTGGCGCCGATGAGGCGGGGCAGCCGATGCACGCCTCCCGCGAGCGCGACCATGCCCACCTTCGGCTCGGGCAGCGCAAAGAGGGCCCGCTCGTCCGCGACGATGAGGTCGCAGGCGAGCGCGATCTCGAAGCCGCCGCCCATCGCGAAGCCGTTCACCGCGGCGATCACCGGCTTGTTGAGATCGAAGCGCGAGGTGAGGCCCCCGAAGCCGCGCGGCATGGGCAGGCGCGCGCCGCCCTGCGCCGTGTAGCGAAGGTCGTTTCCGGCGGAGAAGGCCTTGTCGCCGGCGCCCGTCACGATGGCGATCCACTGATCGGGATCGGCGGCGAAGGCGTCGAACACCTCGCCCAGCTCCACATTGGCGGGCGGGTGGAGAGCGTTGCGTACGTCCGGACGGTTAATGGTTACGACGGTCAGCGGGCCGTCGCGCTCGACGAGGCAGAATTCGCGGGGGCTCATGGGCATCTCCAGGACACTTTTTTAATCATGGATCCTCTTTCATGGCATCGAAGATGCATCGCTCGGGCGAACCCGCGCAACTGCGCACACGCGAACGAGCTGGACGGCCCATATGGACACGGCGTTTCAGACCCCACCTGGACAGATGCACGGTTCCGGCACGCGCGTAGCGCGCTGGCGCGTTCGCATCGGCGAGCGCGTCTACGGGCCCTACGGCGCCGACCAGATCAAGACCTATGTCGACGAAGGCCGCATTCTGGCGACGAGCCTGCTGGCGCCCGAAGGCAGCGAGGACTGGCGCAAGGCCGCGCGGCATCCCGAGCTCGCCGTCTATTTCGCCCATGCGAGCGAAGTCACGCGCGAAGGCACGAACGAGAGCGCCCAGGAGGGCGCCGCCGCGACGAAACCCGACGGCGAAGGCAACGTGCTCATCTTCCTCGAGGACCGCTGGCGTCCGGACAACGCGCTCGAAAGCGCGATCCGCAAGCTCGGCCGCGCCCAACGCATCCATCCCTCGCTCTGGGTCCTGCGCACGCGCTTCTCGGCGCACGCCATCCGCAGCCACCTGAGCCAGTATCTGGACGAGAACGACCACCTGTTCGTGGTCGACGCCACGAACGACCAGGCGGCCTCCTACAATATGGGCCCGGATGCGGACACGCGGCTCAATGCCGTGTGGTCGAAGAGCTGACCGTCAGGCCGGCGGAGCGCCCACGGGTCCGGAGCGGCGCACATGTTTCAGGCTCGACGCGTAGCGCTGCCAATTGCGCACATAGACCTCGGCCGACACGCGGTTGAACGCGATCTCCTCCGCGCTCAGCGGACGGACGACCTTCGCCGGCGCGCCGAGGACGAGCGAGCCGTCCGGAATCTCCCGCCCCCCCGGAACAAGCGCGCCCGCGCCGACGAGGCAATCCTTTCCGATGCGCGCGCCCGTGAGCAGCACCGCGCCGATGCCGATCAGCGAATTGTCGCCGACGGTCACGCTGTGCAGCACGCAGGAATGACCCACCGTCACGCCGGCGCCGACGATGAGCTCGGTCCCGGGATCGGTGTGCAGCACGGAATTGTCCTGCACGTTCGAGCGCTCGCCGATCGAGATGAGCTCGTTGTCGCCCCTCAGGACCGCGCCGAACCACACGCCGGCCTGCGCGGCGAGGCGGACGCGGCCGATGACGGCGGCGCTCTCCGCGACCCAGTAGGTGCCTTCGGCCGGCAGCTCCGGCCGCAGATCGCCGAGATCGTAGATCGCCATCGCCGTCTCCTTGCCTTCGGGGCCACGCGGATCGCATCCCGGCAAACCCGCTGTCAAGCAGCCGGCACCCTTGCATCGGAAGGGGGCGTGGCACAAACTGGGCGGCGGCCAGGAACCAACGCCAAGGCGAATGGGTTTTGTCCACGCCCGGAGCTGGGTCCGGTGCGTCAAACGCGTCGTGCTTCTCGGGGACCGGCATGTAGGCCGGAGGAGCATGCCGGCCGAAGCAAAAGACGTGGGTCTCGGGGATGCGTCTCGCTTTCCTTTTTCTCGTGCTCGTGGCTGTGGGCGTCGTCGCCCTCGCGGTGATTCAGCCGGTCATCGAGCTCACGCCGGTCGAGGCGGTCCGCGAGGAGGTGCGCGAGGTCACGACGGGCGACCAGATCGGCACGCGCATCGTGGGCGCACTCGCGCGCAACGACTACGACGAAGCCTTGATGTATCGCGACATCGCCCGCGACGCGTCGCTGACGCTCCCGCCGGACGCGACCGACGCGCTGGAGCGCGCGGGCACTTTCGGCGCCACCGCCGCCCGCGCGGGCTCCCAGGTCGTCGTCGGCTTCCTCACCGGCGAGGCCGAGAGCCTCGCGGGCATGACCGGGGCGGTCGTCTCGGATCTCACCGTCGTCGGCGACATACGCGACATCGCCCAGGAAGGCTCCAAGCTCGTCCAGAACGAGCCCTACAACGAGCTCGTGCTCGGGCTCTCGGTGATCGGCGTGGCGGCGACGGGAGCGACGATCGCGACCGGCGGAGCGACCCTCCCGGGGCGCGTCGGAGTGACGATCCTCAAGGTGGCGTCCAAGGCCAATACGCTCACGGTCGAGTTCGCGCGCACGCTGACGCGCCTGGTGGGAAACGCCGTCGAGCTCGCGGATCTCAAGCAGCTTCTGCGCACGACGAAGATCACCGACAGCGCCGCCACGCGCGACGCCATCGCGGCCTATGCGAAGAGCCTCAAGGGCACCGAGCTCGTGCCCGTGCTCGCGCGCATCGACGACGTGCAGAAGAACGTCGGCGCCGTGGAGACGGTGCGCCTCATGCGCTATGTGAAGTCCACCGACGATCTCGACGACATCGCGGAGATGAGCAAGAGCCTGGGAAAGAACACGCGGGGCGTCATCGAGATCACGGGCAAGACCTCGCTCCGGGCCTTTAAGACCAGCATGAACGTGTTCTCCTGGGTGATCGGCCATATATTTTCGTTCCTGGCCTGGGTCGGCACGTTCTTCCTCTCGCTTCTCGGCGCCGGCCGGGTGTTCGGCGCGATACGCCCGAAGGCCTGAAGCGGCCCTCCCATGAATATTTTATGACGTACACGGACCGCGCGCCGGACCGCGAATCACCCTAGTGTGTTGCTTGTCGATTCGGTGCGGGCGGCGCCCAATTGCCCGCCCTCTTGGCGGAGTAGCGGTGCTTCAGCGTTCGCCTGGCCCTCAGCGCCGTTCCCTGCCACGCCCCGCCGCACCGGCCGGGCACGCCGGTCTCCGCACAGCAGAATCTTCCGAAGAGCCGCGCCCTCGCGCGGCTCTTCTTCTTTCTCCGCCCGCGTTCCAACGGTCTCGCTTGCAAGCCATGAAGGGGGTTCCATGTCCAAACGTTCTCGTCGCGCCCGCCTCGCACTTGCCCAAGGAGAGTCTGCCGGCCATCCAAGAGCGGCCGAGATCCACGCTCTTTTTCCCGAGGGAGGCGACGCGAAATGGTCGCCGGTCGAGCGCGAGTGCCGCTTCGTGCGGCACGTGCGGCCCTACAACGCGAACCAGAAGCGCCTCATGGAGGCGATCGAGAGCGCGAGCCTCGTCGTCGCGGCGGGACCGGCGGGCACCGGCAAGACCTATCTCGCCGTCGCCAAGGCCGTCGAGGCCCTCGAGGCTGGAAGCATCGGGCGGATCGTTCTGTCCCGGCCGGCGATCGAGGCCGGCGAGACGCTCGGCTTCCTCCCCGGCAATGTCGAGATGAAGCTCGCGCCTTATCTCCGTCCGCTGACGGATGCGCTGTCGGACCGTCTCGGCGCCAAGCGCATGAAGGCCCTGATGGCAGAGGGCGCCATCGAGATCGCCCCGGTCGCCTTCATGCGCGGCCGCACGCTGAACAATGCCTTCGTCGTCATCGACGAGGCGCAGAACTGCACCTACGGGCAGCTCAAGATGCTGCTCACGCGCCTCGGCTGGGGCTCGACCATGGTGCTCACGGGCGATCCCGACCAGTCGGACCTCCTGCCGGGCATTTCCGGGTTCAAGGACGTCGTCGAGCGGCTGAAGCTCCTGCCCGACGCCGAGGTCGTGGAGTTCTCGGGACAGGACATCGTCCGCCACCCGCTGGTGGCGGCGATGCTCACCGTTCTCTAGGTAGGGGACTCATTTGATCCACGCGACGACGATGGCTGCGAGAGCGATTGCGGAGATGTAGTTTTGCGCGAGACGGTCATATCGCGTTGCGATGCGCCGCCAGTTTTTGAGCTTGCAGAACAGTCTCTCCACGACGTTGCGTCGTTTGTAGGTCGTTTCGTCGAGCGGATAGGGGACGGTGCGGGAGGCCGTTGAGGGAATGACGGCCTTGATCGTTCTGCTCTTGAGGTAGGAGCGAAAATGCTCCGCGTCATAGGCTCTATCGGCAAGCAGCCGCTTTGGGGCCAGGACCGCGTCGACGAGCGGCTTGGCCATGGTGATGTCGGCGACATTGCCCGGCGTCAGGGCGAAGGCGACCGGCCTGCCGCAATCATCGGCCAGACAGTGGATTTTGCTTGTTCTGCCGCCGCGCGAGCGCCCAATCGCTTGCGCTTCCTCCCCCTTTTTCCGCCTGCGGCGGAGCGGTGGGCTTTGACATGGCTGCTATCGAGCGACAGCTCTTCGGGGACAGGTCCTGCGGCCGCCATTTTGGCGAACAGGCGTTGCCAGACCCCTCGGGCAGACCATCGATTGTAGCGGTTGTAGATCGTCGTATAGGGTCCGTACTCGGACGGACAATCCCGCCACCGGCATCCGGTCTTGAGAACATGCAGGATGCCGCTCATCACGCGCCGGTCATCCACACGCGGCTTGCCCGGCTTTCCGCGCGGCAGATGCGGGTCGATGAGAGCCCAGGCTTCGTCGGACAGCCAAAACAGATGCGACATCTCGGTCTCCTCGGGTAGTCGAACCCAAAAGGAAACTGATTTGCACAAAGAATCAATGCTTTGTATGAGTTCCCAACCTAGGTCACAGACCCATAACGCCGTCATCCCGGAAGCCATCCCGGCCTTCGCCGGGACAAGATTTGCCCAAATCTTTGATTTGGCTGGCAAATTGAGCTGTCCGGGATCTGCCGCTTGCGGAGCATCGCCCGGCCGCAGATCCCGGACGCCAAGGCTCGCAAGGCCGGAAATGCGAGCATTTCCGGGCTCGCCTAGAGCCTGCCCCTGCGAAGGCAGGGGCTCCGGGATGACGGGGTGCGGGCTATTGAGCCGGTGACTTAGGGCAGGTTCCGGTCAGGCGGCGGAGGCGGCGATCTGGACGAGCGCAACGGCGCCGAGCGCGGTTGCGCCGAGATAGGCGACCTGCCCCGCACGCCGGGTCGGATAGGAGGCGGGCCGCAGAAGGCTCGCCAGCGCCTCGCCGACGGTCATGCCCTCGCGCGCCGCGAGCTGCGAGCCCGTGTAGAGCGCCATCCCGAACAAGGCCAGGAAAAAGGCGTTCTCGGGGCTCAGCAGCGCCACGGCATGGCCGAGCGCGCCGATGGCGAGAGCGGACAGGGCGGCGAGATTGAGGACGACGTAGCGCATGATGGCCCCCTCGGACGCGTCGTTATGTTGCAACGCGATAACTAGTGACCTCGGTCATCGGTTTCAAGGCGCGGAGCCCCGCGCGAGGCGCAGGGCTGCCCGCTCGCTCAATGGTGATTTGCCGCGCCGCGAGGCCACACGCTATAAGCACGCCCGAGGCCCGACATGCACCCCAGAGAGTGCGCACGGACCTCGGCCCTGGTCGTATCCGAAAATTCTTTGGCTGAGCCTTGCTTTGGCGGACGGGCCGCGCCGCTTCGCGCCATGGCCCCTCCCGGAGGCCGTATCGCGGCGAAAGGAGTGCAGCGATGTTCAAGGGTAGAGCAGCAATCGTCACCGGGTCCACGAGCGGGATCGGGCACGGGATCGCCGAGGCGCTCGCGAGGGAGGGCGTCAACATCGTCCTCAACGGCATAGAGAAGCCGGAGCAGATCGGCGAGCTGAAGGACAAGCTCGCGGGCGAGAACAAGGTCAAGGTCGCCTACTCGAACGCCAACCTCATGACGCGCGAGGGAGCGGAGAGCCTCGTCGCTCTGTGTGCAGAGAGCTTCGGCTCGGTCGATATCCTCGTGAACAATGCCGGCATCCAGCATGTCGCGCCCGTCGACGAGTTTCCGCCCGAGAAATGGGACGCGATCCTCGCCCTCAACCTGTCCGCCGCCTTCCACACCATCCGCATGGCCCTGCCCTTCATGAAGAAGAACGGCTACGGGCGGATCGTGAACATCGCTTCCGCGCACGGGCTCGTCGCCTCGCCGTTCAAGTCCGCCTATGTCGCAGCCAAGCACGGCCTCGTCGGCCTCACCAAGGTCGTGGCGCTGGAGACGGCCGAGCTTCCCATCACCTGCAATGCGATCTGCCCGGGCTATGTGTGGACGCCGCTCGTCGAGAAGCAGATCGGCGACCAGGCCAAGGCTCACGGCATCCCGCGCGAGCGAGTCATCCGCGAGGTGATCCTCGAGCCCCAGCCCGACAAGCGCTTCGTCAAGGTCGAGGAGGTGGCCGCGCTCGCCGTCTATCTCGCCTCGGAGGCCGCGGCGCCCGTCACCGGCACGGCCGTCTCGATCGACGGCGGCTGGACGGCGCGATGAGCACCGCGAAGGCGCGGCGCAGGTCCCGCGCCAATGGCGGGACCAAGATCGCCGAGAAGGCCGCCGCGACGGTTGCCGCGCCGTCCGACGCGCCCCCGCCCGCGCCCGCCGATTGCGAGTGCCCCCATGTCGACACGCCCGCCGGCGTCAAGCGCGTCTCGCTGGCGCTCCAGGGCGGCGGCGCGCACGGCGCCTTCACCTGGGGCGTGCTCGACCGCTTCCTCGAGGAGCCGCGCCTCGATTTCGAAGGGCTCACCGCGACGAGCGCCGGCGCGGTCAACGCCGTCGCCTTCGCCCACGGCCTTCGCGTCGGAGGGCGCGACGGCGCCAAGGCCGCGCTCGCCGAGCTCTGGGAGCGCATCGCGCTCTGCGCAGCGGTCACGCCCTTCGTGCCGAGCTCGATCGAGCGCCTCCTGCCCGCCTCCTGGCGAGGTCTCGGGCCCACGCGCCTCCTGACCGACTTCTATCAGCGCCTCTTCTCGCCCTACCAGCTCAACCCCTTCAACTACAATCCGGTTCGCGACGTCCTTGCACAGATGATCGATTTCGAGGGCCTGCGCTCCTACTGCCCAATACGCCTCTTCCTGTCGGCGACGAATGTGCGGTCGGGGAAGGTGCGCGTCTTCACGAGCAGCGAGATCGGCATCGAGCACGTCATGGCCTCGGGCGCGCTGCCTCAGCTCTTCCAGGCGGTCGAGGTCGACGGCGAGTTCTATTGGGACGGCGGCTATATGGGGAACCCCGCCATTTATCCGCTCATCTATCACTGCCGCAGCGCCGATGTGATCGTCGTCCACATCAACCCGATCGAGCGCCCGACCGTGCCCAAGACGGCGAGCGAGATTCACAACCGGATCAACGAGATCACCTTCAACTCTTCGATGATGCGCGAGATGCGCGCGATCGACTTCGTGACTCGCCTCATCGACGAGCAGCGCGTGGGCGGCGACGGCCTGAAGCGCATGTTCATCCATTCGGTGGAGAACGACGCCTTCATGCAGACGCTCAGCGTCGAGACCAAGCTCGACCCCGACTGGCCGTTCCTGAAGAAGCTTCACGACGTGGGCTATGAGACGGCCGACGGGTGGCTGGACGCGAACTTCGACGGCATCGGCGAGCGCTCGACCACCGACATCCGGGCGCGCTTCCTTTGAGGCCGGGGCCGCTCTCGGTCTCGACCGACGACCTGGTGTTCGTCGCATGTCGTCCGCGCGCCGGGCGATCTACGCGCCCCACGTCGCCGCGGCGGCGCGCTTGTGGGCCGGCCGCTCGTCCATGCGCGCGCGATAGGCGGCGAAGACGGGCTCCGGCGGCAGGCGCGCGTTGAGAAGCGCGAAGGAGACCGTCGAGCCCAGCACGACGTCGGCGGCGGAGAACGCGTCGCCGAGCAGCCACGGTCCGGGCGTGAGCGCCCCGCGCAGCGCGCCGACGACCGCCTCGCGGTCGCCCCAGCCGCGCCCGCTCGCGGCCTTCGGGTCGCGAGGCTCGTCGAGCCAGAGGGCCGGCTCGACGACGGCGCTCGCGAAAAGCGACCAGCGCAGATAGGGCCCGCGCGCCGGGTCGTCGACCCGCGGGGCGAGGCTGCCATAGCCGTAGCGGTCCGCGAGATAGAGGCAGATCGCCGCGGCCTCCGTCACGACGACCGCGCCGTCGGTCAGCGCGGGCACCTTGCCCATCGGATTGACGGCGAGGAACGCGGGCCGCTTCTGCTCGCCCGCCTTGAGATCCAGCGTCTCGACACGGTAGGCGATGCCCAGCTCCTCCAGGAGCCAGCGCGGGATGAAGCCTCTGCTCGCCCGCGCGAAATAGAGGGTGATGTCGCTCATTCGATCCTCCGACGACACGGACTTGAAAGCGGCGCCCGCCTATGGTCGCCTTCGCCCTTCGGTCCGGACGGGACCGCGGTTCGGCGCGTGAGGCGGAGACCATGGCACGGGAAAGGCAATCGCGCAGCGAGCTCGGCGAGGAGGTCGTCGAGCGGCCGAGCTGGCTCTATCCCGCGATGCTCGCCGGGCTCACCTTGGTCATCGCGCTCGTGATCCTCTATTTCTATTTCGGCCCCCGTCCGGAGGACCTCGTGGGCGACACGCCCAACGCGTCCGTCGCGACGCGGCCGATCGACTTCGTCATCAGCGGCCGGCGCTTCCTGATCCCCGAGAACTACACACAGTTCCCGCGCGACCGGAAAGGCGGCGAGCGTTCGGGCGTGACGCTCTATGCCCTCCTGCCGGACTTCCTTCCCTTCACGGCGCGCACGGCCGACGAGTTCTCCGACAACGGGCCGCGCTCGCGCGTGGTCAACATCCAGATCGAGCAGAGCTTCTCGCCGCTCGACGAGGCCGCGCGCCTGGAGCGGATCTATCTCCAGCGCGTGCGCGACCCGAACGGCGCGCCGGGCCCGGCCGGCCTCACCGCCTTCGAATTCGCCGACAAGAGCGGACGCTTCGCCAACGACGATCTCTTCGTGGGCAAGACCGATTCCGGGCTCGCCGTCTTCATGTGCGTCAAGGAGAGCGCCGTCATCGACAATCCGAACTGCAGGCGCACGCTCGGCATCGGCGGCACCATCACCGTCCGCTACCACTTCAAGCGCTCGCGGCTCCAGGACTGGCGCGAGATCAATCTCGGCGTGCTGAACCTCATCGGCGATTTCATGGACGCGGCGAAGGCCAAGAGCTCGTCCGAGCCTCTCGCGCCCGCCTCGCATGTCGGCGCGTCGTAGGCGCGGTCAGCTCTCCGCGGCCGGCTCGCGCGGCGGCAGGAAGTCGTGGTCCGTCAGCACCAGGATTACCGCCGGCACCGGCACGCTCGCGACGAGCGCGAAGGCCGCCGCGAAGGCGAGCGTGGCGCCCATCAGTCCGTGAACGGCGCTTTCCGAGAACATCCAGAGCGCGAGCGGCGGCAGGCAGGCGAGGCCGATCGCGACATGAGCGGCGACGCGCTCCTCTAGCGCATGCTCGACCGCCTCGCCGATGTCGAAGCCCGCCGCGCGATGGCGCTCGACGCGCTCCAGAAACTGCACCAGCCCGTGGAAGACGAGGAAGGCCCCCGCGGCGAGGCTCGCGAGGAAGACGGGGTCGCTCGCGCGCCCGCTGAAGCCGAGCAGTGCGTAGGCGCCGGCCGCATAAGCCACCGCAAGGCCCGTCCAGGCGAGGATCGGCGCGATGCGGCGGTAGCCGAGGCCGAGGAGGAGCCCGCCGCCGATCCAGATCGCCAAAAGCACGGGCAGCTCGCGTGCCTCGCGCGTCTCGTCGGCCGCGGCGTCCATGGCGAGCGAGCCCCCCGCCAGCAGGAGCGCGTCGCCTTCCTTGCCGGCCTCGTCGCGGAACTGGCGTATCTCGCGCAGGAGCGCATCGCGCGTCGGCCGTCCGGAGACGAGCGGGACGATCTCCAAGGGCACGAGGCGGCATTTTGCGTCCGAGGTTTGGATGGGCTCCTCGAAATCGACCTGCGCGGCATAGTCGAGGCTCTTCAGATAGCTCTCGAGCTGACGCCCCACGCGCATGGACGCAGGCAGCGCGCAGCCTCCCAAGTCCTCGCGGACATAGACGACGAGGCGGCGCAAGGCCGGCTTCATCCCCTCGTTCGACGCGTCGCTCTGAAGCCAGGGCGTGTAGAGGCCCGAGAGCGGGCCCGGAATGGCGGCCGGCATGCTATCGCTCCGCCCCAGGACGTAGAACCCGGCGGCGACGAGCGCCGCGACGAGCACGAGCCCGAGGCTGGAGGCGACGGTCAGGCGGCCGAGCGCCCCGAGCGTACGCCCCAGGGCATGAGCCGCGGCGCGCGTGCGGTTCATGCGTTCGACCGCGCGCTCAAAGGGCGCCGAGCCGCCGGCGAGGAAGCGGGCCGCCAGAAGCGGCACGCCGAGAAGCTGCACGAGCAGGAACAGGACGGCCGCCGCCGCGATCGCGACGCCGCCAGTGGCCAGAAAGGGAAAGCCGATCGTCGCCACGACAAGGCCCGATCCGCCGAGGGCGCCGAGCGAAATGAGGAGGGGCCTACCGAGCCGCTTCCAGGACAGGAGGACGAGCGCGGCACCTTGCGCGCCGGACGCTACCGCCTCCGCGCAGGCGAGCGCCGTCTCGAAACCCGTGGCGAGGCCCGCGACGAGCGCCAGCCAGGCGAGCGGCAGGGTGAGGACATGAAGGTCGAGACCGAGAAGATGTCCAAAGCCCAGCGCCGCCAGGGCGCCGGCGAGAGCGGGCACAACGGCGAGGCCCACGAGGACGCGGGAGCGCAGGAGCGCAAGGCCGGCCGCGCCCGCGAGCGCGAGGGTGAGCACGAGCAGGAGCGCGAGGTCGAGATCCGTGCGCGGAAGTCCGCCGAGCGCGTGGCGGAGACTTGCTGCCTCCAGCCGGATTTCGCCCGGCGCCTCGATGCCGGAGAGGCGCGCTTCGACCGCCTGGCGGAAGGATGCTTCCGCCGTCTGCGGAACGATCGCCTGGTAGAGCGCCCAGTCGGCCCCCCGCCGCACGATGCGCACGCCCGAGGCATGGTCCGCTTCGGCGATCGCCCTCTCCAGCGCCTCGGCGACCGGCGGCATGATGCGCGCGCCGTTCGCCAGCGTCGCCTCGAGGAAGAGGCGCACCGTTCCGGCGGGCTCCAGCGTGTCGGCGAGATATTGCCCGGCGAAGGGATGGGAACGCGGCACCAGGGCGTCGACCGCGCGGCCGGGCCGCAGATCGAGGCACACCGCGAGCAGCGGCACGACCAGCGCGCCGAGAGCCGCCAGCACGAGAACCTGCCGGCGCGCCAAACGGTCGAGAGCCAATGCGATCATCGGGCGCGGCGAAGCATGCGGGGTTTACGGGTGCAGCACGGCCTCTGCCGACCGCTGTCGAAGGCGCATTTTCACGCCGCAGAGGTGAAGATTCCGACCACCCGGCCGCCCTCACTTCGCCGGCGGCAGATCGATCTCGAGGATCGCCATGTTGAATTGATAGGTGATCTCGCCGTCCTCCTCGTCACGGAAGACGACGCCGAGGAACTCGTCCTCGACATACACCTCGGCGGAATCGTCCTTGGTAGCGCGCTCGACGATGCGCAGCGTGTCGAGCTTGAAGGTCCGGCGCAGATAGCGCTCGACCCGCGACAGTTCTGATCGATTCACGGCTCCTCCCGAGAAGCGGTCGCCGTTCGTGGTCGGGATGGCGAGAGCCTATTCCGATGCGCGGCCCATTGCTAGAGCGCCGGCGGGGAAAGTGGAACCGGCCATCGCCGGCGCGCGCCCGGGTCGCATGGCGCGGAGGCGAGGCGGCTACAGCCAGAGCCCATCCTGCGTCAGATAGGCGAGCACCGCGCCGATCCCGCTGAACAGGAAGACGAGGACGACCACGAGCAGCGCAAGAATCGCGCCCCCATCCGAAGAGGTCGAGATGAGGGAGCGCAGGCCCGCGAGGTCGAACGCCGCCACGACGAAACAGAAGAGAATGGCTGCGACGAAACCGAAGCCCACATGGCGAAACGAAGACAAGGGGTAACCCCCAGCTTGGCTCGGACGGCCCTGAGCTTAGGTGATTCGCGCGGCCGGCGGCGCCCGGCGTCAGATCTGATAGCTGCCGGGATCGCCGCTTTCGTCGATGCGGTGGTCCATGGCCTGGGCGGGATGCTCGCAGCCCGCGCAGCCGACGACCCGCGCCGGCACGCCGGCGACCGTGCAGCCGGCCGGCACGTCCTTCAGGACCACGCTGCCCGCCGCGACGCGAGAGCCCGCGCCGACCTCGATATTGCCGAGGATCTTGGCGCCCGTGCCGATGAGGACGTCGCGGCGCACCTTCGGGTGGCGGTCGCCGCCGACCTTGCCCGTGCCGCCCAGCGTCACGCCGTGAAGCATGGAGACATTGTCCTCCACGACCGCCGTCTCGCCGATCACGATGCCCGTCGCATGGTCCATCATGATGCCCCGCCCGAGCCGGGCGTTCGGGTGCACGTCGACGCCGAAGAGCTGCGACATCCGGCTCTGGAGATAGAGCGCGATGGGCTCGCGCCCGCGCTTCCAGAGCCAATGGGCGACGCGCTGGGATTCGAGCGCCATGAAGCCCTTGAAGAAGAGGAATGCCTGGGCGTAGGAGCGGCAGGCGGGATCGCGGTCGAGGACCGCGACG
This sequence comes from Alphaproteobacteria bacterium, assembly GCA_024236075.1. Classification (GTDB taxonomy): domain Bacteria; phylum Pseudomonadota; class Alphaproteobacteria; order JACAEB01; family JACAEB01; genus JACAEB01. Next base: position 19,839 of record JACKLE010000003.1, on the reverse strand, counting down.
AGGTCGGCGCGCACCGCCTCCCCGATCGTCGGATCGGCCTCGAGGGCCTCTTCGAAGACCTCGCGCAGGAGCATCGGGCTCACATCCGAGCCGCCGAGCTTTTGCGCCAGCAGGTAGCTCAAGGATTCCTCCAGGCGCTCATGGCGCAGAATGGTCGCGTGGAGGTGGCTCGCGAGGATCGGCTCGCGCGCCGCCTGTTCCGCGACGTCCTCGCGCATACGCGCCCACACCGGGTCGCAGGTCGCCATCCGTTCAGCCGTCAGCGCCATGATCCGCCCTTCCCGAAGCTCCGCCGCCGCGCGCCCGTCGGGATACGCGGCTGCCTGTTAGATTGTGATCGACCGCCCAGTTTGGCAACATCACGTCAGAGTTGCGTCCGAATCGCATCTATAGCCGCTTTGCGCCGCTCCGGCCGGCGCTGCGCAACGCCGAGGCGACTCCATGACCGACCGCGCACAGCCTTTCGACGCAGCCCTCTTCTCCCCGGACGCGATCCCGGCCGAGGTAAAGGCCCTGAACGAGCGGCTCGAGGCCCTCATCGCCACGGCCCCCGCCGTCAACGAGCGCACGCCTCAGGAAGTGCGGGCCGAGCGCGCCCAGGGGCGGGGCACCTTTCCCAAGCCGCAGCTTTCGGCCAAGGCCCGCACGCGCACGATCGAAGGTCCCGCGGGACCGCTGACGCTGCGCCTCTTCGTGCCGGAGCATATTGACGGCATCTACTTTCACATTCATGGCGGCGGCTGGACGTTGGGAAGCTCCGACGGCCAGGACCCCATGCTCGAGCGCCTGAGCCAGTCCTGCCGCCTCGCCGTCGTCAGCGTCGAGTACCGCCTCGCGCCCGAGGCGCCCTATCCCGCGGCGCCCGACGATTGCGAGGCCGCAGGGCTCTGGATTCTGCGCCACGCGCGCCGCGAGTTCGACTGCGACCGCCTCATCATCGGGGGCGAGTCCGCCGGCGCCCATCTCGCCGTCGTGACGCTCGCCCGCCTCAAGGAGCGCCACGGCATCAAGGACTTCGCCGGCGCCAATCTCTGCTACGGCATGTACGACCTCTCGGGAACGCCGAGCGCGCGCAACTGGGGCAAGCGCAACCTCATCCTCTCGACCCCGATCATCACCTGGTTCGTGGGGAACTACGTGCCGCTCGACCACATCACGAGCGAGAAGCTGAAGAACCCGGACATCTCGCCGCTCTATGCCGACCTCGCCGACATGCCGGAGGCGCTCTTCACGGTCGGCACCCTGGACCCGCTGATCGACGACACCCTGTTCCTGCACGGACGCTGGACCGCGGCCGGCCGGCCGGCGGAGCTGGCCGTCTACCCCGGCGGCGTCCACGGATTCAATGCCTTGCCGAATGCGCTCGGGGCGGAGGCGAATGCCCGCATCGAAGGCTTCCTCAAGCGGGTCGGGCGCCCGGCGCGCGCGGACGCGGCCCCGAGCCTCGCCGCCGGTTGAGCCCTCAGCCTCGCCCGCGATAGGGCGCCACGCCCTGATCTGGAAGCCAGAGCCCCTCGGGCGGAGCGCCGGTCTGATAGAAGACGTCGATGGGCATGCCCCCGCGCGGATACCAATATCCGCCGATGCGCAGCCATTGCGGCGCGATCGCCGCAACGAGCCGCTTGGCGATCGCAAGCGTGGCGGCCTCGTGAAAGGCGCGGGCCGACCGGAAGGCCGCGAGATAGAGCTTTAGCGACTTGCTCTCGACCAGAAAGCCCGCCGGAACGTAGTCTATGACGAGATGGGCGAAGTCCGGCTGGCCCGTCACCGGGCAAAGGGTCGTGAACTCCGGCGCGGCGAAACGCACGAGATAGAGCGCGTCGGGATGCGGATTGGCCACGCGCTCGAGCCGGGCGGCGTCCGGCGTCGCCGGCACCTCGCTCGCGCTCCCGAGGAGGGTGAGCCCCGCGCCCTCAAGATCCTTGCTCATGCCGGGTATCCCTGCGCTTTGAGGTTTGTTTGACGAAACGGGTCTAGTCTCACGGCACACCGGCACCCTGGAGTCCCGACCGATGGTCCCGCACGGCCTGCCCCTCGACGAAGGGGCTCTCGCACGTCTCAAGGCGCGCTATGGCGAGCCTCACCGCGCCTATCATACCTGGACGCATATCGAGGCGCTCCTCGCCGGCCTCGCGGCCCACTCCTCCCTCGTCTCCGACACGACGCCGGTGGGCCTCGCCATCCTCTATCACGACGCGGTGTACGACCCGCTGTCGGCGACCAATGAGGAAGACAGCGCCGAGCTCCTGGAGGAGGAAGTCGGCGCGACGCTCGACGTCGAGACGCTCGCCGCGACGCGGGCCATGATCGTGGCGACGGCCGGTCATGCCCTGCCCTCGTTCGGAACGGAGTCCTTCCGGGCCGACTGCGCCGTCTTCCTCGACCTCGATCTGTCGATCTTCGCCGCGCCGCGGCCGGAATTCGCGGCCTATCACGAGGCCGTTCGCATGGAATACGCGCATGTGACGCCGACGGTCTACGCGGCCGCGCGGCGCGACGTGCTCAAGGGGTTCCTCGCACGGGAGCGCCTCTTTCTGTCGCCGGCGCTCTCCTCCGAGTGGGATTGGCGCGCCCGCGCGAACCTCACCTGGGCGATCTCGCGCCTTCCCAACCCAACGGCGGCCGACGACCTCGCCTATCGGCAGGCGCTGCTGCCCGTCGACAGCGTCGAAGGCTTCCGCCGGACCCGCGTCCACGACATTGTGCGCGCCGCGTGCATGCCCGACGGTCCTGCACGCGGCGACGTCCTGCGCGCCCTCGCCCGCACGGGATACGATGCGACCGGCCTCCAGCGTGTCGCCGCGACCACGCCCGGCTTCGGGCGCGAAGAGGCCGTGAGACTGGCGGAATTGCTGGCTTTGGGCTCCGACCAAACCCAAAATTTTGGCAATGTGATGCAGGAAAGTCGCAATGCAGGCTAAATCGCAACCGGGATGCTTATTCTCTAGCCATCCATCCGAGGGGTGATTCGCTGCTGGCTCGCGGGCCTCGAAGACAACGCAAAGTTATCCCCACCTCAAGGCGACCGGCTGCAATCGAAATCGCGAGTCGCGTTCGGAAAACCTACGAACCATCTCCAGACACGATTAGAATTAACCAAATTTCCTTATCCTGAATTCCGCTGCAAAGCGCGCCAAATCGGCGAAGTATTTCTTTTATAATATTTGCTCGAATCGCAATAATTCGCGCTCATTCACAGATTTTTCGTATAAATTACATGTTGTTGACGGATGGCACAAAGTTTGTAATGTCCAGCATATCGGTACTTCCTGCTTTCCTCGGAGGGGATGATGACTTCTCGCTTTGCACGAATCTTGAGCATCGGCGTTGCCTCGGCCGCCCTTGCAACCGCCGCCGTCTCGACGGCCGGCGCCGAAGAGCTTTCGCTTTCCGCCAATGTCGCGATGGGCACGGACTACAGCTTCCGCGGCATCTCGCAAACCGACCTCGACCCGACCATCCAAGGCGGCTTCGACGCCGGCTACGGCATCTTCTACATCGGCACCTGGGCGTCGAACATCTCCTTCGCCGGCGGCACGGAGATCGACCTCTATGCCGGCATCACGCCGACGCTCGGACCGCTCGATCTCGACCTGGGCGTGATCTACTACGCCTATCCGTCGGCCTCGGATGACGGCGCGGAAACCGACTACATCGAGCTGGCGATCAGCGCCGGCCACGATTTCGGGCCGTTCTCGGCCTCGATCGGCCTGAACTACTCGCCCGACTACACGCTCGAGTCCGGCGACTTCTTCTATCCGAATGGCGGCGTCAGCATCCCGGTCTTCGATTCGTGGAGCATCGACGGCACCGTCGGCTACAACATCATCGACGACGAAGCCGCCTTCGGCACGCCGGACTATGTCGACTACTCGGTCGGCATCTCGTACTCGTACGAGCAGTTCACCGGCACGGTCTCCTGGGTCGACACCGACCTCGACGACTCCGAATGCTTCGGCGGCGCGGACCCGGAAGTCTGCGACGGCCGTGTGATCCTCTCGCTCTCGGCGAGCTTCTAAGTCGAATGACCATTGAGGGCCGCTTGGTGGCGAGCGGCCCTCATGGGGCATCTGGGGGATATGCGATCGAGCGGAATCGGCTGATTCCGCTCGATCGTGTTTTTGTCGCCCCGTTTTAGTCGCCACATTGTGGACGGCTACGCGGGCCAGCGGCCCCTTTTTGGGGGGCCTGTCCTTTGGTCGCCGTCGAACGCGCCTGACCGCGCCGGAGGCGTCCTCGCGGCAAGCGGCTAGCGCCGCCCGGTGCCCGTCGGCACGCCCGCATGCTCCTCGAGAAAAGCGAGGATGCCGGCCTTGTAGGCCGGCATTCCGATGACGCGCATGTGGTCGTCGCTCGCGACGAGATGGGTCGCCGCGCCGGGAATGGCCTCGGCCAGCGGCCCGGCGGGACCGGCGATCCGGTCCTCCATCGCCGCGGCGACGAGCACCGGCACATCGAGGCGCGCAAGCCGTTCCGGGTCGACGGCCACGCGCTGGCCCCGCATGCAGGCTGCGAGTGCCTTGCGGTCGGAGAAGGTCCGCTCGGCGAAGCCGCGGAATTCGCGCGCCGTCGCGCTCGCATCCTCCGGAATCTCGTCCGCCTCGAGCGCCGCCGCAAGCGCCTCGCCGTTCCCAGGGGGCTTCAGGAGGTTCTCGCCGACCCCTCCGAGCACGGCGCAGGCGAAGCGTCCCGGAGCGGCCATAAGAGCCTCGAGCGCGATCCGGGCGCCCATCGAGTAGCCGAACACCGCCGTCCGCCTCACGCCTTCGGCATCGAGCACGGCCAAAAGGTCGTCCGCCATCAGCGCCGGCGCATAGGCCGCCGGATCGTGGGGTTTGCCGCTCTTTCCATGGCCGCGGCAGTCGAGGGCAATCGCGCGAAACCCCGCGCCGCTGAGCGAGGCGAACCAGCTCGTCACGCGCCAATTCATCATGTGATTGGAGGCAAAGCCGTGCACGAGAAGCACGGGCGGCCCCTCCCCCTCGTCCAGATAGGCGATGGCGAGGCCGTTCGACTGCGTCGTCTTCATGGGCCGCAGCCTAAGCCGCGCGGGCGCGGGCGAAAAGACGTCCGGGCGGGCGGCGTCACATCTCGCCGGCGGGGCCCCCGCCCCCGCCCTGCTCCATGCTGACGAACCTCATCCGAAGCATCCTCGTCAACGCCCTGAGGAAGTGCCACATGAACCACATCGCCGAGATGAACAGCAGGTTGACCATGGCCTGAGCGTTGGCCGGAATCTCGTCGAAGAACATGCGCGACTGGAGCAGCTCGTTGGCGAGGCCGACCCAGATGAAATAACCGATCACCGCAAGCAGCAGAAAGACGGCCCGGTTGAATTCCTCGAACTTACGTTCGAAAGACACGGTGTCGCGATCGGATGGACTTGTCAGCGTCGCGCCGAGGGAACTCGACAGCAGGACCACGACGAGGCAGATCACGCCCCAGACGACGACGCCGCGTATCCAAAGGTCCAGCTCGGTCGGTCCGCAATTCTCCAAACCCGACATGACGACGCCCCTCAACACCCCTTATTTCGCGCACTATAGCAAAGTGAGCGCGCGCGGAGGAGCCGGCGGCCGGCGCCGGGCCGCGCCCTGCGAAAGGCGCGCAACTTCAGCGAGTTACATGGTTAATATTCTCGTGCGACAGGCAGGCCCCGCGCTTCATTCGCCCCGAGATCTCGTCTAAAGTCGTGCGCGAATATCGGCGGGAGGGTCCAAGCCATGGGAGAGGCAATGCGGAACGGGTGGATTTTTGCGGGCGTGGCGCTGGTCGCGACGGGATTTGCGCTGCCTGCTGCGGCGGACGACTTCAAGGACGCCTGCGTCGCCAAGATCGGCGGCAGCGGGCCCGCCGTCGAGCAATATTGCGGCTGCCTCGACAAGGGCTCGGCCGGCAATTCCTCGCTGCGCTCCGAGCTCCTCTCGATCCTCGATCTGCCGCGGGCGGATCGTCCGGCGGCGATCGCGAAGGTCGACGGCGCGAGCGCCGTGTTCACGCCCTGCGTCCAGCAGATGCGCGGCGGCTGAGGCGGCGCGCCCTATTCGCCGAACAGCTCCACATTCGCAAGGTCGGTGAAGAGCGCGAAGACGCCCGCGCCCGAGCCGCCGCCGATGACCACGAACGTGCCCCCCACCGCGCCCGCGCCGAGGCCCTGGCGCGGCGTCGGCAATGCGGTCGCCGTGCGCCAGGCGCCGCCCTCGAGCACGAGATGGTCCGCGAGCGTCGTCAGCTTGGTGCCCGAAACGCCGCCGACGACGTGGATGCGCCCCCCGACCGCCGCCGCCGCGAACCCTGCTCTCGGGCCGGGAAGATCGGGACCGCGGGACCATTCGTCCGCAAGCGTATCGTAGATGTCGACGCGCCGGCTCACCGTGCCGTCCGCGCCGCGTCCGCCGATGGCATAGATGCGGTCGCCGAGCGCGACCACACCCAGGAGCGAGCGCGGCTCGGGCAGGCTCGCCGCTTCGCGCCACGCCGCCGCGGGGCGGTCCAGGACGAGCACCCGCGCAGCCGCCGGTCCCGCACCGCCTATCGCGTAGAGATGCTCGCGCAGCGCGACGAGGCCGAAGCCGGCTCGGGGGCTGGGCAGGTTCGGCCCGGTGCTCCACTGCGCCGACTTCGTGTCGTAGACGCGGACATCCGCGTTGGGGTGCTCCTGGCCGCGCGTGTAGCCGCCGGCGACATAGATCTCGTTGCCGAGCTCGGCCATCGCGAACTGCTCGCGCCCCTCGGGCATCGGCGCCACCGGCCGCCAATAGTCCGCCTGCACGTCATAGGCCTCGACGAGATCGGTCGGCCCGAGCAGGCTCGCTCCGCCCGCGACGAAGATCTCGCGCCCAAGGACCGCGGTTCCGAAGAAGGACCGCGCCGTATCCATCGGCTCGCCGGCGCGCCAGACCTCGCCCGCCGCCGCCGGCGCGACGCCGAGCCCAAGAAGGGCAACGCAGAGCAATCGGACGAACATGACGGCGTTCCTATCCCTCAATGAAATGCGGGCTTCGCCCGGCCTCGATTGTCAGCCCAGGAGCATCAGCGTGGCAAGGCCGAGAAAGACGAAGAAGCCGACCACGTCGGTCACCGTGGTGAGGAAAACCGACGAGGAGATCGCGGGGTCCGCGCCGTAGCGGTCGAGCGCCAGCGGAATGAGGATGCCCGCCGCCCCCGCCACGAGCAGGTTCACGATCATCGCGACCGCGATCACGACGCCGAGCGTGGCGCTCGAGAACCAGAGCCCCGCGACGAGGCCCATGATGACGGCGAAGACGATGCCGTTGATGCCGCCCACCACGGTCTCGCGAAAGATGATGCGCGCGGCGTTGGCGGCCGTGAGATTGCGCGTGGCGAGGGCGCGCACGGCGATGGCGAGCGTCTGGGTGCCCGCATTGCCGCCCATGGACGCGACGATGGGCATGAGGACGGCGAGCGCGACGATCTGGTCGATGGTCCTGGCGAAGACCGCGATGACCGCGGAGGCGAGGATCGCGGTGAGCAGATTGGCGAAGAGCCACCAGAAGCGCCGCCGCGTCGTCGTCAGCACCGGGTCGGAGAGCTCCTCGTCGCCGACGCCGGCGAGCGCGAAGATGTCCTCCTCGTGCTCCTCCTGGATGACGCCGACGATGTCGTCGACGGTGATCATCCCGACGAGGCGCCCGTCGTCGTCGACGACCGGCGCGGAGATGAGGTGGTATTGGTCGAAGAGGTAGGCCGCCTCCTCCTGCTCCATCCGCGCCGGGATCACGACCGGCTCGCGGTCCATGATCTCCTCGATCGGGACCGGCCGCTGCGTGCGCATGATGCGGCTCAGCGCGACGGCGCCGATCGGATGGAAGGTCGGGTCGACGACGTAGATCGCGTAGAAATCGTCCGGCACGTCGACCGCGATGCGCAGATGGTCGATCACGCGCCCGACCGTCCAGAACGGCGGCACGGTGATGATCTCGCGCTGCATCAGGCGGCCGGCCGAATATTCCGGGTACTGAAGCGCGCGCTCGACCGCCGCGCGCTCGGGATCGCTAAGCTGAGAGAGGATCGCGCGCTGCTGGTCGGCCTCGAGATCCTGAATGAGGTAGACCGCGTCGTCCGAGTCGAGCGCCTCGACGGCGCGCGCGACGACCGCGGGCTCCAGATAGGGCAGGATCTCGTCGCGCACGCCCTCGTCGAGCTCGGAGAGAACCTCCGGATCGAGATCGTCCTTCAGCATGTCGACGAGCGCGCGGCGCTGCGCCGGCGCGAGAAGCCCGAGGAGGTCGGCGATGTCGGCGGCATGGAGCGGCGCGACGAGGCGCTTCACCTCCTCGGCCTTGCCGTCCTCGAGCGCGTCGAGCACGGCGCGCACGAATTGCGGCGTGAGCGTCAGCTCCTCGCTCATCGCGGCGGGCTCCTGCCCGTCTTCCCTGGCGGCGATGTCGCTCGCGTCCGTCATCGGGCACTCGCGCTCCGGGCATCGGCGCCCCTTTGGAGGGCAGCCTTACAGATCGAACGAACGGGTGATCAGAGAGTCGGGCGCCGCGGCGCCGCGCAGCTATTTAGCACAGCAGCGGGCGCCGCGTCGCAAGCGGCGCGGCCGACAGATTTGGTGCGGTCGAGAAGACTCGAACTTCCACGGGTTGCCCCACAGCCACCTCAAGGCTGCGCGTCTACCAGTTCCGCCACGACCGCGAATTGGAGGGGGGCGTGGTAGCAAATCCCCGCCGCGTTGTGAAGGGCCGCGTGCGCCGTCAGATGCCCGCGCCGTCGGTGAGGCCGTTGCCATGGATGCCGCACTCGTCCTTGTCGCGGCCGACCCAGCGGCCCGAGCGGTACTCGCCGCCCGGCTGGACGCGCGCCGTGCAGGGCATGCAGCCGATGGAAAGGTACCCGTCCGAGACGAGCGGGTGCTTGGGCAGATTGTGGGCCTCGACATAGGCGCTGAGCTCCTCGAGCGTCCACGAGGCGAGCGGGTTCACCTTGAAGCGGCCCTCGAACCATTCGATGGGGCGCATCTCCGCCCGCGCGCGCGTCTGGAAGCGCTTGCGGCCGGTGATCTCGGCCTCGAAGCCCCTGAGGCCCCGCTCGAGCGGCAGCACCTTGCGAAGGTTGCAGCACTGGTCGGGATCGCGCGTCCAGAGATCGCCCTTGGGATCGAGCGCCTTCTCGTCCTCCGGATGGGGATGGAGGGAGCGGACATCCGTCAGCCCGAGAACGCTCTGCAGGCGGTCGCGATAGCGCAGCGTCTCGCCGAAGAGCTTTCCGGTATTGAGGAACAGCACGGGCACGGTCGGATCGATGCTCGCGACGAGATGGAGCAGCACGGCCGATTCGGCGCCGAAGGACGAGACGACCGCGATCTTGCCCGGAAAGGCGTCGCCGATCATGGCCTCCAGCAAAGCGCGGCCCTCCAGATGGCCGAAGCGGGCCCGCAGGCCTTCCAGCCGCGCGCGCACCTCCTCGAGGCCGTCCGCCTGTGCCGTCACCGCTTTGAGCTGCGCTGTCATGGCAGCCATCCTTCCCTGTCGATGAGCGCCTTCGTGCGCTGCGATAGCTCCGCCGTCGACGCCCCCGCCTCCTTCCAGGCGAGGCGCTCGGCGGCGAGACGCTGAAGCCGCGGGCCCCAGGCCTCCGGAAACAGCGCTTCGAGCCGCTCGCGCAGCCGCCGCGCAAGGCCCGGCGCCTTGCCGCCCGTCGAGATCGCGATGAGAAGGTCGCCGCGCCGCACGATAGCCGGCATGTGGAAGTCGCAGAGATGCGGCACGTCCTCGCGGTTGACGAGGGCGCCCTGCCCGCGCGCGGCCGCCGCGAGCTCCTCCGCCTCCGTGCCGAGATCGGCGAGGAAGACGAGCCTCGCGCCCGCAAGATCGGACGCCGCCGCCATGCGCCGGACGAGGCGGTCTCCGGCCGCCGCGGCGAGCTCGTCCGACGGCGCCTCCGCGAAGACCTTCAGCATGCCCGCGCCGGCGGCATCGAGGAGCCTCAGACGGCCCAGCGCCTGCGGACCGCCGCCGACGAGCACGATCCGAACGGACCTTATATCGAGGCTCAAGGGCAGCATTTCACACTCTTGTCTTGGGGTAATTGGATTTCCCCAGCCGTCCGCCATAATTAGAGCGGCCAGCCCGCAATTTCAACGCAGAATTTGGGAAATAGCGAAAATAACAGTTGTCTAATGTTATTTAAGGGCATGAAACGCGCGGCGCGGTGCCGATCGGCCCCGTTCAGCTATATTTCTGGATCATATCAGTGATGCCGACGGTGATACGCTCGCCCTCGATGACGATCTCGCCCCGCGCGATCGGCGTGTTGTTGGCGAAGATCCAGACATCGTCGGTATGGTGCGCGTCGAGCGCGATGACGGCGCTGCGCCCCATCTTCAGGAGCTGATGAATCGGGATGACGGCGCGCCCGATGATGACCGAGAGCTCGACCCTGACCTGTTCGACGGCGCCCATGCGCGCTCCGTGCCTTGAAGAGGACCTCGTGGCCTACCCTGCAGAAGGAAATCTCAAGCCCGCGTTAAGGACGCTTGGCGAGGTCGAGTGGCGCGTGGCGCCGGCGAGCGTGCCGTACGAGGAGGCGGTCGCCGCCATGGAGGCCCGGGTCGCGGCGATCGCCGAGGGGCGCGCGCGCGAGCTCGTCTGGCTGCTCGAGCACCCGCCCCTCTACACGGCCGGCACGAGCACGCGGGACGGCGATCTCCTCGACGCGCGCTTTCCGGTCCACCGCACCGGGCGCGGGGGCCAGCTCACCTATCACGGGCCGGGTCAGCGCGTCGCCTATGCGATGCTCGACCTCGGTGCCCGCGGCCGCGATCTTCGCGCCTTCGTGGGCGCGCTCGAGGGCTGGATCGTCGACGCGCTGAAGGCCTTCGGCGTCCGTGGCGAGACGCGGCCGGGCCGCGTCGGCGTCTGGGTGCGCAAAGGCGAGGGCGAAGCCAAGATCGCGGCCGTCGGCATCCGCGTGCGGCGCTGGGTGAGCTATCACGGGGTGAGCCTCAACGTCGCGCCCGACCTCTCGCACTATGCGGGCATCGTGCCATGCGGCATCCGCGAGCACGGGGTCACGAGCCTCGCCGATCTCGGCGTGACGGCGTCCATGGACGAGGTCGACCGTGTGCTGATGAGCTGCTTTAGGCGACGATTCGAGGGCCGCTGACGCGCGTCAGGCTCCGCCCTTCGCGAGGGCGTCGAAGGCCTTGAGCGTCTTCAGGAGCCCCGGCATGTCCTTCAGATGCACCATGTTGGGGCCGTCCGAGGGCGCGCGGTCCGGGTCCTGATGGGTTTCCATGAAGACCGCCGCGACGCCGACCGCGATGGCCGCGCGCGCGAGGACGGGCACGTATCGGCGCTCGCCGCCCGAGGCCGTGCCCTGCCCGCCCGGCTGCTGCACCGAATGGGTCGCGTCGAAGACCACGGGCGCGCCGAACTCCTTCAGGATGGGCAGCGCGCGCATGTCCGAGACGAGCGTGTTGTAGCCGAAGGAGACGCCGCGCTCCGTCGCCATGACGTTGGGATTGCCGACGCCTGTCACCTTGTCGAGGACGTTTCGCATGTCCCACGGCGCGAGAAACTGCCCCTTCTTGACGTTCACGACCTTTCCCGTCTCCGCGGCCGCGATGAGGAGATCGGTCTGGCGGCAGAGGAAGGCGGGAATCTGAAGGACGTCGACCGCCTGCGCGGCGCGCGCGCATTGCTCGCGCTCGTGGACGTCCGTGAGGACGGGAAGGCCGAACCGCTCGCGGATCTCGGCGAAGACGGGCAGCGCCTCCTCGAGCCCGACGCCCCGCGCCGAGGAAAGGCTCGTGCGGTTCGCCTTGTCGAAGGAGGTCTTGTAGATGAGCCCGATGCCCAGAGCCTCGGTCATCTCCTTGAGCGCCGAGGCCATCTCGAACGCGTGCGCCCGGCTTTCGAGCACGCAGGGGCCCGCGATCAGCGTGAACGGCAGGTCGTTGCCGATACGCAGGCTCCCGAGCTCGATCGTCGCATTGGGCTTCATGGCCTCGCTCCTCACCGCTCCGCCCACAGGCGCATGAGATTGGCGTGCACGCGCGCAATCCTCAAGCGGGCCTCCCCGAGATCGCCCCCCTCGCCCGCCTCCGCGGCCGCGACCGTGCGCCCGATGAGGCCGATGTCGAAGAGCACCTCGCGCTCCTCGCGCCGGCGGATGCGGCTTTCGATCCAGCCCACGGCGGCGAGCCGCAGACCCGCCGTCACCGGGCGCACCTGGTGAAGCTCGGTCGAGGGATAGATCACCATGCCGCCGGCCGGAAGCTTGATCGCACGCTCGCCGTCGGCCCCCTCGAGCACCAGCTCGCCGCCCTCGTAGCTCTCCGGCGTGGAAATGAAGACCGTGAAGGAGAGATCGGTCCGAACGCCGTCCATGAAGGCGTTGTCGACATGGGTCCCGTAGGCCATGCCGGGCTCGTAGCGGCTGATGAGGATGCGCGCGAGCCGCGCCGGGATCGCGGCCATCTGCACCACGGGGTGCGCGAGGACGGCCTCCTCCACCTTGCGCGTGACGCCGCGCACGATCGGATGGTCGGCGCCCTGGAGATTCTTCTTGCGGGTGCGCGCCATGCGGCCGGCGGTCTTCGCGCCGTCGGCGAAAAGGCCCCGGTCCTCCAGGAGCTCGGCGATGGCCGTGAGGCTCTCGGACGGCAGCACATCTGCGATTTCGAGTATCATCGCGCGGGAGCCTGCATGGACCCAGGCCCGGAGGCAAGCGGCCATGATCTTGTGAATGCGAATAACATGCACTAAGGCTTCGGGTCGCAAGGGAGGTCGGCCGGACCGTTCCTGCGACCGAACCGTCTGATTGGGGAACGCCGATGACCTTTCACCCGAAGCGCTGGACCCGACTTTCCGTCGCCCTGGCAGCCGGCACGATGCTGACGACCGCCGACCTCGCCCGCGCCGGCGAGGCCGCCGGCAGCGAGGCCCCGACGCGGCTCGCCTGGTGGATCTTCGGCAACGAGGGCGAGAGCGGCGATAAAGGGTCCTCCCACCACGATGAAGGGGGCGAAGGCGGAGAAGGCGCGCCTGCCGCCGCGACCGGCGAAGGCGGCGAGGGCGAAGGCGGCGCGATCGCGTCGGCCGATCCCGCCACCGACGATGTCGCCTATCTGACCGCGCTCTCGCTCATCCGGGGCCACCTTCTCGTCGGTCTCACGCTCTATCGCGACGGCGAGACGCTCGCCGCCGAGGCCCATATGCGCCACCCCGCCGGCGAGCTCTATGGCGGCATCAAGGATGCGCTCAAGGCGCGCAAGGCCGGGTCCTTTCTGAAGGAGCTCGACCTCCTCGCCGGCCTCGCCCAGGGCGCCGCGCCGCTCGACCGGATCGAGCCCGCCCATGCCGCCGTCCTGGCGAAGGTCGACACCGCCGCGGCGAAGGCGGCGATGACGCCCAAGACGGCCTTCACGGTCGCGACGAAGCTCCTGAAGACCGCCGCGAGCGAATACGACGTCAGCCTCGGCGAGGACGGCGCCATCGACAATGCCGAGGAATATCAGGACGCCTACGGATTCACCCAGGAGGCGCGGCGCATCCTCGCATCGCTCTCGGGCGACGAGGCGCAGGAGGCGGTCGGCGTGATCGATGCGCTGGCGCCGCTGTGGCCGTCCATCGTTCCGCCTGCGAAGCTTTCGACCGACGCCTCGCTCCTCTACGGCGCCGCCGCGAAGATCGAGATCCTCGGGCTCGGGGTGGACTGAGGGCTCACCCCTTCGCCTCCGCGAACTCCAGAATGACGTCGTCGACCGCGAGGCTCGCGCCGGGGGCGGCGTGGACCTTCGCGACCGTGCCGTCGCGCTCCGCGCGCAGAATATTCTCCATCTTCATCGCCTCGACGACGGCCATCGCCTCGCCGGCCTTCACCTCCTGTCCGGCATGGGCGGAGACCGAGACGAGGATTCCCGGCATCGGGCAGCGCAGATATTTCGACGTGTCGGCCGCGACCTTTTCCGGCATGAAGGCGAGAAGGGCCGCGACGCCCGGCCGGTCGAAAGCGAGCGCGAGCTCGGCCCCGCCATGGCGCACCCTATAGCCGCTCTGCGCGATGTCGACCGCGACATGGTAAGTCTCGCCGCCGACCTCGCCCTTGAAGACGGGCTCGCCCGGCTTCCAGGCGCTCGTCACCGCGAGCTTCTTCGCGTTCCGGCTCGCGCCGGGGAAGGCGACGGTGACCTTTTCGCCGGAATTCGTGATTTCCACCTCGACCTGCGTGCGCCCGCTCGTGACGATCCAGCGCCCTTCGGAGGTAGGCGGATGGTCCGGGCGGATCTGGCCCGAAATGTTCCGCGCGCGCTTCGAGAGGCGCACATGGACGAAGGCGGCGATGGCGTAGAGCGCCTGGCGCTCGGCCGCGGCCGGCACGCGGCCCGAAAACCCCTCTGGGAACTCCTCCGCGATGAAGCCGGTCGAAAGGCGCCCCTCGCGGAAGCGCTCGTGGCGCATGACGGTCGCGAGGAAGGGCAGATTGTGGCGGATGCCGTCGATGCGGAAGGCGTCGAGCGCCTCTATCATGTGGTCGATGGCGGCGATGCGCGTCGGCCCGTGCGTGACGAGCTTCGCGATCATCGGGTCGTAGTAGATGGAAATCTCCCCTCCCTCGGCGACGCCCGCATCGATGCGCGTCGTGAGCCCGTCGCGCACGCCTTCCGCCGGCGGGCGGTAGCGCGTGAGGCGTCCGGTCGAGGGCAGGAAGTTGCGATACGGGTCCTCCGCATAGAGACGGCACTCGACGGCGGAGCCCTTGATCGCGACCTCGTCCTGGCCGAAGGCCAGCTTCTCGCCCGCCGCCACGCGCAGCATCTGCTCGACGATGTCGAAGCCGGTGACGAGCTCGGTCACCGGATGCTCGACCTGAAGGCGCGTGTTCATCTCGAGAAAATAGAAGCGCCGGTCGGGGCCCATGATGAACTCGACCGTGCCCGCGCTGTCGTAGCCCACGGCGCGCGCCAGCGCGACCGCCTCGGCGCCCATCGCGGCGCGCACCTCCTCCGTCACGAATGGCGAGGGCGCTTCCTCGATGACCTTCTGGTGACGGCGCTGGATCGAGCATTCGCGCTCGCCGAGATGGACGATGCTTCCGTGCTTGTCGCCCAGCACCTGAATCTCGATATGGCGCGGCTCGACGATGAACTTCTCGATGAAGACGCGGTCGTCGCCGAAGGAGGAGCGCGCCTCCCCCCGCGCGCGCTCGAAGCCCTCGCGCACCTCCGCCTCGCTGGCGGCGATGCGCATGCCCTTGCCGCCGCCGCCCGCCGAGGCCTTGATCATCACCGGATAGCCGATGTCCCTGGCGATGGCGACCGCCTCGCCCGCATCGGCGATGACGCCCAAATATCCGGGCACGGTCGAAACGCCCGCCTCGGAGGCGAGCTTCTTCGATTCGATCTTGTCGCCCATGGCGGCGATGGCGCGCGGATTGGGTCCCACGAAGCCGATGCCCTCGCGCTCCAGCGCCTCGGCGAAGGAGGCCTTCTCCGAAAGGAAGCCGAAGCCCGGATGGACGGCGTCGGCGCCCGTCTTGCGCACGGCCTCGATGATCTTGTCCGCGAGGAGGTAGGACTGGGCCGCCGGCGGCGGGCCGATGGCGACCGCCTCGTCGGCCATCTCGACATGCAGGCCGTCCCGGTCGGCCTCCGAAAAGACCGCGACGGTCGAAATGCCCATGCGGCGCGCCGTGCGGATGATGCGGCAGGCGATCTCGCCGCGATTGGCGATGAGGAGCTTTGCGAACACGCGGACTTCCTGAGCTGGCTGACCGAGGTCAATGCGGGAGGGATCGAAAGGCTAGACGTAGCAGGACGTTACTCGGTGAGAAAGAGGGCGGCCGCCCCGGTGGCGGTCGCGAGGACGGCGACGGCCGCGAGGCCCGCGCCGAAGCGCATGCCGCCGGCCAGGATCGCGATGGCGGCCTTGGCGAGCGTGTTGGCGGCGATGGCGAGGAGGATGGCGCGCGTGCCGGCGAGGCCGCTCACCGTCGAGCCCACCTGGCGCGCGACCGAGAGGGTGATGGCGTCGACGTCGGCGAGCCCCGAAACGCCGGCGAGCACATAGACGCCCGTATCGCCCAACTCCTTGGCCGCGATGGCCGCGAGAACGAACACGAAGCCTATGAGGGCGCCGAAGCGCAGGACCTCGCCGAGCCGGAACGGATTGGCGAGCTGAAGCTCCGGTGCCTCCGTTTCCGAGGACGGGCGCACCCGGCGCACGAGGAGCACCGCCGCGGCGCCCAGCACGCCTGCAAATCCTGCCGCGCCGGGAAGAAGGCTCATCGAAAGCGCCGGCGCGACCAGGATCGCGAGGATGTAGGCCCGCACGACGGACATGAGCCAGGCGATCGCGATGCCCGCCATGGCGGCGCGGGGCGCGACGGTGCGCTCCCGCGCCCGCCGGGAGAAGGTGACGGTCACCACCGTCGAGCTCACGAGCCCGCCGGCGGCCGCCGCAACCAGCGTGCCCTTGGTGCCGCCGAGGAGGCGCACGGCCACATAGCCCGCATAGGAGACGACCGCGATGAGGACCGTGAAGAGCCATAGCTCGCGCGGCACCAGCGCGCCCCAGGGGTCTATGGGCCTCGACGGCAGGATGGGCAGCAGGATGACCGCCATCGCGAGGAGCACGATGGTCGCGCGCAGCTCGTCCCAGGTGATCTTGCGCAGGAGCTCGTGCAGCACCTGCCGCGAGGCGAGGAGCGCGGTCGCCGCGACGCCGGCCGCGGCCGCCGCTTCCATCGCTCCGAGCACGGCATAGGCGCCGAGCGCGAAGGCGAGAAGCCCCGCGACGACCGAGGTGACGGAGAAGTCGCTCTTGGCCACCTGCTCGCGCCACGAGAAGGCCGCGAAGGGCAGCGCGAAGGCGAGCGCGAAACCCGCCAGCGCCAAGGGCCCGAGCGCCTCGGCGAGCGTGCCCGCGACGCCTCCCAGGAGCCCGATGAGCGCGTGGGTGCGCACGCCCGCCGTCCGCGAGCCCGCCGGGCCCTCGCGCTCCTGCCACCCGCGCTCGACGCCGATGAGAAGGCCGATGGCCAGCGCGAGAGCGAGGCGCTCATAGATTTCGAGGGTCTCCGCCGTCGCCGCGTCCATGGCCCCAGGCTAGTGCGGATCTCGCGGGGAGGGAAAGGCGCGCGCGCGCCGTCAGGGGCGAGGCGCCGCGCCGGACGCGCCGAGCGCCGCGTCGATCTCTCCCGCGAAGGAGACGACATGCGGGCCGGCTTCCTCGCCGAACGAGACGAGCTGCGGGGCGGCCGCGAGCACCGCGCGCGCATCGGCCTCCGGAAGGAGGTCGCGCCGGTCCCGATTGAGCGCCGCGAGGTCGCGGTCGGGCCGCTTGCGACGGTCGACGGCCACGACGATCCCCGGACGGAAGTCGAAGCGCGCGAGCTTGGGCCGGTCGAAGATGAAGACGAGGCCGACCTCGAGGCCGTGCGCGTCGAGCGTCTTGGCGAGCACCTGCGACGCGATCAGCGAGCCGACAATGACGAGCTGCTCGCGCGTGTCGACGGGCATGCGCGTGCGATAGCGCGCGAAGAGCGATCGTGTGGCCAGGGAATCGGAGAAGCCCTCGAGCGTTCCCTCGTGCAGCACCGTGTCGCCGGACGGAAGCTTGACCTCGTCCGCCTCGTCCTGATCGGCGAAGGCGCTGGGCCCGACGGCGACGTCGCTCTGGGTGATGCGCCGCCAGACGCCGTCCGTGAGGCGCACATATTCCCAGCTTTCGTAGTCGGCCGCGACCTTCGGCTCGGCGATGCCGGGCCGCGGCGCGATGCCGAGGAAGGCGGCAAAGCCCTCGCCCTGCGCCGGTGCCCCGAGCGCCTCCTCGAACAGATCGTCCATGAGGCGGGTGCGCTCGGGCGTGCTCTTCAGCTCGAGCGGCAGGACCAGCTCGGCGACGGCGACGCGATAGCCCGCAGGCGAGCGCGAGGCGCTGCGCTTGACGATTTCGACCTTCTCGCCCGAGAGGAGCGTGAATGGCCTTGCAAGGACGGGCTCCGCGAAGAAGGCCGCGGCAAGACCCAGGAAAACGACAAGCGCACCTGGCCCCAGCCGCATGGCCTCACTCCTGAGCGTGCATCCGGACGATGTCGCGGGCGGCCTCGCCGATGCGCGGCGCGAGAGGCGCCTCGCGGAACAGGCTGGCCTGCGAGACGGGCGCGACGAGCGCGCTCGGAACCGCGTCGCGGACGTGGACGCTGACCCCGTGCGGCACCTTCAGGTCACGCTCGGCGGCGAAGGAGACGAGATCGACCGCCTCGCCGAGCTCCGCGGTCTGCCCTCCCTTCCCGCTGCCCTTGTCGAGATCGATCGACACCATGAAGCCGCGGCGAAAATCGAAGCGGGAGCGCTTCGCGCGCTCGAACACCATCATGTGGCCGGTCCTCAGGCCGGCGGCGGCGAGGCTCTTCTCGGCGAAGGTGGTGACGACGATGATGCCGTAGGCGGCCAGCGCCTGATCGTTTCCGATGGGAACCGGCGAGTGGAAGAACGCGTAGAGCGAGGCCTGCTCATAGAGCGGCGACCTTCCGACGTACTCGTTCTCGAACAGCACGCTCGCCCCGTTGGAGATCGTGCGCGGCACTCCCTCCGTGAGCGGATTGATGAGCGAGGGTCCGACGGGGATTTCCGGATCGGTCATCCGCGTCCAGATATGATCCGCCTGGCGGGCATAGGCCCAAACCTCGAAGCGGGGGTTCGGGCCTTCGGGATCGGAGCCGTAGGCCGGGGCCGCGACCACCGCCCCCATGAGGCCGCCGCCATGCGCCAGAGGCCCGACCACCTCCTCGAACAACTCGTCGGTGACGGCGGTGCGCGCGGCGAAGCTCTTGACGCCTTCCGGAAAGTCGATGCCGAAACCGAGGATCTGGATGCCCGTGTCGCGGTCGGGAATGAGCCCGCTCTCGAGCAGCTCGACGGTCTGGCCGGTGACGAGCGTCAGCGGCTCGGCCGAGACGGCCTCCAGGCCGGCGAACGCAAACGCCCCGGCAAGCACGGCTGCCCGCCACACGCCACAATGTCCGATCATTACGCAGCCCTCACCCCTTAGGATCCCCGATGACCATGGTCCTAGGGCATGCCCCGGAATGCAACCGAAAACTGGTCTTGCGTACGGGCAAAGACCCGGGGAGGCGGCGCGGGGCGCCTCTCAGCGCTTCGGATCGGCGTTCACATTGTCGGTGAGGCGCTTGCCGCTCGCGTCCGGCTCCAGGCGAATATTGCGCATCTGGGAAAGGCTCTGGCGCCATGCCTCGGGAATGGCGCTCTCATCGACCCGCACGCGAGCGACCTCGGCGGAAATCTCCTGCCACTGGCTCTCGCTCGGCAGCTTGCCGCCGGTGCGTTGCAGGAAGCCCATGAACCAGACGCGCAGCTCCGAGGACGGCTCCAGGCGCTCCACGAGGTCGCGCACGGTGCGCCACGTCTTGTCGTTGGGCCGCTTCGTGCCATGTGTGAGCCCGGCGAAATAGCGATTGAAGAAGCTGTCGGAAATGCGCTCCGGCAGCTTCGGCTTGCCTCCCCCGAACAGTCCGCCGAGGACCATGGCGCTCTCCCATCGCGGTTGGACGGCCATGATAGGGGCGAGACGCGGCGAAGTCATGCCCGCGCGCCGCGGCCCGCCGAAAGGCGCAGGAGGTCGGCCTCCACCATCTCGGCCACCAGCTCGTGAAACGAGGTGCGGTGACGCCAGCCGAGGCGCTCGCGCGCCTTGGTCGGATCGCCCACGAGCCGGTTGACCTCGAGCGGCCGGAAAAATCGCGGATCGACCGCCACCAGCGTCGCCCCCGTCGCCCGATCGACGCCGGTCTCCTCGACGCCCGAGCCGCGCCACTCGACGACGCGCCCGACATGGGCGAAGGCCTGCG
>JACKLE010000002.1 GCA_024236075.1 Alphaproteobacteria bacterium | reverse complement strand
CGCGCCAGGTGCCGATGTTGAGACCCAGCGTCGCGTCGACGGTCTCGGTGCTCTTGAGCTCCTGCGTGTTCGCGGCGTTCTGATAGCCGCCGCCTTCCGCGCGCAGGCTGACATTGCCGAACCAGCTCGCCTCGCTCCAGTTCGGGACCGGCGCGAGATAGCCGAGATTGAGGACGACCTGATAGTCGCGCGTGTCGGGCGTGCGCTTGTCGCTGTTCGCGGACAGCGTCATCGTCGGGCCGACGCGATAGGCCCCGATATAGCCGTTGGACCAGGCGACGCCGAGGCTGGTGTCGAGCGTGCCGGGGCCCAGGGCGAACCGGCTGCGCACGCTCGCCTCGGCGCCGTAATCATAAGCATACGGAGCATTCGCGATCCGGTTGCGGAAAAAGCCGTCCTCGCCGACGAACAGATCCTGAATCTGGAAGTTCTCGTGGATGTAGTAGTAGGTCGCGACATCGAAGGAGATGAGCCGATCGAAGGCCGCGCCCTTGTAGCCCACCTCATAGCCGTGGACCCGCTCCGTGCTGTAAGGGCCGAGGAACACGCCCATATTGACGCGCGCGTCGAAGCCGGCCGGACGGAAGCCCTGGGCATAGCGGAAATAAGCGCTGTTCCCGTCCTCGAACTTGTATCTCAGAGAGACCTCGGGCGTGAAGACGTTCTCGTCGATGTCCCGGTCGAGCTCGAAGACCGCCACGCTGAGCCCGAAGCCCGGCGAGAGCGCCGAGCAGGGCGAGGGCTGGGGACCGGAGTCCGGGCACGCGAGCACGGTGCTGTTATAGGCGAAGGTCGGCGTGTGGTTGTCCGTGTAGCGCGCGCCGACCTCGATCTCGAGGGCGTCCAGGACGTCATAGCCGATCGATCCGAAGACGGACCAGCTGTCCGGATTGCGGGTCTGGATGTTCTTCGTCTTCTGATTGAGGATGAGCCCGTGCGCGGGGACCGCGCCCGCGGCCACGTCGTAGGGACTGTAGAACGGAACGACAGTGTTCTCGCTGAACGCGTCCTGGACCTCGTAAAAGTCCGCGCCGATGAGCCAGTTCACCGGGCCCATCTGCTCGGACGTGAAGATCGCCTGCACGCCCCATTTCTCGAAGCTGCCGGTCCGCGGATAGGTGGCGTCCGTGCCTGCCTGCGCGCCGAAGCCCGTGAGCGCGCCGCCGAACAGGAGGCCCCCCGCCCCGCTCAGGCCCACGGTCGGCGGAAGGAGGCCGAAGACATAGGTGTCGTACTCGTCGAGCACGGTCGTGTTGCGAACCGTGTAGATCGCCGACAGGTCGAGCGTGCCGTAGTCGGGCACCTTGATGAGCGCCTTGTAGAAGGCGTTCGTGGTGTCGATCTCGGACGGGTTCTCGTCCTCCGTGAACTGACAGCGCTGCCCGGGATAGTATGGCGGGCTCGGCTGGTCCGCCGCGCAGGATCGGCTGAACTTGCCCTGGTCGCCACGGCCGGGCCGGTGGAAGAAGACCGAATAGCTCGGATTTTCGGCCCGGTAGTACTCGATCGAGAAGGACTGCTCGAGCCAGTCCGTCGTCTTCCAGCGCGCCGATCCGCGAATGCCGCCCCAGAACACCTTGTCGAGACGCTCGCCGTCGACCGGCGAGTTCGGGTCCTCGACCTTCACGAAGCCGTCCGCGTCGTTGACGAGCCCCGCGAGGCGCACGGCGAATTCGTCCGTAATGGGAACGTTGAGGACGCCCTCGGCCTTCTTCGCGCGGGCGTAGACCTCGTAGGAGACCTTTGCCCGTCCGCCGATCCGGTCGAATTCGGGCTGCGCCGAGACGATGTTGATCGCCCCGCCCGCCGCCTGGCGTCCCCAGAGCGCGACCTGCGGGCCCTTGTAGAGCTCGAAGGTCTTGATGTCGAACATGTCGAAATTGGTGAAGGTGCGGCCGAAATAGGTGCCGTTGCCGATGAAGAGGCCGTTGCGGAAAATGCCCGTCGGCGAGCCCGAGCTCTCGATCCGCGCGACGCCCACGCCGCGCACCACGACGTCGTCCGCGACCACCGCGCCGACCGTGCCCGATCCGAGCTTGACGCCCGGAATCTGAGCGAGCAGGCCGCGCGCATCCTCGATCGCGAACTTCTCGATGAACTTCTCGTCGGCCGAAAATGCCGAGATCGGCACGTCCTGGAGCGATTCCTCGCGCCGGCGCGCGGTGACGATGATCTCGTCCGTCGCGGCGAACGCGGGCACCGCATCGAGAAGGAGACCCGACGACGCGACGGTACCCAGCAATGCAGCTTTGACGATTCCAGCCCGACGAGTGCCCTCAATCGAACGCATGGCGGCCTCCCTTGGTCTGATTTGCCCCCGGCTTCGCTTCCCTCGGAGCGGAACGTCACGCGCATACGGCGCGGCGCCGCTCTCCAGCCCCCGCCACGTTGGGACGTAAATTAACTCGGGTCAAGTTTAAACTTGAATCATATGTGCATTAGTAAAACATGTTGCAGTTCCGTCACGGCCTCGATGCGCCGCGGCAAGGCTCGCGAGCCGGGACGGCGCGGCGCCCTGGACAATCCCTGGCCACGGTCAGATCTTTTTCATCCGTCTGCGTTGCTATTCCATCGGAAGCGGTGGCTGCCCGACCGATCGCATCGATCGGGGCCGAGAAACGAAAAGGGTCCCCGGACGATCCGTCCGGAGACCCCTATCTCGGCGATCCGTCTGGCTCAGCTCATGGACGCTGATGGGAGCATCGGATCGCCGCCCCCGCTTTCGGCCGAAGAGCTACCAGCGCTTCGTGACCTCGAGGCCCCAGGTCCGCGGATCGTTCCAGAAGAACAGCCGGCCTTCCGGGAACACGCCGTTGAGGACCTGCTTCTCCACGACCTGATTGGTGAGGTTGTGGCCGAAGGCCGAGACGCGCCAGGTGCCGACCGTGAAGCCGAGCGTCGCGTCGAGCATTTCCGATTGAGGAAGCTCGAACACGTTGGCGGCCTCCATCCAGCCCCCGCCTTCGGCGCGGAAGCTCACATTGGTGAACCAGTTCGCGTCGCTCCAGTTCGGGATGGGCGCGACATACCCGAAATTGAGGATGAGCTGATAGTCGCGCGTGTCGGCGAGGCGCTTGTCGCTGTTCACCGACAAGGTCGAGCCGGCGTAGTAGGCGTCGATGTAGCCGTCCGACCAGGCAAAGCCGAGACCCGCGTTGACCGTGCCCGGCCCCCACTCGAACTTGCTGCGGAAATTGGCTTCCGCCCCGTAGCCGATCGCGAGCGGCGCGGTGGAGATCCGGTTCCGGAGGAACCCGTCATTGCCGAGGAAGCGGTCCTGGATCTGGAAGTTGTTGAGGATGTTGTAGTAGGCCGCGAGCTCGATCGCGATGAGCCGCTCGAAGGCAAAGCCCTTGAAGCCGACCTCGTAGCTCTCGTCCCGCTCGGTGCCGTAGGCGCCGAGGAAGGTACCGCCCTGCGAACGCGTGTCGAAGCCGGCGGGGCGATAGCCCTGGGCGTAGCGGAAATACACGCTGTCCTCGTCGGAGAGCTGCGCGGTCACCGAGACCTCCGGCGTGAACACGCTCTCGCGAACTTCGAAGCCCGAAAGGATGTCGTGGCCGAAAGGCGCTCCGGGGACGAGCCCCCCCGGTCCCGGGCATCCGACCGGAAGCGGGCCGGACGGCGGGCACGTATAGTCCCCATAGTTGTCGGCCCAGGTGGGCGTGTTGTTCTGCGTGTAGCGCGCACCGGCGGAAACCTCGAGCCAGCGCAGCACGTCGTAGTCGACCGATCCGAACACGGACCATGAATTGCCGCCGTCACGCCGCTGCTGTTGGTTGAGATAGCGCCTGGCGATGAGCCCGCCGGACGGTATGCCCGCCACAGTCGCCGAGTAGGGGTTGTAGAAATTGATGTAGTTCTGTTGGGCGAAGCGATCGTCCGTCCAGTAGTAGTCCGCGCCGGCGATCCAGCTCAACGGGCCCATCTTCTCGGAGCTGAAGAGCGCCTGGATGCCGTATTTCTCGAAAAAGCCCTCGCGAGGATAGGTGCTGTCGTCGCCCGGCGCGACGCCGAGCGTCCCGATCATCGTTCCCAGAATCGTGCCGGCGACCATGGTTGCGCCGGTTCCGTCGTCGAAGCCGATGACCGCCCCGGTGAGCGAATGGACCCACACGTCCCATTCGTCCAGCACTTCGGTCTCACGCTTGGTGTAGATGCCCGAAATGTCGAGCGCACCGAAACCAAGGTCGAACACGCCCTTGTAGAAGACATTGGTCGTGTCCGTTTCGGTCTGCGGATCGTCGACGTTGTAGAAGCAGTACTGATTGGCGAGGAACTGGCTCGGCGGCAACGGCCTCGTGCAGGCGCGCCCGAACTTGCCCGGATCGCCGCGGCCCGGCCGGTTGAAATAAGCCGAGTAGCTGGGATTGTTCGATCGGTAGAACTCGACGGTGAGCTGCTGGTCGAACCACTCCGTCGGCTGCCAGCGCACCATGCCGCGAACGCCGGCATTGAACACCTTGTCGAGGTTCTCGCCGTCGATCGGCGAGGCGGAGTCCTTCACCTTGATGAAGCCGCCGTCCCGGTGATCGATTTGCGTCGCGAAGCGCACGGCGAAATTGCTCGACAGCGGAACGTTGATGACGCCCTCGAACTTCTTGGCCTGCTGCTCGACCTCGTAGCCGACGGTCGCCTTTGCGCTGAACTCGTCGAATTTCGGCTTGGACGTGGTGATGCTCACCGCGCCGCCCGCCGCCTGGCGACCCCAGAGGGCGACCTGCGGGCCCTTGTAGAGCTCGAAGGTCTCGAGGTCGAACATGTCGAAATTGGTGAAGGTCCGCCCGAAATAGGTGCCGTTGCCGATGAACATGCCGTCCCGGAAGATGCCCGTGGGCGAGCCCGAGCTTTCGATCCGCGCGACGCCCACGCCGCGCACCACGATGTCGTCCGCGACGACCGCGCCGACCGTGCCGGAGCCGAGCCGCACGCCGGGAATTTGCGCGAGCAGACCGCGCGCATCGTCGATCGAGAAGGCCTCGAGGAACTCCTCGTTCGCCGCGAAGGCAGAGATTGGAACGTCCTTGAGGGACTCCTCGCGCCGGCGCGCATTGACGATGATCTCGTCGGTCGCCGCATAGGCCGGCGCCATGTCCAGCGCCAGGATGCTTCCCGCTACCGCCCCCAGCAGCGCCGTGCGCGTCACGATCTTGAGCGCACCTCGTTCGCTAGTCCGCATGGTCGTCTCCCCTATTGCCGTCACTTCGTGGGGCGCAACGAAACGCCCGTCCGCTGGCGCCCATCGCCGCAGGCCTACGAGGTTCAGGGGATAACTGAACCGGGTCAAGTTCCAAGTTTGGTATATAAATGCATTAATGAAATGTGTGACATTTCAACATCACTGGCCTGAACGCCAGGGAAACACTGGTGTTTTAGGACCTCGGCACGATAGACAAATGTGCACATGCCGCCATTTTCGTGCGGCGACGATGCCTCGAGCGATAAATCTGGGAGAACGATCATGACGACCCTCCGGCGCCACGCCGCAACGCTCGCCGCCCTGCTGCTCGCCGCGGAGCCGGCTCTTGCCGCGCCCAGATCCCTTTTCGACGGGACGAGCCTCCAGGGCTGGAGCCAGCCCACCGGCTGGGCGTCCTACAGCGCCGAGGACGGCGCCATCGTCGGCCGCACGCCTCCCGGCATCAGCCATGTCAGCTCGTTTCTTTGTACGGACGAACGCTTCGGCGACTTCGAGCTCACGCTTAAGGTCAAGATCGACGACAACTTCAATTCCGGCGTACAAATCCGCACGCAGACGGCAGCCAATCTGCCGCACGGACTCGTTTTCGGCCCGCAGGTCGAGGTCGCGACCAACGGCACTGCCGGCAACATCTACGGCGAGGGGCTCGGCGTGACCTGGTTCGGCCAAAAGATCGACGATCCGGTCAAGGCCGCCGCCTTCCGTCGCGGCGAATGGAACGACTACCGTGTACGGACCGAAGGACAGCGCATACGCACCTGGGTCAACGGAACGCCGATCGCCGACATGACGGACGACGTGACCGGCCTCACCGAGGGGCGGATCTGCCTTCAGGTGCACGCGGTCATACCCGGCTTCATGCCGGCGCCCGAGGCGGGCCCCGGGCCCTGGGAGGTGCGCTACAAGGACATTCACATCGACACGAGTCCCTGACGGTGGAGCCACGCCACCCTCTGGCGCCGGTCATATTTAATAGACTATATTATCGGCAAATCAGGGAGGACGGCTCATGACAGCGAAAGACGCTGCGATTGCGGTCAACCGCTTCGGACTTGGCGCGCGGCCGGGCGAGCTGGACGCCGCCGCAGGAGACCCGAAACGCTGGCTTCTCGAGCAGCTCGAGGGCCCCTACGAGGAGCCCGAGGAGCTGAAGGGCTTCGCGACGACCGCGGCCCACCGCGCCGATTATTTCTACCGCTACATGGTGGTCGGCTACGGGCTCGGCGCGGCGCAGAAGGAGGCGAAGGCGAAGGGCGACACGGCGAAGGTCGAGAAGCTCGCCGCCGACATCAAGCGCTCGCTCGGCGGCTATGTGACATGGGCCGCGGAGAACTTCGTCATCGAGTACGGCGCGCGCACCAATATCGCGCTCACGACCGACAGGCCGTTCCGCGAGCGCCTCGTGCGCTTCTGGTCGAACCACCTCGTCGTGCCGGTCATCAAGCAGCAGACGCAGGTCATCGCCGGCGCCTATGAGCGCGAGGCGATCCGCCCCCGCGTCACGGGCAAGTTCGCCGACATGCTGATGGCCTCGGCGAAGAACCCGGGCATGCTGGTCTTCCTCGACAATCTCGAATCCGTGGGTCCCAGCTCCGCCTACGGAAAGGCCTCCGGCAAGGGCCTCAACGAGAACCTCGCCCGCGAGATTCTCGAGCTCCACACCATGGGCGTCGAGGGCGGCTACACTCAGGCCGACGTCATCGAGCTCGCCAAGGGCATCACGGGCTGGACCACCTGGCCCGTCTTCAGCTCCATGGACTATCAGACGCAGGCCCGCCGCGGCGATCCGCCAGGCGGCTTCGTCTTCTATCAGGACTGGCACGAGCCGGGCGATTTCACCGTGGTCGGAAAATCCTACCCGGCCGGCGGCCTCGCCCAGGGCGAGGCGATGCTCGAGGATCTCGCGCGCAAGCCTGCGACCGCGCGCTTCCTCGCGACGAAGCTCGCGCGCCATTTCTCGGCCGACGAGCCGTCGGCCGACCTCGTCAAGCGCCTCGCCGACGTCTATCTCGCTCACGATACGGATCTTTCGGAGATGACGCGCGCCCTCGTCGAGGCGGACGAGGTCTGGACGGGCGCACAGTCCAAGCTCAAGCAGCCGGAGGACTACGCGATCTCCTGCTATCGCGCGCTCGGGCTCACGGTCGGCGGTGGCGCGGTCCCGCCCATGCCGCTCTACGACTTCGACACCTATGACCGCGATGCCGGCAACTGGGCCTGGCTCGCCGGCGACCCGTTCGGCGTGCTGAAGAGCCGCTCGCTCGATCAGTTCAAGGGCGAGCGCGCGCAGATGGGCGCGAACATCGCGAACTTCTACAACGACGTGAAGGCGATGGGGCAGTCGCCGTGGAATGCGCCCGGCCCGCAGGGCTGGTACGATCGCTGGAGCGACTGGGCGGGCGCCGACTCCATGCTGAAGCGGGTCGAGTGGTCTCTCGCGCTCGCGACGACGGAGGGCGAGCGGGCCGCCGACCCGCGCGCCTTCCTCGACACGACGCTCGGCGCCCTCGCGCCCGGCGATCTCAAGGACGCCGTCGCCCGCGCCGCCACAAAGCCTCAGGGCATCGGGCTCGTGCTCGCCAGCCCCGACTTCCAACGGAGGTAACGATGATCATCACCCGGAGAACGGGCCTCAAGAGCCTCGGCGCCGCCGCCCTCTGGACGAGCCTCACACCGAACTTCGCCCTTGCGAACGCCCAGACCGACAGGCGCTTCCTCTTCATCTTCCTGCGCGGGGGCATGGACGGGCTCTCCGCCGTGCCGGCCTATGGCGAGCCCAATTTCAAGGCGCTGCGCGGCGAACTCGCGGACGGAAATCCCGGCGAGGGCACGCGCTTCGACATGCTGAAGCTCGACGGCCTCTTCGCCCTCAATCCCGATCTCAAGGCGATGCACGGCCTCTTCCATTCCGGCGAGCTCACCGTCGTGCACGCGGCCTGCCACGGCTATCGCGACCGCTCGCATTTCGACGCGCAGGACGCCTTCGACCGCGGCACGATCGACAAGGCGGTGAAGACGGGCTGGCTCAACCGCACGCTCGTCAGCCTGCCGACGGAATGGAAGACAGGACGCGACAATTGCGCTATGGGGCTCGGCCCCACGCTGCCACTCTCGCTGCGCGGCGACGCGCAGGTCGGTTCATGGTCGCCGCCGAGCGCGCCCAACGCCTCGCCGGACACGCTCGAGCGCCTCGCGGCGCTCTACAAGCGCGACGGGAAGCTCGGCCCCGTGCTGGAAAAGGGCCTTTCCGCCTCGGCCATGGGCAACGCCATGGGCGACATGGGCATGGAAGGCAAGGGCTTCGGAAGCGCCGTCGCTTTCATCGAATATGCCCATGCCGCGGCGACCTTCCTCAACTCGAAGGACGGTCCGCGCCTCGTCACGATCGACTACGGCAATTGGGACAGCCATTCGGACCAGAACGGACGATCTGTGCCCGGACCCAATAACGGCAACTATGCCGGCCGCTTCCCCGAATTCTATCTCGGGCTCGACCGCGGCATCGCGGCGCTGAAGGGGGGCCTCGAGCCCGAGGTCTGGGCGAAGACCGCCATCGTCATGGTGACCGAGTTCGGCCGCACCGTGCGCATCAACGGCACGCGCGGCACCGATCACGGCACGGGCGGCGCGGCGTTCCTTCTCGGCGGCGCCGTCAAGGGCGGGCGCGTCCTCGCCGACTGGCCGGGCCTCAAGGACGGCGACCTGCTCGACGGGCGCGACCTGAAGCCGACGACCGATCTGCGCGCGCTCGCCAAAGGCGTGCTGCGCGAGCATCTGGCGGTCGCCGACGCGACGCTCGAGGTCGTCTTCCCTGGAAGCGAGGCGGTGAAGCCGCTCGAAGGGCTCATCAAGACGTGATGCGGGCGGGGCGGGTTAAGCCGCGAACTCATCGAGATCGACGGCGCGCCCCTCATCGTACAGCAGAATCTCC
Source organism: Alphaproteobacteria bacterium (assembly GCA_024236075.1). Classification (GTDB taxonomy): domain Bacteria; phylum Pseudomonadota; class Alphaproteobacteria; order JACAEB01; family JACAEB01; genus JACAEB01. Next base: position 366,985 of record JACKLE010000002.1, on the reverse strand, counting down.
GTGTCGAGATTCAAGGTCGCGGCCATGTACCAGGACGGGTCGAGACCGAAGCGCGCGTCGACCTCGGCCATGAACTCTTTGAAGCCATCATAAAGATCGTTGACGACGAGCTTCGATTTGCGGTCCGCAAAGCGCAGGAAGACCACCTCGGTCGGTATGCCATCCCGCGCCCAGGCATGAATGGCGCGAACATCGCTCCATTTCATGGAGCCGGTGATTTTCGCCTTCCTCAGGCTACGGAATTCCGCGTCGTCGAACGCGATCGAATAGGACGGCGCGAACATGCTTGAGAGCCACTGCCACATACCCTGCCCCTTCCCCAAAAGTCTCGTCAATTCCCCTTGAAGCCCGGCTTGCGCTTTTCCATGAACGCCGCGACTCCCTCGGCGAAATCCTCCGTGCGCGTAGTCAGCACCCATTGATCGGAATCCATGTGGAGGACCGCGCGGTCGAGCGCGCCCGCGAGCGCATTCACCGAGCGCTTGATCATCTGCACGGCTATGGGCGGCAGCCCCGCGAGCTCCTCAGCCCACTCGCGCGCGAGCGGCTCCAGCTCCTCCGCCTTCACGACCTCGTCGACGAAGCCCCATTCCTTGAGTGTCGCGGCCGGGAAGAGGCGGCCCGTCATGATGAGGCGCTTGGCGCGCGAGGGGCCGACGAGCTGCACGGCGGGCCCGATGGCGTTCCACATCAGATTCATGCCGAGCTTCACCTCGCCATAGCCCATGCGCGCCATGTCGTCGGCGAGGCGGAAGTCGCAGGCCGTGGCGATGCAGGCCCCCGCCCCCGTCGCGACGCCCCGCACGAGACAGATCGTGGGCTGATGGATCTCCTGCAGGCTGCGCATCATGACGGCGCCGAGCTCGGCCTCGCGGCGGCGCAGGACGAGGCGCTCGGTATCGGCCTCCTCGCGCGCGAGCAGGCGCTTGTCGCTCGGCGCCTTGACCCTGTCGCCCCTCAGATCCGCGCCGACGGAGAAGTCCTTGCCTTCCCCTTCGAGAAGGACGACGCGCGTCTCGGCGTCCTTTGCAAAGCCGCGCGCGATCTCGTCGAGCCGGCGCATCATGTCGCCGGTGATCGCATTGCGCCGCTCGGGACGAGCGATCGTCACGCGGGCGACAGGGCCTTCGCGCGAGACCGAGATGAAATCCTCCGACATCCGACGGCCCTCCCGGGGGCTGCGCCGGCTCGATGCCGGCTCTAGTGGTTTTCCTTCGGCACGCCGGCGCCCCGACGACCGCGCAGAAAATCGAAATCGCAGCCCTTGTCCGCCTGCTGAACATGGCGGATGTAGAGCTCCTGATAGCCGCCGGGAAAGGACGGCTTCGGGGGCTGCCATTGCCGGCGGCGGTGCTGCAGCTCCTCCTCCGGCACGTCGAGGTGGAGACGGCGCGCCTCGACGTCGAGCTCTATGATATCGCCGGTCCTGACGAGCGCCAAAGGCCCGCCGTCCGCCGCCTCGGGCACGACGTGCAGCACGACCGTGCCATAGGCCGTGCCGCTCATGCGGGCATCCGAGATGCGCACCATGTCGCGCACGCCCTTCTTGAGGAGCTTCTCGGGCAGCGCCATGTTGCCGACCTCGGCCATGCCCGGATAGCCCTTGGGCCCGCAATTCTGCAGCACCATGACGGAGGTCTCGTCGATCTCGAGCGCGGGGTCGTCGATGCGCGCCTTGTAGTCCTCGATCGAGGAGAAGACGACGGCGCGCCCGGTATGCTTCATGAGGTTCTTCGAGGCCGCCGCGACCTTCACGAGCGCGCCGCCCGGCGCGAGATTGCCCTTCAAGACCGCAATGCCGCCCGAGGCGAGCAGCGGCTTGTCGAACGGGCGGATCACCTCCTCGTTCCAGACGCGCGTGCCGGCGACGTTCTCGCCGATCGTCCGCCCATTGACGGTCGGCGCCTCGCCGCGCAGAAGATTGCGCTCCAGAAGCCGGGCGAGCACGCCTGGCAGCCCGCCCGCATAGTAGAAATCCTCCATGAGGAAGCGCCCCGCCGGCATGAGGTTGACAAGGGTCGGCACCTCGCGGCCCCATTCGTCCCAGTCCTCGAGCGAGAGCGCGACCTCCGCGCGGCCCGCGAGCGCCATGAGATGAATGACGGCGTTCGTTGAGCCGCCTATGGCGGCATTCGCGCGCACGGCGTTCTCGAAGGCCGTCCGGGTCAGGATCTTCGAGAGGCGCAGATCCTCGCGCACCATCTCGACGATGCGCCGGCCGGTGAGCCAGGCCGTCTTGTAGCGCCGCGAGTCGACCGCCGGGATCGCCGCCGCGCCGGGAAGAGTGAGCCCGAGGGATTCGCACATGGAGGCCATGGTCGAGGCCGTGCCCATGGTCATGCAGTGCCCCGCCGAGCGCGACATGCAGCTTTCGGCCTCGAGGAAATCGGCCTCCGACATCTTGCCGGCGCGCACTTCCTCCGAGAACTGCCAAACGCTCGTGCCCGAGCCGATGGTGGTGCCCTGGAAGCGTCCCGAAAGCATCGGCCCGCCCGGCACGACGATCGAGGGCAGGTCGCAGCTCGCCGCGCCCATCAGAAGGCCGGGCGTGGTCTTGTCGCATCCCGTGAGCAGGACGACGCCGTCGATGGGATTGGCCCGGATCGATTCCTCGACGTCCATCGCCATGAGGTTGCGCAGGAACATGGCCGAGGGGCGCACCAGCGTCTCGCCCGTCGACGTCACGGGAAACTCTAGCGGAAAGCCGCCGGCCTCGTAGACGCCGCGCTTCACATAGTCGGCGATCTGACGGAAATGCCCGTTGCAGGGCGTCAGCTCGGAAAAGGTGTTGCAGATGCCGATGACGGGCCGCCCGTCGAAGAGATCGTCCGGATAGCCCTGATTGCGCATCCAGCTCCGGTGGATGAAGCCGTCCCGGTCGCCAAGGCCGAACCAGGATGCGGAGCGGTATGTCTTCTCGTCCTTCGCCATGCTCAGCCTGCAAACATGTTGGCCGCTACGCCCCTGACGCCCGGCCGGCAGACGAAGAGCCCGCCGGCGAGCGGCTGCGGCCCCGTCTTTGTCTCGTCGAGAAACCAGCGCGCCGTGGTGATGTAGAGGTCGGAGAAGTCCTCGCCGCCGAAGCAGCAGCTCGTGACGTTCGAGACGGGCAGACGAATCTCGCCGACCTCGCGGCCCTTCGGGTCGAAGCGCAGAACGCGCCCGCCGAAGAAGAGGGTCTGCCAAATGTACCCTTCCGCATCGACGCACATGCCGTCCGGAAAGCCCTTTTCTCGCGGAATGGCGATGAAGGGGCGCTTGTTCGCGAGGCTGCCGTCGCCCCTCACGTCGAAGGCATAGATGACGCCGGCGAAGGTGTCGGTGTGATAGAGCGTGCGGCCGTCCGGGCTGAAGTCGGGACCGTTGGTGACGGCATAGCCGTCGTCGTGGCGGGCGAATTGGCGATCCTTGGACAGAGAATAGAGGGCGCCGGTCGTGCCCTTCTCCGCATCGTCCATGGAGCCGAACCAGAAGCGTCCCGCGCGATCGACCTTCCCGTCGTTGAAGCGGTTTGTCGCGGGCTCTTCGCTGGGCGTGCCGACCGCCTCGACGGGGCGGCCCGTCGCGTCGATGAAGGCGACGCGGGTCTTCAGCGCCGCGATGAAGCGCCCGCCCGCCGCGAGCCCCATGGCGCAGACCGGCTCGGCGAGCTCATGGCTCGTACGCGTCTCGCCCTTCGGATCGTAGCGATGGAGATGGCCCTTCTTGATGTCGACGAAGAAGAGCGCCTTGCGCGCGGGGTCCCACACGGGCCCTTCGCCGAGCGTCATGTTCAACGGCCAGATGCAGCGCGGCTCGACCACGCCTTCCTCCCTTTCTCGTCTCGGAGCGCCGCTCGCGCTCCGCCGTCAGAGCCAGCCGGCGTCCACGAAAAAGTCGCGGCCCGTGCAGCGCTCGGCATCGTCGGAGGCAAGCCAGAGCGCCATGTTGGCGATGTGGACCGGATCGATCGTGTCCTTCAGACATTGGTTGGCGAGCACCTGATCGAGATATTCCGGCGAAAGCCACAGCTTCTTCTGCCGCTCGGTCATGATCGATCCGGGCACGATGGAATTGACGCGGATCTTCTTCGGCCCGAGATCGCGGGCGAGCGTGCGCGTGAGGCCCGCTATGGCCGCCTTCGCCGTGACATAGGCCGGCATGCCGCCGAGCCCGACATGCCAGCTTATTGAGCTCAGATTGACGATCGCGCCCTTGCCCGCCTTCTCCATGTCGCCGATCACGGCCTGTGCGCAGAAGAACTGATGCTTGAGATTGACCGCCATGCGGTCGTCCCAATAGTCGCTCGTGACCTTGCCGATCTCGTGCCGGTCGTCGTTCGCGGCATTGTTGACGAGCACCTCGATGGGTCCGAGCGCCGTTCGCGCGCCCTCGATACCGGCCTTCAGCGCCGCGATGTCCTTGAGGTCCACGCGGCGGAAATGGGTGGGCGGCACACCCTCGCCCTTGAGGCGATCGACGAGCGCGTTCCCCGCATCCTCGGCGATGTCGAAGAAGGCGACCCGCGCGCCCTGATGGGCAAAGCCGCGCACGACGTCCGCGCCGATGCCGCTCGCCCCGCCGGTGACGAGCACGACGCGGCCTCGAAGGCTCGGATAGACGGCGAAGCGCTTGAGATCGTCAGGGCGCGACATAGGCGGTCTTTACCATGGTGTAGAACTCCCTCGCATAGGCGCCCTGCTCGCGCGGCCCGTAGCTCGAGCCCTTGGTGCCGCCGAAGGGCACATGGAAATCGACGCCGGCGGTCGGCAGATTCACCATCACCATGCCCGCCTCCGCGCGCTTCTTGAAGTCGCTCGCATATTTGAGCGAGGTCGTGACGATCCCCGCCGAAAGGCCGAACTCGGTGTCGTTCGCGACGGCGAGCGCTTCGTCATAGTCCTTGACCTCGATGACGCTCGCCACCGGCCCGAATATCTCCTCGCGGTTGATGCGCATCGCGCTCGTCGTTTCCGTGAAGAGCGCCGGCCGCAGATAATAGCCCGGCGTCGGGCCGTTGGCGCGTTCGCCGCCATGGAGGCGGCCGCCTTCCTTCTTCCCGATCTCGATGTACTCGCAGACCTTTTCGAGCTGGCTCTTGTCGGCGACGGGGCCGATCTCGGTCTCGGGGTCCAGGGCGGGGCCGATCCGCAGCGCCGCGGTGCGCGCGCGCAGGGCCTCGATGAAGGCCGCGGCAATGCCCTTCGTCACGATGAGGCGGGACGAGGCCGTGCAGCGCTGTCCGGTCGAGAAGAACGCTCCGTTCACGGCGCATTCGACGGCGGTCTTCAGATCGGCATCGTCGAGCACGACGAGCGGATTCTTGCCGCCCATCTCGAGCTGGACGCGCGCGCCGCGCGCCATCAGCGCCGCGCCGACCGCGCGGCCCGTCTCGACCGAGCCCGTGAAGCTCAGCGCCTTGACCTTCGGGCTATCCACGAGCGCCTGGCCGACCTCGCGCCCCGAGCCCATGACGAGGTTGAAGACGCCCTTCGGCGCGCCGGCGCGCACGAGAATCTCGGCGAGCGCGTGCACCGAGCCCGGCACGAGCTCGGCCGGCTTGATGACGACGGTGTTGCCGAAGGCGAGCGCGGGCGCGGTCTTCCAGGCCGGGATCGCGATGGGAAAGTTCCAGGGGCTGATGAGGCCGACGACGCCCAGGGGCTGGCGCAGAATCTCCACATCGACCTTTGGGCGCACCGAGGCGAGCGTCTCGCCGCCGAGCCGCAGCGCCTCGCCCGCGAAGAACTTGAAGATCTGCCCCGCGCGCGTCGCCTCGCCGATGCCCTCGGCGAGGGTCTTGCCCTCCTCGCGCGAGAGCAGCGTGCCGAGCTCCTTCGCGTGTGCGAGAATCTCCGTGCCCGCTGCATCGAGCACCTCGAAGCGCTTCTGGGGGGACGCGCCGGCCCAGCCGGGAAAGGCGTCCGCCGCCGCGTCGATCGCCTGGCGCGCCGCGGCGGCGTCGCCCTTGGCATAGCGCCCGACGATATCGTTCGTGTCCGACGGATTGACGTTCTCGATGACGCGGTCGCTGCCGACCCATTCGCCGCCGATGAGATTGCGCTTGAGCTCGCTCACGGGCCTGCTCCTTCGGTTCCTACGAGGTCAATTCGACGGCCAGGCCCGCTCGGACGCGAGCGCCAGCATGTCGCCGATGCCGAAACGCCAGGGCGCGACCCTCTCGGTGTGCTCGACGCGATTTGCGAGCATGCCGAGCCTGGGCGAGGATATGCGCACCCAGTCGCCCACCTTGTGCGTGAAGCCCGCTCCCTTCCTGTCCCGGTCGACGACCGGCGCGAAGAGCGTGCCCGTGAACAGGACGAAGCCGTCCGGATATTGATGGAACTTTCCCATGGTCTGCTCGACGAGCTCGGCTATGTCGCGGCTGATCTTGGACATGTCGCTCGAGGCCTGCATTCGGAAGCCGTCCTCGCCCTCGAGCGCAAGGCCGACCTGCGCCCGGCGGATGTCGTCGAGCGTGAAGCCCTCGTCGACGAGGCGGATGAAGGGCCCGACCGAGCAGGAGGCGTTGTTGTCCTTGGCCTTGCCGAGCAGGAGCGCGCTCATGCCTTCGATGTCGCGGTGATTGACGTCGTTGCCGAGGGTGGCGCCGACGATCTCTCCGGCCGGCGAGACGACGAGGACGACCTCCGGCTCGGGATTGTTCCAGGCCGAGTCCGAGCGCACGCCCACATCCGCGCCGAAGCCGACCGAGGCGAGCACCGGCGCCTTGGTGAAGACCTCCGCATAAGGACCGATCGCCACCTCGAGATATTGCGACCAGAGCCCCTCCGCGATGAGGAGCTGCTTCAGCTCGGCGGCCTGCGGCGAGCCCGGCTTGAGGCGGGCGAGGTCGCGCCCGATCCGCTCGCCGATCCGCGCGCGGATGTCGGCGGCGGAGGCGGGATTGCCGCGCGCGGCCTCCTCGATCACCCGCTCGATGGTCGAGATGGCGAAGGTGACGCCGGCGGCCTTCACGCAGTGCAGGTCGATCGGCGCGAGGAGATGGGGCCGCGCGCCCATGGGCTCCGCGACATGGCCCTCGGCGAGAAGCGCGTCGAGGGCGAAAAGGCGAGACCCCTTCTCGCCCGCCACGAGACGCCCGCGCAGCTCCCGGCTTGCCAGTAGCGCCGAGACCGTCGGCGCGAGGTGCGAGAGGTCGTGAACCGCGCCGTCCGCGACGGCGACCGGCACCGGCCGGCCGGCGCGTCCCGCGCCCGACGGCAGCCAGACCCGCCCCACGAGCCTGGCTCCGTCCGCGTCCTCGGGCAGAATATCGGCGGGCGCGAAACGGGGAGCTGGCATGGCCGCACTCTAAGGGTGGAGGCCGTCCGAGACGGGCGGGCGTGAAAACGATTGGCAAGGCGGGCGGGCACCATAGCACCCGCCCGCGGCCGATGCGACCCCGGCCGCGTCAGGGACCCGGGGGAATCCACTGCACGTGGCTCGCATTGCCCTCGATCGGCACACGCGTGAGCGTGCCTGTCGCGGGATCGGCGACGGTCGGCGTCATGCTCGTCCGCGCCCAGTCCGTGAAGATGATGCCGTCGGGACCCCAGGACGAGATGCCGTGGCAGTCGAGATTGCCCTCGGGCGAGATCCGCTTGAGCCCCGTGCCGTCCGTCTTGACGATCATGACGTCGGCGGAGGAGAGGCTCGGATAGACCATCGCGGCCTCGGTCTGCCGCTGGAACGAGACCATGGTGCCGTCCGGCGAGAAGTCGGGGTCGAAATCGCCGTTCGGCCAGTCGCCGCGCCGGCGGCGGGGCGTGTCGCCGCCGTCGGTGATGATGCGCGCCTCGCTGCCGTCGGCCTTCATGACGGTGATGAGCGGGCGCCCGATCTCGCCGGGCTTGCCCGGATCGCCATAGACGAAGACGAGCCAATTGCCGTCCGGCGAGACGTCGACGTCGGAGACGAATTTGGTCGGCTGCGGCTTGCCGAGAAGCCGGTTGAGGTTGCGGGTGAGCGCGACCTCCTCGCCCGTCTCGATGTCGACCTTGACGAGGTCCATGCCTTGATCCGTCTGCGTGCCGAAGATGACGTGGCGCGAATCCGGGAACCAGGCGAGCCCGCCATTGCCGGCATTGGTGTCGGGGTTCACGACGCGCTCCGTGCCCTTCACCACGTCGACGATCCAAAGCTCCTTGTGGTCGGACGGAAAGAGGCGCCCGTCCTTGTTCGTGTCGCCGCGCGAGTAGCGGTTCGTGGCGATCATGGTGCGGTCCGGCGAGACCGCGAAGTGATTGGCGACCTGCTTCGAATAGGTGATGCGGGTCACCTTGCCCTCGAGCGAGGCGACATAGAGCTCGACGGCCGGAAATCCGACCGGGCTCTTCTCACCCGCGCGATCGGAGGAAAAGACGATCTTGGCATCGGCCGGAATCTGGCCGACCTTCACTTCCTCCGCGGCGAGCGCTCCCGCGCCCGAAACGGCCAGCGCGAGCCCGAGCGCCGGGGCGAATTCCAACTTGATGCGCATGCGGTCTTTCTCCATATGGCTAGGGCCTAGCGGCCCGGCGGAATCCATTGCACGAAGCTCGCATTGCCCTCGATCGGCACGCGAACGATCGCGCCGGTGTCGGGGTCGGCGACGAGCGAGGAAACGCCCGTCTTGCTCCATTCGGTGAAGACGATCCCGTCCGCCGTCCAGGACGAGATGCCGTGGCAGTTCGCATTGCCCTCGGGCGAGAGGCGTCGGAGCCCCGTCCCGTCAACGCTCACCGTCATGATGTCCATCGAGCTCAGCGTCGGATAGACCATCGCGGTCTCGGTCTGGCGCTGGAACGAGAGGCGCGTGCCGTCCGGCGAGAAATCGGGATCGAAATCGCCGTTCGGCCAATCGCCGCGCCGCCTGCTCGGCGCGGGTCCCCCGTCGGTGACGAGATGCGCCGCGCTGCCGTCGACCTTCATCACCGCGATGCGCGGCTTGCCGGACTCGCCGGGCTCGATCGCATCGACGTCGACATAGACGAAGGCGAGCCACTGCCCGTCCGGCGAGACGTCGACGTCCGAGACGAACTTGCGCGGGCCCTCGTGACCCAGAAGCTTCTTCAGGCCGCGCGTGAGCGCGGCCGTCTCGCCCGTGTCGATATCGACCTTGACGAGATCCATGAAAAGGTCGGACTGGGTGCCGAAGACGACGTGCCGCCCGTCGGGAAACCAGGCGATGCCGCCATTGCCCGCATCCGTGTCCGGATCGACCTCGCGCTCGCTGCCGGCGACCGTGTCGAGGATCCAGAGAACCTTGTGGTCGTTGGAGAAGATGCGCCCGTCCTTGTTCGTATCGCCCCGGCTGTAGCGGTCCGTCGCGATCCTGGTGCGGTCGGGCGAGACGACGAAGTGATCGTGGAGCTGGCGCGAATAGGTGATGCGCGTCACCTCGCCGTCGAGCGTCGCCACGTAGAGCTCGTTCGACACGGCTCCGAAGGCGCCTTTCTCCTGGGCGCGGTCCGACGCGAAGATGAGCTTCGCGTCGGCGGGAATGGCCGCAACCCTGGCCGCCTCGGCGGCGACCGCCGGAGCGACGAGGCCAAGCATGGCCGCACCCGCGAGGCCCAGACAGGCGCCGATACGCATCGAAGCTCCTTTGCCGCTAGCTCGCGCGCGGACCGGCTTGGGGAATCCACTGGACGTGCGAGGTCGAGCCGGGGATCGGGACCCGGACGATTTCCTTCGTGGCCGGATCGTAGATGTTCGTCGTGTTGCCGCGCGCCTCGCTCCACTCGGTGAAGACGATGCCGCGCCTGTCCCAGGACGCGATGCCGTGCGCCGCGTCGTCGGGAGGGCGCGTGATGCGCGCGAGTCCCGTGCCGTCGAGGCCGACCGTCATGAGGTCCATGGTCGAGAGGCCGCGATTGGCCATGCCGCGATCCGTCTGGCGGGCGAAGACCACCTGGCGGCCGTCCGGCGAGAAGTCCGGATCGTAGTCGCCATTGTACCAGTCGCCGCGCTTCACGCGCTCGAGCGGCCCTCCGTCGGTGAGGATGCGCGCCTCGCTGCCGTCGAGCCGCATCGCGGCGATGCGGCTCTTGGGCTCGACCGCCTCGCCGAGATTGCTCTTGTAGCCGAAGACGATCCACTGCCCGTCGGGCGAGACATCGACATCGGAGAGGTTGCGCCGGCACGGATTCTTCAGGAGATCGTCGAGACCCTCCGTGAGCGTCACATATTTCCCCGTCTGCGTGTCGACCTTCACGATGTCGCGCCCTCGTGCCGTCGGCGTCGCGAAGACGATGTGGCGCGAATCCGGCAGCCAGGCGATGCCGCCATAGCCCGCGTCCATCTCCGGAAGCAGGCTGCGCTCCGTGCGGCCGACGAGATCGACGATCCAAAGGTCCTTCCAATCGTCGAGCGCGAAGAGGCGGCCGTCCTTGTTGGTGTCCTCCCGATAGCGGTTGCAGGCGATCTTCGTGCGGTCCGGCGACACGACGAAATGATTATGCGCGTGGCGCGAATGGGTGATCCGCGTCACCTCGCCGGCGCGGGTCGCCGCATAGAGCTCGACCGAGCGCAGGCCGAACGAGGTGAGCTCGCGCGAGCGCGCGGAGGCGAAGATGAACTCCGCATCCTCCGGGATGGGAGTCGGCCGCAGCTCGGCTTCGCTGCCCATGGCCGGCTTCCCCGACATCATTTCGCCTCCGGAATCCACTGCACGTGGCTCGTCTGGCCTTCGATCGGCACGCGCGTGAAGGTCTTCGCTTGCGTGTCGTAGACGATCGCCGTGTTGCCGCGCTTGTCGCTCCACTCGGTAAAGACGATGCCGCCGACATCCCAGGACGAGATGCCGTGCGCCGCGTCGTTGCCCTCGGGCGAGATGCGCGTGAGGCCCGTGCCGTCTATGTTCACCGTCATGACGTCCATGGTCGAGAGCCCGGGGTTCGCCATGCCCACATCGGTCTGGCGCTGGAACGACACCGCCTTGCCGTCCGGCGAGAAGTCCGGGTCGAAGTCGCCATTGTTCCAATTGCCGCGCTTGCCCGGCGGCAGGGGCCCGCCGTCGGTGACGATGCGCGCCTCGCTTCCGTCCGTCCGCATCACGGTGACGCGCGTCTTGGGCCGAACGCCTCCGGTATTTTCCGCAGTACGCGGAATATTGTAGAGGAAAGCGAGCCACTCGCCGTCCGGCGACACGTCGACGTCCGACACGAACTTTCTCGGATCGTCGCTGCCCAGGAGCTTGCCGAGATTGCGCGTCAGCGGCTCGCTCTCGCCCGTCTCGGTATCGAGCTTGACGAGGTCCATGCCCTGATCGGACGGCGTGCCGAAGACGACATGGCGCGAGTCCGGCATCCAGGCGATGCCGCCATAGCCGGCGTCGATCTCAGGCGCGACCTTGCGCTCGGTGCCGTTCACGACGTCGATGATCCACAGCTCCTTGAAGTCGCCGATCGGAAAGAGGCGGCCGTCCTTGTCCGTGTCCTCGCGATAGCGGTTCGCGGCGATCTTGGTGCGGTCGGGCGACACCGTGAAATGATTGTGCACGCCGCGCGAATGGGTGAGGCGCGTCACCTCTCCTTCGAGCGTCGCGGCATAGAGCTCGACGGCGGGAAAGCCGATGGCGCTCTCCTCGCCCGCGCGCGCCGAGGAAAAGATGAGCTTGGCGTCCGCGGGGATGGGCGAGACCGCGGCTTCCTCGGCGCCGGCGCGCGCGAAGCCGCCGCCGAGCGCGAGCGCGCCGAGCGCCGTCGCCGCGACAACGGCCGGAGCCATCGTCCGCTTCCTAATGTTTCGTCCCGACATCGGTTCCTCCCTCCGTTCAACAATCCGCCCGCGCCATCCGCCGAACCTCGCGGCTATGGACTCCTCGTCCCGCGACGTCCTCCGTCCGCCTCGCAAGCCGCCACTCGCTCAAGACGGCGTGTACCAGATGGGCGAGGACCAGGCGCGCTCCTGATAGGTCGGCTCGACCATCTTCGAGGGCTGCCGCTTCAGCCGAAGCGCGTCCCAGGTGGACCAGCGGCAGCTCGGATTCTGCAGCACGCGGACGTAATAGAATGCGCGCTGCGCGGCGTCGAACTCGGGATCGCGCCACAGCGTCGCGAGCTGCTCGGCGCCCTTGTCGGCGCTGACGCTGCAATCCTCGAGATCGACATCGGCGCCGTTCGGCGGGCAGCGATGCGCGTCGTCGGGCGCGAGGCCGTCCGAGCAGGCGATGTCGTAGACGCGCTCGCGGGCCTCGCCGCCGGCATCGAGCCAGCCCTTGACGATCTGCAGCTTCTGGAGCGGCGCGTCGTGCGGATCGCGGCTCGCCCAGACATAGAAGTCCGGCGCCTTGGCGCCCTTTGGCGCCGGGAGATCGCCGCCCATGGGCACGCCGAGCTCGTAGCCGGTCGCCGCCGCGCCGTCGGGATCGCCCGCCATGCCGGCGGGAAAGCCGTAGCCGGCGAAGAAGCGCACGGCGAGGCGCGGGCCCGAGGTCGCGAAGGTCTCGCGGCGCTCCATCGCCGCGAAGAGCGAGTAGCGCGTGTTCTCCTTCGCCCAAATGCCGGCGAGCCCGCCCGGATTGCGCCAGATTTCGGAGCCGCCTTCGGCGCCGGCCGCGCCGCTGTCGCTCGCCTGCGGCGAGGGGCCGACGACGATCCGCCGCTCGGGTGTCGAATCGCGGAAGCCGACCGAGCCGATATAGGCATCCTCGTCCGTCAGCCCAGCCACGCCCGAATGCGTATCCGTCCCGCCGATGAAGCCGAGCTTGAACGGATTGACACCCTTCTCCTTGTCGACCTTGAGGCCGAGCTTCAGCCCCTCCCGCACGAAGGACAGGGGGGCCGCGCAGCGAACGGCGCCCGGGCCGTCGCACTTCTTCGCATAGAGCTGATTGAAGGCGCATTCCTCGTCCGACGTGCCGAGGCCGATGGCGCATTCCGAGGCGCCCTTGATCTGGAAGATCTCCGCAAGAGGCTCGAGCCGTGCCCGAAGCCTTATGTCGTCGTCCGTGTACGGCGTGCCGCTGCGCGTATGGAGCGCGAAGCCGAGGCCCCAGGAATTGTTCGTGTTGTGGGGTATCGCGAGCACCCGGCAATCGCCGGTGCAGGCCTGATCGAGCCACCGCCAGAGCAGCAGCGGGTCGCTCAGCACCGTCGCGCCATAGGCATCGGCCGGCGTGTTGTCGTCGCGGAAGATGACGTTGCGGTGATAGTGCCCCGGTCCCGGGAGCTGCATCGAATATTCGTAGCCATGGAACGTCGTGAAGACGCCGGGCTCGTTCGCCGCCTCGACGAGCTTCTTCTGCGCTTGCCAGACCTCGCGCGCGATGGCGCGGCACTCTTCCTCGCCCGCCTCGCAGCGCGGCACGCCGCCGCCGCCCCGCGCCGCCGAGAGATAGATGGCATAGTCCTTCTTGCGGTAGTTGATGCAGCCCGGAACGTCCTTGGTCTCCTCGGCATGGGCGACGCAATAGCCGTAGACGGCGAAGCTCTCCGAGTGATCGGTGATGGCGACGAAGTCTAGCGGCAGGCGCAGATGCTGCGGACCGGCGATCGTCTCGACCGTCCTGCCGCGCGCAAATTCCAGGGCGGCGGCCTGGTCGACCGGGTTCCGGTAGATCCAGCTATCCAGCGAAATCTGCGTGTGGACGTGGAGGTCGCCGTAATAGGCGTTGCGATTGGGGTTCGGCTCCTCGCCTACGGCCGGCCCTGCCATGAGGCAGGCGCCGAGGCCTAACGCCAGAGTTGCACCGAGAAGCCGCCGTCCCACGAAGCTACGCATGGCCTTCTACCCTTGTTGGCACCCGGTTCGCCGGGCCTTCCGCCTCTGCCGAGGGGGCCAAGCTCCGAAAGAATCCGTACAGTGTCAACGATTCTCGCCGGTCGAGTCCTGCGCTCGGGCTCTCCGGATCGCCGGTCAGCCCGGCGTGTACCAGATGGGCGAGGACCAGGCGCGCTCCTGGTAGGTGGGCTCCACCATCCTCGAAGGCTCCCGCTTCAGGCGGATGGCGTCCCAGGTCGACCAGCGGCAGCTCGGATTCTCGAGCACGCGGACATAGTAGAACGCGCGCGCGGCGGCATCGAATTCCGGATCGCGCCAGACCGTCCCGAGCTCGTCCGCGCCCTTGTCGGCGCTCACGCTGCAATCGGCGATGTCGACGGTCGCGCCGTTGGCCGGGCAGCGGTACGCCTCGTCCGGCGCGAGCCCGTCCGAGCAGACGACGTCGAAGACTCGCTCCTGCGCCTCGCCGCTCGCGTCCAGCCAGCCCTTCACGATCTCGATCTTCTGGAGGGGCGCGCTGTGCGGGTCGCGCTTTGCCCAGACGTAGAAGGAGGGGACCTTCCCCTCCGCGGGCGGCGTCAGGTCGCCGCCCATCGGCACGCCGTGCCCGTAGCCCGTCGCGACCGCCGCCTCGGCATCGCCCGCCATGTCCGGCGGCAGATCGTAGCCCGCGAAAAAACGCACGAGGAGGCGCGGGCCGGAGGTCGCGAAGGTCTCGCGCCGGGCCATCGCGTCGAAGAGCGCGGCGCGGGTGTTCTCGGGCGCCCAGATGCCCGCGAGGCCGCCGGGATTTCGCCAGATCTGCGAGCCGCCCACGATCATCGTGCGGCTCGCATCCGCGCCCTTCGGCAGCGGGCTCACGACGATGCGCCGCTCCGGCGTCGAATCGCGAATGCCGATCGACCCGATATAGGCGTCCTCGTCGGTCTGTCCGGCTACGGTCGAATGCGTGTCCGTCGAGCCGACGAAGCCGAGCTTGAAGGGATTGACGCCGCGCGCGGCCTGCGTCTCGAGGCCGAGCTTCAGCCCCTCGCGCACGAAGGAGAGCGGCGCCGCGCATCGCACATCCGTCTCGCTCGCGCAGGTCTTCGCATATTTCTGCTCGAAGGCGCACTCCTCGTCGCTCGTGCCGAGCCCCACGGCGCATTCCGAGGCGCCCTTGATCTGGAATATCTCGGCCAAGGGCTCGAGGCGCGCGCGCAGACGGAGATCATCGTCCGTATACGCCGTCCCGTCGCCCGAATGGAGCGCGAAGCCGAGGCCCCAGGAATTGTTCGTGTTGTGCGGGATCGCCAGCACACGGCACTCGCCGGTGCACGCCTTGTCGAGCCATTTCCAGAGGAGGAGCGGATCGGAGAGAATGTCCGAGCCCAGCGCCTCGGGCGTCGTGTGCGCATCCCGGAAGATGACGTTCCTGTGATAGTGGCCGGGGCCCGGAAGCTGGCGCGAATATTCGTAGGCGTGGAAGGTCGTGAAGACGCCGGGCTCGTTGGCGGCCTCGACGATCCCCTTCTGGCGCTCCCACACCTCGCGCGCATAGGCCCGGCAGGCCTCCGGCCCGACCTGGCATTGCGACATGTCACGGTCGCCGTCGAGAATGGCGAGAAAGATCTCCCAGTCCTTGGCGCGGAACGCCTTGCACTGATCGATGTCCTTCGTCTCCTCGGCATGGAGAACGCACCAGCCCTGGATGGCGAAGCTTTCCGAATGGTCGGTGACGGCTACGAAGTCGAGGGGCCTGAGCAGGCGCTGCGGACCCGCGACCGTCTCGACCGTCTCGCCCCGGGCGAACGCGATCGCCTGCGCCTGGTCGACGGGGTTCTGGTAGATCCAGCTGTCGACCGATATTTGGGTATGAACGTGGAGGTCGCCGAAATAGGCCCGCGTCTCGCCGGCGGCCGCGGAGGGCGCGAGCCCCGATCCCACGAACAGGCCGGCGGCGAGGATCGCCGCCCCGGCCCCAAATTGTCCCTTAGCCATAGCGTTCCCGTCATTCGTCTCTCGGCGCGCCGTGCACGCGCCCATTGCCGGTAGACTCCACGCCAATATGACCGGAGTCAATCTCAGCCCGAGGCCGGCGCCGGGGGCTTGTCCCAGGTCGCTCGGTTGATCTCCTCGCGATAGTGGTGCGCGCCCAGGAAGAACAGCGCGCCGCCGAGGAGATTGGCCGACGAGAAGATGAGCAGCGAATAGCGCAGCGCCTCCTTGCCGAGCGTCGGCGTGAGGAGATCGCTCACGATGCCGGCGAAGAGCGGGCCCAATCCGAGCCCGATGAAGTTGATCATGAGGAGCAGGATGGCAGCCGTCATGGCTCTGAGCCTCGGCGGCGAGAGGCTCTGCAGCATGGCTTGCAGGGGACCGAAATAGAACGCGCCGAAGATCGCGCCCACGCAGTAGATCGGCAGGCCGATCCTCAGATCGTGGAAGAAGTAGAACGATCCGATGAGCGGAACCGAAACGATCTTTGCGCCCGCGATGAGCCATGCCGGCCAGCGCAGATCGCGGCGCGACATGCGATCGGCGAGCCAGCCGCCGAAGACGACGCCCGTCGCCGCGAATATCGCCATCACGGGACCCAATATCAGACCCGCTTCGCGCGTCGAAAGGCCGTAGGAGCGGATCAGGAAGGCCGGCAGCCATTGCGCGGCCCCGGAGCCGACAAAGGACGTGCACGTCGCCCCGAAGATGAAGAAGATCGCGGCCTTGCTCTTGAGAACGAAGCGGATGCCGTCCAGCAGCTTCGCCGGCTCGCCCGATTGGCCCGGCGGCGGCGGCGCGCGCTCCGGCTCGCGCAGCGTGAAGCGAACGAGCGCGGCGACGATGAGGCCCGGAATGCCGAACGTGAAGAAGACGGGCCGCCACCCGAACTCGTCGACGAGCCATCCGCCGCCCACGAAGCTGATGGCGAGCGCGACATAGATCGCGAGATTGTAGAAGCCGAGCGCCCCCGCCCGCTTCTCCCGCGGATAGAGGTCGGCGATCATCGAATGGCTCGGAGGCGCGGAGCCCGCCTCCCCGATGCCCACGCCGATGCGCGCCGCGAAGAGCTGCAGGAAGTTGCCGGCGAACCCAGTGAACGCCGTCATGAAGCTCCAGATAGTGATCGAGATCGCGACGATATTGCGCCGGTTCCAGCGGTCAGCGAGCCAGGCAATGGGAATGCCGCCGAACGCATAGACGAAGGCGAAGGCGGGGCCCGTCAGAAGGCCGAGCTCGGTGTCGGAGAAGTGCATCTCCTTCTTGATCGGCTCCAGCACGATCGAGAAGATGTTGCGGTCCATGTAGCTCGACACATAGACCAGCGTGAGGATGAGGAGCGCGTAGCGCCGCTCGGTGTCCGGTACGCGAGACCAGGCCGCCATCTTCGGCGGGCTCCCGTCCTTCGCCATGCTCTTCCCTCCCCTCGCGAAACACCTCGCCGGCGCGCGCGCCTCGCGTGCGTTTCCGGTCTTTCTTCTCGACATGGGAGCGCCGGCCGCCGGAGCCCCGTGGCCCGCCCGCAACGGCGGCCGACCGCAGTCATGACGCCGGGGAACCTACCACGCCCCTCCCCAATGCCAATAGGAGGCCGGGCAGCCCCTCGGTCTATGCTGCGGCGGGCCCCAGCACAGGAGGAGAGCTTGGAAGCCGCCGAAAAGCCCTGGCCGGCCATGTCGATCGACGAGGCCTATCGCCGCCTCACGGCGCCGGGAGCGCCCTTCGAGATGGTGGAGGTGCGCCGGGACGGGGTCCCCTTCCGCGCCTATGCCCGCGCGCCCGCTTCCCTGCGGGCCGTCTTCGACGCCGGCAGGACGTGGGGGCCGCGCACCGCCTTCGTCCACGAGGACGAGCGGCTGAGCTTTGAGGGACTCTACCGGGCCGCGAGCGCCCTCGGGCGCGTGCTGGCGGACGAATTCGGCCTCGCCAAGGGAGACCGCGTTGCCATCCTCATGCGGAATTTTCCCGAATGGCCTGTTGCCTTCTGGGCCGTCGCGGCGACCGGCGGCGTCGTCGTCCCGCTCAATGCCTGGGGCACGGGGCCGGAGCACGAATATGCGCTTCTCGATTGCGGCGCGAAGGTCGCCATCGCCGATGCCGAGCGGCTCACGCGCCTCGCGCCGCATGCGGAGGCGCTCGCGGCGCTCCGCTTCATAGGCGTGCGGGCGGCAACGAGCGAGCTCGGCCGCGCGACTGCCCTGGACCGCCTTATCGGTCCGCTTGCGGATTATGAACGGCTGCCCGGCGACGCGCTTCCCGATCCGGGGCTCTCGCCGGACGACGACGCGACCATCTTCTACACCTCCGGCACGACGGGCCGTCCGAAGGGCGCGCTCGGCTCGCAGCGCAACATCTGCACGAACATCGTGAGCGTCGCCTTTTGCGCGGCGCGCGCCGCCTTGCGCCGTGGCGATCCGATTCCCGCGCCCGCGGCGACGGCCCCCCAGCGCGGCACCCTGCTCTCGGTGCCGCTCTTCCACGTCACGGGCTGCCACTCGATCATGCTTCCGAACTACGTGAACGGCGGCAAGATCGTCCTCATGCGTCGCTGGAACGCCGAACGCGCGCTCGAGCTGATCGAAAGAGAGCGGCTGAACAGCTTCGGCGGCGTGCCGTCGATGGCCTGGCAGGTCGTCGAATCGCCCGACTTCGCCAGGCGGGACACGTCCTCGATAGACCTCGTCTCATATGGCGGCGCGCCCTCGGCCCCCGATCTCGTCGCGCGGCTGCGCGCGGCCTTTCCCAGGGCGCAGCCCCGGCAGGGCTACGGCCTCACGGAGACTTCCGCGCTCACCTCCTCGAATGCGGGCGAGGACTACGTAGCGCGCCCGGCAAGCGTGGGCCGGCCGGTGCCCATATGCGACGTGCGCATCGTCGACGCGGAGGGCCGCGACGTGCCCGCCGGCTCCGTGGGCGAGCTTTGGCTCAAGGGCGCCAACATCGTGAAGGGCTATTGGCGGAAGCCCGAGGCGACGGCGGCTGCCTTCGAGAATGGCTGGCTCAAGACGGGAGATCTGGTGCGGGCCGACGAGGAGGGACTTCTCTATGTCGTCGACCGCGCCAAGGACATGCTCATCCGCGGCGGCGAGAACGTCTATTGCGTCGAGGTCGAGGACGCGCTCTACACCCATCCCGCCGTGATGGATGCCGCCGTCGTTGGCATCCCACATCGCCTCCTCGGCGAGGAGGTCGGCGCCGTTGTGCAGCTCGCGCCGGGCAAGGAGGCGGGCGAGGAGGAGCTCAAGGCCCATGTCGCGGCGCGCCTCGCGGCGTTCAAGGTTCCCGTGCGGATCGATATCCGGCGCGATCCCCTGCCCCGCAACGCCAACGGCAAGATCCTGAAGCGGACGCTTCGGGACGGGATGAAGGGCCCGGACCGGGGCTAGCGGGTCGCGGCAATTCGCGTAGAGGCTTCCAGCCCGAGCGCATGCGCCGTCGCGCGCTTGGCGCCGATATAGCATTCCGCGAGGTTGCCGCCCGCAAGGTAGAGAAAGCCGAATATGCCGCCGAGCTCGCCCGCCTCGTAGAGGCCGGGAATGGGCGCGCCGAAGGCATCGAGCACGCGCCAATGCTCGTCGTGGACGGGACCACCCTGCGTGTTCGAGACGATCGGCCATACGGGCGCGCCGTAGTAGGGCGGCGTGGCGAGCGGCATCATGCTTTCCGGAATGCGTCCGAACGCCGCGTCCCGGCCTTCCTTGCACGAACGGTTCCAAGCGGCGACGCTCGCGGCGAGCCCCGCCTCGGGAAGCCCCAGCGCGCGCGCCAGTCCCTCGATCGTGTCGGCCCGCTTCAAGAGGCCCGTCTCGACCTCGGCGAGATTGTCCGCGCTCCAACCGGCGCGCGCCTCCGTGTCGTTGAAGGAGGGAATCGCCATCGGATAGAGCGCCCGGCCGGCCTCGTCGAAGAGGAGATAGGACGGAATGCGCGGATAGCCGCCCTTCCCCGTGTCGTAAAAATCCATGGGCCGGTGGCCGGTGTCCTGCATATAGGGCGGGAACTCGTCCATGTAGCGCTGCCCATCCCCGTCGACGACGATCCAGGCCATGCGCATGTCGTGGCGCCGTTCGAGCGCGGGGTTCCAGTCCGGCAGGCGCGCGAGGCGCAGGCCGAACGGATAGTCCGGGTCCGGATGACGAAAGCCATAGGTCCCGTGCACGTTCCACATATGCCAGAGCGCGGCGCCGACCTTCTGGGCCATGCGAATCCCGTCGCCCGTCGAGCCCCGGAATGCCGCAGGCATTATGGGGCCGGGCAGGAATTGCGCCTTGAGATCCTCCGCGGCCTCGAACCCGCCGCAAGCGAGCACCACGCCCTTGCGCGCGCCGATGCGCAACACGCGGCCGCCCTCCTCCGCCTCGAGCCCCGCGACGCGCCCCTGCCCGTCGGTGAGGAGGCGCCGCGCGGGGCACCCGAGGCGCACCTCGATGCCTCGCGCGGCAATATTGTCCTCGATGACCTTGAAGTGGCGCGCGCCCCCCCGCAGACCCCGCGCATGCGGATAGTACGAGAACTGATCGAAATTCGGGAGCTCGCCATACATGGTGAAGCCGAGATCCTCGAAGCCCGGAAAGGGATAGTTGCCGGGATATTCGACGACAAGGAGCTTCGCCCCGCTCGTCGCCGCATAGGCCGCCATCCAGTCGTCGATGCGGGTCATGCCGTCGGCGAAGGCCTCGAGCACCCTGTCGGGCGTCGTGCCGTTGCACGTCTTCCTGAGATAGGAGAAGGCGCTCGCCGCGCTCTTCGCCGTTCGGCAACCTCCTCCCGAGCAGATCGAGATGCCGCCCCCGTGCGGCATCTTCTCGATGAGGAGTACCTCGGCGCCGAGGTCGTGCGCCTCCAGCGCCGCGACGCCGCCCGCAAAGCCGTAGCCGACGACGAGAATGTCCGTAACGCGATCGAACTCCAACCGCTCAGCCCTTCAAAGCGCCATAGACCGCATCCGAGACGCGCTGATAGCGCGTCCAGGACTCGCGGCCCACCATGTAGTTGCACAAGAACGCCACGCCGATCCGCGCGTCGCGGTCGGCGAAGGCGTAGGGGGCCCCGCCCCCGGCATGCCCGAACGCGCGCGGCCGGGGGACGGCGCCGAACATTTCCGGCGTGAGCCCCAGAATGAAGCCGAGCCCCCAGCGAACCGGGAAATTGAGGCGCTGGTCGACGTAATCGGGCGGGTTGGTCGGCACGCACGCCTTGTCGAGCGTCGCCGCCTCGATGTAGCGGCGGCCGTCCACAGTCCCGTCGAAGGCAAGCATGCTCATGACCTTCGCGAGCTCCGGGGCCGTCGTCATGCCGCCGACCCAGGAGAGCGGCAGGCCGATGCCCTGGGGCGTGTTGAGGAAATCGCTGAAGACGGCGCGCGAGCCCTGCCGCTCGCGCGTGCGGGGCGAGACCTCCATATGCGTCATGCGCGGATATTCCTTGGGCGGAAGGCCTATGTACACGTCCTTGACGCCCAGCGGATCGAGTATGTCGCGGCGCAGCAGCGCCGAGACGTTCGCCCCCTCCCAGCGCCGCAGAAGCTCGTCCGAGATCCAGCCGATGGTCGAGGCGTGATAGCCGTTCTCCGTGCCCGGCGGCCAGACCGGCGACATCGCCTCGATGGCCTTGGCGACGGCCGCGGGATCGCCCATCTGCGCGGCGGTGACATTGGGCCCGTCCGGAAGCCCCGCGCGGTGGCTCAGCACATGCGCGATGGTCACGCCTTCCTTGCCGTTCGCCGCGAATTCCGGCCAATGCTTGGCGACCGGATCGTCGAACGCATAGCGCCCGCGATCGTAGGCCTGCAGCATCGTCATGACGGCGAGGGCCTTGGTCGTCGAGCGGATCTGAAAGAGCGTGTCGCTACTGGCGGGCGCACCGGTCGGCACTATCGTGCCCCCGACGAGCGAAATGAGAAGCTCGCCGTCGCGATAGACTGCGAGAGCCGCCGTCTTGTGCAGACCCTCGACGAGCATGGCGTTGAAATCGGCGGCGATGGCGTCGAGCCCCGCCTCGGTCGCCTTGAGGCTTGCCGGATCCGGGTGTCGCTCCTGATGCGTGATCATGCTCGCGGCCCCTCCTTCCGCGGCCCGGACGATGGCCGGCGCAGCGAGCGCCAGGCCCGTACCGGCCGCCAGGAGCTTCAGGGCATTCCTGCGTGGTGCGGTACCGTGCACCGCATCCGGACCATCGCTCCCGGCCATTTCGATCCTCCCGCTAAACTGTCGCTTATATACGGTGACGTATATAACAGCGACCCGCGACCTTGGCAAGGCTCCGCGACGCGCTCAGCCGGGCCGTTCGCGGGCCTCCCCGGTCGGGCGCGCCGTCCGGGCGAAGGGATGGAGCATTTGGCGCAGCCAGCCGTCGGGCACTGGCTGCGAGGTCCCGTAGGCCGGCGGCCAGGATCCGTCGACGGGCAGGTGCAGCGTCCCGAACAGCGCATCCCAGAGCGGAAACTGCTCGGCATAGTTCCGGTTCACGGGCGCCAGCGCATGATGCCAATGATGGAAGCGCGGGCTTATGTGGACCCATTCGAGGAATCCCAGGCGCATGCGCACATTGGCGTGGACGAGAAAAGCGACGAGGCTAAGCGCCAGGCTCGCCGCGGCGAACCAGGCGATCGCCGTGTAGCTGAAGCCGATGAGGAAGGCCGGGACCGCCTTGACGCATTTTCTCAATGCCGCGTCGAGCGGATGCTGGCGGGCCGTGGCGAGCCAATCGAGATTCTCGGACGCGTGGTGCACGGCATGGAGCCGCCAGAGCGGTCCGATCTCGTGCGACAGGCGATGGACCCAGTAGCCGCAAAGATCGGCGATGAGGAGCGCCTCGAGCACCTGCAACGCAACGGGCTGGCCAGCCACCGCCGCCTGCATTTCCTGCGGAACGGCGAGAGGGCGCAGGACCGCGCCGGCCAAGGCGATCAGCGGCACGGCCAGGACGTCACCGATCCGCTTGGTGAGGAGAAGATGCACCGCGTCGCAGGCGAGCCCGGCGCGACGGGCGCGCCGGCGCACGAGCGGCGCGAGATTTTCGAGCGGCACCGCGATGAGCGCCAGCACCACGAGGAAAAAGACGGTGGATTCGATGAGGCCTGCAATGTCCATGGCGCCCCCTGCCTTTCGGGCCGCCGCATATTAGTGCAGGACGCGGTCCCAAGGCAGGTCTTCGCAAGCGCTCCCCGAAAGGATTGGCCCCCGGCTCCCGTCTCGACGGACGGCACCGGGGGCCAACCACAGCAGCGAAACCTGCTTGCATCTGCCCTGGGGAGGGACTGAGGGTCCGCTACTGATCTCCTTTGGGCCCGGCCCTTTGCGGGACGCAGCAAATGGCCGGCGCCGTGCTACCAGTTGATCGTGACCTCGCCGCCCCACGTGCGCGGCTGGCTGTAGGCCACGAAGAGCGCGAGGTTCATGCCTTCGTTCCCGCGCGAGTCGAAGCGCTGCAGCTCGTAGATCTCGTTGAAGATGTTGCGGGCGAAGAGCTGTGCCCGCCATCCCTCGCCCCGAAGGCCCAGCGAGCCCGTCACATCCTCGTAATTGGCAAGCTCGAAGCGGTTCAGCGGATCCTGGTAGCCGCCGCCCTGGGCCGTGAAGGCAAGGTTCGTGTACCAGCTGAAGTCCATATTGGGGACCGGCGCCTCGAACCGGCCGCTGAGGGCGATCTGATAGTCGCGCGTTCCCGGCATGCGCTTGCCGTGGCTGCTTTCGAACGTCCGCGGACCGTCGCCACCGGCCAGCAGCGTCGCCGTGAAGATGGAGAGCGGCTCAGTGAACGGATCGCTACCGCCGTCGATGCGGCCGTTCGAGTAGGAGAAGTTCGCCTGGCTCGTGAACCGTCCGCCCCAGAACTGCCAGCGCCCGCGCGCGCCCAGCTCGACGCCCGCGCTCCACGCATCGCCCACATTCTCGAGCTTGGAGATGACGTTCGTCCCGAAGTCGTTCGTGGTGGTCAGGGTCTGCTGGAAGTCCTTGTGGTCGTTGAAGAATGCCGCGATGTCGAACTGCAGCGGCCCGCCGAACAGCGTCGTCGAGCCCTTGTAGCCGATCTCGTAGGAATAGATCGTCTCGGCATCGTATTCCGTCGGAACATCCGTACGCGGTTCGAAGTCCTGCGGACGGAAGCCGGTGGCGAACCGCCCGTACACGATGTCGCCGCCGTCGAACTTGTACTTCACGGTCGCGACCGGCGTGACCTTCGTCTCGTCGGCTTCGGGCTCCATGCGCCCCGTATTGGTGGTGGGAATGCTCACCGCCGTCGGCGACACGCCCGTGCACGACAGAGCGGTGACGCAGCCCGGCGCGACAACCGGAATCGACAGCATCCCGACGGCGATGTTGCCTGCGCCGAAGGCCGTGCCCTGCGTCACGGCGAGCGTCAGGAACTTGCCTTCCAGATGATTGTGGATGACGCGGACCTCGCCACTCGCCGTGAGATGCTCGTCGACGTCGTATTCGAAGAGCCCGAAGCCCGAATAGGACTTCGAGCGGCGCGTGAGGTCGCGATAGAAATCCAGCCGGTCGCCGCGGAAACCCGCATACGTGCCCGCCGAGGCGCCGATCGTGAGAATCGCGGGGAAGGCATAGGCCGCAGCCGGAGGCGAGATGGCCGCACCCGTGGTGATGTCGTAGGCGAGAATGTCCGAGGTCGTCGACAGGAAGAACGGCGCGAACTGCTCGAAATGGTCTTCGTACATTTGGAAGTCGGCGCCGAGGAGCCAGCGCATGTTCTCCGGCGTCGAGTCGTTCGACTGCAGATAGATCTCGCCCGACAGCTTCTGGAACTGGTCCTCGCGGTCCGCGTTGGCCTCGGCGTTGAACATCGCCGGATGCACCGGCGTGACCGCCCGGAACGCGTCGAAATCGTCATGCGCGTTGGCGTTCCGGTTCTGGAAGTGGAACGCCGTGTTCCAGGTGCCGTAGGACGTGTCCCAGTCGGCCTCCAGGAAGATGTTGGCCGTCTCGGTGTCGGTCTGGAAGTCGTCGCGCGTGAACCTCGCGCGGCCGAACTTGCCGACGCCGGCATCGCGGCCCGGCACGATGCCGTAGGCCGGCTTGTAGAGGATGTTGGCGAAGCTCGGGCTCTCGTCCTCGGAAAACTCCGCGGTCAGATTGATATCGAGATCGTCGTTCGGCTGGACGCGGAACTGAATGCGAACGCCCTTGTATGTGGCCGCATCGAGGTTCTCGCCGTCGAGCGGCGAGAGCGGGTCGTCCCCTTTGATGATGCCGCCGTCCCGCTTGTCGTAGAGGGCGCCGAGACGGACCGCGACCTTGTCGTTGAGCGGGAAGTTCTCGACAAGCTCGATGCTCTTCGACTGCAGCTCGACCTCGTAGCGCAGCTTGACCGAGCCCTCGTGCTCGAATTTCGGCCTGTTCGAGACGACGTTCACGGCGCCGCCGACGGCATTGCGCCCGAAGAGTGCCGCTTGCGGGCCGCGGAACACCTCGAAGCGCTCGATGTCGAAGAGGTCGAAGCGCGTGAAGGTTCGTCCGAAGAAGGTGCCGTTGCCGACGAAGAGGCCGTTGCGGTTGATCGAGGTGGCGGAAGCCGTGCTCTCGACCGCCTCGGCGCCGGAGCCGCGAATCACGATGTCGTCGCGAAATTCCGGGCCGCCATTCGTAGCCACGAATGCTCCGGGAACGAATTTGATGAAGTCCCGCGTCCCGTCGAGCGCGAAGTCGTCGATGAAGTCCTTGCCCAGCACGACACCCGAGATCGGAATGTCCTGCAGCGATTCCTCGCGCTTGCGGGCCGTGACGATGATCTCGTCTGCCGCGGCATAGGCTTCCGTCGCCGCCGTCAGCGCGACGGCCGACGCCGCACACAGAATGACACCCCGGCGCGCACGGGTCCCCTGAACTCCACTCATTCGAACTTCCTCCCCATCAGATCTTGTCGCGGCGCCGGCTTGCTCGTACCGACGCCTTTCAATTGGGCGGCCTGCAAGCCAAGCCGGTTCTCCCCCGGACCGGCCGGCAGTACGCCGCGTCCGTATGGTCGCCCTTGTCCCCGCCCCCACGAGGCTATGGACTCAGGTGACGCATGGGTCATTATGACGTTGAGACGACATGGCGCAATACTAGTCATTTGTATTATGACTAGAGTCAGGAACGTTTGGCGCGGATTGTTGCGTGCTGTGGCGCATGAACCACAGGTTTCACTCGTGCGTGGGGTGACTCTGCTGGTTCACCGGCGCGCACCGGGCCCGGACCACAGCGGCAGGTTGTCAGCTAGAGCGTTTCCAGGGAAAGTGGATACCGGTTTCCCGTCCGAAAACGCGGCAAATCAAAGTCTAGAGCCCATTCAGCGACTCGTATTTCGCTGAATGGGCTCTAGAGGCGCGCGATCTCGGCAGTCGCATGTCGGGCGACCGCGGTCGAATGGAGCCGCGCCTGGACGCTCGATCGGCGTCAAAGAAAAAGGGCCCCCGGAAACCGGAGGCCCTTCGCTGATCCATTCGGCTCCGTGGCCGGATCGCCGCGAGCGATCTACCAGTTGAACGACACTTCGGCGCCCCAGGTACGCGGCTGGCTGTGGACAATGTACAACCCGTTCGCCGTCGAAAAGCGCTGCAGCTCATAAATTTCATTGGTGAGGTTGCGGCCAAAGAGCTGCGCACGCCAGTTCTCCCCCCTCAGCCCCAACGACCCCGTGAAGTCCTCAAAGTTCTTGAGCTCGATGCCGTTAAAGGCATTTTGGTAGCCGCCGCCTTGGGCCGTGAATGCGAGGTTTGTGAACCAGGAGAGGTCCGTATTCGGAAGCGGCGCAAAGTATCCGCCCGTCAGGAGGAACTGATAGTCGCGCGTGCCGGGAATGCGATTGCCCTTCGTCGAAGCAGCAACTTGAGTCATCGTTATTGAGTCGACGATCACAGGTGACCCGTCCTGAATCTCGCCGTACGAACTCGATGCGCTGAATTGGGATTGGAACCGTCCGTCGAACAGCGGCCACGAACCGCGCGCTCCGAACTCGCCACCCACCGTCCATGCGTCGCCGACGTTCTCGATCAGGGCTGTAAGCTGGCCGGTAAATTCGTTCGGTCCAACAGTCACCTGTTGATAGTTGGCACTGTGCGTGTAGTAGATTGCGGAATCGAACAGCACGCGCCCGCCCCACAGATCGAGGCCGCCCTTATAGCCAACTTCATAGGAAACGACCGTTTCCGTATCGTATTCCGTCGGAGGATTGGTGTTCGGGGCATAGTCTTCGGGCCGGAAAGCCACGCCGACCCGGCCATAGACCTGGGAGTCGCCGCCGAGATCGTATTTGATCGTGCCGACCGGCGTTACGCGCAGATCTTCCTTGGACGGCTCGCGTACGCCATTCAAATTGGCATTGGCGTTTAGCAAGGTGGCCGTCACCGGTCCGATCGGGCTGCCCGCGCAAAGGGCCGTCACACCGGTATTGTTCGTGAGACAGCCACCGCTGCCATACGAAGTGGTCGGAACGCCCGAGGCTGTCGCACCAGCCGGGTTGCCTGCTCCCGTCGTGACGGTCGTTGCTGCCATGGTGACAGGGTTCGAAACGACAATCGGACCGCCTGAATAGGCAGTACCGCTGAAGGTCGTCAGCGACTGGAAGATGCCCTCAAGCCGGTTATGAGTCACGCGCACTTCGCCCGACACCGTAACGTCTTCGAATGCGTCGTATTCAACCGAACCGAACGCAGAATAGGATCGCGACCGCCGCGTAAGATTGCGATAATCGTCCCGCGTGTCGGCCTGGAAGCCCTCGATCCAGAGTCCTGTACCGCCGCCTGCGGTGGCCAGGAACGGAATCGTCGCGAAGGCACCGGACATCGCCATGGTAAGTTGGAAGCCGGCCGGAAGGACGCCGGGCGGAAAGCCCGCCGACAACACGACGTTATAGGGTGCCGGGAGCGTAATATTGTTCTGAACGACAGTGACGCCGATTCCCGTGCTCGCGTAGAAGATCGGCGCGAACTGTTCGAAATTGTCTTCGTAGATTTGGAAGTCGGCGCCCGCGAGCCAGCGAAGGTCCCCAGTGCCTTCTGATTGAAGGTAGACCTCTCCCGCAAATTTTTGGAAATGGTCCGTTCGCGTTGCATCGGTCTGGAACGTCGCGCCTCCAGGCATCGTGAGATTAAAGGCGTCGAAGTCGTCTTGCGCGTCGGCCCGCCGATTTTGGAAGTAGAGCGTTGTGTTCAGGGTGCCGATACTGGTCGACCAATCGGCCTCGAGGAAGATGTTCGCGGTCTCTGTCGTGGTCTGCGCGTCCTCGCGCTGGAAACCGCGCCGACCGAACTTACCGACGCCGACATCTCGAGCCGGCTTGTAGAGCAGGTTCGCGAAGCTCGCCGATTCCTGATGCGAGAACTCCGCGGTCAGATTGATGTCGAGGTCATCGGTCGGGCGGGTGCGGACTTGAATGCGGGCGCCTTGATAGACTGCCGCATCGAAATTCTCACCATCCAAGGGCGAGGCCGCGTCGTCGGCCTTAATGAAGCCGCCCGCACGCTTGTCCCATAGGGCGCCGAGACGCACGGCAACCTTGTCGTTGATCGGAAAGTTCTCAATTGCCTCGATTCGCTTAGTTTCCTGCTCGACCTCGTAGCGGACCTTCAGCGATCCCTCATGCTCGAACTTCGGTTTGTTCGTGACGACGTTAACGGCGCCGCCGACGGCGTTGCGTCCGAAGAGCGCTGCCTGGGGACCACGGAACACTTCGAGGCGCTGCGCATCGAAGAGATCGAACTGGGTGAACGAACGGCCGAAGAAGGTGCCGTTTCCGACAAAGATGCCGTTGCGGTTCAGCGAAGTCGCGGACTGCGTGCTCTCAACGGCTTCCGTCCCCGCGCCGCGGATCGTGATGTCGTCGCGGAATTCCGGCCCGCCGTTCGCCGTGACAATGGCACCAGGAACAAAGCGAATAAAGTCTCGAGTGCCCTCGAGCGCGAAGTCGTCGATAAAGTCCTTACCGATGACAACGCCCGAAACCGGGATGTCCTGCAGCGATTCTTCGCGCTTGCGCGCGGTCACCACGATTTCGTCGGTGACGTCGGCGTAGGCGACGCCAACGGCGGACAAGGCAATAACGGAAGCAGCACCAAGGACCGTGGCCCGGCGCACACGCAGACTCCGAGTCATGAAAGACTCCTCCCCTTAAACTTCCCACCCGTCGGTCGTCAGCCAGCCTTTAAGCTTTCGAGTGTTCTGGGCAGGCGCAGATGCAAGCAGTTTCGATTCCCCGGCGCGACTCCGAAGAGCGCACTGTTTCCAGCATCTGCAATCGTGAGGGGGGGGTCAAGTTCGGCATTGAAAACGCTGTCAGAAATTTGACAGGCGATGCCAAAATGCAACTTGTGGCCCAAACAACCAGGTGAGTACAGAATTCAATCGAATTTCATTGGCGCACGATTCGTTTCAACTTCGAGGGCCGAGGCCCCTCGGAATGGGCGATTTCCGGAGAGCCGGACCGAGAGGTCCGGCATCCGGCAATCGGCGTCGGGGTGCCGGTCACAATCCCGGCTGGCCCAATTCTCGACTCAAGTCAATTTTTTGGACTTTTCCGCCCTCGGCGGCGACGGCAATCGAATTCGGCCCTATGGCGTGTACCAGACCGGAGAGCCCCAGGCGCGCTCCTGAATGACCGGAGCCATGCTTTGGGGGATCTCCCTGCCCGATGCGAGCGCCTGCAGCGTCGACCACCGGCAGGTCGGCATCTCCAGGACGCGGGTGTAGTAGAAGGAGGCCTCGGCCGGATCGAAGTCGGGGTCGCGCCATTCCGCGACGAGCCGGTCGGCACCCTTCGCGTAGGCCGACCGGCAATCCCCGGCAATGTCCATGGCCGGCTTTCCGCACCCCTCGGCGGCGCAGGCGACGTCGTAGATTCGCTCTTCCGTCTTGCCGTCCTTGAGGAAGCCCTTGACGATCTGGATGCGGTCGAGGCCCGCGCTCGCCGGATCGCGCACCGCCTCGACGAGAAGGACGGGCGCCCCGCTCTCGCTTGTGCCCGGCGCCAGCTCGCCGCCCATGGGTGTGCCCGCGCCGGCGGCGACCTGCGCCCAGTCGGTGCGCGCCATGAGGCCGTCCGGAAGACCGAAGCCTGCGAAGCTGCGCACCGTCATGCGCGTGCCGCTCGTCGCGAAGGTCTCGCGCCGCTGCATCGCCGCAAAGAGGCTCGCGCGCGTGTTCTCCTCGGCCCAGACGCCCGCCAGCCCGCCGGGATTATATTGCAGCGGCGCGCGGGAATAGTTGGGCGGCACGGGCCCGAGCCGCTTCTCGACCGTGTCGTCCGTCGAGCCGCGGCCGCCGAAATAGGCCGTCTCGGGCGTATAGCCGGCAACGGTGTCGTGCGTGTCGGTCGACCCGATGAAGCCGAACTTCATCGGATCGAGCCCGAGCTCCTCGCCGAGAAGCAGGCCGCGCTTCAGCGCATTGCGGGCGAAAGCCCCCTCGCGCGCGCAGGCGGTCTCCTGGCCGTCACGGCAGGCCGCCATGATCTGCTCGAAGCCGCACTCCTCGTCGGTCGTGCCGAGGCCCACCGCGCATTCGCTGTTGCCCTTCTGCTGCGCGATCTCGGCGAGGCGCTCGAGCTTTGCGCGCCGCGCCCAGTCCTGCGCCGTGTAGGGCTTGTGGCTCGTCGTCTCGAGTCCGAAGGCGAAGCCCCAGGAGTAGTTCATGTTGTGCGGCACCGTGATGACGCCGCACGCGCCGGTGCAGGCCTCCTCGAGCCAGGACCAGAGCCCCACATCGTCCTTGAGCTCGCGCGAGCTAGGCGCCGCGTCGGGAACGGTGGCGTTCGCGAAGATGACGTTGCGGTGGTTCATGCCGCCGTCGGGAACGAACGGCGAGTATTCGTAGGCGACGAACGCCGTGAAGCGGCCCGGATCGTTCGCCGCGTTCGCCGCCGCGACGATGCCGGCCCAGACCTTCCGCGCGATGGCCCGGCACTCGTCCGGTTCGCAAAGCGGGGCCTGCGTCGGCCTGACGCCCGCCTGGATCGCGGAGGACGAGCCGAGGCCGGCGAAGAGCTCCATATATCTCTTCATGTCGCCCGCGCGCAGGCCCTCGCAGCCGTTCGAGCGCGACTTGGGGTTGTCCTCGTCCGAGCAGATGCCGTCGATCGCGAAGGCTTCGGAATGGTCGGTGAGCGCGACGAAATCGAGAGGCTTTCCGAGGGCGACGCCCTTGGCCTGCGGCAGGTCGACCGCCTCGCCGCGCGCGAAACGGTAGGCGTCCTCCAACGTCAGGCGCGAGCCCCAGAAATAGGCGTCGGTCGAGATCTTGGTGTGCACGTGCATGTCGCCGAAAAAGGCGTGCTTTTCGGGCGCTCCGCCAGGTGCCGCGCTGCCCCCCTCAGCCGCCACGACGACGGATAGATCCGTACAGAGACCGAACACCACCGCAAGCGCGACGATCGATACGCACCCGAAACACCGCACGAACATTCCTCCCTCAGTTTTCGGCCGAAACGCGACGGCCCGGATTCCCGGGTCCTATGAACCGGCTGGCGCGATCCGAATTACCGTCCCGGTCGAATCGTCCGCACGCGAAAGGTCGACGGCCAGGCCCGAGGCGCCGGCACGATGCCCGACCTCGCCGAGCCCAAGCGCCGAGACGCGAATCGGCCCCGCAAGCGCGTCGAGGCGCGGTAGGCTCACCGTGCCCGACGTCCGCCCCAGGACGATCGCATACAACACGCCGTCTCTCCGCGTGAAGCGCACCTCGTGGCCCTCGGCCGTCCGCGCGGCGTGGGGCGCGGCCGGCGCGGTGTCGAAGATCGCCTCCCCGTTCACGGCAAGCCAGGCGCCCAGCTCCTCAAGACGCGCGCGCTGCAGGTCGGGGATGGTGCCGTCCGCCATCGGCCCGACGCCGAGGAGCAGATTACCGTTGTGCGCGGCGGTGTCGGCAAGGAGCGCGACGAGGGCTTCGCGCGAGATGGTCTCGCGGTCGTCGTCGGCGCGGTTGTAGCCGAAGGAGCGCGCGAGCCCGCGGCACACTTCCCACTTTCGGGCGAAAGGCTCGCTCGGCGCGAAATATTCCGTCGTCGCATAGTCGGCATGGCGCGAGCGATCTCCGGGCGCCATCGTCTGGAAGCGGTCGTTGACGACGCCGTCGGGCACGCGCTCGTAGTACGATTTCAGGAATCCGTGCACGTCCATATCGCGCGGCGCCGCGATATCGCCCCAGATCAGGGACGGGGCGAAGCGCTCGACGATCTCGTCGAGATGCGCCCGCATGTAGGCGACCTCCTCGGGCGCCTGGACGATCGCGTCGACCATGTCCGTGAACCTGCGCATGGGCAGGCCCTTGAGGCTCCAGTCGAGGCCCTCGCTGTAGTAGGTGGCGAGGCGGATGTCGGCGGCCTTGAGCGCCGCGCCGAGATCGCCGACGAGGTCGCGCTTCGTCGACCAGCCCGAGAGGCGCGGATGGGGCGTTCTCGTCGGCCACAGGCAGAAGCCGTCATGGTGCTTGGTGGTGACGACGACATAGCGCGCGCCGGCCCTCGCGAAGAGATCGGCCCAGGACGAGGGGTCCCAGTCCCGCGTCGCCTCGCGAAAATCCTCGGCGAAGGATTCGTAGCTGCGAGCGCCCCAGTGGGCCTTGTGGTGCTCGGCCGTCGGCGAGCCCTCGTTCATGAGCGAGTTCCAGTACCACTCGGCATAAGGGCTCGTGCCCATATTGCGCGCCTCGCGCAGGCGCGCATCCTCGAGAAAGAGCTCGAGCATGTCGTTGACGTCGTTAACGACGCGGCCCTCGGCGACGCGGGCCGCGACGAAATCGCCGAGATTCTTGCGCATGGGCGCCCATCCGGGCACGGAGTAAACGCCCCAATGGATGAAGATGCCGAGCTTCGCGCCCGCGAACCAGGCCGGCAAGGCCCGGCCCGCGAACGGATCGCCAGATCGTCCCGCGGCTTGCGACATGGTCCTCCCCTCTCGCTTGGCCGCGCGAGGTGCCCGTTCGGGGGCTTGCTCCCATCGGCGGCGCCGGCCGCCATCCTCCCTCGCCAATATGACCGCAGTCAATCTCGCGGTCCGGCCCCTAGCCCGTGACCAGGAACTGGCGCTCGGGATCGTCGAGCGACGTGCGCGTTCCGTCCTCCTTCAGCGCGGTCGCCCCGTCATGCGCATACTGAAGAATATAGGCCTTGCGAACCGTGCCCGCCTTGAGATTGGGGCCGGTCCGGTGCGGCGCGAGCGAGGAGAAGACGATGAGGTCGCCCGCCTTCGCCGGAACCGCCACCGCCTTCTCAGCGTCCTCGAGGCACTTCAGGCCATATTTCGTTGGCCAATGGGCGAGCGTGCCGAGCTTGTGATAGCCGGGAGCGATCCAGGGGCAGCCATTCTGCTCGTCGACATCGACGAGCGGGATCCAGAAGGTGAGATATTGCTGCGGTTCGACGAAGGTATAGCCATTGTCCTGGTGCCAGGGGAATTCCCGGGGCTTTTCCGCCTTCTTGTAGACCGACTGGTCCCAATAGAGCCGCACGCGCGGCCCCATGAGGTCGCGGCACACCGCCGTGATCGCCGGGTGGCGGGCGAACTGGCGCAACACCTCCGAGTGGCGGACGAGATGGACGGAGAAATTGATCGTGCCGCTGTTCGAGAGCGCGATTCGCCCGTCTCCCTGCGTCCGGACCGCCTCTTCGGAGGCCGCGTCGAACGGCGCGATCGCCGCCTCGACGGCGGCGAGCTCGGCCGGCGAGATCGCGGCCTTGAGCTTCACAAAGCCGTTCGCGTCGAATTCCGCGGCTTGCTCGGGCGTCAGGAATCGCGGCGCGGAAGGCGCCGCCTGCCAATGGAATTCCCGGTTGAAGGGATGGCGTGTCACCATGTCCGACTGGAGCCGTGCCTCTGACATTCTGCATCTCTTTCCAAAATCTCGGGTCCGCGGCAAGCCTGCGCGGCGTATCTTGCAAGCATATCTAAAATTGCAGGACGGTCAAGAATTTGATAAATTTCTGCGCCTTATGCGGGGCTGCGCCGACACGGCCTCGATCGGGCAATGGGGAGGACAAGAGAACGATGCATTTGCGCGCCTATGGCCGGTCCGGCCTCGACGTCAGCCCCATCGCCTACGGCGCCATGACGATCGCCCAGGACCCCGGCCTCAAGGACAAGGTCGCGCCTTCGCTCCTTGCCGCGCTCGAGCGCGGCGTCAATCTCATCGACACGGCGCGACTCTATCCGGGCTCGGAGGAAATCGTCGCGGCCACCCTGGAGGCTTGGGGCGGGCGCAAGGCCCCGCTCGTCTCGACCAAGATCGCGCCGCTCGACACCGGCGCCTGGCGCCACTACGTGCCGATGGAGAAGACGTTCCCGCGCGCGCAGATCCTCGCCTCGGTGGAGGCGAGCCTCAAGGCGCTCGGGCGCGAGCGGATCGACATCGTTCACCTCCATCAATGGTACCATGGCTGGTCGCGCGTCGACGGCTGGAACCGCGCGCTGGAGGATTTGCGCTCGGCGGGCAAGGTGCGCCTCGTCGCGGTCAGCGCGCAGGACCACGAGCACGACGGCCTGCTCGGCGTGCTTGCGACCGGCGCCCTCGACGGGGTCCAGCTCATCTACAATCTCTTCGAGTCCCGTCCCCGCGTTTCGGCGCTGCCTGAGGCCGCCCGCATGGGCGTCGGCGTCATCGCGCGCTGCGTGCTCGATTCGGGCGGGCTTTCGGGCACGCTCGGCCCGGAGGATTTCGCCAGGCGGCTGTTCCTCAGGCATGCGCCGGTTGCGGACTATCTCGCCCGCCTGGCCGCGCTCGAGGCACGTTTCGTCCCGGTGCACGCGGCGAGCATTCCCGAGCTTGCCATCCGCTTCGTCCTCTCCGAGGGCGCCGTGAGCGCCGCGACAATCGGCATGCGGACCGGCGCGGAGGTGGACGCCGCGATCGCAGCCGCCGAAAAAGGCCCCTTGCCGGCCGAAATCGTGGAGGAGATCGCGCGCCACCACGTCTGGACGAAGAATTTCTACGAGAGGCTGGTGTGAGGTCCTTGGGTCCCTGCGGCGCTCGCCCCGGTCGGGCGATGGCGCTTGAGCCAGCCCGTCGCAAAATGAAGCGCGTCGCACATCGCGACGAGGCGGCACTCGGCCGCGCCGACCGGGCCCACGGACACAAGGTCGGTCTCCTTCTCGAGATCAGCCCCGAGCGCGCCGAAATCCTCGCCCTGATAGTCGGGCTTCTCGAAGGCGACCCAAATGCTCTCCCCGTCGACGCGCATGCGCGCGCCGCTCGCCACCGCCGCCGGCAGGCAGCCCGCGCGGTGCTCGGCGAGATGGAATGCCGTGCAATTGCGAAAGCCAGCGCCGAGAAAGAGGATCTTCGCGCCGCGCGCCTCGAGGCGCGCAAGGGGCGAGGACTCGCCGAAGGCCGCCTCGAGCGGCTGCGGCGCGACGATGTCGTCCGCCCCCGGACCGAGCGCCGCAAAGGAGCTCAGCGGATGCGGGCCCCGCGCGACGTCGGGCCAGCTGCGAAAGCAATCATTGATCTTGCCGACCGACGGAACGGGCGAGGCCTTGGGATCGTAGGCCGGCATGGTGCGGCGTATCTCCTCGTGCCAGGCCTGCGGAACCGGCGGGCGCTTCCAGAGCGCGGGGTCCGAGAGGCCCTCCGTGAAAGTCGGCATCGCGACGAGGCCTTGCGGTCCCACCGCCGCGACGAGGCCCTCTATGACGCCCTGCGGGCCTCCGGGCACGAAGCCGAGCCGCGACAAGGCGCTGTGCACGAGAAGCGCATCGCCCCGGACGACGCCGAGCGCCGCGAGATCGCGCGCGATGCCTTCCGGCGTCAGCAGGATCTCGAAGGCATCTGCCATCCTCGTCCCTCCCTTGGCGCCCATTGCGGCGCGCCGCCGTCCATTCCTCGCGTCCCGGTGTTTCCGGTCGCCCTGTTCCACCCACTCCAGAGGAGCCCCCGATGAGCGCCATCGTATTCCCGAGCGACTTTCTCTTCGGCGCCTCGACGGCCGCCTACCAGATCGAGGGCGCCGTGAACGAGGACGGGCGCGGGCCGTCGATCTGGGACACCTTCTCGCACACGCCCGGCAAGACCTGGCGCGGCGACACGGGCGACATCGCCTGCGACCACTATCACCGCTACGAGGAGGATCTCGACCTCGCCGCCCGCGGCAATATGAGCGTCTATCGCTTCTCGACCGCCTGGCCGCGAATCATGCCCGAGGGCAAGGGCGTTGTGAACCTGCGCGGGCTCGACTTCTACGACCGCCTGGTCGACGCCTGCCTTGCGCGGGGCCTCGATCCGTGGGTGTGCCTCTATCACTGGGACCTGCCGCAGGCCCTTCAGGACGAGGGCGGCTGGACGAACCGCGACATAGTGGGGTGGTACACGGATTATGCAGCCATCGTCGCGAAGCGGCTCAAGGACCGCGTGCGCCATTTCTTCGCCTTCAACGAGCCGAGCATGTTCGTCTGGCTCGGCTATCTCTCCGGCCGCCATGCGCCGGGCCTCACCGATCCCGTCGGCGTCTACGCCGCCTCGCATCACGTCAATCTCGCGACGGGCGATGCGATCCGCCGCCTGCGCGACGTGGCGCCCAATGCGCGCCTCGGCACCATTCTCGCGCTCAATCACTACGAACCGGCGAGCGATTCGCCCCAGGACGCGGCCGCCGCCGAGCGCGCGCTCGACCACGCCCACGGCATGTTCCTCGACCCGCTCTACCACGGGCGCTATCCCGCCTCGCTCGCCGGGCGCTTCGAGGAGCATGTGCGGGACGGCGACCTGGAGCGCTGCCGGGCGCGGATCGACATTCTGGGGGTCAATCACTATTCGCGGGTGCGCGTGGTGCCGCCCGGCGACAAGCGCGGCATGACGGTGATGGGCGTCACGGGGCTCGCGCCCTCCGGCATCCTCACCGATATGGGCTGGGAGGAGTATCCCTTCGGGATCCTGGCCGTGCTGCGGCGCCTGCGGGAGCTCTACGGCAATCCCGAGATGGTGATCACCGAGAACGGCGCGGCCTATTCGGACGAGGTCAAGCCGGGCCAGAAGCTCGCCGATCTCGTGCGCATCGACTTCCTGCGCGGCTATCTCGGCCGCTGCGCGCAGGCCGTGGCCGAAGGCATCAATCTCAAGGGCTATCTCGTCTGGTCGCTTCTCGACAATTACGAATGGGCCTACGGCTACGCCAAGCGCTTCGGCCTCGTCCATGTCGACTTCGAGACCCAGGTGCGAACGCCGAAGGCCTCCTACGACTGGTACGCGGCGCTCGCCCGCGACAAGCGAATCGGCTGACGCCTATTCGGCGGCGACGCTCTGGGCACGGCCCGTGCCCTTGGTGGCCTCGAGCTTCTTGAGCGCCTCGGCAATGGAGCGCAGCACCTCGGCAGCGCCGCCATGATAGGTGTCGACAAGGCGGAAGAGCGTCTCGGCGTCGCGGGCGATGAGTGCATCCACGATCGCGCGATGCTCGGCATGGTGATTGCGGTTCACGTCCTCGGTGAGGTCCGCGTAGATATTGACGTAGCGCTCGAGCCGGTCGCCGACGTCGCGGAAGACCCGCATCAGGGTCGGCGAGTTGCAGCCCGAAAGAAGCTCGTGGTGGAAGCTCCAATAGGCCCATTGCCAGGCCTCTCGCGCCTCCGGATCGCCCGAAGGCAGCACCTTGCGCACCTTGGCCGTGCGATGGAGCGCAAGGACGACGCGCTCCTCCCACTGATCGCCGCCGTTCTCGACGGCCATGTCCAGGGCGAGACGGTAGAGCTTGCGGTAGATCGTCGCGACGTCCTTGTAGTCGGCGTGCGAGACGGGCGCGGCGCGGTAGCCCCGCTGATGCTCGTGGACGATGAGCCCGCTCGTCGAAACGAGCAGAATGGCCTCGCGGATCGGGCTTGCGCCGATATGGTAGAAGTCGCAGAGGTGCGCGACCTTGAGGCGGGCGCCGGGAGCGAAGACTCCGCGGATGATGTCGCGCCTCAGCCAGATCGTCGCCGCCTGAGTCGGATTGACCTGTGCATCGATCTGGGGCTGGCCGCCGAGCAAGCGGAACGTCGACACGGAGGGTAGCTTCGACATCGGGCCCCTTTAAGCCAACGCGCGCGCGGGCGCTTCTCACTTCGGCAATCTTGCACAGCCGTCCCCGCAAACGCCAGCGGCGGCCTCGCGAGGGCCGCCCTGGCGCCATGCGCCACGCTACGGCACCCCCGATGTTCTCATAACACCTTGAAGAAGAACAGATTTTTTGCGGGCCTTTTCCGATAACTAGACCAGCGTCTAGCTTGAGACCCGAGGGGCACGCCGCCCGATCTCACACGAATAGGGAGAGAAACATGCCGGACCATTCGTCGAGCCGCGCTTCGTGGCCTCTGCGCCTTCGCGTCGGCCTCGCCGTTCTCGCCGCGGGCGTCCTTCTCGACACCGCGCCGTCCGTCGAGGCCGCGGCCCCTCCACAGCAGCTCGAACAGGGCGCCAGCGAGCCCGTGCTCAAGGTGACGGACCGCATCTACCAGGCGACCGGCTTCGGAAACACCTTCCTTGTATTGACGAAAGAGGGCAATGCCGTCGTCGACACCTCGAACGAGGCGCATGCCAGGCGCCATCACGAGATCCTGACCGCCGTCAGCCCGGCGCCCGTGCGCTACGTCTTCCTCACGCACGGGCATGGCGACCATACGGGCGGCGTCGGGCTCTGGCGCGGACCCGAAACCCATGTGGTCGCCGATTCGCATTTCACCGAGTTTCGCGACTATCAATGGCGCCTGCGCGGATTCTTTGCGCAGCGAAACTCGGCCCAGATGGCCCGCTCGGCACCCAAGGTCGATGCCTATCCCGGCAACTATGCCGCGCCGCCCCTCGCCACGGACCTCGTCACGGGACGCGCCGA
Organism: Alphaproteobacteria bacterium; assembly: GCA_024236075.1. GTDB lineage: Bacteria > Pseudomonadota > Alphaproteobacteria > JACAEB01 > JACAEB01 > JACAEB01. The sequence goes on along the minus strand of JACKLE010000002.1, from coordinate 328,534 downwards.
ATTCCATCTCGGCGACCTCACCTTCGTTTGCCTCTCGACGCCGGGCGAGACCCCCGACCACATGACCGTCTACGTTCCCGAGCTGAAGGCCGCCTTCATCGGCGACAATTACTACGGGTCCTTTCCCAATATCTACACGCTGCGCGGCACGGAGCCGCGCTTCGCGCTCGACTATGTCCGGTCGCTGGACAAGGTTCTGGAGCTCGAGCCCGAAATCGTGCTCCCGAGCCATGGCAGGCCCATCGTCGGCAAGGCCGAGATCGAGCGCACGCTAACCAAATACCGCGACGCCATTCTCTACGTGCACGATGCGACGGTTCGCGGCATGAACGAAGGCAAGGACGCCTTCACGCTAATGCGCGAGATCAAGCTTCCGCCCGAGCTCGCCATGCCCGAGGGCTACGGCGCCATCTCATGGTCCGTGCGCGGCATATACGAGGGCTACGCCGGCTGGTTCGACATGAATGCGTCGACCATGTACGCGGTGGGGCCGGCCGATCTCTACGGCGAGCTGGCGCCGCTCCTGCCCGCGAATGCCGTCGCCGCGCGGGCAAGGGCGCTCGTCGCCGACGGCAGGCCCGAGCTTGCGCTGCGGCTCACCGATCTTGCCTTCGCCGCCGAGCCGGCCGACAGATCCGCGCTCGAGGCGCGCCTCGAGGCGCTCGGCGTCCTCTACGACCGCGCGCAGAACACCATCGAGACGGGCTGGCTCACCTACGACATCGCCCGCACCAAAAAGGCGCTCGGCCTCAAGGATTGACGGCAAAACGGGATGCGCCGGCCCGAGGGCCGGCGCATGACGTCTGCTTGTAGTAAGCGGGAACAGTCCTACCACTTGTATCTTACGTTCGCGCCCCAGATTCGCGGAAGGCTCCAGCGTTCGGTCGTGAGCGTGTCCAGCAGGATGTAGTTGTAGTTCGTCAGGTTCTGGGCGTAGACGGAGAATTGCCATCCGCCGTAGTCGACACCGACCCTCGCGTCGAAGATGTTGTAGTCGCTGAGGTCGAAGCTGCCGTCGATTTCCTGCGTGCCGCCATAGTTGGCCGAGTAGTTGAGGTTCCCGAACGCGCTCGCTTCGGTGTTCGGGATCGCATGCGTGTAGTGCAGGTTGCCGCCAAGGATCCATTTCGGGTTCTGCACGACGAGGTTGCCGTCGAACGGCCCGCCCTTGTAGTGCCCCTCTTGGCGCGACCCGTCGAGCATGAGGCGCGTCGTCCCGCCCAGGAACTCGAAGTTGGCCGAGAGCTCGACTTCAACGCCCCAGAGATTGGCGTCGCCGAAATTATCGACATACATCGTCGGTGCGAGGAACCCGCCCATTCCGTCGGGGCAGTTCATCAGCGCCATGTCGCAACCGTTGTTCAGGCCGCTCTGCACGCCGTTCGTGTGCCGCTTATAGGCCGCGAAGGTGCCGATGAGCCAGTCGGTGATCTCGCCCTTGGCGCCGATTTCGTAGCTCACCGACTTCTCGTTGGAGAAGGTATCCGGGATCACGGTGCAGTTTGTCGCCCCGAGGCCGAAGTCGCAGCCGCCGGGGTTCGGGTTGAAGCCGCCGGCACGGTAGCCCGAGCCGATGCCCACATAGACGATGGCGTCCGGCGTGACATTCGCGCTGATCGTGAAGTTGTAGGCAGTGTTGTTCGAGTCGAAGGACAGGTCGGAGGCCGGCGTCGCAGGCTTCGCCGTCGGGTGAGTCCAGCGGAACTGGACCGCGTCCTTCTCGTCATGCGTCCAGCGCCCTTCGGCACCGACCTTCAGCCAGCTGAAGATGTCGTAGTAAAGGGTCGCGAAAGGCGCGATCGACTTGTAGTTGTAGTCGGTCTGCAGGCGGGCGCCCGACGCATTGTTCATTGTCGGCTGGAAGACCTGATAGTTCCCATGCTGATTGAGATATTCCGCGCCGAAGAGCCAGTGCAGCTTGTCGCCCGCGAGATCGCCCGCGAGGTGCGCGACGCTGACCCAGGTCGCCGTATCGTCCGTGAGATCCTGGCGGGTCGTCGTGTCGCCAGTCACGGCGTTGCCGAGCGAATTCGCAAGAGCCACGCCGACGGCGCTCGTGCGATCGAGGTCGAGATTGATGAAGGTGTGACGATCCCGGAAGCTCGACACCCAAGAGAGCTTCGCGAAGTCGAAATCGTACCCGACCGTCAGGATCGCGTTGTTGAGGTTCTGGACGTCCTTTTCCGGATTCGGAAAGTCCAGATGCTGGTTGTACTTGCCGTCATTGTACCCGACCGTGTAGCCGGGGGCCGCACCTGGGGCGACGCGCAGGGCCGAATAGGCCACGGGACCCGATTGCTGCTGGCGCTCGATCAGCAGATTCACGTCGAGCGCTTCGTCGACATAGCGGATCTGGCCGCGCCCGAAAATTCCCTGGCCCCAAGAGGAGCAGCGGTTCAGCGTCGGCGGGCAGATGAAGCCCTTCTCCTGATGCCACCAGTCGACCGAGGCTCGCGTCGAGATCTTATCCGTGATCGGAACGTTGAGGATGAGCTGCGTGTCGACCGCCTCGGTGTCCCATTGGTAGTCGGCGGTGATCCGGCCGCCGAACTCCGACTGCGGCTTGATGGTGATGAGGTTGATCGCGCCGCCGACCGCGTTGCGCCCGAAGAGCGCGCCGTTCGCGCCGCGCGTGACTTCCACCCGCGCGAGGTCGAACGTGTCGATGCGCTGCACGTTCCGGCCGAACTGGAAGCCGCCCGCCGCGTAGATGCCGTCACGGAAGAGGCCGATGCCCACTTCCGAGTTCGTGCCGCGCGCCGCGCCGGCGCCACGCAACGAGGTTTCCGACAGCGAATTGTCAGCGAGGTTATTGAAGCGCGCGCCGGCGATGCCGGAGACGATCGTATTGAGGTCGACCGTGAGCGCGCCCTTCTGGGCGATTTCGTCGCCTGAAATCACCGTCGCCGAAATCGGAATGTCGATGAGGCGTTCTTCGCGCTTACGCGCCGTGACCACGATCTCGTCGCCGCCCGCCGCATAGGCGAAAGGCACGAGGGTGACTAGGCTGGTCGTCGCCAATGCTGCACTGCACAAGGCACGACGGCAACGAATCTGCGCGGACCGGCCGCGATCGGCAGGAATTCTGGACATAGCTCTCCCCTCGTGCGGAATTGCGTCCGCACAGACCAGTTCAGTTTGTAAAAAAACCACCCATCCACTGCCGGATTCCCCGGCAATGCTATTCGGCCGCGCACGCCAGAGCTGACTCCGGTTCAGTCCGCGGCCGGAATCATCCTCACCTCAGAATCTGACCGGCGTCAATCTGAATTTTGGATGACGTACGACGGCGCGCTGCCGGTGTGCCGGCCGCGCATCAGGTCTCGGGGGCTTGGGTCGGGCGGGAATCCGCCCTTCCCGCGGGGCCTTTCCGGTGCGGGCGGCTCAGCAGAACCGCCCGCGCACGCCCCGGAGCTATAGGCGCCCTACCATTTGAATCGGAGATTGGCGCCCCAAACCCGAGGCAGGCTCCAGCGCTCCGTGCTCACCGTGTCTAGGATGATGTAATTGTAGTTGGTGAGATTCTGGGCGTAGACGGCGAGCTCCCAGTTCCCGTAGCCGACCCCCAGCCGGGCGTCGAAGATATTGTAGTCCTCGAGCTTGAAGCTGCCGCCGATCTCCTGGTCGCCGCCGTAGTTGGCCGCATAGTTCAGGTTTCCGAAGGCCTTGAGCTCCGTGTTGGGGATCGGGTGCACGTAGTTGACGTTGGCGCCCAGGATCCATTTCGGGCTCTGGGGAATCAGATTGCCGTCGAAGCCGCCGCCCTTGTAGTGGCCTTCCTGGCGCGAGGCCGCGAGCTTGAGGCGGGTGTCGCCTCCGAGAAACTCGAACCGCGCGCTCGACTCGACCTCGATGCCCCAGAGATTGGCGTTGCCGAAATTGTCCACGAACATCGTGGGGGGCGAGAAGCCGCCGAAGCCGTCGGGGCAATTCATGAGAAAGGCGTCGCAGCCATTGTCCCGACCGCTGATGACCCCGTTGACGTGGGTCTTGTACCCGGCGATCGCGGCGTAGAGCCACCCGGTGACATTGCCCTTCACGCCGATCTCGTAGGTCGTCGATTTTTCCGGCCCGTAGGTCGCCGGGATCGGGATCGGAGCGCTCGCGACACCCATGTTCGGATTGAACCCGCCGGAACGGAAGCCGGACCCGATCTTCGCGTAGGTGATCACGTCGTGGGTGATGTCGAACGAGGCAACCAAATCGTATGACAGGTTGTAGGCGTCGAAATAGATGTCGGACGCCGCAACGGTCGGCTTCGCATTCGGATGCTGCCAGCTGTACTGCGTCGCCCGCTTCTCGTCGTGGGTCCAGCGAAGCTTGCCCTCGACGTTGAGGCGGTCGGTGAGGTCGTAGCCGAGGCCGCCATAGCCCGCCAGCGAAAGGTAGTTGAAGTCCGTTTGCGACCGGGCTCCCATCGAGTTGTTCATCGTGGGGTCGAAGAGCTGATAGTTCCCGTGCTGAAGGAGCCACTCCGCACCGACAAGCCAGGTCAGCTTGTCGCCAGCGAGCGCGCCGACGAGGTGAAGCTCCGAGTACAGAGACTGGGTATCGTCCGTCAGCTTCCGATCGCGCGTGACGTCCTGCATGAGCAACGTCGCGGCGGTGTTGCCTTGCGCGATCGCCTCGTCGATGCCCTGAGGGCTCGTCCGGTCGAAGTCGATGTCGATATAGGTGTGCCGATCGCGGACGCTCGCGACCCACTGAAGGGTGGCGAAGTCGAAATCGTACGTCAGCGACAGATGCGCCTGATTGAGGTTCTGGGATTCCTTCTCCTCAGAGCTCAGCGGAATTTCGTATTTCGCCGCGTTGTAGCCGGCAGGGTAGCCGCCGACCGCGCCGGGCTCGATCATCGGCGAGGAGAAGGGCGCGCCCTGGATCATCTCCTGGCGCTCGAGCATGAAGTTGACGTCGAGATCCTCGTTCGTATAGCGAATCTGGCCGCGGGCCAGGACGCCATCGCCCTTAGTCGAGCAGCGAGCGACGTAGGGGCTGCAGATGAAGCCCTTGTCCTGCTCCCAATAATCGACGGAAACGCGTGTCGCGATCTTGTCGTTGATGGGAACGTTGAGGATCAGCTGGGTGTCGAGCGTCTCGATGTCCCAGGCGTAGTCGAGAGCAACGCGCCCTCCGAACTCGCTTTGGGGACGCATCGTGATGAGGTGGATGGCGCCGCCCACCGCGTTGCGGCCGAACAGAGCGCCCTGCGTTCCGCGCAGAACCTCGACCCGCTCCAGGTCGAAGGTATCTATACGGACTATGTTGCGCGCGAACTGGAAGCCGCCCGCCGCATAGACGCCGTCGCGGAAGAGGCCGACGCCGACTTCGGCGTTCGTGCCGCGCGCGGCGCCCGCGCCGCGCAAGGAGGTCTCCGATAGGGCGTTGTCGGAGAGGTTGTTGTAGCGCGCGCCCGGAATGCCGGAAATGACGGTGTTGAGGTCGACCGTCAGGGCGCCGCGCTCGAGCAGGTCGTCGCCCGTGACCACCGTCGCTGCGATGGGCACATCGACGAGACGCTCCTCCCGCTTGCGCGCGGTGATCAGGATCTCGTCCTGAGCGGCAAACGATTCGGATGCCAGGCTCACGAGGCAAGTCGTTGCGAGCGCTGTAGTCACAAGCCGCCTGTGACGCGGCGATATGTTCGAAACGGACGTTCCTTCACCGAATTTGCGCATAGCCTCCCCTCCCGCGGACTCCCCTCCGCAGACACCATGTCGGTTTTTGACAAAATTCCCTGATGCGCCGGCCTTGCGGCCGCCACCTAGCCTCCGGGATGCCGCAAGCCTCGCCTGCGCTGCCCCGGTTTCATATTCGTCACAAAATTAGCGACCTTCGTCAATCTAAAAATGACTATGGTCAATGTTAATTTGGCTTATTTCGAGCCGAAGCCCGCCGCCTGGGCGGCCGCGAGCCCGGAATTCTGCCATTTTCGGCGGCAAGACAGGGCGTTCCGCCCTGCCTTGCCGTCGCATCCCGGCCGATTGCGTCGGCGCGGGGGTCTTGCGGAGGAACCGCAGGCGGATGGGTTCGCGCCCGGGCACTCCCCCTGGCCGATCCCCTGGTACTGCGGGTCTCGGCTCCGCTCCGCGAGGGAGCGATCGTTGCCACCCCTTTGGCCGAGGCGGAATTCGTTGTCTGCTCGCTGATCGTCGAAGGATAGCGCAAGCGACCTATCGGTCAGCGTACAGAGCGATATTGCGACGACGCTGCGGTGCCTCCAATGCGGGCCGGCTGCGAACAGTCCGGAGAGAGCGACGCGAACGCCGCCCTCCCTTTGCCGGCTGCGGCGACCGCCGGTTCCGCTACCACTTGTAGCGAACCGTGGCGCCCAGGACGCGGGGGAAGCTCCACCTGTCCGAGCTCGTCGTGGACAGATAGCGGAACGTCGTGTTGGTCAGGTTCTTGGCGTAGAGCGACGCTTCCCAACCGCCATACCTCACACCCAGCCGGGCATCGAGGAGATTGCGGGAGTCGATCTCCGGCACACCCTCCGTCTCCTGAACGCCGCCCCACGAACCGGCATAGACGAGATTGCCGAAGGCTTCCGTTTGGAAGAAGAAGGGACGCTTATAGGAAAGCGTGGCGCCGGCGATCCAGTCCGGGTTCTGAGGAACCTCGAACCCGTCGAGGGCCCCGCCCGCATATTCGCCTTCCTGGCGCGAGCCCGAGGCGCGCAACGTGCCATCGCCGCCCAGCAGGGTGAACTGATAGGCGCCTTCTAGCTCGACGCCCCATAGATTGGCCCTGCCGGCATTGATCGCGAAGTTCGTGGCGGTCTCGTTGCAGATCGGGCTGCCCGCGAAGCAACCGTTGTTCGTCCTCGTGATGGCGTTCGCCACATGGGTCATGTAGGCGGCAAGGCCGACGAACAGGTCGTCCGTGATGTTGCCCTTCGCTCCGACCTCGTAGGTCGTCGACCGCTCGTTCCCATATGCCGGAACGACCGGATTGGGCGCCGCCGGGCTGCCGAGCGTGGGATTGAACCCGCCCGAACGATAGCCCGTGCCGAACTTCGCGTAGACGATGGACGACGCCGTGAGGTCGTAGCTCAGCGAGGTATTGAACGAGACGTTGTTCGCCTCGAGCGTCGCGAGGAAGGTCGGCTGAGCCGGCCGCGGACCCGAATTGGTCAGCCAGGCGAACTGCGCGGCGCGCTTGTTGTCGTGGGTGTAGCGGACCTCGCCCGTGAAGTTGAGGCGGTCCGTGATATCGAACCCGATGAGCCCATAGGGCGCGATCGAGAAATAGTCGAAGTCCACGTCGCGCCGGTTGTCTCGGTCGGGCCGGGAATCGTTCACGTAGTAGAAGCCGTGCTGGTCGAGGATCTCGAAGCCGAGCAGCCAGTTCGTCCGTGTCCCAATATCCCCCGCCAGGTGCGCTTCCTGATAGAGCGTCTGTGTGTCGTCCGTCAGATGGCGCACGGTCATGTTCGTAACGGGATTGTAGGTGGCCGTGTTCCCGAGCGCCTGCGCGAGGGCGATGCCCTCGACGCTCATCAGGTCGAGGTCGATCCAGTCCGTGATGTGACGATCGCGCCAGGCCGACACGCTGGTCAGCGTCGCCCACTCCATCTCGTAGTTGACGGTCAGCGTGAAGTTGTTGAGGTTCGCGACGTCCTTTGTCGGCGCCTTGTCCCAGGTCAGGTCGTAGCGCGGCGAGACGAACCCGACCGGATAGCCGGACACGCCGGGCGCGAACTTACGGTTGGCGTAGACCGAGCCGTGATCCTGCTCCTGGCGCTCCAGAAGCGCGACGATGTCGAGGCCGTTGTCGTTCCGATAGCGGAGCTGCGCCCTGGCCATCACGCCGTCGCCCGCGTCGAGCTGCTCGCCGGTCGAGATGCTCTGAACGAAGCCGTCGTCCTGATTGAGGTAGTTGAACGAGAAGCGCATCGCCCAATTTTCGGAGAGCGGATAGTTCCAGACGAGCTCGGTCGTCGTCCGCTTGATGTCCCAGGCATAGTCGACGCTCGCGCGACCGCTTTCCTCGAACTGGGGTCGGGCGGAGATGAGGTTGATGGCGCCGCCCACGGCGTTGCGCCCGAAGAGCGCGCCTTGTGTACCCCTCAGGACCTCGACCCGCTCCAGGTCGAAATTGTCGATCCGCATCGTGTTGCGCGCGAACTGGAACCCGCCAGCGGCATAGACGCCATCCCGGAAGAGACCGACGGCAACTTCGGCATTGGTTCCGCGCGCCGCGCCGGAGCCCCGCAGATTGACCTCGGACAGCGAGCCGTCGGTCAGATTGTTGTAGCGCGCGCCCGGAATGCCCTGGATCACATCGCCGAGATCCAGAATGAGGCCGCCTCGGGCCGTCAGCTCATCGCCGGTCACGATGCTCGCTGCAATCGGGACGTCGACCAGCCGCTCCTCGCGCTTGCGCGCGGTAACGACGATCTCATCGGTGGCGGCGCAGGCCTCGCCCACGATGCCGACAAGGCATCCGGCCACGAGGGCGCTGCCCAAAAGGGCACGTCGACGCGACGCGTGAAAGGCAGCCAGCGGCGAATTCGAAAGTTTGGACATGACTCTCCCCTCTGCGGACTCCCCTCCGCAGTCCAGTGACAAGCGTTGTTGCGAGCGCGAAGAAGGCCAATAGCGCTGCGGCCTCAGCGATTGGTGTGCGGAGCACGGTCTCGTTCCGCGCACTCGGTGCACTAAAGGTCACAAAATTTATGACCGTCGTCAAATCAAAAATGACCTGAGTTCACGCGAGTGCGCACATTTGCGACGGCCGGGCGGCCGTGACAAGCCCTAACAGGCTGAAATTATTTCATTTTCTAGTACGGACCGGGTGCCCGGCGAGTTCGTCGCCGCGGGCCGAGGATTCGCCGCAGCTGGTCGGTCCGGCAGGAGTCATGGCGTTTAAGCCGTCAGGATTCGACGGATCGCGGTACCGGTTGCCTCAGGCCGGACGAGCGGTTTGAGGAAGGTCCGCCTCTCCCGCTCCCGCCGCGCGAACGCCATGCGGCCGTTCAGATCCGATCGATCTCGGAGGGGATGTTGCGCGCGCTCTGCCAGAACAGGATCGCGGCGACAACGTTGCCGACGAGCGCCGCAAAAAGACCGTAGCGCAGCGATTCCTCTCCGAGGCCGAAGGAATTGCGCAAAATGTCGGAGGCGATGCCGACCGAGACGGGACCGAGGCCGAGGCCGAAACCCGCCGTGCCGAGAAGAAAGAGAGCGATGGCGATGGCGCGGGAGTCGGCCGGGATGAGACGCTGAGCCGCCGCGTAGGTCGGCGCGAGGTTGACGCCCGCGGTGGCGGTGAGGACGAAGAAGGCGACCGCCACCACGACAAGGCTCGGGCTCAGTACCGAGACGAAAAAGGCAGGCACCGAGACGATCATGGCGATGAGCGGGAGACGCGCGAACCAGCGCGGATCCTTGGGCGTGAGCCGGTCGACGAGGACGCCTGAGAGCAGAACGCCGACCAGGCCGCCCGTGCCCTTGGTGATGGCGATGTAGGGGCCCGCCTCGGAAGCCACGAGGTCGTGGGATCTCATGAGGAATGCCGGCGACATCTGCGCGAAGCCCTGCGCGAGAAACGCATTGCAGCCCCCGGCGATGGCGAGGTAGCGGAATGCCTTCACACGCCAGACCGTCGCCACGGCCCGGGGAAGGTTTGCGAACGACAGACGTCGTTGCGCGTCCCCGTCGCCTCCGCGCCGCGGCGGCTCGCGGAACGCGAAGCGGATGGCGATGCCGACGAGAATGCCCGGCAGCGCGAGCACGGCGAACGTCCAGCGCCAGCCGATACGGTCGGCGAGGAGGCCGCCGAGCGCCATGCCAACGAACGAGCCAACCGTCGCCATGGCCGTGAAGACGCCATAGACGCGCCCTCGTACATGCGGCTTGAAATAGTCGCCGAGGATCGATTGCCCGGCTGGCACGAGTCCCGACTCGCCGACCGCCACGCCGAGGCGGCATACGGCCATGGTGAAGAAATTCACCGCGGCTCCGGTGAGCGTCGCGAACACGCTCCATGCGGTGACGCAGGCCGCCACGACGTTCCGCCGGTTCGTCGCATCGGCGAGATGGGCGAGCGGAATGCCGAATATGGCGTAGAAGAACGCGAACAGGCCCGAACCGAGCAGCGAGAGCTGGGTATCCGAGAAAGCCATCTCGGCACGGATGGACTCGAAAAGGATGCTGAAGACGTAGCGGTCGATGATAGAGAAGAACGAGCCGAACGAGAGCAAGACGAGCGCCGCCCAGGCGCCCTTGTGCTCCGTGGCGCCCTTCAGCGACGCGATCAGGCCGGGGGCCGGCAGGGACGCGGGCGCGGCCGGCCTTGCAGGTGCGCCATCGATGCCGCCTTCCGCCAACTTCGCCTCCCGGTCTTTCCGCGCGCTTCGGCGCGCCTTGATTTAGGCCGTCATCCGACTGCGCGCAAAGCTCTCCTGCAGCGGAAAGCGGGCCGTCCGACCCTTCCGGTCGTGGCAGGCCGTCAATCGCTATAGGGCCGCGATACCGCACTTGTAAAGGAAAACCGACCGGGGTTCAGTCGACGGCCCTCAGAAAACCGGCGTCTCCCGGTAGGTGCCCCATACGGCGCGCAGCCGCTCGACGATGTCCCCCATCGTCGCGCCGGCTTCGACAAGCGAAATCGTCACGGGAAGGATGTTTTGGGAGGGGTCGCGAGCCGCCGCCTCGAGCTCGTCGAGCAGACGCGCGAGCCGGATCCCGTCGCGCGCGCGCCGCACCGCCTGGGTGCGCGCGATCTGCCGCTCGGCCGTCGTGCGGTCGTAGGGATGCGTCGCGATCGCCGCGCGCTCGCCCTCCTCGGCGAAGCGGTTCACCCCGATCACCGCGCGTGTGCCCGCCTCCTTCCTGAGCGCCGTCTCGTAGGCGAAATCGGCGATGTGCTTCTGGAACCAGCCCTCCTCGATGAGCTTCAGGGTGCCGCCGCGCGCGTCGATTTCGTCGAGCACCTCGAAGATGCGCCGCTCGAACTCCGAGGTGAGGCTTTCGAGGCAATAGGCCCCCCCGAGCGGATCGACGACGTCCGCGACGTTCGACTCCTCCGCGATGACCTGCTGGGTGCGCAGCGCGAGGCGCATGGCCTCCTCCGTCGGGATCGCGAAAGCCTCGTCGAAACCGTTCGTATGCAGAGATTGGCAGCCGCCCATCACGGCGGCGAGGGCCTGCAGCGTGGTGCGCACGACGTTGACCATGTATTGCGGCTTGGTGAGCGTCGCGGCCGCCGTCTGGCAATGGAAGCGCAGGCGCATCGACTCCGGATTTCTAGCTCCGAAACGTTCCTTCATGATCCGCGCATAGGCACGCCGCAGCGCGCGGAACTTGGCCACCTCCTCGAGGAAATCAGCCTGGGACACGAAGAAGAAGGCCAGTCGCGGCGCGAAGGCGTCGATATCGAGGCCGGTCTTCAGGACCTCCTCGACATAGACGATGAGATTGGCGAGCGTGAAGGCCGCCTCGTGCAGCGGCGAGGCGCCCGCCTCGGAAATGTGGTAACCCGAGATGTTGATCGGGTTGTAGCGCCTCATGTTCTGAGTACAGAATGTGATGCAGTCGCGCACGAGGCGCACCGACGGCGCGATCGGATAGATGAACTCCTTCTGCGCCATGTACTCCTTGAGGATGTCGGCCTGGATGGTGCCCGACAGACGGTCGAGGTCGCAGCCCCGCCGCTTGGCGAGCGCCACATACATGGCCAGGAGGATGAAGGCAGTGGGGTTGATGGTGAGCGAGACCGAGATCGCCTCGATGTCGATGCCGTCGAAGAGCGCTTCCATGTCGGCGAGCGTGTCGATCGCGACGCCCTCGCGTCCGACCTCGCCCTCGCTCATGGGATGATCGGAATCGTAGCCCATGAGCGTCGGCATATCGAAGTCCGTCGAGATGCCAGTCTGCCCCTGCGCGATGAGATATTTGAAGCGCCGGTTCGTATCCTCGCCCGTGCCGAAGCCCGCGATCTGGCGCATCGTCCACGGACGGCTGCGATACATGGTGGGATAAGGCCCGCGCGTGAACGGATAGCGGCCCGGCAGGCCGATATCCTCCGCCTTCAGATCGGCGACGTCGGCGGCGGTGTAGACCCTTTTCAAGGGAATTCCGCCCAACGTGGAGAATTCCTCCCGCCGCTCGGGGACCTTCGCCAGGAAGGCCGCGACCTCCTTGCGCTCCCAATCCGCAAGCTCGGCCTCGATGCGCTCCGCCGCGTCCTTCTCGATCATGGCACTGCTTCCGTATCGGCTGAAATGACATCCTCGACGAGCTGGCGCGCCAGCGCATAGACGTCGCCCTCCCCGCCCGCGAGACGCGCGGCGAGCGCATCGAGGCGGGCGGGCAGCGCCGCCGTGAGGCGCTGCTGCAAAAGAGCCTCGGCGGTCTTCGCGAGGCGGTAGGCCGCGATGGCGTGCTCGCGCGCGGCGAGCTGCCCCGTCCGCGCGAGCATATCGCGATGGCCGTCGAGCGCGGCGGCCAGCGCCTCGAGGCCCTCGCCGGACTGGACGCTCGTCCCGATCACGGGCGCGCGCCATGCGCCCGTCGCGGTGCCGCGAATCCCGAGCGTCAGCATGGCCTTCAGATCGGCCAGCGTGCGCGCCGCGTCGCCGCGATCGCATTTCGACACGACGTGGATATCGGCGATCTCCAATATGCCGGCCTTGATGGCCTGCACCTCGTCGCCGAGCCCGGGCGCGGAAACGACGAGGGTCGTGTGGCAGGCCCGCGCGATGTCGACCTCGTCCTGACCGACGCCGACCGTCTCGATGAAGACGGTCCCGAAGCCGCCCGCGCCCAGTATGTCCACGGCATCGAGCGTCGCCCGCGCGAGGCCCCCAAGAGCCCCGCGCGTCGCCATGCTCCGAACGAAAACGCCGTCGTCGCCCTGAAGCTCGCCCATGCGGATGCGATCGCCGAGAATGGCGCCGCCGGAAATGGGGCTCGAGGGATCGACCGCGACGATGGCGACGCGCGCTCCGCTCGCGCGGCGCAGCCGCGCGAGGCGCGCCACGAGGCTCGACTTGCCGCTCCCCGGAACGCCCGTCACGCCGATGACGTGCGGGCGCACACACCCGGTGCGCAGCTTCGCGATCGCGAGTTGCGCCTCGGGAAGCCCCGCCTCCGCGCGCGAGATCAGCCGCGCGATCGCCGCGATCTCGCCCGTAGCCGCGCGCTCGGCAAGCTCCCTGGAGGCGATGCGCGCCCGAGCGGGGCTCATGGACCCGTGCCCTTGTCGAGCGCCGCGTTGAGATTGCGATAGAGCTCTCGGTCGTCGACGACGCGGCGCGCCTTGAAATCCGTCCGCGGAATGCTTCCCGGCGCGAGGATCTCGACCGCCGCGCCGAGCCCGAGCAAGAGGCGCACGGCGTGGCGAACGCTCTCGGCAAGCCTCCTGCGGGCCTCCTCGCCGCGCGCATCGACGTCGGCATCGGCCTCAACGCGCAGCAGCAGCTCATCCATGGGGCCGGAACGGGTGATGACGATGCGATGCTCGCCGCCATAGCCCGGAAGGTTAGTCAGCACGGCGTCGATCTCGCTCGGATAGACGTTCTCGCCGCGCACGGTGAACATGTCGTCTATGCGCCCGAATATGCCGTTGGGCAGGCTCGGATAGCTGCGCCCGCACGGGCTCGGATCGTCCGTCCACAGAGCGAGGTCGCCGGACAGAAGCCGGATCATGGGCTGCGAGGTGCGCTCGAGATGCGTGTAGACCGGCGTGCCGCGCGCCCCATAGGGCACGCGGCGCATGGTCTTGGGATCGCATACCTCCGTGTACGCAATGTCCTGCCAGGCGAGCATTCCCTGACCGCCGGTGCCGGCGAGATGCATCCAGGGCGTCATCTCGGCCATCGAGCCGCAATCGTAGATCTCGGCGCCGTAGAGCTGGGCGAGACGCTCGCGCACGGCGGGGATCGAAGCGCCGGGCTCGCCGGAGAAGAACATCTTTCCGATGCCGAAGTCCCGCGGGTCGAGCCCCTCGCCCGCCGCCGCTTCCGCGAGGTAGAGCGCATAGGTCGGCGTCGCGTAGAATCCCCTGGGCTTGAGCCTCGCAAGCCAATGGGCGCAGCGCGCCGTCATGCCCGCCGCGCCCGCGCCGAACGGAAAGGCCGTGGCGCCCAGCCGCTCGACGCCCGCGAGAGCCCCCCAGCTCCCCATATACAGCGAGAAGATCGCGGCGATGCAGACGAGATCGCCGGGCCGCAGGCCCATCGCCCACAGGGCGCGCGCATGGGCGTTCGCGATCGCGCTCCAGTCGGCCGTCCCGATGGCGAAGGCGGTGGGAAGGCCGGTCGTGCCGCTCGTACCGTGCACGTGAAAGACGTCTCGTTCATTTGTACAGAGATAATCACCGAAGGGCGGATGGGCCGCCTGCGACGCCCTCAGATCGGCTTTGGTGACGACGGGGACCTTCTCCTCGAAATCCTCTAGCGTGCGCAGGGCATCGGGATGAAATCCCGCCTCGTCCCACTTGCGTCGATAGAAGGGCGCGCGCGCGTAGGCGTAGGCGCAGACCTCCTTCAGTCGCTCGAGAATGCGTGCCTCGCGTTCGGCGGCTGGCATGGTTTCTCGCTCGGGAAACCAATAGGCGCTGTCCATCGGCGGACGATAGGCCTCGTCGAACGACGGCGGATAGGACCAGTCCTCCATGGCTCACCTCGGCCCGCGCGCGGCGACCAGGCGGCTTAGCGTCTCGACGATCGCCTGCGGGGGCGTATCCTGCAGCATGACCTCCGCAACTCCCATCCGCTTGAGCTCAGAAACGTCCTCGTCGGGCATCACGCCGCCCGCGACGACGATGAGGTCGTCGGCCCCCTGCTGTGCAAGCAGCGCAAGGATCTTCGGAAAGACCGTAAGCTGAACACCTGAGAGGAGGCTCACGCCGAGTATGTCCACGTCCTCCTGCACCGCCGCCGTCACGACCTCTTCCGGCGTTCGGTGAAGGCCGGAATAGATGACGTCCATGCCCGCGTCGCGCAGGGTACGGGCCACGACCTTCACGCCGCGGTCGTGGCCGTCGAGGCCGACCTTGGCGAGCAGCACGCGAATGGGTCGCGACACTGGCATTCCTCCCCTATTGAATTCTGAATTCAATTGCCCTTCTATCGGCCATAGTCGTATTTTTGTCAATCCGCCGCCGGCGCGGCGCAAGAGCAAATTGCGGCCGAAGGCGATCGGGATGCGCACGTTCGGCCGCGAGCGATTGCTCTGGAATCGAGCAATGTGGAACCGCTCCGCAGACGGGTCGACGCTTCCGCTTCGATCCGCCCGCGGACGGCTCTAACCCGGAGGAAGCCCGCGTGGAAATGCTGAAGGCGCCCAAGAGCCTCGTCGACCAGGCCTACGAGGTCATCCTCGATGCGATCTGCGACGGCACGCTCAAGCCGGGCGAGCGGCTGACCCAGGAGATGATCGCGGCCCGCCTCAACGTATCGCGTCAGCCCGTGACGCACGCGCTCACCCTCCTCAAGGGCCAGGGCCTGCTGCGCGAGGCCGGCCGGCGCGGGCTCGCCGTGCCGCCGATGGACGCGCGGCTTTTCGATGCGATCTACCAGTTCCGCGGCGCCATCGAGCCATTGGCCGTGTCGCTGGCAACGCCCCGCCTCGACGAGGCCATGATCGCCCGCGGCCGCGCGCTCCTTAAGCAGGGGCGCGAAATGGTTCGCAGCCGCGACCGCCGCGGCCTCATCGCGGCCGACATGGCCTTTCACTGCTTCATCTACGAGGTCGCCGACAATCAGGTGATCATCGATTCGATGCGCCTCAACTGGTGCCATCTGCGCCGCTCGATCGGGGAAGTCCTGCGCCACCCCTCGACCGCGGTCGACGTCTGGCCCGAGCACGAGGCGATCCTCGACCACATGATCGCGGGGCGCGCCGAGGAAGCGGCCGCGCTGATGCGCACCCACGTCACCGTTACCTACAAGCTCGTCTCGCGTCCCGCGCGTGAGCGCGCCTCCGCCTGAACCAGGCGGAACGCCCGGCTCGCCGGCGCGATCCGCGCGCCCGACGCGCGCGCGAGATCGAGCAGCGCGTCGAGGCCCGCGACCGAGAGCGGCCCCCATGCGCCCTCGCCGACGCCGTGGAAGACGAGGACGAGCCAGCCCTCCTCCTCCGCAAGGAAGCGCGCGAGACGAACGTGGGCGGGGCCGTCCGCTGCTTGGGGCCCGAAGGTCACGCAATCGACCGGCCCGCCGGGCGCGATGTCCCCGACACGGTTGAGCCCGTTTCGCCCGCATGCCGTGCGCACCGCGAGAACGCGGTCCGCGAGCCAGCCCATCAACGCCCGGGGAACCGCGAGATAGGCGGCATGGAACATCGAATCCCGCGCCGAAAAGCCGGGCAGCTCGCGGGCGAAGGCCGCGAGGGAGCGCGCGAGGCCAGCCTGAGCCTCCGGTAGCGGAAGGTCGGCCAGGCGCTCATGCGACAGCCCGTGGCACTCGACCTCGTGGCCCTCCGCGCGCGCCGCGCGCCACGTCTCCCAGCCGGCGACGGGGCAGGCGCGCACGGCGGCGTCCTGCGCCCGCTCGGGCTCGGCGAGGATGCAGAAGGTCGCCGCGAGTCCGCGCGGCGCGAAGGCGCGCCGCACATGGGCCTGCGTGGCGGCGAATCCATCGTCGAAGCAAAAGCTCACAAGCTGCATGAGGGCACTCTGCGAACGCGGTTCATGGCCACCTTCAGGCGGGCGCGGATCTTCTCGGCGCCCTGGGCGGCGGCGCGGTGGAGGCGCGGATGACGAGCCGGTGCGGGACGACCTCGGGCGCTGTGCCGACGTCGGTCCCGCTGAGGAGCTTGACGAGGCGGCGCATCGCCCGCTCGCCCACCAGCTCGGCCGGCTGGGAGACCGTGCTCGGCGGCGGGTCGCAGAGCTCTGTATAGTGAATATTGTCGAAGCCGACGAACGGGAGGGCGACGACGAGGCCCGTGCGCCCGCGCCGAAAGCTCTGCGCGAGCGCGTTGGGCGCATAGCCGGAGCTGCTCATCGCCGCCTCGAAGCGCGCGGGTCGATCCTTGGTCGTGGGCGGGCTCGTTGACATAGCGAAACACCGTGGCTATCGAAACGCTCGCGATGCGCGCCACGTCCTTGATCGTCGTCATGCCGACCGCCACATTTCCCTGCCTCGCGGCCGCGCAAGCCGCAATCGCGCTCCATTCCTACCCGCTTCCTCAAGGGTAGCGCAAAGGCCCGGCCCCGGGCCGCCCTTTGTCTCGGGCGGATCCGCAGGCAAGGCGGGCGGGTCCGGCGTCGGGTGCGGCCGGCTCGGGCGCCCGACCGGGTCATGCGCCGCGCTCGCCTCCCAGGAGGATGCTCGCAAAGAGCGCGGGATCGACATTGCCGCCGCTGAGGACGGCGACGCTTTCATCCGTAGGACTCCTATCCTTGAGCGCCCCGGCGATCGCCGCCGCGCCGGAAGGCTCGGCGACGAGCCGCGCCTCGGCGGCGATGCGCCGCATCGCCGCGGTGATCTCCTCGTCGGTGACCGCGATCGCTCTTTGTACGACACTCTTCACGATCGCCCAGCTCGCCTCGCCGAGGCGCGAAACGCGCAGGCCGTCCGCGATCGTGCGGCCCGCCTCGGCGTCCGAAACGGCGACCGGATGTCCCGCGGCGAGGCTCGCGCTCGCATGGCCGCTCAATGCCGGTTCCACCGCCACGACCTCGACATGCGGACGAAAAGCCGCGACGGCCGCCGCCACGCCCGCGATCTGTCCGCCCCCGGACACGGAGACGTAGATGCGCTCGACGTTCGGGCGGTCTTGCAGAATCTCCAGGCCCACGCCGGCCGCGCCCGCGATGATGTCGAGCGAGTTGAAGGGCGGAATCGGCGTGAGCCCCCGCTCCGCCGCGAGCTCGGCGGCGCGGCGGGCGCGTTCCGATCCGCCCGGCGCCACGGTCACGATCTCGGCGCCCCACCTTTGCGTTCCCTCGCGCTTCACCGCGGGCGCGTTCTCCGGCATGACGATTACCGCGCGAACGCTCAGCACATTTGCCGCGTAGGCGACGGCCTGCGCATGGTTGCCGCTCGAATGCGCCACGACGCCGCGCGCGCGCGCCTCCTGCCCGAGCGACAGGATGGCGTTGAACGCGCCACGCAGCTTGAAGGCGCCGGTAGGCTGAAGGCTCTCTGCCTTCAGGCCGAGGCCCGTGGGCGTCATGGCCACGAGCGGCGTGCGGCGCACATATGGCCGAACGCGCTCGTAGGCCGCCTCGAGAATCGCTGCAGAAAGCATCCTTCACCGACTGTGTCGCGCAGCGCCCGGCGTCCGGCGCGGACCTCGCCCACATGCTGGGCGAGACAGACCGCGAGCGCCACGTATTCGCTCCGTGTAGAGGCGATATGATCGCCCATTCCAACTGTGCTGAGAAGACCTGCTCCCATCCGCCCTCAGAAATTGTCACCGATGAGTGTGAGGACGGCACGCCGTTCCCCATAGCGTGACCAGTGGTCGATTTTTACCGGTCGCCAGGTCAGGACCGGCCCGGATATGTGCAGCCCGTATCTGTGTGGCAGGTGAGGGTCCCTCGACAAGCGTCGGACCGGTCGGAGTCTCAGGAAGACCACGGCCGGGACCAGATCGCGAAAGGCACGAGGGGGAGCGGCCTGTGGCCGAGTGCGGAGAAGGGGGGAACGGATTGCGTTGCAGTCCCGTTCCCAACACTCATTGGCGCTCAGTCCGCGCAGAACGGACTGGCACCCGACTGGTCCATTCGCCGCTTTGAATCAGGCAACGAGCCGCCTCGGGTATCCACTCCGGCAGGAACCGGCCGGCGCGCGCTTACACGAAAGTAAAATCGTCGCTTCCGACGCTGGCAAGGGACGTGTTGAGGAGGAGGATGTCGGTGGTCGCGAAGTGGATGAGGACATCGGCGCCCACCTGGCTCATTGCGGCCTGCACCTGAGCGAAAGTCGTGACGCCGGCGATAGAGAGCTGAATGCTGTCATTGCCGAAATCGTCGAAATCGGTGACGCGATCCGTCCCGCCATTGTCGGCGAAGACGAAGACGTCGTCGCCATTGCCGCCCGCGAGCGTGTCGTTCCCGCCCCCGCCCGCGAGAGTGTCGTTGCCGCCATAGCCCCAGAGATAGTTCGCGCCCGCATCGCCCGTGAGCGCATCGTTCCCGGTGTTCGAGCCGGCGATGTCCTCGAAGCCCGAGATGGTGTCGCCCTGGGCCTCGCCGCCCGAGGCAGCGCCGGTGCCCAGGTTCACACTGACCGAGGCGCTCGACCAGTAGTTGAGAAGATCCGTGCCCAAACCGCCGACGAGGCTGTCGCCGCCCGCGCCGCCAACGATGGTGTCGTTGCCGGCGCCGCCGTCGAGCGTGTCCGAGCCGCCCTGGCCGTAGAGCTGGTCCGCGCCCCCGTTGCCGAGGAGGAGGTCCGCCCCGCTCGATCCCGTGAGTGTGTCGTTGCCCGTGTTCGAGCCGGAGACGCCCTCGAAGCCGGAGATCACATCGCCCGTCGCGTCCCCGCCTGAGGGGCTGCTCGAGCCGAGGCTCGCCAGCACGCCGCCCGTGCTCGCCGAATAGTCGAGAAGATCCGTGCCCGCCCCGCCGTCGAGCGTGTCCGCGCCGGCCCCGCCCGCCAGCGTATCGTTGCCGCCATAGCCCCAGAGGCGGTTCGCGCCGGCATCGCCGGTCAGGGCGTCGTTCCCGGTGTTCGAGCCGGCAATGTCCTCGAAGCCCGAGATGGTGTCGCCCTGCGCCTCGCCGCCGGAGGTCGCGCCGGTCGCGAGGTTGACGCTCACCGAGGCGCTCGACCAGTAGTTGAGAAGATCCGTGCCCGAACCGCCGACGAGGCTGTCGCCGCCGGCTCCGCCCATCACCGTGTCATTGCCGGCGCCGCCGTCGAGCGTGTCCGCCCCGCCCTGGCCGTAGAGCTGGTCTGCGCCCCCGTTGCCGAGGAGGAGGTCCGCCCCGCTCGAGCCCGTGAGCGTGTCGTTGCCGGTGTTCGAGCCGGAAATGCCTTCGAAGCCAGAAATCGTATCGCCGGCGGCATCCCCGCCCGAAACGTTGTTGGCGCCGAGATTGGCCAAGATGCCCGCCGCGCTCGCCGAATAGTCGAGAAGATCGGTGCCCGAACCGCCGATGAGGCTGTCGCCGCCGGCTCCGCCGGCAATGGTGTCGTTGCCGGCGCCCCCGTCGATCGTGTCCGCGCCGCCGAGGCCGTAGATGACGTCGTCGTCCGTCGTTCCGGGCAGGCTGTCGGGATTGGCGCCGCCGGTAATCGGTCCGCCCGCATCCAGGATCGTCCCGGTAAGGAAGGCCTCGCCGGGCGTCGCGCCGCCGAAGCCCGCTCCTGACGGATTGAAGAGATGCAGCGTGAAGGTCTCGTTGCCCTCGGCGAGAATGTCCGCGTTGACCGTGACCGTAATCGTCTTCGACTGCTCGCCGACCGCGAAGGCGATCTGGCCGCTCGTCGCGACATAGTCGATGCCCGCGAGCGCGGTGCCGTCGATCGTCTCGTAGTCGACCGTCACCGGAGCCAGCGCGGCGCCGGTGAGAGACACCGAGAAGGTGATCGTGCGGGCGAGGGACTTGCTCTCGGCGACGGACTGGTCGGAGGGCGCCGCGATCGCCACCCCGTAAATGACGAACGCGCCTCCCGTCGCGCCGCCCACGACCGGGTTGGCCCCGCTGCCGCCCACGAGAATGTCGTCTATGCCGTCGCCGTTGAAATCGCCGGCCGCGGTGCAGGCTCCGGAAAGCTCGTCCGTCGTCGTCCCGTCGATCCGGAAGCCGCCATTGCCGTCGAGCGTTGAGAGATCGACGATCGAGGAAAATCCGGTGGACTTGCCGAACAAGACGTAGGTCGAGCCCGCGCCGTCGATGGAGCCGGGGCTCGCGCGCGTCCCGCCGATGAGGAGGTCGTCTATGCCGTCGCCGTTGACGTCGCCGGCCGACGAGACGCTCATGCCGACCCCGTCGCCGTCCGCCTCGCCCTGCAGGCGGAAGCCGTTCGTGCCGTCGAGGGCCGAAAGGGAGAGCGATGCCGAGAACGGGCTCGTGGAGCCGAACACGACATAGGTCTCGCCGGCGCCGAGCATGCCGTTAGGCGACGCGCCGATCGCGCCGATGACGATGTCGTCGATGCCGTCGCCGTTCAGGTCGCCCGCGCTCGAGACGGCAACGCCCGAGAAATCGTCCGGCGCTATGCCGTCGAGGCGGAAGCCGTTCGAGCCGTCGAGCGAGGAGAGGTCGAGCGTCGCGCCGAAGCCGGCCGACGTTCCGAACACGACATAGGTCTCGCCCGCCGAGCCGTTGCCGCCCGGATCGCCCCCGATCGCGCCGACGATGAAGTCGTCGATGCCGTCATGGTTGATGTCGCCCGCGGCGGAGACGGCAAGGCCGGAATAGTCGTCGCTGTCGATACCGTCGATGCGAAAGCCGTTCGTGCCGTCGATGCTGGAGAGAGGCAGCGAGGCGGGAAAGCCGGTGTCCGTGCCATACACGACGTAGCTCTCGCCCGCCGAGAGATCGCCGCCCGGATCGGCGCGATAGACGCCGACGATGAAGTCGTCGATGCCGTCGTCATTGACGTCGCCGATGCCCGCGACCCCGCCGCCGGCATTGTCGAACTGGCTCGTGCCGGGCAGGCGGAAGCCGTTCGTGCCGTCGAGCGAGGAGAGCGGGAGAGACGCGGAGAAACCCGAGGAGCTGCCGAAGACCACATAGGCCTCGCCGGCATTCGTGACGCCGCCGGGGCTCGCCGCCTCGGCGCCGATGATGATGTCGTCGATCCCGTCATCGTTCACGTCGCCGGCAAAGGCGATGCTCGTTCCGAGCATGCCGAGCGCGCCGATGCCCTCGATGCGCAGGCCGTTCGTGCCGTCGAGGCTCGAGAGCGACAGCGTGGCGCCGAAGCCCGACGACGACCCGAAGACCACATAGGCTTCGCCGGCATCGGTCCTTCCGCCGGGATCGCCGCCCGTCGCCGTGATGAGGATGTCCGCGATGCCGTCGCCGTTGAAGTCGCCGGCTCCGGCGACGTGCGCCCCTGCGAGATCGTCCTTGTCGATTCCGAGTATTCGGACGCCGCTCAGCCCATCCAAAGACGAAAGCGCGATTGCCATGGTTTGTCCCCCGCCGACCGGCGTACTGCACTACCAGTTCGCGTACATCTATGAGTTGCACGCAGTCCCCGAGGCACAGAATAGCCTCAAAGGTCCCGTATTTCGACCGCATGCAATGAGCGCGCCAGCAAATTGCATTCCCGTGGCGGCGGTCTACCGGGCACAGTGCTTAATTCGTGTCGGGCGAATGTCCAGGAATGCTACGTGTGGCGGACGCGGGACCGAATCGCGGGGTCCGTCCCTCGAGCAGCCGTCACACGAAGGTGAAGAAGCGCTCGACCGATAGTTCCGAAGATCCGTGCCCGAACCGCCGACGAGGCTGTCGCCGCCCGCATAGCCCAGGATGGTGTCGTTCTAAGCGCCGCCGTAGATCCGGTCCGCGCCCCCATCGCCAAGGAGGAGATCGTTCCTTCAGCGAAGGAGCGTCGGAGAGCACGACAGGGGAAGGGTCAATGACAATGCCGCTCAGGACGCTAAATGGTGCCCAGGGCCGGAATCGAACCAGCGACACACGGATTTTCAATCCGTTGCTCTACCGACTGAGCTACCTGGGCGGCGCGGGCGGGCGTTGTCGCCGCCCTCGCGGAAGCGCTTCTCTTAGAAGATGGCCGACCCCAAGTCCAGCGCGGCGCGGCCGCCTCAGGCGTCGCGATCCGGGTCGGGCGTGCCGTCCTCCCGGTTTTCGGCGCCGTCCTCCTCGACGACCGGGATGGCATAGGTGCCGCCGAGCCACCGCGCGAGGTCGACATCGGCGCAGCGCTTCGAGCAGAAGGGCCGGTAGCCGCCGCTCGCCGGCTTGCGGCAGATGGGGCAGCGCCCGACATGCATCGCCTGCTCTCCGCCCTCTCCGCCGTCCCGGTTCGCCACGCGCATTCTCCCGTTCCTAGCGGCTTCCCGCCTCGACCCCGATGACGCCCGGTCCGGCCGCGGCCCAATCGACGGGACCAGCGAGGCCCGCCGCCTCGAGGCCCACGCGCTCGAGGATAGCCCGCACGGGCTCGGGTGCGGCAAGCGACAAACGCCCGGTCGGCGCCGCGCGCCGCGCGCGCACGGCCCGGCGAAGAAGCTCCGCGGCGAGCCGGCCGGCGGAGGCGTGATAGCCGGTCGCGCAGCACCGGCAGCGCTCGTCGGCCCAGGCGGCGAGATCGCCGCGTCGGCGCGCGCGCACGACCTCCAGGAGGCCGCCGGCAGATAGGCCGTTGACCTTGAGGCCGCCGACGGGGGCGGCGGCGGCGCGCGCCGCCGCCTCGAGCGCGCGCGCCCCCCGCCCGCGGCCCTCGACCGGCAAGTCGACGACGCTGATGCCGCCGATCCCCCGCAGCTCGATCTGGCGAATGGCCTCCACGAGCGCGGCCTCGGCCGTCCCCCGCCTGAGGCTCGCCTTGCTTGCCGCGGTTGCCGCGGCGGTGTCGACGTCGACCACGGTGAGGGCCGGCGTGCGGTGGATCGCAAGCCTGCCGCCGCCGGTCAGCCCGACGACCGGCTCCTGCAATGCCGCGATCGCCTCGCCGAGCCCTTCCTCCTCGAACAGCGTTCCGCCGGCATGGGCCTGCGCGCGGAAGGGCACCTCGCCGGCGCCGGCGGCCGATAGCAGGGACGCGAGCGCCCGGCGGTCGCCCCCTTCGACGGCGATGGCGTCCAGCCGCGCGCCGGCCGCCGCGAGCGCGACGGAAAGCAGCTCGGGCGCCGGCGCGAGGCGGCGCGGGACCGGCCCCTCGCCCGCCGCGGCGGCGGAACGCGGTTCGAGGCGCGGCCCCTTCTCGTCGACCGCCTCCCGGACCACGGCGACCGGCAATGCGGTCCCCTCCGCGAGCCCGAGGTCGCGCGGCCGGGGCAGAAAACCCATCGGGCCCTCGCCTAGGTCCACGAAGCAGGCGTCGAGGCCCGGAACGATGCCCCGAACGCGGCCGAGATAGAGGTCGCCGATGCGTGGGCCGGGAAAGGCCGACCGCGCACCCTCGACCCAGAGGCGCGCGAGGCGGCCGTCGACGGTCTCGGCGATGCGCGTCTCGATCGGGCCGAGCTCGGCGAAGAGGCGCCGGCTCACGGCGCCCTCGCGACCGGATAGCCGAGACCGGCGAGCAGGCCGGCGGTCTCGTGCAGCGGCAGGCCCACGACGGCGGAATGGGAGCCGGAAAGGAAGTCGACGAAAATGGCGGCGCGCCCCTGAACGGCATAGCCGCCGGCCTTGCCGCGCCATTCCCCGCTCGCGAGGTACCAGGCGATCTCCTCGCCGCTCAGCCGCTTGAAGCCGACGCGGGTCTCGACCAGACGCTCGGCGGCGCGTCCGTCCGAGGCGAGGACGGCAATGGCGGTCAGGACGAGGTGGCGGCGGCCGGAGAGGAGCGAGAGGCAGGCCCGCGCCGCGTCCTCGCTCTCGGCCTTGGGAAGAATGCGCCGGCCGCAGGCGACGACCGTGTCGCCCGCCAGCACCAGGGTCGGCTCGCAGGCTCCCAGGCGCGCGAGCACAGCCTCGGCCTTCTCGCGGGCGAGGCGGACGGCATGCGCGCGCGGCAGCTCGCCCGCGCGCACGGCCTCGTCGATTCCGGGCTCCGCCACCGCATCGGGAACGACGCCGACGCGGCCCAGGAGCTCGGCGCGCCGCGGCGAGGCGCTGGCGAGCACGAGGCGCGGGCGCCTATTTGAAGCGGTAGGTGATCCGCCCCTTGGTGAGGTCATAGGGGGTCATTTCGACGAGCACCTTGTCGCCAGCCAGCACGCGGATGCGGTTCTTGCGCATCTTGCCGGCCGTGTGGGCGATGATCTCGTGTTCGTTCTCGAGCTTCACGCGGAACGTCGCGTTGGGCAAAAGCTCCAACACGGTGCCGGGAAATTCGAGCTGTTCTTCCTTGGGCATGGCGCTCCTTCAAGATGGCGTGAGAGACCATGGTCTCCCGGAAAATGCAAGGGCGGACGGGGCTCAGGCCTGGGGCGCGGGGCGGGTGGCGAAGCGCTCGCGGATGCGGCGCGCGAGCTCGTCGCGCACCGCACGGTAGGCCGCGATGCGCTGCTCCCGGTTGCCCATGACGGCCGTCGGATCGAGGATCGGCCAATATTCGACGGCAATGGCCTGGTCCCGCGCCATCTCCAGCGCGCGATGGTGGCTCTCGGGCGTCAGGGTGACGATGAGGTCGAAGGAGCCGTCGTGCAGCTCCTCGAAGGTCTTGGCGTGGTGGCTCGCAATGTCGAGGCCCACCTCGCGCATCGCCTCGACGGCGAAGGGATCGCTTTCGCCGGGCCTGAGCCCCGCCGAGTCGACATAGGCGAACTTGCCGTAGAGCTGCTTGAAGAGCGCCGCCGCCATGGGCGAGCGGATGGCGTTCTGGTTGCAGCAGAACAGCACCGCGCCGGGCAGGTCCTCGCCGTTCGGGCCCCTCATGGGCTAGCTCCGGATATGCAGCACACAGATGAGGGTGAAGAGACGGCGCGCGGTGTCGAGGTCGAGCTCGATCTTGCCAGCGAGGCGCTCGCGCAGGAGCTCGGAGCCTTCGTTGTGAAGACCCCGCCTGCCCATGTCGATCGCCTCGATCTGCGAGAGCGAGGCCGTCTTGATGGCCTCGTAATAGCTTTCGCAGATCAGGAAATAGTCCTTCACGATGCGGCGGAACGGCGTGAGCGAGAGCATGACGCGCCCGTGCTCGGAACCGTCCTCGAGACGTATGTCGAGGACAAGGCGATTTTCCTCGATGGCGAGATGCAGGACATAGGGCCCTCCGGGCGAGCCCTGCGGCACGAAGTGATTGTCTTCCAGGAGGTCGAAGATCGCGACCTTGCGCTCGTGCTCGATGTCCTGGCTGCGGCGCACGACCGCGGTCTCGTCGAGCTGGACGTCGACGATGCGGTAGGCGCTCTTAGGCGGCTCGGCTGGCCCGGACATGGCCCTCATGTGACATGGCCCGCCCGCGCCGGGCAAGGCGTCGCGCGCGCCTCAATTGAGCCGCGCCGCGACCGAGCGGGCGTGGGCGGAAAGTCCCTCCTCCTCGGCGAGGCGGACGGCCGCCGGACCGATGCGCCCGAGCGCATCCGCGTCGCAGCCGAGGATGGATGTCCGCTTCATGAAGGTCAGGACCGAAAGCCCCGACGCGAAGCGCGCGCTGCGCGCCGTGGGCAGCACGTGGTTGGGCCCGCCGACATAGTCGCCGACCGCTTCCGGCGTCCAGCGCCCGAGGAAGATCGCGCCGGCATGGCGAACGAGCGCCAGAAGCTCCTCCGGATTCGCGGTCGCGATCTCGAGGTGCTCTGGCGCGATGCGGTCGACGAGGGCGGGCGCCTCGGCGAGGAGGTCCGAGACGAGGATAACGGCGCCGTGCTCGCGCCAGCTCGCCCGCGCAATCTCCGCACGCGGAAGAGTCGTCAGCTCTGCCTCCACAGCGCGGCCGACCCTCTCGGCGAAGGCGGCATCGTCGGTGATGAGCAGCGACTGCGCCGAAACGTCGTGCTCGGCCTGGGAGAGAAGATCGGCCGCGATCCAGCCCGGATCGTTCGTGCCGTCCGCGACGACGAGGATCTCGGACGGTCCCGCGATCATGTCGATGCCGACCCGGCCGAAGACCTGCCGCTTGGCTTCCGCGACATAGGCGTTGCCGGGGCCGGCGATGACGTCGACCTTGGCGATCGTCCGCGTTCCGTAGGCGAGCGCGGCGATGGCCTGCGCGCCCCCGACGCGGTAGATCGCATCGACCCCGGCTATGCGCGCGGCGGCGAGCAGCGCGCCGTTGAGGACACCGTCCGGCGTCGGCACGCACATGACGAGGCGTTCGACGCCCGCCACCTTCGCGGGAATCGCGTTCATGAGGACCGAGCTCGGATAGACCGCCGTGCCCCCGGGCACATAGAGCCCGGCCGCCTCGACCGGCGTCCAGCGATGGCCGAGCGTGACGCCCGCGAGATCGGTGCGCCGCTCGTCCTGTGGCTTCTGGCGCGCGTGGTAGTCGCGAATGCGCGTAGCGGCGAGCTCGAGCGCGTCGCGGGTCTCGACGGAAAGGGTCCGGAGCGCCGCCGCGATCTCGTCCTCGGCGACCGGCATCCCGATCGCGTCGAGGTCGATGCGGTCGAACCGGCGCGTGAGCTCGACGAGAGCCGCATCGCCCCGCGCGCGCACATCCGCGATGATCCTGGCCACCGCGAGGGCGACGTCCTCGTCCGTTTCGCGCTTCATGGCCAGCAGGGCCGCAAATCGCTCCTCGAAATCGCGGTCGGAGGTTTTGAGGACGAGGGGCATGGAGCTCGCGGGTCGGGGCGCGCCGTCAATCGGGGTGGCTCGGCCGGCGCGCCGTGCGCCAGGGCTCGCCATAGTCGCGCATATAGACCTCGACGCACTCCACGTCGAGCCGCACGGCTCCCCCGCCCGCAAAGACGAGCGTGATCGCGCCGGAGGGATCCTCCGGGTCCTCGCTCGCCTTGGCGAAGGACAGCGTGAGGAGCTCGAGCGCGCCTTTCGGCTCGTCGCGCGGAATGCCGCCGATCTTCGCGCCGAGGACCGAGCGGACCTCGAGCCCCGCATGGCACCGCCAGAAGGGCTTCTCCGCGTCCCGTCCCTTCCCGTCCCACATGAAGCGGTTGAAGACCGCGACGAAGCGCCGGCCTCCGGGCAGATAGGTGAGGTCGCCGACCATGGTGATGGCGTCCTGAAGCTGCGCCGCCACCAGGACGAGGTCGTCCGCATCCTCGGCGGCCAGTTTCAGGAGCTCGGGCGGGCGTTCGCTCATGAGCGCTCCGTCAATCGGTGAGGCGGCGGATGAGCGCGCCGCAGCGCGACAGCTTCTCCTCCAGCCGCTCGAAGCCGCGGTCGAGATGGTAGACGCGATTGACGATGGTTTCCCCTTCGGCGGCAAGGGCCGCGAGGACGAGGCTCACCGAGGCGCGCAGATCGGTCGCCATGACGGGCGCGCCCTTGAGCCGCTCGACGCCCGCCACCTCGGCGGTCTGGCCGCGAATGAGAATGCGCGCGCCCATGCGCATCAGCTCGGGCGCGTGCATAAAGCGGTTCTCGAAGATGGTCTCCTTGATGTGGCTCGTCCCCTCGGCGAGCGACATCAGGGCCATGAACTGAGCCTGGAGGTCGGTCGGAAAGCCCGGAAAGGGCTCCGTCACGACGTCGCGCGCGGCGAAGCGCGCCCCGTTGCGCGCGACCGTCAGGCCGCCGGGCCCCTCGGAGATCTCGATGCCGGCTTCGGCGAGGACGCGCAGCGGCGCCTCGAGATCGCGGGCCCGCGCTCCCGCCAGCGTCAGGCTGCCTCCGGCGATCGCCGCCGCCATCGCGAAGGTGCCGGCCTCGATGCGGTCGGGAAGCACGGCGTGCCGCACGCCCTTGAGCCGGCCGGCGCCCCGCACGACGAGCCGCGAGGTGCCGGCGCCTTCGATGTCGGCCCCCATGGCCTGAAGGCAGGCGACGAGATCGCCGATCTCCGGCTCCTGGGCCGCGTTCTCGAGGACGGTCGTGCCCTGGGCGAGGCAGGCCGCCATGACGAGATTCTCGGTCGCCCCGACGGACACGAACGGAAAGACGACCCGGGCGCCCTTGAGGCCCTTGGGCGCGCGCGCCAGCACATAGCCGTCGGCGAGCGCGATCTGCGCGCCGAGCGCCTCGAGGCCCCTGAGGTGGAGGTCGACGGGGCGCGCGCCGATCGCGCAGCCGCCGGGCAGAGAGACCTGCGCCTCGCCGCAGCGCGCGACGAGGGGGCCCGAGACGAGAAAGCTCGCCCGCATCTTGCGCACGAGGTCGTAAGGCGCGGTGGTGCTGGCGATCTCGCGCGCCTGGAGGCGCAGCCCGCCCGCGCCCAGCGGCTCGATGGCGACGCCGTGCTGGGCGAGGATATCCGTGAGGAGCGAGATGTCGGCGAGGCGCGGGACGTTCTCGAGCTCGACGGCCTCCTCGGTGAGGAGGCTCGCGACCATCAGCGGCAGCGCCGCGTTCTTCGCGCCGCTGATGGGCACGGTCCCGTCGAGGGGCCGGCCGCCCTGCACCCAGATTCGATCCATTCCGCCTACCGGTTCCTTGCGCGCCCCCGGCCACTCCTGGCGGGCGAATGGGGCGCGAGAAAGGCCGACCTTAGCGGCCGCTGCGGGGCGGGCAAGGCCCGGGCCATGAGCGCGTCCGGCCCGCGAATGACGGACCCATCCCATGCCATGGCCGCGGCCGCGCGAGCGCCGCCGTCAGTTCTGCCTCGGACGGCGCGCCGGCGGGGCCACACCTTCGCCGGCCTCCTCCTCTGTCCCCGCCTCCCGCCGCTCGCTCGCCTTCCCCGCCTTGCGCCGGCGCAGATTCTCGCGCAGCGCCCTTGCGAGGCGCGCCTCCCGCTCGGCCCTTCTGGACGCGCCGTCTTCGGCCATGCGCCTCGCTCCCTCCGTCGCGCGGCAAATCTACGCCTTTTCTCCAGCGCACGCCTGCGCTATAGGACGCCGCGCCATCCTCGCTGCCGTAGCTCAGTGGTAGAGCACCCCCTTGGTAAGGGGGAGGTCCAGGGTTCAAATCCCTGCGGCAGCACCACGGAATCCAAGCGTTCCGCGCCTCTCGGCCAGATGCTCCGGGTACGCATTGTGCGGAATCGCGCAGGTTGATGCAGAACGGCGCGCGAACATGCGGGGCTTGTTGGGGCCAGACTGAGGCCGGATGTTCTGCGGGCGTTCACCCTGTGGCACACCAGGAGACACACGACAACGAAATCGCTGGAAGATAAAAAAATGACAGACAAAGCACTCGCCACGAAGCTTGCCGATGAGCTTATCTATGTAATAAACAACCTATTTGGGATGTACATTACATCTTGCGTCGGCCTTGAAATGTATTCCCAAAAATTGCGAGAATTCATTCCCGAGAAAGATCTGGACAATAGATTTCACGCCGGGCGGGGAAACCCAAAGTTAGGAACGGCTAAGACAAACTATTCGACCACGGGGCGAATTGGAATTGCGCTTGCCGAAAGAGATGGCGTTCACCAAAACTTGTTAGCTTGCGCCTTCCTTATATTTCTGTACACATATTGGGACACGGAGTTTCGTGTCAAATACGAAGCTGCCCTCGGTCTCAAAAAGAACGGAATTGCTCTCGACGAGTTCGGGGATTTGAGAAATATAAGGCATGCAGTCATCCACAATAAAGGAATTTTGGATAGAGACATGAAAGTATTTACGTCATTTAAGGTTGGAGAAGAATTGCACCTTATTCAGCAGGTCATGGAGGACATGCTTCACTCGATCCTCGATGCCGTCTGCAAGATGCACCTTGACCAGACGGGCGAGAAGCTTCACTCGCGTGACGTCGTATTCATGAATCCATAGCGTGGCGCAAACGGCCCCGCCGCCTATTGGCAATTCGCCTCAACCCAGGCGGCGAGGTCCCCATGGCGTGAGCGCGCCAGATCAGGTGTCCCTCTCCAGCGCCGCGAGAAGCTCGACCGCCGTCCTGCCGAGCAGCGGATGGCGCCAGTCCGGCCATACCTCCGCAAGCGGACGAAGCACGAAATCGCGCTCCGGCATGCGCGGGTGAGGCAGCCTGAGGCCGGGCCCGTCGACGATCTCGCCGCCGACCGCGAGGAGATCGAGATCGATGCGCCGCGGGCGCCAGGGTAGCTCGCCGGAGCGGTCCCGGCCCATCGCCCGCTCGACCTCCTGCAGGCGCGACAGGATGCGCGCGGGGGCGAGATCCGACGCAAACAGCGCGACCGCGTTGAGGAAGGGCGGATGGCTCTCCGCCGGATCGTCCGGATGCAGAAGGGCCGGCGTCTCGATGACCGACGAGCGGCGCACGGGCCGGCCGAGATGCTCCGCGAGCCGGGCGAGGGCCTCCTCGATGAGCGCCTCCCTCGGCCCCAGATTGGAGCCGAGGCCGACGGCGACGGTCTGGGTTGCACGCGTCATGGACATCCGTACCCGGCGCGGCGGCGTCAGGCCCGCCGCACCTCGACGACATCGAAAGGCTCGAGCGTGTCGATCGCCTCCACGGGATCGGGCTCGCGCCAGGCGAAGAGGCGGAAGGTCATCGCCTCGGGCGTCACGTCGAGGATCGTGAAGCCGTTCTTCTCGATCGGCGGCGAAGTCTGCGCGATCTCGAGGCCGAGCGGAATCTGGGGAGGCACGCCGCGCGCGGCGGACGGCCAGCCGCGCCCATGCGTGCTCACCGGCCCGGTCAGCACGCTCATTATGGGGTCGGTCGCGAAATCGAGATCGTAGCTTCGCGCGATCCGCCCCCACCCGACCGCGTGGAGGTCTCCGGAAATGATGGCGCGCGGGCTCCTGCGCGCGCCGAGCGCGGCGAGCAGGCGCTGATGCTGGGACCGCCAGCCTTCCTGCCAGAAATATTTCTCCGCCTGCGTCGTGAGGCGCGGCTCGCCCCGGGCGGCCGCCTCGCGGTCGAGCACGTCGGGATACCATTCGCGCCATTTTCCGGCCGACCAGCCCACGGGATGGGAGGGCACGTAGAGAAAATTGGCCGCGTCGCTCTCCGCCGCGCGCGAAAGAAGCCAGCGCTCCGCATCCGGAGGAACGAGGCCCGCAAAAGGCCCGGAAAGCGACATGTAGCGGGCGCAGTCGAAGAGAGCGGCCTCGAACAGGCGGCCCCAGCGCAGCGTGCCGAAGCACTGGTTGGCGCCGGGCCGCCCTTCCGAGGCGCCCGAAAGCCCGGCGGGCCGCGTCCCGTCGGGCAGGAAGTCGGGATAGAAGAGCGCGGCCGTCGCGGCCTGCGCGCGGACGTTGAAGTCCTCAGGCGGGAAGGTGATGCGCTTCGAATTGGCGACGTCGCCCTCGTAATAGTCGTGGTCGTCGCCGATGAAGAAGCACGGCACGCCCTTGAGGCGCGTGCCGTAGAGGCTCGCGATCTGCGCCTCGCCGATGCGCGTGAGGACCTCCTCGTTCTCGGTGCCGATGAGCGCCTTGTCGCGGTCGAAGCGGCCGAACGCGTCGAAGCCCTTGCTCGTCAGAGCCTGGTCCTCCGGGGGCTGATAGTCCTGCCACACCGTGAGGTCCCAATAGACGTGGTCGCCATTGGCGATCACGACGTCGGGCGCGAACGCAAGGGCGCGGTCGAGAAGGCGCCGGCGCAGCGCCAGCGGGCGGAAGCTCGCCTCGCCGCTCGCCCGGCGCGCGCCTTCCCAGCCGCCGGCGCAGGTGAAGGAAAGGATGCGCAGGCGCGTCTCGCCGGCCGCCGGATCGGGCAGCGTCTTCAGCGTCCAAGGCTCGGCGAGCTGGCGCGTGTCCGAGGCGAGCCTCAGCTCGTGCGCCGTTCCCGGCGCGAGGCCGTCCGCCTCGAAGCGCCAATAGCGCCCGGCGCTGTCCATCCGCCGCGCGCGCGCCGGCGTGCCGGCGACGTCGAGACGCGCGGCGGAAACGGGTTCGGCGAAGGAGCAGGTGAGGCTCAGCGACCGCGCGCTCGCGGCCGGAATGGCATGAACGAGCGCGCCCGCCTCGCCGGCGGCGGCACGCGCGCCGCCGGCGAGCGCGAGCGCCGCGGCGCCGAGGGCGACGTCGCGGCGCGTGGCCATGATGGGCGCCATCGGACCTCCTCGCCTCAAGGGGTTCAGAGGCCATCGCTTAGCATAGGGGCGCAGGGGAGCGCGAGTGGCGCTCCCCCTTCCCGTTCAGCGCATGGTCCAGTAGATCGCCGCGCCGGTCAGAGGCTGATTCGAGGCGTTGAGGAAGCCGGCCGTCCGCGCGCGCTGGAGAAGCGCGGCGGCGAGGCTGTCGCGGCGGTCGAGATTGTAGAGGCCGTTGAGCGTGCTCGCCGGCTTGCCGCGCACCATGAAGACGGGGTCCGTCCCGTCGAGCAGGCGGTTGTTGGTGAACAGGACGTTGTGGATGCTCGGATTGTACCGCGTACGGAGCGTCTGGGAGAGGAGCATGTACTGCGCCCAGGTGCCGACGTCGCCGACGACGTTGCCGTCGTAGACCGCGGAGTGCACCGAGCCGCTGTTCCCCGTCTCGATCGAGAAGACCTGGCCCCAGCCGAGGCAGAGATTGCGCGTCATGGTGATGTTCGCGGCGACCGCGCTTCCGCTTTGCGGCACGCAGCGCAGGGCCGAGACGATGCCGACGCCGCCCTCGTAATAGGGCGAGGAGGCGGCCGGCGCATAGAGCACGTTCTGGTCGACGAGAAGGTTCGAGACCGAGCCCGTGATCTGAATCGCGTCGAAATGCGGCTTGCCGGGGCCGAGCCCGCCATAGCGCATGAGGTTCTGGACGATCTGCATGTTCGACGTGCCGTCGCCGAACTTCACGAAGTCCGAGCCCGAATGATGGATGTAGCTCGTCTCCAGCCGGTCGTTCGTGCCGAGGCGCACGAGGCCGGCGGCGCGCTGCACGTTCGGGTTCGAGTTGAAGATCTCGCAGCGCGAGAGCTTCATGGCGACCTGCGAGCCGGGATGCTTGTTGTAGCCGAAGCCCGTCGTGCCGACCGTGTCGATGCGCCAATTGTCGAAGGTGATGGGCGGGCCGTCATAGCTCGCGTCGACCCAGATCACGCCGCCCGGCAGGTCGTAGTTCGACAGCACGGCCGGCACGCGCGTGCCGGCGCGGAACATCAGGCGCTTGGAGCCCGCGTTCCACAGGCTCGAGAAAGCCTTGCGCGCGTCCTGGCGCGCCACGCCCTGCTTGACGCCGAAGCCCTGGCCGAGGCGCAGATGCGGGCTCGGTGTCTGGGACGTCCCGAAGGCCTTCTGGCAAATGTCGTCGGCCATGGGCCAGCGCGCACCCTGCCAATTGCCGGCCAGCACCTGCGAGCGGAAGGCGAGGCCCGTCGGTCCCGTCGCCGGAGGCGCGGTCACGGGCGGCGGCACGTTCGGCGGCGTCGAGGGCGGGGTCGAGGGCGGCGGCGAGACGATGCCGTCGTCCGGGCCCGGACGGCGGCGGATGATGTCCCGCACGGCGGCGTCCTCGCGCTCGCTCAAACGGCGAATGCGCTCCCAGTAGCGGGGCTCCGCATGCGCCGCGACCGTGCTGGCACCCAGCGCGCTCGTCACCCAGAGTGCGAACTCTCTGCGGCTTGGGCGATTCTTCGCCATGACAACTCCTTTTGCGATTCGCAGCGGCCGCTACAAGGCCGCCGCCCGGCGCCAATGCCGGCTACGCACCACCCCAATGGACCTTTTCGGTCCGTTCCCGGCACGTACTGTCGCCAAGGCGGCGAAGCCTGGGAAGCCTGTCGAAAGTAAATTCTCTGTATTGCAGGTTGCTCAGCGGCCAGAGCGTCGGTATTCGGCCAAATTCTCGACAACCCCTGTCGAAGATTTAATGGAACCGATGGTCGGAGCACGGAACTCCGCGAATCGCTTGACATCCATTGCGGGAGTTTCACGGCCCGTTTCGCTCTGAGCGGGAGAGATGATTCGTTCCAACATTACTGATTCGGATTAACGATTTTCTAACGATTTGGCGACGTCCGCAATTGAACCTTTCCCACAGGACAGGCAAGCGCACCGCGCCGCCCGGCCGCAATAGGGCGCTCAGCGTCGAGAAGATTTCGGCGCGACCGATCGGCGCGCGGACCTAGCGCGTCGGATCGGCGCTCACGCGAACGAGCATCTTGCCGAAGTTCTTGCCGACGAGGAGGCCCTGAAAGGCCGTGACGGCATTCTCCAGTCCTTCGACGACGTCCTCGCGATACTTGATCTTTCCGGACTTGATCCAGCTCGCCATCTCGCGCTGGAATTCGTCGAAGCTGTGCCGGTGGTCGTAGACGAGCAGGCCGCGGATGGTCAGCCGGTTGACGAGCGCCCCGCCGAGTATGGCCCCGCTGCGGTCGGGACCCGGAGGCGGCGCCTGATCGTTATAGGCCGAGATGAAGCCGCAGATGATGACGCGACCGTGAAGGTTCATGCGCGCGAAGGCATTCCAGAAAACGTCGCCGCCGACATTCTCGAAGTCGACGTCGATGCCCTTGGGGCAGTGCTCGGCAAAGCCCGCGGCGAGATCGCCGCGATGGTTGAAGCAGGCGTCGAAGCCGAGCTCCTTCACCACGAAATCGCATTTCTCGTCCGAGCCCGCGACGCCCACCGCGCGCGCGCCCTTGAGCTTGGCGATCTGGCCGACGAGCCCGCCGACCGCGCCGGAGGCCGCCGAGACGAAAAGTGTCTCGCCCGGCTTCAGCTCCGCCATCTTGACGACGCCGGCATAGGCGGTGTGGCCGGGCATCCCGAGGACGCCGACCGCCGTCGAGATCGGCGCGAGCTTGGGATCGAGCTTGCGCAGATCGGCCCGCGTGCCGATGGAGAAATCCTGCCAGCCGCCCATTCCCGTCACGAAATCGCCTTCCGCGAAGGCTTTATCCTTGGAG
This sequence comes from Alphaproteobacteria bacterium, assembly GCA_024236075.1. GTDB lineage: Bacteria > Pseudomonadota > Alphaproteobacteria > JACAEB01 > JACAEB01 > JACAEB01. The sequence continues at coordinate 293,230 of JACKLE010000002.1, read as the reverse complement.
GCGACGACCTGGCCCACCGTGCCGCCCTCGCAGACCGCCCCGAGCTTCCAGGGCGGGCTGTAGGAGCGGCGCTGGGTCATCCGCCCGCGCATATAGGGGTCGAGCGAGAGATAGACGGTGCGCACCAGCACCTCGCCCTCCTTGGGGGCCGGCGCCTCGCCCTCGACGAGGGAGAAGTCGCTCTCCTTGGGCATGCCCTCCGGATAGGCCTTGAGGACGATCTGGCGATTGCGCATGTGGCTCTCCTTGAGGTGCGCCGGGCGGCGGTGCGGGGCGACGAGACTATTGGCTCGCGCTCGCGCGGCCAAGGCCCGGCCGAGCGCCGGCGGCGCAACGCGCGGTCGCTATGCCCCGGCCAAATCGCGTAAACGGAGCAGACGCCCCGCGCCCGACGGGGCATGCGGGGAGCGGAGCAAGGAGCGGAGTTGGCGTTTCGACGCAGACATAGGGCCGGCCTGACCTGCGCGGCGCTCGGCGCGCTCGCGCTTCTCGCGGCGGACCCCGCCCCGGCGCAGCCCGCCTCGGGCGCCCACGCCGCGATCGAGGGAATCGAGGACGCGGCTCTGCTCGCCCGCCTGAAGGACGTTCTCGCCAAGGCGCGCGACGGCGCGCCCGAGACGCTCGGAGCCGCGCGCCGCGCCGCGCGCGAGGAGGCCGACCTCCTCGCCGCCGCGCTCAAGGCCGAGGGCTATTACGCGGGCGAGGTGGCCGCGGACATCGAGCCCCGGGAGAGCGGCGCGCCGCGCATTCTCTTTCACGTCCGGCCGGGCGCGCGCTTCCGCATCGCGGGCTACGACATCGTCTATGTCGACGCGATCGCCGATGCGCGGCCGGCGACGCTGGAGGAGGCGGGCCTCGCGCCGGACGGCTCGCCGCGCGGCGAGGATCTGAGGAAGCTCGGCACGGACTTCCTGGACCGTCTCCATGCCGGGGGATTTCCGCGCGCGCGTCTCGTCGATCTCACGGTTGAGGCCCGCTTCGCCGAGGCCGAGGCCCGCATCGTCTATCGCTGCGAGACCGGGCCCCGTGCGCTCTATGGGCAGATCGAGATCGACGGGCTCGAGCGGACGAAATACGCGCTCATCGACGCCCAGCGGACCTGGAAGCGGGGCCAGCCCGTCGACCTCGAGCAGCTGACCGCCTTTCGCGACGCCCTCGTCGATCTCGAGCTCTTCTCGGTCGTGACGGTCGAGCCGGGCGTGCCGGGCCCGGACGGCCTGACGCCGATCCTCGTCGCCGTGACCGAGCGTCCCGCGCGCACCGTGTCGCTCGGCGCGTCCTATTCGACCAATTTCGGCGCGGGCACGCAGGCGAGCTGGGTGCACCGCAATCTCTTCGGCGGCGCCGAGCGCCTTCGCGTCGAAGCCAAGGTCGCCGAGATCCGCCAGTCGCTCGGCGCCGGCTTCAGCCTGCCCTGGGCGCGCATCCACGGACGGCTGGGCCTGCGCGCGGCCTATGAGCGCGAGGACAGCGACGCCTATGCGAGCGACAGCTTCACGGCGGGCGTCGACGTCGACTCGCGCCTCGCCAGGCATCTGCGCGGCTCTCTCGGGCTGGAGCTCGAGGCGTCCGACAGCGACGACCCGCTGGGCGCGGGCTCGGCCTACCTCCTCGCCGCCCCCGCGACGCTCTCCTACGACACGAGCGACGACGTGCTCGATCCGCGCGAGGGCCTGCGCGCGCAGATCTCCCTCGCGCCGCATTTCGGGTCCAGCGACGGCGAGGCCGTGGTCTTCCTCAAGAGCGACGCGCGCGCCTCCTATTACCGCCCCTTCGACGAGGCGAAGCGCTATGTCGCGGCGGTCTGGGCCCATGCCGGCTCGCTCGTCGGCGCCGATCTCGCGCTCGTGCCGGCGACGCGGCGCTTCTATGCGGGCGGCGGCGGCTCGGTGCGCGCCTACGGCTATCAGCTCATCGGCCCGATCGACGCGAGCGGCGAGCCGACCGGCGCGCGCTCGGTCGTCGAAGGCGGGGTGGAGCTGCGCGCGATGGTCACCCGCACCGTCGGCGCCGCGGCCTTCCTCGAGGCGGGCACGGCGAGCGAGAGCACGTTTCCCGATCTCAGCGAGGACGTCCTTTCGGGCGGCGGCCTGGGCCTGCGCTATCTCTCGCCCGTCGGGCCCATCCGCCTCGACGTCGCGGTGCCCTTCGACCGTAGGCGGATCGACGACGGCTTCCAGATCTATGTGAGCCTCGGGCAGGCCTTCTGATGCGCGCGCTCCGCACCATCGGGCTCGCGATCCTGGGCCTCGTCCTCTTCGCCGCGCTGACGCTCGCCGGGCTCCTCGCGCTGCTCGCGACGCCCGCGGGCCAGCGCATGGTCCTCGGCCTCGCGAAGCCGGCGGCCGAGAAGGCGCTCGGGCTCACGCTCGAAATCGGCGCGAGCGAAGGCGCGTGGCCCTTCCGCATCGTGCTCCGCGACGTGCGGGTCGGCGACGCCGACGGCCCCATCGCGAGCGCCGAGCGGATCGCGGTGGCGCTCGCTCCGCTCTCGCTCCTCGGCACGCCGCATCTGCGGGAGGTGACGCTCGCCGGCGCGGCGCTCGAGCGCATCCCCGAAAGCGCGGAGGAAAGCACCGGCGGGCCCTGGCGCCTGCCGAAGCTGCCGAAGCTGCGCGTCGACCGCTTCTCGGCCGAGCGCCTGCGCATCTCGCCCGCCATCGTCGCGGAGGGCACGGTGCTCGACGTGACCGCCCATGCGCGAATCGAGGCGGCGCGCGCCGACATCGCGCTCGACGCGCGCACGGACGGGGATCGCGACTCGGCGAGCCTCCTCCTCGACTGGAGCGGCGCGGGCGACCGTCTGGCGGCGGATCTTCAGCTCGCCGGCGCGAAGGACGGCCTCCTCGCCCGCCTCGCGGCGCTCGACCGCGCCTTCGCCGTCAAGATCGCCGGCAACGGACGCGCCAGCGCCTGGGAAGGCTCGCTCGACGCGCGATACGGCACGGCGGTGAGCCTCGCGGGCGAGCTCGCCTGCCGCTGCGCCGCGCCCTTTTCCGGACGCATCGACGCGCGAGCCGAAGCCGGTCCCGACGCCGACGAGGAGATGCGCGCCCTCATCGGCGATAGCGCCCGTCTCGTCCTCGGCCTCGAGGGAACCCGGGACGGCCTGCGCATCGCCGTCGAGAAGGCGGAGGCGCCGGCGGGGCGCGGCGAAGCGCTCCTTGTGCTGACGGTCGAGCCGAAGACCGGCCGCCTCGTGCGCCTCGTCGCCGACGCGACGCTGGAGCCCGCGGACCTTGCGCAGGCGCAGGAGCCGCTCGGGCCCACGCTCAAGGCCCATATCGAGGCCAGCGGAACGCCGAAGGGCTTCGGGGCGATCCGCGGCCTCGCGACGAGCGGCTCCGCGCGCCTCGCCCTGAGCGACGGCCTCTACGAGGAGGGCGCGCTCGACGCCGCGCTGGAGCTTGCGATCGCTCCCGTCGCGCGCGAGGGCGCGCTCGGGCTCCTCCTTGAAGAGGGCGCGCAGGCCTCCGCCGTGCTGACCCTCGCGCCCGACGGCGGCCTCGGCCTGCAGGATCTCGCCGCCGGCGCGCGCGGGGGCGCGCTCGCCCTCTCCGGCACCGCCGCGCGGGAAGCCGCGAGCGGACGGCTCGCGCTCGACCTCAAGGGCTCGCTCGCGCCCGGCCTCCTCGCCGAGCTCGCGCCCGAGGCCGCCTTCGAGGAGCCGGTGACGCTCGAGCTCGCGGGCTCGGGACCGCCGGTGAATTTCTCCGGCCGGCTGGCGCTCGCCCTGCCCTCCGGCGCCATCGCCGGCGCGCGGCACGGCAGGGGAAGCTTCGAGGCCCGCATCGCGGGCGCGCTCGCCTCGCCGACCGTCGACCTCGCCGGCCGCCTCGCATCGCCGGGCGAGGGCGACGAGGGCACGCTCGACGGGCGCCTCGTCGTCGCGGAGGGCGCCGAGCGCGTCGCGGGCAAGCTGGCGGTGCGCTATCGCCGGGCCGCCCTCGACGCCGACGCCGATCTCGGCCTCGCGCCTCTTGCGGGCCATGCGCGTCTCAAGCTCGCGGCCGACGACCTCGCGCGCTTCGCGCCGGAAAGCTCCGCCTCCGGATCGGTGGCGGCCGAAGCGCGCCTCGACATGGCCGACGACAAGGTGCGCGTGGACGCGCGCGCGACCAGTCCCGGCTTTTCCGCCTTCGGCGTCGCGGGACGCGACGTCGCGCTCACGGCGCGCGGACCGCTCGGCGCACTAGGCTTCACGCTCGAGGCCGGCGCGCTCTCGGACGAGAGCGGCCGCGGCCTGACGCGCCTCGCGGCGAAGGGCCGCCTGGCGCTCGAGGACGAGGTCGCGCTCGACCTCGACGCGTTCGATGCGAGCCTCGACGGCGAGCGCGTCCGCCTCGCCGCGCCGGCCCATGCCCGCATGGGGCCCTCGAGGCTCGCGCTCGACCGCCTCGACCTTCAGGTCGGCAAGAAGGGGCGGCTCGTCGCGACGGTCGCCGGCGAGGGCGAGAGCTTCTCGGCCGAGGCGCGGCTCGAGGCGCTCGCGATCCCGCCCGCGGGCCTTCTCGCCGACGGCACGCTGGCGCTCGCGACGAGGGGCCCCGGCAAGGTCGCGCTCAAGCTCCGCCCGCTCGATCCGGCGGCGCCCGACGCGACCCTCACGCTCGACGGCCGCCTCGCCAAGGGACGCCTCGCGCTCGCAGGCGCGCTCGCGGCGCGGCGCGAGGAGACCCGGCTCGACGTGCCGGACCTTCTGCAGGCGGATCTTCCGCTCGCGCTCTCGGCGGAGAACGGGCGTCCGCGCTTCGCCATGGAAGGAGAGGCGCGCATCGCGCTCGCCTATCGGGGCGAGGTCGCGCCGCTATTCGCGTTCTCGGGCCTCGTCGATCAGGCGCTCACCGGCGCGCTCACGCTCGACGCTCGGCTTTCGGGACCGATCGACGGCCTGCTGCCGCGGGGCGGCTTCACGCTCGCCGGCGGCACCTACGAGCATTTTCCCTCCGGCCTGCGCCTCACCGAGGTGGCGGCGACCGGCACGCTCGAGGCCGAAGGCGGCGCGCTCGACATGGCGCTCGACCTCACCGCCTCGGACGGCGAGGGCCGCGACGGCGCGCGCCCGGTGCGCGCGCGCGGCACGGCGCGTCTGTCCGACGGCGCCCTCACCTTCACGGCGCGCGCCGATCTCGACAAGGCGCGTCTCGTGCGGCGCGAGGATCTCGTCGCGACGCTGAGCGGCACGGCGACGCTCGAGAAGAGCGCGGAGGGAACGCGGCTGACGGGCGCCATCGGCATCGATGCGGCGGACTACGTCATCCCGCAGCGCGTTCCGGATTCGGTCGTCGCGCTCAAGATCGTGCGCGTGAACGGGGGAGCGCAGGCGGCTCCGCCGGCTGCCCCGGCAGGCCCGGCGACCGCGCTCGATCTCTCCATCGCCGCGCCCGAGCGCATCTTCATCCGCGGGCGCGGCATCGACTCCGAATGGGGCGCGGATCTCCGTCTTCTCGGGACGACCGCCGATCCGCGCGCCGACGGCGCGCTGACGCTGAAGCGCGGCACGATCGAGCTCGGCGGGCGGCGCTTCGCGATCGACCGCGGGCGCATCGCCTTCTCGCCGCTCACGCCTCCGGACCCGCGCCTCGACGTGGCCGCCAGCACCTCGACGGGAGACGTCACGGCGATCGTCTCCGTGACGGGCCGCGCCTCGGCGCCCGCGGTGAACCTCTCCTCCGAGCCGCAGCGCCCCGAGGGCGAGGTCATGTCGCTCATTCTCTTCGGCAAGCCGGCGCGCGAGCTCACCGCGGTCGAGGGGCTGCGCGCCGCGCAGGCCCTGGCCGAGCTCACGGGAACGGGCCCCTTCGGCGGCACGGGCGTACTCGACCGCGTGCGCCGGACGCTCGGCGTCGACACGCTCGACGTCGACACGTCGGGCGACGCGCCGAGCCTCACGGTGGGGCGCTACGTCACCGAGGGCGTGTTCGTCTCGGCGAGCCAGGATCTCACTGGCGGCCAGAGCACGGTCTCGGTCGAGTCCAAGGTCACCGACCATATACGCCTCAAGACCGATCTCGCGCGCGATGCGAGCGCGGCCGTATCCCTCAACTGGTCGATCGACTATTGATCTTACGCAGATTTCATCTTGTGAATGCTTGGAATTGTCTCGAGGTTGGCGCGCAATTTCATCGAGTTTGACGCAAATGGTGCGCTCCGCCGGTCCACTTCTCCTGGAGCGGGAGCGATCCGGCCAGCGCACGCCTGACGACAGGCCCGGAAAAATGGCGCAAATCTGCGAAAAACCCTCCCGCATTTGGGGAAGCCGGCGGGCAGTGCAAAGCCGCGAGTTGTATTCCTGTACTTTCTTTCACATTTGAATCGTATTAGCCGAACATTAACCACGTAAATGTGCAGTTAAGCGGCTGTTCAAAAATCGGGCGGTCGCTTAGACGGACTATTTCAAACTCGTTTCTAGGCTTGCCTGCGACCCTGCTGGGAGAGCGCTCGGGCTCTGTCTTATTCCAGGGTATGGAGGTTGAGTTAGTCATGGGCTGGAAGCACAAAACTTCAGGCGACACGAAAGCCAAGAAATTTGCACTGCAGGAACAAGCCAATTCAGATGCACCGATCCTCGTGGACTGGGTCCTCTCGGGGGTGAAGGCCGACGGCAAGGCGCTGCTTCTCGCCTCCGCCTCGGGAGACGCGCTGGCGAGCGGCGAGGACGCTTCGCCGATGGAGATGCCGCATACCGACATGCCGGCACCCGAGGCGGCGCATGAAGACGGGGACGCGGTGCAGCACGATGCCGCACCCGCCGACGCGCCGACGGCCGACGATTCGCCTTCCGGCACCTCCGACGCCGGTCCGGACATGGCACCCGCGCCGAGCGCGCCCACGCTGAAGATGGTCGCCTCCGCGTTCGCCGCGCCCGATCCGACCTTCGACGCGCCGGCCGATGCGGACGCGCCCGCGCCCGTGGCGCCCGTGCCGGCGGCGCCCGTGGCGCCGAGCCTCGCGACCTTCGCGGTGACGAGCGACGTCTCGACGAGCGCTCCGGCCCCCGCGCCGGCGCCCGCTCCCGCTCCGGCAATGATGACGATGTCGGCCCAGGCCTTCGCGGGTCCCGCCTCGGCGCCCGCTCCGAGCGCCGGCATCCACGTCTCCAACGCCGCCGAGCTGCAGGCCGCGCTCGCCTCGGCGACCGGCGGCGAGACGATCATCGTCGATCCCGGCCACTACGGCACGCTGAACATCCAGGGCAAGAACTTCGCCACGGACGTCCATATCGTCGGCAGCGGAACGGGCGACGCCGTGTTCCAGCGCATCGCCGTGACGAATTCCTCGGGCCTCTCGTTCGAGGGCCTCACCGCCTCCTGGTCGAAGGATGCGCCGCTCTCGACCCAGGAGCTCGTGCTCATCAGGGGCTCGAGCAATATCGACGTGAGCCACATGCTCATCGAGGGCGACGCCTCCGCCTCGGCCTCGTACTACGGGCGCGGGCTGCTCATCGAGAATTCGACGGGCGTCACCGTCGAGGACACCGCCTTCCACTATCTCTGGAAGGGCATGCACGTTCTGCGCTCGGACGGCGTCACCGTCGAGCATAGCGAGTTCACGCAGCTCCGCTCGGACGGGATCAACTTCGCCGAATCCCAGAACGTCCTCATCAACGAGAACTACTTCTCGGACTTCCACCCGGTTCCGGCCGACCACCCCGACTTCGTGCAGGGCTGGGTGCGCGACGCGAAGGTCGCCACCGACAATATCGTGATCTCGAACAATGTGATGATCGAGGGGCCCGGCGGCACGGTGCACGGGATCTTCCTCACCCGGCAGACCTCGACCGCGCCGGGCTTCACCAACGTCACGATCGACAACAATCTCTATCACGGCTCCTCGCCGCACGGCATCACGGTGAACGCCACGAACGGCCTCACCGTCACCGACAACACGATCGTCACCGACCCCGGCAAGAAGTACAACGCCAAGATCACGCTCGACGGCTCGAACGTGACGATGGCGGACAATCTCGCGACCGGATATGGCGGCGGCGCCCTCCCCTCGGGCTATCAGCAGTCGAACCTTCTTCTCTCCGTCAACGGAGGGTCCGGCTCGCTCTCCTATGGCGAGGTGTTCGGCGACGCCCTCGCGGGCGCCCAGACGACGCTCGCCGACCTCATGCCGCCGACGGATTCGAGCGGCGCCCTCGTCAAGGGCGTGCTCGGCTACGACATGACGTCCTATATGGGGACGACCTATCTCGGCATGACGCCGCCTCCGGCGCCGACTCCCACTCCGACTCCGACTCCCACTCCGACGCCGACGCCGACTCCCACACCCACGCCGACACCTACCCCGACGCCGACTCCGGATCCGACGCCGACGCCCGATCCCACGCCGGCGCCGACACCCGACCCGACGCCCGCGCCGACGCCCGATCCCACGCCGACGCCTGCGCCGGACCCCGATCCGACTCCGGCGCCGACGCCCGACCCGACCCCGACGCCCGATCCGACGCCGGTGCCGGTGCCCGATCCCACGCCGACCCCCGATCCGACCCCGACGCCGGCACCCGTGCCCGCGCCCACGACCGGCTCGATCGACTTCCAGATCGGCTCGGACGCGGACCTCTTCCTCAACAAGGATCTGGTCAACGGCCAGGGCGGCACGCGCCAGGTGACGATCACCGGCGAGGTCACGGACAGCCTCGGCACCTACACCTACAAGCCGCTGACGCTGACCTTCACGCCCGTCATGAACATCGCCAAGGCCGACGGCTATTGGTCGATGCCCGACGGCACGCCGGCGATCTTCGTCGAGCTGGAGTTCACCGACCGCGGCACCGGCGAGCAGGCGAGCTTCGACGTGCTGGTCGCGATCGACCCGAAATGGAACCTCAAGGGCGCCGCCTATAACGGCACGGTCGATCCGGCCGACGGCCTCGTGCGGCCGGAGGCGCTGCCCGCGCCGGCTCCGACCATGACGATGGTCGCCTCGGCCTTCGTCGCGCCGGACCCCGTCGATGCCGGCATGCCGGCGCCGACGGTCGACGTCGACCACCACGACCTCGGGGCGCCGCTCGACGCCTTCGCTCCCGCCAGCGATCCGGTTCACGACGACGCGTTTCACATTGCGTGAACCTTCGCCTCTTAGCATCGCACGCCGGGCGGTCCTCCGCCCGGCGTCGTCTTTGAGACGGTACCGGAGTCCCGCATGACACCTCGCGCACGCCAGCCGGCCCTGCCGCGAAGCCTCGTCGGCCTCGCCTGGTCGCTGTCGCCGAAGGTCGTGATCGCGCTCGCGGCCTTCAGCCTGGTCGTGAACCTGACCATGCTGGCCGCGCCGCTCTACATGCTGCAGGTCTACGACCGCGTGCTCGCCTCGGGCAGCGTGCCCACGCTGGTGCTGCTCACCCTCGCGACGCTCGCGGTCATGGGGGCGGCCGCGGGCCTCGAGCTCTTCCGCTCCGAAATCCTCACGCGGCTCGGGCTGCGCTTCGACATGGCCTGGAGCGAGCGCCTCCTGCGCCAGCTCCTTGCGGAGGCCGGCGGGCGCCGGCCGCAGGCGCCGGGCCAGCCCCTGCGCGACGTCGAGACGGTGCGCGGGCTGCTCGGCGGCCAGGCGCCCATCGCCTGCCTCGACGCGCCCTGGGCGCCGCTCTTCCTCGTCGTGCTCTTCGCGCTGCATCCCCTTCTCGGCATTCTCGGGCTCGCGGCCTCCTTCGGGCTCGCGGCCATCGCCGCCGGCACCGAGATGGCGACCGCGGGGCCCGTGCGCGAATCCTCCACGCGCTCCATCGCCGCCCACCGCATCGTGCAGAGCGCGGAGCGCAATGCCGGCGTCGTGATGGCGATGGGCATGCTCGAGGGCGTGCTCAAGCGCTGGCGCGAGGCGCATGACGGGGCGCTCGTCGCCCATGGCGGGGCCGGCGACCGGCGGGCCGTTTTCCGTGGACTGACGAAATTCGTGCGGCCCGCCTTCCAGACGGGCGTGCTGGGTCTCGGCGCCTTCCTCGCGGTGCGCGCCGAGATCAGCCCCGGCTCGATCGTCGCCGCGTCGATCGTCCTCGGGCGGGCGCTCGCGCCCATCGAGCAGGGCGTCGGCTCCTGGCGCGAATTCGTCCTCGCGCGCCAGGCCTATCAGCGCCTCAAGGACGCCGCGCGCGCGATCGCGGAAGGGCCGCCCGAGCGCCTCAAGCTGCCGGCGCCCAAGGGACGCCTCTCGGTCGAGGATGTGAGCGTCGTCGCGCGCGAAGGCGTGCCGCCCGTCCTCGACCGCATCGCCTTCACCGTCGCGCCCGGCGAGGTGCTCGCGCTCATGGGGCCGAGCGGCGCCGGCAAGACGACGCTTTTGAAGATTCTCGCCGGCATCTGGACCCCGAGCCGCGGCTCGGCGCGTCTCGACGAGGCCGAGCTCTGCCACTGGGACGCCGGACAGCTCGGCCGGCATGTCGGCTATCTGCCCCAGGAGATCGGCCTCTTCGACGTGACCGTCGCCGAGAACATCTGCCGCCTCGGCCATGCCGATCCGCAGGCGATCGTCGACGCCGCCCGCCTCGCCGGCGCGCACGAGATGATCCTGCGCCTTCCCGAAGGCTACGGCACCAGGGCCGGGGAAGGCGGCTCGCAGCTTTCCGCCGGCCAGCGCCAGCGCGTCGGCCTCGCGCGCGCCTTCTACGGCAATCCCTCCGTGGTCCTCCTCGACGAGCCGAACGCCCATCTCGACGCGGCGGGCGAGGAAGCCCTGCGGCGTGCCATCGTCGACCTCAAGGCCAAGGGCACGACCTTCGTCATCGCCATGCACGGCAAGGGCCTTCTCGCCGTCACCGACCGGGTGCTGACGCTCGACAACGGCCGCATGGAAGGGATTCTCGCCCGCGCCCAGGCGTCCGACACGCTGCCGCCGCAAATGCGCCGCTCCCGGAAGATCGTCGAGCTCAACAATGCGCGCCTCGCCCGGCGCGCGGGAAAGGCGAGCGCATGAACGTCGCCGCGACCTATCGCGCCCTGCGCTTCCCGGTCCGCGCCCCGGCGGGCGCGCCCCGGCTCGACGACATGCGCGGGCCGGTCGCCGGGAGCCTCCTCATCGTGGCGGCGCTCGTTCTCACCCTCGGCGTCTGGGGCGGGACGGCGCCCCTCGCGGGCGCCATCGTGACCTCCGGCGTCGTGCGCGCCGACGGCAATTGGCGCGAGGTGCAGCATCCCCGTGGCGGCCGGGTGACGGCGCTCCTCGTGCGCGACGGCGCGCTGGTCGAGGCCGGAGAGCCCCTCGTGCGCCTCGACCCGGAGCGCGACGAGGGCTCGCTCGCGGTCCTCAAGGCGCGCATGTTCGCCGCGCGCGCGAGCCTCGCGCGGCTCAACGCGGAGCGGGACCGCGCCGAGGCGATCGCGTTCCCGGACGACCTCCTCGAGGTCGCGGGCGACACGGACGTCGCCGAGGCCATGCGCTCGGAGGAGGCCCTCTTCGCCTCGCGCGCGCGCAGCTTTCGCAGCCAGCGCGCGGTGATCGAGGAGCGCCTCGCGCAGGGCGGCAAGGAGCGCGCGGGCATCGAGGCGCGGCTCAGAGCCGTGCGCGAGCAGTCGGATATCCTCCGCCAGCAGATGAAATCGCTGGACGAGCTCGCCTCCAAGGGCTTCGCGCCGACGAACCGCGTGCGCTCCCTCTCGATGGATCTCGCCGGCCAGACCGCCAAGATCGCCGAGGCCGAGAGCGCGCTCGCCCAGGCGCTGCGCGAGGAGGAGGAGGCCAAGCTCGAGCTCGCCAAGCTCGACGCCGAGCGCGACGCCAAGATCGTCTCCGATCTCGCCGAGGCGCAGGCCACGTATACGGATTTCAAGGAGCGCTACGCGGTCGCGGCCTACGATCTCGAAGGCCTCACCGTGCGCGCGCCCATCGCGGGGCGCGTCATCAACCTCGCGGTCAACACGGTCGGCGCCGTCGTGCAGCCCGGCGAGACCATTCTGGGCATCGTCCCCGCCGACGAGCCGCTCGTCGTCGAAGGCACCATCGCGCCCAAGGACCGCGACTTCGTGGCGCCGGGGCAGGCGGTCGAGGTGCGCCTCTCCGCCCTCTCCCCGCGCGACCCGCCGCGGCTCGAGGGCCGCCTCGCCTACATCTCGCCCGACGCGGTGAGCCCCGCCCCGGGCCAGCCGCCGCGCTTCCTCGTGCGCGCGGAGATCGCCGAGGACGCCGTGGCCGAGCTCGGCCCCACGCGCCTCGTTCCGGGCCTTCCCGCCGAGCTCTATCTCCTCACCGGCGACCGCACGGCGCTCGACTATCTCCTGAGCCCGCTCGTCAACGCCATCGCCCACGCCTGGCGCGAGCGCTAGCGCCGGCCCCGTCCGCCCGCCGCCCCTTGTCGGGCGCGGACCGCATGACTACGTTAGCCCCTCCCTCGGCCACGGGTCCCTCGCCGGATTCCAGCGGCAGCGCGGAATGCGGGCCCCATGCAGAAGACGCTTTCCATTCGCGGCGCGCGCGAGCACAACCTGAAGAACGTCTCGCTCGACCTGCCGCGCGACCGGCTCGTCGTCATCACGGGCCTTTCGGGCTCGGGAAAGTCCTCGCTCGCCTTCGACACGGTCTATGCGGAGGGCCAGCGCCGCTATGTCGAGAGCCTCTCGGCCTATGCGCGCCAGTTCCTCGAGATGATGAAGAAGCCGGACGTCGACGCCATCGACGGGCTCTCGCCGGCGATCTCCATCGAGCAGAAGACGACCTCGAAGAATCCGCGCTCGACCGTGGGCACGGTGACCGAGATCTACGACTATATGCGCCTCCTCTGGGCGCGCGTCGGCGTGCCCTACTCGCCCGCCACCGGCCTGCCCATCGAGGCGCAGACCGTGAGCCAGATGGTCGACCGCGTGACGGCCCTGCCCGAGGGCACGCGGCTCTACCTCCTCGCGCCGATCGTCCGGGGGCGGAAGGGCGAGTACCGGAAGGAGCTCGCCGAGCTCCTGAAGAAGGGCTTCACCCGCGTCAAGATCGACGGGGCCTTCCACGAGATCGAGAAGGCGCCCGCGCTCGAGAAGAAGCTCAAGCACGACATCGAGGTGGTCGTCGACCGCATCGTCGTGCGCGAGGGGCTCGCGACGCGCCTCGCCGACTCGTTCGAGACGGCCTTGAGGCTCGCGGACGGCATCGCGCTCGCCGAATTCGCCGACGCCAAGGGCAAGGACGCGCCCGAGCGGATCATCTTCTCGCAGAAATTCGCCTGCCCGGTCTCCGGCTTCACCATCCCCGAGATCGAGCCGCGCCTCTTCTCGTTCAACAGCCCGTTCGGCGCCTGCCCCACCTGCGACGGGCTCGGCACGCGCTCCTATTTCGCGCCCGAGCTCGTGGTCCCCGACGAAAGCCTCAGCCTCAAGGCCGGCGCCATCGCGCCCTGGGCGAAATCGACCTCGCCCTTCTACAAGCAGACGCTCGAGGCCCTCTCGAAGCATTTCCGCTTCTCGCTGACGACGCCGTGGGCGGAGCTTCCCGAGCGCGTGCGGCAGATGCTGCTCTTCGGCTCCGGCGAGGACCGCGTGCGCTTCACCTATGACGACGGCCTTCGGACGTACACGACGGAAAAGCCCTTCGAGGGCGTCGTCACCAACATGGAGCGGCGCTGGCGCGAGAGCGAGAGCGACTGGGTGCGCGAGGAGATCGGGCGCTATCAGGCGAGCGCGCCCTGCGAGACCTGCCACGGCACCCGACTGAAGGAGGAGGCCCGCGCGGTGAAGATAGCGGGCCGCCATATCGGCGAGGCGGCCGAGCTTTCCATCCGCGAGGCCGGGCGCTGGTTCGCGAGCCTGCCCCAGAGCCTCAGGCGCAAGGAAAACGAGATCGCAAGCCGCATCCTGAAGGAGATCGTCGAGCGCCTCGACTTCCTCAACAATGTCGGCCTCGAATATCTCACCCTCGCGCGCGCCTCCGGCACGCTGTCGGGCGGCGAGAGCCAGCGCATCCGCCTTGCAAGCCAGATCGGCTCGGGGCTCACCGGCGTCCTCTACGTGCTCGACGAGCCCTCGATCGGGCTCCATCAGCGCGACAATGCGCGCCTGCTCGAGACGCTGAAGCGGCTGCGCGACCTCGGCAACACGGTGCTCGTGGTGGAGCACGACGAGGAGGCGATCCGCGCGGCGGACTATGTCGTCGACATGGGGCCGGGCGCGGGCGTCCATGGCGGCGAGGTGGTGGCGGAAGGCCCGCCGGCCGAAATCCTCCGTGCCGAGAAGAGCCTCACGGGAAAATATCTCTCGGGCGCGCGCGAGGTGCCGATGCCCTCCGAGCGGCGGCCCGCGAACCCGGCCCGCAAGCTCGTGCTCGAAGGCGCGCGCGGCAACAATCTCAAGGACGTGACGGCGGAGTTCCCGCTCGGGCTTCTCACCTGCGTCACCGGCGTCTCCGGGGGCGGAAAATCGACCCTCGTCGTCGAGACGCTCTACCGCGCCGCCGCCCGCCGCCTCAACGGCGCGCGCGAGGCGCCCGCGCCGCACGAGCGCCTGGAGGGCCTCGAGCATCTCGACAAGATCATCGACATCGACCAGTCGCCCATCGGGCGCACGCCGCGCTCGAACCCCGCGACCTACACCGGCGCCTTCACGCCCATCCGCGAATGGTTCGCCGGCCTCCCTGAGGCGCAGGCGCGCGGCTACAAGCCCGGGCGCTTCTCCTTCAACGTGAAGGGCGGGCGCTGCGAGGCCTGCCAGGGCGACGGCGTCCTCAAGATCGAGATGCACTTCCTGCCCGACATCTACGTCGAATGCGACGTGTGCAAAGGAAAGCGCTTCAACCGCGAGACCCTGGAGGTGACCTTCCGCGACAAGTCGATCGCCGACGTTCTCGACATGACGGTCGAGGACGCCGCCGCCTTCTTCAAGGCGGTGCCCGCGATCCGCGAGAAGCTCGACACGCTGAACGAGGTGGGGCTCGGCTACATCAAGGTCGGCCAGCAGGCGACGACGCTTTCGGGCGGCGAGGCGCAGCGCGTGAAGCTCGCCAAGGAGCTCTCGAAGCGCGCGACGGGAAAGACGCTCTACATTCTCGACGAGCCGACGACGGGCCTCCATTTCGAGGACGTGCGCAAGCTGCTCGAGGTCCTTCAGGCGCTCGTGGACACGGGCAACACGGTGGTCGTGATCGAGCACAATCTCGAGGTCATCAAGACCGCGGACTGGATCGTCGACCTCGGGCCCGAGGGAGGCGACGGCGGCGGCGAGATCCTCGTCCAGGGCACGCCGGAGGAGGTCGCGGCCACGCCCCGCTCGCACACCGGCGCGTATCTCAAGCCGATCCTCCGCAGGGCGACGAAATCGGCCGCCCCGCCGCGCCGCCCGCGCGCGCGGCCCGCGCGCACCCGCGCGGCGGAGTGAGGGCGCGGAGCTTCAGCGAATCGTGCCGGGGTCTTCAGGAAGCCTGGCGACACGCACCGCCTCGAGCTCGAAGCAGGCCTCGCCTGCCGCCGCCGGCGGCCGGATGGAGCGGCCGCTCGTCAACGGCCAAAAGACCTGGCCATAGCTGCCGCGGAAGCGGCCCTCGATCTCTTCCGTCGACCAGCCGTGGGCAAACGTCGCGCAAAGACTATAGCGCGCGCCCTCCGCCGGATCGTAGACATAGGCCTTGCCGGTGACGGGGTCGCTGGGCATTCGGTAGCTGCAGGCGCCGGGCTGGGGCAGCTTCTCCCCTCGCGTACGCAGCGCCTCCGCGAGCTCGTCGAGGCTCTGGGGCACGCGCCCGAAATAGGTGTAGTAGCAGTCGATCGCGTCGGCGGTCCGACGCAGATCGGAAAGACGCACGACATCCATCTCCTTCTTGCGGGTCGTCAGCGGACTGTCGATCGAGGCGATCGCATAGCCGACCGAGCCCGCGACAATCGCGGTCGCGACCGCACCGAGAATCGCCTGAAGAAGGCGACCGCCCCACTTCCCGGGCTCGGAGCGTTCGATGTCCGGCACGTAGTGAAGGAGCGTCGCGGCCGCGATGGCGCCCACGATTGCGGCCTTCGCCGCGAAGCGCACGGTAAGCTCGCCGGAAAGAAATTGGTTGAGCACCGCGATGAGGTCGCTGATCAGTGCGCTGACGGCAACGACGAGCGCGAGATAGGTGAGCCATTTGCGCAGGCGCGAGGCCTGCATTGCGGGATTGCGCGCGCGCTCGCCCGCAAGATGCAGCGTGAGCAGGAAGAAGGCCGGATAGGCGACGACCAGCGCCGAGACGGCGAAGCGCACGCTCTGCTGGACGCTGCCCGCATAGCGCGAGGGGTCGCCCGGCTGGGGCAGGACCCAATTCGTCAGCGTGAATAGCATCGTTCCGAGAAAGCCGCTGACGGTGCCCAGGAGCACGAAGAGCACAAGATAGAGGAAGGCCTCGCGGGCGGAGATATAGGCGCGCGGGCGCGGCACGGGCACGACGAAGGCTTGGTCGGCAAAGGTCGCGAGCGCGTCGCGGATCTGGCCTTCCGGCCAGCGCGCCTCCTTCAGAGCACGTTCGATCTCCGCCCGGCTCGCGCCTGCGCGCAGCGCCTCCTCGACGAAATCGGTCAATGCCTGAACGGCCATCGCGCTTCCCCTGTGCCCCGGCTCCGCCTTTTTGCAAAACGGTAGCAGAGGACGGCGGCCTATGAAAGCAGCGCGTGCGCCGCGCGGAAGCGGCTAGAGCTCCGGCGTCAGCACGAGCGCGATGGATACGTCGCGGCGGTCGGCGGGATTCCCGCTCGCCAGCGCCGGCGTGAAGCGGGCCTTTTCGAGGAGGGCGAGCACGCGGGCGCGCAGCGCCTCGGGAACGGCCTCGGGAATGCGGATGTTTTCCAGCGATCCGTCGGCGCGCACGTCGAAGCGCACCTCGACGCATTCGGACACGATCTTGGCCGCGTCCCTGGGGCGCAGCGCATGGGGAACGACCGCGCCCGAGACGAGGCGGACGCCGCACGGCGCCGGCTTCGCCTCGCGTCCGAGATCGAGCGAGGCCGGACCGCCGGCGCGCCCCGCATCCGCCGCGTCGGACCGCCCCGCCTCGGCATTGGCCGGCACGAGGACGGCGAGCGCCGCGACGAGACAGAAACGTCGCACAAACGTGTCAAATAGATCCATGAAAGGCCGCCTCCGCGGAAGGTTTTCCGCGGCGCGGCAAGAGCAGGGCCAGGTTTTCGGGCGCCTTCGCCCCCGAGACGGGACGCCCGCGCCATGGTAGCATTGCCGGAAAAGTTTGATCGCCGGCGCGGCAGGGCCGGACGGTCGGGTTCGGGGGGAGACGCATGGCCGGCGACCGCGCCCATGTGGAGATCGGGGCCGCCATCGGCGCGGGGATCGCGGCCGCGACCTACCGCCTGCCGAGGCTGCTCGTCGTCACGCTGGTGCCGCTTCTCCTGATCGCGGCAATTATCGGGGTGCCGTTCGGGCTCGGCCATTTCGGCGAGGACCCGAACCTCCTCGTGATGGCGCCCCTGGACATCGCGATTCTCGCGGCCGGCGTCATGTGGACGGCGGCCTATATACGCGGCTGCCTCGAGCCGGGACGGTGGCGGCCTTCCTTCGGATTCGGCCGCGCGGAGCTTCATCTTCTGGGCGCCGTGCTTTTGTCCGCCGTCGTCACGGTCGGCTTCGCGCTGGCGCTCGGCCTCATTCTCGTCGTGTCGTTGCTGGCCGCCGGCGGCTATGTCCTGGTCTACGCCGGATCGAGCCCGAGCGACGGCGCGATCTTCCAGCCGGGCTCCAATTCCGTCCTGCTCGCGGCGACCGGCATCGCGCTGCTCGTCTGGCTCACGCTCTTCCTCCTCGTCACGGCGCGCCTTTCGGTCGTCTTCGTCGACGTCGTCGCGCGCGGGCGCCTGGCGCTCGGCGAGGCGTGGCGGCTCACCTCGGGCGAGGGCTGGCGCCTCCTCGCGGTAACCGTCATCGTCGGAGCCATCGCCGCGATCGTCGCGGCGCCGGCGATGGTCTATCTCGCCAGCGTCGCGCTCGAGCTGGGCGCGGGCCGCGTGATGCATGTGCGGGGGCTGCCGATCCAATTCGCCGTGCGCCTCAAGGATCTCGACGCATCGGCCTGGGCGCTTGTCGCGGGGCTTCTCGCCCTCGTCTCCTACGTCTCGAAGGGCCTCACGATCGGCGCCTATGTGCGCGCCTACAAATCGCTCCGCTGACGGAGCAAATCCTGGCTGGAAAAGCGGGGCCGGGGATGGCCGCCGCCGGAGAGGGGAACCGAAATGTCGGATACGTCGCACGTAAAGGTCATTGGCGCGCTCGGCGCGGCCATTGCCGGAGGGACGCTTCAGCTCCCGCGCCTGCTCGCGGTCGTTCTGCCGGCCTTCGCGCTCTACGGCATCGCGACCGTCGGCACCGAGTATCTGCTCGTCGACGCGGGCATGTATGACGGCCGCTCGGTCCTCGCCCCCGACCCCGCGGGGGTGGCCACGATCAATCTCGTCGGCAGCCTCGTGGAGGTGCTGCTGACGATTCCGCTCAGCGTCGCGCTCTACAAGGCGTTCCTGGAGCCCGGCCGTTGGACACCGTATTTCGCGCTCGGGCGCACCGAGCTGCGCATGCTCGGCGCCTTTCTCCTCGTGTGCGTGATCGCCGTCGGTATCGTGATCGTCCTCTCCATCGTCCTGGGCATACTGGGATCGATCGGATTCTTCGTCCTCAAATCCATGGGGGTCGAGCTTCAGGGGATCGCGGCGGACGGCCTCAAGGGCCTGCCGCCGGGCGTGGCGCCCGCCGTCGCGATCGTTCTGCTGCTTCTCGCGCTCGTCGCCTTCTGGTCGATAGCGGTCGTGACGATGCGGCTGTCGATCTTCACCGTGGACATCGTGGCGCGCGATCGCTTCGCCTTCGGCGAGGCCTGGGCGATGACCAGGGGCGAGGGCTGGCGCCTGTTCTGGCTCGTGCTCGGCATGGTTCTCGTGAATCTGGTCGTGGTCGGCATCTTTGCCTTTGCCATCTCCGCCATCGCTCCCGCCTTTATCCAGGCGATCGGGGAGATGGCCGAGAAGCAGGTCTACGCCAATCCCTACGAAGCGTTATCGCCGGCGCAGATCGTTCTGCTCGTCGCGGTCGCCGGCCTCGGGCTGCTTGCCTTCTATGGCGTGTGGGGCGGCGCGCTCGTCCACGCCTACAATTCCGTCCGGCCCCGGATCGACTCCGGCGCGCCGCCTCCCGGCGTGCGCGGTCCCGCGATCTGAGGGACGCGTGACCTTTCCGGGGCGGCGATGCTAGATTGCCGCCCCATGACGAGCGAACCCGTCCATGTCGTCGGCGGCGGCCTCGCGGGCAGCGAGGCCGCCTTCGCGCTCGCCCGCGCCGGCGTGCCGGTCGTGCTGCACGAGATGCGGCCGCACCGCATGACGCCCGCTCACAAGGGCGAGAGCCTCGCCGAGCTCGTCTGCTCGAACTCCTTCCGCTCGGACGACGCCGAGACGAATGCCGTCGGGCTCCTCCATGCCGAGCTGCGCCGCGCGGGCTCGCTCGTGATGGCGGCGGCGGACGCGCATCAGGTGCCGGCGGGCGCCGCGCTCGCCGTCGACCGCGAGGGCTTCTCCGCCGCCGTGACGGCCGCGCTCGAAGCCGAGCCGCTCGTCGCGATCGCGCGCGAGGAGATCGGCTGCCCGCCGCCGGACTGGACGAGCGTCGTCCTCGCGACGGGCCCCCTCACCTCGCCCGATCTCTCCGCGACGATCCTCGAGGCGACCGGCGAGGACGCGCTCGCCTTCTTCGACGCCATCGCCCCCATCGTCCATCGCGACACGATCGACATGGAGAAGGCCTGGTTCCAGTCGCGCTACGACAAGGCGGGCCCGGGCGGCGACCGCGCGGCCTATCTCAATTGTCCGATGACGGAGGAGGAGTATCGCGCCTTCGTCGCGGCGCTCGTCGCGGGCGAGAAGACCGAGTTCCGCGATTTCGAGCGGGACACGCCCTATTTCGAGGGCTGCCTGCCCATCGAGGTGATGGCGGAGCGCGGCCCCGAGACCCTGCGCTTCGGCCCGATGAAGCCCGTCGGCCTCACCAATCCGCGCGCGCCGGACAGGAAGCCCTACGCCGTCGTGCAGCTTCGGCAGGACAATGCGCTCGGCTCCCTCTTCAACATGGTCGGCTTCCAGACCAAGCTGAAGCATGGCGAGCAGACGCGCATCTTCCGCACGATCCCGGGCCTGGAGCGCGCCGAGTTCGCGCGCCTCGGGGGCATCCACCGCAACACGTTCCTCAACGCGCCGAAGCTGCTCGACGGCGCGCTGCGCCTCAAGGCGCGCCCGGCCTGGCGCTTCGCGGGGCAGGTGACCGGCGTCGAGGGCTATGTGGAGTCCGCCGCCATCGGGCTTCTCGCGGGTCGCTTCGCCGCCGCCGAGCGGCAGGGCCGCGCGCCCTCCCCGCCGCCGTCCACGACGGCGCTCGGCGCGCTCCTCGCCCACATCACGGGCGGCCATCTTTCCGGGGGCGGAACGTTCCAGCCCATGAACTGCAATTTCGGGCTCTTTCCCGAGCTTCCCGCCTCGGCCGGCCGCCTCAAGGGCGAGGCGCGCAAGCGCGCGCTCTCGGCCCGCGCGCTCGCCGACCTCGACGGCTGGCTCGGAAGCCGCGCCGCCGCCGAGTAGCCGCCCTCAAAGATTCTTGAGCACGTATTCCGCGGCCGAGACCTCGAACTTGCCCGGCTCCTCGACGAAGAGATGCGTGACCTTGCCCTTCTCGGCGATGAGCGCGTAGCGCTGGCTGCGCCGGCCCATGCCGAAGCCGGAGCCGTCGAAATCCCGGCCCATCGCCTTGGTGAAGTCGCCATTGCCGTCCGCGAGCATGACGACCTTGCCGCCCGCGTCGTGCGCCTTGCCCCAGGCGCCCATCACGAAAGCGTCGTTCACGGAGATGCAGGCGAGGAGGTCGACGCCCTTGGCCTTGATCTCGTCGGCCTTGTCGACGAACCCCGGAAGATGGCGCGCCGAGCAGGTCGGCGTGAAGGCGCCGGGCACCGCGAAGAGCACGGCCCTGCCCACATTGAAGAGCGCGCCCGTCTCGACCGGCTCGGGGCCCTTTTCGCCCATCTTCGAGATTTTGACGTTCGGGATGGCGTCGCCGACCTTGATGCTCATCGCTTGCCTGGCTCCTCGTTCGGGCGGGCCCTCCTGCGAGCCGCGCCGGGGTTGGGCGCGCATTTAAGCCCGGTGCCCCGCGGGACAAAAGGGCCCGGGGGCAATTCCTTGGACCACGCCTTGCAGGGGCCTTCGGCCTTGGCCACAATTGGTTCGGGTCGGGAATGGAACCGGGTCGGGCCGGCAGGAGCGCGATGGACGTCGTGCAGGATTTCCTCGAAGGCAGCCTCCTCATCGCCATGCCGACGATGAGCGATCCGCGCTTCCAGAAGAGCGTCATCTACCTTTGCGCGCATTCCGCGCAGGGCGCGCTCGGCATCGTGGTGAACAAGACGCTGGACAACATCACCTTCGTCGAGCTTCTGACGCAGCTCGACATCCGCTCCGAGCTCGAGCTGAGCCCGAGGCCCGTGCATTTCGGCGGCCCCGTCGAGACGACGCGCGGCTTCGTGCTCCATTCGCTCGACTATGCCTCGGACGATGCGACGCTGAAGGTCTCCTCCGAGATCGGCCTCACGGCGACGCTCGGCATCCTCAAGGCCATCGCCGCCGGGGCCGGGCCCGAGCAGTCGCTGCTCGCGCTCGGCTATGCCGGCTGGGCGCCGGGGCAGCTCGAAAGCGAAATTCAGGACAATGGCTGGCTGCATTGCGGGTGCGACCCCGACATCGTGTTCGGACCGCACCAGGAGACGAAATGGGAGCGGGCGCTGATGAGCCTCGGCATCGACCCGTTCACGCTCTCCTCGACGGCCGGCCACGCCTGAGGCATCTTCCCTCTCGCCGGGTCCGGGACCGGCGCCAGGGCAAGGGGGTCGCCATGGAAACGCTGAACGAGGTCTTTCAGTACGTCGTCGAGCTGCTGCAGCGCGGATTTCGCGAGGTGAACGCGGTCCAGGGCATCGTGATCGCCATCATCGCGGCGATCGTCATGAAGTCCTGGACGAAGCTGGTGCCGATCGCGTTCGGCGCGACGCTCGCCCACGCGCTCGCCGACATGCTCATTCCGGTCATCGCGGGACAGAGGGCGTTCCAGCTGCCGCCCATCGTCGATGCCAGCTATTGGACCTATGTGCTCACGGTCTTCGTGGGCTACCTCGTCGTCATCCTGGTCCTGTTCATTCTGAAGAGCGCCCTCGTCAAGGGCTGAGAGCTCTCCCGAATCGTCCTAAAGCTGCGGGCGCCTCCGGCCGTCCGTTTCACAGATTGCGCCCGCCAATGGTCTCCGCCCTCAAGGACTGCCACAACATCGCGGATTTCCGCCTGCTCGCGAAGCGCCGCCTGCCCGGCCCGATCTTCCACTACATAGACGGGGCGGCCGACGACGAGGCGACCTACCGGCGCAACACGGAGGCCTTCGAGGCCTGCGATCTCGTGCCCCATGTGCTCCAGGGCATCGAGGAGGTGGATCTCTCGACGACGGTCATGGGGCAGAAGATCGCGCTGCCCTTCTTCCTGTCGCCGACGGCGCTCCAGCGCCTCTTCCACCACGAGGGCGAGCGCGCGGTCGCGCGCGCGGCGGAGAAGTTCGGCACGCTCTTCGGCATCTCCTCGCTCGGCACCGTGTCGATCGAGGAGATCGGCTCGGCCATCTCGACGCCGAAGATCTTCCAGCTCTACGTCCACAAGGACAAGGGCCTCAACGCGCAGATGATCGCGCGCTGCAAGGCGGCGAAGTTCGACGCCATCGCGCTCACCGTCGACACCGCCGTCGGCGGCAATCGCGAGCGCGACCTCAGGACCGGCTTCACCTCGCCGCCGCGCCTCACGCCGTCGAGCGCCTTCTCCTTCGCCGTCCATCCCTCCTGGGCGCTCAACTATCTCCTGCGGGAGAAATTCGAGCTTTCTCAGCTCAAGGACTATGTCAAGGAAGGCTCGAACATCGCCGTGACCGTCTCGGACTATTTCTCGACGATGCTCGACCAGACCCTCGACTGGAAGGAGGCCGAGGCCATCCGCAGGGACTGGGGCGGCCATTTCTGCCTCAAGGGCATCATGTCGCCCGACGATGCGCGCCGCGCGGTCGATATCGGCGCGACGGCGGTGATGGTCTCGAACCATGGAGGGCGGCAGCTCGACGGCTCGCGCGCGCCCTTCGACCAGCTCGCCGAGATCGTCGACGCGGTCGGCGACAAGCTCGACGTGATCTGCGACGGCGGCATCCGCCGCGGCACGCACATGCTGAAGGCGCTCTCGGTCGGCGCCAAGGCCTGCTCGGGCGGACGGCTCTACCTCTATGCCCTCGCCGCGGCAGGCCAGGCGGGGGTCGAGCGCGCCATGGCGCTGCTCAAGGCCGAGCTCGTGCGCGACATGAAGCTCATGGGCGCGCGGAAGATTTCCGACCTTACACGGAAGAATCTGCGCTGGCGGTGAGGCCGCTCAATTCTGCCAGTGCCGCGCGATGAAGCCCTGCGCGTCGTCGGCCGAGAGCGGCGCGGCGTAGAGATAGCCCTGGGCGAACTCGCAGCCCAGCTCCTTGAGCTTCGCCGCGTCGTCCTCGCTCTCCGCGCCCTCGGCCACGACCTCGAGCTTCATCGCATGCGCGAGCGAGACGATGGAGCGCACGATGAGCTCGGCGTCCTTGTCGGTGCTCATCATGGCGACGAAGGAGCGGTCGATCTTCAGCGTGTCGAAGGGAAAGCGCTGCAGATAGCTCAGGGACGAGAAGCCCGTGCCGAAATCGTCGAGCGCGAGCCCCGCCCCCTCGGCCGTGAGGCGCGACAGGAGCCCGGCCGAGCGCTCGGGGTCCTCCATGATGAGGCTCTCGGTGACCTCGAGCTTCAGCGTGTTCCGGGCGAGCGTCCGTGAGCGGAGGATCTTTCCCACCGCCTCGACGAAATCCTCGGAGAGGAACTGCCGGCTCGACACGTTGACGCTGACGAAGAGCGGCCGCTCGATGGGGAAGTAGGTCTGCCACTTGCCGAGCTGCTCGGCGGCCTCCCTGAGCGCGAAGGCGCCGAGATCGGTGATGAGGCCGGTCTCCTCGGCGAGCGCGAGAAAATCCTTCGGCGCGAGCAGCCCGCGCGCGGGATGGCGCCAGCGCAGGAGGCCCTCGAAGCCGGCGACGCGCGAATCCGCAAGGCTCATGATCGGCTGATAGACGAGCTCGACCTGCCGGCGCTCGAGCGCGCGCCTGAGATCGGTCTCGAGCGCGAGGCGCTCGCCGCGCGCGTGCCGCATCGCCGGCGCGTAGACGCGCGCCGAGCCCGCGCCGGTGCGCTTGGCGTCGAAGAGCGCGGTCTGCGCCTCGTGGAGAAGCTCGCTCGCGGTGCGCGCGCGGCTGTCCGTCAGCGCGATGCCGATGGAGGCGCTCGCGAAGACCTCCTGGCCGTTGAGCGTGAAGGGCTTGGCGATGAGCTCCTGCAGCGCCGAGGCGAGCTCCAGCGCCTTGGAGCGCGCGATCGGCCGGCGCAGCAGGATCGCGAAGGAGTCCCCGCCGAGGCGCGCCAGCGTGTCCGCGGGCTGAAGGAAGCTCTCGAGCCGGCGCGCGAGGCCGATCAGCAATTCCTCGCCGGCGGCGAGCCCGAGGCCGTCGAGCACGAGCCCGAAGCGGTCGACGTCGAGGATGAAGAGCGTGAGCGCGCCCTGGCGCTCGGCGAGCGCCGCGCCGAGGCGGTCGAGGAACAGCGCGCGCGTCGCGAGCCCGGTGAGCGCATCGTGCAGCGTGTCGCCGTCGCGCCGCTCGAGCTCGGCGCGGCGCGCCGTGATGTCGGCGACGAGCCCGATGCAGCGCTCGATCTGGCCGGACGCGCCCGCGATCGCCTGCGCGCGCAGATGGAGCCAGCGCGCGCTGCCGTCCGCATGCATCATGCGGAACTCCTGATCGAAGGGCGAGCGAGGATTTTCCAGATGCGCGGCGAGCGCGGAGCGGAAGAGCTCGATATCCTCCGGGTGCAGACGGCTCGCCCAGATCGCCGCCGAGCCCGAGAGCGCGCCGGCCGGCTCGCCGAGCTCGGACTCGATCTCCGGCGCCACGTTGAGCTCGTCGGCGTCGATCGACCACTCCCAGAGCCCTTCCCGCGCGGCGCGCACGGCCTCCTCGACCCGCGTCGCGCGCTCGCCCGCCTCGTGGCGGACGGGCACGATGCGGGGCGCGAGCGGCGCCTCGCCCGCGCGCGAGGCCTCGGGCAGAAGGCGCGGGCCCGGAGCGAGGCCGACAAGGCCCGCCAGCACGATGGCGCCCATGGCGAGGCCGAGGACGAGCATCTCGCCCGAGAGCGAGGGCAGCAGGCCGGGATGGATTCGCGCGGCGAGGACCACGGCGCCCGTCGCGAGCCCGGTGAAGAGCCCGGGCGCCATCCACCAGGCGCCGCGCGCCCCTTGGGCGAGGCCGCGCCAGAAGAGCGCCGCCGCAAAGCCGAGCGCCGCCGCCAGGACCGCGGCCGATACCGAAACGTCGAAAAGGAGCCCGGCGAGCGCGCCGAGCCCGGCGAGCGCCGCGAGCCCCAGCCCGACGATGAGCTGCAGCCGCGTCGGCGCGACGGCGGGGCGCGCCGTGAAGGCCCAGACGACGATCGCGAGCGCGAGGAGGCTGCGCGCGAACTCGCCGAGCCGTGCGGCCGTGCGCGGCGCCTCGAGCGCCGGAGGCCCGAGAGTGCCCGCCGCGAAGGCGACGAGGAGCAGGCCCGCCGCCGCGAGGCCCGCCGATGCGAAGGCCGCCGGCGTCGCGGCGAGGAAGCCGCGCGCCAGCAGAAGGCCCGCCAGGACGAACAGCGCGCCTTCCATGAGGCCCGCGAGGAACGAGAGCCGCGCGAGATAGGCGCGCCAGGCATCCTCCTCCCACAGATGGAGCTCGGGGCGTCGCGGCGTCGCGTCGAGCTTGAGGAGCACGGCCGTCGGGCTGTCGGGCTCGACGAGAACGGGGAAGGCGAGATGCGCGCCCTCCCGGATGGGATCGACTGTCAGCGGCCCGCCCGGCGTGCCGACGACGACCGAATGGACGGCGAAGTCGCCGGACGGGACGAGAAGGCGCTCGAGCGTGCCTTCGCCCTCGGCCTGAAGCGCGACGGCGAGGGCGGGACCGTCCTCGCCCTCCTCGAGCGCCGCCGCGAGCCCCGGCACCTTGTCGAGCGGCCGGAGCGCGCGCCCGAGCACGATCACGGGCTCGCCCGGACCGACGAGCACCACGGGCATATCGGGCGCAGAGCGCGTCTTCTCCTCGCCCTGGCCGGGCGCCGCCTCGTCACGCTGCGGGGCGCCCTCCTCCTCGCTCTGCGGGTCGCCCGCGCCCTCGGATGCGGGCTCCTCGTCGGGCGCGACGTCCTCGGCGCCCTCCCCCAATTCGCCCGGCCGCGCCGCGCCGGGCACCGCCGGCGCCGCGCCCGTCGTCGGCGCGCTGCGCGTCGCCTTCGGAACCGGGACGGGCGGCGTCTCCGCCGCGACCGCGGTCGCGGCGGCCAGAAGCGCCAGCGCGACCAGCGCCGGGAGCGACCACGCGGGCACCGCCCGGAAAAAACGCGCACGCAGGCCCGCCTGCCGCCACGGGCCAAGAAATCCGCTCACATGCATATTCCGGCTGCTCGATCCTGCACCGGCGCCGGCCGGCGTGGAGACGACGATGGTCCCGCGCGACCGGCGCGCCGGCACCTTCCATAGCCCGCTTATGAGGCGGTCTTGTGGCAATCCGAATCTCCCGATGCCGTCAGCGCCCTTCATCGTCCTCGACGAGGCCGAAGAGGAGGTGGTCGCGCCAGTTTCCGTCGACCTTCAGGTAGGAGCGCGCGAGGCCCTCCTCGCGGAAGCCGGCCTTGCGCAGGACGGACTTGGAGGGCTCGTTGTCGGGCAGGCAGGCGGCCTGCACCCGGTGGAGCCCGAGCGTGCCGAAGCAGAAGGACGAGATGGCCTTCACCGCCGCCGTGATGTAGCCGCGATTGCGGTGGCGCTCGCCCGCCCAATAGCCGAGCGTCGCGCAGAGCTGCGAGCCGCGCCGCACGTTGGAGAGGTTGCAGCCGCCGACGAGCACGTCCTCGGGTCCGGCGAAGACGAGGAAGGCATAGCCCTCGCCGCGCTTCATCTCCGCCTGATAGGAGCGCAGGCGCCGGCGGAAGCCGAAGCGCGTGAGCTCGTCCGCCGGCCAGCGCGGCTCGTATTTCTGCAGGCTCGCGGCGCTTTCCGAGCGCAGAGCGACCCAGGCCTCGTAGTCGCGCGGCGCCGGCGGGCGCAGGCGCACGCCTTCGCCTTGCAGCACAAGGGCATCGGATGCCGTTGTGAGGCCCCTCCACATGCGCCTGCCTTTCGCTCTGCCCCCCGCGCGGAACCGCGCCTTTGCGATTTTAGCTGAATCGCCGCCGCGACGTCTCGAAGGCGCGCTCGGCCTCGCCCGCGCCCACCACGGCGAGCGCGGGCGCGCCGGCGCGCAGGAGCCGCGCCGCGCTCGCGCGAACCGTTCCCTCGTCCACGCGCTCGATGCGGGCGACGATCTCCGAGACCGGCACCACGCGCTGGAAGCGCAGCATGTCCTCGGCCAGCGCCTCCATGCGCCCGCCCGTCGTCTCGCGGGCCCGGAGCAGCGCCGACTTCATCTGCGCCTTGGCGCGCTGCAGCTCGGCCGGGCCGACCTCGCGCGTCAGGGCCTCGATCTCGCCGACGACGAGGTCGAGCGTCGTCTCGAGATTCTCGGGGTCGATGCCGGCATAGACGCCGAAGAGCCCGCCATCGTTGAAGGAGCGCGCGAAGCTGTAGACGGAATAGGCGAGCCCCCGCTCCTCGCGCACCTTCTGGAAGAGGCGCGAGGACATGCCGCCGCCGAGGATCTCGGCGAGCGCGCCCTGCGCGAAGAAGCGCTCGTCCGTGATCGGAACGCCCGGAAGGCCGAGCGCGAGGTGAAGCTGCTCGATGTCGCGCGCATCGTGCTTGAGGCCGCCGGTGAAGATCGCGGGCTCGTGACGCGGCGCCGGGCCGGTCGCGGGCAGGCCGCCGAGCGCGCGCGTCGCGAGCGTGAAGATCTCGTCGGCCTCGACGGCGCCCGTCGCGACGAGCAGGGCCCGGTCGGCCGTGTAGTGCGCCTTCATATAGGCGACGATGTCCTCGCGCGCGATCTCCGAGACGGAGGCCGCCGTTCCGAGCACGGAGCGCCCCAGCGCCTGGCCGCCGAAGGCGACGGACTGGAGGTGATCGAAGACGATGTCGTCCGGCGTCTCCTCGGCGTGGCGGATCTCCTGGATGATGACGGACCGCTCGCGCTCGAGCTCGTCCGGCGCGAAGGCCGAGCGCGCGAGGATGTCGCCGAGGAGGTCGATGGCGAGGCCCACATCCTCCTTCAGGACGCGCGCGTAGTAGGCGGTCTCGGTATAGCCGGTATAGGCGTTGAGATAGCCGCCGACCGCCTCGATCTCCTCGGCGATTTCGCGCGCCGAGCGCGTCGCCGTGCCCTTGAAGGCCATGTGCTCGAGAAGATGCGACAATCCGTGGGCGGAGGCCTCCTCGTTGCGCGTGCCCACCGGCACGTAGACGCCGACGGCCGCCGTCTCGACATGCGGCAGCGCGTCGACGACGACCTTGAGTCCGGAGGCGAGGGTCTTCTGGCTGAGGGTCATGGGAGAACTCGCTTTCAGCGCGGGGCGCGTGCGCGGCGCAGGAAGTCGCGCACGGCGGAAACGTCGTTGGGCAGCACGGCGAAGCTTTCCGCGCGCTCCTCGAGACCGGCGAGGCGCGCCGGCAAGGCGGGGCGCACGCCCGTCGCCTTCTCGACCGGATCGGGAAACTTCGCGGGATGGGCGGTCGCGAGCACGACGCGCGCGACCTCGCGGCCGAAGGGCTGGGAGTCGAGGGCCGCCAGCGCAACGGCCGTATGCGGATCGACGAGCTCGCCCGCCCCGGTCCAGGCGCGCCGCATCGCGCCGAGCGTCGCCTCCTCGCTGACCCGCGCGGCCGAGAAATGCGCGCGCATCGTCGCGAGCGCCGGCTCGTCGATGGTGAAGCGTCCCGTCTCCCTGAGCCGCGCCATGAGCGCCTGCACGCTGCGCGCGTTGCGGTCGTGCGCGTCGAAGAGCAGGCGCTCGAAATTCGAGGCGACCTGAATGTCCATTGAGGGGCTCATGGTGGCGACGACGTCGCGCACCTCGTACTCGCCGGTGCGGAGCGCGCGCTCGAGGATGTCGTTGACGTTCGTGGCGACGAGGAGGCGCTCGACGGGAAGGCCCATGCGCGCGGCCGCGTAGCCGGCATAGACGTCGCCGAAATTGCCCGTCGGCACGGAGAAGGCGACCGGGCGCTCCGGGGCTCCGAGCGCGAGCGCCGATGCGAAGTAGTAGACGATCTGGGCCATGATGCGCGCCCAGTTGATCGAGTTGATGGACGAGAGGGCGAGCTCGTCGCGCAGATCCGCGTCGGCGAAGAGCGCCTTCACGATGGCCTGGCAGTCGTCGAACGTGCCTTCGAGCGCGATGTTGTGCACGTTCGGCTCGGCGACCGTCGTCATCTGCAGGCGCTGGATGCGGCTCACCCGGTCCTTGGGATGGAGAATGAAGATCTCCATGTTCGCCCGTCCACGGACGGCCTCGATCGCCGCCGAGCCCGTGTCGCCCGAGGTCGCGCCGAGGATGGTGAGGGCCTCGCCCCGCCGCTCCAGCACATGGGCGAAGAGGCGCCCCAAAAGCTGCAGCGCCACGTCCTTGAAGGCGAGCGTGGGCCCGTGGAAGAGCTCGAGGAGGAAGGTGCGCTCGTCGAGCTGGACGAGCGGCGTCACGGCCGCGTGGCCCATGGCGGCCGCGCCGTCGGCGAGGATGCGCTCGAGATCGCCCGGGGCGACCGCCTCGCCGACGAACGGAGCGAGGAGCGCCGCGGCGAGATCGGCATAGGAAAGCCCGCGGAGCGCCTCGATCTCGCCGCGCGACAGATGCGGCCAGGCGCGCGGCACATAGAGGCCGCCGTCGGGAGCGAGCCCCCTGAGCAGCACCTCCTCGAAATATGCCGCCGGGGCCTCGCCTCTCGTCGAGATGTATTCCAACGCGTCTCTACCTCTTCTCGGCTTCGCGCAGACACTTGCCGGTCGCGGGCCCGGATTCAAGGGGCCCTAGCGCCAGGCGAGGCGGCCCCGGGCGCGGTGATAGGCGAGATAGACGGCGACGAGGACGACCGCGAAGCCGTACCAGGTGAGCGCATAGCCGAGATGGGGGTTGCGCGGCGCGAGCTCGGTGACGCCGCCCTGCGGCAGCCCTCCTGGCGCCTCGCCCGCCTCCGCCGCGACGAAGACCGGCGCCGGCGCCGCGACGCCCGCGGCGGCAGCGATGGCGTCGAGGTCCGCCGCATAGAAGATTCGCGCCGCGAGGTCCGGCTGCGGCGTGAAGAGGCCCGGCCGCTCGGCCGGACGCAGAAGCCCCACGACCTCCACCGTCCCCTCGATCTGGCCCTCCGGGCGCGTCTGCGGCGCGCGGGCGCGCTCGGGAACGAAGCCGCGCTCGACCAGAACCGGGGGGCCGGCCTCCCGCAGGAGCGGCGTCACCACGAGAAAGCCGGGGACGCCGTCATGGGTCGTGAAGACATAGGCCTCGCGGGCATGGTCGAAACGCCCCGTCGCGCGCACCCGCGTATAGGCGAGATCGGCCGGCGTCCCGCCTTCCGCGAGCGCCTCGTCGAGCGGGCGCGCGCTCGCCGTCGCGCGCGCGCCGATCTGCGCGACGAGGCCCTCCTTCCAGGCGAGGCGGCGCATCTGCCAATTGCCGAGCGCGACGAGGATCGCGAGCGCCGTCAGCGTCGCGACGGTGAGGACGGGCAGCGGCCGGAAGCGGAGCATCAGGCCTCGCCGGGCGGCGTCCCGTGCCCTTGCGCGTAATGCGCCGCGACGAGCACGCCCTTGAAGGCGGGCAGCAGCGCGAAGATGAGGCCGAGCGTCAGCGGGCCCCAGATCACGGCATGCACCCAATAGGGCGGCTGCTTCAGCGTCTCGAGCGCGAGGGCCAGCGGCGCGACGATGGCGCCCACCACCAGGACGACGAAGAAGGCCGGCCCGTCGCCGGTGTCGATCTCCGCGAGGTCGAGGCCGCAATGGTCGCAGCGCGGGGCGACGGTGAGATAGCCCGCAAACAGCTTGCCCTCGCCGCAGCGTGGGCAGCGGCTCCTGAAGCCCGCGAGATAGGGATTGGTCACGCCGTGGCGCCTCTCCCGGTTCAGGCCCGGCTCGTTCCGAGCTGTCGCCGGCCTAGTGGTGGCCGGTCGCGCCGCCCGCGCTGCCGAGATAGATGGCCGCGAAAAGGAAGAGCCAGACCACGTCGACGAAATGCCAATACCACGCCGCCGCCTCGAAGCCGAAATGGCGCTCGGGCGAGAAATGGCCGCGATAGACCTGGATGAGGATCACGATGAGGAAGATCGTGCCCACGATGACGTGGAAGCCGTGGAAGCCCGTCGCCATGAAGAAGGTGGCGCCGTAGATGTTGTGGGCGAAGCCGAAGCCCGCGGTGCTGTACTCGATCGCCTGCACGCAGGTGAACGAGATGCCGAGCAGGATGGTGAGCCAGAGGCCCGCCTTCACGGCCGCGCGGTTGCCGTGCTGGAGCGCATGGTGCGCCCAGGTGACCGTGGTGCCGGACGTCAGCAGGATGAGCGTGTTCACGATCGGCAGGTGCCAGGGATCGAAGGCAACGATGCCCTCCGGCGGCCAGCCCGCGAGGCCGCGGTCGTGCGGAAAGAGCGCCGCGTTGAAATAGGCCCAGAACCAGGCGACGAAGAACATCACCTCGGAGGCGATGAAGAGCGCCATGCCGTAGCGCAGGCCGATCACGACGACGGGCGTGTGGACCTTCTCGACCTCGGCTTCCTTGATGACGTCGCCCCACCAGCCGATCATCGTCCAGGCGATGATGAGGGCGCCGATCAAGAAGACGGCATAGGGCGGGACGCCCTCCGGAACCGGGAGGAAGTGATTGCCCTTCGCGGCCTGCATCCAGTGGATGAGGCCGAAGGCGAAGACGAGCGCTCCGATGGAGCCGACGACGGGCCAGGAGCTCGGATTGACGAGATGGTAGTCGTGCTTCACTTCGCCGTGGTCGGCCATGGCCCGCCTCTCCTTGCCCCTTCCCTGCGACCGCGCGAGGGACGGGGCCGCAGCGTCTCGTGCCTCAATTCGCGGCGCTTTTCAATGCGCCCCTGCCTCAATTCGTCCGCGCCGCGTCGCCCTGCCGCACAGACGCGCCGCCGGCATCGAGGGCGGCCGTCGCCTTTTTCGCCTCGTAGAACGTATAGGACAGCGTGATCGTCTTGACCTCGTCGAGGAGCGGGTCGTCGGCGAGCGCGGGATCGACGAAGAAGGTCACCGGCATGTCCACCGTCTCGCCGGGCTCCAGCCGCTGCTCGGTGAAGCAGAAGCATTGCAGCTTGTCGAAATAGGAGCCGACCTTGTCCGGCGTCACGTTGAAGGTCGCCGTGCCGACGAGCGGACGGTCGGAAAGATTGGTCGCGCGGTAGGCGACGAGCGTGCGCTCGCCGAGGCGGACCTTGACCGAGCGCTGCGCGGGCACGAAGCGCCAGGGCAGCTCGCGGCTGACGTTCGAATCGAAGCGCACCACCACCTTGCGGTCGAGCACGATGTCGGGCGCGGCCGTGGCGACCTGCGTCGTGCCCCCGAAGCCGGTCACCTGGCAGAACATGCGGTAGAGCGGAACGGCGGCGAAGGAGGCCCCGAGCATGCCGAGCGCGGCCACGAGGCAGCAGAACACGATGATCTGTCCGCGCTGGTCCTGCTTCCGGCGATCGCGCGCGTCCATCCTCGGCACGCCTCCTAATAGCCCGGGGCGGCGGCATTGCCGCCGAGACGGACGATGGTGACGACGAAGACGAGCAGCACGAAGGCCCCCAGCGCCAGGGCGATGGCGAGGCTGCGGCGGCGCCGGGCCGCCTCGCCGTCGGGCGGCATGTCGCCCGGCGCGCTCATGGGCCCGCGCCGATCGGAAGGCCGAGAATCGCCTCCGCGAGCAGCGTCGCGAAGAGGAGGAAGAGGTAGAGGATGGAGACGGCGAAGAGGCGCTTGGCGGCGATCCGCGCGCCCGCCGCATCGCCCGCCGCGCCGCGGCGCGCGAGCCGCCAGGACAGGTAGAGGAACGCCGCGCCGCCGCCCGCCGCCGCCAGCCCGTAGAGCGGACCGGCGAAGCCGAGGACGAGCGGCAGGAGGCTCGCCGGCACCAGCGCGAGCGCATAGCCGAGAATGTGGGCCCACGTCGCCGCCTCGCCCGCGACATTGGGGAGCATCGGCACGCCGGCCCGCGCATAGTCCGAGGAGCGCACCAGCGCGAGCGCCCAGAAATGGGGCGGCGTCCACAGGAACACGATGAGGAAGAGCACCAGCGGCTCGGCCGAGAGATGGCCCGTCGCCGCGGCCCAACCGATGACGGGCGGCAGCGCGCCCGCCGCGCCGCCGATGACGATGTTCTGCGGCGTGCGGCGCTTCAGGACCATGGTGTAGACGACGACGTAGAAGAAGATCGTGAAGGCGAGCAGCCCGGCGGCGAGCACATTCGTCGCCATCCAGAGCGCGGTCACCGCGAAGACCGACAGGAAGAGGCCGAAGGCGAGCGCCTCCTCGCGGGCCACGCGGCCCTGCGGAATGGGACGCGCGGCGGTGCGCGCCATCAGCGCGTCGATGTCGGCGTCGTACCACATGTTCAGCGCCCCCGCGGCGCCCGCGCCGACGGCGATGGCGAGAACCGCGACGGCGCCGAGGACGGGATGCACCGCGCCCGGAGCGATCGCGAGCCCGACGAGGCTCGTGAAC
The DNA here is from genome assembly GCA_024236075.1 of Alphaproteobacteria bacterium. Classification (GTDB taxonomy): domain Bacteria; phylum Pseudomonadota; class Alphaproteobacteria; order JACAEB01; family JACAEB01; genus JACAEB01. The sequence continues at coordinate 259,532 of JACKLE010000002.1, read as the reverse complement.
ACCGCGAGCGACATGACGCGCGGCTTCAGGAGCGCGACATAGTCTCCCGGCTCGGCGCGGCCGGCGCGGGAAAGCTCGATGTCGAAGGCTGCGTCGGTCACCTGTCCCTACCAAGACGTTCGGACCCGGCGTGGGCGCGCCGCGCGGGCGGCGCGCTCCGCCGGGTCGATCGCTGCATTCCTCGCGCGCCCGCCGCGCGCGGCGGCCGGATCAATGCCCGGCCGGGCCGATATGCGGCAGCTCGTTGAACTGGTGGAAGGGCGGCGGCGAGGGAAGCGTCCACTCGAGCGTCGTCGCGCCTTCGCCCCAGGGATTGGCGACCTCCTTGCGGCGGCGCACAAAGGCCTCGCCCAGCATGAAGAGGAAGACCAGGACGCCGGCCGAGGCGATGTAGCTGCCGATCGAGGACCAGTGGTTCCAGAAGGCGAAGGCCTCCGGATAGTCCACATAGCGGCGCGGCATGCCCGCGAGGCCGAGGAAGTGCTGCGGGAAGAAGATGAGGTTGACGCCGATGAACGTCATCCAGAAATGCAGCTGCCCGAGCCCCTCGGAATATTTGTATCCGGTCATCTTGCCGAACCAGTAGTAGAAGCCGGCGAAGATGGCGAAGACCGCGCCCATCGAGAGCACGTAGTGGAAATGCGCGACCACGTAGTAGGTGTCGTGCAGCGCGTGGTCGATGCCCGCATTGGCGAGCACGACGCCCGTGACGCCCCCGATGGTGAAGAGGAAGATGAAGCCGATGGCCCAGAGCATCGGCGTCTTGAGGTCGATCGAGCCGCCCCACATGGTGGCGATCCAGGAGAAGATCTTGATGCCCGTCGGCACCGCGATGATCATCGTCGCGGCCACGAAATAGGCCTTGAGGTCGACGGCCATGCCCACCGTGAACATGTGGTGGGCCCACACGATGAAGCCGATGAAGCCGATGGAGATCATCGCCCAGACCATGCCGAGATAGCCGAAGACGGGCTTCTTGGAGAAGGTCGAGACGATGTGGCTGATCATGCCGAAGCCCGGCAGGATCAGGATGTAGACCTCCGGATGGCCGAAGAACCAGAAAAGGTGCTGGAAGAGGAGCGGATCGCCCCCGTGCTGCGGATCGAAGAAGGCCGTGCCGAAATTGCGGTCCGTGAGCAGCATGGTGATCGCGCCCGCGAGCACGGGCAGCGAGAGCAGCAGCAGGAAGGCCGTGATGAGGATCGACCAGCAGAAGAGCGGCATGCGGAAGAGCGTCATGCCCGGCGCGCGCATGTTGAAGATGGTCGTGATGAAGTTGATGGCGCCCAGGATCGAGGACGCCCCCGCTATGTGAAGCGACAAAATGGCGAGGTCCATGGCGGGACCGGGCTGCCCGCTCGTGGAGAGCGGCGGATAGATCACCCAGCCGCCGCCCACGCCGTTGAGGCTTCCGGTGCTCGGCACGAACATCGAGCAGACGAGCAGCGTGATCGAGACCGGCAGCAGCCAGAACGAGATGTTGTTCATGCGCGGGAACGCCATGTCCGGCGCGCCGATCATGATGGGCACGAACCAGTTGCCGAAGCCGCCGATCATCGCCGGCATCACCATGAAGAAGATCATGATGAGCCCGTGCGCCGTGATCAGCACGTTGTAGAAGTGGAAGGCCGCATCGCCCTCGCCGACGAACCGGCTGACCACGCTGACGCCGGGCGCCGCGAGCTCCAGGCGGATGATGAGCGACATCGCGCCGCCGATGAGCCCCGCGATGACCGCGAAGATGAGGTACATCGTGCCGATGTCTTTGTGGTTCGTGGACTGCACCCAGCGCATGATCCCGCCGGGCGCGCCGTGGCCGCCATAGCCGCCATGGGCCTCGTCGTGGCCCGATGCTCCGTGAGACGCCTTCGTCGAGCTTGCCATGGCCTTCGTTCCCTTCTGCGTCACTTGCCGGAGCCGAGCGCGGCGAGGCGCGCGGGGGCCGGGCCGTCGGCGGCCGCGAGCCTGCCCTTCGTCTCGGCCAGCCAGGCCTGGTACTTCTCCTGGCTCACCACCTCGACCTGGATCGGCATGAAGGCGTGCTTGGGCCCGCAAATCTCCGAGCACTGCCCGTAGAACGTCCCTTCGCGGGTCGCCTGGAACCAGGTTTCGTTGAGGCGGCCGGGAACGGCGTCGACCTTGATGCCGAAGGCCGGAACCGTCCAGGAATGAAGCCTGTCATAGGCCGTCACCTGGACGCGCACGACGGCGTTGACGGGCACGACGGGGTGGTCGTCCACGGCGAGAAGCCAGGTCTGCCCCGTCTTCTTGGCCTCGTCCTCGGGAAGGAGATGCGAGGAGAGCGTCCACTCGCCCTCGTCCGGATACTCATAGTCCCAATACCAGTTCTGCCCGGTCACCTTGATCGTGATGTCCGCGTCCGGAATGCGGTCCGAAAGGTAGAGCAGGCGGAACGAGGGCACCGCGATCAGGATGAGGACGATGACCGGGATGGCGGTCCAGAGGACCTCGACCAGCGTGTTGTGATGGAATTTGCGGGGGGTCGGATTGGCGCGCTTGTTGTAGCGCAGCACGACGTAGATGAGGAGCAGCAGGACGAGGAGCGCGATCGCCGTGATGACGTAGAGAAGGAGGTGGTGGAAACTGTGCACCTCCTCGGCGAGCGGACTCGCGGCCGGCTGGAAATTGATCTCTCCGGGCTGAGGCTCCTCGGCGGCGGCGAGGGACATGCCCGCGAGAAGCCAAAGGAGGGCGCCGGTCCCCGCGCGCCAGATCCGTTCCGCCCAACCGATCATGCCCGGAATGCCTCTCATGCTTTCTTGCCCCTTGGCGCTCCCGCCATCGGCGCGTCCACCCCGCAAGGCGCTTGCCCGCGGCGCATCGGCCCTCTGGTGCCTTCCGCCCGTCGGCGCGAGGACCGATCGCACGGCCATCGGACTAGACCGTTTCGCGGCCGACGGAAAGCCCCCTCGCGAAGGGCTCGGGAGCGCGCCTTTATATACACGGCGCCCGGCGCATCGGTAGCGCCGCGCCGGGCAGCGCGACCCCGCGCCCCAGAACGGGCAGGCGCGTGCCGCGCCCGACGTCAACTCCTTGCAGATACTGCGATTTACACCCGCCGGCCAAGTCCCGCCCGGCGTGGCGCCGGCATTCGGGGCGATTTGCCGCACAGGTGCCGCCCCGGGAGCCTCCCGCGCCCGCCATTCATCGCGACGCTTTCATGAATTGATTCGTGACGCGCGCCGCCAATATGCGTAAGGTCCTGGCCGGGTTCCTGCCAGCCGTTCTCAACGATCGGGTGCGCCGTCGCCAGCCACGCCGGAGGCTTCTCGGGCGTCGGCCGCATCCCACGAGGCTCGACGCGCGACAGATGACATTCACGCCGCAGGATCTCTTCTACACGCAGACCGGACTCGACCGCGGCGAGGTCACGGCCTTCGTCGACGAGGCGCTCGCGCGCTCGGACGACGGCGAGCTCTACATGGAGTTCGGCCAGAGCGAGAGCTTCGCCTTCGACGACGGCCGCCTCAAGGCCGCGACCTACGACACGACGCAGGGGTTCGGCCTGCGCGCCGTGCAGGGCGAGGCGACCGCCTTCGGCCAGGCGGCCGAGCTCACCCTCGACGCCATGCGCCGCGCCGCCGGCGCTCTCGGCCCGGTGCAGGACCTCGCGCCCAAGGGGTCGAGCCCGGCGCCGCCGCGCACCAATCATCGTCTCTACACGGCCGAAAGCCCGCTCGAGGAATCGAGCTTCGCGTCGAAGGCCCGCCTGCTCGAGGAGATCGACGCCTATGCCCGCGCGCGCGACCCGAGGGTGCGCCAGGTCTCCGTGTCGCTCGTCGGGAGCTGGCGGGCCATCGAGATCGTCCGCCCCGGCGGCGAGGTCTACAACGATGTGCGCCCCCTCGTGCGCCTCAACGTCTCGATCGTCGTGGGCGACAAGGACCGCCAGGAATCGGGAAGCCACGGCACGGGAGGGCGCGAGCTCTACGAGCGCTTCCTCGCGCCCGAGGCCTGGCAGGCCGGCGTCGACGAGGCGCTGCGCCAGGCGCTCGTCAATCTCGAGAGCGTGCCCGCGCCGGCGGGCGAGATGACGGTCGTGCTCGGGCCGGGCTGGCCGGGCATCCTCCTCCACGAGGCGATCGGCCACGGCCTCGAGGGCGACTTCAACCGCAAGAAGCAGAGCGCCTTCTCCGGCCTCCTCGGCCAGCGCGTCGCGGCGCCGGGCGTCACGGTGGTCGACGACGGCACGATCGAGGATCGCCGGGGCTCGCTCTCGATCGACGACGAGGGCACGCCGACGGGCCGCACCGTGCTCATCGAGGACGGCATCCTGCGCGGCTATCTCCAGGACCGCATGAACGCCCGCCTCATGGGCGTCGCGCCGACGGGCAATGGCCGCCGCGAGAGCTTTGCCCATGCTCCCATGCCGCGCATGACGAACACCTACATGCTGGCGGGGGCCGCGGACCCGGAAGAGATCGTCCGCTCCGTGAAGAAGGGGCTCTATGCCGTCTCCTTCGGCGGCGGACAGGTCGACATCGTCAGCGGCAAGTTCGTCTTCTCCTGCACCGAGGCCTATCTCATCGAGAACGGCAGGCTCGGCGCGCCGGTGAAGGGCGCGACGCTGATCGGCAACGGGCCCGACGTGCTCACCAGGGTCGAGATGGTCGGCAACGACCTGAAGCTCGATCCCGGCATCGGCACCTGCGGCAAGTCGGGCCAGAGCGTGCCCGTCGGCGTCGGCCAGCCCACGATCAAGATCCGTGGCCTGACGGTCGGCGGCACGGCGGCGTAGGGCCTTCTCGGTCCCGATCGGATCCTGCGCCGCGCGCCTATGGCCGGAAACGCGCTGCCTTCGGGCGCGGCGGGCGCCCTCAGAAGCCCGGAAGATAGTCGCCCCAGCTCACCTTGAGCGAGAGCGAGCCGTAGGCGCCCTCCACGAGATCGGAGGAGGCGAGGAAGCCGCCCGAGGCCTCGATCCAGAAGCCCTCGAAGAGGCGCACATCCATCGTCGCGCCGTATTGCTGGAAGCTGTCGTCGCCATAGCCTCCTTCCGAGAAGGAGCGGTGCGTGTGGGCCGCCGAGAGATCGACGCGCAGGCGCGGCGTCTGGTAGGCGAGCCCGATGCCCGCCGTGTAGGCGTCGCCTTCCGCCGCGCCGCCGTCGTCGAAATCGAAGACGCGGTCCATGTCGCCGCGCAGGAAGCCGAAGGCGGCGTAGCGGCCCTTGTCGAAGAGCGGCTGGCGATAGCTCGTCCAGGCCGAGAGGCCGTCATAGTCGAGATCGCCCCACGCGTCCTTCTCGGAGCGCACGGCGGCTCCAAGACCCACGAGCCAGGAGGGCTTGGCGATGAGGCGGCGGATGGCGCCGTCCTGGCAGCTCTCGCGCGCCGACCGGTAGGCCGCGTCCGAGCCCTTCGCCAGCTCGGCGAGGAGGAGCGCGTCGAGGTCTATATCGTCCGCCGACCCGCCCTTCTCCTCCGCGTCCAGAATGGCCGCGCCGATGTTCTGCAGCGCCTTCTCGTGAGCGGCGCGGCGGAAGGTCTGCCAGGCCTCGTGGATGCACTGCGAGCTCTCGACGTCGAAGCGGTGGTCCTGCGCGTCGAGAAGCTGGGTCTGGAAGCCGAGCGCGGAGCGCAGCGCGTTGATCTCGTCGCCGCCGGCGGTCGCCACGCCGATGCTCGCCTGGGTGCGCGCGAGGATGCGCGTCATGGACGACGTCTCCTCGCGGTATTCCTTCAAGGTGAGGCCGTTCGCGCCCCACCAGAACGGCACCGTCGAGAAGGCGAGAGCGAAATGGCTGCCGGCCGCGTCGCTGACGCTGCCGAGGTCGACGGCGAAATCCTGCACCGCGCCGGGCTCGGTCGCGCGGCGCGGCGAGGTGCCCATGGTGACGAGCGCCGGCCCGCTCGGCGTGAAGAGATCGGCATCGAAGCGGTCGGCGCTCTCGAAGACGTGGTTGAGCGCGGCCTCGTCCTTCGCGACGGCGGGCGCGGCGGCGAGGAGAAGCGCGACGGCTAGGAGGGGCTTGCGCATTTCGTCCTCCCTCAAATCATCGCGATGCGGATGAGCTCGACCGGCCCCACCCACTCGCCGTCGCTGATGCGGCGGGTCTGGAGCACTTCCGGGTTCGGGCTCCGGCTCGGAAAGAGCGCGCCGTCGCGGATGATCGAGCGCTCGTAGCGCGGCGAGAAGAGAAGCTTCGTCGCGGGGGTCACGATGCCGTAGACGAGATAGCGCTCGCCCGTCGCCGGCAGGCTCCAGCGCACGACCGACGGGTCGACCCGCGCCTGCGGGGTCACGACCTGCTGGCCGAGCGTCGTCATGACGCCTTCCATGGGAAGGGCCTTCAGCGCGCGCAGCTCGATGACGATGTCGCTGGAGCCGGAGGCGCAGCGAATCTCGGTGACTTTTGCGACCATGGACGTCCCCCACCCTTCACCGACGCCAGAACCCTAGCACCGGCGGGAGGCGGCGTCACATGCTCAGCCGCGGCGGCCGAAGAGGCCGAGCCCGCGCCGGCGTCGTGTCTGCGCCTTGGCGTCCTCGCGCTCGCCCTGCGGCTCGGGCCCCATCGCGACGGCCCGCGGCGGCTTCGCGGGCTCGCGCGCGCGCTTGGCCGCGCCCTTCGGCTCCCCGGCGCCGTATTTGCGGGCCATGGCGGCGAGCGTCGCCTTCGCGACGCCGGTCTCGTAGGCCTGCTCCTCGAGCCGGGCGAGCACGCTCATCCGCCGCCAGCGGTCGGGGCCGATGCCCTTGCCGGACAGGCCGACGGTCTGGCGCACGGCGCGCGCGATCGCCTCCGGATCCGCCGCCTCGAATTTCGGCGGCTCGTTCGGCGCGGCGGGCGGGGTCGCGACCTCGAGGCGCTCGGCCATCCGGGCCACCAGATTGCGGATTTCGCGTTCGGACGTGCTCATGGGAAACCTCTCAGCCCTTGATCTCGGCGCGCTTCACCCACTGGAAGCGCTCTGAGGTGACGAGCGCGACGTCGATGCCGCCGCCGACCGTCGGAAGCGCGCCGCTCACGTCCTGCTGGAACGCGGTGATGCGCACCATGTTCTCGGCCGCGTCCGCCAGCGCCGCCTCGGGCAGCGAGGAGACGCTGCGGAAGATGGGATTGGCGTACTGGCGATAGACGTGCTGCGCGAGGCGGGAGAGGAAGACCTCCCACATGTCCTGGATGTAGTCCTCGCTCAGGAACTCGGAGACCGCGCGCTTGGCCTCGACGCTGAGCTCGGGCACGGACTGGACGAGATTGTCGCGCGTGCCCTCGATGAGCGCGGAGAGCTCGCCGAGAAGATATTCCGGCAGCTCGGGATCGAGCCCGAAGAGCAGCGTGCGGAGCATGCGGTCCTGCGCGAAGGGCTGCACCACGACGGGCAGGTCGCTCGACACGGTGTGGTCGACCGTCAGGCGCCGCCGCGCGCGGTCGAGGAAGACGCCCTGCACCTCGAAGGCCACCGTCTGCGGATAGAACTGCTTCGCGCCGTAGCCCGTGATGACGATACCCGTCATGTCGAGGCCGATCGGAAAGAAGCCCGAGACGACGCTCAGCGGCGCGATCTGGCGCAGCTTCTCGACCGTGCCGCGATCGGGCGCGATGTCGGAGAAGAAGGCGCCGATGAGCGCGGTGATGTCGTCGCGATAGGCGTCGGCGAGGTTCTTGCCGAAGCCGTCGTCGAAGCCGGGCAGCAGGGGCAGCGGATTGTCGTCCATGTCGAGCGTGAGCTCGTCGAAGAGGCGCCCGGCGGCGATGGTGAGCGCCTCGGCCGCGGTGCGCGGGCCCGTGCCGGAAATCTGCGCCTCGCGCAGGATCTCCTCGCACTCCATGCGCACGACGGCGTAGTAGAGCTTCACGTGATCGGCGAAATGGCGGCGCTGGGCCTCGGGCGGGAAGAGGTCGCGGCTCTTCTCGAGCCAGCGGAAGAAATCCTCGGCGTAGTCGGCGACGGTCGGAAGGTTCTTGTCCTTCGCCTCGCGCGCATAGCGCACGATGATGGGGTCCCACGAGTTCCCCATGATCTCGGCGCTGTTGTAGATCATGATCGAGATGGGCTTGCCGGGCACGAGCTCGAAGAGCTTGCGAAAGCCCTCGCGCACGCGATGGTCGCCCCGCTCGTCCGTGATGGTGCCGGCGCGGTCCGCCGCCACCGCGGCCGCATTCTTGTTCATCAGCACGACTAGTGCCGTCATCGCCGTCCCCTTGCTGCCCCCACCGCCCAGCTTCCCCGCCGGTTGTGCCCCAAGAATAGCCGCAGAGGGGGCGGGGCGGAAGGGCGCGCGTCACAAGGGCGCGATATCGCCCCGGGCCTCGCGCTCGGCCGCCTCGGCCGCGAAATCGGCGAGCCGGCCCGCGGCGATGGCGGCCCGGATGCCGGCCATCAGCTCCTGGTAGAAGGCGAGATTGGCCCAGGTGAGCAGCACCGCGCCGAGGATCTCGCCGGCCTTCACCAGGTGATGGAGATAGGCGCGCGAATAGTCGCGGGCGGCCGGGCAGGACGAGGCCTCGTCGAGCGGACGGGGGTCCTCCGCATGGCGCGCATTGCGCAGGTTCACGGAGCCGCCCCAGGTGAAGGCCTGTCCGTTGCGCCCCGAGCGCGTGGGCAGCACGCAGTCGAACATGTCGATGCCGCGCAGGACGGCGCCGAGAATGTCGGACGGCTTGCCGACGCCCATGAGGTAGCGCGGGCGCGCCTCCGGGAGATGCGGCACGCTCGCCTCGAGGGTCGCGAGCATGGCGGCCTGCCCCTCGCCGACCGCGAGCCCTCCCACCGCATAGCCGTCGAAGCCGACGGCCTTCAGCGCGTTTGCGGACGCCTCGCGCAGATCGGGATAGGTGCCGCCCTGCACGATGCCGAAGAGGAAGGCGTCCTCGGGCGCTCCGAACGCCGCCTTCGAGCGCTCCGCCCAGCGCATGGAGAGCTCCATCGATGCCCGCGCCGCGTCATGCGTCGCCGGGAAGGGCGTGCACTCGTCGAGGACCATCGCGACGGTGGAGCCGAGAAGAAGCTGGATCTCCATGGCGCGCTCGGGCGAGAGATGGACCTGCGCCCCGTCGAGATGCGAGCGGAACGTCACGCCCGCCTCGTCGAGCTTGCGCAGGCCCGCGAGCGACATCACCTGATAGCCGCCCGAGTCGGTGAGGATGGGCCTCTCCCACCTCATGAAGCGGTGCAGGCCGCCGAGCCGGGCGATGCGCTCCGCCCCCGGACGAAGCATCAGATGATAGGTGTTGGCGAGCACGATGTCCGCGCCGGTCGCCGCGACCTCGTCGGGCCGCATCGCCTTGACGCTCGCCGCCGTGCCCACCGGCATGAAGGCCGGGGTGCGGATTCTTCCGCGCGGCGTCTCGAGGATGCCGGTGCGCGCGAGGCCGTCGCGGGCCGCGATGGCGAAGGGCAGCCGCGCGCTCATGGCCCGGCCCGGTCGAGGAGGCAGGCATCGCCGAAGGAGTAGAAGCGATAGCCGGCCTCCACCGCATGCGCGTAGGCCGCCTTCATTCTTTCGAGCCCCGCGAAGGCCGAGACCAGCACGAAGAGCGAGGAGCGCGGCAGATGGAAGTTCGTCATGAGCCGGTCGACGGCGCGGAAGCGGTAGCCCGGCGTGATGTAGATATCCGTCTTCCCACGGAAGGGCCTCACGCGCCCGTCGGGCCCGGCCGCGCTTTCGAGAAGCCTGAGGCTCGTCGTGCCGACGGCGACGATCCGCCCGCCCCGCGCGCGCGCCTCGGCGACGGCGGCGGCCGCCGCGTCGCTCACCTCGCCCCGTTCGGCATGCATGCGATGGGCCTCGATCTCCTCGGTCTTGATCGGCAGGAAGGTCCCCGCGCCGACATGAAGCGTCACGAAGGCGGCCGCGACGCCGCGCGCCGCGAGGCGCTCGATGAGCGCCGGCGTGAAATGCAGTCCCGCCGTGGGCGCGGCGACCGCCCCCTCGGCGCGCGCATAGACGGTCTGATAGTCCTGCGCGTCGGCCGGCTCGCCGGCGCGGCGGCGGGCGATGTAGGGCGGCAAAGGCGGCGCGCCGAGGCGGGCGACGGCCGCGTCGAGCGCGGCCCCCTCGAGCGCGAAGTCGAGCCGCACCCGCCCCTCCTCGCCCCGCGCGGCGACGATAGCTTCGAGCTCGCCCGCGACGAGGAGCCGGTCGCCGGCGCGCAGGCGCTTGGCCGGCCGCGCCAGCGCTTCCCAGCGCGCGGGGGCCAGGCGGTCGAGAAGCGTCAGGTCGACGCGCACCGGCCGGTCGCCCTCGCGCGCCTCGCGCTCGGCGGCGAGCTGGCCGCGGATGACGCGCGTGTCGTTGAGGACGAGAAGGTCGCCCGGCGCCAGCTCTTCCGGCAGGTCGCGGACGATGCGGTCCGCGAGCCCTTCCCTGCCGACGACGAGGAGGCGGGCGGCGTCGCGCGGGCGCGCGGGCCGCAAGGCGATGGCCTCCTCCGGCAGGACGAAGTCGAAGGCGTCCGTCCGCACTACTCGCCCGGCTTCGCGAGCACCGGAGAGAGGATGTCGATATTGGGCTTCTTGGGCGCGTTGGCCGGCTGGGCCGCGCCCCCGCCGCCGCCGGCCGCCTGCTGCTCGCGCAGCACGTCGGCGACGACGCGCATGGCGACGATGTGCGTGGGGCTCGCGGGCGGCTCGCCGCGATGGATCTTGTCGATCGCGTCCATGCCCTGGACGACCTGCCCGAAGGCCGTGTACTGACGGTCGAGCTGGGGCCAGCCGGGCCGGCCGTTCGGGCCGTCCTCGAACATGATGAAGAACTGGCTGTTGGCGCTGTTGGGATCGCTGGTGCGCGCCATCGAGACCGTGCCGCGATGATGCGGCATGTCGTTGAACTCCGCCTTGAGATCGGGCTTCTTCGAGCCGCCCATGCCGGTGCCCGTGGGATCGCCCGTCTGGGCCATGAAGCCGTCGATCACGCGGTGAAAGACGATGCCGTCGTAGAAGCGCTCGCGCGCCAGCTCCTTGATCCGCGCGACGTGGCCCGGCGCCTTGTCGGGAAAGAGCTCGATCAGGACCTGCCCGGTCTCGAGCTGCATGACGATCGTGTTCTCCGGATCGAGCTGCTTCTTGTGGTCTTCCTGCGCGCCCGCAGGGTTTCTGCCGTCCGCCATCATCCATCCCATCAGTATGAGGACCATCATCGCCGCGCGTAGCACCGCTCGACCTCCCATGACCTTGTTGCCCATTCCGTCAGCCCGTGCCGTTGAGGCGGGCCGCGAGCCGCTCGGCGACGCGCGGGGGCACGAAGCCCGTCACGTCCCCGCCAAGAGCGGCGATCTCCTTCACGAGGCGCGAGGCGATCGCCTGATGGCGCGCCTCGGCCATCAGGAACACCGTCTCGATGTCCGGATTGAGGCGGGCGTTCATGCCCACCATCTGGAATTCGTACTCGAAGTCCGAAACGGCGCGAAGGCCGCGAATGATCATGGTGGCGCCGAGCTCCTCGGCGAAATGCATCAGGAGCGAGGAGAAGGGCTCGACCCGGATCTCGGCGCGCCCCTTCTTGGAGAGGCTCGCGGTCTCGGCCCGCACCATCTCGACGCGCTCCTGGTGGGTGAAGAGGGGACCCTTGGACTCGTTGATCGCGACACCGATGACGAGCTCGTCCACGAGCTTCACCGCCCGCCGGATGATATCGATGTGGCCGTTGGTGGGCGGGTCGAACGTGCCGGGATAAAGCGCGACGATCTTTTCCCGAGTGCCGGCCATCTTGAGGAACCCTTTCCGCTGCGGGCTGGTCCTGTCCGAGCCGGAGCTGCGCGCCCGGTTACCGCGACGCCAACCTTTCGACCATTAGGCCCAAGGCTCGGGGCCGTCAACGCCCGGCAGGCTCATTCCTCCTCCGCTCCCTCCGCGCCCTCCGCCCCCTCCTCGCCGTCGTCGGGCACGTGCTCGACCGAGACGACCTTCTCGTCCTCGGCGGTGCGGAAGATGGTGACCCCGCGCGTGCCGCGGCTTTGCAGCGAGATTTCCGCCACGGGGCAGCGGATGAGCTGGCCGCCATCGGTCACCAGCATGATCTGGTCGCTCTCCTCGACCGGGAAGGAGGCGACGATGCCGCCCGTGCGCGCGCCCACATCCATGGCGATGACGCCCTGCCCGCCGCGCCCCATGGGCCGGTAGTGGTAGGCGGAGGTGCGCTTGCCGAAGCCCTTCGCCGTGACGGTGAGGATGAACTGCTCCTGCGCGCCGAGCTCGGTGTAGCGCTCGCCCGTGAGCACCGCCTCCTCGGCGTCCTCGGCCTCTACGGCCGGCTCCTCGGCGGGCTCGGCGCCCTCGCCCGCGGCGGCGCGCCGGAGACTCGCGGCCTGGCGCAGATAGGCCCGCGCGTCGGCCGGGCTCGCCTCGACGTGGCGCAGCACCGTCATCGAGACGACCTCGTCGCCGTCCTGGAGGCGGATGCCCCGCACGCCCATGGACTCGCGGCCCTTGAAGACGCGCACCTCGGGCACGGGGAAGCGGATGGCCTTGGCGTCCCGCGTCGTGAGCAGCACGTCGTCGCGCTCGGTGCAGATCTGCACACCGACGATCCCGTCGCCCGCGTCCTCGAGCTTCATGGCGATCTTGCCGTTCGCCATCACATTGGTGAAGTCCGAGAGCTCGTTGCGCCGGACATGCCCGCTCTTCGTCGCGAAGAGGATGTTGAGGCTCGCCCACTGCTCCTCGTCCTCCGGCAGCGGCATCACCGTCGTGATGCGCTCGCCCTCGGAGAGGGGAAGAAGGTTCACCATGGCCTTGCCGCGCGCCTGGATGCTGCCCTCGGGCAGGCGCCAGACCTTGAGCTTGTAGACCATGCCGGTCGAGGAGAAGAAGAGCACGGGTGCGTGCGTGTTGGCGACGAAGAGGCGGATGACGAAGTCCTCGTCCTTCATCGCCATGCCCGTGCGACCCTTGCCGCCGCGCCGCTGCGTCCGGTACTCCGTGAGCGGCACGCGCTTGATGTAGCCGGCATGGGTGACGGTGACCGCCATGTCCTCCTGCTGGATGAGATCCTCGTCCTCGACGTCGATCTCGGTCTCGACGATGGTGGTGCGCCGGGGCGTCGCGAACTCTTCCCGCACGGCGCCGAGCTCGTCGCGGATGATGCCGAGGAGGCGCGGGCGCGAGCGCAGGATGTCGAGATAGTCCTCGATCTCGGCGCGCAGCTTCTTGAGCTCCTCAGCGATCTCGTCCGCGCCGAGCGCGGTGAGCCGGTTGAGCCGGAGATCGAGGATCGCGCGCGCCTGCTCCTCGGTGAGCCTCAGCTCGTTCTTCTCGTCGAGCCGGCTCTTGGGGTCCGCGATGAGGGCGATGTAGGGCGCCATGTCGTGGGCGGGCCAGGAGCGCGCCATCAGCGCCTCGCGCGCGGTCGCGGGGTCCGGGCTCGCGCGGATGAGGCGGATGACCTCGTCGATATTGGCGACGGCGATGGCGAGGCCGACGAGGACGTGGGCGCGGTCGCGCGCCTTGGCGAGATCGAACTTCGTCCGCCTCGTGACGACCTCCTCGCGGAAGACGACGAAGGCCGAGATCATGTCCTTGAGCGTCAGGAGCTCGGGGCGCCCGCCGTCGAGCGCCAGCATGTTGACGCCGAAGGTCGTCTGCAGCGGCGAGAAGCGGTAGAGCTGATTGAGGACGATGTCTCCCTGCGCGTCGCGCTTCAGCTCCACGACGACGCGCATGCCGCGCCGGTCGCTCTCGTCGCGCAGGTCCGAGATGCCCTCGATCCTCTTCTCGCGCACGAGCTCGGCGATCTTCTCGATCATCGCCGCCTTGTTCACCTGATAGGGGATCTCGGTGATGACGATGGCCTCGCGGTCCTTGCGGATCTCCTCGATCGAGGCGCGCCCGCGCATCGTCACCGAGCCGCGGCCCTTCAGGAGCCCGGCCCGCGCTCCGCCGCGCCCCAGGATGAGCCCGCCCGTCGGAAAGTCCGGCCCCGGAACGATCTCGAGGAGCGCCTCGGGGGCGATCTGCGGGTCCTCGATATAGGCGATGGCCGCGTCGATCACCTCGCCGAGATTGTGGGGCGGGATGTTGGTCGCCATGCCGACGGCGATGCCGCCCGCGCCGTTGACGAGGAGGTTCGGGAAGCGCGCCGGCAGCACGGTCGGCTCGCGCTCGCGCCCGTCGTAATTGTCCTGGAAGTCGACCGTCTCCTTCTCGATATCGGCGAGAAGGGAGCCCGCGGCCTTGGTGAGGCGGCATTCCGTGTACCGCATGGCGGCCGGCGGATCGCCGTCGACGCTGCCGAAATTGCCCTGCCCGTCGACGAGCGGAAGCCGCATCGAGAAGGTCTGCGCCATGCGCACGAGCGCGTCGTAGATCGCGAGGTCGCCGTGCGGGTGGTACTTGCCCATCACGTCGCCGACGACGACGGCCGATTTGCGGTAGCCCTTGGAGGCGTCGAGGCCGATCTCGTGCATCGCGTAGAGGATGCGCCGGTGGACGGGCTTCAGGCCGTCGCGCACGTCCGGCAGCGCCCGCGACACGATCACGCTCATGGCGTAATCGAGGTAGGAGCGCTTCATCTCCTCCTCGATCGTGATCGGCTTCACATCTCCCGCGGAGGGAGGCGGCGCTTCGGCGTCTGACATGGGCGAAAGCTTCCCGGAGGGCGAACGAGCTCAAATTCTAAGGAGCAGGCGCGGCGCCGGGAATCAGGCGCATCGCGCGCGCTCAGGGGTAGCACTTGGGAGGAGGCGAGAAAAGCCTCGCGGCTTGCCCGCGGGTGGCCGGCGCCCCACCTCTAGGATAGGCTGGCCGATACCTGAATGCAGGAGGAATGGCCGATGCTCCGTCTCGCGCCCCTTGTATTGCTGCTCTGGCTCGGGGCCTGCGCCACGGGCCTGCCCGTGCGCACTGAGCACGTGCCGAGCTACCGTTTCGAGAGCGCGACGAGCTTTGCCTTCGTGAGCGAGGAGCCGCTCCTCATGAAGCGCGCCGATGCCGAGGTGAGCCCGCTCATCGAGCCCGCGCTCAGGGCGGCCATCGTGCGCGGCTTCGAGGCCAAGGGCTATCTCAAGGCGCCGCGGGAGAATGCCGATCTCGCCGTCGCCTTCACGGTCGGCTCGCGCGAAAAGGTCGACCTGACGCCCTGGGGGCCCTACGGTCCGACCTGGCGGCGCTATTACTGGTGGTATTGGGACCCGTTCTACGACGATGTCGAGACCTATACCGAAGGCACGCTCGCCATCGACGTGTTCGACGCCAAGTCGCTGGAGCCGGTATGGCACGGCTTCACCGCGATGAGGCTCTATGGCGACGGCGATCTGTCGCGTCTGGTCGGGCCGGCGGTCGACGCGATTCTCGCCAAATACCCGGCCAGGGGCCAGGTGCCGGCCTCGAAATAGGGGCTGGGGCCGGCCCGCCTCGCCAGGACGGCGAGGCCATTTTGAGGAGGGCTACCCATGGCTGTGTCGCCCCTCGTCCTGGCTGTCGGCGGTATCGGACTGTTCCTGCTGCTGGCCTGGTTCCTCGTCCATGGCGCGCCGAGCGATCCGCGCGGCGAGGACCCCTTCTTCGGCGATCGGGACGACGATCGCCGCCGCTGAGCGGCCGCGCCATGCCCGCGCGGCGGGGATCGAGCGGATTGACCACCCGCGTCCGGGCGGCTCTAATCGTGGCCATGCGATCAAGTTGCGGGAGATCGTTGCGTTTCCCGCCCTCCCGACAGTTCGGGAGCCGGTCTTGCGTCCCGCACGCTTGACGGAGGTCAATCCCGCCGAGGTTAACTCTTGTTAACCTCGGCTTAGGAATGGATCGCCATGCGGGCCATCCCGTTTACCCGAAGGGTTTTTCTGGCCCGTGGCCTATTGGGTGGAGTGGCGGATGCTCTTTGACACATTGGTGGGCCGCTTCCTGAAGCGCGGCCGCCTCACGGTCACCTTCGCGGACGGACGCACGAGGACCTTCGGCGCGCCCGATCCCGAGCTGGCCCATGTCCATGTCGCCTTCAAGGACGCGGCGACCGAACGCGCCGTCGCCCTCAAGCCGCAGCTCGCGCTGGGCGAGGCCTATATGGACGGCAGGCTCCTCTTCCGCGAAGGCGACATCGTCGAGTTCCTGCGCATCGTCGCGGCCAATCTCGGCACGGGCTTCGGCCATCCGATCTTCGAGGCCATCGCGAAGGCGCGCTGCGCCTTCCGGTCGCTCGCCCAGTACAATCCCATTCCCCGCGCGCAGGCCAACGTGGCGCATCACTACGACCTCTCCGGCGCGCTCTACGACACCTTTCTCGACGAGGACCGCCAATATTCCTGCGCCTATTTCGAGCGCCCCGACGACACGCTCGAGACCGCCCAGGCCAAGAAGAAGCGCCATATCGCCGCCAAGCTCGCCATCGAGCCCGGCATGCGCGTCCTCGACATCGGCTCGGGCTGGGGCGGGCTCGGCCTTTACCTCGCGCGCGAATGCGGGGCGCGCGTCGTGGGCGTCACCTTGAGCGAGGAGCAGCTCGCCCTCTCGCGCCGGCGGGCGCACGAGGCCGGGCTCGAGGACCGGGTGGAGTTCCGCCTTCAGGACTACCGCACGCTCGACGAGCGCTTCGACCGCATCGTCTCGGTGGGCATGTTCGAGCATGTGGGGGTCGCGCATTACCGGGAGTTCTTCGACCAGGTCGAGCGCCTGCTCGATCCCAAGGGCGTGGGGCTCGTCCACGCGATCGGGCGCTCGGACGGGCCCGGCCACACCAATCTCTGGATCGCGAAATACATCTTCCCCGGCGGCTACACGCCCGCCCTGAGCGAGGTCGTGCCGAAGATCGAGCGCTCCGGCCTCATGATCTCCGACATCGAGATCCTGCGCCTCCACTACGCCGAAACGCTGAAGGAATGGCGCCGCCGCTTCCGCGCCCACTGGGCCGAGGTCGCCCGGCTCTACGACGAGCGCTTCTGCCGGATGTGGGAGTTCTACCTGGCCGGCGCGGAAATGGGCTTCCGCTATCAGGGCCTCATGGTCTTCCAGATCCAGATCGTCAAGCATGTCGAGGCGCTGCCCATCACGCGCGACTACATGCTGCAATGGGAAGCGACCCATCAGGCGCCCAAGGCAGTCGCCCCCGCGCGCGCCGCGTGAGCTGACGGCCGGCCGGGGCGGCGGGACGGCGGCCGGGCGCGCGGCGCACGGCGCGCCCTTGCCATTGCCTGCCCCCATCCCTCATGGTGGCTGGACAACCTCTTCCAATTCCTCGACAAACAGCGCCGTCAAGGAGCCGTTGCGCGATGAGCGATTCTGCAAAGCTGATGTCCGGCAAGCGCGGCCTCGTCATGGGGGTCGCGAACGAGCGCTCCATCGCCTGGGGCATCGCCAAGGCGTGCGCGGCGCAAGGCGCCGAGCTCGCCTTCAGCTACCAGGGCGATGCGGTGAAGAAGCGCGTGCTTCCCCTCGCGGCCGAGCTGGGCTCCGACATCGCCCTGCCCTGCGACGTCTCCGACCCCGCGAGCCTCGACGCCTGCTTCGGCGCGCTGAAGGAGCGCTGGGGCGCCCTGGACTTCCTCGTCCACGCCATCGCCTTCTCCGACAAGGACCAGCTCAAGGGCCGCTACGTCGACACGACGTACGAGAACTTCGCCTTGAGCCTCAACATCTCCTGCTACTCGTTCACCGCCGTCGCGCAGCGGGCGGAGAAGATGATGCCGAACGGGGGCAGCCTCCTCACGCTCACCTATTACGGCGCCGAGAAGGTGATGCCGCACTACAACGTCATGGGCGTCGCCAAGGCGGCCCTCGAGGCCTCCGTGCGCTATCTCGCCGAGGACCTCGGCAAGCAGGGCATCCGCGTCAACGCGATCTCGGCCGGGCCGATCAAGACGCTCGCGGCCTCCGGCATCGGCGATTTCCGCTACATCCTCAAATGGAACGAGCTCAACGCGCCCCTGCGCCGCACGGTGACGATCGACGAGGTCGGCAATTCCGCCCTCTACCTCCTTTCCGATCTCGGGCGCGCGGTGACGGGCGAGGTCCACCATGTCGACGGCGGCTACCACATCGTCGGCATGAAGGCCGAGGACGCGCCCGACATCTCGGTGAGTTGATCTTTTCACGGACGAGGTCCGATGCGCATCAGCTTCGACGGCCTTGAGCGGCGGCGCATCTACTTCTTCCGCCATGGCGATGTGACCTATATGAAGGCGGACGGCAGCCGCGTCGCGGACAGCCGCGAGGTGGTGCTGACCGAGCGCGGCAAGAAGGAGGCCGACGCCAAGGCGGAGATGTTCCGCCTCGCCGAGATCGACCGGGCGATCTGCTCGGGGCTTCCGCGCACGCGCGAGACCGCAGAGCGCGTGCTGCGCCACCACAATATCGAGATCGAGGATTGGCCCGAATTCGAGGAGATTCGCTCGGGGCGGAAGGGCACCGCCCTGCCCTCCGACCTCGCGAGGATCGCCTATGCCTTCGCGGGAGCCCACGAGCCGGGCGCGCTCTACGGCGAGGGCGACGCGTTCGAGGCCTTCGAGCGGCGCATCGTCGGCGCGCTGACGAAAGTGCTCTCCGAGCCCGGCTGGACGAGCCTCGCGCTGTTCGCCCATGGCGGCGTCAACCGCGTCATCCTCGGCTGGGCGACCGGCGCCGGGCTGAGGAGCTTTCCCGTCTTCGAGCAGGACACGTGCTGCCTCAACATCCTCGACGTGGACCAGGAGCCCTCGGGCGGCCCGGTGAGGCGCGTCTTCGTTCGCGGCGTGAACATCACCGCCTACGACCCCTTAAAGATCGCGCGCGACCACACGACGCTGGAGGGCCTCGCGATGAAGATGCGGGACGCGGGCGAAGGCGCGGGGCGGAGCTGAGCGTCATGTCCCACAACAGTTTCGGCCATCTCTTCCGCGTGACGACCTGGGGCGAGAGCCATGGGGCCGCCTTGGGGTGCGTCGTCGACGGCGTGCCGCCGCTCGTCCCGCTCGGCGAGGCCGACCTCCAGGCCTGGCTCGACAGGCGCCGGCCCGGCCAGTCGCGCTTCACGACCCAGCGCCAGGAGCCCGACAAGGTGAGGATCCTGTCCGGCGTCTTCCCCGACGAGAGCGGGGCGCAGGTCACGACCGGCACGCCCGTCAGCCTCGTCATCGAGAATGTCGACGCGCGCTCCAAGGACTATTCCGACATCAAGGACAAGTTCCGCCCGGGCCATGCCGACTACACCTATCTCGCCAAATACGGCATTCGCGACTATCGCGGCGGCGGCCGGCAATCGGCCCGCGAGACAGCGGCGCGCGTCGCGGCCGGCGGCGTCGCGCGCGCCGTGCTGAGGAAATTTCTTCCCGGGGCGGAGATTCGCGGGGCGCTCGTGCAGATGGGCTCCTTAAAGATCGACCGCGCGAAATGGGACTGGGCGGAGGTGGGCAGGAACCCCTTCTTCGCGCCGGACGCCGACGCGGCGAAGGCGTTCGAGCCCTATCTCGACGAGGTGCGCAAGAAGGGATCGAGCTGCGGCGCGGTCATCGAGGTGGCGGCGAGCGGCATTCCGCCCGGCCTCGGCGCGCCGGTCTACGGCAAGCTCGATGCCGATCTCGCGAGCGCGCTCATGAGCATCAATGCGGTGAAGGGCGTCGAGATCGGCGCGGGGTTCGCCGCCGCCGCGCTTTCGGGCGAGGAGAACTCGGACGAGATGCGCATGGGCAATGACGGGCCCGTATTCCTGTCCAACGCCGCCGGCGGCATCCTCGGCGGCATCTCGTCCGGGCAGGACATCGTCGCGCGCTTCGCGGTGAAGCCGACCTCCTCGATCCTCGCGCCGCGGCGCACGATCGACCGCTTCGGCGCCGAGACCGAGATCGTCACCAAGGGCCGCCACGATCCCTGCGTCGGGATCCGCGCGGTGCCCGTGGGCGAGGCGATGATGGCCTGCGTGCTCGCGGACCATCTTCTGCGCCACCTCGGACAGGGCGGGCGCCTCGGCTCCGCCGTTCCTCTGCGCAAGGAGTGATTGCCGTGGCCGATCCGACCGGGAACGCCGCCTTTTCCTTCGACGTGAAGGAGGGCGAGAAGCTCGTCAAAGGCGGCTATGCCATCGCCGTCATCGCGGCCATCGCGGCCGTTCTCTCCGGCCATCTGGCGATCCTCGCGGTCTCCGCGCTCGCCGTCCTCGTCGCCCTCCATTATGGGCCCATGGCGAACCCGAAGCGCCCGCAGCTCGTCGTCCTCGAGGACGGGCTCGTCGTCGACGGGCTCGGCCTGTTGCCCTGGGAGACGATCGCCTCCGTCCAACGCACGGAGAGCTATGTGCGCACCGTCGCGAGCGTCGAGCTGCATGTCGCGACGCGCGCGCCGGTGAAGGCCTCCGTGCGCCCCCAGACGAGCCTCTCGCCCATGCGCCGCGTCCAGACCATGATCTGGTCGCTTCCCGACCCCGCGCGCCTGAAGCTCAAGATCGGAAGCCTCAAGGGCATCGAGGCGATCGAGCCCGCGATCCGCGCGCATCTGCCGCCGGCGGCCGCGGCCTGACGGGCGCTTCGCGCGCCGGCCGCGTGCGACGCGCGGGACGCATCGTCGGCGGCATGGCTCGCGCGAGTTCTTGACCCTAGCCCTTGCCGAACACCATGACCTTGGAGAGGAAGGCGCGCTCGGCCGAAAGCTGGCGCGCGCCGGCCGCGCCGAAGAGGCGGGAGAAATCCTCGCGGGCATAGCCGG
The DNA here is from genome assembly GCA_024236075.1 of Alphaproteobacteria bacterium. Lineage (GTDB taxonomy): Bacteria > Pseudomonadota > Alphaproteobacteria > JACAEB01 > JACAEB01 > JACAEB01. The sequence goes on along the minus strand of JACKLE010000002.1, from coordinate 238,963 downwards.
CATAGTAGGGCTCGTGGAAATGCGCCGGGAAATAGTCCAGCAGTCCGTCATAGGGCGGATGATCGCCGTACTGAACGGAATCGACGAGCACGATGCGCCCGCCCGCCTTGGTGACCCGCGCCATCTCGCGGGCGACCGCGGCGCGCGCCTTGGGCGGCAGCTCGTGGAAGAGGAAGACCGCCGTCGCGACGTCGAACTCGCCGTCCTCGAAGGGCAGGCGCTCAGCATTGGCGCGCACGAAGTCGAGACCGGAGAAGGCCGCGAGGCGCTCGCGCGCGAAGTCGAGATAGGCGGGCGAGAGATCGACGCCCAAAGCCGGAAGGCGGGGGAAATTGTCCTTCACGAAGCCGAGCAGGCGCCCGGTGCCGCAGGCGACGTCGAGAAGGCGCGCCTTGCGCTGGTCGCGGCCCTTCAGCGTCTCGGCGATGGGCGGCAGCGCCTGGCGGCGCATCGCGTCCGCCGCGCCGGAGAAGAGCGTCTCGACCTGGAAGTCGTAGAGCCCGGCGGAGTGCGCGGAGAGGTAACCGTCGGTCTGATAGTGGAAGTTCTGGAGGTAGTAGCGCGGATAGCCTTCGCGCGAGACGCGCTCGAAAACCTCCTGATGCGCCTCCTCGCGCCGGCGCCGGTCGACCGTGGGGAGATCCTTGAAGAAGCCGCGGCTCGCGCGCGCGAGCGCCGCGAGGTCGCCGAGGTCGGGCACGAGATCGTGAGGCGCCGCGTAGACGCCCGCGGCGATGTTCGCCCAGTCGCGCTCCATCAGGCGCTTGAGGTCGGCATAGATCGCCGCCTCGCTCGGCATGGCGTGGGCGGGGACGAAGCCGGGCGCGCCCTCCCGCTTCTGCGGCCGAAGCCGCCGCGCGGCGAGATAATGTCCCGCGTAGAAGGCGACGCGCGCGCCCGTGCCGAGGGCGTAGCGCATCCGCTGGGCGAGGCCTGGCTGCGACATGGCGGGAATCTAGCGCGGGACGCGGCCCGAGGCGAGGCTCAGCGCTTGGAGAAGACGCCGACGAGCTCGATGTCGGCGGACCAGACGAACTGGTCGACCGGCGTGAGCTGCTCGAACGTGTAGCCCCCGTCGACGAGGGTGCGCGCGTCGCGCGCGAAGGTCGCGGGATTGCAGGACACGATCACGACCTTCGCGAGATCGGCCCGCGCGACCTCGGCGATCTGCACGCGCGCGCCGGTGCGCGGCGGATTGAGGACCGCCGCCTTGTAGAGCTTGAGCTCGGAGACGACGAGCTGGCGCCGCGTGAGGTCGCGCCGCTCGACGGTGATGGGCTTGAGGCCCTGCTCCGAGCGCGCGGCGGCCTCGAGCGCGGCGAGCTGCTCGCCGTCGGCCTCGACGGCGTGCACCGGAACGCGGCGGGCGAGCGCGAAGGTGAAGGTGCCGCAGCCCGCGAAGAGGTCGGCCGTCTTGCCGGCGTCGCCCACGGCGCGCGTGACGAGGCGCGCCAGCGCCGCCTCGCCCTCGCTGCTCGGCTGCAGGAAGGCGCCCGGCGGCGGCTCCACGCGCACGCCGCTCATCAGCACGAAGGGCCGCGAGCGCTCCGCCACCACCTCGCCGCCCCAGGTGAAGCGGGCGAGCGAGAGCATCATCGCCTCGTTGGCGAGCGCCTCGCGCCGCCAGGGCTCGAGCGCGCCCCCGCCCTGCGGCCAGACCGCGACGTCGAGGCCCGCCTCGGTCACGGTGACCTGGACCTCGGCCGCTCCGCCCTCGGACAGTCCCGCGGCCATGAGCACCTTGAGGCCCTGCAGCGCCGCGACGATCTCGGGGCGGGCCACGGGACATTCCTCGACATGGACGATGCGGTTGGAACTGCGCTCGCGGAATCCCAGGACGCGCTCGCCGCCGTTCATCCGTGTACCGAGGCTCACGCGGCGGCGCGTGCCCGGCGGAATGGCGATCATCGTCTCGAGCGGCAGGTCGGTGAAGCCGCGGCTCGCCAATGCGTGCTTGACCTGGTCGGTCTTCCAGAGGCGGTAGGTCGCCTCGTCGATGTGCTGGAGCGCGCAGCCGCCGCAGAGACTGTAATGCGGGCACACCGGCTCCGCCCGGCCCGCGCCCGGCTCCACCAGCTCCAGCACGCGGCCGTGGCCGCAGAAGATCGAGACGCGCACCCGGTCGCCGGGCACCGTGCCCGGAATAAAGATGCCCTCGCCTATGCCGTCGCCGCGATGGCCGATCTCCTCGATCACCACCTCTCGCACGCTCTGTCCGGTCATGGCGCTTTCATCGCTTCGTCCCGCGCGGCGGCCGGAAGACACCCGATATTGCCGTCGCCGCCGCCGATTGGGCTCTCCAGGACACCTAGCACGCGCCAGGTTGTCAGAACGCTAACCATATGCTTCAGGTCCGTGACAACATTTTGGCGGATCTCGGGGCTCCTCACGTTGCGTGCGCCCGCAATGTCCCGAAAGCTTACATCGGCGCGGACGATGTCAAAGCGCCCTTCGCGCGCCGGACCCGGCCCGCGCGCGTCGAACCCTCGCAGATTCCGGACGCGCGGGACGCTCCTTAATTTTTCGTGAAGTTGGCGCGGCCGGCCGAGGACGCGCCGCGCGGCTCCGCCTCACGCCCGCTGCGGCGCGGAGAGGCCGGCCTCGGCCTGGCCGAGGGCCGCGAGCGCGGTCGCCACGATCTGCGGCGCGTTGAGGCCGGCGGCGTCGTACATGCGCTCGGGCTTGTCCTGGTCCTGGAAGACGTCGGGAAGGCACAGGGTGCGGATCTTCAGGCCGGCGTCCAGGAGCCCCTCGCGCGCGAGAAACTGGAGCACATGCGCGCCGAAGCCGCCCGAGGCGCCCTCCTCAACCGTGAGAAACACCTCGTGCTGGCGCGCGAGGCTGCGGATGAGCTCCTCGTCGAGAGGCTTGGCGAACCGCGCATCCGCGACCGTCGTCGGCAGGCCCAGCGCGCCGAGCTCGTCCGCCGCCTTCAGGGCCTCCTGAAGGCGCGCGCCGAGCGAAAGGATCGCGACCTTGCTCCCCTCACGGACGATCCGGCCCTTGCCGATCTCGAGGACCTCGCCCCGCTCCGGCAGGTCGACGCCCACGCCCTCGCCCCGCGGATAGCGGAACGCGCTCGGGCGGTCGTCGATCGAGGCGGCCGTCGCGACCATGTGCTTCAGCTCCGCCTCGTCCGCCGCGGCCATGACGACGAAGTTCGGCAGCGTCGCGAGATAGGCGATGTCGAAGGCCCCGACATGGGTCGGCCCGTCGGCGCCGACGAGGCCCGCGCGGTCGATCGCGAAGCGCACGGGCAGGCTCTGCACCGCGACGTCGTGCACGACCTGGTCGTAGGCGCGCTGCAGGAACGTCGAATAGATGGCCGCGAACGGCTTGAAGCCGTCCGCCGCGAGGCCGGCGGCGAAGGTCACGGCATGCTGCTCGGCGATGCCGACATCGAAGGCGCGCTCGGGAAACTTCTCCGCGAAGATGTCGACGCCCGTGCCCGACGGCATGGCGGCCGTGATGGCGAGGATCTTCCCGTCGCGGCCCGCCTCCTCGGCGAGGCTCTCGCCGAAGACGCGCGTGTAGGTCGGCGCGTTCGCCTTGACCTTCACCTCGGTGCCGGTGATGACGTCGAAGCGCGCCACGGCGTGGCACTTGTCGGCGGCGGTCTTGGCCGGCTCGAAGCCGCGCCCCTTCTCGGTGACGACATGGATGAGGACGGGGCCGATGTCCTTGTCGCGGACATTCTTCAGCACCGGGAGCAGATGGTCGAGATTGTGGCCGTCGATCGGTCCCACATAATAGATGCCGAGCTCGTCGAAGAGCGTGGTGCCGCCCGTCGCCATGCCGCGCGCATATTCCTCGGCGCGCCGCGCGGTGTTCTCGATGAACTTGGGCAGGCGCTTGGCGAGCTGCGCGGCGAAGGAGCGGAAGCCGCGATAGGTGCCGGAGGAGAGGAGGCGCGCGAGATAGGCGCTCATGGCGCCGACGGGCCGCGCGATCGACATGTCGTTGTCGTTGAGGACGATGATGAGGCGCGAGACCATGGCGCCCGCATTGTTCATCGCCTCGTAGGCCATGCCGGCGCTCATCGCCCCGTCGCCGATGACGCAGACGACGTGATGGCCCTCGCCCTTGAGGTCGCGCGCCACCGCCATGCCGAGGCCGGCCGATATCGAGGTCGAGCTGTGGGCCGCGCCGAAGGGGTCGTATGCGCTCTCCGCCCGCTTGGTGAAGCCGGAAAGCCCGCCGCCCTGGCGCAGCGTGCGGATGCGGTCGCGCCGGCCGGTGAGGATCTTGTGCGGATAGGCCTGATGGCCGACGTCCCAGATGAGCTTGTCGCGCGGCGTGTCGAAGACGGCGTGGAGCGCGACGGTGAGCTCGACGACGCCCAGCCCCGCGCCGAGATGGCCGCCCGTCACGGAGACCGCGTCGATCGTCTCGGCGCGCAGCTCGTCGGCGAGCTGCTTCAGCTCCTCCTTGGACATCCGATGCAGATCGGCCGGCTCGTGCACGGTGTCGAGGAGCGGTGTCGCAGGCGGCATGCCTCAAGCTCCGGATTGCGACGCCAGTCGCGATGTCCCCTCGCGCGCCGCCCTTCGAGATCATCATGCGCCAAAGAAGATGGCGGAGCTCGGGCGGCCCCGCGGCAAATTGCAGCGCTACCCGAGCCTAGAGCGCGGCGATTGACAAGCGATTAGCGCCGACGGGCGACGGCATAATGCGCAAGCCGCTGCAACAACTTTGCCTTTTCGCCGAGGAAATCAAGCCGCGCCGCGGCGCGCGCCGCGAGATTCAACGCCTGCGTGCGCGCCCTGTCGGCGCCTAGCGCCGCGAGGAAGGTCGCCTTGCCGCGCGCCGCGTCCTTCGCGGTCGCCTTGCCCAGCTCCTCGGGGCTCGCGCCGTCGTCGAGAAGATCGTCGGCGATCTGAAAGGCGAGGCCGAGATCGGCGCCATAGGCCAGGAGCGCGTCGAGCGCTTCCTCCTCGGCCTGGCCGATGAGCGCGCCGGCCCGCACGCAGAAGCCGATGAGCGCGCCGGTCTTGAGCGCCTGCAGTCGCTCGATCTCGGCGAAGGCGGGCCCCGCGCCTTCGAGCGCGAGATCGGCCATCTGCCCGGCGACCATGCCGCGCGCGCCGGCCGCCTCGGCGAGGGCGGCGATGAGGCGCACGCGCACCAGCGAGTCGCGATGGCTCTCCTCGTCGGCGAGGATCTCGAAGGCGAGCGTGAGCAGCGCGTCACCCGCCAGCACCGCCGCGGCCTCGCCGTAGGCGACATGCACCGTCGGCTTGCCTCGCCTGAGCGCATCGTCGTCCATGCAGGGCAGATCGTCGTGCACGAGCGAATAGCAGTGCACGCATTCGACGGCGGCGGCGGCGCGCAGCAGCCAGCTCTCCGGCGCGCCGAAGAGACGTCCGGTCTCCAGGACGAGGAACGGGCGCATCCGCTTGCCGCCGCCGAGGACGGCGTAGCGCATGGCTTCGTGGAGGCGGGCCTCGGGACCTTGGGGCTGGGGCAGGAGCGCCTCGAGGCAGTCCTCGACGCCGGCCGCCGTCGCCGCCATCGCGGCCGTGAGCTCGGAGAAATCCTCCTGAAGCGGCGCGCTCATCGGGCCGGGCTCGGCAGCGCCATCGCCACGCCCTACTCCATGTCCATGGGCTCGGTCGCCTTGGCGCCGTCGGCGCGCTCGACGATGCGGTCGATGCGCGCCTGCGCCGAGCGCAGCTTCTCCTCGCAATGGGCCTTCAGGGCCTGGCCGCGCTCGTAGATGCGGATGGACTCGTCGAGCTCGACCTTGCCCTGCTCGAGGCGGCGCACGATCTCCTCGAGCTCGCGCATCGCGGCCTCGAACGTCATCGCAGCGATGTCGGGCGCGACCGCCGGGGCCTTGTCCTTCTGCGTGGCCATGCCTTGCCCTTCTCAGCTCCGCGAATAGCGGCGCACGGACCAATAGCCGTCGCCGCCGTCCGCGCGGCACGCCCAGCCTTCGTGGCGGAGCGCCCGCGCGATCATGCGATTGAACCAGCCATGGCCGCAAAGCGCCACCGTGCCTTCCTCGGCGAGGAGGGCGAGCCGGCGCGCGGCCTGTTCGGCCCGCGCCTGCGCATGGGCGCGCGATTCGAGCCCCCCCGAAAAGCCGCAAAGCCAGCAGAGCCGCGCGAGCACCCACCAGAAGCTCGGGCTGACGACCAGGAGTGGAATATGGGGGGCGGGCAGCGGCGCCTCGACGAAGAGCGCGTCGACGCTCACGGGGCGGCCTTCGGCGAGAAGATGCGCGGTCTCGACGGCCCGCGGCAGCGAGCTCGATACGAGGTGCGCGGCGCCGGCGACGAGCGCCTGAAGCTCGTCCGGCGGAACCGCGTCGCCCGCGAGGCCGGACTCCGAATAGCGCCGCCACCACTCGTCGAAGCCGCGCCAGGAGACCTTGCCGGCCACGCGGCTCGAGCGCGCGACCGCCGGCCTCCCATGCCGGATGAGGAGGATGTCGCCGGGCGCGGCGACCGCCCGCGCAGCCGGAGGCTTTTCGGCCATGGCGAGGACCGCGGCGGCGGAGGACCTGTCCGTCGATGCCATGCGGCTCCTCTTTTGGCGGCCGGCTTCCCGCGTCGCCGGCCTTTCGCGAAGGCCGGCTCAGGCGCCCATCAGCGCCCGAACATGCGCCGCTGCGCTGCGCGCGAGAGCGCTGAGGTCATAGCCGCCTTCGAGCGCCGAGACAATGCGCCCGCCGCACCGCCGGCCCGCGACTTCCATCAGAGCACGAGTCGCCCAGGCGAAGTCCTCCTCGCCGAGCTCGAGCTGGGCCATCGGATCGGCGGCGTGGCCGTCGAAGCCCGCGGAGATGAAGAGGAAATCGGGGGCGAACTCGTCGAGCGCGGGAAGAACCTCGCTCTCGAAGGCCGCGCGCAGCTCCGCGCCCCCCGCGCCCGGCGCCAGCACGGCATTGACGACATTGCCCGCCGCTCCCCGCTCGCCCGGCCGGCCGGTGCCCGGATAGAGCGGCCACTGATGGGTCGAGGCATAGAAGAAGGCGGGATCGTCCTCGAAGAGGCTCTGCGTCCCGTTGCCGTGATGCACGTCGAAATCGACCACCGCGACACGCCCGGCGCCGTGGACCGCGCGGGCATGGGCCGCGCCGATGGCGACGTTGTTGAGGAAGCAGAAGCCCATGGCGGTCATGCGCTCGGCATGATGGCCTGGCGGGCGCACGGCGCAGAAGGCGTTCTGCGCGCGGCCCTGCGCGATCTCGTCCACGGCGGCGGTCACCGCGCCGGCGGCCCGCAGCATCGCCTCGCGCGAGCCCGCCGAGAGGGCCGTGTCGGGGTCGATGGCGAGGAAGCGCCGCCCCCCTCCCTCCCGCGCCATGCGCTCGAGGATCCATTCGGCATAGACCGGCTGGTGGACGCGCGCGATCGCCTCCATGCTCGCGCGCGGCGCCTCGAGGCGCTGGAGATATTGGAAGTCCTCGGCCTCGAGCGCGCGCAGCACGGCCCGCAGACGGCCCGGCTCCTCGGGATGGCCGAGCGGCACCTCGTGGCCGAGGCAGGCCGCATGGGTGACGAGCAGCGTGTCCATCATGGCATCGTTGTCCTCGGCCGAGCCCAGGTGAGCAAGGCGCGGCCCGCATGTATGATAGCGCGCGGCCAGGGGGAGATCGCCATGAGACGACGGTTCGCGCCCAACAGCGCCGATGCGGCGGGAGCACGCGCCAGCGAGCGCGACGGCCTCGTCTATGCCTGCGTCCTGGACGGAAAGGGCGGCGCCCGCGCGCTCCCGGACTGGCGCGCCGTGGATGCCTGGAAAGCCGCCGACGGGCCCCTCTGGATCCACCTCAACCGCGAGGCGCCGAGGGCCCAGCGCTGGATCATGGAGGGCGCCGGCCTCGATTCCCAGGCCTCGATCGCGCTCTGCTCGAAGGGCACGCGCGCCCGCGCCACCGCCATCGGCGAGGGCGACCTCGTGATCCTGCGCGGCCTCAACCTCAACGAGGGCGCGGACCCGGAGGACATGGTCGCGGTGCGCTGCTGGCTCGAGCCCTCGCGCCTCATCACCACGCGCACGAGAAGCTTCCACGGCACGCGCGAGATGCGCGAGGCGCTCGGACAGGGAAAAGGCCCGACCTCGGTCGCCGACGCCTTCGTCTTCATCGCCGATCGCTGCCAGGCGCGCGCGGCCGACATGGTCGAGGGCCTCGACGCGACCGCCGACGAGCTCGAGGTGCGCGTCATGGCCGAGCCCGAGAGCGGCATGCGCCACGATCTCGCGGTCCTGCGCCGCCAGGCGATCGAGCTGCGCCGCTACCTCGCGCCCCAGCGCGACGCGCTCATGGCCATCGTGAAGGACGGGCCGGAATATTTCGCGCCGGACCATATGCGCCGCCTGCGCCGCCTCGGCGAGGACACCGAGCGCTTCGTCGAGGATCTCGACATGATCCGCGAGCGCGCCGTCGTCGTGCAGGACGAGATCTTCTCGGCCCTCTCGGTCGCGCAGGGACGCTCGACCCTCGCGCTCTCGATCGTCGCGACGATCGTCCTCCCGCTGACGCTTCTCACCGGCATACTCGGCGTCAATGTCGGCGGCATGTTCGAGGGCCGCTTCGGGCCCGAATGGTGGCTCCTCCTCGCCACGCTCGCCGGCATCGCCTTCCTCACGACGCTGTTCCTGAAGATCTTCAAGGTGATCTGAGCCGGCCGGCCGTCTTCGTCCGTTCGCCGACGAATGCGGTCAGGCCACTGCCTTCAGGCTGACGCCGGGCGGCGGCTTGGCGCCCTCCGGCACGAAGAAATCGGGAATGAGATCCTTCGTCGGATCGATGCGGTAGCGGTCGAAGTCCCGCACGCCGCGCTCGAAGAGCAGCACGTCGTCGATGAAGAAGTTCCCCGTCACCTCGCGCGCCGGGCTCGTGAGGACGGCATGCGCCGCGTCCGCCATGATGTCGACGGAGCGGCAGGCGCGCATCGCCTCGTCGCCGCCGAGCGCGAACCTGATCGCCGAGGTCGCGATGCCCGTGCGCGGCCAGAGCGCGTTCGCCGCGATCCCCTCGCCCCGGAATTCCTCCGCGAAGCCGAGCACGCAGAGCGACATCCCGTACTTCGCCATGGTGTAGGCGACATGCGGGCCGAACCAGCGCGGGCTCAGATCGAGAGGCGGCGAGATCATGAGGACATGCGGGTTGGCCGCGCGCTTGAGGTACGGCAGGCAATACTTCGTCGTCATGAAGGTGCCGCGCGCATTGACCCCGTGCATGAGGTCGAAGCGCCTCATCTCGGTCTGGAGCGTGCCCGTGAGCTGGATGGCGCTCGCATTGTTCACGCAGATGTCGATGCCGCCGAAGCGCTCCGCCGCCTGCTGAACCGCCTCGGCGAGCTGCGCCTCCTCGCGGATGTCGACGACGAGCGGCAGCGCCCTGCCGCCCGCCGCCTCGATCTCCTCGGCGGCCGAATAGACCGTGCCGGGAAGCTTGGGATGCGCCTCGGCGGTCTTGGCCGCGATGGCGACGTTCGCGCCGTCGCGGGCCGCCGCGAGCGCGATGGCGAGCCCGATGCCGCGGCTCGCGCCGGTGATGAAGAGGGTCTTTCCCTTGAGCGTTTCCGCCATGGCGTTCTCCTTTCCTCGTTGCGAGGAGCGGGAACACTCTAGCAGTGCGCGAATTCAGGCGCGCGCGGCGACCTTGGCGCGGCCGCGGCCATGGCCGTTCACGGCACGGGGCCTTGCGAACTCGCGCTCGGGCGAGGGCAGCAGCGAGAAGGTCGGATCGAACTCACAGTAATTGCAGGTGATCTCCTCGCCCGGCGCGATGTCGCGCAAGGCATAGGCGACGGTCTGCGGCGTGAAGTCCGTGTTGGGCGCCTCGCTGTGATTCATGAAGCGGCCATTGTCCATCTCCAGCACGATGAGGCTCTCGTCGTCGTGATGGCGATAGGAGTAGCGCGTGATGAAATCCCGGACGTGGTCGGGATAGGCATCGAGCGCCGCCTTGGGCAACACGCGGTCGAACTCGGCGTCGAACTGCCAGATGGGAGCGCCCTTCGCAATCGGGGCGGCCGCGAAAATACCTACGCCTTCGATGCCACTCTTGGCGACATAGGTAGGCACTAGCATCATGGCCAGTAATATCCCTCAAGGTTGTGGCCGACTCTCCCGCGCCCGAACCGCCGGACGCCCCGCTCTCGGCCGGGGCATGTACTCTGCCGGGGGAAGCCCCGGGCGAATCGCCGGGCGATTGCCCCCATGCGCGATTAGGACTCGATTCAAGGGGTCTTACAACACGAATTTGAAGGCCCCGCCGGAAGGACGCTCCCGCCGCCCCCGCCGGCCGTCCGTATACGGAGGTCAGGCGATGCCGACGCTCAGCGGCGCGGCCTTCGCCTCGGGCGCGATGCGCCGGTACCAGTCGACGCCGTGCTCGTCGCGCAGCCGCGCGACGAGGCGCCGCCCGATGAGGCAGTTCAGATGCGCGAGCGCCTCGCCCGTCGCCATGGAGAATACTTCGGGCCCGATGGTGCGCTTGAAGAGGGGCGAGAAGCAGTCGATCGCGCGCTTGGGCGTGTCGAGGATGTCGAGAAGGCGCGTCAGCGCCTGCTCGTGATTGTCGATGAGGGCCGTGAGGCGCTGATGCAGCCCGAAAAAGGGCTCGTTGTGCGCCGGCAGGACGAGAAGGTCGCCGGGGAGGATCTCCCTCAGCCGGCCGCAGGAGGCGATCCAGTCCTTGAGGGGATCGCCGAAGGGCTCCGTCGGGAAGACGGAGACGTTCGAGGTGATGCGCGGCAGCACCTGATCGCCGGAGATGAGGAGCTTCAGGCCCGGACAGTAGAGGCAGGCATGCTCGGGCGCGTGGCCCGAGCCCATCACGACCTGCCAGTAGCGCCCGCCTATGTCGAGGATCTCGCCGTCGACGATGCGTCGGAAGGAATCCGGCATCTCGAAGATGCCGCGCCCGAAATAGCCGAAGCGCTCGCGGTAGGCGGCGAGCGCCTCCTCGGTGAAGCCGGCCGCGCGGTAGAAGGAGAGCGCCTCCGGCGGCGCCTCGCGGCCGGTGTCGAGCGTGAGGTTGCGGCACATGAGATAGTCCGTGCGCGACATCCAGAGATGGACCCCGAAGCGGCGCGTGAACCAGCCGGCGAGCCCGACATGGTCGGGGTGGAGATGGGTGACGATGACCCGCTTCACCGGACGGCCCGCGAGGAAGTCGACGAAGATCTTCTCCCAGGCCGCGGTGACGCGCGAATAGTTGAGGCCGGTGTCGACGACCGTCCAGCCGTCATGGTCCTCGAGCAGCCACAGATTGATGTGGTTGAGCGTCATGGGCAGCGGCATGCGCACCCAATGGACGCCCTCCGCGACCTGGCGGACCGCGCCCTCCTCGGGCACCCCGTCGAAGGGATAGTGGAGGCCCTTGGCGTCGACCGGGCCTTCTCTCTCGGCTTTCGGCCTGTCGGGTGTCGGCCTTTCGGGCGTCGGCATGCGCATCCCCGGTATGCGAGTGGGGGCGTTGTGCCCCGCGATCACGATGGGATCAAATTGTCGCCGATTTGCAAAGAGCGGCGCGAGATCGGGTTCGCCGCATCGGGCGCAGGCCCCGCAAAAGGCGGCGACCCCGATCTCGAATTCCTCGTCTCGAGCGCGACCGGACGGAAAATCGGGTATCCGCTTTTCCCGATCGCGCTCCGCAAAAGGAGCCAGATATGGCGCAGAGCGCGGCCGGCAAGAAAGCCGCCATCGTCGTCGGGGCGGGGGACGCGACGGGCGGAGCCATAGCGCGGCGCTTCGCGCGCGAGGGCTTTGTCGCCTGCGTGGCGCGCCGGCAGGAGGAGAAGCTCAAGCCCCTGGTCGAGGCCATCGAGGCGCAGGGCGGCGAGGCGCGGGCCTTCGGGGTCGATGCGCGCCGCGAGGAGGCGGTCGAGGCCTTCTTCGCGACCGTCGAGAAGGAGGTCGGCCCGGTCGAGGTCGCCGTCTTCAACATCGGCGCCAATGTGCGCTTCCCGATCCTGGAGACGACGACCCGCGTCTACACGAAAGTGTGGGAGATGGGGGCGCTCTCGGGCTTCCTCACGGCGCGCGAGGCGGCGAAGCACATGGTCCCGCGCGGGCGCGGCACGATCCTCATAACGGGCGCCACGGCCTCGGTGCGCGGCGGCATCGGCTATGCCGCCTTCGCCGGCTCCAAGCACGCGCTGCGCGCGCTCGCCCAGTCCATGGCGCGCGAGCTGGGGCCGAAGGGCATCCATGTCGCCCATGTCGTCATCGACGGGGCCATCGACACGCCCTGGATCAACGAGAACTTTCCCCACATCAAGGCCGAGCGGGGCGAGGCGGCGCTCCTGAAGCCCGACTCGATCGCCGAGATCTACTGGCAGATCCATCTCCAGGACCCCACCGCCTGGACCTTCGAGATGGATCTGCGCCCCGCCGTCGAAACCTGGTGATCGCCCCCGGAGGAGACCGATGAGCAAGACGATAGAATTCTTCTTCGATGTCGGCAGCCCGACCTCCTACCTCGCCTGGACGCAGCTTCCCAAGATCGCGGCGCGCAATGGCGCCGCGCTGCGCTTTCGGCCCATGCTGCTCGGCGGGGTCTTCAAGGCGACGGGCAATGCCTCGCCCGCGGCTATTCCGGCCAAGGCGCAATACATGAACGCCGACATGGCGCGCTTCGCGAAGCGCTATGGCGTGCGCCTCGGCGGCAACAGGCATTTTCCCGTCAACACGCTCGCCATCATGCGCATGGCGACGGCGGCGGAGGCCGAGGGCAGGCTCGAGCCCTTCCTCGCCGCCATCTATCCCGCCATGTGGGTAGACGGAGAAAATCTCGGCGAGGAGGCCGTGCTGCGGGGCGTCCTCGGCCGCGCCGGCCTCGACGCGGACGCCCTCTTCGCCGCCGCCGCGCGCGACGACGTCAAGGCCCGTCTCAAGGAGACGACCGAGGAGGCGGTGTCGCGCGGCGTCTTCGGCGCGCCCACCTGCTTCGTCGGCACCGAGATGTTCTTCGGCCAGGACCGCCTCGACTTCATCGAGGAAGCCCTGAAGGGCGAGGCCGGGCCGCAGATCCGGCGGCTTTAGGCGCCGTTGCGGCATCCTCGCGCGCGCCACGCGGCCCGGGCCCGGCTCCTTCCCTCGACGCGCCGCGCCGGCAGCGCCCCTTGCATAGGACGTAATTACATAGTACATACATTGCCATGAAGGTGACGATCATCCCCATCGGCAATTCGCGCGGCGTCCGGCTTCCCAAGGCCGTGCTGGACCAATGCGGCTTCGCGGACGAAGCGGAGCTTTCGGTCGAGAACGGGCGTGTCGTCATTGCGCCCCTTGCCGCCCCGCGGTCCGGCTGGGCCGAGGCTTTTGCGGCCGAGCCCGCGGCGGCCGACGATGCCGGCTGGCTCGACGCTCCGTTGGCGGATGAATCGGGCTGGACATGGCCAAAAGGTTCGAAGTCTGGATCGTGAGGCTCGATCCGGTCCTGGGCTCGGAGATCGGCAAGACCCGACCCGGCGTGATCGTCTCGCCCGACGAGGCCAACGCCGCGCTCCGCACCGTGCTCGTCGCGCCGCTGACCTCGACGCGCAGAAATTGGCCGACACGCGTGCCGGTCGAGGTTCGGTCCGTCGCCGGGGACGTCGCGCTCGACCAGCTTCGCGCCGTCGACAAGACGCGCCTTGCGAAGAAAATCGGCACGCTGACGCCCGACGAGGCGCGCGCGGTAGCGGACCGCCTCGTCGAGATGTTCGCGCCGTAGCGCGCTTCACGCCGCGAGATCGTCCTCGCTCAGCGCGAAGAGGATGTCGGCGCCGGCGGTGATCGCGTCGGCGAGGCGCAGGGCGGGCGGCAAGAGCTGGGTCGCGAAGAAGGTCGCGGTCGCGATCCTCGCCTTGAGGAAGGAGGCGTCGCCATTGCCGGCCTTGAGGCGCGCCCGTGCCGCGAGCGCGCCCTGCCCCAGGAAATGCGCGCCCGTGACCGCGCCCATGAGCTTCAGATAGGGCGTCGCGCCCGCGAGCACGTCGTCGGGCGCCTGGGCGGCGCGCTCGAGGAGCCAGCTCGTGGCGCGCGTCGCCGCCTGCGTGCCCTCGGAGAGCGCGTGGCCCGCGGCGCGGAGCCCGGGATCCTCCGTTTCGAGCAGCGAGGCCGCCGTGCTCGCGGCCTCGACGATGAGCGCGCGCACCGCCTCCCCGCCTTCGAGGCCGAGCTTGCGCGTCGCGAGGTCGATGGCCTGGATGCCGTTCGTGCCCTCGTAGATCGGGCAGATGCGCGCATCGCGCAGCATCTGGGCGATGCCCGTCTCCTCGACGAAGCCCATGCCGCCGAAGACCTGCACGGCCATGGAGGAGAGCTCGACGCCGAGATCGGTCGACCAGGCCTTTGCGATGGGGGTCAGCACCTCCTGGCGCGCCCGCGCGCGCACGCGCGCCGCCTTGTCGGGAAGCGCATGCGCGAGGTCGTGGCCCATGGCGGTCGCGTAGCAGATGGCGCGCATCGCCTCGATGGAGCTCTTCATGGTCATCAGCATGCGGCGCACATCGGCATGCTCGACGATCGCCGACTGGCCCGAGCCGTCCGCGGGGCGCCCATGCGCCTTGCCCTGCCGGCGCTCCCTGGCATAGGCGAGGGCGAGCTGATAGGCGTGCTCGGCGACGCCCACGCCCTGAAGCCCGACATTGAGGCGCGCATTGTTCATCATGGTGAACATGCAGGCCATGCCGCGATTCTCCTCGCCGATCAGCGTGCCGACGGCGCCTCCCTTCTCGCCATAGGCCATGACGCAGGTCGGGCTCGCATGGATGCCGAGCTTCTCCTCGAGCTTGAGGCACGCGACGTCGTTGCGCGCGCCGAGCGTCCCGTCCGGATTGACGAGCACCTTCGGCACGAGGAAGAGCGAGATGCCCTTGGTGCCGCCCGGCGCGCCGGGCAGGCGCGCGAGCACGAGATGGACGATGTTCTCGGCCATGTCGTGGTCGCCCCAGGTAATGAAGATCTTGGTGCCGAATATCCTGTACGTGCCGTCGCCGACGGGCTCTGCCCTCGCCTTCAGCGCGCCGACATCCGAGCCCGCCTGCGGCTCGGTGAGGTTCATCGTGCCCGACCATTCGCCGGAGATGAGCTTGGGCAGGAAGAGGCGCCGCTGCTCGTCCGTGCCGTGCGCGGTGAGGGACTCGATGGCGCCCTGGGTGAGGAGTGGGCAGAGGCCGAAGGCCATGTTGGCGCCCTGCAGGAACTCCTGCACCGCGAGCATCAGCGTGCGCGGCAGGCCCTGGCCGCCATAGGCCGGGTCGAACGGCACGCCGCCCCAGCCGCCCTCGACGAATTGCCGATAGGCCTCCGCGAAGCCCGGCGCCGCGACGACGCCGTCGGGCGTCAGGCGCGCGCCGTCCCTGTCGCCCGTCGCGTTCAGCGGCGCGATCTCCTCCGCCGCGAGCTTGCCCGCGCCCTCGAGCACGGCGTCGACGAGATCGGAGGAGAGATCGGGAAAGGCGCCCGTCGCCTCGAGCGCAGCGAAGCCGACGATGGAATCGAGGACGAAGCGGATGTCGCGAATGGGGGGCGTGTAGGGCATTTCGGCTCCCGTCTTTTGCGCGTTGCGAGGTCCCTCTAGTCTATCGGCCCTTGCGGGAGGCGGTCCATGCCGAGGCTGGAGACGGTGCACGAGGAGGAGACGCGGCTCGCCCCGCCGAGCGCGGGCACGCTCGGCGAGGCGGCGCGCCTTCTCGCCGAGGGGCGCCTCGTCGCCTTTCCGACCGAGACGGTCTACGGGCTCGGCGCG
Organism: Alphaproteobacteria bacterium; assembly: GCA_024236075.1. Classification (GTDB taxonomy): domain Bacteria; phylum Pseudomonadota; class Alphaproteobacteria; order JACAEB01; family JACAEB01; genus JACAEB01. The sequence goes on along the minus strand of JACKLE010000002.1, from coordinate 223,266 downwards.
GATGCGCGCAACGCGCTGGCGGTCGCGCGGCTCTACGAGGCCAAGGGCCGGCCCCGCTTCAACCCGCTCATCGTCCATGTCGCGAGCCGGGGCGAGGCGGAGGAGCTCGCCGCGTTCGACGCGCGGGCGAGCCGTCTCGCGGACATGTTCTGGCCCGGCCCGCTGACGCTCGTGCTCCCGCGCCGGGAGCCCTCGCCGATCGCCGAGCTCGCGACGGCCGGCCTTGCGACCGTCGCGCTCCGGGTGCCCGCCAGCACGGTCGCGGGGGCGCTGCTCGTCGAGTTCGGCGGGCCGGTCGCGGCGCCGAGCGCCAATCCCTCCGGCGCGCTGAGCCCGACCCGCGCCGAGCATGTGCGCGAGGGGCTTTTCGGCAAGGTGGCGCTCATCCTCGACGGCGGTCCCTGCGAGGCGGGGATCGAGTCGACCATCGTCGGCTTCGCCCGAGGCGAGCCGCGTCTCCTGCGCCCCGGCGCCCTTCCCCGCGCGGCGATCGAGGCGGCGATCGGCCCGCTCGGCGCGGCGGGCGGCGGCATCAGCGCGCCCGGCCAGCTCGAAAGCCATTACGCGCCGCGCGCGCCGCTTCGGCTCGGCGCGCGGGACGTCCGGCCCGGCGAGGCGCTCCTCGCCTTCGGCCACGAGGTGCCGGAGGGCGCCGCCCTGACGCTGAACCTCAGCGACCATGGCGACCTCGTCGACGCGGCCGCGAGCCTCTTCGGCCATTTGCGCGCGCTCGACGCCGCCGTCGCGGCCGGCCGGGCGAGATCCATCGCGGTCATGCCGATTCCCGAGGACGGCCTCGGCGAAGCGATCAACGACCGCCTCGCCCGCGCCGCCGCGCCGCGCTCCTAGGCCGATTGGCCGTCGGGGTGGCGCGGCCTATCATCCGCCCCATGACCCGTCCCCCGAGCCCCGAGACGCTGGAGCGCCTGAAGGCCGTCGTCGGCGAGCGGGGCCTCGTCGCCGAGGATGCGCGCGGGCCCTATCTCGTCGAGTGGCGCGGCCGGTATCGCGGCGAGACGCCTCTCATCCTGCGGCCCGGCTCGACCGGCGAGGTCGCCGAGATCGTGCGCCTCTGCGCGGCGGAAGACGTCGGCCTCGTCCCGCAGGGCGGCAATACCGGCCTCGTCGGCGGGCAGATCCCCTTCGGCGAGGTGCTCGTCTCGCTGACCCGCATGCGTCGCATACGGAGCATAGATCCGACCGACATGACGCTCACCGCCGAGGCCGGCGCGACCCTCGCCGAGGTGCAGGCCGCCGCGCGCGAGGCGGGACGCCTCTTTCCCCTGAGCCTCGCCTCGGAGGGCACCGCGACGCTCGGCGGCGCGCTCTCCTCGAATGCCGGCGGCCTCAACGTGCTCGCCTACGGCAATGCCCGCGACCTCGCGCTCGGCCTCGAGGTCGTGCTCGCCGACGGACGGGTCTGGAACGGGCTCAGGCGGCTGCGCAAGGACAATACGGGCTACGACCTGAAGCAGCTCTTCATCGGCGCGGAGGGAACGCTCGGGCTCGTCACCGCCGCGACGGTGAAGCTTTTCCCGGCCCCCGCCGCCCTCGCCACCGCCTTCGCCGCGGTCTCGGGCGTCGCGGCGGCGGCGAGGCTCCTCGCTTTCGTCCGGGAGCGGAGCGCCGCGCCCGTGACCGCCCTCGAGCTCGTGCCGCGCATCGGGCTCGACTTCGTGCTGAGGCATGTCGCGGACACGCGCGACCCCCTGCCCGCGCGCCACGACTGGTACGTGCTCGTCGAGCTTTCGGGCGCGAAGGCGCAGGGTCTCGACGACGGCCTCGCCGAGATCCTCGGCGCGGCGGCCGAGGCGGGCCTCGTGCAGGACGCGGCCCTTGCGCGCTCGGAAGGCGAGCGGGCCGCGCTCTGGCGCCTGCGCGAGCTCCTCTCGGAGGTGCAGAAGCACGAGGGCGGCTCGATCAAGAACGACATCTCGGTGCCGGTCTCCGCCATCCCCGGCTTCATCGCGGAGGCGACGGCGCGCGTGGAACGGGCCTGTCCCGGCATCCGCCCCGTGCCCTTCGGCCATATCGGCGACGGCAATGTGCATTTCAATCTGAGCCAGCCCCCGGGCGCGGACAGGGACAAATTCCTCGCGCGCTGGGACGAGCTTGCGCGGATCGTCAACGATGTCGCGCGAGACTTCGACGGCTCGATCTCGGCCGAGCATGGCCTGGGTGTCATGAAGCGCGACGAGATCGCGCGCTATAAGGACCCGCTCGAGCTCGAACTGATGCGCAGGCTGAAGGCCGCGCTCGACCCCAAGGGCATCATGAATCCCGGCAAGCTCCTCTGAAGGACCCTCCATGCGCCGCATCGCCGCCATCGCATTCGCGCTTCTCGCCCTCCTCGCCGGGCCCGCCCGCGCCGAGGCGCCGTCCTCGCCCGCGCTCTGGCGCATGGAGACGGGCGGCGAGCCGGTCTATCTCTTCGGCTCGTTCCACCTTCTGCCGCCCGGCACGAAGTGGCGCAGCGCCGCGGTCGACGACGCCTTCGCGAAGGCGGAGATCGCGGTCTTCGAGATCCCGACCGACGCGGCCGCCGAGGCCGAGATTCAGGCCCTCGTCATCGCGCGGGGCCTCAACGCGGCCGGCACGCCGCTTTCGAAGACGATCGCGCCCGAGGCCTGGACGGAGGTCGCCGAGTTCGCGCAGACGCTCGGCCTGCCGCCCGAGGCGCTCGAGCCCATGCGGCCCTGGTACGCCGCGCTCGTCCTCACCGTGCAGCATATGATCTCGCTCGGCTTCGACCCCAGCCAGGGCGTCGACGCGACGCTCGCGCCGGAAGCCCGGGCCGCGGGCAAGACCCTCGCCTTCCTCGAGACGCCCGAGGAGCAGATCACCATCTTCTCCGGCCTCGCGCCGGCCCTGCAGGAGCAGCTTCTCGTCGAGAGCGTCCGTGAGCTGAAGGCCGCCGGGAATTCCGCGGACGAGATGGCGAATGCCTGGCTCGCGGGCGACACGGAACGCCTCGCCACGCTCGTCAACGGCTCGATGGACCGCTTTCCCGAGCTGCAGGACCGCCTCATGTTCGCGCGCAACCGCGCCTGGGTCGGCAAGATCGAAGCCATGGCCGACGGCCGCCATGGCGTCATGGTCGTCGTGGGCGCGGGCCATCTCGTGGGTCCGGAGAGCGTCGTCGCCCTCCTGCGCGCCAGGGGGCACGCGATCTCGGGGCCCTGACGCCCCATCCCCGCCACAATCGCACCCCACCTCTGGGACCGACGGGTTCGATCCCAAGCGTCGAGGACATGGCCCATGGCAAAGCTCATCGCCCCGCTGGGGCTTCTCGCCTGGCTCGCGATCGCGTTCATCGTGGGACATCCCGAGCCGCGCGCCCTGCCCGCCCGCGCCGCCGCGCAGGAAGGCCTCCAGCTCGCCGCGCCGCAAGAGCGGCCCGAGGCCGCGCCGCCGGCCGGCCCGCTCGAGCGCCTCGCCGAGACGGGCGACTGGCTGAAGCGCCTCTGGCCGCTGCTGCTCTTCTTCCTCGCCCTGCCCGCGGTGAAGAAGCTCGGCAAGGCCGCGCCCTATGCGGCGGCGGCCCTCGCGGCCGTCGCGCTCGGCATTCCGCTGATCGACCCGACCGTGCACATGCTCGCGCAGGCCGCGCATGCCGGCGCGCTCGCCGCGTTCCATCTCGCGGGGCATGGGATCGAGATCGCGGCGGGCTGGCTCGGCGGAGCCGTCCAGCACATCGCCGCGAGCGCGCTTCCCGCGACGCCGGGCTGACGCGCCCTCACGCCGCCTTGGGCGGCGCGAAGCGCGCGTAGAAGCTCTCGCCCTTCCGGGCCATCTCCTTCAGAAGCGCGGGAGGCGCGAAGCGGGGGCCATGGGCCTTGGCGAGGGCCTCGCATTCCTCGACGAAGCGGGCCGTTCCCACCATGTCAATGAGCGAGAGCGTGCCGCCCGTCCAGGGCGCGAAGCCCCAGCCCAGGATGGAGCCGATGTCGGCGTCGCGCACATCCGTCAGCACGCCCTCCTCGAAGCAGCGCGCCGTCTCGACCGCCTGGATATAGAGGAGGCGGCGGCGAAGCTCGTCGCGGTCCACGTCGTCGCGCCAGTCCGTGCGATAGGCGAAGAGGTCGGGCCAGATGCCCGCCGCGCGGCCTTTATCATTGTACTGATAGAAGCCCTTGCCGGCCTTGCGGCCGACCCGCCCGTTCGCCTCGACGAGCCAGGCGAGGATCTTCTCCATGTCGTCGACCTCGGAGATCCCGAGATCCTTCTTCGTCGCGCGGCCGATCTTCAGCGCCGTGTCGAGGCCCACCGAGTCGGAGACCTCGAGCGGCCCCATGGGCATGCCCGTCATGCGGCCGATATTCTCGATGAGCGCGGGGTGCACGCCCTCCGAGAGCAGGCTGATCCCCTCCCGCGTATAGGTGCCGAAGCAGCGCGAGGTGTAGAAGCCGCGCGAATCCTGCACGACGATGGGGGTCTTGCGGATCTTCTTCACATAGTCGATGGCCTTGGCGAGCGCCGTCTCGCCCGTCTTCTTGCCCATGATGATCTCGACGAGGCCCATGCGCTCCACCGGCGAGAAGAAGTGCACGCCGATGAAGCTCTCCGGGCGCTCGCTCACCTCGGCGAGGCTCGTGATCGGGATCGTCGAGGTGTTGGAGCCGAACACGGCATCGGCGCGGAGCACGGCCTCGGCGCGCTTCGTGACGTCGGCCTTGATGGCGCGGTCCTCGAACACGGCCTCGATGAGGAGGTCGACATCCTTGAGGCCCGAATAATCCGTCGTCGGATGGATGCGCGAGAGCACGTCCGCCTTCTTCTGCGGGCTCGCCCGGCCGCGCTCGATGTCCTTGTCGAGGAGGCGCGCCGAATAGTCCTTGCCCTTGTCGGCCGAAGGCTGGTCGCGGTCGATGAGGACGACCTCGATCCCCGCGAGCGCCGAGACATAGGCGATGCCGGCGCCCATGAGGCCGGCGCCGAGCACCGCGATGCGCTTGGGGTCCGATTCCGCGACGCCCCGGGGCCGGCGCGCGCCCTTCGAGAGCTCCTGCATGGAGAGGAAGAGCGAGCGGATCATGTTGCGCGACTGCGGGCTCAGCATGAGCTCGGTCATGTAGCGGCTTTCGATCCGCAGGCCCGCCTCGATCGGCACCTGCACGCCCTCGTAGACGGCCTTGAGGATGTTGATCTGCGCCGGATAGTTCCCGTAGGACTGCTTTCGCAGGAGCGCGCTGCCGATGATGTAGGCCTGCGAGCTGTCCTTGTCGTAGGGACCTCCACCGGGTACGGAGAAGTTCTTGCGGTCCCAGGGTTGCACGGGCTCGGGCGCGGATTTGAGCCACGCCTTGGCCTCGGACACGAGCGCGGGCATGGGCACGACCTTGTGCACGATGCCGAGCCGCAGCGCCTCCTGCGGGGAGACGCTCTTGCCCTCGAGCATCAGCGGCACGGCGTTGACGACGCCGATGAGGCGCGGCAGGCGCTGCGTGCCGCCCGCGCCGGGCATGACGCCGACCTTCGACTCCGGCAGGCCGAGCTGGATGCGCGGATCGTCCGCGCACACCCTGTAGTGGCAGGCGAGCGTGACCTCGAGCCCGCCGCCGAGCGCCGTGCCGTTGATGGCGGCGGCCACGGGCTTGCCCATGGTCTCGAGCTTGCGGACGAGCATGTTGAACGAATAGATCGCCGCGAAGGTCGCCTTCTTGCGCTCCGTCTCGTCCTTCGGCCCCGCTCCGCCGCCGGCCGACGCGCCGAGCTCGGAGAGATCGGCGCCCGCGAGGAAGGCCGGCTTGCCGCTGGTGAGCACCACGCCCTTCACGCTCGCGTCGCCGGAGATGGCGCCGATGGCCGTCTCGAGATCCTTGAGCGAGGCGGCCGAGAGCACGTTCATCGAGCGACCGGGCATGTCCATGGTCAGCGTGACGATGCCGTCCGCGTCCTTTTCGTATTTGAAGTTGTCGAGCTTCATGGGTCTCTTCCTTCCTCGATCAATAGGGAGCGCCGGACTTGCGCGTGTAGCGCGCGCCGGAGGCGTCGCGGCTGTAGTGGAGGTCGTCGTCGGGATAGGTCACGGTCTCGTCCGCCGAGCGCGTGCCGATCTCGAGATAGAGAACGTCCGAGGACGTCTTGTTGACGAGGTGGTGGCCGTCGGCGACGCCCGCCGGAAAGCCGGCGCAGTCGCCGGGGCCGAGCGCCTCCTCGCCCTCGTCCGTGACGAGCGTCGGTCGGCCCTCGAGGACGTAGACGAACTCGTCCTCGCGCGCGTGCCAGTGGCGCAGGGCCGAGACGGCGCCGGGCCGCAGGCGCGTGAGGCGCACGCCGAACTGGGTGAGCCCGGCCGCGTCGCCAAGCGCCTTGCGGACGCGCCCTTGCGTGCGCGCCGCGAGGGCGGGCGGATAGCCCGTGCTCGCCACGTCGGGCAGGCTGGCGACGTCGATCCTCATCGCGCGCGTCAGAGCCGCTCGATGACGGTCGCCGTGCCCATGCCGGCGCCGACGCACAGCGTCGCGAGCGCCGTGCCGAGATCGCGCCGCTCGAGCTCGTCGAGCACGGTGCCGAGGATCATCGCGCCCGTCGCCCCGAGGGGATGGCCCATGGCGATGGCGCCGCCGTTCACGTTGATCTTGCCGTGGTCGATGTCGAGCGCCTGCATGAAGCGCAGCACGACGGCGGCGAAGGCCTCGTTGAGCTCGTAGAGGTCGATGTCGCCGACCTCCATGCCCGCCTTCTTGAGGACCTTGCGGCCGACGAATTCGGGGCCCGTCAGCATGATCGTCGGCTCCGAGCCGATCGAGGCCATGGCCCGGATCCGGGCGCGGGGCTTCAGCCCGTATTTCGCGCCCATCTCCTTCGTGCCGATGAGGATCGCCGCGGCGCCGTCGACGATGCCCGACGAGTTGCCGGCGTGGTGGACGTGGTGGATGCGCTCGACCTCCGGGTAGCGCTGGATCGCGACCGAATCGAAGGCGAACTCGCCGATGCCGTCGAAGGAGGGCTTCAGCGCGGCCAGCGACTGCATGGTCGTCTCGGGACGGACATGCTCGTCCTTCTCGAGGAGCGGGAGGCCGATCTGGTCCTTGACCGGAACGACGGAGTTCTTGAACCAGCCCTTCGCCCAGGCGTTCGCCGCGCGCTTCTGGCTCTCGACGGCATAGGCGTCGACATCGTCGCGCGAGAAGCCGTATTTCGTCGCGATGAGGTCGGCCGAGATGCCCTGCGGCACGAAATAATGCGCGATCGCCATGGAGGGATCGGAGGCCCAGGCGCCGCCGTCCGAGCCCATGGGCACGCGGCTCATCGCCTCGATGCCGCCGCCGATCGCCATGTCGGCCTCGCCGGCCATGACCTTCGCCGCGGCCATGTTGGTCGCCTCGAGGCCGGAGGCGCAGAAGCGGTTGATCTGCACGCCGCCGGTCGATTCGGCATAGCCCGCCTGGATCACGGCCGAGCGCGTGATGACCGCGCCCTGCTCGTTCACGGGCGAGACGCAGCCGAAGATCACGTCGTCGACATCGGCCGTGTCGATCTTGTTCCGGTCGCGGACGGCCTCGAGAACCTGCGTCGCGAGCGAAAGCGCCGTCACCTCGTGCAGGGCGCCGTCCTTCTTGCCCTTTCCGCGGGGCGTGCGGATGGCGTCGTAGATATAGGCTTCGGTCATCGTCGTCTCCCTTGAGAAATCCGCTTCAGAGCGTCCGTGCGATCAGCAGGCGCATGATCTCGTTCGTGCCGCCATAGATGCGCTGCACGCGCGCGGCGGTGTAGAGGCGGCTGATGGGATATTCGTCCATGTAGCCGTAGCCGCCGAAGAACTGGAGGCAGGTGTCGACGATCTTCCCCTCGAGCTCGCTCATCCAGTATTTCGACATGGAGGCGGTGGCGGCGTCGAGGCGGCCCGCTATGAGCTCACCCGTGCAATGATTGGTGAAGACGCGCGCGATCGTCGCCTCGGTCTTGCATTCGGCGAGCTTGAACTGCGTGTTCTGGAAATCGAGGAGGCGCCTGCCGAAGGCCTGGCGCTCCTTGACGTAGGCCAGCGTCAGCGACAGCGCGCGCTCGATCGCGGCCATGGACTGGATGCCGATGAGATGGCGCTCCTGCGGCAGCTCGCTCATGAGCTGGAAGAAGCCCTGCCCCTCCTCCGTGCCCAGAAGATTTTCCGTCGGCACGCGCACATCGTCGAAGAAGAGCTCGGACGTGTCCTGCGACTTCATGCCGAGCTTCTTGAGGTTGCGCCCGCGGCGGAAGCCCTCGACCTCGTCGGTCTCGACGACGAGGAGCGAGACGCCCTTGGCGCCCTCGGCCGGGTCCGTCTTCGCGACGACGACGACGAGGTCCGCCGTCTGGCCGTTGGTGATGAAGACCTTCTGGCCGTTGATGACGTATTGGTTGCCGTCGCGCCGCGCGGTCGTGCGCACGGCCTGGAGGTCCGAGCCCGTGCCCGGCTCGGTCATGGCGATGGCGGCGACGCGCTTCCCGCTCGCGAGCTTCGGCAGCCAGCGCCGCTTCTGCTCCTCCGTGCCATGATGAAGTATGTAGGGCGCGACGATGGCGTTGTGGAGCGAGATGCCGAAGCCCTCGACGCCCGCCTCGAGCATGGCCTCGTAGATCATCTGCTCGTGGGCGAAATTGCCGCCGGCCCCGCCATATTCCTCCGGCATGGAGGCGCAGAGGAGCCCCGCCTGCGCCGACTTCTCCCAGGCCCAGCGGTCGACCCGTCCCTGCTCCAGCCATTTCTCGTTGTGGGGCGCGAGCTCGCGCTCGAAGAAGCGCAAGGTCTGCTCGCGGAAGATCGCGACCTCCTCGCTCATCCAGTCGGGCGGCGGAACCGAGAGCGCCGACATCAGAAGGCCTCCGCCGCGAGCGCCATCAGCCCGTCGGCGCCGGCCTTGGCGCGCACGGCGTGAACCTGCGCGGCGGGCAGGACGCGCTCGAAGAAATGGCGCGCCGTCACCAGCTTCGCCTCGAAAAAGGCCTTCTCGCCCGCGCCCTCGTCGAGGGCCTTGCGCGCGGCGAGGACCATCCGTCCCCAGACGAGACCGAGCGCCACATAGGCGGTGAGATAGAGATAGTCGTAGGACGAGGCGCCCGCGTGGTCGGGATTTGCGAGCGCGTTCTCCATGAGCCATTTGGTGGCGTCCTCGAGGAACTTGCGCGTCTCGTGCAGGCGGTCGCCATAGGCCTTGAACTCGGGCCGCGCGACGAGGGCGTCGGCGACCTCGCCCGCATCGGCGAGAAAGGCGAAGAGCGCGCGCCCGCCGTTCTGCGCGAGCTTGCGGCCGACGAGGTCGAGCGCCTGAATGCCGTTCGCGCCCTCGTAGATCATGCCGATGCGCGCATCCCGAACGAACTGCTCTATGGGGAAATGCTTGGTGAAGCCCGAGCCGCCGAGCACCTGCTGGCAGGTGACGGCGCTCTGGAAGCCCTGATCGGTGAAATAGGCCTTGAGCACGGGCGTGAGCAGGGCCATGTAGTCGCCGCCCTTCTCGCGCGTCTTCGCGTCGGAGGAGCGGTATTCGAGATCGCCCCAGAGCCCGGTCCACAGAAGGAGCGCGCGGGCGCCCTCGTTGAAGGCGCGCACATCCATCAGCATGCGGCGCACATCGGGATGCACGATGATGGGATCGGCGGGCCCGCCTTCATTCTTGGGTCCCGTGAGCGAGCGGCCCTGCAGCCGCTCGCGCGCGAAGGCGACCGCGTTCTGATAGGCGATCTCGGAGATGGCGAGGCCCTGCAGCCCCACGCCGAGCCGCGCCTCGTTCATCATCGTGAACATGGCGCGCATGCCCTTGTGGGGCTCGCCGATGAGATAGCCCGTCGCGCCCTCGTAGTTCATCACGCAGGTCGCGTTGGCGTGGATGCCCATCTTCTCCTCGAGGCCGCCGCAGAAGACGCCGTTGCGCGCGCCCAGCGTGCCGTCGGCGTTCACCAGGAACTTCGGCACGATGAAGAGCGAGATGCCCTTGATGCCCTCGGGCGCGCCGCTTATCCGGGCAAGGACGAGATGGATCGCGTTCGCGGTGAGATCCTGTTCGCCGCCCGAGATCCAGATCTTCGTGCCGGTGATGCGGTAGCTGCCGTCCTTCTGGGGCTCGGCCTTGGTGCGGATGAGCCCGAGATCGGTCCCACATTGCGGCTCGGTGAGGTTCATCGTGCCCGACCACTCGCCCGCGACGAGCTTCGGCAGATAGGTCGCCTTCTGCTCCTCGCTGCCGTGGGTGTGGATCGCGGAATAGGCGCCGTGGCTGAGGCCCGGATACATGGCGAAGGACCAGTTCGTCGCCACCACCATCTCGTTGACGGCGAGCGCGAGCACGGCGGGAAGGCCCTGGCCGCCATAGTCGGGATCGGAGGCGAGACCGGACCAGCCGCCTTCCGTGAACTGACGATAGGCTTCCTTGAAGCCCTTGGGCGTGGTGACGCTGTGCGTCTTCGCATCGTAGCGGCAGCCTTCGCGGTCGCCCGATTCGTTGAGCGGCAGGAGGACGCCTTCCGAGAGCTTTCCGGCCTCCTCGAGGATGGCGCCGCGCGTGTCGCCGCTCGCCTCGGCGAAGCCGGGCACGTTCGAAAGGGCGTCGAGACGTAGGACGCGGTCGAAGAGGAACGAGAAATCGGCGAGGGGCGCCTTGTAGATCGTCATGTGTTTCTCCCTTTTCGCGGCGCCGGCCCTCGTGGCGCGGTCGCCGGGCGGGCGATCAGCTCGCGTTCGACGGCTGGACGGCGTAGCCCACGAGGACGCGCCGCTTGGCCTCGTCCTTGTTCTGGAGCATCTCCTCGACGAGCGCGCAGGTCTGGCGGAGCTGCTCGATCGAGGCCTCGAGGTCGTGCCGCTGCTCCTCGAGCGCGACGAGCCGCGCACGGAATTTCTCGAGCGCGGTCTTGAGCTGCGTCTCCTGCCCGTCCTTGAGGTCGTAGAGGTCGAGCATCTCGCCGATCTCGGTGAGCGAGAAGCCGACCCGCTTGCCCCGCACGATGAGGGCGAGGCGGGCGCGGTCGCGGCGCGAATAGATGCGCGCCTGGCCGCGCCGCGCGGGCGAGAGGAGCCCGCGATCCTCGTAGAAGCGCATGGCGCGGGCGGTGACGCCGAATTCGGCGGCAAGCTGGCTGATGGTGAATTGCTCGCTCATGAAGGCCATCCAGGTCCGGGGGGCTGCGACTGGATACGCGAGACGGCCGAGCCTAGCAGACTATCTCTCCGGAAGGCAGACGGAGCGGCGGCCGTGACGGAAGGAGCGTACTTGACGTTAACGTAATGGTCAACCTGAACGAATCGCCGGCTTGCCGTGCCCCGTCCTCCGAAGGCAAGCTTGCAGCGGAGCAAAACCGCGGAATCCTGCGGGTGACCGGGCAATCCACAAGTGACGTACGCCTATATCTTGTGACAGGGTCGCAACTATGCCACTAGATTGGGGTCGACATCGTAGGGTCGACTCCAAGGGATGGGTGGGCTCCCTGTGCAGAACACACAAGCGCAAAGGCCGATGACCGGCGAGGATCATTGGAGCATCGACGGCATCGATCCCGACGTGCGGGCGGCCGCCGAGCGTGCCGCGCGCGCGGCCGGCCTCACCCTGGCGGAATGGCTGGAGCGCGAGGTGCTCGCGCGCACCCGGCCGCGTGCCGCCGAGGCGCCCGGCGCGCAGCCCGAGAACCTCGTCGAGGAGGTGCGCGAGATCGCCCGCCGCATCGACGCCCTCGACCGCCGCTCGACCCTCACCATCTCGGGAATCGACCAGGCCGTGGACGGCGTCATCCGGCGGCTCGCGCGCAGCGAGGACGAGCGCGACCGCGAGACCGCGCGCCAGGAGGAGCGCCTCAAGGCCGCGGAGACCACCGTCCGCCGCGCGGTCCAGCATGTGAAGGCGATCGAGCGCCAGGCGACTCCCGAGGGCGTCGAGGCCCGAATCGGTCCCCTCGAAAAGGCGCTGCGCACGCTGGCCAAGCACGTCGAGGCGGCCGAGCGGCGCAACAACACCAATGTCGCCGAGCTCAGGAAGGCGCTGCAGGAGCTCGAGGAGTCCGGCGGCGAGGGAGGCGGCGCGCGCGAGGAGGCCATGACCGCGCTTTCGGCGCGCGTGGCCGGCCTTGCCGACCGCGTCGACTCGCTCGACCTCAGGCGCGCGACCACGCTTCGCACCGTCGAGCAGGAAGTGGCGAAGCTCGCCGCCCGGATCGAGGATCTGACGACCGGGAATCCGCCCGCGGAGGGCGGCGGCGGCGCCGAGCGCCTCGTCGAGATTTCGTCGGCGCTCGACCGCGCGCGGGAGGATGCGCTCACGGCGCTCGCCGAGCAGAAGGCGCGCCTGGAGGCTCTCGAGAGCGCGGCGCAGGAGGCGCGCGCCGAGGCCGCCTCTTCCGTTCAGCACAAGGATCTCGCCGCGCTCAAGGGCGACATCACCGACCGCCTGATGGGCGAGCTCGAGCAGGCGCTCGAGAAGACGCTCGTCGAGCTCTCTGGGCGGATCGATTCCGCCGCCGAGCGCCATAAGCGGTCCGTCGAGGAGCTCGACGAGAAGTTCGGCGAGCTCTTCGCCCGCGCCGAGCGCGGCCTCGAGGCGCGCACCAAGGAGCTGAGCGGGCGGCTCGCCGAGATCCGCAACGAGGCCAAGGATGCCGTCGCCGGCGTCAGCGCCTCGGTCGACGCCCTGCGCACGCGCGTGGACGAGGGTGAGAAGCGCCAGGCGGGCGCCATCGCCGAGAACGATGCGCGAATCGAGCGCCTCCTCGAAAAGCTCGTCGCGCTCGAGGAGCGCCGCCTTTCCGAAGGCGACGACGCGCCTCCGCCGAGGCCCGAGGCGCACATCCCCCCTCCGCCCCGCTTCGAGCCGCCGCCGGTCGCGGCGATGCCGCCCGTCGAGCCGGAGATCGAGGACATGCTCGACGATCTCGTCGAGGAGGACGACGACGAATCGTCCGCGGTCGACGAGGACGTGCTCGATTCGGATCTCGCCGCGACGCGCGCGGAAGATAGAGACGAGGAATCGCTTGCGGGCTTCGTGCGCCAGCCGACGCAGGCCCCCCCGGCGGGCGCGGCGAAGCCGTTCGACGCCGAGGAGCCCGTGCTTCGCAGCGGGCCGGCCGACGACAAGGCGGGGGACGGCGATTCGGCGGCGCGCGACATCGCCTCGCTCGTGGACCTCATTCCGCCCGGACCGCGCACCGGCGACCGGCCCGTTCCGGAGGGCGATCATTTTCTCGCCGAGGCGCGCCGCGTCGCCCAGGCCGCCCAGTCGAAGAACCTCTTCAAGGGACGCGCGCCCCGCCATGCGGAGGAGCGCGCCGAGGAGGCCGAGGGCGACGAGGAGACGAGCGGCAATCCCCTCATCCTCGTCCTGCTCATCCTGGGCGTCGCCGCGGCGCTTCTCGTCGTGGGCTGGTTCATCGTCGGGCCGCTCTTCTCCCCGCGCGATTCGGGCCCGACGCCGAAGGCTCCCGTCGCCGAGGCGGTGCGGCCGGATCCGAGCTCCGCCGCGGACGCGACCGACGCGTCGCCGGCCGCCGATCCGTCGGAGCCCGACAGCTCCGCGCCGCCCCTGGTCGCCGACGGACCCGCGCCTGCTCCGACGGCGGACGATGCCCCGTCGCCGGCTCAGCCGCCGCTCGCATCGGGCTCGCCCGTGCTCGTCGCGCCGCTTTCGGCGAAGGAGCGCTACGCGGCCGCCCTCGTCTATCTGCAGGAACGCGGCGGCGTGGTGCGCAATCTGCCGCGCGGCATTGAGCTTCTGAAGGATGCCGCCGACCGGGGCTATGCGCCGGCGCAGTACCGCCTCGCGATCTTCTACGAGAACGGGCGCTACGTGGATGCGGACGTCAAGGCCGCGCGGCGCTTCTACGAGGAGGCGGCCAAGAGCGGCAACACCAAGGCGATGTACAATCTCGGCGTCCTCTATGCGAGCGGCAAGGGCGTCGCCGAGGACTGGAAGACGGCGGCCTCCTGGTTCCGCCGCTCGGCCGACCAGGGCGTGACCGACGCTATGTACAATCTCGCCGTCATATTGGCGGGCGGTCGGCTCGGCGCGCCCGATCCGGAAGGCGCCTATCGCTGGTACGCGATCGCCGCCTCGCGGGGAGATGCGGACGCGGCCGTCCAGCGCAACGACGTCGCCAAGCGCCTCACGGCCGACACGCTCGCGCGCCTCGACGCCGAGGTCGCGAAGTGGAAGCCCGCTCCGGCCGAGCCCGAGGCCAATGACGAGCCGACGCCGGCCGCCGATGCGGTGTCGAGCGAGGAGATCACGCACCTCCAGTCGCGCCTCAAGGATCTCGGCTTCTATACGGGGCCTGCGGACGGTCTCTTCGATCAGCGCACGCTCGACGCCCTGCGCGCCTATGCGACGGACCAGGGCCTCGCCGTGCCGGACGGTCTCACGGCGGAGATCGAGGGACGCCTCGCCGCGCCGAGCGCGCCCTGACGCGCGGACCGGAACGCCCCCGCGCCGGCGCGCCGGCGAAAAATGTTCCGCGGCCCCACGCGCGGCCGCTCTAGGCAAGAGGCGACGCGCGTGCTACCCACGGCGGGACCTCGGCGCCCGGGGCGCCAGGGTCGCTTCCATTGGCAGGTCCCCTCGAACATGAACGGGGTCATGAGCGGCGGCCACGACCGCCGCCGGGGTCTCGTCCCACACGTCGCGGACCTTTCCCGAAGGCGACGGCACGCCGCGGCATGCAGATCTATCTCCCCATAGCGGAGATGTCCGCGAACATCCTCCTCTTGCTCGGGCTGGGGGGGGCGGTGGGGTTCCTGTCGGGCATGTTCGGCGTCGGCGGCGGCTTCCTGCTGACGCCGCTCCTCATCTTCTACGGCGTTCCCCCGCCCGTCGCGGTGGGCACCGGGCTCAACCAGATCATCGCCTCCTCGATCTCCGGCGCCATCGCCCATACGCGGCGCGGCAGCGTCGATTTCCGCATGGGCTTCGTGCTGCTCGCGGGCGGCATCGTCGGCTCGGTCTTCGGCATCCTGCTCTTCGACTATCTCCAGCGCCTCGGCCAGATCGACCTCTTCATCTCGCTCGTCTACGTCGTGTTCCTCGGCGTCATCGGCGGGCTCATGATGTGGGAGAGCGTCAACGCGCTGCGCGCCGAGCGCCGCGGCGGGCGCGGGCGCGGCGGCCACCATGCCTGGTTCCACGCGCTGCCCTTCAAGATGCGCTTCCGCCGCTCCAAGCTCTACATCAGCGTCATCCCGCCTTTGCTGATCGGCATGCTCGTGGGCGTGCTCGCGGCCATCATGGGCGTCGGCGGGGGCTTCGTCATGGTGCCCGCCATGATCTATCTTCTCCGTATGCCGACGAATGTGGTCGTGGGCACCTCGCTCTTCCAGATTATCTTCATCACGGCCTTCAACTCGTACATGCACGCGATCAACCACCAGGCGGTCGACGGCGTGCTCGCGCTCATCCTCATCGTGGGCGGCGTCGTCGGCGCCGAGTTCGGCGTGCGGGCCGGCGCCAAGCTCATCGGGGCGCAGCTGCGCGCGCTCCTCGCGCTTCTCGTCCTCCTCGTCTCGGGGAGGCTCGCCTTCGATCTCTTCGCGACGCCCGCCGACCTCTACGACCTCACCAGCGCGGGCCTCGGCTGATGGGAACGGCGCGCGGCATCGCGGCGCTCGCCGCGTCGCTCCTCGGCGTCGCCCTCGCGGCCGCGCCCGCCCGCGCCGATTCGGTGCTGGTCGATCTCTCCGAGCACGCCATAGCCATCACCTCGAGCTTCACGGGGACGCAGATCCTCTGCTACGGGACCTTCGAGTCGGACGATCCCATCATCACGACGCGCCACGACATCGTGCTCGTGGTGCGAGGCCCCTCCTATCCCATCACCGTGCGCAAGAAGGAGCGCGTCGCCGGCATCTTCGTGAACCGCCACGCGGTGACCTTCGAGCCGATGCCGAGCTACTATTTCGTGGCCTCGAACCGCCCGCTCCTCGAGATCGCCTCGCGCCCGCGCCTGCGCCGCCACGGGATCGGCGCGGAATTTCTCAATCCCCGGCCGGTCTCCGGCACGAGCGTCTCGGATGCGGGAGCCGGCCCCCTCGCCTTCCGGCCCTACGAGGAGGCGCTCGTCCGGCGCAAGAGCGAGGAAGGCCTCTACATGGAGGCGTCCGGCAGCGTGATCCTGCGCGCCAATCTCTTCCACACGCAGATCCCGATCCCCGCCAACGCGCCCGTCGGCAATTACGACGGCACCGTCTATCTCATGCAGGACGGCAGGATTCTCGACGCGCAGACCTTCTCGTTCCAGATCGACAAGACCGGGCTCGAGCGCACGATCTACCGTCTCGCGCACGACCTGCCCTATCTCTACGGCCTCATCGTCATCGCGCTCGCCGCCGCGCTCGGCTTCGTCGCCAACCTCGCCCTGCGGCAGCGCTGAGCCGGCTGCGACTCTCGGGCGCGTTGCCGCCCGCCTCCGCCCGTCCCACCTTAGCCACGTTGCGTCATGTTGCGATCTCAGCGCCCTCGGTCGGGAGGCCAGCCATGAGCGAAGCTGCGACATTCCTGCGCGACGTGCCCAAGGACGTTCCGCCTGCGGTCGGGCCGGCGCCCGGCGGCACATCCCATCCGATCCCCCAGCCCGCCGCGGCGCTCGGCTATCTCGGAGCGCTGCCCATCGTCGTCCTCGCGGTCGCCGCTTGGCTCGGCGATGCGGGCCTCAAATCCTTCGCCATCGGCACCGAGATCATGCTCGGCGCGCTGCTTCTCGTCTTCATCGGCGGCGTGCGCTGGGGCCTCGCCATGGCGGCCGCGCCGGGACCCGGCTTCGCCTCGCTCGCCGTCTCGGTCGTTCCCGCGCTCCTCGTCTGGGGCGTGCTCACGGTCGAGGACCGCGCGATCCAGCTCGGCATTCTCATCGCCGCCTTCCTCGCCCTTCTCGTCTCCGATCTGCGCCTCACGGCGCGCGGCGGAGCGCCGGCCTGGTATCCCGGCCTCAGGGTGCCGCTGACGGTCCTCGTCGTCGGCGCGCTCGGCGCGAGCCTCGCCGCGCTCCTCATCCGCTGAGGCCGCCCGAAAGGCGCCAGGCGGGCTGGGCCTCGCCCGGCGCGAGGAGGCGCGCGGAGGGGATCGGATAGACCGCGTCCCCGAGAAGGAACGCCGTGAAGCCGCCGCGCCCGAAGAGCTCCGCGATCGCCGGCTCGCCGACATCGAGCCCACCCGCATAGGCGCCGAAGGCCGGCATGAGCAGGCGCTCCCCGTCGGCGACGAAGCAGCGCCGCCGCAAGCGACGCCCACGGAGCGTCAGGCCCGCGCAGGGGTGGAGATGCCCGGCCACCTCGCCGAGCGCGCCCCGCGCCGGCTCGTGGCGCAGCGCGAGCGCGCCGAGACCGAACTCCGCGACGCGCCGGCCGCCCAGGAAGGCGGGCGGCGCGGGATCGTGGTTCCCCGCGATCCATACACAGTCGACGCGCGCGAGAAGGCCCGCAAGGCGCCCGGCGACGGCCGGCGCCATCCGCACGCCGGCTTCGGCATCGTGAAAGCCGTCGCCGAGGCTCACCACGCGCGCGACGTCGTGACGGGCGAGCGCGCCCTCCAGACGGGCGAGCGTGTCGAGGCTGTCATAGGGCGGCAGCGGCTGGCCGCGCGCCGCGAAATAGGAGCCCTTTTCGAGGTGCAGGTCCGACACGACGAGCGTGCGCTCGGCGGGAACGTAGAGCGCGCCCGCGGGATCGAGCGCGAGCTCCATGCCGCACAGCGAGAGATTCAGCGCCGTCGCCTTGCCCGACATGTGCTCCACCCTCAGCCGCCTCCCGTGGCTTCCGCGATGAGATCCTCGGAAGCCTCGCGCAGCAGCGCCTCGCCGGCGGCGCCGTGGACCGGCACGCGGCCGATCTCCAGCAGCGCCGTCACGGCCATGGGCGAGACGCGCGCGAGCCTTTGATGCACGATTCGCCCTTTCACCCGCTTCAGAAGCATGCCGAGGCGGGCGATGTCGAGAAGGCCCCGCGACGCATCCTCGTAGGCCGCCTCGAGCAGGATGTGGCCGGGCTCGTGCCGGCGCAGCACGTCGTAGATGAGATCGGAGGAGAAGGTGACCTGGCGTCCCGATTTCTCCGCGCCCGGAAAGCGGCGCTCGATGAGCCCGGCAATGACCGCGCATTGGCGGAAGGTGCGCTTCAGGAGCGCCGACTCGGCGAGCCAGGCCTCGAGATCGTCGCCCAGCATGTCCTCCTCGAAGAGCGCTTCCAGGTCGAGGCGGCCCATGTCCTCGAGCGCCCAGACGGCGAGGGAATAGTCGTTCGCGACGAAGCCCAGGGGATGCGCGCCGAGACGCTCGAGCCGGCGCGTGAGCAGCATGCCGAGCGTCTGGTGCGCGAGCCGCCCCTCGAAGGGATAGGTCACGAGGTGGAAGCGCTCGCCCCGCGCGAAGGTCTCGACGAGGAGATCGTCCGGGCCCGGAAGGCGCGAGCGCGTCTTCTGGATCGCGAGCCATTCGGCGATCTGGGCGGGAAGACGCGGCCAGGCGGCCTCGTCGTGGATGATCTCGCGCACGCGCTCGGCGAGGAAGGTCGAGAGCGGAAACTTCCCGCCGATCCAGGAGGGCACCATCGGCTCGCTCGCATTGGCCCGCGTGACGATCGCCTCGGTCTCGCGCAGCCCCTCGAAGCGCAGGATGTGGCCGGCGAAGAGGAAGGTGTCGCCGAGCCGCAGGGTCTCGACGAGATATTCCTCGACCTCGCCGAGGACGCGCCCGCCGCGCGCGAGGGGGCGGCCCGTCTTCGCCGCGCGCCCCACGAGCCGCACCTTTATGCGCGGCGCCTCGATGATGGTGCCCACATTCATGCGGTAGATGCGCTTCACGGCGGGATGGGCGATGCGGTAGAGGCCGTCCGGCCCCTTACGGATGCGGCGGAACTGCTCGTAGGATTTGAGCGCGTAGCCGCCATGGGCGACGAAATCGAGCACGCGGTCGAAGCGCGCGCGCGCGAGCCCGGCATAGGGCGCGGCGGTCCGAACCTCCGCATAGAGAGCGTCGGCGTCGAAAGGCCCCGCGCAGGCGGTGCCGAGAACGTGCTGGGCGAGGACGTCTAGCCCGCCGGGGCGCGGCGGCTCGCCGTCGAGCGTGCCCGCGACGGCGGCCTCGCGCGCCGCCTCGCATTCGAGCGCCTCGAAGCGGTTGCCGGGCACGAGGATCGCCCGCGAGGGCTCGTCGAGCCTGTGGTTCGCGCGCCCGATGCGCTGGAGAAGGCGGCTCGCGCCCTTGGGAGCGCCGAGATGGATGACGAGGTCGACCCCTCCCCAGTCGATGCCGAGATCGAGCGTCGAGGTGCACACCACGGCCCGCAGCGAGCCCGCCGCCATCGCGGCCTCGACGCGGCGGCGCTGCTCGCCGGAGAGCGAGCCGTGATGGAGCGCGATGGGCAGCGCGCGCTCGTTGAGGCGCCAGAGCTCCTGAAAGGCGTATTCGGCCTGCGAGCGCGTGTTGACGAAGACGAGCGTGAGGCTCGCGGCTTCGATGCGCTCGTAGACCTCGGCCATGGCGTGGCGCGCGGTATGGCCCGACCACGGAATGATCTCGCGGGAGGCGAGCACCTCGACATCGGGCGGCGCGCCGGGCCTGCCCTCGACGAGGCTCGCGAGCGCGAGGCTGCCCTCCCTTTGCGGCACGAGATAGGCCCGCAGCGCGTCCGGATGCTTCACCGTCGCGGAGAGCCCGAGGCGGCGCGCGCCCGGCGCGAGGCGCGAGAGCCGCGCGAGGCCGAGCGCGAGAAGCTCGCCGCGCTTCGTGCCCGCGAGCGCGTGCAGCTCGTCGATCACCACGGCCTCGAGGCTCGCGAGGACGCGCTCGGCTCCCTCGGACGCGATCAGGAGCGCAAGCTGCTCGGGCGTCGTGAGAAGAATGTCCGGGGGCGTGCGCATCTGGCGCTGACGCTCCGCAGGCGGCGTATCGCCCGTGCGCAGGGCGAGGCGCGCCGCGATTCCCGCCTCTGCGATCGGCACGGCGAGATTGCGCTCGATGTCGGCGGCGAGCGCCTTCAGAGGCGAGACGTAGAGCGTGTGAAGGCCGCGCGCGCTTTCCGGGCGCGGCGCGGCAAGGGCGACGAGGCTCGGCAGGAAGCCGCCGAGCGTCTTGCCGCCGCCCGTCGGCGCGACGAGCAGCACCGAGCGCCCCGCGCGCGCTTCCCGCAGCACGCCGGCCTGGTGCGGACGCAGCGACCAGCCGCGGACGCGGAAGAAGGCGGCGAGCGGCGGCGGCAGCGGCGCGTCCGGCTCCGCGCGCGCCGCGCGGCGGCGGGACGCCCCCTCACGAGATGCGGCGACCTTTTTCATGGCGCGCGATCATCCACCCGGGCGCGGCCCGGCGCCAGAACTCCCGCCCCCTTGCAAGCGCCCAGACATATGTTCCAGTTTTACTGTATATATCCTGAAATTGTTTCGATACTGACCGATATGAGTCGTCTTTAATAAATACAACTTATGAACACCATGGCAATATCTCTCAATCTCGAATGTGGCATTCTCGTTCTTATTTGCGCCATAATACGTATTTCTAGGAACATTACGGAGTTTTATGCTCAATTCAACGGATATTAACTTGAGATGCCGTCGCGCGCGGCCCACCTGTGGGTCGTGCCCGGCCGGAAAGGATTTCGGCGGGAGCGCAAAGGGGACCTCGAAGCAGGGAGGCCAGATCCATGCGCAAGCTCATGATTTCCACGCTCTGCTCGGTGGCCCTCGCCGCGAGCCAGGCCCCGGCGGTCGACGACGGCGCCATCCCGCCCGCCCCGGGCCTGGAACGATCCGCGCCCGCACGGCATGTGCCCCCGACGGCCGGCGAGGCTGCGCCCTCCGGGCCCGAAATTCTGCTCGAGACGTCGGACGTCTTTTCGGGTGCCGAGCCCGCGACCGTCGTCGGCGCCGTCGTCCGCGACGCCAAGGGCCGGCGCATCGGCAGGGTCGACGATCTCGTCTTGGATGCCGACGGCCGCGTCGAGGCCGTGA
Organism: Alphaproteobacteria bacterium; assembly: GCA_024236075.1. Lineage (GTDB taxonomy): Bacteria > Pseudomonadota > Alphaproteobacteria > JACAEB01 > JACAEB01 > JACAEB01. The sequence goes on along the minus strand of JACKLE010000002.1, from coordinate 202,378 downwards.
TCCTTCTGACCGACGGCTTTCTCGGCGTCTGGAAGCGGCGCATCCGCCTGTCCGCGGAGGCCTTCGGAAACCGGCCGGGCCCGGAAGGGCTGAGGTGCGAGGACCTTCTGGAGTCGGACCTCAAGGACATGCCGACCTATCGTCCCTCCGCCGGCGACCACCTCTATTCGAGCGGGCCGGAGACGTCGTGACGGGCTCGCCGTCCCGCGGGCCCGCTCGCGCCGGAACCTTTGCACGCACGGATCGTTTCCACTGGGCTGGCGGCGCTCGGGAGACCGGGCCGCGCCCGGCCGAAGAGCCGGCCGCGAGACCCCCGCCCGGCAGCTTCTGTAATGTTAAAGTATTTTAAGCGCGCGATTCGGATTGTCGTCTTTCTTGCTAAGCACTTCCCGTAATAATCACGATTTAATCTATCCAGGAATTTAGAATTACGAAGTTTTATATTGTAAAATTGCGTTAAGCGAGCTTGATGAACAGGGACGGCAGGCCAATTGAAGTGCAGGCTGGTCGATGCCGCCTTCGGGCGAGCAGGACTGGGCAGCCGGTGTTTCACCAAGGTTTGGAGAGAGACGATGCGCAACTTCCTACTCAGCACCGCCTGCGCCGCCGCGATGTTCGGCGCCATGGCGGTCGCGGCGGACAATGTCGACCCGGCCGATCCGGGCAGCGGCGCGGCGGGGACGAACGCCACCGACGCCATCCCGAACGGCGGTCAAACGCCCGCCGACATCATGCCCGGCAATGCGCCGCAGCAATCCACGGGCAGCCTCGGCGGCGAGAGCTACAACAGCGGCCCGTTCGCCAATGTCGACGCGAAGAGCCTGATCGGCGCGCAGGTGCTCGACGCGCAAGGCAAGGCCGTCGGCGACATCGCCGACCTGGTCGTCGACGACAGCGACTCCGTCCAAAGCGTGATCGTCGCGCTCGACAGCGAGACGAAGGTGCGAATCGACGCCTCCGAGTTCCAGACGGCCTCCGGCTCGCAGAGCGTCTCGCTGAAGACCATGCGCCTCTCGCAGGCCGAGGAGATGCCGGCATGGACCGACGACATGGGATCGCGGCTCGCCTCCTCGCACCTTCTGTCGCAGGGCCCGGCCGCCGACGCGACGGCGTACGACCGGTCGGCGTCGAGCGACGCGTACGGGCGATCCCAATCGCCGATGGACTCGGGCGATTCCGCGGCGACCTATGGCGACGGCCAGTCGAGCCCCTCGGGACTCGATCTGACCCGGCAGGTCCAGGACGACGCTCCGGACGCTTTCGCCGAGATGAGCCCGCAGGACATCATCGGCTCGGAGGTCAATGACGAGAACGGACAGAAGGTCGGCAATATCGACGATTTCGTCCTCGACGACGACGGCCATGTCGAGGCCGTGATCCTCGCCTATGGCGGCTTCCTCGGGCTCGGCGAGAGCCATGTGCGCATCGAGGCGCGCGACGTCACGCTCGAGCAGGGCGCCGGCGGCTTCACCCTAGAGGCCATGTCGCTCGACGAGATCAAGGCGCTCCCGAAATACGAGGTGCGCGCGACGGACCAGCTCTATTCGCAGCATCCGGAGCTCTTCCGCCGCTCGATGGGCAGTCCGTCGCCGGACGTGACGCGCGACGAGCAGGCGCCGGGCACGGCGGCGCCCACGGAGTCGTCGCCGATCTACGCGCCGCCCTCGAACGAGCAGTCGCCGGCCGGCTCCGGCAGCACGACCTACTAGGTTGAGTTCGACGCGCGATTTCCCCGAACGCCCCACCTTCGCGCGTCCGCGGCCTCCGCATTCGCGCCCCCAGCGTGCGGAGGCCGCATTTTTTTCCGCGGCCGCGGCCTTTGACGGTCTCGCGGACTTGCCCTTATCGTCCGCCCGTCAGCCACCGTGACGGGCATGTTCATGCGCATCGAGGAATTCGTCACGCTCACCGCGGAGCGCCACGCGCTCTCCCAGGCGCGGGCGCGCCGGGCGGTCGCGAGCCTCCTCGAGCTCGTGAAGGCCCATGTGGGGCGCGAGGAGGCCCAGGCCTTCCTGCAGAAGCTGCCCGACGCCGAGCATCTCCTCGCGACCGCCAGCGACCGCGCCGGCGTCGAGCCCTTCGAGGGCATCGCCGCGCGGCTCGACATGCGCCGGGCGCGACGGCTGAAGGAGCTGAAATCCCTCGCCCGCCTCGCCCGCGTCGGGCTGCCGCCGAACGAGGTCGGCACCTTCGTCGCCCGCTTCGCCGAGTTCGCGAGCGCCCATGCCGGCGACGAGACGACCGCCCAGGTGCTCTCCCGCATACCGGGCCTCGAGGAGTTCTTCTGAGGCGCTCCCGCGCCCCGGCCTTTTCTTGACTTGCGGGCGTTCGCCGGTATAGTCCGCGCTCCTTGGCTGGGCCCGTGGGGCCGCGGCCGGCGCGGCGTCGCGCCTTTGCATCTCTTACGGGGACGGTCATGTTCGCGGTGGTCAAGACGGGCGGAAAGCAATACCGCGTCGCCAAGGACGACGTCCTTTTCGTCGAGAAGCTCGAGGCCGAGCCGGGCGCCAAAGTCGAGCTCTCCGAGGTGCTGATGATCGGCGGCGAGGGCGAGGCGAAGATCGGCGCGCCGCTCGTTGCGGGCGCCACGGTCTCGGCCGAGGTGGTCGAGCAGACGCGCGGGCGCAAGGTCATCGTCTTCAAGAAGCGCCGGCGCAAGAATTCGCGTCGCCGCAATGGGCATCGTCAGCCCCTGACGGCGCTGAAGATCACCGAGATTTCCGCAGGCTGAGGAGAGATCCATGGCTCACAAGAAGGCAGGCGGCTCCTCGCGCAACGGGCGCGACAGCAACGCCCAGCGCCTCGGCGTGAAGCGCTTCGGCGGCGAGTCCGTCCTCGCGGGCAACATCCTCGTGCGCCAGCGCGGCACGAAGATGCATCCCGGGCGCAATGTCGGCCTCGGCAAGGACCACACGCTCTTCGCGACCGCGACCGGTCGCGTGAATTTCCGCCGCGGCCGTCTCGGCCGGATCTACGTCTCCGTAGACCCGATGGCGGACGCGGAAAACTAAGCGGCGAACCGAACGGTCGCCGCCGACAGGGTGGCGATCCGAAGGTCTCGAGGGAGATGGACCGCCATCTCCCTAAATTTTTGCCCCGGGCGCCGGCGCCCGCTCCCTCGAAGCTTGGAACATGCGAGGGAGCCGCCATGGCCGCCATCACGCTGAAGACACCGCGACTCACGCTGCGCCGCCCCGAGCGGGCGGACGCGTCGCGCATTGCGCTGCTCGTCGGCGACTGGAAGGTCGCCTCGATGCTCGCGAGCGTGCCCTGGCCCTACACGCTCGACGATGCGCGGAGCTGGCTCGCGGCATGCCGCTTCGGCCTCGTCGAGCACGGCCACGAGATCTTCGCGATCGCCATCCCGGGCGAGGGGCTCATCGGCGTCGTCGGCCTCCACGTCCGCGAGGAGGGCGTCGAGCTCGGCTACTGGCTGGGCGAGCCCTATTGGGGCCGCGGGCTCGCGAGCGAGGCCGCCAAGGCGGTCGTCGACTACGGCTTCGCGGTCTTCGACCTGCCGGCCATCCGCGCGGGACATTTCGAAGAGAACGCCGCCTCGGCGCGCGTCCTCGGGAAGCTCGGCTTCCGCTATCTGGACGAGGCGCCCCGGGCCAAGGCGTGCCGCGCGCGGGGCTCCGAGGTGCCGGAGCGCGCGATGGAGCTGACCCAGGCCGAATGGCGCGGACGCCTTCGCGGCGCGCGCGCCGGCACGCCGAGCGAGGACGGGATGCGCGTCCTTCTTCCGCTCGCGGACGGGTGACGCCATGAGTGCCTCGACGCGCGCGCCGCGGCCCCGCCGGGCCGGCAGCGCCCGCCCGGACAAAAGGGCGGCCGGCGCGCTATATATGGTGGAGAACGAGGCGCTTGGAGACGCGCCGCATGGCCTGCCTCCCGCCTCGTCCCGCGCCGTCCCGCGCTTCGGGCGCGGGACGGCGGACCATGGGACCGCAAGCCTTTCATACGCTACCGGCCGATCCTGCGATGTGACGCCATGAAGTTCCTCGACGAAGCCAAGGTGACGATCCGCTCGGGCAATGGCGGCCCGGGATCGCTCAGCTTTCGGCGCGAGAAGTTCATCGAGTTCGGCGGGCCCGACGGCGGCAATGGCGGGCGCGGGGGACACGTCTATGCCGAGGCGCGCGAGAACCTCAACACGCTCATCGACTTCCGCTACCAGCAGCACTACTTCGCGAAGAACGGCGGCGGGGGCGCGGGCCAGAACCGCACGGGGGCGGACGGCGCCGACATCGTCCTCGCGGTGCCGGTCGGCACGCAGATCTTCGAGGAGGACGACGAGACGCTCGTCGCCGATCTCGACCGCGAGGGCATGCGCGTCCTCCTCGCCGCCGGCGGCGACGGGGGCATGGGCAACGCGCACTACAAGAGCTCGACCAACCGCGCGCCGCGCCGCACGACGCCGGGCTATCCAGGCATCGAGAAAATCGTCCGCCTGCGCTTGAAGCTCATCGCCGACGCCGGCCTCGTCGGGCTCCCCAATGCCGGAAAGTCGACCTTCCTGTCGGCGGTCAGCCGCGCGCGCCCGAAGGTCGCGGATTATCCGTTCACCACGCTGCACCCGGTGCTCGGCGTCGTGGAGCTCGGCACGGCCCGCGCCGTCATCGCCGACATTCCCGGCCTCATCGAGGGCGCGCACGAGGGCGCGGGGCTCGGCGACCGCTTCCTCGGCCATGTCGAGCGCTGCGCGGCGCTCGTCCATCTCGTCGACGGCACGGCGGAGGATGTCGGCGCGGCCTATCGGACCGTGCGCGGAGAGCTCGCCGCCTACTCGCCCGCGCTCGCCGCCAAGCCCGAGATCGTCGCCCTGAACAAGACCGACGCGCTGACGCCGGACGTCGTGGAGGAGCGCGCCCGCGCCCTGGAAGCGGCCTGCGGCGCCAAGGCGCATCGCGTCTCGGGCGTCTCCGGCGCGGGGGTGAAGGGCCTCATCGAGGAGGTCTTCGGCGAGATCGCGCGCCGGCGCGCCGCGGCGGTGGAGGCCGCGAGCGCCCCCGACCTCGAATGGAGCCCGCGATGAGCGGCCTTGCCTCCGCCGCGCAGGCCCTGACGCCGGCGAAGGTGCTCGGCCTCGCCAGGCGCGTCGTGGTGAAGATCGGCTCCTCGCTCCTCGTCGACCGCGCGACGAACCGCCTGCGCGCCGACTGGCTGAAGGCGCTCGCCGAGGATGTCGCCGCCCTGCGCGCAGAAGGCAAGGAGGTCGTCCTCGTCTCCTCCGGCGCCATCGCGCTCGGGCGCCGCCGCCTCGCCGTGCCGACGGGCGTCCTGAAGCTAGAGGAGAGCCAGGCGGCGGCGGCCGTCGGGCAGATCCAGCTCGCGCACGCCTATCAGTCCGTGCTCGAAGGATTCTCGCTCACCGTCGCGCAGATCCTCCTCACCCTGTCGGACACGGAGGAGCGGCGGCGCTATCTCAACGCGCGCGCGACGCTGCGCACGCTGCTGGGCCTCGGCGCCGTGCCCGTCGTCAACGAGAACGACACGGTGGCGACGAACGAGATCCGCTTCGGCGACAATGACCGCCTCGCCGCGCGCGTCGCGCAGATGATCTCGGCCGACTGCCTCATCCTCTTCTCCGACATAGACGGGCTCTACACCGGCGATCCCAACCGCGACGCGGGCGCGGCCCACGTGCCGCTCGTCGCCCATCTCACGCCCGAGATCGAGGCGATGGCGGCGGCGGCCGGCGCCAAGACCGCGCAGGCCATGGGCTCCGGCGGCATGGCGACGAAGCTCCTCGCCGCGCGCATCGCCGTCGGCGCGGGCGCGCATATGCTCATCGCGGACGGCCGGCCCGAGCATCCGGTGCGCCGGCTCGCCACGGGCGAGGCGCGCGCGACCGTCTTCCTCGCCGAGGCGAGCCCGCGCACGGCGCGCAAGGCCTGGATCGCGGGCTCCTTGAGCCCGCTCGGCAGCTTCGCCATCGACGACGGCGCGGTGGCGGCGCTGAAGCGCGGCATGAGCCTCCTGCCCGCCGGCGTCAAGGCCGTGGAAGGGCTCTTCCAGCGCGGGGACGCGGTGCGCGTCTGCGACCTCGAGGGCCGCGAGATCGCGCGCGGCCTCTCGGCCTACGGCTCGGAGGACGCGGCGCTCATCAAGGGCCGCAAGAGCGGCGAGATCGAGGACGCGCTCGGCTATCGCGGCCGCGACGAGATGATCCATCGCGACGACCTCGTCTTGACCCAGCGCCCCGAGACGGGTTGAAAGGAGCCATGTCCGTGACCCTTCGAGCGGCTCCGACCGGCGACATCGCGGCGCTGATGCGCGAAATGGGCGCGCGCGCGCGGGCGGCGGCCCATGCGCTCTCGCTCGCTCCCCGCGAGAGGAAGGACCGCGCGCTCCGCGCCGGGGCGTCCATCATCCGTAGCCGAACGAAAGCGATTCTCGCCGCGAACGCCGCCGATGTCGAGGCGGGCCGCGCGCGCGGCCTCTCGCCCGCCCTTCTCGACCGCCTGACGCTCGACGCCAAGCGCCTCGAGGCCGTCGCGGAGGGGCTCGAGACGATCGCCGAGCTCGACGACCCCGTCGGCACGGTGCTCGCGCGCTGGACGCGGCCCAACGGGCTCGAGATCTCGCGCGTGCGCGTGCCCATCGGCGTCGTCGGCATCGTCTACGAGAGCCGGCCCAACGTGACGGCGGATGCGGGCGCGATCTGCCTCAAGGCCGGGAGCGCGGCGATCCTGCGCGGCGGCTCGGAGGCGCGCGCCTCCTCCGCCGCCATCCATGCCTGCCTCGTCGAGGGGCTCGAGGAGGCGGGGCTGCCGGCGGGCGCGATCCAGCTCGTTCCGACCACGGACCGCGCGGCCGTCGGCGTCATGCTCTCCGGCATGACGGAGTTCATCGACGTCATCGTCCCGCGCGGCGGCAAGAGCCTCGTCGCGCGCGTGCAGGAGGAGGCGCGCGTGCCCGTGCTCGCGCATCTGGAGGGCATCTGCCACGTCTATGTGGACGGCGCGGCGGATCTCGCCATGGCGCGCGCGGTGACGCTCGACGCGAAGATGCGCCGCACCGGCATATGCGGCGCGGCCGAGACGCTGCTCGTCGACCGCGCGGTCGCGGACAGCCACCTCGTGCCGATCCTCTCCGATCTCGCCGCGGCGGGCTGCGAGATCCGCGGCGACGAGGAGGTCGCGAGGCGCTTTCCCGCCGCGAAGCCGGCGAGCGAGGAGGACTGGCGCACCGAATATCTCGACGCCATCATCTCGGTGCGGATCGTCGACGGCGTTTCGGCCGCGCTCGACCATATCGCGCGCTACGGCTCGGCGCACACCGAGGCCATCGTCACGCAGGACGCCGCCGCGGCGGAACGATTCACGCGCGAATGCGACAGCGCGATCCTTCTCGTCAACGCCTCGACGCAGTTCGCCGACGGCGGCGAGTTCGGCTTCGGCGCGGAGATCGGCATCGCCACCGGAAAGCTCCATGCGCGCGGACCCGTCGGCGTCAACGAGCTCACGACCTTCAAATATGTCGTGCGCGGCTCGGGCCAGGTGAGGGGCTGAAGGGCAGTTGCGCGAATTCGCCAACCCCGGCATGCGGATCGGGCTGCTCGGCGGCTCGTTCAATCCCGCCCATCGCGGCCATCGCCGCATGAGCGAGGTCGCCCTCGCCCATCTCGGCCTCCACGCCGTGTGGTGGCTCGTCTCGCCGCAGAACCCGCTGAAGGACGCCGCCACGCTCGCGGACTACGAGGCGCGCCTCGCCGCCGCGCGCGAGGCCGCGCGCCATCCGCGCATCGTGGTGAGCGATCTCGAGGCGCGGCTCGGCACGCGCTACACGATCGACACGCTCACCGCCCTGAAGCGCCGCCATCCGGGCGTCGCCTTCGTCTGGCTGATGGGCGAGGACAATCTTCCCGCCCTCCATCGCTGGCGGCGCTGGCGCGCGATCTTCGCGACCTTTCCCGTGGCGGTGATCGCCCGGCCGGGCTACGGCCTCGCCGCCGCCGCCTCGCGGGCCGCGCAGAGCTTTTCGCGCGCGCGCATCCCCGCGAGCCGGGCCAGGGGCCTTGCGAATGCCGCGCTCCCCGCCTGGACGCTCATCGTCGACCGCCCGGACCCCGCCTCGGCGACCGCGATCCGGCGGACCGGCGCCTGGCCGCCCGCCTGAGGCCGTTCGCAGGAATCAGTCGCAAAACTGCCACACCAAAGGAGTTGCCAGGGGGCGGCTCGCTCACCATTATCCTTTGCACAGGGGAGGAGGATCTATCCTCGCCCTGGCATCGGCCGCCGGTGCGGCCGAGGCTGCGAGCAAAAGGGCCGGATGGCATCAGAGCCGAGGATTCGTTTCCGAAGCGACCGCGCCGCGCGCGAGGGACGCTGCCGATGAGGCAGACCCCGCGGAGCGCCGCGAGCGATGCCGCGAGACGCGTGGATCGTCCACGCCCGCCCGACATCCAGGAGCAAAATCGAAGCGTGACCCCATCGACCGCCGCCGACACGGCGTCGATCGTCTCCCTCGTCATGGAGACGCTCGACGACAACAAGGCCCAGGACGTCGTGGAGATCGACCTCCAGGGCAAGACCTCGATCGCAGACGCCATGGTCGTCGCGAGCGGGCGCTCGGACCGCCATGTCAAATCCATCGCCGACCACATCCTGCGCCGCCTCAAGGAGGCGGGGCACGGAAAGCTGCGCTCGGAGGGGCTCGCCCATGGCGACTGGGTGCTCGTCGACGCGGGCGACGTGATCGTCCACGTCTTCCGGCCGGAGGTGCGTGAGTTCTACAACATCGAGCGCATGTGGCAGGTCGAGCACGAGGCGGGGCGCGTCGCCGTCTGACGCATGCGTCTTCAAATCTCCGCCGTCGGACGGATTTCCGGCACGCCAGAAGCTCAGCTTGCCGACGAATATGTCCGGCTCGTCAACGCCCTCGCCCGGCAGGCCGGGCTCAAGGGCCTGCGCGTCGCAGAGGTCGAGGCGCGCAGGAGCGAGGGCGCCGCACGCCTCGCCGAGGAGGGCGAGCTTCTGACGCGCAGCCTGCCCCCGGGGGGCCTCGTCGTCGCGCTCGACCGCCGCGGCGAGCCCTGGTCGAGCGAGGAGCTCGCCAAGCGCCTCGGCGAGGCGCGCGACAGGGCCCTCCCCTCCATGACCTTCCTCGTCGGCGGCGCCGACGGCCTCGCCGAGCCGCTCCTCAAGGCGGCCGACCGGCGCCTCTCCTTCGGCGCCCAGACCTGGCCCCACCGCCTCGTGCGCGCGATGCTGCTCGAGCAGATCTACCGCGCGACCACGATCCTCGTCGGCCACCCCTATCACCGCGGCTGAGCGCCGCGCATTGTGGACCCGTTAGGACCGCGACCCTATGTTTGCGCAAGGCTTTCGGACGTGTGGAGTGGAAGGCGATGACGGGTAAGGCCCGCGTGAGACCGGTGGTTCTGTGCGTGCTCGACGGCTGGGGCTGCCGCGAGGCGGTGCCCGACAACGCGATCTCGCTCGCCCGGACGCCGACCTTCGACCGCCTCTTCGCGAGCGCCCCCCATGCGCGCCTCAAGACCTCGGGGCTCGCGGTCGGCCTCCCCGAGGGCCAGATGGGCAATTCCGAGGTCGGGCACATGAATCTCGGCGCCGGCCGCGTCGTGATGCAGGAGCTGCCGCGCATCGACGCCGCCATCGCCGACGGCTCCATCGCGACGGCGCCGGCCCTCGTCGACCTCGTCGCCAGGCTCAAGGCGTCGGGCGGGCGCTGCCATCTCATGGGCCTCGTCTCGCCGGGCGGCGTGCACTCCCACCAGGACCACGCGCTCGCGCTCGCGGGGATTCTCGGCGCGCAGGGAATCGGCGTCGACGTCCACGCCTTTCTCGACGGGCGCGACACGCCGCCCCAGAGCGCGGAAGGCTTCCTCAAATCCTTCGCCGGCGCGCTGGCGAAGGTGCCGGGCGCGCGCCTCGCGACCATCGCCGGGCGCTATTTCGCCATGGACCGCGACAAGAACTGGGACCGCGTCGCGCCGGCCTATGAGGCGATCGTCGCCGCGAAGGGCCTTGCCGCCGGGGATTGGCGCGAGGCCGTGGCCGCCTCCTACGGGCGCGGCGAGACGGACGAGTTCGTGAAGCCGACCGTGCTGAAGGGCTATGCCGGCGCGAAGGACGGCGACGGGCTGCTCTTCTTCAACTTCCGCGCCGACCGGGCGCGCCAGATCCTAACGGCGCTCGTCGACGCCTCCTTCACGGGCTTCGACCGCCCACGGACGATCCGCTGGGCCGCGAGGACCGGCATGGTCTCCTACTCCGCCGCGCTCGACAGGGAGCTCTCCTGCCTCTTCCCGCCCGACGACCTGAAGGCGAGCTTCGGCGAGCTCGTCGCCGCGAGGGGGCTGAGGCAGCTTCGCATCGCGGAGACGGAGAAATACGCCCACGTCACCTTCTTCTTCAGCGGCGGGCGCGAGGAGCCCTTCGCGGGCGAGGAGCGCATCCTCATCCCGAGCCCCAAGGTCGCGACCTACGATTTGAAGCCCGAAATGTCCGCCGTCGAGGTCACGGACGCGCTTGTCGCGGCGATCGAGAGCGCCCGCTTCGACGTCGTCGTCGTCAACTACGCGAATCCCGATATGGTCGGGCACACGGGGGTGATCGAGGCGGCGGTCAAGGCGATCGAGACCGTCGATGCCTGTGTCGGGCGGCTCGCGGCGGCGGTGACCGCGGCGGGCGGCGCGATGCTGGTGACCGCCGATCACGGCAATGCCGAGCAGATGCGCGATCCGGACACGAATGCGCCACACACCGCGCATACCACCTACGATGTGCCGCTCCTTCTCGTCGGCGCCGAGCGCCTGCCGAAAGGAACGGGTCTCGCGGACGGACGGCTTTGCGACGTCGCTCCGACGCTTCTTGCCATCATGGGGCTCGAGAAGCCTGCGCAAATGTCCGGCCATAGCCTGCTCGTCGGGGCGGGGCTCGAACGCGGAGCGGGCGGCCGCGAGGCCCGCCCGGCCCATGAGGCGGCCGAGCGCTGAGCGCTCGCTCCTGCTCGCCGCGGCGCTTTCGCTCGCCTGCCTGCCGGCGGCCGCGGCCGAAAAGGCGCGTCTGCCCTCTCCGTCCAAGCTCCAGGTCCTCGAGAAGGAGATCGCTTCCGGGATGGAGCATCTCGAGGACGTGCAGGCCGAGGCGAACACGCTCCAGGAGGAGCTGAGCGGCCTGCGCCGGCGCCTCGTCGAGGCCGCCTCGGCGGTGCAGGCGCGCGAGGCCGCCGTCGCCGAGGCCGAGGAGAAGCTCGCGAATTTCCGCGCCGACGAGGTCGAGCTGAAGGCGCGCGTCGATGCGCGCCGGGAGAGCCTCTCGGCCGCGCTCGCCGCGCTCCAGATGCTGCGCCTCAACGAGCCGCCGGCCCTGGTCGTCAAGCCCGACGACGCGGTGGCGGCCGCGCGCAGCGCCATGCTGCTCGGCTCGGTCGTGCCCGTGCTGCGCGAGGACGTGCAGACCCTCGCCGCGCAGATGGAGGAGCTCTCCGCCTTGCGCCAGGAGATCGAGATCGGCCGCGACTCGCTGCTCGCGGCCACCGGCGACCTCATGACCGAGCAGAAGACGCTCGCCTCCCTCATCGCCGAGAAGGAGAAGGCGCGCCGCTCCATGGCCGACGCGCTCGCGGCGGAGGGAAACCGCCTCGCCGCCATGACCAAGGAGGCGCGCGCGCTGCGCGAGCGCCTCGCCGAGATCGAGAGCGAGGCCCGCGCCCGCGCGCCCCGCGAGAAGCCTCCCGAGGAGAAGAAGCGCCTGGCCGGCGAGCCGAGGCTGCGCGGCGCCGAGGACACGGAAGCGGCGCGAACGGCGAGCCTCGCCCCGCGCGCCCCGCTCATGCCCGCCCGCGGCAGGGTCCTCCACGCCTTCGGCCAGCCCGACGGCGCCGGAGGGCGCATCCAGGGCATGATGATGCGCACGCTGAACGGGGCCCAGATCGTCTCCCCCACAGCCGGCAAGCTTGCCTTCGCGGGCCCCGTGCCCGGCTATGGGCAAATGTTGATCATCGCGGCTCCCGGCGGGTATCATGTCATCCTGGCGGGGCTCGAGCGCATCTACGGCAATCCCGGGCAGGCGCTGCTTGCGGGCGAGCCGGTGGGGGCGATGGGTCAGGGGGCCGATGGACGTTCCGGGCCGGAGCTCTATGTCGAGATCCGCAAGAACGGCGCCCCGATCGACCCCATGACCTGGCTCGCGACTTCGGAAGGGAATATCAGCGGATGATGCGTAAGCTTGCGCTCGGCCTGGCGGCTTCGGTGGCTGTCCTGGCCTTCGTCTTCGAGGTCGCTCCGCACGGCGGCGTGAAGGCGGCCGATTCGAGCGTCTATCGCCAGCTCGATCTCTTCGGCGACGTGTTCGAGCGCGTCCGGGCCGACTATGTCGAGCCCGTCGACGACGAGAAGATGATCGAGAATGCCATCAACGGCATGCTCACCTCGCTCGATCCCCATTCGAGCTACCTCTCGCCCGACAATTTCCGCAACATGCAGATCCAGACCAAGGGCGAGTTCGGCGGGCTCGGCATCGAGGTCACCATGGAGGACGGCCTCGTGAAGGTCGTCGCGCCGATCGACGACACGCCGGCCGAGCGCGCCGGCATCAAGGCCGGCGACCTCATCACCCAGCTCGACGGCCAGCCCATTCTCGGCCTCACCATCAACGAGGCGGTCGAGCGCATGCGCGGGCCCGTCGGCTCCAAGATCGAGCTCACCGTCGCGCGCGAGGGCGTCGAGAAGCCCTTCCCCATCTCCATCGTGCGCGACGTCATCCGCATCCGCTCGGTGCGCTACCGCGCCGAGGACGATGTCGGCTATGTCCGCATCACGACCTTCAACGAGCAGACGGATGCGGGCCTGAGGAAGGCGCTGAAGGACCTCTCGCGCGAGGTCGGCGACAAGCGCCTCAAGGGCTATGTCGTGGACCTGCGCAACAATCCCGGCGGCCTCCTCGACCAGGCGATCGCCGTCGCGGACGCCTTCCTCGAGGAGGGGGAGATCGTCTCGACCCGCGGCCGCCAGCCCGACGACACCCAGCGCTTCAACGCCCGCCCCGGCGACCTCACGGCCGGCAAGCCCGTCGTGGTGCTGATCAACGGGGGCTCGGCCTCGGCCTCCGAGATCGTCGCCGGCGCGCTCAAGGACCATCGCCGCGCCGTCATCCTCGGCACCAAGTCCTTCGGCAAGGGCTCGGTCCAGACCGTCATCCCGCTTCAGGGCGGCAATGACGGGGCGCTGCGCCTCACCACGGCGCGCTACTACACGCCGTCCGGCCAGTCGATCCAGGCCAAGGGCATCGTCCCCGACATCGAGGTCGAGGCGAGCGCCGGCAAGGACGAGGCCGCCCTGCCCGAGCTGCCGAGCGAGGCCGACCTTCCCCATCACCTCGAGCCCGAGGGCGAGGAGAAGGGCGACGAGAGCGCGACCATCGAGAAGGCGCCCGAGGGCGTCGAGGACTATCAGCTCCAGCGCGCCCTCGAGATCATCCGCGGCGTCGGCGTCGAGACGGGCACGGCCGCGGTCAGCCACGGCTGATCGGCGCGCCGGGAGGCCGGGACCGCGATCCGTGGCATAGTCGAAGGCGGGCGCCGAATCAGGGGATGAGGCGCCGGCGTTGCGACGGAAGATACCGACCTGACCGGCATGGCGACCGCGAGCATGGACCTGGCCCGGACGGCGATGCGTTCGCTGGGGCTCGGCGCGCGCGCCGCCGCGCGGCCCCGGGAGCTGCTGCGCCGCTCGCCGCTGCTCGCCGGCATGGGCGGGGGCGCGGGCCTTGCCCTCCTCGCCGCCCTCGTCCTTGCGCTGCTCGGCGATCCCCATGGCGGGCGCGCCCGCGCGGTCCTCGCCATCGGCGAGCGGCCCGTGCCGCCGGCCGACGCGCTCATGAGCATGGTGGAGGACACCGGCGAGCCGCGCCTTCTCGCGGCGCCCGGCCATGCCGCGCACCTCCCGGCCGACGCTCCGCAAACAGAGGAAGCGGCGCCGCAGGAGACCGCGCGCATCGCGCCCGACGGCACGGTGACGCTCGCCGCCGCGCCCGATCTCGCGCTCGTCGCGGAGGGCCAGTTCGGCCTCGTGCCCATCATCGCGTCCGACGGGCGGCGCGCGGCCGAGGTCTATGCCCGGCCGGTGCCGCCCCCCACGGGGCGCCCGCGCATCGCCATCGTCCTCGCGGGCATGGGGCTCTCGCCCAGCGCCACGCGCAAGGCGATCGCGTCGCTTCCCGGCGAGATCACCTTCGCCTTCGCGCCGCACGGGGAGGGCCTGCAGAGCTGGGTCAATCGCGCCCGCGCGGCCGGCCACGAGGCGATGCTCGAGGTGCCGCTCGAGCCCTTCGACTATCCCCAGAACGATCCCGGACCCAACACGCTGCTCGCGGGCGCGCCGACATCGGACAATCTGCGCCGGCTCGATTGGACGCTGTCGCGCTTCACGGGCTATACGGGCCTTCTGGCGCAGGGCGGGCCGCGCTTCACGGCGGCCGAGGATGCGATGCGCGTCGTGCTCGCGGCGGTCTCGGCGCGTGGGCTCCTCTATGTCGAGGACGGCGCGAGCCCGCGCAGCCAGGCCCTGCGCGCCGCGCGCGCGAGCGGCGCCGACGCCGCGCTCGCCGACCGCATCATCGACGACCGCCTGTCGCGCGAGGCGATCGATCTCAAGCTGCTCGAGCTCGAGCGCGTGGCGGCCAGCCGGGGCGTCGCCATCGGCCTCGGCTTCGCCTATCCGGCCACCATCGATCAGGTGGGCGCCTGGGTGCCGACGCTGCGCGCGAAGGGCTATGATCTCGTGCCTGTCTCCGATGCGACCCTGCATCGCCCCTCTTGAGGAACTCGATATGGCGCAGCGCCAGGCTGCCGCGACCGACGCGCCGCCGCCCCCCAAGGACGGCCTCGCCTACCGGCCCTGCGTCGGCATCCTCCTTCTGGACGCCGAGGGCCGCGCCTTCACCGGCCGGCGCATCGCCACCGAGGCGGGCGTCCTGCCGCCCCAGCGCTGGCAGCTTCCGCAAGGCGGAATCGACGCCGGCGAGGCGCCGCGCGCGGCCGCCTTCCGCGAGCTGAAGGAGGAAGTCGGGACGGGCGCCGCCGAGCTTCTGGGCGAATATCCCGGCTGGCTCACCTACGACTTTCCCGACTGGGTGCTCGCGCACAGCCGCTCGCGGGGCTATCGCGGCCAGACCCAGCGCTGGTTCGCCATGCGCTTCCTCGGGCGCCCCGAGGAGATCGACCTCGCCGCCCACGAGCCGCCGGAGTTCGACGCGTTCCTTTTCCGTCCGCTCGCGGAGCTTCCCGGCCTGGTGGTGCCGTTCAAGCGCCCGGTCTACGAGGCCGTGACCGCGCATTTCGCGCCCCTCGCGGAGGCGCTCGCCCATGGACGCCTGGCCACGGGAGCGCGCGCATGAAGCCGCCCGTCCTCATGATCCACGGCGCCTTCGTGGGCGGATGGTCCTTCGAGCGCCTCGCGGACCACTTCGCCGCGCGGGGCCACGAGGTCCACGCGCCCGATCTGCGCCATCACGATCTCGGCCCGCGGGGCAAGCCCCCCGCCGCGCTCGGCACCACGGGCGTGCGCGACTATGTCGACGACCTCAAGGCGATCGCCGCGCGCCTTAGCGGGCCGCCGATCCTCGTCGGCCATTCCATGGGCGGGCTGCTCGCCCAGATCCTCGCCGCCGAGATACCGGCGGCGGCGGCCATCCTGCTCGCGCCCTCGGCGCCCTGGGGCGTGCTGCCCTCGACGCAGTTCGAGATCGCGCAGGCCCAGGGCCTCTACATGGCCGGCAATTTCTGGACGATGCCGCTGAAGCCGCGCTTCTGGATCGCGGCGGCCCACGCGCTCGACCGCATGCCGGAGGCCGAGCGCCACGCCATCTTCGCGCGCTTCGTGCCCGAGTCGGGCCGCGCCATGTTCGAGATCCTGCACTGGGCGATGGACACCTCGCACGCCACCATGGTCCACGCGCGCGACATCGAGTGCCCGATCCTGGTGCTGGTGGGCACCGAGGATCGCATCAATCATCCGCGCACGGTGAAGCGCGTCGCCCAGCGCTACGGGCGCCGCGCGAGCTATCGCGAATTTCCCGGCATGAGCCACTGGCTCATCGCCGAGCCCGGCGTCGAGATCGTCGCGCATACGATGACGAGCTGGCTGGAAAAGGTTCTCGGCGCAAGCGAGGCCGAAAAGCGCAAGGCCGCGGAGTGAGGCGCCGTCCCGGCGCCCGATCCCCGCGTCCCGCCGCGGCGCCGCGCCTCGTGAATTGAAGGCGCGCAGGAAACGTGGTGTCTTGGGTCATGCCTTCGAGGGGATCACTCACGCCAGCTCGCGTCGCGCTTGCCCTGTCGTGGGCGTGCCTCGCCGGCTCCTGCGCAACGCCACGCTATTTTCCGCAAGGCGCCTTCGCCGATCTCGGCGGGGAGCTGTCGGACGTGCCCGGCAGGTTCGAGCGGGCGCTGGCGCGCATGGGTGAGCCCGCGCTCGCCGAGGACCGCAGCCTTTCGTTTGCGACCCGCCTCACGATCTACGACGACCGCCACGGCGCAGAGGTCGTGCGCGTCGCGGTCGGCGAGCGCGGCGAGGTCTCCTCGGCCTACAAGCGCTACGGGCCGGGCCTCGCGAATGAAATCGAAGGCCGGGACTGCGCGCTGTCCTCCGAGGAGGCCGCGCGCCTGCGCGCGCTCGTCTCCGCGGAGAGCTTTTGGAGCGTAGGCAATCGGCAGGACGTCATGGCAACGGGCGGCGCGTCCTGGATGCTCGAAGCCAAGGACGCCGACCGCTACCACGTGGCCTACCGATGGGCGGTGCAGGACGACGCCGTCGGCCGGATCGGCAGGGCGCTCCTCGCCGCGTGCAAGGTCGACGAGGCCAGGGAAGTCGTGTGGTCTTCCTGGACCATCCCCCATTCTTAGGTTCACGTGGGAAAGGAAGAGCTCGATCACTGCGATTTCGGCGAGGACGTCGTCTTTGGAATGACGAAAGACATCGACGGATTCCGTCTGGATCGCGAGGTGCCGACCACAAACGCATTCCTGGCCTTGCCAGTGTCCAAGGTGACGCTTGCAGTCATGCCGTTCCTGGGCCGCTCTTCGCCTTACGCGTGAGCTGATCGCGCAAAGGACGGAGACTACGACGCCTTCGCCTCGTAGCTCTTTCCGCGCATCCGAATGACCCACCAGAAGGCCTCGCCCAGCCAGCGCACGAGCGCGCCCTGGGGCTTGAGGCCGACGGGCATCAGGATCATCTGCACCGCCTTCCTGATGTGCTGCGGGCGGTAGAAGCGCAGGACGCGGCGGTTATATTCCTTGGAATAGACGGCGCGCCGATAGGGGCGCAGCGAGAACTCCGCCTCCGGAACGTTTCCGGCATAGAAGGCATAGGCGAGCTCGTCGTCCTCGGCCTCCGCGACGCGCCCCAGCGCGACGCCGAGGCGGCGCCAGAACGGCAGGCGCTCCCTGGGCTGATATTTGAGGAAGCCCTCGTAGAAGAGGCGGTAGTGGCGGAACTCGTCGGCGGCGATGCGCGCGGCGATGGCCTTGAGGACCGGCTCGCCCGTTTCGTCGCGAATGCCCGAATAGAAGCTCGACGTGCCGCTCTCGACGACGCAGCGCGCGATCATCTCGCCGGCGCGCCCGCCGCGCGCGGCCTCCCCGCTCGCGAAATGGGGCGGCTTGTAGCCCTCGCGGAAGCGCGCGAAGGCCGGCTCGAACTTGAAGGACGGGTCCGCGATCTCCGCCCAGCGCCCGAGGGCGAGGCCGTGCTGGGTCTCCTCGCGGCCCCAGCGCTCGATGTCGGCGAGCATGTCGCCATCGCCCGCGAAGACCTTGGAGAGGTAGCCCACATAGTCGGCGGCGTTGTACTCGACCATCGCCGCGGCCTTCACGGCCTCCAGCGTCTGAAGGTCGACCTTCGAGGCGTCGAAGCGGTCCCAGGGGATGTCGTCGAGCGTCCAGCCGTTCACAGTGCCCGTCATGGCACGAGGCTCCTCCTCACGCGCCGCCCGCGCGTTCGTTCTCCGTTCGCCATAGGATAGGTGCGTGCGGGCCGCCCGCCAAGAGCCCGGGCGCATCGGACGATCCCTGCCGATCGCGCAATGCTCCCAATCTTATCTCCGGCGCGCCGGCCTGCGCGAAGGACCGGCTCCCGCGTCTTCGCCCGGCGCTTCAGAGCGGCAGGCGACCGGACGGAATCGGAACCGATCCCCTCCGATCGTCCGGAAGCCGCTCCAGACATGGGATCCTAGAGCAATCTGCCCTAGGTCACCGACTCATTAGCCCCCACCCCGTCATCCCGGAGCCTAGGCGAGCCCGGAAATGCTCGCATCTCCGGCCTTGCGAGCCTTGGTGTCCGGGATCTGCGGCTGGGCGATGCTCCGCAAGCGGCAGATCCCGGACAGCTCAATTTGCCGGCCAAATCAAAGATTTGGGGCAAATTGGCTTCCGGGATGACGGCGTTATGGGTCTGTGGCCTAGGTTGGGAACTCATACAAAGCATTGATTCTTTGTGCAAATCAGTTTCCTTTTGGGTTCGACTACCCGAGGAGACCGAGATGTCGCATCTGTTTTGGCTGTCCGACGAAGCCTGGGCTCTCATCGACCCGCATCTGCCGCGCGGAAAGCCGGGCAAGCCGCGTGTGGATGACCGGCGCGTGATGAGCGGCATCCTGCATGTTCTCAAGACCGGATGCCGGTGGCGGGATTGTCCGTCCGAGTACGGACCTTATACGACGATCTACAACCGCTACAATCGATGGTCTGCCCGAGGGGTCTGGCAACGCCTGTTCGCCAAAATGGCGGCCGCAGGACCTGTCCCCGAAGAGCTGTCGCTCGATAGCAGCCATGTCAAAGCCCACCGCTCCGCCGCAGGCGGAAAAAGGGGGAGGAAGCGCAAGCGATTGGGCGCTCGCGCGGCGGCAGAACAAGCAAAATCCACTGTCTGGCCGATGATTGCGGCAGGCCGGTCGCCTTCGCCCTGACGCCGGGCAATGTCGCCGACATCACCATGGCCAAGCCGCTCGTCGACGCGGTCCTGGCCCCAAAGCGGCTGCTTGCCGATAGAGCCTATGACGCGGAGCATTTTCGCTCCTACCTCAAGAGCAGAACGATCAAGGCCGTCATTCCCTCAACGGCCTCCCGCACCGTCCCCTATCCGCTCGACGAAACGGCCTACAAACGACGCAACGTCGTGGAGAGACTGTTCTGCAAGCTCAAAAACTGGCGGCGCATCGCAACGCGATATGACCGTCTCGCGCAAAACTACATCTCCGCAATCGCTCTCGCAGCCATCGTCGTCGCGTGGATCAAATGAGTCCCCTACCTAGCCCAGCGCGTCGCGGGCGGCCTTGAGGTGGTCGAGGCGCTCGCGGGCGGCCTGGGCGGCCTCCTGGTCGGGACCGGCGAGGCCGATATCCTCCTCGGCGTCGAGGATCGCCTGGTCGAGGCTCGCGCGGTCGAGATCCTCTTCCGCCACCGCCTGCTCGGCGAGCACGGTGAGGCCGGCGGGCGTCACGTCGGCAAAGCCCCCATAGACGAGGATGCGCGACCGCTTGCCGTCGTTGAGGACGTCGATCATGCCGGGACGGATCGCCGACATCACGGGCGCATGGCCGGCGAGCACGCCGAAATCGCCCTCGGTGCCCGGCACGGTCACCATGTCGACCTCCTCCGAGAGAAGGAGCCGCTCCGGCGTCACGAGTTCGAATTTGAGCTTGTCGGCCATTCCTGTCACCCCTTGGGGCTGAAACCCGTTTGCGGCTCATCCTTCGAGGCACCGGCTTTTCCGGTGCGCCTCAGGATGACGTCGGTCCGTCCGGCAAACGAGACGTCATGGTGAGGTGCTCGCATCCTGAGCTCGCGAAGGGTGCGGGCCTCGAACCGGAGCCGTACCGTCCCGCCTTATGCCGCTTCCGCCGCCATCTTCTCGGCCTTCGCGATCACCTGCTCGATGCCGCCGCACATGAGGAACGCCTGCTCGGGAATGTGGTCGTACTCGCCCTTGGCGATGGCGTCGAAGCCCTTGATCGTGTCCTGAAGGTCGACGAGCTGGCCGGGCGTGTTGGTGAAGACCTCGGCCACGTGGAAGGGCTGGGAGAGGAAGCGCTGGATCTTGCGCGCCCGCGCCACCACGAGCTTGTCCTCCTCGGAAAGCTCGTCCATGCCCAGAATGGCGATGATGTCCTGGAGCGACTTGTAGCGCTGGAGAATCTCCTGCACGCGCCGCGCGACGCGGTAGTGCTCGGCGCCCACGATGCGCGGGTCGAGCATGCGCGAGGTCGAGTCGAGCGGGTCCACGGCCGGATAGATGCCGAGCTCGGAGATGGCGCGGTTGAGCACCGTCGTCGCGTCGAGGTGGCTGAACGAGGTCGCGGGCGCGGGGTCGGTGAGGTCGTCCGCGGGCACGTAGATCGCCTGCACGCTCGTGATCGAGCCCTTGTTGGTCGTGGTGATGCGCTCCTGCAGCGTGCCCATGTCGGTCGCGAGCGTCGGCTGATATCCGACGGCGGAGGGAATGCGCCCCAGAAGGGCCGACACTTCCGAGCCCGCCTGCGTGAAGCGGAAGATGTTGTCGACGAAGAAGAGCACGTCCTGGCCCTGGTCGCGGAAATATTCGGCGACCGTGAGGCCGGTGAGGCCGACGCGGGCGCGCGCGCCCGGCGGCTCGTTCATCTGCCCGTAGATGAGCGCGCATTTGGAGCCCGCGCCCCCGCCCTTCTTGTTCACGCCCGACTCGATCATCTCGTGATAGAGGTCGTTGCCCTCGCGCGTGCGCTCGCCCACTCCGGCGAACACGGAATAGCCGCCATGGGCCTTCGCGACGTTGTTGATGAGCTCCTGGATGAGCACGGTCTTGCCGACGCCGGCGCCGCCGAAGAGGCCGATCTTGCCGCCCTTGGCATAGGGGCACAGAAGGTCGATGACCTTGATGCCCGTGACGAGGATCTCGGCCTCGGTCGACTGCTCGACGAAGGCTGGCGCGTCGGCATGGATCGGACGGTACTCGGCCGCCTCGACGGGCCCCGACTCGTCCACCGGCTCGCCGATGACGTTGATGATGCGCCCGAGCGTGCCGTCGCCCACCGGCACGGCGATGGGCCGGCCGGTGTCGGTCACGGGCTGGCCGCGCACCAGGCCCTCGGTCGAGTCCATGGCGATGCAGCGCACGGTCGACTCGCCGAGGTGCTGAGCGACCTCGAGCACCAGCCGCGTCGCGTGGTTCTGCGTCTCGATGGCGTTCAGGATCTCGGGCAGGTGTCCGTCGAACTCGACGTCCACGACGGCCCCGATGACCTGACGCACGCGCCCGGATTTCTTGCTGGCCATGCTCGCTTCTCCTTTAGAACCTCAAACGGCCTCGGCGCCGGAGATGATCTCGATCAGTTCCTTGGTGATCTGGGCCTGCCGCGTGCGGTTGAACTTCAGCGTCAGGCCGTCGATCATGTCGCCCGCGTTCCGCGTGGCGTTGTCCATGGCGCTCATGCGCGCGCCCTGCTCGCTCGCCGCGTTCTCGAGCAGCGCGCGGAAGATCTGCGAGGCGATGTTGCGCGGCAGCAGCGCCTTGAGGATGCCTTCCTCGTCGGGCTCGTACTCGTAGACCGCGCCGCCGAAATCGGGAGCCCCGCCCTCGCGCGCCGCCACGTCGACCGGAATGAGCTGGTGCGCCGTCGGCTTCTGGCTCACCACCGACTGGAAGCGCGCATAGAACATGGTGCAGACGTCGAACTCGCCGTCGGCGAACATCTTCAGCACGCGCTGGGAGATGTCGGCGGCCTGCTTGAAGGCGAGCTGGCGCACGCCGACGAGATCGCCGCGCGCGACGATGAGGTTCGCGTAGTTGCGCTTCAGCGCGTCGTAGCCCTTCTTGCCGACGAGGAAGAGCTTGACGGTCTTGCCCTCGGCCTTGAGCCGCTCCACGTGCTCGCGCGCCAGGCGCACGATCGAGCTGTTGAAGCCGCCGCAGAGGCCCCGCTCGGCCGTCAGCACCAGGAGCAGATGGACCTTGTCCGAGCCGGTGCCGACGAGCAGCGGCGGCGCGCCGGCCGCGCCCTTCATGGTCGCGGCGAGATTGGCGATGACGGCGTCCATGCGGTCCGAATAGGGGCGCGCGGCGACCGCGGCCTCCTGCGCGCGGCGCAGCTTCGCCGCCGCCACGAGCTGCATCGCCTTGGTGATCTTGCGCGTCGACTTGACGCTGGCGATGCGGACCTTGAGCTCCTTCAATCCCGCCATTACGCGAAGGTCCTCGCGAGCTCGTCGAGAAGCTGCTTCAGCGTCGCGCGCGTCGCGTCGGTGATCTGCTTCTCGCGGCGGATGGCGTCGAGGACGGGCGCGCCCTTCTCGCGCATCAGCGAGAGAAGGCGCTGCTCGAAGCGGCCGACCGCCTCGAGCGGCAGCTTGTCGAGATAGCCGTTGACGCCGGCGAAGATGACGGCGACCTGCTCCTCAACGGGCAGGGGCGTGTATTGCGGCTGCTTCAGAAGCTCCGTGAGGCGCGCGCCGCGATTGAGGAGGCGCTGCGTCGCCGCGTCGAGGTCGGAGCCGAACTGCGCGAAGGCCGCCATCTCGCGATATTGCGCGAGCTCGAGCTTGATGGTGCCCGAGACCTGCTTCATCGCCTTGATCTGGGCGGACGATCCCACGCGGCTCACCGAGAGGCCGACATTCACGGCCGGACGGATGCCCTGATAGAAGAGGTCGGTCTCGAGGAAGATCTGCCCGTCGGTGATCGAGATCACGTTGGTCGGGATGTAGGCCGAGACGTCGTTGGCCTGCGTCTCGATGACGGGCAGCGCCGTGAGCGAGCCCTTGCCGGCCGCGTCGCCCATCTTCGCCGCGCGCTCGAGAAGGCGCGAATGGAGATAGAAGACGTCGCCCGGATAGGCCTCGCGGCCGGGCGGGCGGCGCAGCAGGAGCGACATCTGGCGGTAGGAGACGGCCTGCTTCGAAAGGTCGTCGTAGATGATGAGGGCGTGCATGCCGTTGTCGCGGAAATACTCGCCCATGGCGCAGGCCGTGAAGGGGGCGAGGAACTGCAGCGGCGCGGGCTCGGAGGCCGTCGCGGCGACGACGATGGTGTATTCCATCGCGCCGTAGTCCTCGAGCGTCTTCACGATCTGCGCGACGGAGGAGCGCTTCTGCCCGACCGCGACATAGATGCAGTAGAGCTTGGTGCCCTCGTCGCCCGCGTCGTTCACCGCCTTCTGGTTGATGATGGTGTCGAGGGCGATGGCGGACTTGCCGGTCTGGCGGTCGCCGATGATGAGCTCTCGCTGGCCGCGTCCGATCGGGATGAGGCTGTCGATGGCCTTGAGGCCCGTCTGCATCGGTTCGTGCACGGATTTGCGCGGAATGATGCCCGGCGCCTTCACGTCGACGCGGCGGCGCTCGGCGGCGGCGACCGGCCCCTTGCCGTCGATGGGATTGCCGAGCGCGTCGACGACGCGCCCGAGGAGGCCCTTGCCGACGGGCGCGTCCACGATGGCGCCCGTGCGCTTCACCGTGTCGCCTTCCTTGATGTCGCGGTCCGAGCCGAAGACCACGACGCCGACATTGTCCTCTTCGAGGTTCAGCGCCATGCCCTTGATGGCGCCCGGAAACTCGACCATCTCGCCGGCCATCACGTTGTCGAGGCCGTAGACCCGCGCGATGCCGTCGCCGACGGAAAGCACCTGGCCCACCTCCGACACCTCGGCGTCCGCGCCGAAGCCCTTGATCTGTTCCTTGAGGATCGCCGAGATCTCAGCGGCCTGGATATCCATGAGGTCAAGCCCCTTTCAGAGCGCGTTGCAGCGCGTTGAGCTTCGTCTTGAAGGAAGAGTCGATCATCCGGCTCCCGACCTTCACGATGAGGCCGCCGAGGAGGCTCGGATCGACCTTCGACGCCAGGCGCACATCCTTGCCGAGAAGCTCGACGAGCCGGCGCTTCAGGAGCGCCACCTGATGCGCGTCGAGGGCGCGCGCGCTCGTCACCTCGGCCGAGACCTCGCCTCGGGCCGCGGCGAGGAGGCCGCGGAAGGCCTGCGCGATGCGGCCGATGGCGAAGAGGCGGCGATTCTGGGCGAGCAGCGCGAGGAAGCGCCGCGTGAGGCCCGTGAGGCCCATGCGCTCGGCGAGCGCGTCCATGGCGCGGGCCTGCTCATCGCGCGTGAGGATCGGATTCTCGATCATGCGGCGCAGCGGCGCGCTCGCGGCCAGGGCCTGCTCGAGCGATTCGAGATCGGCCTCGACGAGAGCGATGGGGTCGTCCTTGCCCGCGAACCCGAAGAGCCCGCGCAGCGACGCGTCCGAGCCCGCCTCGCGCGCGAGGTCGAAGAGCGCGTTGGCATAGCGTTCCGCAATGCCGCCGACGATGCCCGCTGTCTTGCTCACGTGCCCTCGATCTTGCCGTGTCTCGCGCCCGGGACCCTGCCACTCGCGGGCCATGCGGGCGGCCGGCGGAAGCTCGCAAGTCCTTGATTCGCGCTGGAATTCAAACGACCGGGCCCGCCGGAACGCCCCGGTCCGGCGGGTTGCGCGGCTTCCTAGCACAGGGCCTGTGCGCGTGCAACAAAACCCGGCTTCCCCAAGCCTGCGGCGCCCGCGCGCAGGGGCCGGGCGCGACCGCTGCTCAATCCGGCGGCGGGACGTCGCCCTCGTGGGCGCGCTTGATCACATAGGCGTGGATGAGGTTCGCGTCGGCCTCGGAGACCCATTGCGCGAAGCTCGCCATGCCGCCGTCGGCGCGGATGCCGCCGCGCACGATCTCCTGCCACTGCGCATGGGTCTGCGGCGCGGCGTGGCGCAGATCCGGCACGACGCCGCCGCCGACCGCGCCGAAGCCGTGGCAGACGCCGCAATAGGTGTTGTAGAGCGTGCGGCCCTTGAGGATGTCCTCCGCGCTCGCCTCCATGAGCGGCGGCGGCTCGGGCGGCGGGGGCAGCGCGTCGGGCGGCGGCAGTCTGCCCGTGGCGCCGAGCTTGAAGGCGAGCAGGCGCCCGACGGAGGTGACGCCCGCGGCCTTCGCGGCCCGCCCCGCGAAGAGCGGAAAGGCCCCGCCCCACCCGGCCGCGACGGCGACATATTGCTCCGTTCCCACACTATAGGTGACCGGCGGCGCGATGACGCCCGTGCCCGCCGGCGCCTGCCAGAGCAGCGCCCCGTCGTCGGCCTTGAAGGCGCGGACGAAGCCGTCCCCCGTGCCCTCGAAGACGAGCCCGCCCGCGGTCGCGAGAATGCCGGCGTTCCAGGGGCCCCAATGCTCGACGGCCCATTTGGGGCGGCCGCGCGCCGGGTCCCAGGCGAGAAGGCGGCCCGCGAGCGATTCGGGCGGCACGTCCGTCGTGTGCGCGAAGGTCGTGCCCGTGTTCCAGGCGCCGGGCTTGTAGACGAAGTCGACGTCGTTCTCGTAGAGGCCCGGCAGGTCCATGGCGGTGAAGTAGACGAGGCCCGTCTGCGGCGAGAACGCCATGGGCTGCCAGTTGTGGCCGCCCGGCGCGCCCGGCATCACGAGCGCGGGCGCTCCCATATAATCCGCGAGCCCCGTTTCGACGGGACGCCCCGAAAGCATGTCCACATGCGAGGCCCAGGTCGCGAGGATGTACTTGTCGGCCGAGATGAGCTCGCCCGTCACGCGGTCGAGCACGTAGAAGAAGCCGTTCTTCGGGGCCTGCATCAGCACCTTGCGCGGCTCGCCGTGGATGACGAGGTCGGCGAGCATCATGGGCTGCGTCGCCGTGTAGTCCCAATTGTCCGCAGGCGTCGTCTGGTAGTGCCAGACGAGCGTGCCGTCCTGCGGCTTCACGGCGAGGATCGAGGAAAGGTAGAGATTGTCGCCGCCCTCCGGAGAGCGCAGCTTGCGGTTCCAGGGCGAGCCGTTGCCGACGCCGACATAGAGGAGGTCGAGCTCGGCGTCGTAGACGAGCGAATCCCACACCGTGCCGCCGCCGCCGATCTTCCACCACTCGCCGGTCCAGGTCTTCGCAGCGGCCTCGAGCGCTGGGCTCTCGAAGCCCTTCGCGGGATCGCCGGGCACGGTGAAGAAGCGCCAGAGCAGGTTGCCGTCGTTCACGTCGTAGGCGGAGAAATAGCCGCGCACGCCGTATTCCGCGCCGCCATTGCCGATGAAGACGCGCCCGTCGACGATGCGCGGGGCGCCGGTGATGGTGTAGGGCTGCGTGCGGTCGATCAGCGTGTCGACGCGCCAGGCCTCCTTGCCCGTCTTCGCGTCGAGCGCGACGAGATAGCCGTCGAGCGTGCCGACGACGACCTTGCCGCCATAGACCGCGACGCCGCGATTGACGACGTCGCAGCAGGCCTTCTGTCCGTAGGCCTTCGGCACCTTCGGATCGTAGAACCAGAGCTCCTCGCCGCTGGCCGCGTCGAGCGCCCAGACGACCGACCAGGGCCCGGAGAGGAACATCACGCCGTCGACGACGATGGGCGTCGCCTCGACGCCGCGATCGGTGAGGAGGTCCGTCGCGAAGGCGAGGCCGAGCTCCTGCACGTTCGACGCGTTGATCTGGTCGAGCGGCGAGAAGCGCTGCTCGTCATAGGTGCGCCCGTAGGAGAGCCAGTTCTGCGGCTCGGCGTCGGCCGACTTGACGCGCGCCGTGTCGACGCTCGCGGCCTTTTCGAGGCGCGCCTGGACAGCCGGGTCGGGCGCTTTCTCCGCCGGCTTCTCGGCCTGCGTCCCCTCGCCCGGCCCGCAGGCGCCGGGACCCGCCGCGCCGAGCGAAAGGAAAAGCGCCAGTAACAGCCGCGCGCCGTGCCGCATGATCCAGCTCCCCCCAATGGCCGGCCGCTGCTGCTACCGCGCGCGGCCTTCGGCGCCCCGAGCGGGCGCAATCCGGCCCGCATCCTTAACCGGCCCGCGCGACGTGGCAAGCCGGCACCAAGGAACGGTCAAGATCGGCCAAACAGGGCGTGCGGCGCTGCTTTTTCCTTTTCCTTCAGGCGCATGCGGCCCGACCGGATCGGCTCACAGAAAGCTCGCCGGATCGATGTCGACCGCGAGGCGGACGCTCGAGGGGACCTTCACCGCCGCGAGCCAGTCGCGGATATAGGCCTGGAGCGGCGCGTTGCGGCCGGCCTGCACGAGGAAGCGGTGGCGATGCCGGCCGCGCAGCAGCGCGAAGGGCGCGGGCGCGGGTCCGAGCACGCGAATCTCCTCGTGCGCCGGCGCGGCCCGCGCGAGGAGGCGCCCGGTCTCCTCGAGCGCGTCGAGCCGCGCGCTGGAAAGGATGAGCGCGGCGAGGCGTCCGTAGGGCGGCATGCCGGCGGCCTCGCGCTCGGCCATCTCGGCCCTGAGGAAGCGCGCGCGGTCGGCCGAGACGAGCGCGGCGATGACGGGGTTTTCCGGCGCATAGGTCTGCAGCAGAACCTCGCCCGGACGCTCGGCGCGCCCCGCCCGCCCCGCCACCTGGTTCAGGAGCTGAAAGGTGCGCTCGGCCGCCCGCAGATCGCCGCCCGAGAGCCCGAGATCGGCATCGACCACGCCGACGAGGGTCAGCGCCGGGAAGTGATGCCCCTTCGCGACCATCTGTGTGCCGATGAGGATGTCGACCTCGCCCGCCGCCATGGCCGCGATGATCGCCGCGGCCTCGCGCGCATTCGCCACGAGGTCGCTCGACATGACGAGCCGGCGGGCCTGCGGAAAGCGCTCCGCCACCTCCTCGGCGATGCGCTCGACGCCGGGCCCGCAGGGCACGAGGCTGTCGGGCGCGCCGCAGGCGGGGCAGGTCTTCGGCCTCGGCATGGAGAAGCCCGAGACATGGCAGACGAGCCGTCCCGTGTGCCGGTGCTCGACGAGCCAGGACGAGGTGTGCGGGGCCGTCATGCGATGCCCGCAGGCGCGGCAGATGGTGAGCGGGGCATAGCCGCGCCGGTTGAGGAAGAGCAGCGTCTGCTCCTTGCGCCGCAGGCGCTCCTCCACGGCGGCGAGGAGGACGTGGCTCAGGAAGCGCCCCCGCTCCGGCGGGTCCTTCTTCAGGTCGATCGCGGCGAGCGCGGGCATGGCCGCGTCCGCATGGCGCTCGGGCAGGACGAGGCGGCGATAGCGTCCGCTCTGCGCGTTGAAGAGGCTTTCGAGCGAGGGCGTCGCGGAGGCGAGCACGATGGGCGCGTTCGCGAGGCGCGCGCGCACCACCGCCATGTCGCGGGCGTGGTAGACGACGCCCTCCTCCTGCTTGAAGGCCTGGTCGTGCTCCTCGTCGACGACGACGAGGCCGAGCTCCGTGAACGGAAGAAAGAGCGCGGAGCGCGCGCCGACGACAACGCGCGCCTCGCCCGAGCGCACCGAGCGCCAGACGTGCCGGCGCGCCTGGCTCGTCATGTCCGAATGCCAGGCGGCGGGCGCGCAGCCGAAGCGCGCGGCGAAGCGCTCGAGGAACTGGACGGTGAGCGCGATCTCCGGGAGCAGCACGAGCGCCTGGCGGCCGGCGCGCAGGGCCGCGGCCACCGCCTCGAAATAGACCTCGGTCTTGCCGGAGCCCGTGACCCCGTCGAGAAGGAAGGGAGCGAACTCCCGCGCCGCGACGGCGCGGCGCAGCTCGTCGGCGGCCTCCGCCTGCGCGGGCGAGAGAACGGGCGCGACGCGGTCGGGGTCGGGCAAGGCGAAGGGCGCCTCGGCCGGAAGCTCGACGGCCTCGAGCGCTCCCTCCGCCATCAGCCCACGGACGACGCCCGAGCCGACGCCCGCCTCCCGCGCGAGCGCGCCGGGCTCGAGGGGCCCGCGCTCCCGCGCGACGTCGAGGACAAGGGCGCGCTTCGGCGTCATGCGCCCGGGCGCCGCGCCCGTCGCGACGAGGCGCGTGACGGTGCGGGCCTCCTCGCCGATGGGCGCCGAGCGCAAGGCGAGCGCGAGCACGTTGCCGGGCGCGGCGAGCGTCCAGCGCGATACCCAGTCGACGAACTCGCAGACCTCCTCGGGCAGCGCGGGCTCGTCGAGAAGGCCGCCCACCTCCTTGAGGCGGACGGACGAAATCGCGCCCGAGCCCTCGCCCCAGGCGACGCCCAGCACCTCGCGCGGGCCGAGCGGCACGGCGAGGAAGCTGCCGCGCGGAATCGGACCGGGCGCGGCGTAGTCGTAGGGTCCGCTCAAGGGGAGCGGGATGAGCACCTGGACGGACGCGGCCGCCTCGGGCGCCGCGCGCGACGACCCGGGGCCCGAGAGGCTTTGAGAAGTCATGCGCGCACTTTGACAAGCCTGCCCGTTCGCAGGCAAGAAAGTGCGGCGCGCGAGAAAAGGCGCGCCGCGGGAGCGCCCATGAAATTCTTCGTCGACACCGCCGACATCGCCGAGATCCGCGACCTCGCGGAGACGGGCATGGTCGACGGCGTGACGACGAATCCCTCGCTCGTCGCCAAGAGCGGGCGCGACTTCTTCGAGGTGCTGCGCGACATTTGCGCGATCGTGCCCGGTCCGGTCAGCGCGGAGGTCGCCGCGACCGATTCGAAGGCGATGATCGAGGAGGGCCTGCGCCTTTCGGAGGTCGCCGGGAACATCGCGGTCAAGGTGCCCCTCACCTGGGACGGGCTCAAGGCCTGCCGGACGCTTTCGGGCCGCGGGCTGATGGTCAACGTCACGCTGTGCTTCTCGGCCAACCAGGCGCTGCTCGCGGCCAAGGCCGGCGCCACCTTCGTCTCGCCCTTCGTGGGGCGCCTCGACGATGCGGGCCATGAGGGCATGGAGCTCATCGAGGAGATCCGCACCATCTACGACAATTACGACGCGCTGGCGACCGAGATCCTCGTCGCCTCGGTGCGCAACCCGGTGCACGTGCGCGACGCGGCCCTGATCGGCGCGGATGTCGTCACCCTGCCGCCGGCGGTCCTGCGCGCGCTCGCCGCCCATCCGCTCACGGACAAGGGCCTTGCCGCCTTCCTCGCCGACTGGAAGAAGACGGGCCAGGAGATCCTGCGCTAGGCCGCTTGCGCGCGGACCGGCGCGCCGGCGCCGTTCCCTCGCGAAGGCGGCCCTACGTCCTTGAATCCATGGAATTTTCGCTCGCCCTAGGGACACTCGGCGATTCCATCCGGCCACAAATTGCTCTAGGATGACGCCATGAGCGAGAAGCGCACCCAGCCGACCCCGCCGCCCGCCGCCGATTTCGCGCCCGCGACGATCGCGGCCTTCGTCAAGCGCTACCGCCAGGTCCTGGCGCGCGATCCGGAGGTCATCGCCGCGCTCTTTCCCGAGGCCGGCGGGAGCGAGACGGTCGTCGACATCCGCGCCTTCGTCGTGGAGCGCCTCAAGGCCGAGCTCGCCCAGGCCCGCTCGCGCGAGGCCGAGCTGCGCGCGACGCTGAAGGACAATCTCGCGAGCCAGACGGCGGCGCACGAGGCCGTGCTGCGCCTCATGGCGGCGCAGGGCGCCGAGCACCTCGTCGAGATCGTGGTGCACGAGCTTCCGGTGCTGCTCGGGCTCGACGCGGTGACGCTCTGCGTCGAGAGCGAGGACGAGGTTGCGCCGCCCTCGCCCGACCATGGGCGCCTGCGCATCCTGCCGCCGGGCTCGCTCGACGCGATCCTCGGGCACGGCGCCGCGAGCCGGCTCGTCGAGGACGGGCCGGCCGACGAGCTCGCCTTCGGCCGCATGGCGCCCCTCATCCGCTCCGCCGCGCTGGTGCGCATGACCTTCGGGCGCACGAGCCCGAAAGGTCTCCTCGCGCTCGGCTCGGCGCAGGCCGGCGTCTTCGTGCCCGGCCAGGGCACCGAGCTCGTGAGCTTCCTCGCGCGCTCCGTCTCGGCCCTCATCCGCCAATGGCTCGACCTCAAGCCCGAGTGAGCGCGAGCGCCTTCGCCGGCCCCTGCGCGAGGGACGCCGCGGCCGCCGCGGAGGACTTCATCCGGATGCTGAGGGACGAGCGGCGCGCGAGCCCACACACGCTGAAGGCCTATACGCGCGAGATCGCCGAGTTTCTCGCCTTCCTCGCGGTCCATCGCGGCGGCCCCGTGAGCCTCGCCGCGCTCTCCGCGCTCGAGCCCGCGGACGTGCGCGCCTGGCTCGCATCCTTACGCGCTCGCGCGCTCACGCCGCGCTCGGCCGCGCGCGCCCTCTCCGCGCTGCGGAGCTTCGCGCGCCATCTCGAGCGCGAGGGCCTCGCGCAAGCGGCCACCGCCTTCGCGGTCATCCGCACGCCGAAGGCCGGCAAGGCCTTGCCCAAATCCGTGAGCCCGGAAGGCGCCGAACGACTCCTCGCCGCCGCGGACGGAACGGCCGAGCCCTGGATCGCGGCGCGCGACGCCGCCGTGCTCGCGCTGCTCTACGGCGCGGGCCTGCGCATCTCGGAGGCGCTGGGCCTCAGGGGCCGCGACGGCGCGCCCGGCGCCTCGCTGCGCATCGCCGGCAAGGGCGGACGCATGCGCCTCGTGCCTCTGCTGCCCGTCGTCCGCGAGGCGATCGCGGCCTATGCCGCCCTCGTGCCCTTCCCGCTCGCGGCGGACGGCCCGCTCTTCCTCGGCGCGCGCGGCGGCGCGCTCGACCCGCGCATCGTCCGTGGACTGATGATACGCCTGCGCCGCGCGCTGGCGCTGCCCGAGCATGCGAGCCCCCACGCGCTGCGCCACTCGTTCGCGACCCATCTCCTCGAAGGCGGCGCGGATCTGCGCGTCATCCAGGAGCTGCTCGGCCATGCCAGCCTCTCGACGACGCAGATCTACACCAGCGTCGACGCCGGGCGCCTCCGGGCCGTCTACGATGCGGCGCATCCCAGGGCGAAAGGGTGAGGGGCGGGATGCCCGGAAGGCTCTAGAAGGCGCCGAAGGCCTCGCGGTAGAAGGCCCAGTCCAGGCCCTCCAGCACCTTCAGCGTCTCGTGGCCGACGCCGGGCACCACGACGAACTCGTGCGGGATGGCGAGCGCCGCGAGGTGCGCCTCGAATTCCCGGTTGATCGGCAGGGTGCTGTCGGCGCCGCCGATCGCCATGCGTATCTTCGTCCGGCCCCGGAGCGCTTCCGCGTTCTCCTCGGCGAGAACCCAGGGGCTCTGCGCGCGGAAATAGGCCTGGTCGCCGCCATAGATCAGCCCGAGAAGCCGCTCGCGGTCCTGCGGGCGGGAGCGGGGGCCGGTCTCGGCGTTCAGCTCGCGCTGCAGCGGCCCGGCCCCGAGCATCGAGACCGCGGCGAAGAGCTCGGGATATTTGAAGCCGAGGCGGCCGGCGCCGTATCCGCCCATGGAAAAGCCCTCGACGAGGCGCCCCTCGCGCGACGCGAGGGTGCGGAACTCCTTGTCGACGAGCGGCAGGATCTCGCGGATGAGGACGGTCTCCATGGGAACGCGGCCGTCCTTCGAATCGACCCACATGGAGCCCTGCATCCCGTTGGGAAAGACGACGAGCATGGGCGGGACGAGGCCCGCGCGGATGGCCTTGTCGAAATGCTCCGCCAGCGGACGCACGCCGGCAAGCCCGCCGCCCGAGCCGTGCAGCCAGTAGAGGACGGGAAAGCGCCGTCCGCTGTCCCTCTCGTAGCTCTCGGGCGCATAGACGTGAAAGCTCACCTGCGCCTTCGCCGCCGCGCTGTCGTAGATGCGGTACTGCACGCGCCCGCCCGCGACGGAGGGCGTCGTCCAAGCGGGATTGTCCGGGTCGAGAAACAGGCGGCCCTCCTGCGCCGCGGCCGGCGCGAGGGCAAGGGCAAGGCCGAGAAGGAGGGCCGCGAGGGCCCCGCGCATGGCGGCCGCCCTATTCGCCGGCCGCGCGCAGGGCGGGCGCCGGCGAGAAGGGCGCGGCGCGCGCGAAGAGGTCGGCGCGCGCAGCCTCGTAGTCGCGCCTCAGACGCTCGACGAGCTCGGCGACGGGCGGCGTGTCCTCGACGAGACCGGCGCCTTGGCCGGCGCCCCAGATGTCCTTCCAGGCCTTCTTCGCCTCGTTGCCGCCCGAGGCGAAGTTCATCTTCGACTTGTCCGCCACCGGAAGATTGTTCGGATCGAAGCCCGCGCGCTCCACCGATCGCGAAAGATAGTTGCCGTGGATGCCCGAGAAGAGATTGGTGTAGACGATCTCCTCCGCGGCGCTCTCGATGATGGTCTCCTTGTAGGCCTCGACCGCGTTCGCCTCCCGCGTGGCGATGAATCGCGTGCCCATATAGGCGAGGTCGGCGCCGAGCGCCTGCGCGGAGAGGACGGCGCGCCCCGTGGCGATGGCGCCCGAGAGGATGATCGTGCCCTTGAACCAGGAGCGCGTCTGCTCGACGAAGGCGAGCGGCGACAGCAGCCCCGCATGCCCGCCCGCGCCCGCGCAGACGAGGATGAGCCCGTCGACGCCCTCTTCGGCCGCCTTCTTGGCGTGCTTCGTGTTGATGACGTCGTGGAAGACCACTCCGCCATAGGAATGCACCGCCTCGACGACGAAGGAGGGCGGGCGCAGGCTCGTGATGACGATCGGCACCTCGTGGCGCGTGCACACCTCCACATCGTGCTCGAGGCGGGCATTGGTCGCGTGGCAGATCTGGTTCACGGCGAAGGGCGCCGCCTTGCGGCCCGTCTTGGCCTCGAACTCGCCGAGCTCGCCCTTGATGCGCCGCAGCCATTCGTCGAGCACCGGCTCGGGCCGGGCGTTGAGCGCCGGAAAGGAGCCGACGACCCCGGCCTTGCACTGGGCGATGACGAGATCCGGCCCCGAGACGATAAACATGGGCGAGCCGATGACGGGCAGGCTCAGGCGCCCTTCGAGGAGCTTCGGAATCGGCATGGGCGGGTCTCCGGCAGCGTTTCTGGCGACGTGCCGGTCAGCTTGCCCCGAAGCGCGGCCCGACGGCAATGCACGGCCGGGCCGACCTGCCCCGCGCAAATGGGACAGTGGACAGGCCGAGGCGCCGCCGTCTAGATTTCGGCAGGCGCGAACGGGGGACTCTTACATGCGTGCATGGATTGCATTGGCGGCCAGCGCCGCCTGCGTGCTGGCGCTCGGGGCCTGCGGCGACGACGAGCCGAGCGCCGAGCTGCAGCAGAAGATGACCGAAACGGCAAAGGTGCAGCTCGCGCAGGCGCAGCCGGCGCCCCAGGCCGCGCCCGGCATGGCGCAGGGCCAGCCGGGCATGCCCGCGCCGGCGCCCTACCCGGCCGCCGGGGGAACGCAGCCGGGCATGGCGCAGCCGCCCGCGCAGCAGGCCATGACCCAGCCCGGCATGGCGCAACCCGGAATGGCTCAGCCCGGCATGGCGCAGCCGGGGCAGCCCGGATCGTTCATGCCCGGCGAGCACGCGCCGGCCGCCGGCATGCCGGGCATGGGCGGGATGCAGGCGAACGCCGCGAGCGGCGTCGTGATCAACGGCGTCGACATCCCGCCGCAGACGCTCGCGCAGCTCGGCCAGATTCCGCCGGGACGCTACTGGTACGACCAGATCTCGGGCCTCTGGGGCATCGAGGGCTATCCCGTGCAGGGTCAGATCCAGCCCGGCCTGCCGCTCGGCGGTCCGCTGCAGCCCACCGCCTCCGGCGCGGGCGTCACCGCGCAGAACACGGGCGTCTTCTTCAACGGACGCGAGCTGCATCCGATGGAGGTTCAGGGCCTCATCCAGATCTTCGGCCAGGCGCCTCCCGGCCGCTATTGGCTCAACGCCCAGCTCGTGGGCGGGCCGGAAGGCGGCGGGCCGATGTTCAACCTCGCTCAGGCCATGCAGGGCGCCCAGGGCCAGGGCGGCACGACCTACGTTCCCGGCATGGCCGGCACCACCGGGACCTCGGTGGGCGTCGACGAGAACGGCTGCGGCATGGTCTCCATGCCCGACGGCTCGTTCCATTCCGGGTGCTGACGGTCCGCCCGACCGGGAGGGCCTCGTCGATGCGTGCCCTGGCCATGGTCGGCGTCGGCCTCGGAGCGCTCGGCCTCGCGGCCTGCGATGACGCGGGCCCGCCCGCGGCGGAGGCGCCGCCGCCATCCGTCGCGGCATCGGCCGAGGCCGCGCCGCCGGCCCCCGGCGACGCGACCGTCTTCCGGCCCGGCATCGACCCGCTGCCCGCCCCGCCCTCGCTCTCCGTCGAGGTCGCGCCCATGCCGAGCGGCATTCCGGGCCTCGATACCGTCGTCGTCAACGGCGCCTATGTCGCGCCCGAGAGGGCCGGCGCGCTCGGCGTGCCGGGCGGGCGCTACTGGTACGACGCCGCCTCGGGCCTCTGGGGCCATGAGGGTCAGCCCACGGAAGGCCAGATCGCCGCGGGCCTTGATCTCGGCGGAACGCTTGCGGCCGGCGCGTCGGGCGCCGGAACGAGCGCACCGCATACGGAGGTTTTCTTCAACGGGCGCGAGCTGCACCCCGTCGAGGTGCAGCTTCTCTTCGAGCTCTTCGGCGAGGCGCCCCGCGGGCGCTATTGGCTCGACGCCGCGCTCGTCGGCGGGCGCGAAGGGGGACCCCCGAGCTTCGATCTCGGGCGCGCCCTCGCCGAGGCGCGCGCCAAGGCGGGCAAGGAAAGCGCTCCGCCGCTCCCGCCCTACGATCCGGTCGAGGGCAAGGACTGCGATACCGTCGCGCTGCCCAACGGCACCGTCGTCTCCACCTGCTGAAGGTCGGTCGCGCCTTGCCGGGTCATGCGCGCTTCTCGCGCGACCGATGGCGTTCTTCGCGCTGCCGGGGCGGAGCTCCCCGGCCGGTCGATCCGGGCCTAGCGATTGGTGTTCGCGGCCTTTGCGAGCGCTGCCTCGTCCAGGCCGAAGGCCGGCGTGGCGGCGGCGCGCTCGCCTTCCGTGAAGGAGGCGGAGAACGGGCCTCCGGCGGGCGCCGATGCCTGCTTGCCGGACAAGATCAGCTTGAGGAGGAACTCATTGCTGCTCAAGACGAATTCGAAGAGGGCGCGCGCAAGGTTCATATGCGTTATGCCCCCGTCGATCTCGATATTGTGGCGGAAAATCATCAGTCGAGGATTCAACACCGCCGCCGTCGCGGATACGGCTCGCAAGTTCCAGTCGTTCGCGGCCGCGAGCGAGGCCGGCGGACCGATGTCGAGCGTCGCGAGGTAGCCGAGGTCGATCTGCGCGCACTGGGTGTCCCTCGCCGGAGGCATGGTCTCGCAGCGCGCGAGCATGGCAAGCGTCGTCAGTCCGTTCGGAAAGGCCGACACGATGACCGTGTTGCCGCCATTCGAAATCTCGAGGCGAGAGGTGGCTCCGATCTGCCTCAGGATCTCGACCGCCTGGTCGATGGTCAGCCATTGGACGACCTCGTCGGGCTTGGCGAGGGAGTCGAACTCGATGAAGCCGCCTGGCAGCTTGGCTTCGCCTTCCGCCCGCGAAGCGCTGACGGCGACGCCAGTACAAAAGGCCGCCAAGAGGCATGAAAATACTATGGATTTCCGTTTCATGCTCCCACCCCACCCGTTCTAGCGGTTCGACGAGCCGCCTTGACTGGTGAGAGCATGGCATGAACGCGCGCGAAGCGCATCCGTCTGCGAGCTATACGCGCGCGCGCACGAGGAGGCGTGAAGGGAAACCTCTCCGCCTGCCGCTCGCGATCATCGCGAAAGCGCACCCCAACGAGAAAGGTCTTCGGGCCGACGGCTTTCGTCGGATGCTCCGAACGCTCGGCGTCATCTCACCTTGAGGTGAGGGCGCATGAGGCGCGCAAGAGCCGTCCTGTCGAGCTCGTCCTGAACGAGAGCGAGGATCCATTCGGCATACTCGCCGCGATCCTCGAGCGTCCAGTCATGCCCATTGACGCTCGCGAAGACGAGGGCCCCGGTCGCGGCCGTGCGCTTGTTGCCCTGCTCGAAGGGATGGTTCCTGGCGACCGCATCGAGGAGCGAGGCCGCGAGGTCGGCAATCTCGCGAACGCCTTCATAGTGCCAATGGTTCTTCGGCCGGGCGGCCGCGCTCTCCAGGAGGCCGCGATCGACGAGCGCATGCGGCTCGCCGGTCTCAGCCACCTCCAAACGATTGATGACGACGAGTTCGTCGGGCGTGAGCCAGCGCGGCTCACTCGGCAAGGCGGGCCCGGCTCTTGGCAATGCGCGCCATCACGTCGCGGCAGACGCGCTCGAAGGCGCGCGCGTCCTTCCCGCTCTTTCCGGAACCAGAGCGCCGCCCTTTTTCGCCCGACCGCAACGCCGCGGCCGACTTCCCGCCTCGTTTTGCCTGCAAATCCTCGCGGCGGCTCATTTCCGATTTCCTCGCGACGCCCTCGCGCCATCGGCATCCGACGGCGATGCGATAGATCCTAGGCACGGCCCCGCCGGGATTCAAGGCGCGTCCACGGGCCCTCTCGCCCCCTCACATCTGCATGATGCGCCCGTCGACGCCGAGGGCGGCCTGGCGCACGGCCTCGGTGAGAGTCGGGTGCGCGTGGCAGGTGCGGGCGATGTCCTCGGCCGAGCCGCCGAGCTCCATCACGGCGCAGGCCTCGGCGATCATCTCGCTGACATTGGGGCCGACCATGTGCACGCCGAGGACGAGGTCCGTGCCCTCCTCCGCGAGGATCTTCACGAAGCCGTCGGTCATGTCGTTCGTCTTGGCGCGCGCATTGGCCGTGAACGGAAATTTGCCGGTCCTGTAGGCGACGCCCGCCGCCTTGAGCTCCTCCTCGCTCTTTCCGACCGTCGCGATCTCGGGATAGGTGTAGATCACGTTGGGGATCACGTCGTAGTTGACGTGGCCCGCCTTGCCCGCGAGGCGCTCGGCGAGCGCGACGCCCTCGTCCTCGGCCTTGTGCGCGAGCATGGGGCCCGCGATGACGTCGCCGATGGCATGGATGCCGGCGACATTGGTCGCGTAATGCGCGTCGACGATCACGCGGCCGCGCTCGTCCGTCTTCACGCCGACCTCGTCGAGGCCGAGATTTTCCGTATACGCCCTGCGCCCGATGCACACGAGCACGGCGTCGGCCTCGAGGATTTCCGCCTCGCCGCCCTTGGCCGGCTCGACCGTGACCTTGAGGACCTTCGCCATCTTGGCGACGGCGGTGACCTTGGCGCCGAGCTTGAAGGCCATTCCCTGGCGCATGAGGATGCGCTGGGCCTGCTTGGCGACCTCCATGTCCGTGCCCGGAAGGATGCGGTCGAGGAACTCGACCACCGTCACCTCGGCGCCGAGGCGCCGCCAGACGCTGCCGAGCTCGAGCCCGATGACGCCCGCCCCGATGACGAGGAGGCGCTTCGGGACCTGGGCGAGCGCGATCGCGCCCGTCGAGGAGAGGATGCGCTCCTCGTCGATCGCGATGCCGGGCAGCCCGATGACGTCCGAGCCCGTCGCGACGACGATGTGCTTCGCGGAGACCGTCGCGGGCGCCTCGCCCGAAATCTTCGCCATGCCGGGGCCGACGAGGCGCGCCTCGCCCTTCAGCCAGTCGATGCGGTTCTTCTTGAAGAGGAACTCGACGCCCTTGGTGAGCCCGTCCACCGCCTTCGCCTTGTGCGCCATCATCTGCGGGAGGTTGAGCTTGGCCTTCACGTCGATGCCGAGCGCGCCGAGATGGCCGTCGGCGGCCTCCTCGTAAAGCTCGGAGGCGTGCAGGAGCGCCTTGGAGGGAATGCAGCCCACATTGAGGCAGGTGCCGCCGAGCGTCGCCCGCTTCTCGGCGACCGCGACCTTGAGGCCGAGCTGCGCCGCGCGGATCGCGCAATTATAGCCCCCCGGCCCTCCGCCGATGATGAGCACGTCGTAAGTGTCGGCCATGACTGTCGAGGTCCTTTCCTGCCAATTCCCAATGCCGTCCGCTCAGGTGCAAATCTCCGGGTAAAGATCGCGCCACATCGGATTTGCAGTCTCGATGAGGGCGAGCTTCCAGGCTCGCGCCCATTTCTTGAGTCGCTTCTCCCTTTGCGCCGCGCTTTCGTAGGCTTCGTGCTGCTCGAAGTAAACGAGACGCGTCACATCGTATCGGGAGGTGAAGCTCGGAACGGCCCTTTCGCGATGCTCGAAGACACGCCGTATCAGATCGTTCGTCGAGCCAATGTAGAGCGTGCCATTGCGCCGGGAAGCCATGATGTAGACCCAAAAGGGCATCGTCCTTCGGCCCCCTGCCCGAATGCGTCGCCGGAAATCGTCCAAGCCCCTTTCCGCTTGCGACGTCGCCCGGCCTGACCGGGCGATCCAGGGCCGAGCGGCGCGACCTTTCCCGCCGCCCTGGGCCCCCGGTCGAGCCGGGGGGCGTCGCAGAGCCTGGGGCACCCGTCCCTATTTAGGAATGGCGGCACCCAGCGACCAGACGTGGCCGAAGGGATCGCGGACCTGCGCGAAGCGGTCGCCCCAGAACATGTCCGTCGGCTGAAAGATGCCCTCGCCCCCGGCATCGACCGCCCGCTTGAAGGTCGCGTCGACCTCGGCAGGCCCGCCAAAATGCAAATGGACGGTGACGCTCGAGCCGCCGAGCGTCTTGGGCGCCTTGGTGGGCCCGGCGCCCATCTCGGAAAACTCGTCCGAGAGCATCACGAGGCCGCCATTGATCGTCAGCGCGGCGTGCATCAGGCGCTTTCCGTCCTGCGCCGGCAGGCGCATCGTCTCCGTCGCGCCGAAGGCCTTTTCGTAGAAGGCGATGGCGCCCTTGCCGTCGCTCACGGTGAGATAGGGCGAGACGCGCGGCATCGCGCCTTGCGCATTCGGCGTCCGGTCGTCGGCCATGGCGGGTCACCTCCTCGCGGGCGGGAGGCTTGAGGTACTCCCGGCCAGGGAGGCGGTCAACTCAGACGAAGAGCGCCGACAGCACCGCGAGGATGGCGATCATCGAGAAGAGCCAGAAGATCGACCGCCAGGGCTGAAGCGAGAGCCCGTAGGCCGGCAGGTAGAGAGCGCGCGCGGCGAGATAGACGACGGCGCCGATCGCGGAGACCTGGTCCGCCTCGCCCGCGAGCTGAACCAGCAGAACCGAGGCCGCGAAAAGCGCAAAGCTCTCCTGAAAGTTCCGCATGGCGCGGGCATAGCGCCCGGCGGCGCCGACGGGCGCCGGCTCCGCTTCGCGCGGGCCCTGCGTGAAGGCGTGGGTCACCTGCGCCTTGTAGGAGAGCGATTGCGCTGTGATGTGGGCGAAGCCCAGAACGACCGCGCCCGCGAGCGCCCAAAGATCCGGACTCATCGCTTCTCGGGCCCCCATCCCGTCGCCCAGAGCTCCACCGGCACGATCTCGGGCGCCTCGCCATTGGCGTGGAACCAGCTGTCGATGACGTACCGCCTGCCGCTCGCCGTCTCGATCACCGTCGCGGTGTTGTGCGGCCAGCGCCCGATGTCGATGCCGCGATGGGCGGGCTCGCCCACGCGGTGGAAGGCGAGCCAGCCCGCGCGCTCCATCAGGGTGAGGTAGTGCGTCGTGTTCACCGCCTCGTCGATGCAGTCCTGCTGCTTGATGCCGCCGAAGGGACCTGCCCCCGCCTCGTCGGCGGAGGTGCCGATCTGCGTCCCGACCAGCGTCTCGACGCGCGCGACCGCCGCGCCGATG
Source organism: Alphaproteobacteria bacterium (assembly GCA_024236075.1). GTDB lineage: Bacteria > Pseudomonadota > Alphaproteobacteria > JACAEB01 > JACAEB01 > JACAEB01. The sequence continues at coordinate 162,091 of JACKLE010000002.1, read as the reverse complement.
CGCGCGCGCTCCTCCTCGGCGCTGGCGGGCGGTGGACGGAAGATCGCACCGATCCCCGAAACCTCCTCCGCCGAAAGGGCGGCCTTGCTCTCGAAGCTGCAGCCATAGCCGTGGCAGACGTGAAAGCCCGAAAAGGACATGTCCGGGTCCCCGTGCAGCGCCATCAGCGAGGCGCCCGTCGTGCAGCCCGCGAGCGCCGGCGCGAGGAGAAGCGGCTTGAGCCGCGCGAGACGCGCCTTCACCATCTTCACCATATTGTGTCCCCTCCCCTTGGCCTCGGCGGGCTGCGTTGCGCCTCCGCCGACCCCATATCGGGAGGGCTTAAGCGAGGGAGACATCATGAGCGACAAGACCGAAAGCGCAAAGATCCGCAAGAGCGATGCCGAATGGCGCTGCGATCTGACGCCCGCCCAATACGACGTGACGCGCCGCGCCGGCACCGAGCGCGCCTTCACCGGACCCTATTGGGACAACAAGAAGGACGGCACCTATCGCTGCGTCTGCTGCGGCGAGCCGCTCTTCGCCTCCGAGACGAAGTTCGACTCGGGAACCGGCTGGCCGAGCTTCTACGCGCCCATCGCCAGGGACGGCGTCGAGGAGCACCGCGACGCGAGCCACGGCATGGTGCGCACGGAGGTCGTCTGCGCGAAGTGCGACGCCCATCTGGGGCACGTGTTCCCGGACGGGCCGCGCCCCACGGGCCTGCGCTATTGCATCAACGGCAACGCGCTGTCCTTCGACGAGAAGGCGAAGAAGTAGGCCCTATTCCTCCGCCAGCTCCTCCGCGCGGCGCGGCAGGAGGCCGGTGAGGCCGGCGAGCGTCGCGGGAAAGGCGCCGGCGAGACGGCGCGCGGCGATGCGGCCGCGGTCCCCGAACAGGCCCGCGGCCGGGCGCGCCGCAAGGCCGCAGAGGCTCGCGCCGAGGGCCGGGAGGAGGCGCCGCCAGAGGGTTGCGAGAAGGCCCCTGCCGCGCGCTTCGAGCGCCACGGCGAAGGCGCGCTCGCGCGCGAGGGCCCGCGCCTCGCCCCTGAGCGTGAGCCGCTCCTGCGGAACCGCGCATTCGGCCGTCGCCGCCCCGCAATGAAGGATCGGCGCCTCGCGCCGTTCGAGCTCGGCGAGGAAGGCGCGCCCGCTCAATCCCGCGCGGGCGAATTTCGGCGCGAAGCGCACGCCCGCCGCCTCGACCGCCTCGCGGTCGAGCACGAGAAGGCGCGCCTCGCCATGGCCCCCGAAGGAAAGCTCGGGCTCGTCGCGCGCGAGAAGCGGCGAGCGCGCCGTCCATCGCGGCCAGTCCGCCCTCTCGCGCGGCCGCGCCCGGCCCACCACGACGGGCACGTCGTATTGGGCCATCACGGCGAGGGCATCCTTGAGGAAGCGTGGATCGGGCGCGAGGCTGTCGTCGAGCAGCCCCACGATCTGCGCGCGCTCCCGGGCCGCGAGGTCGAGGACGGCGTTGCGCGCCGCCGCCATGTCCGCGCTTGCCGGCAGGCGTTCCACCGGAAAGGGAACGGCCTCGATCGCCTCGCGCAGGATCGAGGAGAGCGGACGATCCTCCCCGATCGGGGCCAGCGCGAAGCCGATCGAAACCCGTGCCGGCACGACGAGCTTCGCGATGCCCTCGAGCGCGCGCGCGAGAAGGCCCTCGTCCGCCATGGGCGTCGCAAGCCCGACGAGCGCCGTGCTCCACGGCAGCCCGGTCACGGCGCGCTCCCGAGCCGGCCGAGGAATCCGCCGAGCGCCGTCTTGAGCCGGTCGAGGTCGGCCGGCGCGGACAGCCGGTGATCGCCCGCCTTGAGGAAGGTCGCGGAGACCTCCGCGCCGGCGAGGCGCTCGACCAGCGCGAGCGAGCGGCGCCAGGGCACGTCGGGGTCGGCCATGCCGTGCACGATCTCGACGGGGCAACGCACCGCGATCGGCTCGCGCAGGAGAAGATGGCGCCGCCCCTCCTCGATCAGCTCGCGGGAGATCGGATAGGGCGCCTCGCCATATTGGGACGGCCGCTCGATCCGCCCCTCGCGCAGCAGGGCCTCGCGCCGGCTCTGCGAAAGCGTCTCCCAGATGAGATCCTCGGTGAAGTCGGGGGCCGGGGCGACGAGGAAGAGGCCGGCGACGCGCTCGGGCCGGGCCAGGGCGGCGAGCAGCGCGATCCACCCCCCGAGGCTCGAGCCGACGAGGATCTGCGGGCCGCGCGCGAGCTCGTCGAGAACAGCGAGGGCATCGTCGCGCCAGCGCCCGATCGTGCCGGCGGCGAATTCGCCGCTCGAGGCGCCGTGGCCGAAATAGTCGAAGCGCAGGCAGGCGCGGCCCCACTCTTGCGCCCACCCCTCGAGGGCGGTTGCTTTCGTGCCGTTCATGTCCGAATTAAAGCCGCCGAGCCAGACGAGCCCCGGGCCCGACCCCGCGCGGCGGCGATAGGCGAGGCGGTGCCCGCCGGGCCGCCCGAGAAACGCGGGTCCCAATGGGGCCGCCGGTCCGGCGGACTCGCGCGCGAAGGTCATTGGTGAACCGTGGAACTCGCTGACTTGGCCACTCCGGATGCTACCAGCGGGCGCGCGCCCGCGCCAAGCTACGGCGCTCCCACCGTCCTGCAGGTCATCCCGACCCTCGAGGCGGGGGGCGCCGAGCAGACGACGCTCGACATCGCCTCGGCCCTGGTCGCGGCGGGCGGGCGCGCGCTCGTCGCGAGCGAGGGCGGACGACTGGAGGGCGCGCTCGCCGCCGCGGGCGCGAAGCTCATCCGCCTGCCGGTCGCCTCGAAGCATCCCTACACCGTGCTCGCGAACGCGCTGCGCCTCTCGCAGATCCTCGACGCCTACGGCGTCGACATCGTGCATGCGCGCTCGCGCGCCCCGGCCTGGAGCGCCTATCTCGCGGCGCGCGCCACCGGGCGCCCCTTCGTGACGACCTATCACGGCACCTACAACGCCCGGACGGCGCTCAAGCGCTTCTACAATTCGGTGATGGCGCGCGGCGACCGCGTCATCGCCAATTCGGCCTTCATCGCCGGGCGCGTGGAGGCGGCCTATCCCTGGGCGGCCCCGAGGCTCCTCGCCATTCCCCGCGGCACCGACATGCGCCGCTTCGACCCGGAGGCCGTGGACGAATCGCGTGTCGCGGCGGTGCGGCGAAGCTGGGGCCTTGCCGAGCGGGCGCATTTCGACGATCCGGCGATCGTGCTCCTGCCGGGGCGCCTCACGCGCTGGAAGGGCCAGCTCGTGCTCGTCGAGGCGCTGGCGCGGCTGCGCGAGCACGGGCTCGACGATTTCCTCTGCATCCTCGCCGGCGACGTCCAGAAGCAGAGCGATTTCCTGCCCGAGCTCGAAGCGCTGATCGCGCGCCACGACCTCAAGGAGCGCGTGCGGCTCGTCGGGCATTGCGGGGACATGCCGGCGGCCTATCTCGCGAGCGACATCGTGGTCTCGGCCTCGATCGAGCCCGAGGCCTTCGGGCGCGTGGCGGTCGAGGCGGAGGCGATGGGCCGGCCGGTCATCGCGACGGACCATGGCGGCACGCGGGAGACGGTGGTGCCCTATGGCGAGGACTACGCGACCGGCTGGCGGGTCGAGCCCGACAATGCGGACGCGCTCGCGACCGCGCTCTCGGCCGCGCTCGCGCTCGGGCCCGATGCGCGCCTCGCCATGGGCGTCCTCGGGCGCCTTCACGTGCGCGAGACCTTCGCGCTCGAGACCATGTGCCGGCGGACGATCGACATCTATCGGGACCTCGCCGCGCGCCGGCGCGCCGCCTCGGGCGCGGCGGGACCGGCCCGCGCGCGCATCCTCGTCGTCGACGTCGCGGCCCGCGGCTGGTCGGAGCTCGAGCCGAGCCTGGCGGGCATCCGCGCCGCCCACCCGACCGGCGAGATCACGCTGCTCACCGCGCCCGAGCGCGTGCGGCGCGCCTGGACCAGCGGCCTCTTCGACGCGGTGTGGGGCGACGGCGCGCCGGTCGGCGCGGCCGCCACGCTGCGCCTGCTCGCCCGCGCCCGGCGCCACCGCTTCGCGCGCGCCTACGACCTCACCATGAGCCCGGAGAGCCGGGCGCTCGTGCCGATGCTGGCGCCGCGCCGCAATGTCGAGGGACGGCCCGCATGAGCGCGCCGCTCGCCCGCGACGCGGGCCTTGGGATAAGCTCGGCCTCGGCCGGTTTCAGGCGTGCCAAGGGGGGCACATGTCGGTAAATGTCGTGTGCTTCAAATGGGGGCGCGGGGCCTTCGGGCCGGAATATGTCAACCGCCTCGCCTCCATGGTCCGCCGCCATCTGAGCCTGCCGCACCGCTTCGTCTGCTTCACCGACGACGAGGCCGGCATCGACCCCACGATCGAGACCCAGCCGCTGCCGGAATGGCGCGTGCCCCCGCCCTCGCGCTCGCTCGCGCCCTGGCGCAAGCTCTCGGCGCTGCTGCCAGATCTCGGCGGCCTTTCGGGCAAGACGCTCTATCTCGATCTCGACGTCGTCATCACGGACAATATCGATCCCCTCTTCGCCTTTTCGCCGAAGCTCGCGACGAGCGAGAACTGGACCCAGCGCGGCCAGGGCATCGGCAACACCTCGGTCTATGCCTACGAGATCGGCCAGTTCGCCCATGTGGTCGAGGCCTATGAGCGCGAGTTCGAGCGCCTCGGGATCGACTACGTCAACTCGCAGACCTTCATGTGCCGGAAGATCGGGCGCGAGAACATCGAGTGGTGGCCCGACGACTGGGTGGTGAGCTTCAAGCACACCTGCATGCCCAAGGGCCTCATGCAGTGGATCGAGACGCCGCGCCTGCCGAAGAACACGCGCATCGTCGTCTTCCACGGCAATCCCAAGCCCGAGCACGCGATCGAGGGCGTCTGGCCGCGCAAATGGTACAAGCACGTGCGCCCGACGCCCTGGGTCGCCGAGCACTGGCGATAGCGATGGACGCCGATCTCGTCCGTCCGCTGATAAATGCGGTGCTCGCGGCGGGACTCGCGCTGCTCGTCTTCGCGCTCGCGGCGCGCGGGCCGGCCGAGGAAGCCTCGCCCGGCGTCCTGCGCATCGCCGCGGGCCGGCTCCTGCGCGCCGTCATGGCGGTGGGCGCGCTCTTCTGGAGCTGCGCCTTCGTGCTGGTGATCGCGCTGCCCGAGGAGGCGATCGGGCCCGCGGCGAAGGCCGGCGTCGGCCTCCTCGCGCTCGCGAGCCTCGCGCTCGCCTATTTCACGCTCGCCTTCTCGCTGCTCGCATCGCAGGACGCGCTGGAGCGCCGCCTGCCGCCCTTCGCGCCCAAGCGGCTCGAACGGCGCATGCTCGTGCGCTGCGGCTACGACGCCTTCGTGGGCTACTGGGTCGAGGACCATGGCGGCGCCCGCGTCGCCTGGCCGGACTACCTCAAGGGCGCGGGCGACCTCATGCGCGCGCTCGAGCGCGAGATCGCGGCAGGCCCCACCCCGTCCGACCGCGCGCGCCCGCTCGACGGCGACGGGCTCTAGGTCACAGACCCATAACGCCGTCATCCCGGAAGCCATCCCGGCCTTCGCCGGGACAAGATTTGCCCCAAATCCATGCCCCGGCGATAGCCGGGGCTTGATTTGGCCGGCAAATTGAGCTGTCCGGGATCTGCCGCTTGCGGAGCATCGCCCAGCCGCAGATCCCGGACACCAAAGCTCGCAAGGCCGGAAATGCGAGCATTTCCGGGCTCGCCTAGGTTCCGGGATGACGGGGTGGGGGCTAATGAGTCGGTCATCTAGAATCCTCCGTGCTCAAATGACCGGCCGCGCGTTCTCGGCCTGCCAGGCGCGCAGGCGGCCGAAGGGCTTCGGGGCGGCAACGAGGCCGTAATGGACCGCGAGGCGCTCGAGCGCGAGGGCGAGCACGACCTTGCCCGAGCGCTGCGGCCAGGCGAGGCGGCGCTCGGCATCCTCGAGCCCGATCATGAAGCAGCAGACCTCGAGCAGAATGTCGGCAAGGCCGGGGCCGACGGCGAGGAGCGCCGTCTCGAGGCGCTCGCGCGCGGCGAGCGCGTGGGCGCGCACGTCGATCGCCGCCGGGGGGCCGCGCCGGTTCCGGTCGCCGGGGACGAGCGACCAGTCCGTCGTCACGCGCGGCGTCAGATGGGCGCGCGTGAAATCCTCGCGCAGGCGCTCTCCCGCCGCGACCTGCTCGGGCGCGAGCAGCGCGGCCCCGTCCGGCCCCTTGCGGCGCGCGAGCCAGGCGAGCGGCGATTCCGCATCGTTGACGAGATGGGCGCGCCCTCCGGCGGCGCCGGGCCCGGCCGGCCGGAAGCCGAGCTGCTGATGCTGGGCGCGAAAGCCCTCCTCGCCGCCGGCATGGCGCCTGAGGAAGGCCGCGCCCGCCGCGGAGAGGCGCCAGGCACGGAGGGCGCCTCCGGGCGGCGGCGCCGCTTCGACGAGGCCCCGGCTCGCGAGCGCCTCCGCCTCGCGCGGGGAGAGCGCGAGGCGCGGGCCGGCGGCGGCGCCGTCCGCGCGGATCTCGCATCCGCCGCCTTCGCCCGCCACCAGCAGGGCGCCGGCGGCAAGGCGCGCGAGCAGGCGGACGGCCCGCTCCTCGGAGGGGCGGGCCGTCATGCCGCCGAGCGCCGGAAGGGACGCCCCGCATGGCCCAGCAGATCGACGTCGGGCCGGGGCGCGGCCGCGAGGAACGCCTCCAGGCGGCCGAGCCAGGCATCGAGGAGCGCATCGTCGCGCAGATCCTCGACGAGGCGGCAGGCATGGGCGGCGGTCGTGCGGTCGCGGCCGAAGGCGCGCCCGACCTCCGTGAGGCTCATCCCGAACACCACATGGCAGAGATACATGGCGACCTGGCGGGCGCGGGCGACGGGGGCCTCGCAGCGGGAGGGCGCGGCGAGGGCCGCATCGTCGGTCTCGGTCGCGAAGGCGACGAGCTGGCGGGCGAAGGTCGCGCGGGCCTGAAGGCGCGCGCGCTCGGCGGGTTCGGGGACGGATCGCATGGCAGGCTCCTCACTCAATCGGGAAGGTTGCCCTACAATATTGTACGGTAATAGTTAGAGGATAACTTTCCTAGTGATTTCCGGGCGTATTTGTGTACATATCTCGCAATGTCGGTCGGGAGCCGCTTCGGCGGGCGCTGGCCGGGTCATGGCCTCGCAAAGCCCGGGAACGAAAGCGTGCATAACCGACTGAGGCACTTCCGCAAGACGCGCGGCCTGACGCTGGCCGAGGTCGCGCAGCGCATCGGCACCACGCCGCAGACCGTCTCGCGCCTCGAGACGGACGTGATGACCGTCTCGACGGACTGGCTCGAGCGCTTCGCGACGCTGTACGGCGTCCATCCCGCCGATCTTCTCGGCTCCCCGCAGAGGCCGGCGATCGAGGTCGTCGGGCGCGTCGGCGCGAACGGCATCCTCACCGAAACGCCAGGCGAGACCTACGAGCACGAGATCCTGGCCGAGCGCCCGATCGCCGTTTACGTGGACCGTCCGTGCGGCCCTTTTCTCGCGGGCGACATATTGATCGCGAACCGCCTCGAGGGGCGCGACATCGACAATCTGGCGGGCGCGAACTGCATCGCGGCCGTGCGCGGCGGCCCGCAGCTTCTGCGGCGGCTCATTCGCGGCGACGGCGGAACCTTCACGCTCGTGCCTCTCGAGGCGGGCGGAGACGTGCGCTACAATCAGACCCTCGACTGGGCGGCCCGGCTCGTGCTGCGCATTCAGCCGCTGCGCTGAGGCGGCCGGCCGGAACGCGGGAAACGCGGCACCGCGGGCCTTCCCCATTGCGTAAATTGGGGCCAATTTCCCTGGAACGCGGGCCGGAGCGGCCCCGGCCCTTCGGGCCCAGGTCGCGATGCCGCGGCACCGGGGCCTCCGGATGTGTTGCGGACGCCCCTATTGTCGGGAATATGCTCGCATCCTATGTCGGCGCCCTGTTGTGGGCTCGAGCGCCGTGGCATAGCTCTGTGCGGGGAGGAACGCCGCGTCGGGTCTCAAAAAAACGGCGCAACGCAGTCTGAGGAGAAGCTTCCGTGAAAACACGAACCGGACGCAACGTCCAATTCCGACGCATCTGGCCTGGCGAAACCGCGCTCCTCACGGACCATCTGAAGCTCCTCTCGCCCGCAGACCGCCGGTTCCGCTTCGCCCGCGAAGTCGACGACGCGTTCATCGAAAGCTACTGCGCGCGGATCGACTGGCTCACCGACATCGTGATCGGCGCCTTCAGCGGCGAGGAGCTGGTGGGCAGCGGGGTCTTCAACCTCATCGGCTGGACGCTGCCCCTCACGGCCGGCGCCGCCGTGGCCGTCGATGCCGATCTGCAGGGCGAGGGAATCGGCTCGGAGCTTTTGCGCCGGCTTCTGGTCGTCTCGCAGAACCGGCTCGTGCGCCGCCTCTATCTTCTATGCCTCAACGACAACGTCGCGATGCGCCGCATGGCCCAGCGCTTCGGCGGCCGGATCGACACCTTTCGCGACGAGACGGAGAGCCTCTTCGAGCCGTCGCTCCCGACGCCGCTCTCCTTCGCGGTCGAGGCGATGGACGCCTCGGAGCACCTGGCCTTCTGGGCCGGCATGCCGGCGAGCGCGCTCATCCAGCCCCGGAGCCGGGCGGCCTGAGGCAATCCGGCCGCCGTTGCGCGTCGCGTCGGACGCGGGCCGGCGATCCGATCCGTGGACGGATCGAGAGCTCGGACAGCCCAAGCCGAGCGCGGCCGCGCTCAACGCGGTCGCCGATCGGCCCGGCAGCGAGAGGGAAGGAGGTCTGGCCGGCCCGCGAGGGCGAACCGGCTCAGGGGCGCGTCAGCGCCGCTTGCGGCCGCGGCCCTTCTGGCCGAGCCCCATTTCCTTGGCGAGGCGCGAGCGCTGCTCCGCATAGTTCGGCGCCACCATGGGGTAATCCTTCGGAAGGCCCCACTTCATCCGGTATTCCTCCGGAGACAGATTGTAGTGGGTCTTGAGATGGCGCTTGAGGGATTTGAACTTCTTGCCGTCCTCCAAGCAGATGATGTAGTCGGGCATCACCGATTTCTTGACGCTGACGGCAGGTTTGAGGACCTCCTCGCGCGGCGCCGCGACTCCTTCGCTCGCCTGATTGAGCGCGGAATAGACCTGTTGAATGATGGAAGGCAGGTCGGAGGACACTACTGAGTTGTTTCCAACATAGGCAGAAACAATCTCCGCTGTCATGTCGATCAGATTGGCTTTGTCGTTCATTGATTCAACCCTGAAGCCTCATAACTAAGATGGCCGGAAGCTATACAAGCCACTCTCCGGTGGCAAGGACTAGTCAACAAAAAAAATGAATTAAGACTGAAAAAGGCAAGTCGCCGTCGACCTTACGCCCAAGTAAGGCGCACCGATCGTTCGCCTGCAACCGCCAAATGCGGCGGGCTCGCTTCTACAGGCTTGTCTAAGGGTTCGCCAATCGAATCGTGCGTGCGCGAAGGATAATACGAAGTTTTAGACTTTCGACGGCAGCAAGCGCGTACCGCCTGGTCTCGCCGGATCGGGCAAGTCAAGGCTCACGCTTTCTCTTGGGCCGCAAACGTGCAGACTTGAGGATCATTTCAACCGGACAGCGGCTTTTCAGGATGATTTGCGGATTGGTCCGATCTCTTCGGCCCGGTTCTGCGGCGCGCGACTACTGGACAAGCCAGACGTCATTTCCTATCGTCGCGCACCGCGCCAAACCGGCCCGCGCCAGCCGATCGTCCTTGGACGGTCGGACCGGCGGCGGAGAACGAGACGGCGGGACCCGTCGTCCTGTCGCGACGGCGAGTCGTATGAGAACGCGAGGGATTTCAGCCGCACGGCGCTTGCGCCGGATGGCTGTGAATAACTTGGAACCGGAGTCGACCAGGGGCCGCACCGTGTCGAGGCCGCTGCCTCGTCCAGGCACAACGTCAACACCCTGCGCGCGCGGCCATTCGCCATTCCGCGGCGTCAAGTGAGGTACGGATGGCGCATTATTTCGTCAGCGCGCTGGTGCTTGCGGGCTTTTGGCTTCTCCTGTCGGGACACTATACGCCGCTCATCTTGACCTTCGGCGCCGCTTCGATCCTCCTCGTCCTCTACCTCGTCCATCGCATGGACGTCGTCGACCATAACGACCTGCCGTCCCGGTTCTCGCCGGGAATAATCATGTATTACCCGTGGCTCGCCTGGGAGATCCTGAAGTCGAATGTCGACGTGGCGCGCATCGTCCTCGATCCGAAGCTGCCGATCAGCCCGACGGTCTTCACGGTGGATGCGCTTCAGAAGTCCGACATCGGCCGCGTCACCTTCGCCAATTCGATCACGCTGACTCCCGGCACGGTGACCGTCGACATCATCGGCAAGCAGTTCATCGTCCACGCCCTCACCAAGGAGGGCGCGCGGGCCGTGCTGTCGAACGACATGAACCGGCGCGTCGCCGCCCTGGAGAGAGGAGGCTGAGCGATGCTCTACGTCGTCGCAGCGATCGCCATCGTCGTCTCCATGATTCTCGCCCTCGTGCGCGCGGTCTTCGGACCGACGGTCTTCGACCGCATCCTCGCGGCCAACATGTTCGGCACGAAGACCGTGCTACTCATCGCCGTCGCGGGCTTCCTCATGGGCCGGCCCGATTTCCTCGACATCGCGCTCGCCTATGCGCTCATCAACTTCATCGGCACCATCGCCATCATGAAGTTCTTCCGCTACCGCATGCTCGGCCTGCCGCGCGCGGGCGAGGACCTTGGGGATTTGTGAGCGATGGACGCTCCGCTCGAGATAGCGCGCCACGCGCTCGCCTGGGCCCTCGTCATCGCGGGCTCCGCCTTCATGCTGATCGGCGCGATCGGCGTCATCCGCCTGCCCGACGTCTTCTCGCGCCAGCATGCCGCCGGCATCACGGACACGGTGGCGGCGGGCTTCGTCCTCGTGGGGCTTCTTCTCTTCGCGCCCGACTTCCTCGTCGCGGCGCGGCTCGTCTTCATCATCGTCTTCCTCGTGGTCACGAGTCCGACCTCCTCGCACGCGCTCGCGCAGGCCGCGATCTCGAGCGGCATCGTGCCCCTCGCGGACGATTGGCGCGAGAAGGGGCCGCCGCCTGAGACGGGGACGGCGGCATGACGCTCTTCGACCCCGCCTGGATCGACGTCGCGATTCTCGCCTTCATGGCGATCGTGGCCTTCGTCGTCGCGCTGCTGCGCAGCGTCTTCGCGTCGGTGATGCTCATGGGCATCTTCAGCCTTCTGAGCGCGACGCTCTTCGTCATCCTCGACGCGGTCGACGTCGCCTTCACCGAGGCTTCGGTCGGCGCCGGCATCTCGGTCGTCGTCTTTCTGGGCGCGATGAGCCTCATACCGAGCCCAAAGGCGCACGGGCGCACGCGGCCTCTCCTGGGCGCGCTCGTCTGCATCGCCTGCGGCGCGCTCCTCATTCTCGGCACGCTCGACATGCCGACCTACGGCGATCCGCAGGCGCCCATCCATCTCCACGTCGCCGACCGCTATCTTTCCGAATCGCTCGAGGCGACGGACGTGCCCAACGTCGTCACCTCGGTGCTCGCGAGCTACCGGGGCTACGACACGCTCGGCGAGACGACGGTGATCTTCACCGCCGCCATCGCCGTCCTCATCCTCATCGGCGGGAGCTGGCGCGACGGCGTCAAGGCGCCCGCGCGCGCGGACAAGGAGACCGGCGATGCATGATCACGCCGTTCTGCGGGTCGTCTCGAAGCTCCTGATGCCGTTCATCTTCCTCTTCGCGCTCTACGTGCAGTTCCACGGGGATTTCGGCCCCGGGGGCGGCTTCCAGGCGGGCGTCATCTTCGGCGCGGGAATGATCCTCTACGCGCTCATCTTCGGGCTCAAGGCGGCGCGCAAGGTGGCTCCGCTGCACTATCTCAGGGCCCAGCTCTCGCTCGGCGTCCTCCTCTATGCCGGCACCGGCATCGTCGGCCTCGTCCAGGGCTCGAACTATCTCGACTACTCCGTGCTCGCCCACGACCCCGCGCACGGACAGGAATACGGCATCATGCTCATCGAGATGGGCGTGCTCCTCACCGTCTCCTCCGCGATGACGCTCATCTTCTATCTCTTCGCCGGACAGGACCACTAGCGCATGGAATTTCCCGGGCTCTACAATTACTGGATCGCCATGGTGCTGATGATGATGGGCCTCTACATCGTCATCACCGACCCCAACATGGTGAAGAAGATCGTGGGCCTCAGCATCTTCCAGGTCTCGGTCTTCGTCTTCTACATCTCCATGGCGAAGGTGCGCGGCGGAACCGCGCCGATCCTCGACGATCGCTTCACGGTCTATTCGAACCCGCTCCCCCACGTGCTGATCCTGACCGCCATTGTCGTCGGCATCGCCACCACGGCGCTCGCGCTCGCGCTGCTCGTGCGCATCCAGGCGGCCTTCGGCACGGTCGACGAAGAAGCCATCAAAGCCTTGGAACGCGAGACGTGATCTCCACGCACCTGCCGATCCTGCAGGTGCTGGTGCCGCTTCTCGCGGCGCCGGTGCTTGCCCTCCTCCGCGGACGGACCCTGTCCTACCTCGTGGCGACGGGATTCGTCGTCGTCGCGTTCCTCATCGCGATCGGGCTCACGATCCAGGTCGTGCACACGGGCGCGGTCAGCTACGCCATCGGCAACTGGGCCCCGCCCCTCGGCATCGAGTACCGCATCGACGAGCTCACGGTCATCATGCTGCTGATGGTGACGGGCATCGCGAGCGCGGTCCTCATCGGCGGCGGACAGAGCATCGCGGTCGAGATCCCGGAGCGCCGCGCGCCCCTCTTCTTCGCGCTCTTCTGCCTCAACGTCGCGGGCCTCATCGGGATGACCGTGACGGGCGACGTCTTCAACCTCTTCGTCTTCCTCGAAATCTCGTCGCTCTCGACCTATGCGCTCGTCGCGATGGGGCGCGACCGCCGCGCGCTGACCGCGGCCTATCAGTATCTCGTGATCGGCACGGTCGGCGCGACCTTCTACGTGATCGGCGTCGGGCTTCTCTACATGATGACCGGCACGCTCAACATGGCGGACCTCACGGCGCGCGTCTCCGGCGTCGAGTCGACGCTCACCATCAAGACCGCGCTCGCCTTCCTCTTTATCGGCCTCGGCGTGAAGCTCGGCATGATGCCGGTGCATTTCTGGCTGCCCAACGCCTATGCGCAGGCGCCCTCGACGGTCTCGGCCTTCCTCGCCGGCACCGCGACCAAGGTCGCGGTCTACGTCATGCTGCGCATCGTCTTCGGCATCTTCGGCATCGGCATATTCACCTCGAGCTACCTCGCCGACGTCGTCATCGCGCTCGGCATCTTCGCCATGGTCGCGGCCAGCGTCTCGGCGATCTTCCAGAGCGACGCGAAGCGCCTTCTCGCCTATTCCAGCCTCGCGCAGATCGGCTACATCCTCTTCGCGCTCGGGCTCGCGACCGAGGCCGGGCTCACGGCCGCGATCCTGCATCTCTTCAATCACGGGCTCATGAAGGCGACCTTGTTCCTGGCGCTGACGGCCGTGGCGCTGCGCCTCGGGCGCACGAGGCTCGAGGACTTCGACGGCCTCGCCCAGGCCATGCCCGCGACCATGCTCGCCTTCGCGGTCGCGGCGCTGAGCCTCGTCGGCGTTCCGCTGACGATCGGCTTCGTGTCGAAATGGTATCTGCTCGCCGCCGCCTTCGACCGCGACGGCGTCCTCGTCGCGGCCGTCATCCTCGGCAGCTCGCTTCTGGCGCTGCTCTATCTCTGGCCGCTCGTCGAGCGCGCCTATTTCCGCAAGCGGCCGGCCGGCGCGCCCGAGATCGAGGAGGCCCCGCTCGCGCTCATCCTCGCCATGTGGGCGCTCGTGGCCGTGAACGTCTTCCTCGGCGTGAATTCGCAGTTCACGGTCAATCTGGCCGCCAACGCGGCGCGCCATCTCATAGGAGCGGTCCCGTGACGCTCGCGCCCGACCAGCTCCTTCTCTGGGCGTTCCTCACGCCCATCATCGTCGCCGTGCTCGTGGCGGTCGCCGGCCCCTGGCGCAATCTGCGCGACGCGATCAGCGTCCTCGGCTCGCTCGCGACCTTCGGCTTCGTGGCCATGCTCGCCTCCGAATGGGAGGACAAGCTCGTCAGCCGCACCATCGCGGATTTCCTTCCGGGCCTCACGCTGCGCTTCTCGCTCGAGCCGCTGGGCCTCCTCTTCGCGGTCATCGCCTCGACGCTCTGGGTGCTCTCGACGATCTACGCGATCGGCTACATGCGCGCGAACGAGGAGCACGACCAGACGCGCTTCTTCGCCCTCTTCGCGCTCGCCATCGCGGCGACGCTCGGCATCGCCTTCTCGGGCAATCTCCTGACGCTTTTCGTCTTCTACGAGACGCTGACGCTCGTGACCTTTCCGCTCGTCACCCATGCCGGCACGCCCGAGGCGATGCGCGCCGGCCGCACCTATCTCGGCATCCTGCTCTCGACCTCGATCCTCTTCTTCTTCCTCGCGATGGTGTGGACCTATTTCGAGGCGGGCACGCTCGACTTCATCAAAGGCGGCATACTGAACGAGGAGACGGGCCCGTCCGTCACGCTCGTGCTCTTCCTGCTCTACATGTTCGGCATCGCCAAGACGGCGCTGATGCCGTTCCACCGCTGGCTGCCCGCGGCCATGGTGGCGCCGACGCCCGTGAGCGCGCTCCTGCACGCGGTCGCGGTGGTGAAGGCCGGCGTCTTCGCGGTCGTGAAGGTCATCGTCTACGTGCTCGGCGTCGAGCGGCTCGCCGGCGTGCCCGGAACCGCCATCGTGCCCGTCGTCGCGGGCTTCACGATCATCGCCGCCTCGCTCGTCGCGCTGAAGCAGGCGAACCTGAAGCGCCTCCTCGCCTATTCGACGATCAGCCAGCTCTCCTATGTGGTCCTCTCCGCGACGCTGCTGACGCCCATTTCCATCATGGGCGCGGTGCTGCACATCGCCATGCACGCGGTCGCGAAGATCACGCTCTTCTTCGCGGCGGGCGCGGTCTACACGGCCGCCCACAAGTCCGAGATCGGCGAGCTCGACGGCATAGGCCGGCGCATGCCCTGGACCATGGGCGCCTTCGCCGTCGCGGCCCTCTCGATGATCGGCCTGCCGCCGACCGCGGGCTTCGTGTCGAAATGGGTGATCCTCAAGGGCGCCTTCGACGCGACGGCGTGGTGCGCGGTCGCGGTTCTCGTCCTCTCGACCGTGCTCAACGCGGCCTATTTCCTGCCCATCGTGCATCGCGCGTTCTTCCGCCCGCTGAGCGCCGAGGCGCAGGCCCATCCCCACGGCGAGGCGCCCTTCCCGAGCGTGCTCGCGCTCACGCTGACGGCGCTTCTCACGCTGGGGCTCTTCTTCTTTCCCGGCGAGGCCATGAAGATCGCCGAGGCCGTGGCGACCGGACGATGAGGAGGCATCGATGACCCCGACGACGAGCGCCCCGGAGACGCCCTCTCCCGCCGCCCCGGCCGCGACCGCCGGGAAGCACTGGCTCGTGCGCCCGGGGACGATCCGCCTCCTCTGGGTCGTGGGCATCGCGTCGCTCATCGGCGCGACCGCGCTCGACCTGACGATTCCCCACCCGCATGCCAATTTCGGCGTCGACGGGCTGTTCGGCTTCTATTCGGCCTACGGATTTTTGACCTGCGCGGCCATGGTCGTCGGCGCGAAGCTACTCGGCTTCCTCCTCAAGAAGCCCGAAGGCTGGTACCGCGACCGCGCGAGACGGGAGGGCTGAGCCATGATCTGCGGCCTGCCTCCCGGCCTGTTCCTCCTCCTCGGCGCGGCGCTCGTGCCCGTCGCGGGGCGCTTCCGCCCGCTCGTGCTTCTCCTCGCGCCGGCCGTCGCGCTGGCGCAGGTGCTGACGCTGCCCGCGAATGCGAGCCTGCAAATCTCCTATCTCGGCGAGACGCTCGAGCTCGTGCGCGTCGACACGCTGAGCCGCCTCTTCGGCATCATGTTCGCGCTCGTCGCGCTGCTCGGCGGGCTCTTCGCCCTGAAGCAGGAGAGCAAGCTCGATCTGTCCGCCTGCTTCCTTTATGCCGGCGCCGCGCTCGGCGTCGTCTTCGCGGGCGATCTCCTGACGCTCTTCCTCTTCTGGGAGGTGATGGCGGTCGCGGCGGGACTCATCGTCTGGGCGGGCCGGATGATCGATTCCTACGGCGCGGCGTTCCGCTATCTCCTCGTGCACCTCCTCGGCGGCGTGCTTCTCATGGCGGGCATCGCGCTGCGCGCCTCGAGCGGCGCGGGCCTCGAATTCGGCGTCATCGGCCTCGAGGGCGGCCTTGCGAGCTGGCTCATCCTCGCGGGCTTCCTCGTCAATGCGGGCGCCTATCCGATCTCGGCCTGGGTGGGGGACGCCTATCCCGAGAGCTCCTATTCGGGAATGCTCTTCCTCGCCTCCTTCACGACCAAGTCCGCCGTCTACGTTCTCCTGCGGGGCTTTCCGGGGACGGAGCTTCTCATCCCCATCGGCGTCGTGATGGCGCTCTACGGCATCATCTACGCCCTTCTCGAGAACGACATGCGCCGCATCCTCGCCTATTCGAGCGTGAACCAGGTCGGCTTCATGGTGACCGGGATCGGCATCGGCACGCACATGTCGCTCAACGGCGCGGCGTCCCACGCCTTCGCGCATATCCTCTTCAAGGGCCTGCTCGTCGCGGCGGCGGGCTCCGTGCTCCTGCGCACGGGCCGGCGCAAATGCTCCGAGCTCGGCGGGCTCTTCCAGTCGATGCCGGTCACGATGTTCTGCGCCGTCGTCGGGGCCTTCGCGATCTCGGCCTTCCCGCTCACCTCGGGCTTCGTCTCGAAGTCGATGATCAACGACGCGGCGGCCCATGAGGGCATGCGCCTCGTCTGGTTCCTCCTCACCGCCGCGTCCGCCGGCGTCTTCCTCCATGCCGGGATCAAGTTCCCCTGGTTCGTCTTCTTTCAGAAGGATTCGGGCCTGCGGCCCAAGGACCCGCCCTGGAACATGCAGGCGGTGATGATCGTCATGGCCGCGCTCTGCATCGGCATCGGCGTCTGGCCCGGGCCCTTCTACGCGCTCCTGCCCTTCGAGGTGAGCTTCGAGCCCTATACGAGCGAGCACGTCATCAAGATGCTTCAGCTTCTCCTCTTCTCCGGGCTCTCCTTCTTCGTGCTCCTGCCGCTGATGAAGCGCACCGACACGCTGAGCCTCGATGCCGACTGGCTCTGGCGCGTGCTCGGGCCCATGGTGGGGCGCGGGCTCGCGCGGGCGCTGGCGGCCGTCTCCTCGGCCCTCGGCCGGGCGGTCGCGGCGGCCGGAAGCTCGGGCCGGCGCGCGCTCGCCGGGCTCGCGGGCCAGGGCGGCATGTCCGCGACGGTCGAGACCGGCGTCGCCATCCTGGTGCTGACGGCCGCGCTCACGGTGGCGCTCGCGCTCTCGCTCGACGTCCGGGAGCTCCTCGCCTCCTGATCGGGGCCCGCCCATGCGGCAGGACAATCGTCCCTACTGGGTGCATGCCGCCGCCGCGTCGCTCGAGCGCTGGCGCACGCGCCGATTCCTCGCGCCGCAATTCGACGAGGTCGGCGAGGGCCTCTCGGTGACCTGCCCCTCGCGCGTCGAGGTCTTCGGCGCGCGCATCCGCCTCGGCGCGCATGTCGAGCTGCGCGCGCATCGCTTCAAGCCGATCAATCTGTGCACCTGGCGCGCGGAGGGCTTCGAGGGCGAGATCGTCATCGGCGACCACGCCCTGCTCATGCCGGGCACGCAGCTCCTTTCCTCGCGGCGCATCGCGATCGGCCCGGCGAGCATGCTCGCCAGCGAGACCTATGTCAGCGATTCGGACTGGCACGCGCCCTACGACCGCACGCGCGAGGCGGGCCGCGCCGCGCCCGTCGAGATCGGCGCGAATGTCTGGCTCGGCTACCGCGCCGTCGTGTGCAAGGGCGTGCGCATCGGCGCGAACAGCATCGTCGGCGCGGGCGCGGTTGTGACGCGGGACGTTCCGGCCAACGCGGTCGCGGCCGGCAATCCGGCCCGCATCGTCTCCGAGCTCGATCCGGCCGCCGAGATGGTGACGCGCGCCGCCCTCTTCGCGCGCCCCGAGGGGCTCGACGCGGAGCGCAGGGCGCTCGAGCGCTATCTGCGCCGGGAAAACACGCTGGCGGGCTGGCTTGCCGGCCTTTTCGCCCCGTCCCGGCGCCATTGACGCGCGGCAAGACGCACGCCCGCTCTTCTGCTAGCATCCCGCGGAATTGGACGGGCACGCCGGGCAGCGGCGGCACCGTCCGGTGTGGGGTGATGGGTCAGGGGGTTGTCATGAAAGCCTTAGCCGCGATTGCCGCCGGGCTCGCGCTCGTCGCATTGGCCGGGTGCCAGACGACGCCGGACCCGGCCCTTGCGCAGGATCCGAACTATTCCGTCGGCTATTCGGACGGCTGCGCGACGGGCGATTCCCGGATGGTCGGCTTCGACAAGACCGTGACGCGCAACGCGCAGCTCTGGAGCGACAGCGAAGCCTACCGTGCGGGCTGGCGCAGGGGCTACGGCATTTGCGGCGCCGGCCGGACCAACAACCTCACCAATGAGCGGCGCGACGACTTCTTCTCGACCGGCCGCTACGATCAGGGAGCTGTCAAGCCATGAGCGCCATCGGGCGTATTTTCTGGATCGTCCTGCTTGCGTTCGGCATCCTTCTCGCCGTGCTCTTCGTCCGCTATCAGAGCCTCGATCCCTGCACCATGCTCGCCAAGGAGCGCACCAAAAATCAGGATGCGGAGCTCGACAAGAATCTCGGCGTCAAGGCCGGCGAGCCGCTCGAGCGCCTCAACCGCGCCGTCATGAGCCAGCGGGACGCCGGCGAATGCGTGGGCGACCTCGTCGAGGAGTGGGGCAAGTCGTTCTCGGGCGGCGACAAGGACTAGGTAGGGGACTCATTTGATCCACGCGACGACGATGGCTGCGAGAGCGATTGCGGAGATGTAGTTTTGCGCGAGACGGTCATATCGCGTTGCGATGCGCCGCCAGTTTTTGAGCTTGCAGAACAGTCTCTCCACGACGTTGCGTCGTTTGTAGGTCGTTTCGTCGAGCGGATAGGGGACGGTGCGGGAGGCCGTTGAGGGAATGACGGCCTTGATCGTTCTGCTCTTGAGGTAGGAGCGAAAATGCTCCGCGTCATAGGCTCTATCGGCAAGCAGCCGCTTTGGGGCCAGGACCGCGTCGACGAGCGGCTTGGCCATGGTGATGTCGGCGACATTGCCCGGCGTCAGGGCGAAGGCGACCGGCCTGCCGCAATCATCGGCCAGACAGTGGATTTTGCTTGTTCTGCCGCCGCGCGAGCGCCCAATCGCTTGCGCTTCCTCCCCCTTTTTCCGCCTGCGGCGGAGCGGTGGGCTTTGACATGGCTGCTATCGAGCGACAGCTCTTCGGGGACAGGTCCTGCGGCCGCCATTTTGGCGAACAGGCGTTGCCAGACCCCTCGGGCAGACCATCGATTGTAGCGGTTGTAGATCGTCGTATAGGGTCCGTACTCGGACGGACAATCCCGCCACCGGCATCCGGTCTTGAGAACATGCAGGATGCCGCTCATCACGCGCCGGTCATCCACACGCGGCTTGCCCGGCTTTCCGCGCGGCAGATGCGGGTCGATGAGAGCCCAGGCTTCGTCGGACAGCCAAAACAGATGCGACATCTCGGTCTCCTCGGGTAGTCGAACCCAAAAGGAAACTGATTTGCACAAAGAATCAATGCTTTGTATGAGTTCCCAACCTAGGGCCACATACCCATAACGCCGTCATCCCGGAAGCCAATTTGCCCCAAATCCATGCCCCGGCGAAAGCCGGGGTTTGATTTGGCCGGCAAATTGAGCTGTCCGGGATCTGCCGCTTGCGGAGCATCGCCCGGCCGCAGATCCCGGACGCCAAGGCTCGCAAGGCCGGAAATGCGAGCATTTCCGGGCTCGCCTAGGCTCCGGGATGACGGGGTGGGGGCTAATGAGTCGGTGACCTAGGGTCTGCGCTTGACGACCGTCGTCCCGTGGCTCAACGCCGGAATGACTTCTCGAATGTGGGGCGATCCGATCGGATCGGAAACGGCTCCGGGTCAGCCGCCGCCCGACGTTGCGGCGAGCGTGTTGCTCGCGACGCGGTCGGCCGCGACCGCCTCGATCTGGGCGCGCAGGGCCGGATTGGAGCGCAGGAGGCGCCGGAAATCCGTCCGTGAGAGGACGAGCAGGTTGGCGTAGCCGACCGCCGTCACGTCCGCCGTGCGGGGCGTGTCGTTGAGGAGCGCGAGCTCGCCGAAGAACTGCCCCGCCTCGAGGCGCACGGCGCTCTGGGGGACCGCGACCTCGACGACCCCCGCCGTGATGAAATACATGGAATCCCCGCGCTCGCCCCGCCGGATGATGCGCTCGCCGGGCAGCGCCAGCTCGGGACGGCACAGGCGCACGATGCGCGCGAGCGTCTCCTCGTCGGCGCGCTCGAAGAGCGGCACGCGCGAGATCATCTCCGAGAGGCGAAGGCCGAGATCGAGCGGCGGGCGGCGGTCGAGCGCGCGCAGGCGGCGGCTCAGCGTCTCCTCAAGCTCCTCGAAGATCTCGCCGCTGATGATGCTCTGGGCGAGCTGGGTGCGGTACTCGCCCTCCTCGAGGACGAGGCCGATGCGCTCGACATAGCGCACGCGCAGCGACTCCGCGTAAGCGGGATATTGCAGATCGAGCGCCTCGAGGGCGAGGCTCGCCTGCTCCTGCCGGTGCGAGAGCTCCTTGGCGAACTCGCCCGCGACCGTCTCGCCCACGAGCTCGCTCACGCTCGCCGCGTTGTAGGCCTGGAGGTCGCGCAGCACGCGACTGAGCACGAGGATGAGCTCGAAGCGCTCGCGAATCTCGTCCTTCAGGGGCGAGGACCAGCCCGTGCGCCGGTGGAGCCAGAGCGCGATGCGAAAGCTCATGGGAAAGGCGCAAAAGCGCTCGGCGGCGGCACGATAGCCGCGCCGCGGCCGCTCGCGCGCCACGTCCTTGAGGCGGCTCGCATGGGTGCGCAGAATGTCCGAGATGCGCCCGTTGACGAAGCCGCGCTCGAAATAGTCGAGATAGAGCTCGCTCTCGCGATCGGCGAGCGTCAGGAGCGCGACCTGGCGCAGCTCCTTGCGCAACGTCTCCTCGTCGCTCGTCGCGCGCGCCGGCTCCGCGGGCGCGGAGGGCACGAGATGCGCCAGGCGCAATTCGCCGGCGACGCGCGTGACGCGCTCGTGGACGCGCTGGCGCGCGAGCGCGATCACGCGGTCGCGCACCATCATGTCCCGCCGCGTGAGCCGGTTGAGCTTCAGCGCACGGATGAGCGGGTTCAGCGTCGGCGCCATGATGAACAGCGTCTGCAGCGTGAAGAAGGTCGCGACCGTGAAGATGAACGGCTTGATCTCCGGCGGCACGTAGGGGTTCTCGCTGATCGCGAGCGCCAGCGCGACGGTCACGGCGCCGCGCATGCCGCCCCACCAGAGCACGATCTTGTAGCGTCGGCTGATGGGCTCGGCGATGCCGAGAAGGCTCAGCGCCGGCATGACCCAGTAGAGGACGAGGGCGCGCGCCGCCAGGGCGAGCACGAGGGCCGCGACCGAGAGCGCGATGTGATAGCCGCCCATCTTGGACAGGACCGAGGGCGCGACCATGGCCGCGAGGGTGAAGATGAGCGAGGTCGCCCAGAAGTCGAGCTGGCGCCAGGTCTCGACGAGGCTCGTCCAGCCGGCCGGCGAGAGGCGCGTGCGCCCTTCCGCCCCCATCACCATCGCCGCCACGACGACGGCGACGACGCCAGAGACCTGGAGCTGGTTCTGCGCGATGAGGTAGGTGAGGTAGGCCATCGCCACGGTGAGCGTCACCTCGGCGGCGGGCGCGGTGTGCACGGCGCCGATGAGCGCGGCCGTCGCGCGGCCCGAGAGCCAGCCGACCGCCGCCCCGCCCGTCAGCGCCCAGACGAGATTGAGCGCGGCCGAGCCGAGATCGGCCGTGCCGAGGCCCGTCACGAGGCCGAGGAGGAGCGTGAAGATCGCGATGGCGGCCGCGTCGTTGAAGAGGCTCTCCCCCTCGACGATGACGGTGAGCCGCCGGGGCGCGCCGATCGAGCGGAAGATGGCGACCACGGCCGCCGAGTCGGTGGTCGAGATGATGGCCCCGAGGAGGAGGCAGACCGTCAGCGCCTGCCCGCTGACGAGCGAGAGGCCGGCGCCCACGACGAGCGTGCAGATCAGCACGGCGAGGATCGCGAGCACGAGGACGGGGCCGATATCGTCCATCAGCCGGCGCGAATCGATGGTGAGCCCCGCCTGGAAGAGGAGCGCGGGCAGGAAGAGATTGAGGAAGAAATCCGAGGAGACGCCGAGGCTGCGGAAGCCCCCGATGAGCTCGCCCGCGAGGCCCGTCGCGCTGAGATTGCTCGAAACGGCAAGGCCGAGGCCGGTGCCCACCACCGCAAGCAGGACGGTGTAGGGCAGGTTCAGCCGGTTCGCCAGCGGCCAAAGGAGGCTCGCCAGCGCGAGCAGGGCCGCTAGCCCAAAAATGACGGAGGCGACGCTCGCCATCGCGCAAGTCCCTTCGCGGGAAAAGGAATCTCTACCATCGGGCGTGCGCCGTGCGCCATCGAAACCGCTAGTCCGCGGTCGGTTTTGCGCCCGTGGGCGCGCACGTGGCATGCGCGCGCGGCGAGTCCCGTCGCCCGGACCGAGCCGCTATAGTCGCGGCCGAGCGGAGCGAGGAAGCGCGGGTGAGCATAGCCAACAGAGACGAGCCGGCCCTGTCCGAGGCGCCGGGCGAGGCCGCGCAGCGGGCGCGCGGGCTTGCGCAGTTCCGCTGGTACCTCGCCCTGCAGGCGAGCTGGTTCCTCGGCTTCGGGAGCCAGATGGTGCTCTTCCCCTATCTGGTGGCCGACCGCCTCGCCATGCCGCCGCAAATGGTCGGCTACGCGCAGGTCGCGCTGATGGGACCCTCGCTCCTTCTCCTACTCGTCGGGGGCGTGACCGCGGACCGGGTCGACACGCGCCGCCTCCTGACGCGCCTCCATCTCCTCGCGACGGTGCCCCCGCTCGCCCTTGCCGGGCTCATCGCGGCCGACGCGCTGAGCTACGGCGCCCTCATCGCCTTCGGCCTCGCCATGGGCACGATCAGCGCCTTCACCATGCCCGCGCGCGATTCCCTGCTGACGCCGGTGGTCCAGGCCGGGGGCTCGGGCCTCACGATCCAGCGCGCGGTGATGCTCGCCAACATGACGCAGTTCGGCGCGCAGCTCACCGGCATGATCGTCGCCTCGCTCGCGACCTTCGTCGGCGTGCCGCCGATCTTCGTCTACCAGTCCGTCGCGCTCGCGACCGGCGCCTATTCGGTGACGCGCACGCCGCCCGTCCAGCGCGCGCCCGAGGCCGCGCCTGCCGGCACGCGGCGCACCACGGTCGGGGACATCGGCGAGGCCTTCGGCCTGCTTCTGCGCTCGCAGTCGCTGACCGTCGTCACGGCGACCGTCTTCGCCGTCGGCGTCCTCGCCATAGGCAGCTTCCTCGTCGCCATGCCCATCCTCGTGCGCGACGAATATGGCGGGGGCAGCGCGCGCTTCGCGACCTTCAGCCTGTGCTTCTGGAGCGGGACCTTCTCGGCGGCGATCGCCCTCACGCGCAAGGGCCGGATCTCCCGGCCCGGGCGCGCCATGATGGCCTCGATCATGACGAGCTCGGCGATCTCGCTCGGGCTCTCAGTTCCGGGACCCTTCTGGCTCCTCGGCATCCTCTCCTATTGCTGGGGCTGCTGCGCGGGCGTGAACATGACCATGAGCCGCTCGCTCATCCAGGAGGCGGCGCCGTTCGCCCAGCGCGCGCGGCTTCTTTCGATCTACCAGCTCGGCTATATGGGCGGCGCCCCGGTCGGCGCCACCGCCATGGGCTTCGTCGTCGCCGAGATCGGCCCGCATGCGGCCTTCTACGTGCCCTCGGCGGGGCTCGCGGCCATCGCGCTCGTGCTCTTCACGCGCACGCGCTTCTGGTCGATGACGCTGGCGGAGGTCGTCGCCGAGCGCGACCGGCTCTGGGCTCCGGGGGCCGAGGCGGCGCGCGAGCGGCCGGCCTAACCGATTGGTGCGGGTGTGTACGACTTCATCGTGGTGGGCGCGGGCACGGCGGGCGCCGTGATCGCGGCGCGGCTCGCCGAGGGCGGCGAGAGGGTCCTGCTCCTCGAGGCGGGCGCGCGCGCGGGCAGCCCCGTCGCCGACCTTCCGGGCACGGCGCATCTCGCGCGCGCGCGCCCCGAGCTCAGCCTGGCCTTCGAGAGCGAGCCCGATCCGAGCTGCGACGGCCGGCGCCACACCCTGCGGGCCGGCTGCATGCTCGGCGGCTCCTCGGCCATCAACGCGCTCGCCTATATGCGCGGCGCCGAGGCCGATTTCGACCATTGGCGCGAGCTCGGGAACACGGGCTGGGGCGCAAGCGACGTGCGCCCCTATTTCGCGCGCGCCGAAGGCATGGACGGCGCGAGGACGCGCAGCCTCGCGCTCGAGGAGGCGCCGCCGGGCGAGGCGATGGCGTCCGCCTTCCTCGCGGCGGCGCAGGCCGAGGGCCTTCCGCCCACGGAAGCGCGCCATGCCGCCGGGCGCGAGGGGGCGGGAAAGTTCCTGGCGACGGTCCGGCGGGGCCGGCGCGTCTCGGCGGCCGCGGCCTATCTCGGGCGCAGGCTGCCGCCGGGCGTCCACCTCGTCCTCGGCGCCGCGGCGCGCCATGTCCTTTTCGAGGGCGCGCGCGCGGTCGGCATCGCCTATGCGCGGGGCGGCGAGACGCTCGAGGCGCGCGCCGCCGGCGGCGTGGTGCTCGCGGCGGGCGCCATCGGCTCGCCGCTGCTTCTGGAGCGCTCCGGCGTCGGCGCGCCGGGCCGGATCAAAGCGGCCGGGATCGCGCCGCGCGTCGAGCTGCCGGGCGTCGGCGAGGGGCTTCAGGACCATTTCGCGGTGCTCCTCGAATACGCCGCGCGCCCCATCGCGTCCGCGCCCCGCACGCCGGCCGGCGGGGGCCTCCTGCGGGCCGGCCTCGCCTGGCTCGCGCGGCGGGAGGGGCCGCTCGCGCGGCTCCCCTCGCCGGCCTACGCCTTCCTCCGGACACGGATCGATGTCGCGGCGCCCGACATAGCCGTCCACTGCGTGCCCGGCGGCTTCCGCGAGGAGCGCCCCGATCTCGCGCTGACGCTCGCCGTGAGCGCCACGCGACCGGAAGCGCGGGGATCGGTGCATCTGAGCGCGCCGGAGGCCGCGGCGAAGCCCCGCCTGTCGCTCGCCTTCCTCTCGGAGTCGGGCGACCGCGAGACGCTCGCGGCGGGCCTCGAGCGCGCGCGCGGGCTCGCCGCCGCCTCGCCCCTCGCCGGCCTCCTCGGCCCGGAGGTCTCGCCGGGACAAGGCGCGCGGGAGGCGGAGGCCCTTCTCGCCCATGCGCGCGCGACCGGCCTGCCCCTCAACCATCTCAGCGGCACCTGCAAGATGGGCGTGACGCCCATGGCCGTGGTCGGGCCGGACCTCAAGGTGCGCGGCGCGAGCCATCTCGCGGTCGCCGACGCCTCCATCATGCCGCGCCTCGTCTCGGCGAACCCCCTCGCCACCGTCGTCATGATCGCCGAGAAGGCCGCCGACCTCCTCCTCGCCGCGCGGCGCTGACAAGCCGGCGGGCTCTGTCGTAACGTCGCGCGACGGCACATCGCCCAGCCCAGGGAGAGGACGGCATGAAGACGATCAAATATGGCGAGCTCGAAAGCATGGTCGGCAAGGAGGTCGGCGTCTCGGACTGGATCGAGATCACGCAGGAGCGCGTGAACCAGTTCGCCGACGCGACCGGCGACCATCAATGGATCCACATCGACCGCGAGCGCGCCAAGAAGGAGATGCCCACCGGCACCACCATCGCGCACGGCTTCCTCACGCTCTCTCTGCTGCCCATGCTCGGCGCCTCGATCATGCGCGTCGAGGGCGTGTCGCGCGGCATCAATTACGGCTGCAACCGCGTGCGCTTCACGAACATGGTGCCGACCGGCTCGCGCGTGCGCGGCCGCCAGAAGGTCCTCGCCGTCGAGCCCAAGGCGGGCGGCAAGCAGATGATCACGGAAATGACGATCGAGATCGAGGGCCAGGACCGGCCCGCCTGCGTCGCCGAGGCGATCTCGGTCCTCTATAGCTGAACCGAAGGCGGGGCCTTCTCCCCCGCCTCATCCATCGGGATCCCGAACACGCCGGCGGCCATGCAGGCGGCGGATGCCGCGCTCCCGAGTCCGCCGCGAGCGTCATCCCGCACGCTGCGCTCGCTCAGTCGACGATGCTCGCGCCGGCATCGACATAGGTGACGGTGCCGGTCATTCCGGAAGCCGCCTCCGAGGCGAGGAAGGTCGCGACCCGCCCGACCTCCTCGATGCTGACGAGGCGGTTTTCCGGGCTCTCCGCGCGCACGCGCTCCATCAGCTCGTCGAAATGGGCGATGCCGGAGGCGGCGCGCGTGGCGATGGGGCCGGGCGAGATGGCGTGCACACGGATGTTTCGGGGCCCGAGCTCGGCCGCCATGTAGCGCACGCAGGATTCGAGCGCGGCCTTCACCGGGCCCATGACGTTGTAGTGCTCGACGACCTTCTCGGCGCCGTAATAGGACATGGTGAGGAGCGCGCCGGAGCGCTCGGCGAACTCGCCGCGCGTCATCAGGGGCTCGGCGAGGCGCGCCATGCGCAGGAAGGAATGGACGGAAATGTCCATCGCCTCGAGAAAGCCCTCGCGCGAGGCGTCGGTGATGCGCCCGTGAAGGTCCGCCATCGGACAATAGGCGATGGAGTGCAGCGCGAAGTCGAGCCCGCCCCAGGCGGCCTCGATTTCGGCGAAGACGGCCTCCATCGCGCCCTCCCGCGTCACGTCGAGCGGCAGGACGAGGCGCGCGCCGAGCGCCTCGGCGAGCGGGCGCACATGCGGCTCGGCCTTCTCGTTGAGGTAGGTGACGGCGAGCTCGGCGCCGGCCTCGCGCATCGCCTTCGCGCAGCCATAGGCGATCGAGCGCTCGTTGGCGATGCCGAGGACGAGCCCCTTGCGTCCGGCGAGATCCATGGGCAAGTAGCTCCTCTTCGAGGCGATGGCGGGCGCCGGATGCCTTTGGCACGAAAGCGTGGCGTATCCATGACAGACGGCAGACTGGCGGCGCTCGCGGCCGCCGCCGAGGCACCGGAGGCCTTCATCCGGGACGCGACGGAGCTGCTCGCGCCCCCGCTCGTGCCCGAGATTCGCCTCCATGTCGCGAGCGAGGTCGTGCCACTCTGGCAGATGACCGAGGACGCGCTCGGGCGGCACGGCCTTCCCCCGCCCTTCTGGGCCTTCGCCTGGGCCGGGGGCCAGGCGCTCGCGCGCCACATTCTCGACGCGCCGGAGACCGTCCGGGGCCGCGCCGTTCTCGATTTCGGCGCCGGCTCGGGCCTCGTCGCCATCGCCGCCGCGCTCGCGGGCGCCGCGCACGTGCTCGCCGCCGACATCGATCCCTTCGCCCTCGCCGCCATGCGCCTCAACGCGCGGGCCAACGGGGTGCGCTTCGACGTGACCGACCGCGACCTCGTGGGCGAGGCGCTTGAGGGCTTCGACGTCGCGCTCGTGGGCGACGTGTTCTACGAGCGCCCGACCGCGAGCCTCATCGAATCCTGGCTTCGCGGCCTCGCGGCCGGCGGCATGCGCGTGCTGATCGGCGATCCGGAGCGCACCTTCTTCCCGCGCTCGGGCCTGAAGCGTCTCGCGCGCTACCGCGTCGAGACCAGCCGCGAGCTCGAGGACAACGACGTGCGCAATGCGGGCGTCTTCGAGGTGGTCTAGGTCACCGGCTCATTGGCCCCCACTCCGTCATCCCGGAGCCTAGGCCGCGGTGCGGTCGACGGGCGGGGATTCGGGCGGAGGGCCGGGGTCGGCGGGGCCCTTGGCGCGGACGGCGCGGCGCAGGGGACGCGGCTCGGTCTTTTCCACGAGGCGCCGCACGAAGGCCGGCATATGGGGCGCCACGCGAAAGATGTGCCCGTCTATGCCCTTGTAGCGGCGGCGCCAATAGCGCACCACGCGCTGCGCGGTCGGGCTGTCGGAGATGACGAGGGCGCCGCCGATGAGCAGGAACGGCAGGCCGAGGGGGATGGGCAGCGGAAAAAAGATGCAGCCCAGGCCCACGAAGACCCAGCCGATCCAGCGGCGGATGTGGCGGATGACGAATTCCATCGGCCCTTGATCCCTTCCCGGTGCGCCACCGGCGCCGCGCTCCTCCCGAGCGACCGCGCCGCCGCGCCCCCGCTGTCGACCGGTCTTTAGGATCTGCGTGCGCCCCTTCGGGCGTCGCCTTTGTTCCCGGCCGCGAGACAGAATAAATGGGAGTGCGGGCCGGCGGAGTCTAGAGCGCAATGTCTTACCGATCCCTTCGCGAGTTTCTCGAGCGCCTGGAGGCGAAGGGCGAGCTGTCCCGCGTCGCCGCGCCGGTCTCCACCGTCCTCGAGATGACCGAGATCCAGACCCGGCTGCTCGCGCAAGGCGGCCCCGCCGTCCTCTTCGAGCGCCCGATCCGGGCCGACGGCGCCGTCTCGGACATCCCCGTGCTCGCGAACCTCTTCGGCACGGTGCGGCGCGTCGCGATGGGCGTGACGCTCGCGGGCAATACGCACGAGACGGCGGCGAGCCTGCGCGAGGTCGGCGAAACGCTCGCCTTCCTGCGCCAGCCCGAGCCGCCCGGCGGCGTGCGCGAGGCGCTCGACATGCTGCCCCTGATGAAGACCGTGATGGCGATGCGCCCGTCCGGCCCTCCGCTCGGCGGCGCGCCCGTGCAGGAGGTCGTCCTGAAAGGCGCCGAGATCGACCTCGGCGCCCTGCCCATCCAGACCTGCTGGCCGGGCGAGCCCGCCCCCCTCATCACCTGGCCCCTCGTCGTGACCAGGGGGCCGGGAAAGGCCCGCGAGGACGATTTCAATCTCGGCATCTACCGCATGCAGGTGCTGGGCAAGGACCGGACCCTCATGCGCTGGCTCAAGCATCGCGGCGGCGCGCAGCACCACGCGCGCTGGAAGGCCGAGAGGCGCGAGCCCCTGCCGGCGGCCGTCGTGCTCGGCGCCGATCCGGGCACGATCCTCGCCGCCGTGACGCCCGTGCCCGACACGCTGTCGGAATACCACTTCGCGGGGCTCCTGCGCGGCGCGCGGGTCGAGCTCGTTCCCTGCAAGACCGTGCCGCTGAAGGTGCCGGCCCATGCCGAGATCGTTCTCGAGGGCCATGTGAGCCTTCAGGATTTCCGTCCCGAAGGGCCATACGGCGACCACACGGGCTATTACAACTCGGTCGAGGAGTTCCCCGTCTTCACGGTGAGCGCGATCACGCGGCGCGAGAGGCCCATCTATCTCTCGACCTTCACGGGCCGCCCGCCCGACGAGCCCTCCGTGCTCGGCGAGGCCCTCAACGAGGTCTTCATTCCCCTCCTCCAGCAGCAATATCCCGAGATCCTCGACTTCTGGCTCCCCCCCGAGGGATGCAGCTACCGCATCGCCGTCATCCGCATGCGGAAGGCCTATGCGGGCCACGCCAAGCGCGTGATGATGGGCGCCTGGTCGTTCCTGCGCCAGTTCCTCTACACGAAATGGATCGTCGTCGTGGACGAGGACATCGACGCGCGCGACTGGAAGGACGTGATGTGGGCCGTCTCGACGCGGATGGACCCGGTGCGCGACATCACGCTGCTGGAGAACACGCCCATCGACTATCTCGACTTCGCGAGCCCGGTCTCCGGCATCGGCGGCAAGGCGGGCCTCGACGCCACGAACAAATGGCCGGGCGAGACGGCGCGCGAATGGGGAAGGCTCATCCGCATGTCCGACGATGTCGTCCGCACCGTGACGGAAAAATGGCCCGCGCTCGGCCTCCCCGGCCCCGGCACGCCGATCTGGAAGTGAGCGGGCGCAAGGTTCGAGCGGAAGCCTCGGTTCGTGTCTGCTGCAAGGACGGCCGAAACAACGACCGTCATCCCGCGCTTCGAGCCATCGCTGTCCAGAACGGAGGCGCGACGGCGCCGCGTTCGCCCCTCGCCCGCCGGGAGAGGGATACGAGACTTGGCGCTCCCTCTCGGGAGCGCTTAGTCGCAGTTGGGTGAGGGGACCGGCGAATCATGGAAAACGTCCGCACACGGCCGGAACGTCGGTCCCCTCATCCTGTCCTTCTCCCAAGGGAGAAGGAACCACGCGGCACCCTCGCGCGAAAATCCAGGCGCCGGCAAGAGGCTCGCCCGAGCGGGTGCGCGCGCAATCCGGACTGCAGTGGCCTCACGAACGGGCCGTTCAAGTCGGCGGACGAACTCACGCGCTGACGTCGACCTGCGAGCCGCGTGCGCGCTCGTCGCCTTCGTCCGTGCGCGTGCCGTCCTCGGGCTCCTCGACGCGGCCGCTGAACGAGCCGTCGAGCTTCACCGCCTCGCCGTAGGAGGAGGCGCGCGGCGGCGCGCCGGCGTCCTTCGATGCCTTGGGATGGGCCGGGTCGATGCCCTTCTTGGCGTTCTCGACATCGGTGCAGTTGGAGCAGGGATAGCCGTTGACGATCTCGACCATGCAGGCGCCTCGTCCCTCGCGTCGCTTGCGGGAGACTAGGCGCGAGAGGGCTAAGGCCGCCCTGCGAGGAGGGGCGGGTTTTCGGCGCGCGCGTTCACGGCGCCTCAACCATGCCGGCGGCGGCCGGCGCAGTTCCGCCCTTTTCTCAAAAGCCGCCGAAATAGCGCCACATCACGTAAGCGTGCGCGATGGCGACGCTCACGAGCATCATCGGGAAGGCGACGAGGAGGAACTTCACGAAGCGGAACTCGACGCCCTCGCGGGTCGCGATGCCGGCCACCGTGAGGTTCGCCGAGGCGCCGATGAGCGTGCCGTTGCCCCCGAGGCAGGCCCCGAGCGAGAGCGCCCACCAGAGCGGCATGATCGCCTCGGGCCCGCCGAGCGCGCCCTGCAGGTTCTTGATGAGCGGCACCATGGTCGCGACGAAGGGGATGTTGTCGATGATGGCGGAGAGCACCGCCGAGGCCCAGAGGATCGCGACCGCCGTCACTTTCATGTCGCCATGGGTCGCCGCGAGGAGCTTCTCGGCGAGCAGCGAGAGAAGCCCCGCGCGCTCCACGCCCGCGATGAGCACGAAGAGGCCCACGAAGAAGAAGATCGTCACCCACTCGACCTCGTTGAAGGCCTCGGTCACGCGGTGGTGCTGATGGTCGATCGCATGGTCGAGATTGTCGAGGAGGAGGAGGAGCGTCGCGCCGCCGAGAGCGATCGTGCCGGGCTCGAGATGGAGCTGGCGCGCCATCACGAAGCACAGGATGACGAGCGCGAGCACGCCGAGCGCCTGCTTCATCAGCAGGCTGTCGGTGATCGATTCCTTCGCGTTGAGCGCCATCACGCTCGCCCGCGCCTCCGGCGTCGCCTTGAGGCGGATGCCCCACAGGAGATGGCCCATCGCGATCTGCACCGCGAGGATGACGAAGATGATGGGCGCCAGGTTGACGACGAAGGCGTTGAAGCTGATGCCGACGAGGCTGCCGATGAGGATGTTCGGCGGGTCGCCGATGAGCGTCGCCGTGCCGCCGATGTTCGACGCGAAGATCTGCGTGAAGAGGAAGGGATAGGGATTGACCTGGAGCTGCCGGCACACGACGAGCGTCACCGGCGCGACGAGAAGCACCGTGGTGACGTTGTCGAGAAAGGCCGAAAAGACCGCCGTCACGATCGCGAGAAGCGCCATCACCGCGGCCGGGCTCGCCTTGACGAGCTGCGCCGTGACGATCGCGACATATTGGAAGACGCCGCATTTCTTGGTGACCGAGACGAGCACCATCATCCCGATGAGGAGCGCGAGGGTGTTGAAGTCGATGCCTCGGACGGCCTCCTCCTGGTTGAGGATGCCGAGCGTCACCATGAGCCCCC
The DNA here is from genome assembly GCA_024236075.1 of Alphaproteobacteria bacterium. GTDB lineage: Bacteria > Pseudomonadota > Alphaproteobacteria > JACAEB01 > JACAEB01 > JACAEB01. The sequence continues at coordinate 130,261 of JACKLE010000002.1, read as the reverse complement.
CGCCGATGAGGGCGAGGATCGCGCGGTTCACGCGCTCGGTCATGATGAGGGCATAGGTGAGGATGAGGATGCCGGTCGCGATCCAAAGGGGATCGAGGCCGAGAATCGGGCTCAGCGGCTCTTCGTGCGGCATGACGAACTCCACGCGCGAACGGCTGGCCGGCCGCGTCGCGGAGCGGCTGCCGTCTGCAAGACCATTTGACCGGGGTCGGTTGCGGGCCCCCTCCACCGTCGGCGCAGGGCGCTCGGCGCGGAGCGAGCCAGACGCTACGCCAAGCGATTTGGCCGCGCAATCGCCCCCGCCGCGCGGCGGGGGCGCTTGCGAATCGCCGCCAGCGGGGAAGAATGCGGCGATGGAGACGCAGGCCGACACCAATCTGCCCGAGCTTTCGGTCGGCGAGATCTCGAGGCTGCTGAAGCGCACGCTCGAGACCGCCTTCCCGCTCGTGCGCGTGCGCGGCGAGATCTCGGGCTTCAAGCGCGCCGCCTCGGGCCATTGCTATCTCACGCTGAAGGACGAGGAGGCGGGCATCGACGCCGTGATGTGGCGGGGGCTCGCGCAGGGCCTGCGCTTCCGTCCCGAGGACGGGCTCGAGGTCGTCGCGACCGGCCGCATCACGACCTATCCGAGCCGCTCGCGCTATCAGCTCGTGATCGAGCGCCTGGAGCCGGCCGGCGTCGGCGCCCTGCTCGCCCAGATCGAGGAGCGGCGCAAGCGCCTCGCGGCGGAAGGGCTCTTCGACGAGGCGCGCAAGAAGGCCCTGCCCTACCTGCCCGAGGTAATCGGCGTGGTGACGAGCCCGACGGGCGCCGTCATCCGCGACATCCTGCACCGCCTCGCCGACCGCTTCCCCCGGCGCGTCCTCGTGTGGGGCGTGCTCGTCCAGGGCGAGGGCGCGGCGGCGCAGGTAGCGGCCGCGATCCGCGGCTTCAACGCGCTCGAGCCGGGCGGAGACCCTCCGCGTCCGGATCTCCTCATCGTCGCGCGCGGCGGCGGCGCGATCGAGGATCTCATGGCGTTCAACGAGGAGGCCGTCGTGCGCGCCGCCGCCGCGAGCGCCATCCCGCTCATCTCCGCGGTGGGGCACGAGACCGACACCACGCTGATCGACTTCGCGAGCGATCGCCGCGCGCCGACGCCCACGGCGGCGGCCGAGATGGCCGTGCCGGTGCGCGCCGAGCTCGCCGCGCGCGTCGACGAGGCGGCGGCCCGCCTTTCCGCCGGAGCCGCCCGCTTCCTCGCCGAGCGGCGCCAGGCCGTCGAAGGGCTCGGGCGCGGGCTTCCCAAGCCGACGGAGATTCTGGCGCTCGCGAGCCAGCGCTTCGACGCCGCCGTCGAGCGCCTGAGGGGCGCCCTGCGCGCGGCGCTCCTCGTGCACGAGCGCCACTATTCGACGGCCGCCGCCGCCCTGCGCCCGGCCCTGCTCGCGCGCTCGCAGGACGCGCACCGCGACCGCCTGTCGGACCTGTCCGCCCGCCTCGCGGCAGGACGCGCGCGCGCCCTCGCCGAGGCGGCGACGGGCCAGGCCGAGCGGTCGCGCGCGCATCGGCGACCTCGCCGCGCGGCTGCGCGAGGCGCTCGAACGCCGCCTCGCGCTCGCCGGCGCGGGCGCTCGCCGCGCGCGGCCAGCTGCTCGAGAGCTTCAGCCATCGCGGCACGCTCGCGCGCGGCTACATCCTCGTGCGGGGCGCCGACGGCGCGCTGCGGCGCCGCGCGGCCGAGACGAGCCCCGGCGAGGCGGTCGCGCTCATCTTCGCCGACGGCGCCGTCGGCGCCGCCATCACCACGACGCCGGTCGATCCCGCCGCGCCGCGCGGGCGCGGATCGCGCCAGCCGCGCCACCGCGAGCAGGGCGAGCTCTTCTGAGGGTTTCCGCGCCCGCGGCGATGGTCTATATCTCTGAGAAGATTACCTCTCCTTCAGGAAAGGCTCGCGCCTATGGCGAGGCCCGCGACGGCGAGCGGACGGCTCGCCAAGCTCGACTATCTCAGCGGCGACTATGCGGTCGTCGAGCCGGGCGACCACGTGCTCTGCGCCGTGACGGGCGCCCCGATCCCGCTCGCCTCGCTGCGCTATTGGAGCTACGAGCGCCAGGAAGCCTATGCGAGCGCGGAGATCGCGGCGCGCAGGCACGAGGAGCTGGCATCCGCGCAGGGAGCGTCATGAAAGGCCGGTTGCCGACCCTCGCCGCCGTCCTCGCGCTCCTCGCCGCCTCGCCCGCCTGCGCGACGAGCGATGCGGGAGAGGGCCTCGCCGAAGCCGTCCTCGGCGCGCCGGCCGACCAGCAGCTCTTCCTCCTGCGCGGCGAGCTCGTGCAGGGCGGGCTCATCCGCGGCGCGGCACCCGTCGGCTCGAAGGTCAGGATCGACGGCTACGAGCTTCCCGTCACGATCGACGGCCATTTCGTCTTCGGCTTCGACCGCGACTATCAGGGCACGGCACATCTCGAGGTGACCGCCGCGGACGGCAAGGTCGAGACGCGCGAGCTGGAGGTCAAGCCCCGCGCCTTCGCGATCCAGCGCATAGACGGCCTGCCGCCCGAGAAGGTGACGCCGCTCGCGCCCGAGGTGCTCGCGCGCATCGCCCACGAGCGCGCGGAGAAGGACGCGGCGAGGCCCGCCGCGAGCGAGCTCTCGGACTTCACCGAGCCCTTCATCTGGCCGCTGAAGGGTCCGATCACCGGCGTCTATGGCAGCCAGCGCGTCCTCAACGGCGAGGCGAAGCAGCCCCATTACGGCGTCGACGTCGCCGCGCCCGTCGGCACGCCGGTCGTCGCGCCCGCCGGCGGCGTCGTCACGCTCGCCGAGCCCGACATGTACTACGAGGGCGGCCTCCTCTTCATCGACCACGGCCACGGGCTCATCAGCGCCTTCATGCATCTCTCGTCGATCGAGGTGAAGGTCGGCGACCGCGTGAAGCAGGGCGACGTCATCGCCGCCGTCGGCGCCACGGGCCGCGTCACCGGCGCGCATCTCGACTGGCGCATGTACTGGCGGGCCGCCCATATCGACCCCGCCCTCCTCGTGCCCGCCATGGAGGACACGCGCGCCGAGGCGGTCGGAGAATAGGCTCCCTTGCCGCCGCCCGCCGCCCGATGTATATACATGCGTGTATATACATGGAGGGCCCCATGGCTCGCGCGCGCGTCTTCAAGTCCGGCAACAGCCAGGCGGTCCGGCTGCCCAAGGAGTTCCGCCTGAGCGTCGACGAGGTCGAGATCTTCCGCCGCGGCGAGGAGATCGTGCTCCTCGAGAAGCCGCAGGGCATGGCGCGCGCCTTCGACATTCTGGCCGACCTTTCGGACGATTTCCTGAAGGAGCTTCCCGACGATCCCCCGCCGCAGGTCCGCAAGGGCCTTTGATGGCTGCGGCCTATCTTCTCGATACGGATATCTGCGTATACATACGCCGCCGCCGGCCCGCATCTGTGCGCGCCCGGTTCGAGCAGCTCGACGCAGGCGAGGCAGCCATATCCGCGATCAGCTACGGCGAGCTCTTCTACGGCGCCCACAAGAGCGAGCGGCGGGACCACAATCTTCGCCTGCTCGAGGAGCTTGTGCGGACATTGCCGATCCTGCCCTTGCCGGCGCTCGCCGCCGAGGCCTATGGCGAGATCCGGGCCATGCTGGAGTCCAGGGGCGAACTCATCGGCAACAACGACCTCTGGATCGCCGCCCACGCCATGGCGGGCTCGCTGACGCTCGTCACCAACAACGAGCGCGAATTCCGCCGCGTGAAGGGGCTCAAGCTCGAGAACTGGGCGGCGGCGCGCCGGGCGCCGCGCTGACCGGGCCGGGCTTCAGGCCGCCTTCTTCCTGCGCCGCTTCTTCTTCGCCTTGAAGCCCCAGCGATTATGCGCCCAGAGCCATTCGCCGGGCCGTTCGCGGATGCGCGCCTCGAGCCAGTCGTTCATCTTCACCATGGCGGCGAAGATGTCGGCCATCTCGTCGCCGGTGCGCTCGAACTCCATCCGTGGCGAGACGACCAGGCGGAAACGCGGCCCCGGGTGGCGCTCGCAGCTCGCCATGAACACCGGATAGCCGTACTTGATCGCGAGGGCGGCGGCGGCGGGCGTCGTCATCGCCGGATGGCCGAAGAAGGGCACCGGAACGCCCCCCTGGCTGAGCTTCTGATCGACGAGGATCGGGATGTAGAGCCGCTTCTTCAGGAGGCGGAGCAATTGCCGCGCGCCGTCCGGGCCCTTCGGCACCTGGACGGGCATCGCGTAACGCTCGCGCTGGCGCACGATCCAGCGGTTGACGTGCGGATTGTTGATCGCGCGGTAGATGACGCCGCCCTCGAAGCCGCGCTGCGAGGCGGCCATGGGCATCACCTCCCAATTGGCGAGATGCGCCGAGACGAGAAGGCCGCCGGGATCGGTCGCGTGCTCGCGGTCCACGTGCTCGGCGCCCACGACCTCGAGCCGGCCGCCCGGCTCGTAGGCGCGGAACTTGTCGAGATGGGGATATTCGGCGAGGACGCGGCCGAGATTGTCCCACATCGCTCCCAGAATGGCGTCGATCTCCGCCCGCGACTTCTCGGGAAAGGCCGCCTGCAGATTGGCCCGGGCAAGCGCCTGCTCGCCCGACAGCGGCCCGACGAGACGCCCGAGAAAGCCGCCGACGGCCGAGGCGGCCGGCAGCCCGAGCAGGCGGAAGAAGCCCATGAGCGCGAAGAAGCCGGCGGCCTCCAGGCCCTCGACCGCGCGCCGGCGAAGGGGTGTCGGGTTTTTGGGGTTCGGCATCGGCCTTCGGGCGCTTGGGGTCAGATGGCGGGTTTTATGGCATCGCCCGCGCTTTGCAAGCCTCGTTCCCGCAGGCCGGGTACGCGCGCAAGAAGGGCCTCCAGCGCGGCCTCGTCGGCGAAGCGCGCCTCGACCGCGAAGCTTTCCACGCGCGCGCGCCAGTCCGGGGAGAGGCGCGCGGCATCCTTCTGCGTCGTGACGAGGCGGGCGCCGACGCGCTCGGCCTCGCCCGCGAGGCGGCGCAGAAAGGCCTCGCCCGGCACGGCGTGATCGGGCAAAGCGTGGCGCGCGACGAGCACCGCGCCGAGCGCCTCCAGCGTCGCGAAGGCCTTGCCGGGCCGGCCGATGCCGGCGAAGGCGACGAGTCGCGCGCCCTTGAGGCGCCTCGCCGCCTCGGTCGGCTCGAGCCGTGCACGGAGTATGCTTCCCGCGAAGCCGGGCAGCGGCGGACCCGCCCCTTCGCCCATGAGGATCACCGCGTCGGCGCGCGCGAGGCCCCTGTCCACGCGCTCCCGGAGCGGCCCGGCCGGAAAGACGCGCCCATTGCCGAAGCCGGCCTCGGCGTCGACCACGAGAAGCGACAGGTCCTTCTCGAGACGCAGGTTCTGATGCCCATCGTCCATCACGACGACGTCGCCGAGCCCCGCCGCGAGACGCGCGCCGGCTAGGCGATCGCGGGAGAGCACGCAGGGCCCGGCGCGCGCGAGGAGCAGCGCCTCGTCGCCGGCCTCGCGCGCGTCCATCGCGCCGGCGTCGACGATCAGCGGCCCGCGCGCGCGCCCGCCATAGCCGCGGGTGAGGAAGACCGGGCGCCGGCCTTGCGCGGCGAGGCGGCGCGCGAGCGCGAGCGCGACGGGCGTCTTGCCCGTGCCGCCGAGCGTGAGATTGCCGACGCACACTACGGGAAGCGGAGCCTTTTGCGGCGCCGCGCGCGCCGTCTTCCACGCGACGACGGCGCCGTAGAGCGCGCCGAGGGGCCCAAGGAGAGCGCCCGCGGGCGAGGCGCCCGCGCGGTACCAGAAGGCCGGTGCCTCAAGCCGCATGCCCGACATGCTCCGCCAGCGGAAGATGCGCCTCGACGGCGGCGAGCACCTCGGCAAGCACGCCCTCGCCCTCGACGGCGAGGGAGCGCGCGGCCGAAGCGCGCGCCTCGCGCAGGCTCTCGGTCGCGAAGAGGCGCTCGAGCGCTGCGGCGAGCGCGGCGCCATCGCCCACCCGCTCGGCGATGCCGGCGGCCTCGAGCCGTTCGGCGACCTCGGCGAAGCTCTCCATATGGGGCCCGTAGAGTACGGGCTTCTCGAGCCGCGCGGGCTCCAGCGGATTGTGCCCGCCCTGCGGCACGAGCGAGCCGCCGACGAAGACGGCCTCGGCGAGGCGGATGAACAGGCCGAGCTCGCCCATGGTGTCGGCGAGATAGATGTCGGTGTCGGGACGAACCGCATCGTCGGCGCTGCGCGTCGCGACGCCGAGGCCGCGCGCGCGCAGCATGGCGGCGATCTCGCCTCCGCGCTCGGCATGGCGCGGCACGACCAGCGTGACGAGGCCGTCCACGCGGGCCTTGAGGGCGACATGGGCGGCCGCGGCGGCCTCCTCCTCGCCGGCGTGGGTCGAGGCCGCGAGCCAGGCGCGCCGGCCCTGGAGCTGGAGGGCGAGCCCCGAGACCGCCGCTTCGTCCGCCCACAAAGGATCGGCCGCGAGCTTGAGGTTGCCGACGCGCCGCGCGGGACGTCCCGCGAGCCTCGTCAGGGCCTGCGCGGTGAAGGCATCGACGGCGAGCATCTCGCGAAAGCCCGCGAGCAGGTTCCGCGCCGTGCCGGGCGCGCGGCCCCATCCGCGCACCGAGCGCTCGGAGAGGCGCGCATTGACGAGCAGCATCGGCAGGCTCCGCGCCTGCGCCCCGCGCAGGAGGTTGGGCCAGAGCTCGGATTCGAGCCAGATCGCGAGATCGGGACGCCAATGGTCGAGGAAGCCCGCGACGGCGGAGGGCGTGTCGATCGGCGCATATTGGTGAAAGGCGGGGCTGGTGAGGCGCGTCGCCAGGAGATGGGCCGCGGTCACGGTCTGCGAGGTGACGAGGATCGAGACGTCGCCATGCCGGGCGGCGAGCGCGGCGATGAGCGGGCGCGCCGCCATCGCCTCGCCGACGCTCGCGCCGTGGATCCAGACGAGGCGGCCGGGCGGGCGGGCGCGGCCCGCGCGCCCGAGCCGCTCGCCGAGACGCGCGCACTCCTCCTTGCCCCGGCGGGCGCGGCGCTCGAGCACCAGCGGCGCGAGCGGCGCGAGGAGGCCGGTGAGGCGCGCATAGCTGTCGAGGACCAGGCAGGGCGGCAGCGCCTCAGGCATCGGCGAACGCCTCGCGCGGCTCGCGGGCGGCCGCGGCGGCGCCGACCTCGGCGTCGGCGCGCTCCGTCGCGGCGTCGATCGCCGCCTCGAGCGCGGCGCGGAAGGCGGCCTCCTCGCTTTCGTCCGTGGGCGGTGCCATCGGCTCGCCCCACACGAAGACGCCGCGCGCGAAGGGAAGCGGCACGAGGAAGCGGTCCCAGGAGCGGACGACATGGGCGGGGCTCGCGCTGCAGGCGGCGGGGATGACCGGCACGCCGGCGAGGCGCGCGAGCTTCACGACCCCCTCGCTCACCGCGCGGCGGGGGCCGCGCGGCCCGTCCGGCGTGATGCCGACGCTCTCGCCGCTCTTCAGCGCGCGCGTCATGGCGCGCAGCGCCGCGAGGCCGCCCGTCTCGCGCTTCTTGCGCGCCTTGCGCGTCGAGCCCTTGATGACGCCGAGCGAGAAATCCGCGACCGTGCGCGCGATGAGCTGGCCGTCCCGGTGCTGAGAGATGAGCATGGAGAAGGGCACGCCCCGGCGCCAGATGAGCGGCATCATGAGAAGCCGCCCGTGCCAGAAGGCGAGGATGAAGGGCTTGCCCTCGTCCCAGTGCCGCGCGGCCGCGCCGGCATTGATCACGCGCCAGCGCCCGGTCTTGTGCACGAGGCGGATGTAGAAGGCGATGACCGCGGCGACCGCGGCCTGCACGGGCCCACGGCGTCCGACGGATTTGAGGAGGCTCGGGCGCGGAGGCATCGCGCCTCAGGCCTCGCTCAGGGCCGGCAGGGGCATGTCGGCCCGCTCGAACTGCGTGCGGTGGAGCCGCGCATAGAGGCCGCCGAGCGCGATGAGCTCGCCATGCGTGCCGCGCTCGACGACCTTGCCCGCGTCGACGACGAAGATCACGTCGGCATCCATGATGGTCGAGAGGCGGTGCGCGATGACGAGGCTCGTGCGCCCCTCCATGAGATGGGCGAGCGCGATCTGCACCGCGCGCTCGGATTCGGAATCGAGCGCGGAGGTCGCCTCGTCGAGCAGAAGGATCGGCGCGTTGCGCAGCATGGCGCGCGCGATGGCGAGACGCTGGCGCTGGCCGCCCGAAAGGCGGTTGCCCTGCTCGCCGACGCGGGCCTCGAGCCCGCCGGGCAGGCGCGCGACGAACTCCTCGGCATTGGCGCCGGCGACGGCCGCGCGGATTTCTTCCTCGCTCGCCTCCTCCCGGCCGTAGGCGACGTTTCGGCGGACCGTCTCGTCGAAGAGAAAGGGGTCCTGCGTTACGAGCGCCTGCTGGCGGCGCAGGCTCTCGAGCGTGACCTCCCGGACGTCGTGCCCGTCGATGCGGATGGCGCCCTCGCTCACGTCGTAGAAGCGCGGCAGGAGGTTGAGGATCGTCGTCTTGCCCGCGCCCGAGGCGCCGACGAGCGCCGCCTTCTGGCCCGGCTCGACGACCAGCGAAAGCCCGTTGAGCGCCTTGGTGCCGTCGGGATAGGCGAAATGCACGTCGTCGAATTCGATCCGCCCCCGGACGGGCGGCAGCGCGCGCGCGCCGGGCGCGTCGGCGATGGCGGGCGGCTCGTCGAGGATCGCGAAGATGCGCCGCGCCGCCGTCATGCCCTCCGTGAGGATGAGCTGCATCTTGGAGAGCGACTTCAGCGGCTGATAGGCGCGCATCGCCGCGGCGATGATGACGACGAGCTGGCCCGCGCTCAAGGAGCCGTAGATCGCCTCGTAGCCGCCATAGACGATGATGAGCGGCACGCTGAGCGAGGAGAGCGCCTCCGTCACGGGGCCGACGAATTGCTGGATGCGCTGGGAGCGGATCTCGAGGTGCCGCAGCCGCGCGAGGGAGGCGCGCATGCGCTCGATCTCGCGCGCTTCCTGGCCATAGGCCTTCACGATGCGGATGCCGTCGAGCGACTCCATGAGGAGCGCGGTCATGGTGCCCGATTCCACCAGGCGGCGCTGGGTGAGCTTCTTCAGCTGGCGCACGAGGCTCTTGAGGATGAGCACGAGGATGGGCAGGACGACGGTCGCGAGGATCGCGATCTTCCAATGCGCGAGATAGAGCACGACGATCAGCGAGACGGCCGTGAGGCCGTTCTTGAAGATCTCGGTGACCGCGTTCGACACGCTCCAGCGGACCGCAGCCGTGTCGGCGATGATGCTGGAGGCGAGCCGGCCCGAATGGGTCATGGCGAGCCGGCCGAGGTCGAAATCGAGGATGTGCGCGTAGAGCCGCGACTGCAGCTCGTTGACGATCCGCACCCCCGCGACGGCGATGAGCACGCTGTGCCCGTAAGTGGCCGCGGCGAGGAGAAGCAGGCCGACGCCGGCCTGAAGCGCGATCCACAGGACGGCCTCGAAATTGGGGCCCGAGCCCGCGTCCGGCGCGACGCTCGGCAGGCCGGGCACCAGCTTGGAGAGGTGCCCCTCCTCGGCGGGGAACATGTTCTCGACGGCCGGCCCGATGAGGAAGGTCGTGTAGGTGGTCGTGAACGCCACGACGACCATGAGCGCGATGGCGAGGCCGAACACGCCCCATTTCGGGAAGACGTGCTCGCGCAAGAGACGCATCACGACGCGCCGATCGTCCCCAGGCTGCGGCTTGCGCAGCCCCATCACGATTTCATTAAGCGCGTCAGACACTTGTGCTACGCCCTGTGCGGAAACCGATGGACGTTACCATGGGTGCCCCCGAGCGGCCACCGGGGCGGAACGCCTCGCGCGCACCCTCACGCGTGCTCGTGGGGCGCCTCGCCGGCCTCGGGGTCGAGGAGGCGGTGCAGATGTACGATGAAGTAGCGCATCTGCGCGTTGTCGACCGTGCGCTGCGCGACGCCCCGCCAGGCCGCGAAGGCCTCGGCATAGTTCGGATAGACGCCCACGATCTCGATGGCCGAGAGATCCTTGAACTCGACCGGCCCGCTCAACTGCTTGAGCTCGCCGCCGAGGACGAGATGCAAAAGCTGGTGCCCCATCGCGATATCTCCACCGCCGGCTAGGACTGGGTACAGATGCCGCTCAGCACGCTTGCGTTCGTTTTCACGATTTGTGCGCCCGACACGCCCGCCCGCGCAAGCGGTCAGCCGGGGCCCGCGACCGTCATCCCGTCGACCCGGAGCGTCGGCACGTTGAGGCCGTAGCGGAATTCGAGATCGTTCGCGGCGGCGAGCGCGCGGAACATGTCCTTGAGGTTGCCCGCGATCGTGACCTCGTTGACGGGATAGGCGAGCGCGCCGTTCTCGATCCAGAGCCCGGCCGCGCCGCGGCTGTAGTCGCCGGTGACGCCGTTGACGCCGAAGCCGATGAGATCGGTGACGTAGAGGCCCTCGCGGATATCGGCCATCAGCTCGGCGGGCGTGACGGGCCCCGCCTCCAGATGCACATTGGTCGCGCTCGGATGGGGCGGGCCGCCCGTGCCGCGCGCGGCATGGCCCGTCGGCGCGAGCTTGAGCTGGCGGGCCGAGGCCGTGTCGAGGAGCCAGGTCCTGAGGACGCCGTCCTCGACGAGGGCCATGCGCCGGTTCGCCAGCCCCTCCCCGTCGAAGGGCTTGGAGGCGAGGCCGCGGCGGCGATGGGGATCGTCGATCACGGTGAGCCCGCGCGCCATCACCGCCTCGCCCATGCGGTCCTTGAGGAAGCTCGTGCCCCGCGCGATCGACGAGCCGGAAATGGCCGAGAGAAGATGGCCGACGAGGCTCGTGCCGACGCGCGGATCGAAAAGGACGGGCACGGACTTCGTGCCCACGGCGCGGGGCTTCAGGCGCCTGAGCGCGCGCTCGGCGGCCCGCCGCCCGACGGCCGCGGCGCTCTCGAGATCGCCCGAGTGGCGCGCCGAGGCGCTGTCGTGGTCGCGCTCCATGCCGAGGCCCTCGCCCGCGAGGACCGAGCACGACACGCTGTGCCGCGAGCCCGTATAGGAGCCGAAGAAGCCCGCGCTCGTCGCGAGATAGACGGTCGAGCGGCTCCAGCTCGCCCCGCCGCCTTCGCTGTTGGTGATGCCCGGCACGGCGAGCGCGGCGCTTTCCGCCTCGCGCGCGAGGTCGAGCAGACGGCCCGCGCTCGGCTCCTCCGAATCGTCCGTGTCGAGATCGGGGAAGTCCTTCGCGAGAAGGCCCGCCTCGGCAAGGCCGCAATAGGGGTCCTCCGGCGCGACGCGCGCCATGGCGAGCGCGCGCTCGACGAGGCCGTCGAGCCCGCGCGCCGACCAGTCCGTCGAGGAGACGAAGGCCTGCCGCCGCCCGATGAAGACGCGCAGCCCGAGGTCGCGGCCTTCCGAGCGCTCGAGATCCTCGATCGCGCCGAGCCGGTAGCCGCCCGCGAGCGCGGCGCCCTCGAAGGCGACGGCGTCCGCCGCGTCCGCGCCGGCGGCCTTGGCCTTCGCCACGACGTCCCGCACGAGATCGCCGCCGGGCAGGGCCGGGCTTGCCGCGAAGGTCGAGGCAGGAGCCGTCATCTAGCGCACCCTCTTGGCTTTCGCTCCGCGCGACGGCGCTCCCGCGCCTCGCGAATCCCCTACCCGGGCTCAAGTGTATCGCCCCCGGCGGGTTCCGAAAACGCCGCCATCGCGGACCCTCGATCGTCTATTGTCGGTGCGAGCGTCGGAGGAGACCGCCATGACCCGCCCCCTGCGGCCGAGCCTATCGGGGCTCGCGCTCGTTCTCGTGACAGGGCTTTCGGCCTGCGCGGGCTTCGAAGGCGAGCTCGCAGGCGAACAGGCCCGCTACGAGGTCGCGCCCGCGCGCCGCGACGCGCTCACCGTGTGCCACGGCAATGGCTGCGCGGAGCGCACGCTCGTCGCCATAAGCGATGCCGAATGGAGCGAGGTCGCCGCCGCCTTCGCGCCGCCGCCGGCGAGCGCCGAGGCCGAGCGCGCGGCGCTGGCGCGCGCCATCTCCCGCCTCGAGACGATCACGGGAGCGAAGGCCGGCACGGCGGGCGACCGCGGCGGCACCTTCAAGGCCATGGGGGCCGACCAGATGGACTGCGTCGACGAGATGGTGACGACGGCGGGCTATCTCCAGCTTCTCGACGGCGCCGGGTTCCTGGCCTTCCACAAGCCGCATCGCCGCGTCAGCGCGACCTTCTTCGAGCAGCACTTCTGGCCGCACACGGCCGCGAGCCTCCTCGAGACGGCGACCGGCGCCGAATGGGTCGTCGACAGCTGGGTCCACGACAACGGCGCCCCGCCCCTCATCGTCCCCATCGCGAACTGGCGCGACAATTCGTACAGGGACGAGGCTATGCGCTCAATGCCGTAAACGTTATTTGCGGGATCCGCGGGACGATTCCGGGAATGTGCCAAATTGCGCTAGGTTGCGCGCCCCTCCCGTCCATGCCAAACGCGCACGACGATCAAGATCTGACGTTCACGGTCTATCCGATACCGCAGGACGTACGCGCTCCTTCCAAAAGGAACATAGAGCTCGCGCAGTTCGGCATTGCCGGCAAGGCCAATTCCCATCTCCGGACTATCGCGCAGGAGAAGGATGCCCTCGTCGAGGACCAACATGGCTTTTTGCGCGGCAAGGGGATCCGCGCGGACGAGAAAGTCATAGAGCCTGTCGATGTCGGCAACCGCCTCGGGCAGAAACTCGACATTCACCGGGGTGCGGCCTTCCGGCCGGCTTGCGCGGCGAGCCCCTGAAGCTTCCGCCTCACCGTCTCATACGAAACGGTCTTGCCGGTTGCGAGATAGCGCTGCCATCGCGCCTCGTCCTCGCGTTCCTCGGCCGCCGCTCGTTCCATTTCGTCGGCGTGCGCACGAAGAACCTCGACAGCGAAATCCTCGACCGACGAGTTCGTCCGGGAGGCGAGCCTCGTCAAACGGTCGCGAAGATCGGTGTCTATTGGAAGGGGCTTGTCGCTGCTCATGCCAGAGATTCCTATCAGAACTTGTCGTCGGCACGAAGCCGAACGAGGCCGCCCCCTTTAGCGCCCCGGCGCGGCGAGGCGCGCCTCGCCCATCTCGCCGAGCGCCTGGCGCAGGATGGAGATCGAGGAGACGAGGAAGAGCCCGGCCATCGCAGCGGCGACGAGGCGGTCGGGCCAGGCCGCGCCGAGGAGGAACACGGCGCCTCCGGCGAGCATCACCGCGACGTTGCCGATCGCGTCGTTGCGGCTGCACAGCCATACCGAGCGCACATTCGCGTCGCCGTTCCGGTAGCGCAGGAGCAGGAGCACGGACCCCACATTCGCGGCGAGCGCGAGGAGGCCGATGCCGCCCATCACCTCGGCGCGCGGCGGCGCGCCGCCGAGGAGCGCGGCGGCGGTGCCGGCGAGCACGAAGAGCGCGAAGGCCATGAGGCTCGCCGCCTTGAGGAGCGCCGCCCCGGCGCGCACGCGCAGGCTGCGCCCGATGACGAGGAGGCTCAGGCCGTAGGTCGCGCTGTCGCCGAGGAAGTCGAGCGCGTCCGCCTTGAGGGCCTGCGACCCGGCCAGCGCGCCCGCCCCCATCTCGACCAGAAACATCGCCGCGTTGACCGCGATGACGATCCAGAGGACGCCCTTGTAGCGCGCCTCCATGCCGTCGAAGGCCGGGCTGACATGGCAGCCGCAGGCGTGATCGTGCGACTCGGTTGGCTTTTCCATGGATCGAGGCTAAATCCTCTAGCGACTAGAGGATCAAGCCCTCTCGACAATTTTTTCGGAGGACCGCCATGCGCCCCGCGACGATCGGCGCCCTCGCCAAGGCGACGGGGGTCAAGGTGCCGACCATCCGCTACTACGAGGAGATCGGCCTCATGCCGGAGGCCGAGCGCTCCGCCGCCAATCGGCGCCTCTACGGCGCCGCGGCCTTCGCGCGGCTCGGCTTCATCCGCCACGCGCGCGAGCTCGGCTTCGACATCGAGGAAATTCGCGGGCTCATCGCGCTTTCCGGCGACCCGGAGCAGCCCTGCGCCGAGCTCGACCGCATCGCGCGCGACCATCTGGCCCGCATCGATTCGCGCCTGGCGCGCCTCACGCGGCTTCGGGGCGAGGTCGCGCGCATGGTCGACGCCTGCTCGCATGGCCGCGTCGGCGAATGTCGGGTACTAGAGGTGCTCTCCGACCACGGCGAATGCGCGAGCGAGATTCACTGAGCGCGCGCTCGCGGGCCGCCCCGCCCCTCTTCTTCCACCCGCGCGCGAGGAGAGCGCCGCTCGAAACGGAATGCCGGGCATCATGACCAAGCGCACACTACTTCTGATCGGCTCGGGCGGACGCGAGCACGCGCTCGCCTGGCGCCTGCGGCAGAGCCCCTCGGTCGGACGCCTCCTCGCCGTGCCCGGCAATGCGGGCATCGCCGAGGAGGCGGAATGCCGCGACCTCGACCCGATGGACTTCGACGCCGTCGTGGCGCTCGCCCGCGCCGAGAAGGTCGATCTCGTCGTGGTCGGCCCCGAGGGCCCGCTCGCCGGCGGGATCGTCGACCGCCTGGAGGCGGAGGGCATCGCCGCCTTCGGGCCGACGGCGGCGGCGGCGCGGCTCGAGAGCTCAAAGGCCTTCACGAAGGATCTCTGCAAGGCGGAGAACATTCCGACGGCGGACTATGCCCGCTTCGGCGATGCCGCGGCCGCCAAGGCCTATCTGGAGCGCGCCCGGCCGCCCTACGTCCTCAAGGCCGACGGGCTCGCGGCGGGCAAGGGCGTCGTCATCGCCGCCGACCTCCCCGAGGCGCGCGCGGCGGTCGACGCGCTGATGGGCGGCGCCTTCGGCGGCGCGGGGGCCGAGATCGTGATCGAGGAGCATCTCGAAGGCGAGGAGGCGAGCCTCTTCGCGCTCGTCGACGGCAAGGACCTCGCTCTCCTGCCGAGCGCGCAGGACCACAAGCGCGCCTTCGACGGCGACAAGGGCCCGAACACCGGCGGCATGGGCGCCTATTCGCCCGCCCCCGTGATGACGCGCGCGCGGCTCGCCGAGGCCGAGGCGCGCATTCTGCGCCCCACCGTCGAGGCCATGGCGCGGCGCGGGACGCCCTTCAGGGGCGTGCTCTATGCGGGGCTCATGATCACGGCCGAGGGGCCGAAGCTCATCGAATACAATGTCCGCTTCGGCGATCCCGAGGCGCAGGTGCTGATGATGCGCCTCGCCGGCGATCTCGTGCCCGCCCTCCTCGCGGCGCGCGAGGGCCGCCTCGCCGGGACCGATCTCGCCTTCGACGAGCGCCCCGCCATCACCGTCGTCATGGCGGCGCGCGGCTATCCCGGGGCCTACGAGAAGGGTAGCGTCATCGCGGGCCTCGAAGGGCTCGCCGGCACGCCCGGGGTCAAGGTCTTTCACGCGGGCACGGCGCGCCGCGAGGGCGCGCTCGTCGCGCATGGCGGGCGCGTCCTCAACGTTACGGCGCTGGGCGGCGATCTCGCCGAGGCGCGCAAGCGCGCCTACGATGCGGCCGAGCGCATCGACTGGGCGCAGGGCTTCTACCGGCGCGACATTGGCTGGCGCGCCCTCGGCAGGGACTGACCTCAAGGAACGCGAAGGAGGAGACGATGAGCGCGGACGCCGCATCCCGGCAGGAGACGTTCTCCGGCACCAAGGAGGTCGCGGAGAAGCTGCGCTTCGACGAGAAGCGTCTCGAGAGCTATCTCGCGGCCCATGTTCCGGGCTTCAAGGGTCCCTTGAGCGTGCGCCAGTTCAAGGGCGGACAGTCGAACCCGACCTATCAGCTCGTGACGCCCGAGAAGAAATACGTCCTGCGCCGCAAGCCGCCCGGCAAGCTGCTGCCCTCCGCGCACGCCGTCGACCGCGAGCACCGCATCATCTCGGCGCTCCATGCGATCGGCTTCCCGGTGCCAAGGCCCTTCCTCCTCTGCGAGGACGAGAGCGTGGCGGGCACCATGTTCTTCGTCATGGACATGGTCGAGGGCCGCGTCCTCTGGGAGAGCGCCCTGCCCGACTCCTCGCCCCGGGAGCGCGCGGCGATCTACGACGCGATGAACGAGACCATCTCGTGGCTCCACACCATCGACTACGCCAAGATCGGCCTCGAGGACTACGGCAAGCCCGGCAACTATTTCGCGCGCCAGATCGGCCGCTGGACGAAGCAGTACAAGGCCTCGGAGACCGACGAGATCCCCGAGATGGACCGCCTCATCGCCTGGCTGCCCGAGCACATCCCGGCCGACGAGACGACGAGCATCGTCCACGGCGACTTCCGCATCGACAACATGATCTTCCACAAGAGCGAGCCGAAGGTGCTCGCGGTGCTCGACTGGGAGCTCTCGACGCTCGGCCATCCGCTCGCCGACTTCACCTATCATCTGATGCAGTGGCAGTCGCCCTCGGTGGAGACCGGCGGCAAGGCGCTGCAGGAGCTCGATCTCAAGGCCCTCGGCATTCCCACCGCCGACGAATATGTCGCGGCCTATTGCCGGCGCACCGGCCGCAACGGGCTTCCCGAGCTCGACTTCTATTTCGCCTACAACCTCTTCCGCATGGCGGGGATCGTGCAGGGCATCGTCGGACGTGTGCGCGACGGCACGGCGGCGAGCGCGAACGCCTATTCCTCGTCCGACCACGTCCGCAACCTGGCCGAGAGGGGCTGGGAGTTCGCACTCCGCGCCGGCGCGCGCAATTGAGCCCGGCGGGGATCGAGCGCAATTGAAGCAAAGTCGCGCGGTTGCGAAAAACTACTCCAAATTCAACGCTATAAAGCCGCGACGTGTAAGACGATCCGGCGATTGTTCTTGGCCCTTACGGAAATTGGCTTTGGCGAATTGCGTCAAGGCCCGGTTAATTCCATGACGGCATAGTGGAGGGCGCAAGCGGTTCCACTGCCCGGCGGCCATGACCAAGCCAAGCAACCTTCATCCGACCTCGACGCCGGCGGACGAGCGCCGGCTGAGCGAGGCATTTGCGGGCGCGGCCGCCGAGACCCATTTCTATCGCGCCATCCTCGACAGCTCGGGCCTTCTCGCGACGGTCGTCGATCCGCGCGGCGCGATCACCTTCCAGAGCCGCGCCGCCGCGACCGTCTTCGACCATCTGCCGAACAACGGCGTCGGCATGCAGGTCACCTCGCTCGTCCATCCCGAGGACGCCCGCTCCGTGGACGAGGCGCTCGCCGCCGCCGCGCACGGCTCGAGCTCGCAGACGCCGGTCGAGATGCGCGTGCGCCATCCGCGCGGGGGCTGGCGCTGGCTCGAGGGACGCATCGACGACCACCTCGCCGACCCGGTGATCGCCGGCCTGCTCATCGTCTCGCGCGACGTCACCGAGCTGCGCCACGAGCGCCAGCGCTACCGCCAGGCCGAGCGCTGCGCCCGGCTCGGGGTGTGGCGGCTCGAATTCGAGGGCGCGCAATACTCGCACTCGATCGGCTTCACGGAGTTCCTCGGCTACTCGATGGCCGAGTTCGGGCCGGACCCCTATTTCATCTACCGCGTCCTGCACGAGGACGACCGCGAGCGCGTGCGCGAGACCATCCGCCGCCTCTATCTGGAGCGGCGCGGCGACCGGTACACGGCGCGCGCGCGCGCCAAGAACGGCGAGTGGCGCGTCGTCTCGACGGAGGCCTTCGTCGAAACCGACGCCGACGCGCGCCCCATCGCGCTCATCGGGGTCTGCCAGGACGTGACCGAGCGCGCGCAGATGCTCGAGGCGCTGAAGCGCAACGAGGAGCAGTACCGTCTGATCGCGGAGGAATGCTCCGACATCATCACGCGCATGGCTCCCGACGGCTCGGTCACCTTCATGTCCCCCGCCATCGAGCGCGTGCTCGGGCACGCCACGGCGAAGCTCATCGGCTACGGCGTCCGGGAATATCTGCATAAGGAGGACATGGCCGCGGTCGCCTCCCTCGTCGCGCCGCGCGCCTTCGGCTCGTCGGAGGCGACGGCCGTCTACCGCATGCGCCACAGCGAGGGCCATTTCGTCTGGATGGAGACGACCGCGCGCGCCATCTGCGATCCCCAGACCGGCCAGGTGAGCGAGTACATCGCGGTCTCGCGCGACATCTCCGAGCGCAAGACCTTCGAGCTCGACCTCATGGCGGCGCGCGAGCGCGCCGAGGCCGCGAGCCGCACCAAGTCGCGCTTCCTCGCCAATATGAGCCACGAGCTCCGGACGCCGCTCAACGCCATACTCGGCTTCTCGGAGATGATGCAGGGCGAGATGTTCGGCCCCATCGGACATCCGAAGTACAGGGAATATGGCGATCTCATCAACGAGAGCGGCCGCCTCCTGCTCGAGCTCATCAACGATCTCCTCGACATGGCGAAGATCGAGGCGGGCCGCTACGACCTCTACCGCGAGCCTCTCGCGCTGCGGGAGATCTTCGAGGCCTGCGCGCGCCTCGTCGAGTACCGCGCCCAGGCCGCCGGCCTTTCGATCGTCATCGAGTCCGAGACGCACATGCCCGCCGTCATGGCCGACCGGCGCGCGGTGAAGCAGATCGTCCTGAATCTCTTGTCCAACGCGGTGAAGTTCACGCCGGCCGGGGGAACGATCACGCTGCGCGAGGAGCGCACGGTGGACGACATCGTCCTCACGGTGCGCGACACCGGCGTCGGCATCCCGGAGGAGGCGCTGCCGCGCCTCGCCCAGCCCTTCGAGCAGGTGACGGACGATCACACGCTCTCGCATGCCGGCACGGGGCTCGGCCTCGCCCTCGTCAAGGCGCTGACGCGCCTCCACGGAGGCCGGCTCGAGATCGCCTCGCAGCTCGGCGAAGGCACGCAGGTGCGCGTGCACCTGCCCATCGGCCACACGCCCGCGATCCAGGGCGCGGCGGGCGCGATCTAGGCAGCGGTCTATTTTCCCGGGCGCGAGCGGCGGTGATGGGCGATGCCGGCCGCCTCGTCGAGCGCGACGGCGTCGCGGCGCTTCGCCTCATGCTCCTCCGCGAGCACGCGCTCGCTTTCGAGCAGCTCGAACGTCTTGGTACGGCGGAATGCGTCCGAGAGGCGCTCGCGGACCTCGGCGATGAGGGCGGCGATCTCGTCCGCCTCGCGCAGCGCGTTCTGCCTTCTGCCGCGCGCCGAGGCGAAATAGGGCGCGAAGTCGCCGAGGGCCCCGTGATGGGGCGCGAGGCGCGCGGCCTCCGCCTCCATCTCGTCCGCGATGGTCTCGGCCGTCGCGAGGCAGCCCTCGCGGGCGGCCTCCAGCTCGACGAGGCCGCGCCGCAGCTCGTCGACGGTCATGCGGTGGATGCGCGCAAGGCTCGCAAAGCTCCTCGACCGGCTCATGTCGCCTCGACCGATGCGAGAATTTCGGCGAGCTGCCGGTAGCCCTCGGCGAGGCTCGCGCGCTCGCCGCGCCCCTGCGCGAGGAAGGATTCGAGCGCGTCGGCGGCGCGGATGGCGCGGTCGACCTCCGCGTCGGACCCCTTGCGGTAGGCCCCGACGCGGATGAGCTCCTCCATGTTGGCGTAGGTCGCCATCAGCGTGCGCGCCTCGCGCACGAGGGTGGTCTCCTCGTCCGAGTTGCAGGCGGGCATGGTCCGCGAGACGGATTTGAGGACGTTGATCGCGGGATAGCGGCCGCGCTCGGCGATGGCGCGCTCCATCACGACGTGGCCGTCGAGAATGCCGCGCACCGCGTCCGCGATGGGCTCGTTGTGGTCGTCCGCGTCGACGAGCACGGTGAAGAGGCCCGTGATCGAGCCCGAGCCGGGGCGCCCCGGGCCGGCGCGCTCGAGAAGGCGCGGCAGCTCGGCGAAGACGGTGGGCGTGTAGCCCTTCGTCGTCGGCGGCTCGCCGGCGGCAAGCCCGATCTCGCGCTGGGCCATGGCGAAGCGCGTGACGCTGTCCATCATGAGAAGGACGCTCTTGCCCTCGTCGCGGAAATGCTCCGCAAGCGTCATGGCGAGGTAGGCGGCCTGGCGGCGCTTCAGTGCCGGCTCGTCCGAGGTCGCGACCACGACGACGGAGCGCGCGAGGCCCTCCGGTCCGAGATCGTCCTCCAGGAACTCCTTCACCTCGCGCCCGCGCTCGCCGATGAGCGCGATGACGTTGACGTCGCTCGCCGTGTAGCGCGCGAGCATCGACATGAGCACGGACTTGCCCACGCCCGAGCCGGCGAAGATGCCGAGGCGCTGGCCGAGGCAGCAGCTCGCGAAGGTGTTGAGGGCGCGGATGCCGAGATCGAGCTTCTCGCCGACCCGGCCGCGCTGATGGGCCGGCAGGGCGATCGCCTTGAGCGGACGCGGACGCGGCCCGCGCGGCAGCGGCGGCCCGCCGTCTATGGGCTCGCCCATGGCGTCGATCACGCGGCCGAGCCAGGGATCGTCGGGCCAGGCGGTGCCGGCGCTCGCGACGAGAGCCGCCGGCGCGCCCATGCGCACGCCCTCGAGCGGGCCGTAGGGCAGGCAGATCGCGTGCTCGTCGCGGAAGCCCACCACCTCGCAGACGGTGGCGCCGCCGTTCTGGCGCGGCACGCTGAGGCGCGCGCCCACGGCGAGCACCGGGTTCAGTCCCGCTATGTCGACATTCAGTCCCTGCACGCCCGCGACGCGGCCGAAGAAGCGCGCGCCCTCCAGGGTTTCGATGGCTGCGGTCAAGCTGCGCATAGGTCGTTTACGGAATGAATTAACTGAGCCGTTCGAATTCGCGCCCATCCTGGCGCCGAGCCCTTAAGGGCCCATGAAGACGACGGCGCAAAACGCGCGCGCGCGATTTGGACTTTCGCGCTCGGGCGGCCGGCGCGCATGCCTCGCGACGGCGGCGCCCGCCTGCTCGCGCCCCATGGCGGTCCCGGGCGCGGTAAACGGAGCGCCCGCCCGCTTGCCGCCTCCGAATCAGTCTAGAAGGTTGTGGAGGGAGTCTGCCCACCCGCGCACGTTAACCTTTCTTAAAAGCTTCGCCGCGTAACGTGGCCTCGGAACGGTTAACCAACAGGGCGGCTCACGCCCCGGCCGGCGGGCCCGGGCGACGCGATCGAGGGGTTGAGAATGCGAGTCCTGCTGATCGAAGACGACAGCTCCACCGCGCAGAGCATCGAGCTGATGCTCAAGTCGGAGGGCTTCAACGTCTATACGACCGATCTCGGCGAGGAGGGCGTCGACCTCTCCAAGCACTACGACTACGACATCATCCTTCTGGACCTCAATCTGCCGGACATGAGCGGCTTTGAGGTCCTGAAGACGCTGCGCCTCGCCAAGGTGGGCACGCCGATCCTCATTCTCTCGGGCCTCGCGGGCATCGAGAACAAGGTGCGCGGCCTCGGCTTCGGCGCCGACGACTATATGACGAAGCCCTTCCACAAGGACGAGCTCGTCGCGCGCATCCACGCGATCGTGCGCCGCTCCAAGGGCCATTCGCAATCGGTCATCCAGACCGGCAAGCTCACGGTCAATCTCGACACGAAGACGGTCGAGGTCGACGGCGCCCGCGTCCATCTCACGGGCAAGGAGTACCAGATGCTGGAGCTCCTCTCGCTGCGCAAGGGCACGACGCTGACCAAGGAGATGTTCCTCAACCATCTCTACGGCGGCATGGACGAGCCCGAGCTCAAGATCATCGACGTCTTCATCTGCAAGCTGAGGAAGAAGCTCGCCTCGGCGACGCACGGGGAAAACTATATCGAGACGGTGTGGGGCCGCGGCTACGTGCTGCGCGACCCGGCGGAGAACACGGCCGCCGCGTAATTCTCTGGACTGCGACAGACTGCGACAGACGAGGCGCCCGTCTCCCGAAAGGAGGCGGGCGTTTCGCTTCGCCGCGAGCGGCGCTCAGAGCGGTTTCGCCGCGAGGATCTCGCCGAGCAGCGCCTTGACGCGCCCGACCTCTCGCGAGAAGCCCCTGAGCAGCGCGGCATAGACCACGAGAAGAACAAGCGCCGGGATGAGCGCGACGGGCTCCTCGCTCGGCAGCGAGGCGATCGCCATGCCCGCGGTGACGGCGCACCAGACGGCGATGACGGCGAGCGTCGCCCAGCGCTGGCGCAGGACGACCGCGATCCGCGTGCCGCGCGGGTGGCGCGCGAGCGCGCCTTCGACCACGGCGCTCGAGACCACGGGCCGGCGCGGCACCCTGCTGCCCTCCGGATAGAGCCGGGCCGACGCGAGCTTGAAGCGGTCCTTCGCGACCGTCCCGACGAAGGGCCGCCCGGCCGGGTCGGGCCCGCCTTGCCGCGGCGGCGCCACCTTCGCCTCGAGGGCCGCGCGCGCCTCTTCCGGCGTCTTCGCGCTCAGAAGCGTGAAGCGGATATACGGAACGAGCAGCATCGAAGGTCCCCAATTGCCCCATGGGCATTGAGCCCGGGCGGGCGCCCGGCTGTCAAACCGACCGGAAGGATCAGAAGGAGAAGAAGCGCCGCTCGTCGGGGGCCGGCCGGGGCAGCGGCGCCGTCGCGATGGTGACGCACCCCTCCTCGCGCGCGACCTCGATGCGCTGGCCGAGATGGGCGGCGAGAAGCGCGGCCACGTAAGGCTGCACCGTGCGCGGATCGAGCGCCTCCTCGCTCTGCGCGCCGACGAGCAGGCCCGCCACCTCGTCGCGCAGCCGCGCATGGGGGCCCTCGGCCCGGATGGCGAGGGTGCCGGCCGAGCCGGGCGCGGGCATGGGCCCCTCGACGGTGATGGTGCCGCCGCGGGGCGCGGCCTCCGTCGCGATGAGGATGAGGTTGAGCAGCAGCTTCACCTCGTTCTTGTCGGCGATGCGCGGCGCGAGGCGCCATTCGAGGCCCGCCTTCAGCGACTTGAACAGTTCGCGCACGACATATTCGGCGTCGCGCGTGTCGATGGAGCCGCCTTGCGAGGAGGCCGAGCCGTAGGCGAGGCGGGCATATTGCAGCTTGGCGCTCGCCTGGGCCGCGCTCGAGCCGATGAGCTTCAGCGCGCTGTCCTTCAGCTCCTCGTCGTCCTCGTCCGCGAGCACCTCGACCCCGTTCGCCATGGCGCCGACGGGGCTGATGAGATCGTGGCAGACGCGCGAGCACAGAAGCGCCGCGAGCTCGAGCTCCTTCATCTTGGGTCCTTCGCCGAATCACGCTTTCCCGAAGGTGATACACTGATTGCGGGCCCGAATGGAATCCCGCGCTCAAAGGTCGTCCGCCATGACATTCCACGCCTTCGCACCCGGCGACTATGTCCGCCATCCGACGGCGGAGGATTGGGGCCTCGGCCAGGTGCAGTCGATCGTGGGCGAGCGCGTGACGGTCAATTTCGAGCATGCCGGCAAGAAGCTCATCAACGCCCGCATCGTGCGCCTCGTGCGGGTGGACGTGCCCCGGCGGGGCGAGGATTGAGGAGGCGCCCATCCACCTCCCCTTCATCCCTCGGCCCTAGCTTGACCTTGCCGGGCGGGCCACGGCATCTAGGCCCGGTTGTTGCATTGCAGCACACCGAGCTGCAGGGGAGTGGGAACGATGGACGTCCAGGAGCGCGAGCGCCTCGCTCGGGAATGCGCGCGGATCGCGCTGAAGGCCGGCGCGGCGATCCTCACCATCTACGAGAGCGACCACGAGGTGCGCGAGAAGGACGACCGCTCGCCGGTCACCGCCGCCGACGAGGCGGGCGAGCGCATCATCCTCGCCGAGCTCGACAGGATCGCGCCGGGCGTCCCCGTGCTCGCCGAGGAATCGGCCGCCGCCGGGCGCTTCCCCTCGAGCGTCGAGCGCCTCTTCCTCGTCGACCCGCTCGACGGCACGAAGGAGTTCATCAAGCGCAACGGCGAGTTCACGGTGAACATCGCGCTCGCGGAAGCGGGCGTGCCGGTTCTGGGCTGCGTCTACGCGCCGGCCAAGGGCGTTCTCTACTACGCCTTCGGCCCCGGCGAGGCCTTCGCGCGCGAGGTCGAGGCGAAGGCGGGCGAGGAGCGCCCGGCTCTGCGCGCCGAGCGGCGCATCGCGGCGCGCCCGGCCCCGGCGGACGGCATGGTCGCCGTCGCGAGCCGCTCGCACCGCGACACCAAGACGGAAGAGTACCTCGCCAACTACAAGATCAAGGATCTCGCCGCCGCCGGCTCCTCGCTCAAATTCTGCCTCGTCGCCGAGGGCGCCGCCGACATCTATCCCCGCCACGGCACGACCATGGAATGGGACACGGCGGCGGGCGACGCGGTGCTGCGGGCGGCGGGCGGCTCGGTTGTCGACCTCGACGGCACGCCCCTGCGCTACGGCAAGACGGCGGACGGCTTCAAGAACCCCCATTTCGTCGCCTGGGGACGGCGCGGCTGACGCGCCGTGACGCACGCTGAGCCTCTTCGCCTCCGTGGGGAGGGAGAAGAATGGAGGGCCCTGCGCCCCCTTCAGGGCTTCTTCGCCCAGGCGCCGTCCGAGCCGCGGAAATATTCGCCCGACGGGGTCTGCTCGTAGAGCTGCTTGCCGTAGATCGCCTCCACGGCCTGGAGGCTCGTGTTCAGCTCCTTGGCCTTGTCGCGGTAGAGGTTGCGCCGCTTGAGGTTCAGCTCGTCGACCTGGCGCTGGACATCGGCCGGCGCCGGAGGCTTGACGACGCCGAGATAGCCGTCCGCCTGATCGCCGACGAGGCCCGCCTTGCGCTCGGCCTCGAGCGGGCGCGCGAGCGCGCCGTCGAGCGCGGCGAAGCTCGCGAGGCAGACGAGAAGGGCGACAACGAAAGCCGGAAATTTCAACGCGCGCGTCATGTCGGGTCTCCTAGAAGAGGTCGGGGTTCTTGGCGATCGTCTCTTCGGCGTCGCGCTCGATCTTCACCCGGACCTCCTGGGTGATGTTCACGTTGAGATTGATCTCGATGGGCTTGTCGGGCGCCTCGACCTTCACCGTGGGATTGCACGCCGCGAGCGCGACCGGCGCAAGCGCCGCGAAAGCCCACCTCAATGCTGCACCGGCCATGGCCTCGTCCTTTCGTCCCGTACGATTTCCGCCCGCCAATATGGGCATTTCGTGACCTTGCGATGGCCTCATTCGGCCGCCCGTCCCGCGTCGATGAGGTCCTTCACCCGAAATCCGACCGTTCCCTGGCGCAGAAGCTCGGCGAAGGCGCCGCTCGTCTTCACGCGAATCTTGAAGGGATAGCCGTTGTAGACGGCGGGATTGGCCCCCCGAAGCTCGAGCTGCACGTCGAGGCGCCCGTCCACCTCCCCGTCGAGCGTGAGCGCGAGCTCGTCCCACTGGAAGTTATCAAGGGCCTGGAACAAAAGCGAGGTTTGCGCGCCGCCGCTCGCGGAGGCCGCGTCCGCCGCGTCCGAATGGTAGGAGAGCGTGCCGCCGGGCGCGCGGCCCTCGAGGCGGCCGCCGACGATGGTGCCCTTGCCGTTCGCGATGACGAGCGGCACGCGTCCGTCGAGAAGCCCCGTCCCCGAGACGCCGGGAAGGCGCAGGAGCGGAAGGAACTGCCCGAGATCGACCGCGCTCGCCGCGAAGACGACCTCCTGCGGCGGCGCTCCCTTGGCGAAGGAGAGCTCGGCGTTCTCGAGCCCGATCGTGCCGCCCGCGAGCGGCCAGCTCGCCTTGGCGAGCTCCACCGCCGCGCCCTCCTTGAGCGCGAAGGCGATCTCGCCGTCCTCGAGGAGGATCGGCGTCTCGATGCGCTTGATGCGGACGGTCTCGACCCCCTCCGTGAGCGGAGGAACGAGGCTCCTGAACGCGATCCTGCCGTCGAGGCCGACGACCGGCGCGAGGCGCGAGACGAATTCGAGGCCCTCCGCGCTCACCTCGCCCTTCGAGGAAAAGCTCTTCGGGCCCCAGGCGAGCTGCGCCTGCGCGTCCACCTTGCCGGCGACCTCGGTCACCACGCCCTTGAGCGCGGGCACCATGGCCTGCGGCTGGAGCCCCTGCGGCGTGAAGAGAAGATCGTTGAGCGCGAGCTCGGCGCTGCCGCGTCCCGTGCGCAGATCGTGGGAGGCGGTGACGTCGGCGAGCGTGCGCCCCTCGCCCGCGAGCGCCCCCGTGAAGCGCGCCTTCGCGTCGTCGACGAGCGCGCGCCCGCGCGCGGTGACGGGCAGGAAGCGCGGCGCCTTCGCCCCGTCGCGCACGGTGACGGCATTGAGCGCGAGCTCGCCGCGCGTCACCAGCGCGCCCTCCCCTTCGAGCCGGCCGCCGAGATCGAGGGGGCCGAGCTCGGCCAAATCGGGCAAGGCCTTGACGCGCCCGCCCGCCGTCGCGATGTCGAGCGTCCAGCCCTCCGTCTGCGGATCGTAGCGGAAGGCGAAATCGCCGGAGGGCAGCGTGCCCGCGATCGCCGGCAGGCCCGCGAGGTCGGCGGGACCCTCGAGCCGCGCGCTCGCCGGCGGCACGCGGGCCGTGACTGTGAGCTTGGCCGCCCCGCTCGCATCCGTGACGAAATCCGTGAAGGGCATGCCCTCCCGCCCGCACAGCGCGATGCCGTCCGGACCCGGAGCAAAGCGCATCTCCGCGAAGCGGATGCTCTTCGCGGTGAGATGCCCGCACGAATCCTCCGCCGTGCCGAGATCGAGCGTGGTGCGTCCGACCTGCCGCGCGAAGCGCCCCTTGAGCGCGAGCGCCGCGTCGCCGAGACCGAGCCAGGGGAAGAAGCTGCCGTCGCCCGCGAGGTCGAACGACGCCTCGCCGGAAAAATTCTCCGGCGTTCCGTGGGCGGAGAGGGAAAGAGTCTTCGCTTCGATGGATAGGCCGTCCGCCTTCCATATGTCGGATTTGACGCGAATCCGGCCGAGGTCGAAAGCGGCGAGCGCGAGCCCGCCGGACTTCGCGTCTGCCCTGGCCTCGATGGTGCCGTCGAGATCGGCGGTGGTCCAAGGCAGCCCGGCGCCTTGGAGGCTCGCTGAGGCGCCGAGCCGAAGCCGCGATCCCTCGGGTCCCTCCGTGGCCTCGATGCCGGCGCTCGCCGAGGACGGCACGACGGACCGCATCGCCGTCCCCCGGACGCTCTGCGCAAGGACGGGAAGGCGGGCCACCAGCGAGTCCTTGTCCTCGGCCGCGAGAAGCAGGACGAGGCCGGCATCGTCGGCGAGCACGGAAGAACCCCTTATCGTCCACTTGCGTCCCTTGCCCTCCGGCGCGCCGGTAAGATCCGCGCCGAGAGAAATCTTCGTGCCGCCGTCGAGGGTCTTGAGCGCATCGAGGAGCGAATCGCGGAAGGGGCGCAGGCCGTCGAGATCGAAGGCGGCCCGGGTCGAGGCGGGAAGAGCCGCGAGGCGGGTGTCCCAGAAGGCGGGCGCGATGGCAACGTCGCTCGCCTCGGCCTTCAGCGAGGCGGTCAGCGTCTCGCGGGTGGGCAGGAAGCCTCCGTCCGGGCTCTTCAAGGCGAGCTCCAGCCGCGCGCTGCCGCGGTCGAGCGGGCCCAGCGAGAGGCCCGAAAGCGCGAGCTTCGCCGTTCCCTCGAGCCCCGTCTTCGGATCGGAGACGAGCGCGAGGTCGAGCCCGTCGATCGTGCCGCCCTCGAAGAGCGCGCGGTCGCCCGGACGGTTGAGCGCGAGGGTCAGCTCGGCGCGCCGTCCGTCGACGACGATGCCCGCCGCGCCGGAGATCGAGCGCTCCGGCTCCTCGGCGCGGCGGATGGCGAGCATGGGGCTCGCCTCCAGCCGCTGCGGCCCCGTGGGCGCGAGCGCGCCGTCCACGACGAATTCATAGGTGCCCTGCCCCGTGTCGAGCTGAAGGCGCGCATCCTTGAGCGCGATCGGCGGCAGGCGCCGGAAGTCGAAGGGCTTGCCCCCGCCGCTCTTCTTCGGCGCGGGCGGCAGCGCCATGTGGAAGCCCTGCGCGTCGAGCCCGGCCTTGAGGCGCAGCGCGTCGATCTCGGCCGCCTCGAGCCGGCCGCCGAGAAGCGCGGGCAGGCGGTAGTCGACGACGATGCGGCCCGCCGCGAGAAGCGGCCCCTTGCCCACGGCGACGTCCTCGACCGCGAGGCGCGAGAGCCCGACCTCCACGACCTTCAGCCGCGAAGGTCCGTAGCCCGCGCCGTCGATCGCGGCCGCGAGGACCCAGCCGACGAAGCCCGGACGCGTCAGGAGGAAAAGCAGCAGCACGAGGAGCGCGGCCGTCCCGGCGCCCCCCCAGAGGAGGATCCCTCGCATTCTGCGAGCTGTCATCCCGCGTCCCCGCCCTCGAGGGGCCCTCGCGCGCCGGCCCCGAGCCCGGCCCGGATGATGAAGACGCGCGCCTGCGAGGTCAAACGGCCCGGCGCCGCCGCGTTCCCTCCCCGAGGCGGCCCTCGCGCAGGCGTCATGCGGACGTGCTATGGTCCCGCGCCGGTTACGCCGAGGTCATGCGCCGTCCACGCGGGCGCGGTGCGGCGGGGGCCGGCGCATCACGAGGGAGACGAGGACCCATGAGGACCGATCGCATTGCTCAACGGACGGACGGCATGCCTCTCCTGCGGCGCGCGCTGCTCGTCCTGCTCGCCGCGGGCGCGCTGGCGCTCTTCGCCCCGCGCGCCGCGCTCGCCGCCGACGACACCTATGGCGAGGACGAGATCGTCAATGCCGTCGCCGAGTTCTTCGGCATCACCGCCGAGGCCGCCGGCGAGCTGGTGGAAAAGCTCTTCTCCGAGAACGGACGGCCCAACGGCTACATCAAGGGCGAGGAGGCCTCGGGCGCCATCGGCGTCGGCCTGCGCTACGGCAAGGGCACGCTCTTCATGAAGTCGGGCGCCACCAAGACCGTCTACTGGCAGGGCCCCTCCGCCGGGTGGGACTTCGGCGGCAACGCGTCCAAGTGCTTCACGCTCGTCTACAACCTGCAGCGCGTCGACGACATCTATCAGCGCTTCCCGGGCGTCGAGGGCTCGGCCTATTTCATCGGCGGGATCGGCGTCAACTATCAGCGCGCGAACGACATCACCCTCGCGCCGATGCGCGCGGGCGTCGGCTTCCGCCTCGGCGCCAATGTCGGCTACCTCGCCTATTCGCGCCAGCGCAACTGGTTCCCGTTCTGAGGACCCGCCGGGGCGCGATCGGCGTCTTTCCACGACGCGGATCGCGCCTACGGAGGCCGCCTCGGCCCGTGGCGCATCCGAACACGGATTATCGCAGCCGCGCCGCCGCGCGCGCGTCGACCTCGTCCATGAGGGCGGCGTAGCCTTTCGCTCCCTCGCGCACGGCCGCGACGAGGCCCGGCTCGGCCGCGCGCGGATCGCCGCTCGCGAAGGGCGGAGCGGGCGCATACTCGATCTGTAGCTGGATCGCCTTGGCGTGGCGCTCGCCGGCGATCTCGGCCGCGAGCGCGAGTCCGAAATCGATGCCCGCCGTGACGCCGCCGCCCGTGACGCGGTTGCCGTCGACGACGATGCGCTCGGCGACCGGCGTGGCGCCGAAGCGCGCGAGGCGCCCGAGCGACATCCAGTGCGTCGTCGCACGGCGGCCCTCAAGGAGGCCGGCCGCCGCAAGCACCATCGCGCCCGTGCACACCGAGGTCACATAGCGGCAGCCCGCCGCCTGGCGGCGCAGGAAGTCCAGGAGCTCCGCGTTCTCCATGGCGCCGAGATGGCCGGGCCCGCCCGGCAGGCAAAGGATGTCGAGCGGCGGACAGTCCGCATACGTCGCGGTGGGCGTGACCGCGAAGCCGCCCCGCGTCGCGAGCGCGTCCCGTGCGCCGGCGACGAGGTGGAGGCTCGCCCCCGGCAGGCGGCAGAAGACCTCGAAGGGCCCGACGAGATCCTGCAGGGTGAGGTCGGCGAAGACGGGAAAGCCGATGCGGACGGGCTCGCTCATGATGGGTCGCCTCCATGGTCGTGGAAGGCCCAGGCGAGCGGCCGGCAGATGGCGAGGGCGCGTCCCTCGCGCCGCGCTCCCCGGTGGATGCCCACCTTCCCTCGCCAGTCACGCGGCAGGCGGGAAATATAGCGGGGGCCGGGCGAGCGGCAAACCGCCGCGCGGCGCGGCGCGAAAGGCGCGGGCGCCGGCCGGTTTTCAGCTCGCGAGGCGCTGGCGGGCCGGCGGCGCGGCGAAGGTCGCCGAGGGCAGCTCGATGCGCAGGCAGGCGCCCGCCGCCGGATCGGCCGCGACGGCGAGCCGGCCATCGTGCAGCTCGGCGACGAGACGGGCGAGCGGCAGCTCGAGCGCGAAGCCCTCGCCGTCGCGCGTGCGCCAGGCATCACCCACGCGGAAGGCCTCGGCGTGCTCGATCGTGGGCGCGGCGTCGCCCCTCGGCGTGAAATGGACGGCGAGCGCGACGCCCTGCGCGCAGGGCTCGACGGAGACGCATATCGCCTCGCGCGGACTCGAGCGGCGCGACGCCTCGAGAACCAGGCTCTTCGCGGCGAGCTTCAAGAGCCGCGGGTCGCCCGCGACCGTGACGCCGTCGGGAGGCGCGAGGTTGCGCACGATGTGCTCGCGGACGGCGCCGTCGCCGCAGAGCTCGCGGCAGGCCTCGGCCAGCGTCGCCGCGAGATCGAACGGGCGCGAATCGAGCTTTCGGTCCGTTCCGCACAGCTCGGCGAAGTCGATCATGCCGGCGAGCTGATCGAGCAGCCGGCGCGCCGACGAGCGGATGTCGCCCACATAGGCGCGGTACGTCGCGTTTCCGAGAGGTCCCTTGGCCTCCGCCATCATCAGCTCGCTGAAGCCGATGATCGCGTTGAGGGGTGTACGGAGCTCATGGCTCATCTGAGCGAGGAACTGCGATTTCGCCTCGCTCGCCGCTTCGGCGCGCGCATTGGCCTCCTCGAGATCGGCGACGTGGGCGCTCTGCGAGACCAGGCGGCGGGCGCCCGTCGTCGACAGGGTGATGGCGAGCACCAGCAAGGTGAGGGTCGCAAGCTTCCTGATCTCGACATCGCTCGCGAAGAGCAGCCCGAGGACCTCGCCGAAGCGCCGCTCCTCGAACGCGGCCGCGGCATCCGGAAGGATCAGGATGCGCAGGACCGTCAAGCCGATTCCCGCGCAAAATCCGGCCATGAGGACGGAGCGCGGCTCGAAGCGCAGGGCGCGCAGAGCGACCCAGACGAGAACGATCCCGAATGCCGGGGCGTCGCCTTGAACCGACTGGGCCCCCTCCACCGTGTAGCGGAAGAACCAGGCGATGTAGAGGAGGCACAGCGCCTCGCTCACCGTGAGGGCGCCGAGGGCGTGCTTCGGGAGGCGGGGCAGCCTCGCGAGGCGAAGGCGCGCGAAGGCTGCGGCGAAAAGCCCCACGATGGGAAGGAAGACGTTGGGATCGGCGAGCAGGCGGCCGGACCCGTTGCCCGGCGCGAGCGTCAGGGCGAGCAGGAGCACGGCGAGGCCCGCGACGCCCAGCGCGACGGACCGCTCCCCGCTCTTG
Source organism: Alphaproteobacteria bacterium (assembly GCA_024236075.1). GTDB lineage: Bacteria > Pseudomonadota > Alphaproteobacteria > JACAEB01 > JACAEB01 > JACAEB01. Next base: position 99,116 of record JACKLE010000002.1, on the reverse strand, counting down.
TCCTGCTTCTCGAGGGCCTGCACGAGGCGGGCCGACCGACGCGCCTTGTCTCCCATGACGCTCCGCATGCAAAGGGCGGCTCCGCCCCTGCCGGCAGTCCGCCCGGATACGATCTCAGATCGGGCTTAAAAGTTGGATTAGGGCCGCTCGGCCGCGAGCAGGGACAGGGGCGCCAGGGAGGGCTCCCGCCGGTCGCGGCGGGCCTGAAAGGCGGCGAAGGACGCGCGGCCCCCCTCGAGCCCCAGGATGAGCCAGACGAGCCCGCCTTCGAGGGCGCCGGCGAGGTCGCGCGCGGAGGGGCGCGCGGGGCCGGCCGGGTGCGAATGGTAGTGGCCGAGAACGAGAAGCCCCGCCTCGCGCGCCTCGCGCTGCGCGGCGAGGCGCAAGGCGGGATCGATCTCGAAGCGCGTGGCCGGATCGTCCGCGAGGTTTCGCGAGGGGACGGCGCGGACCGCGCTCGCCTCGCCGCCGGCCGCCGTGCCGACGAGAAGGCCGCAGCATTCTCGCGGCAGCGCGGCGCGGGCCTCGCCCTCGATCGCCTCCGCGACGATCCGGGGCAGGACGAGGCGGCTCACCTCACCTGGCGCGCTCCACATGGATGGTCCCCAGACGGTTCGTGCCCGTCATATCGAGAATCTCCAGGCGCTCGCCGCCGGGGCCCACGATGCGCAGCACGAGGCGGTCCGACCCGACCGCCATCTCCGCGATCTCCTCCCCGGCGAGAAGGCGCACCGCGCCCTCGACCGGCGCGGACGGCCCCTTGGGGCGCGACAGCGTCGTCACGATGCCGACCGCGACCACGATCATGCCGATCGCGAGGGTCGCTATCAGCACGACCGTCATGATGCGGATGAAGCGCAGGCTCTTCGCCGCGGCGGCGCTTTCCGCCTCGTTCGGCGGCATTTGCGATGTCGTGTCCATGGCCGTCCCCGGCGATCCGATCGTGCCGGGGACGCTAGCGGGCCTTCGCGCCCGGCGTCAAACGCGCCGCTATTCCGCCGGCTCGGCGGGCGCGGCCCGCTTGTCGGGCCCGCGTCCCCGTATCGGGCCGGCGACGACGTACGTGCCGTAGTGGCGTCCCGAGGCCGCGCTGTAGAGGCGGTATTCGGCGCGGTCCTTGCCGAGCGATCTGACGATGAAGTAGCGGTCCTGAAGCCAGCCCGTCGAGACCATGCCGTCGCCGGCATCCACGTTCGCCGTGAACGGCTCGGGGGGCGTGGCTTGCGTGCCGCTCGAGTCGCCCCAGTCGAAGCGATAGCTGTATTCATCGATGACGGACGGCACGAAATAGGCGATGAGCAAGAATGCAAGGATCGTGACCGACAGTCGGAACATCCATCCGAAAAACCCGATCCGCGGAACCGGATTGCCTGCGCCGCTTGTCTCCGCCATTCGCCCCTCCCGTGCCGGCTTTGGTTCAGGATAGCCTTCGATTGTGACGGAAACCATCGGACCGGATACCCGCCGCCTCACCCTCGCCGCCCCCGGCGAGCGGCTCGACCGCGCCCTCGCGGCCGCGCTCCCCGAGCTGAGCCGCTCGCGCCTGAAGGCCCTCATCGAGGCGGGGCATGTGCGCCTTGCGGGCGCGCCGGTCACCGACCCGGCGAAGAAGCTCGCCGCCCACGCCGAGATTGTCGTCGAGCTGCCCGCCCCCGCCGAGGCCGCGCCCCGGGGCGAAGGCATCGCGCTCGACATCCTCTACGAGGACGCGCACCTCATCGTGATCGACAAGCCGGCCGGCCTCGTCGTGCATCCGGGCGCGGGCAATGCCGCCGGCACGCTCGTCAACGCCCTCATCGCCCATTGCGGCGAGAGCCTTTCGGGGATCGGCGGGGTCGCGCGGCCGGGCATCGTCCATCGCCTCGACAAGGACACGAGCGGAATCATGGTCGCGGCGAAGACCGACCTCGCGCACCGCGCCCTCTCGGCGGCCTTCGCGCGGCGGGACATAGAGCGGCGCTACATCGCCCTCGTGCGCGGCGTGCCGGCCCGGCCCGCCGGCGAGATCGAGGGCGCCATCGCGCGCAGCCCCGCCAACCGGCAGAAGATGGCCGTGCTCGCGCGCGGCAAGCCGGCCCTCACGCGCTACCGCACGCTCGCGCGCTATGCCGGCGCGGCGAAGCTCGAATGCGCCCTCGCCACGGGCCGCACCCACCAGATCCGCGTGCACCTCGCGCATATCGGCCATGCCGTCATCGGCGACCCGCTCTACGGACGGGGCACGCGGGCGAAGGGGCCCGGGGGCGCGGCCGGCGAGGCCATGGCCGCCTTTCCCCGCCAGGCGCTGCACGCCGCGAGCCTCGGCTTCGTCCATCCCGCGACCGGCGAGCGCCTTGCGTTCTCGCGCCCGCCGCCCGCCGACATGGCGGCGCTCGAAGCCGCCTTATCCATTGCCCAAAGGTAACGATGACCCCATATGGCGGTCCGTGGCAGCATCCCGTCAGGACGTGCCCGGGTATTGGGCGCGGCGGTGCTTAGGGGAGCCCGACGCAATCGGGCCATAATCCCCGTCTCTAACTCCCGGCGTATATTGGTGCGGCGCGAAAGGGCGCCGCCGCGTCGCGGTCCGGCGTCTTTCGAAGGGGCAACCGAGCAGAGCCGATGGCATCCAATCTCCCGACCCTCGCCGGCGAAGGCGGCCTCGGCCGCTACCTGTCCGAGATCCGCAAGTTCCCCATGCTGGAGGCGAACGAGGAGTACATGCTCGCCAAGGCCTGGCGGGAGCATCACGACAGCGAGGCCGCGCACAAGCTCGTGACGAGCCATCTGCGCCTCGTCGCCAAGATCGCCATGGGCTATCGCGGCTACGGGCTGCCCGTCGCCGAGATCATCTCGGAAGGCAATGTCGGCCTCATGCAGGCGGTGAAGCGCTTCGAGCCCGAGAAGGGCTTTCGCCTCGCGACCTATGCCATGTGGTGGATCCGCGCCTCGATCCAGGAATACATCCTGCGCTCCTGGAGCCTCGTGAAGATCGGCACCACGGCCGCGCAGAAGAAGCTCTTCTTCAACCTGCGCCGCCTCAAGGGCCAGATCCAGGCGATCGAGGAAGGCGACCTCACGCCCGAGCAGGTGACGACCATCGCGACCAAGCTCAACGTTCCGGAGGCGGACGTCGTCTCGATGAACCGCCGCCTCGCCGCGCCCGACAATTCGCTGAACGCGCCCCTGCGCCAGGACGGCGAGGGCGAGTGGCAGGACTTTCTCGTCGATCAGGGCACGGACCAGGAGACCCTGCTCGCCGACCGCGAGGAGCACGACGAGCGCCACGAGCTCCTCGAAGAGGCGCTCGGCACGCTCAACGACCGCGAGCGCCACGTCCTCACCGAGCGCCGCCTCAAGGACGAGCCGACGACGCTCGAGGAGCTCTCGCAGGTCTACGGCATCAGCCGCGAGCGCGTGCGCCAGATCGAGGTGCGCGCCTTCGACAAGCTGCAAAAGGCGATGAAGGCCGGCCTCAAGGACCGCCGCCAGAAGACCATGGAGCGCCGCGCCGCCGAGGCGGAAGCGGGCGCGGAATAGGCCTCCTAGTCCGTCAGCTTGCGGACGTAGAGCTGCTCGAGCGGGGCGGAGAGCACCTTCAGCTTGCGGAAATGCAGGTTGACGAAGGCATCGATGCCGGGCTTGGGGCACAGCAGCGGGTCGCGTCCGTAGGGCATCTCCTCCGCCCAGAGATAATCGTCGAAGATCATCACGGCGCCGGGCCGCAGGAGCTTGAAGGCGAGCACGGCGTCGCTCAGCGCGTCGGGCGCCTGATGCGAGGCGTCGACATAGACGAAGTCGAACCGGCCGCGCGCGCCGGAGAGAAGGAGCCGCGCGAGCTCGTCGTCCGAGCGCCCCTTGTGGACATGGAGCGCGACCTCGTGGGCCGCCTTGGCCCGCGCCCGGGCGACATTGGCGTGGAAGCGCGCCTCGACCGCGCCCATGTCGATCGTGGCGAAGGGCCCTTCCGCGCTCCCCTGCCAACTGTCGATGCAATGGAGCTCGACGGGCCGCTGCGCGCCCACGGCCTCGATCGCGAAGCAGGCGCTCGCGCCCTCGAACGAGCCGATCTCGAGAAGGCGCGCGGGCTTCAGCATGCCGAAGAGCTGCGCCCAGAGCGCCTTGTGCTCTTCCTTGAACCAGGCGTTCGTGAATTCGTAGGCGTCCATCTCAATGCTCTCGCCGCATCCCGCCATCGCGTGCCGCCGCGCATCATGCGGCGGATCGCCGGCCCGCGCCTATGCGCGCGACGCCGCACGGCCCCGCGCCTGTTCTCCCAGCCCCTGCCTCCTCGCGCCAGGACGATGCCGGCCCTTCGCGTGGTGCCGCGACAGATTCTCGTTCTAAAATCATGATTTCTTGCATATTAGACCTAATATGAGCGATAAATAGGATTTAGAGCGCATTCAGCGCCCCTGAGGCGGCTCCGCGCAGCCGCCGGCCTGGCTTGGGAGAAGACCGCGTGAGCGAGATTCGTCGCACGATCCTTTGCGTCCTCGGCGCCGTCGCATGGGCCGCCGCGCCGGCGGGCGCCGTCGAGCCCCTGCCGAGCGCCGTCCTCGTCGGCGTCGACGAGAGCGGCGCGGCAATCAATCCGCCCGCGGACTGGCCGGCGGAGGCGGGCCCCTGGAACGGCAAGGCCGCGCGCTACAACGAGGCGACGGACGCCCTCGCCTTCGAGACCTTCCGCGCCGACATTCGCGGCGCGAGCCGCCTGCGCGCGACGCTCGACCCCTCGGGCACGGGCGCGGCGAGCCACAAATTCGCGCCGCTCGTCTACGAGGCGGGCCCCGTGCGGCCGGCCTCGATGGAGAGCGACGGCACGACGGTGCTCTACGTCTCGGACGGCGAGGGCAAGGGCGCGCGCTGCATCGGCTGCGCGGACATCGTGGACGGCGTCGACGGCGCGCAGATCTGGAAGGTCGCGCCCTCGACGGACGGCACGCCGGCGATCCCCGTGCGCCTCGAGGGCGCGAGGCTCCATGCGAACCAGAGCAAGGACCACCCGGCCTGGACGCCGGACGGCAAGTGGCTCACCGCGGCCGTGGAGATGCCGGTCCATGCCGGCATCCACCGCATCGGCGCCGGCGAGATCGGCATGTTCACGGACATCTACGCCGTCTCCGTGGACGGAAAGATCTGGGTCCAGCTCACCGACTGGCAGGCGACCTGGAGCCATGCCGACAAGGTCTCGCCCATGCCCTATCAGAGCGACGACCCGCTCTGCCCGACAGGGCGGCAGTATGCGACGGCGAAGCGCCCCGAGCCCTATGCCGGCTATCATTGCAGCGCGGCCGGCGCGCCGCCGCAGACGAGCGGCGTGATGCGACCGACGCTCGCCAGGACGGCGCTCGCGAACGGAAACGTCGCGCTCGCCTGGGGCTCGCGCGTGGGCCTCGATCTGCGCTATTCCTGGGGCGGCGTGCAGCATCTCGCGACCGCCGAGCTCGCCTTCGCGCCCTCGGGCCTTCCGGCCATCGTCCATATGCGGAACAATCTCGCCCCGACGCCGGCGGACCCCGACGGCGGCGGGCTCTGGGCGAATCCCGGCGGCGACACGCTCATCGGCGCGGGCTACGAGCCCTGGGACTTCACCTTCGACGGCACGAAGCTCGCCTTCGCGACGGACGTCTTCCTCTCGCACAAGCCGGGCGTCACGCTCGACCGGCTGCCCGAGATCGACGGCAAGGTCTATTCGCAGATCTATGTCGACGTGGCGGAACGCTCCGTGGACGGCATGAGCCTCGTCGACCTCACGCTCTACGATCCCGAAGGCTATGCCTACCCGGACCAGAAGACCTTCGCCCCGATCGCGAAATACGGCTTCTTCGAGGAGCCGACAGCCTATGTCGAGCTCGGGCCGAACGCCTATGCGGCGATCGCCTCCTCCGCGAGCGCGGACTACGACCAGACGAGATACCACAAGACCTTCTTCCTCGAGACCTGGCTCTTCGGATCGGGCAGCCCCCGGTCGGCGCGGCGCATCACGGACTTCAACGCGGCCGCGTTCACCTGGACCTACCCGACGAGCTTCGACCGGCGAGCGCGCCGGCTCTATCTCACGCAGGTCCCGGCCGGCCAGGGCGGCGGCAATCCGCCGGGAAAGGTCCTCGCGATCGATCTCTCCGCGGAGCATTAGGCCGGCGTGACGCCCTCCCCCGCCGGCATCCGGATATGGCGGTTCAGGACGTCGCCCCGCGTCGCGAGCAGGCGCTCGACGGCCAGGGCATAGGCGCGATCGTCGAGCATGAAGCCGCCGAAGGGCGTATCGCGCCGCGAGCCGCAGAGATTGGCGGCGGCGAAGGGCACCGTGAAGAAGCTCATATAGGCGCCGCGCAGCCGGTTCGAACCCTCCGTCTGCAGATCGCGGAGCATGAGCGGGCTCACCATGCCGACATTGGCGAGCTGCGCCAGCGGCACGACGCGATGGAGGTCGGAAAGCAGGCTCGGGCCCAGCACCCAGCGGTCCGACGGCCTCGCCGTGCGCGCGCGCTTCAGGCAGGCGTCGCGGTAGAAGGCGAGGAAGGACGAGCCGCGCCGAAAGGCGCAGACGCAGTTGTTGACGCGCGGCCGGCCCACGAGCTTTCCGTCCTTGGCGAGATGGACCCAAATCTCGCTGCAGAGGATCGCGTCCTCGGCCTCGTCGACGACGAGGCGATCGGGATCGAAGACCAGCACGTCGGCGTCGACCCAGACCACGCGGTCGGCCTCGCCCTCGAGGAGGCGCAGCGCCCATTCGAGGCGCGCCAGATCCGACATGGGCAGGACGTCGCCCCCGATGCGCTCGCGGAACCAGCCCGGCAGGCAGTCGAAGAACTCGTCCCCCAGGAAGCGGTAGGCAAAGCCCCTCTGCTCGGCCCATTGGCGCACCGACTCCATGGCGCGGGACAGCCAGCCCGGCACGTCGCTCGTGCGAAAGGATTGGAAGACCACGGTCCTCACGCCGCACCCCTCCCCCGCGCGACGCCGCCGTCCGCGAGCCACCCAAACGGTTCAGGCTAGCGCAGCGGCACGCCGGTTGAACAGGGGCGCGCCGGCGGGGCGGCGGGCTCAGTTTGAATTTCGCTTCTTGTAGGTCGCCGGCCGGCCGGGCTTCGGGGCGCGGGCGTCGATCAAGCCGACGATCCATTCCATATCGCGCACCGTGTCGCTGACGCCAGCTTGCATGGCGGGCGTGACGCGCAGCGTCTTGTGGATGCGGCAGAAATTGTACCAGACGAAATAGAGCGCCAGCGCGTGGCAGTGATTGGCGACCTTCTTGGAGAAGGCATTGGTCAGGCGCGTGAAGCGCCGCATGCTCATCCGCATGGTGAGGTTCTGGCGCTCGACTTGCGATGTGCAGACGTGGCGGGTATCGGAATTGCCCTCGACATGTTCCTTGCGGGCGCCGATGCAGACGGCGGGGCTGTAGCGGCCCTTCGCGGCCTCGGGAAACGTGCCGTAGAGCTTCTGCAGGACCGCATAGTCGATATCGGCCCCGAAGGCGCCCTCGACGGCCTCTAGGTACGCCTTATGGCCGTCCGTGGTGAGCTGGACGCGATTGGCGAGGCGCGAGGCCAGATCGTCCATGAACTCCATGGCGCACTCGCTGTCCCGGCTTCCCACGAGCCAGGAGACAATCAGCTTCGAGTTCGGGTCGAGCGCGGTCCAGGTCCAGACATCGCCCGCGCCCTCGGGGGCGGCCTTGGCCGTCGCCACGTTCTTCGCATTGGCATAGGCGAAGGACCAAATCTCATCGCACTGGACGCGCTGCGCCTTCACGCCCTTGACCGTCTCGGCATGATAGGCCGCGCAAGCCTCGCCCGCATCCACCAAAAGCTTGGTCACGGTGTTGATGGAGACGCCTGCGACCCGCGAGATCGCCCGCATGGTCGAACCCTCGCAGAGCATCGAGAGGATTTGGACGCGGGTTTGGAGGGGCAGCCTGTTCATGTCTATCAAAATAGAAATCACTTTCGCTTTTGTCAAGCATAAAGTTCATTTTTGATTCCGGCCAAGTTCCACTATGCGAAAGCCATTGATTCACAACGGTTTCCGCTTGAAAAGCGCACAAATTGGCGCTATCTAAAGATGGCGACCCGGGGGAGGCTCGAACTCCCGACAGAGGGATTAGTAGTCCCTTGTTCTATCCGCTGAACTACCGGGCCGAAGGAGCGGCACCGAACCGGACTGCGGCGGGGAGTAGTGCCCCCACCTGCAGCCCAGCCCGGCTTAAGAGCCTCTCCGGACCATGTGCTGCATGGTGCTGGTCTCCTTTCCTATGTCTCACGATCTTTGATCCCCGGCGCTACAACGCCGGGGGTCCTCGTTTCTGCCCCTTGGGGCTTCGCGAGGTACCACGTGCGGCCATCTCGACGGACTAGTCCGTCCTTAGCCAATCGATAGAGGGTCATGCCGACGGTTTTTTCGTGAAGTTTGTCTGCATAGACGCGCTCAATATGCGCCCGAATCTTGGCCGCCTCTGCGCCGTTGTCTCCAGCTTCCTTCAGCCGGTCCAAGACGATTTCCTTGATTGGCGGTCGCGTTGGCGGAACCGGTAACTTGGCCTTTACCGGAGGGTTATGCTGGGCACCTGCCAGCGCTTTCTCTGTTCCCCCGCTTCCGCCTCCGCCAGAAAAATGAACGAACCGCGACGCAAAATCGCTAGTTACGTTCTTGCCTTCGCGTTCAGACCCCACGCGGATTCGAAAGATTCGACGTTCTTCGTCCTTCTGCTCGGGAAAGGCGAGACTTACACCGAGAACGCGTGCGCCCGCTCGCAAGTCGGCGAGCTCGCGGTGGATCGCCAAATCGTCTTCGACTAGGCGCGACATAACTCGCTCGTTCCTCGCCTTACGGGAGAGGATTTCCGCAAGCTTTGCCTTGAGGACCGCTACAACGACATCATTGGGTTCGCTGGTCATGGCGCACAATATAGGGTACGCCATCATGAAAGTCAATCATCGCGATTGCGATTAGGACCCCATCGCGACTCCGCACCCTTCTTAGCTATCGCACGCCTCTTCTCGGGTGACAGAGACCGCGCGCGAGCCTTGCCGCCCACCTTCCCGCCCTCAGCGCGACGGGTCGCCGGCAACGACTCCTCAGTCTCGCCCGTCGCGATCTTCGCCACGCGGATCGCATTGCCGATCACGTCGGCTGGCCGCTTCTGTCCCTTGGGGCCTTTAGGCATCCTGCCAATCCTCAATGATTTCAGGATGCGGCTTGCCTTCATCCCGCAGAACCTTCGCCAATTTATTGAATAGGTGTGGGTTGCCGCGCTTGTTGTCGGCTTTGGCGTTCACAGTCGATAGTCCGTGGCCAGCGATGCTCAGGTGGATATCGCCCGACTGCCCATCGAACCAAATGCCGATTTTTGGGTAAGCGGTTTTGTGGCTCTCACTGGTCACCAGCCTCTCCTCATGCTTCCCGTCAAGCATATAGGAGGCGAATGCGGCGAGCGATGGGCGCGTCAAGCCTCGCCGGATTCAAACTGACCCACTACCGCCGGCGGGGCGGCGGGCTCAGTTGTCCGGGCGCTCGGAGCGGGGCAGCTTCGCGCGCTCGTCGGCGGCGGCGAAGGCGCGGTCCTCGTTGCCGGCGGCGCGATAGGCGTCCTCGAGAGCGGTGTAGATGTCCGCGCGCGGAACGCGTCCCTCGGCGACGTTCGCGAGCGAGCGCGCCGCCTCGAGCTCGTTGATCGCCTGGGCGACGTCGCCCCGGGCGAGAAGGCCCTGGCCGAGCCGCAGATGGACGATCGCCCGCTCGGCGTCCGTCGCGGCGAATTTGAGCGCCTGGCGGTAGGTGGAGAGCGCGGAGTCGATCTCCCCGCCGCCGGCGAGCTCGTCCCCCATGGAGAGGAGCATCTCCCAGCTCGCATGGGCCGCGAGGCGGTCGCTCGTCACCGCCTGGGGGCGCACCGGGATGATGAGCAGAAGGCCGAAGGCGAGCGCCGAGGCGAAGACGAGCCGCGGCCGGCGACGCTGACGCATGACGAACTCCCTCTCCCCCTGCCGAGCGGCGATCATACCTCATGAGCCACGATCTGGGCACCTCTGGCAGGCTGTCGAAAAAGGTGGGGACGGCCCTGGTTCGAGGCTCGCAGCGAAGCTGCGAGCACCTCACCATGACGTCTAACTCGTTGAAAAGAAAGGCGTCATCCTGAGGTGCACTGACGACGTCAGTGCCTCGAAGGATGGGTAGCGTACATTTTTCAACAGCCTGCTAGGGCGCGAAGGGGTCCTTGACGAGGATGGTGTCCTCGCGGTCGGGCGAGGTCGAGAGCAGCGCGACGGGCGCGCCGATGAGCTCCTCGATGCGGCGGATATATTTGATCGCGGTCGCGGGCAGCTCGGCCCAGGAGCGCGCGCCCTGCGTCGACTCCTCCCAGCCCTCCATGGTCTCCCATTGCGGCTCGACGCGGGCCTGCGCGCCGGCGAAGGCGGGCAGATGGTCGACCGTGCGCCCGTCGATCCGGTAGCCCGTGCACACCTTGATCTCGGAGAAGCCGTCGAGCACGTCGAGCTTGGTGAGCGCGATGCCGTCGATGCCGCCGGTGAGCACGGTCTGCTTCACGAGCACCGCGTCGAACCAGCCGCAGCGGCGCTTGCGCCCCGTCACCGTGCCGAACTCGTGGCCGCGCGTGCCCAGGCGCTCGCCGACCTCGTTCTTCTGCTCCGTCGGGAAGGGCCCCTCGCCGACGCGCGTCGTGTAGGCCTTGCAGATGCCGAGCACGTAGTCGACGGCGCCCGGCCCGAGCCCCGAGCCCGTCGCGGCCTGTCCCGCCACCGTGTTCGAGGAGGTGACGAAGGGATAGGTGCCGTGGTCGACGTCGAGCAGCGCGCCCTGCGCGCCCTCGAAGAGGATGCGCCGGCCCTCGGCCTTGAGGTCCGCGAGGCGCCGCCACACCGCATCCGCATACGGAAGGATCTTCCCGCTCACCGCGCGCAGCTTCTCAAGGAGCGCCCCGCCGTCGACCTCCTCGTGGCCGAGCCCGCGCCTGAGCGCGTTGTGATGGAGGAGCAGCGCCTCGACGCGCGCCTGAAGCGTCGCCTCGTCCGCGAGGTCGACGAGGCGCACGGCGCGCCGGCCGACCTTGTCCTCGTAGGCCGGGCCGATGCCGCGCCGCGTGGTGCCGATGCGCGTGCCGCTGTTCGCGCTCTCGCGCAGCGCGTCGAGCTCCTGGTGCACGGGCAGGATGAGGCAGGCGTTCTCCGCGACCTTCAGCGTCTGCGGGCTCACCGCGACGCCCATCGCCTGGAGCCGCGCGATCTCGTCGACGAGCGCCCAGGGGTCCACCACGACGCCGTTGCCGATGATCGAGAGCTTGCCGCGCACGAGGCCCGAGGGAAGGAGCGACAATTTGTAGGTCTTGCCCGCGACGACGAGCGTGTGGCCGGCATTGTGGCCGCCCTGGAAGCGCACCACGACGTCGGCGCGCTCGGAGAGCCAGTCCACGATCTTGCCCTTGCCCTCGTCGCCCCACTGGGCGCCGACCACGGCGACATTGGCCATGAGAGATCCTTCGCGACATGCAGCGGGCGGCCTCGGCCGCCCATTCGCGCGAGCTTAGCCCATGCGTCGCCCGTTCGGCGATGGCCCGCCGGCCGAAGCGTCGCCTTGCGGGGCGCGCGGGAATCCCGGCCGCGGCGGCCGGCATCGGAGGAGACGCCCCGCTTGGCGGCGGGCCGGTTCGCCCCTTCCCGAATCTGGCGGCGCGGGCCGAATCGGGCGGCACGGGCCTCGAGGGCCCGGTTCGGCTATCGTCTCCGCGACGATCCCCAAGGAGCGAGGCGCGCATGGGCACGACCGGCACCTATCTCGCCGTCTTCCTCAGCAACAAATCCTCGCCGCGCTGGCGGGCCTGGTACGCGATGAGCGAGGAGGAGCGGCGCGCGACCGACGAGGTCGGCCTCGCCGCGGTAAAGGCCTGGGACGAGGCGCACAAGGACGACATCGTCTACATGGGCGGCCCGCTCGGCCCCACCAAGCGCACGTCCGAGGCCGGCATCGCCGACGTCGTGAACGAACTGACCGTCTTCGTCGTCGTGCGCGCCCCCTCCCACGAAGCCGCCGCGAGGATGTTCGAAGGCCACCCGCACTTCACGATCTTCCCCTGCGACTGCGTCGAGGTGATGCCGCTGCTCGCGGGGCCGGAGGAGGGGTGAGGGGGGGCCGCAACTTCGCTACAGGCTTCGAAACTGCAATCTCTCGATCCGTTCAGCCAAGTATAGTAGTGCCGATGCCACAGTCGTAACGCTCACGATTCTTCTATCCTGGCCCCAAATAAAAAAGCAAATACAAATACTGCAATCCCTCCGAAGGCCCAGCAGGACGCTAGATATTTCGCAATAATATCTGCGTCGTCGCATCCATTTCTTCCAGAAGTCAGGCACGGCATTGCCAATAGCGCATAGGCCGCACAAAACAATACCAGCGACGCTACCAAAAATAGAAAATATCTTGTTATCAACTTTCGAGTTACACCATCAGCCTTTGGGACATATCCAAATCGAAGAAATTTACGTGACAGCTCCAGATTGAAGAACCTGGCGAGCGTAACAGCGTGGACGAAACCTGCTGCCCCCATGCAAAGCATGAACGTAGAAAAGAAATCCTTGTCCACAAACTCGCTCAACCTGCCGGCTATCCCAAACAGTGGTACCGTCGCATCGAACAATATTGTTACGCCGTAGCAATAGATGATCCGCATATCGTAGAGGGATCGTCGCTGCGGCTTCCTTGTCACGCGTACCCACCTTCACCCACCGTCGTCGCCACGCTGGCTATGACGCTCGGAAGCCGATCGCAGGGACACAATATCCGATTGACCGCCACCGTTATGAGGCCGCGCGGGCAGCATATCGCGTTCCGCGAGGCGTATGTGCGCCCCCTCCCCCACCAAAAAGCCCCGCCGCCGCCGCGACAACATCGCCGTTTGGGTCGCGGGCGCGGGCGTGGTTGACTGCGGGAAACCGCCAGGAGACCCGACGCCATGAGCACGCCCGCCGCCACCCCGCCGCGCCCCGTCGACCGCGAGGCGCTGCGCCGCCGCTACCGGCAGGAGCGGGACAAGCGCCTGCGCGCGGACGGGCCGAAGCAGTATCTCGAGCCGACGGGCCGTTTCGCCTCCCTGGTCGAGGACCCCTACACGCCGCGGACCGAGCGCGCGCCCGTCTCGCGCGACGTGACGGTCGCCTTCATCGGCGGCGGCTTCTCGGGCCTGTGCGCCGGGGCGAAGCTGAAGCAGGCGGGGATCGACGATCTCCTCATCATCGAGGGCGGCGGCGATTTCGGCGGCGTCTGGTACTGGAACCGCTATCCGGGCGCGATGTGCGACACGGCCGCGATGGTCTATCTGCCGCTCCTCGAGGAGACCGGCACGGTGCCGAGCCGCAAATACGTCTTCGCGCCCGAGATCCATGCGCACGCCAAGCGCATCGCCGAGGTCTTCGACCTCTATCCGAACGCCCTCTTCTCGACCAAGGTCGAGCGGCTCGAATGGGACGAGGCCGCGAGCCGCTGGCTGATCCGCACCGACCGGGGCGACCTCATCCGCGCGCGCTTCGTGGGCATGGGGACGGGCCCGCTGCACCGGCCGAAGCTGCCGGGCATCCCCGGCATCGAGCTCTTCAAGGGCCACAGCTTCCACACCAGCCGCTGGGATTATCGGTACACGGGCGGAACGCCCGCCGGCGCGCCGATGGAAAAGCTCAAGGACAAGCGCGTCGGCATCGTCGGCACCGGCGCCACCTCGGTGCAGTGCATCCCGCCCCTCGCCCGCGACTCGCGCGAGCTCTACGTCTTCCAGCGCACGCCCTCCTCGATCGACGTGCGCAACAATCACGAGATCGACGCGAGCTGGTTCGAGGGCCTCGAGGCCGGCTGGCAGAGGAAATGGCTCGTCAACTTCGCCCAGCTCCAGTCCGGCGGCTTCGCGCCCGAGGATCTGGTGCAGGACGGCTGGACCGAGCTCGCGCGGCGCATCCGCGACCGCGTGGTCGCCTATGCGGGCAACCAGCCCGCGCGCCCCGGCTCGGACATCTATGTGCGCGCCTACGAGGACAGCGACGACGAGAAGATGGAGGAGATCCGCGCGCGGGTCGACGCCATCGTCGCCGACAGGGAGACGGCCGAGCATCTCAAGCCCTGGTACCGGCAGCTCTGCAAGCGCCCCTGCTTCCACGACGAATATCTGCAGGCGTACAATATCGAGGGCACGCATCTCGTCGACACCGACGGCAAGGGCGTCGAGCGCATCGACGAGACGGGCGTCTGGGTCGCGGGCCGGCACTATCCGCTCGACTGCCTCATCTTCGCCTCGGGCTTCCAGTTCGGCGCCGATCTCGGCCGGCGCTGCGGCTTCGAGACCTATGGGCGGGACGGCCGGATGCTGGGCGCCTATTGGGCCGACGGCATGCGCACGCTGCACGGCATGCACGTGCACGGATTTCCGAACCTCTTCATCACGAGCATCATGCAGGGCGCGGGGCTGCTCTCCAACATCACGCACAATCTCTCCGAATCCGCCGAGACGATGACGGCGGTGATCCGCCATGCCCTCGACATCGGCGCGCGCGAGGTGGAGGCGAGCGAGGCGGCGCAGGAGGCCTGGGTCGGGCAGTTCGACGGCAATGTGCGGTCCATGCTCGGCGATGCCGACTGCACGCCGGGCTACTACAACAACGAGGGCGCGCCCGCCGGACAGCGCGAGCGGCTCAACGGCGCCCGCTATCCCGCCGGGGCCGTCGCCTTCTTCGAGTTCATCGACCGCTGGCGCCGCTCTGGCGATTTCGAGGGGCTCGCCTTCGGCAAGATCGAGCCCGCCGCCGCGCGCGCCCCGAAAAGGCTCGACGTGCCCGCCAAGTGATTTCCGGCAAAGCGATTTCCGGCAAAGCGATTTGGGAGCGAGGCGGAGCGCCGCACGATGAAAGTCCGCACCCATATGATGTTTCAGGGCGAGGCCGAGAAAGCGCTCGCCCTCTACGCCTCGGCGTTCGCGGATTTCCGCGTCGGCGACGTCGCGAGATATGGCGAGGGCGAAGGCGGCGCGCCGGGCGCCTTCAAGCTCGCGCCGGTCTCCTTCGCCGGCCACGAGCTTCTCGTCTTCGACAGCCCGCCGGTGCACGCCTTCGCCTTCACGCCCTCCATGTCGCTCTTCGTCGATTTCGACACGCAGGAGGCGCTCGAGGCCGCCTTCGCGACGCTCTCCGCGGACGGTGAGGTGATGATGCCGCCCGGCAGCTATGGCTTCAGCCGCCGCTTCGCCTGGATCGCCGACCGCTTCGGCGTCTCCTGGCAGCTCAACCTGCCTTAAGGGCCGGACGGGGCTCCCCGCGAATTCGAGCGACAGAGTTTCCGGAAACTTAACTCATTCCTGCTGCATTAACGCCGCACGTCGCGACCCCGCGCGCGTGCGGCGCAGGCGCTCCGCATCCGTTGCCGGCGCGCCGGCGGCCCCCTTGGGCAAGGAGCACCGCCATGGCTGTCGGCATCACGATCTTCGGAACCTCCCTCGCCGAGCTGCTCACCGGCACGGTCGACGACGACACGATCTTCGGATTGGAGCGCAACGACACGCTGATCGGCCTCGCGGGACGCGACCTTCTCGCCGGCGGGCCAGGCAACGATTCGCTCGACGGGGGCGCGGGCAACGACACGCTGCAGGGCGACGCGGGCAGCGACACGCTCGACGGCGGAACGGAGAACGACAGCATCTCGGGCGGCGACGGCTATGACAGCCTCGTCGGGGGCGACGGCAACGACACGCTGTCGGGCGACCGCGGCTTCGACGAGCTCGTCGGCAATTTCGGCAATGACAGCATCTCGGGCGGCGAAGGCAACGACACGGTGTTCGCCGGCGAGGGCCACGACACCGTGCACGGCGACGCGGGCGCCGACCTTCTCTTCGGCGGCAACGGCAATGACAGCGTGTCCGGCGGCGTCGGCTACGACACGCTCGACGGCGGCTTCGGCAACGACACGCTGCAGGGCGACGCCGGCTACGATTCCATCTCGGGCGGCGAGGACCACGACAGCCTGTCGGGCGGCGACGGCAACGACACCGTCGAGGGCGACGCGGGCAACGACACGATCTTCGGCGACGGCGGCAACGACTTCCTCACCGGCGGCACCGGCCACGATTTCATCAGCGGCGGCCAGGGCTACGACACCATCGGCGGCGGCGACGGCAACGACACGATCCACGGCGATGCCGGCAACGACTCGCTTTTGGGCGCGCTCGGCAACGACACGCTCGACGGCGGCGCCGGCTTCGACACGCTCGTCGGCGGCCAGGGCGACGATTTCCTGACCGGCGGCATCGCGAACGACCGCTTCGTCTTCGCCGACGGCACCGGCAACGACACGATCGGCGATTTCGACCAGAGCGGCGACGACGTCATCCAGCTCTCGGTCACGGGCGTCACGACGTTCGCGGACGTTCAGGCCGTCATGAGCCAGGCCGGCGCGGACGTGCTCATCGCCTTCGCCGCGAGCTCGATCCTGCTCCAGAACACGGCGCTCGCGAGCGTCGGGGCGGACGACTTCATCTTCGTCTAGGACGCGCCCGGCGCGCATTCCCCGCCCCCTGCCACGGCTAGGCGCGGGCGCGGGCCTCGGCTAGACTGCGGCTCCTTCGGAACCGGAAGGAGCCCCCCATGTCCACCACCCTCATCGTCGGCACGAAGAAGGGCGCGGCGATCCTGTCGCGCGGCGCCTCGGGCAACGATTGGCAGAAGCGCTTCGAGCTCATGGGCTTCGAGGTCACGGCCTCCGCGCGCGACGAGAAGGGCCGCTACTTCCTCGCCGTGGCGAGCCCCATATTCGGCGCCGCGATCTTCTGGAGCGACGATCTCAAAAATTTCACCCAGCTCGAGGCGGCCCCGCGCTACGCGGAAGGCGATCTCGGCAACGAGTTCCACAAGCGCCTCACGGGCGCCTCGGACCCCATGGGCGAGCGGCAGGGCCCCGCGCGCACGGTCGACCAGATCTGGACGCTGCATGCGGCGAATGGCGCGCTCTATGCCGGCGTCGCGGAGGCGGGCCTCTTCGTCAGCCGCGACCGGGGCGAGAGCTGGCAGCCCGTCCGTGGGCTGAACGAGCACCCGACGCGTCCGGAATGGGAGCCGGGCTTCGGCGGCCTGTGCGCCCATACGATCCTCACCGACGCGAAGAATCCCGACCGCATGTGGGTCGGCATCTCCGCCGCCGGCCTCTTCCGCACCGACGACGGCGGCAAGAGCTGGGCGCGCAAGAACGACGGCATCCCCCAGAGCGTCGGCCAGTGCGTGCACGCCCTCGCCCACGATCCCGCGCGGGCCGACACGCTCTATCGCCAGGACCATCGCGGCGTCTATCTCTCGCAGGACGGCGGCGACAATTGGCGCGCCATCGAGGACGGGCTTCCGGTCGCGGACATCGGCGACGGGCACATAGGCTGCTTCGGCTTTCCCATCGCCATGGACGTGCCCTCGAACGCGGTCTTCATCGTGCCGCTCGAAGGCTTCGCCCGCGCGCCGCGCGAGGGGCGCCTCACCATCTTCCGCACGCGGACGGGCGGCAAGAGCTGGGAGCCGCTGCACGGCGGCCTGCCGGAGGAGTTCTTCGCGGGCGTCCTGCGCGGCGCCATGTCGGCGGACCAGAAGGGCGGCGTCTATTTCGGCACGACCTCCGGCACGCTCTACGGCAGCGGCGATCTCGGCGACAAATGGAGCGAGATCGCGACCGGCCTGCCGCGCATCATGAGCGTCCGGGCCTACGCCGCATGAGGGCGCGCTCGCCGGAGGCCCCGGCGGCGGAGGTGATCGTCCGCCTGCCGCCCGTGCTCGGCGCCGTGACCGGAGGCGTGCGCGAGTTTCCCGCGCGCGGCGCCACGCTTGCCGAAGCGATCGACGATCTCGCGACGAGGAACCCGGCGCTCGGCCTCCACATCTTCGACGAGACCCATGCCGTGCGGCGCAACGTGCTCTTCGTGCACGAGGGCGTCGTCGTGCGCGCGCGCGAGATGGCCGGCCGCCGCCTCGCCCCGGGCGACGAGATCCTCATCGCCAACGCGCTCGCCGGCGGATGAGAGCCTCCCGATCCCGAGGCGTCATCCGGCGGCCCGAGTTTCGGCGCTGCGCCGTCGAACGGTTTCGGCGCGCTCACCCCTCGACGACGACCTCGGTCTTCACCGAATTGGCGATGAAGCAGTTCTTGTGCGCCGACTCGTGGAGATGGGCGAGATCTTCCGCGCTCACCTCGCCCGCGAACACGACCTTCGGGCGCAGCGTGACGTGGGAGACCCAGGTCCTTCCCGCCTCGTTCTTCTCCATGCGTCCCACGGCTTCGTCCGTATAGGAATCGACGACGAGGCGCTTCCTCGCCGCGATGGCGAGAAAGGTCAGCATGTGGCAGGACGAGAGCGCGGCCACGAAGCTCTCCTCCGGATCGACGCCCTCCGCCTCGCCGCCGAAGGCGGGCGAGGCCGAGCCCTTGAGGCGCGCGCCGCCGTCGAACGCCACCTCATAGGAGCGGTTATAGGTCTCGTAGGTGAAGCCGGGGCTCGTGCGCTTCCAGGCGACGGTCGCGATGTGCTCGGACATGGGGGTCTCCTTCGGTGGGAGCGTCTTGCTTCACGCGGCGTGAACGGCAAGCCTTACGCCCGAGCTGCGCTGAAGATGCTCGATCACGGCGAACAGGTTCCGCGCCGCCGGATTGCCCGACGGCGAAAACATCCGCATCAGGCTCTTGGGCGGTGTGCCGACCGCCTCCGCGAGCGCGGCGAAACCGATCGTGGCGTTGATATAGTCCCGCAGGAGCGCCTTTCCAACGTCGACTTCGCCCGACAAAAGGGCGTTCACACCCTCCGCGAGCAGAGCTTCCCCGAAAGCGGGATCGGCCGCCACGCGACGGACGACCGTCTCCTTGAAGGATCTCGTGAGCGCCATGGGTCAGTCCGCGCCTTTCTTTCGTGCCTTGTACGCCAGCCACATGGACCTGGCTGCCTCAATGTCTCCGCTCTGGCGCTTCTTCGTTCCGCCGCAAAGAAGAACGACGACCTGCGCTCCGTCTCTTCCGAAGTAAAGGCGGTATCCGGGTCCGAAATCGATCCTGTATTCGAGGACGCCCTGGCCCACGCCCTTGGCGTTGGAGAGATTGCCAAGCTCGATCCGCGCCAGAGCGACCGCAACCTTTGCGGCCGCAGCGGCGTTCAGGGCCGCGAACCATTCGCCGAAGCGGCTTCGACCGGCCTCGTCGAGATACTCGACCAGCTCCAGCCTATTTGGTACCATATTCGGTACCATCCGTCCAGCCGGCCGCCGCCGCTCAGAATTTCAGCGTCTGCGCCCTCACGACATGGGGCAGCGCGCGGATCTTGGCGAGGACGTCGACGGGCACCGGCTGGTCCACCTCGATGAGCGCGATGGCATCGCCCCCGGACTTGGCGCGGCCGAGATTGAAGGTCGCGATGTTGATGCCCGCCTGGCCGAGCAGCGTGCCGAGCGCGCCGATGAAGCCGGGCTTGTCCTGGTTCGTGACGTAGAGCATGTGGGGCCCGAGCTCGGCATCCATGTTGATGCCCTTGATCTGGATGATGCGCATCTGCCCGCTCGAATAGATCGTGCCGGCGACCGAGCGCGTCTGGCTCTCCGTGGTGATCGAGAGGCGGATATAGGTCTCGAAGATGCCGCCCTGTGCGCGCTTCGTTTCCTGAACCTTCAGCCCACGCTCCTTCGCGATGACGGGCGCGGAGACCATGTTCACGTCCTCGAGCTGCGGCTTCAAAAGCCCCATCAGCGCGGCGGCGGTCATCGGCTTGGTGTTCATCTCGGCGACGGTGCCCTCATATTCGAGCTGCACCTCGGTGATGCCGGTTTCCGTGAGCTGGCCCGCGAAGAGGCCGAGCTTTTCGGCGAGCTCGACGAAGGGCTTGAGGCGCGGCGCCTCGTCCGCCGAGATCGAGGGCATGTTCACCGCGTTCACCACGGCGCCGGTCAGGAGGTAGTCGGACATCTGCTCGGCGACCTGGAGGGCCACCATCTCCTGGGCCTCGGTGGTCGAGGCGCCGAGATGGGGCGTCGCGATGACCTTCTCGTCGCCGAAGAGGACGTTCGCCTTCGCGGGCTCCTCGAGAAAGACGTCGAGCGCGGCGCCGGCGATGTGGCCCTCGTCGAGCGCGGCCTTGAGCGCCGCCTCGTCGACGAGGCCCCCGCGCGCGCAATTGACGATCCGCGCGCCCTTCTTCATCGCCTTGAGGGCCTTGGCGTCGATGATGTTGCGCGTCTGATCCGTGAGCGGCGTATGCAGCGTCACGATGTCGGCGCGCTTGAGAAGCTCGGCGAGCTCGACCTTCTCGACGCCGAGCTCTTCCGCGCGCGCCTCGGTCAGGAACGGGTCGTAGGCGATGACCTTCATCTGAAGGCCCTTGCCCCGGTTCGCCACGATCGAGCCGATATTGCCGCACCCGACGACACCGAGCGTCTTGCCGGTGATCTCGGTGCCCATGAATTTCGACTTCTCCCACTTGCCGGCATGGGTCGAGGCGTTGGCCTGCGGGATCTGGCGCACGAGCGCCATCATCATGGCGATGGCGTGCTCGGCGGTGGTGACCGAGTTGCCGAAGGGCGTGTTCATCACGACGACGCCGCGCGCGGTCGCGGCCGGCAGGTCGACATTGTCGACGCCGATGCCGGCGCGGCCGACGACCTTGAGGTTCTTCGCCTCGGCGAGAATGTCCGGCGTCACCTTGGTGTTGGAGCGGATCGCGAGGCCGTCATAGCCGCCGATGATCGCGATGAGCTCGTCCTTCGAGAGGCCGGGCTTCACGTCGACCTCGATGCCGCGGTCGCGGAAGATCTGCGCGGCCTCCGGCGACAGCTTGTCGGAAATGAGGACTTTCGGCATGGAATGGTCTCCTGACGCGGGCCCTCCGCGCGACGCGCGAAGGGCAATGGGTGTGGATTCGTCAGTCTGAAGAGGATGGCCGCTCAGGCCGCGAGGCCCGCCTCGGCGGTGACCTTGGCGAAGGCCCAGTCGAGCCATTCGGTGAGGAGCGCGAGGTCGGCCGCCTCCACCGTGGCCCCGCACCAGAGGCGCAGGCCCGGCGGCGCGTCGCGATAGGCGCCGATGTCGTAGGCGACGTTCTCGGCCTGAAGCACCGAGGCGATCTTCTTCGCGAGATCGGCCTGCGCCTCGAGGGCGAGCCCGGTCACCTCCGGATCGACGATCCTGAGGCACACGGAGGTGTTCGAGCGCGTCGCCGGCGCCTTGGCGAGATAGTCGACCCAGGGCGTGCGCGCGACCCATCTCGCGACGGTCGCCGCGTTCTCCTCCGAGCGCGCGAAGAGCGCCTTGAGGCCGCCGACGCTCTCGGCCCATTTGAGCGCGTCGAGATAGTCCTCGACGCACAGGAGCGAGGGCGTGTTGATGGTCTCGCCGGCGAAGATGCCGTCGATGAGCTTGCCGCCCTTCGTCATGCGGAAGAGCTTCGGCAGCGGCCAGGCGGGGACGTAGCTCTCGAGCCGCGCCACCGCGCGGGGCGAGAGAATCAGCATGCCGTGCGCGGCCTCGCCGCCGAGCACCTTCTGCCAGGAGAAGGTGGTGACGTCGAGCTTGGCCCAGGGCAGGTCCTGCGCGAAGGCGGCGGAGGTGGCGTCGCACAGGGTGAGGCCCTGGCGGTCGTCCCTGATCCAGTCGCCGTTCGGCACTTTGACGCCCGAGGTCGTGCCGTTCCAGGTGAAGACGACGTCGCGGTCGCCGTCGACCTTCGAGAGGTCGGGCAGATCGCCATAGTCCGCCTTCATGGTGCGGACGTCCTTCAGCTTGAGCTGCTTCACCGCGTCGGTGACCCAGCCCTCGCCGAAGGATTCCCAGGCGAGGATGTCGAGCCCGCGCGCGCCGAGCATGGACCACATGGCCATCTCGAAGGCGCCCGTGTCCGAGCCCGGCACGATGCCGATTCGGTAATCGGCCGGCACGCCGAGAACGGCGCGCGTGCGGTCGATCGCCTCTTTCAGCTTGGCCTTGCCGACCTTGGAACGGTGGGAGAGGGCGACGGCCGCGCCCGACAGGGCCTCGACCGACCATCCGGGGCGCTTGGCGCAGGGACCGGACGAAAAATGCGGCCGGATCGGCCGCTTGGAGGGACGGGGCGGTGCCCCGGCAGTCTTGCTCATCGCCTATTCCTTCCAGAATAGCGCACCCCGTTGGGGGGGTGTGGCCCGCAGCCCGTATACGCCTCGCCTTGCGGTGCGTCAATCGCCTTCCATGCGGGGGCCCGCGGCCTTCCGCCCGGGCCGGAAAGGCCGGCCGCGCCCGGCGACCGGCGCCCGCGATTCGGGCCGTATACGGCACGATTTCGGCGTCCGAGACGCGAAGAGCATGGCCGCGGGGCTCGCGGCCATGCTCTCCCCAAGACCGGGCCCGCGGGGGAATCGTCCGCCGCCCGGCCGGCTGCGCCTCAGAACGGCAGGCTCAGACTGAGATCCCCGCGCCAGGCCTCGAACTCGCCGCTCCCCGAGCCGAGCCCGTCATAGCTCACCATGCTGCGCAGCTTGAGGCCGCCCTGCATCGTCACGTCGAGGCCGGCGCCGAAGCGCGCGAGGAAGCTGCCCTCGGAAGCCGTCAGGTCGTCGTTCGCGACCGTGCCGGCGTTCTTCTGGAAATCGTAGAGCAGATGGGCGAGGAGGCGCGGCTCGATCGCCGTGGTCTCGCCGGCCATGAAGCGCGTCGAGATCTCGGGGCCGGCCTCGGCCCTCGTCACCGAGAAGTCCTGCTCGGGAATGTTCACGCCGAGCGAGTCGCGGTAGCCGTCCTGGCGCTCGTCGAAATGGATGACGCGCACGCTCGGCACGATCCGGATGTCGTCGAGGGCCGTGAAGCTGCCGCTGAGCGTCGCCTCGTAGAGATTGCGCCGCGTGGTGAAATGATCCTCGTAGGTGCCGAACGGCTTCACCTCGTTGCCCGAGGCGCCGATCGCGACCCGGCTCGTGAAATAGAGCTGGGGCGCGAGCTGCACGCCGACATAGGGCCCGACCAGCCAGCCGCCGCCGGTGACCGTGGTGTTCACGTCGAGCGCGGCGTCGAATATCTCCGTGTCCGCACGATCGTATTGCGCGAAGGCGCCGGCGATGAGGCCCGGCATCAGGCGGTAGTCCACGCCGACGTCGAGGCTGGCGAAGGTCGTGTCGGCCGAGTGCACGTCGCCGTCGAACGAGGAGAACGCGCCCTGCAGCTCGACCCACACGGTCCAGTCGCTCGCCGCGCCCCGGTCGAGAAGGCTCGTCACGTTCGCCGAGGCGACGAAATAGCCGGCGCCGTCGCCCGCATTCGCCGCGATCTTGTAGGGCCGCGACGCGACGCGGCTGCCGCCGCCGCGCTCGCCGAACACGGTCTCCTCGCCGAAGCGGCCGGCAATGTCGCCGAAATCGCTGCCGGTCCCCGTGAGGAGCTCCATGCGGTGGCTCACGAACTCGGCGATCGTCTTCAAGGTCTGCTGCTGGACCTTCAGCGTGTCGAACGCATTGGCGAAGGTGCAGGTGACGCTCGAGGACGGCGTGACGGTGACGGTCGCCGTCATGCCGCTGACGCTGCCGCCGGAGCTGCAGGTGAGGCCCGTGAAGCTCATGCCGCCCGGCGCCGCGTTCTGCGTGACGGTGTAGGTGCCGCCGGGCACGTTGGCGAAGACGCGCTGCGCGGTGCCGCTCGCGGAGGTCAGCGAGAAGCTCGCGCCGCCCGGAAGGGTGGAGACGAAGCCGTAGGTGTCGTCCCGGCCCGAGGAGGTGAGCGCGATGGTGACCGTGCCCAAATTGGCGACATAGCTCACGCTCGTGACGGCGCTCGGCGGCGTCAGCGTGCCGGCCGCGGGCGTTCCGTTCGCGGTCGAGGTGTCGGAGAGGCTGACGGCCGCCGACACGTCGCCGGACGTCGTCAGATAGCTCGCCGTGCACGTCGTCGAGGCGGTCGGGGCGAGCGAGGTCGCGAGGCAGCTATAGCTGCCCGCCCGCGTCCCCGAGACCGTCAGCCCGGAAATCATGTTGTTGCCGGTGTTGGTCACGGTCGCCGTGTAGGCGATGGACTGGCCGGCGGTCGAGAAGGAGCCCGGCGAGGGCACGACCGATAGCGAGAGCGCCGGCGAGGGCGCCGCCACGAAAGTCACCGTGCTCGCCCCGGTCGCGGGCGTCAGCGTGCCCGTCACGGGCGTCGCGCCGGCCGTGGTGGTGTTGGAGAGGTTCGCCATCCCGGACGCGTCGCCGGCCGTCGTCACATAGGTGCCCGTGCACGTCGTGTTGGCGCCCGGATTGAGCGTCGTCGCGCCGCAGACATAGGACGAGCCCAGCGTGTCCGAGAGCGCGAGGGTGTTGACGATGGTGTTTCCCGTGTTGGTCACGGTGACCGAGAAGGCGATGGACTGCCCCGCCCCGGTGAAGATGGCCGGGCTTGGCGTGACGGTGCCCATCGAGAGCTGCGGCGCGGCCTGCGCGTTGTTGAAGGTGCACAGGAAGGCGGGCGTCGTGCCCGCCTGATTGGGCATGGTGAGCGATCCGCTCGTGCCGCCCGACGGGGAGGACGAGGTGAAGGTCAGCGTTCCGTCCGTGCACGATGCATTGAGGAAGACGTTGCCGGAGGAGGCCGCCTGGTTGAGGACGAGGTTTCCGGTCTGGCCGATCTGGACCGCGCCCGCCGCATTGCAGAGCACGGTTCCGCCGACCGTCGTCGCCGGGTTGAGGCAGGCGAAGGCGTTGACGAAGATCGCGTTGAACAGCGAGACGCCGGCGCTCGTGGAGCCCGCGAAGCTGAAGGTCGCGTCGGGGCCCGTCGTGTTGATCCTGAACTGCGTGCTGCGCGCCACGGCGTCGTCGACGCCGAGGATGCCGCAGAAACCGATGACGGCCGCAAGCAGCGCTTGCAGCATGATCCGAGCGCCAGGCCGACGCATAGCTTTCCGCCTCCCAATGGCGCGCACAGGCGCGCAGCTTCCCTTCGCCTGCGAGCCCACCGCTCGACAGGACGCACGTTTCCCGACGGCATCCGCCACTCACCTATGGAGCCGCATCGACCGCAAAACTGTCGCTTATCTTCGAAAACCCTCCGTGCCCGAGCCTTTCGTCCCCTTTCGGCTTCGGGCTTTCTTCACGCTATGAATTTTTCTTAAGTTTTGTCAATTGAACGGAAGTAGACGGTTTCGCCCCGCCGCTCCTATACGTTGACCGGACGTCATCGGACGCATTCGGCCCGGGAGAAGGGCACAATTCCGGCTACGGAGCCTGAACCTCGGTCAGTACTGAAATATCGGGAGCGGTCCCTGCGCGGCCCGCCGGCGCGCGGCCTTTGTATACAATAATCCGGCCCTGTGGCTCCCGCGCAACAGAGGCTGCGCCGGCGGGATCGAGCCGGGCGCGCACGGGGCAGCGGCGCGTCGTTCGCCGTCCTCGCCGCCCCCCTGTCGCCTCGAAGCCGCCCCTGCTTCGCCCATTCGGGGCCGCCCCGCCGCCCCGGCCGCGCGCGTCGATGGCTTCCCGTTCATGACAGGGAAGGGGATTCGTCATGGCCACATCGCAAGGCGAGGCGCTTGCGCGCCTCTTCGCGCTCATCGTCCTTTTCGCCGCCCTCATCGCCCTCGCGGCCTGCGGCGCCAATGTGCAGACCAGTTCGGGCGCGGAATATCTGGCGCGCTATCCCGCGAGCGGCTCGCTCCCTGCCGGCGGCGGCGAGACGGGCGCCGCCTACGACATCGACACGCGCGTCGCCGAGGTCGCCGCCGTCGAGCCGATCCTGAGGCTGCCCGGCCACGATGTCGAGACAGCGGCCTATGAAGCCGTCGCCGCCCTCGTGCCCAAGGTCGAGACGATGTTCTCCGAGCTCGGCGCGCGGATTCTCACATCTCAGGCGAAATAGCCTGCCGCAGCCGCTCTTCGCGCCCGCAATAGGACGGGCTCGGAGCGTCCGTAAAGCCTTCCGTGGACGTCCGTGGCGCCCACGCCACGAGAATGCCTTAGTTCGGACGAGCGGGGAACACGTTTGACGGCCATTCTATGAACCCGGAGCGGCTCTCTTCGGCCCAGGAGTTTTAGGGTGCGCAGGTTGCGTTGTGGCCCCCCGCCCGATCAGGGAGGAACCCGCGCGGGAGCCGCTCCACCCTATCCCCGAACGGCGCCGCCCCTCCGTCCACGCCCTATTGTGAGAGCGAGAGCCGCGCGGTGAGGATCTCGACGCAGTGGCCCTCGAGGCCGACGCGCCCGCCGCCCTTGAGCTCGCAGCGCACGAGGCCGCCGCGCGCGGACGCCTGATAGCCGGTGAGGAAGCTGCGCCCGAGGCGCGCGCCCCAGAACGGCGCGAGCGCGCAGTGCGCCGAGCCGGTGACGGGGTCCTCCGGAATGCCCTTCTTTGGCGCGAAGAAGCGCGAGACGAAATCCTGCGAGGTGCCGGGATCGCCCCGCGCCGTGGCGATGAGGCCCCAGAAGCCGGCCTCGTCGAGAACCTCCTCGAGCGCGCCGCGATAGTGGAGCGCGCGCACATCCGCCGCGGACAGATATTCGGCGAGGAGATTGACCGATTTGTAGAGCCCGGCGGGCCGCTTGCCGAGGGCGCGCTCGAGGCCGTCGAGGATCTTCGGCGCGGCCGCCAGGGGCGCGACCGGCAGCTCGGGAAAGTCCATGACGTAGCCGCTCTTCGAGCGCGCGACGCCCAGGGGGCCGCTGCGCGTCTCGAAGGTCACCTTGTCGAGCTTGGGCTGGAGATGGGTGAGCACAACCGCGCCGGAAGCCAGCGTCGCGTGGCCGCAGAGGTCGACCTCGCTCGTCGGCGTGAACCAGCGCAGCGCGTAGCGCCCGCCGCCCGGAAGGGGGCGCAGAAAGGCGGTCTCGGAAAGGTTCAGCTCGCCCGCGAGGAGCTGCATCAGCGCCTCGTCGACGATCTCGTCCGACACGCACACCGCCGCCGGATTGCCGGCGAAGGGGCGCTCGGTGAAGGCGTCGAGGACGAAAAGACGGCAATCGGACGGATAGGCGCCCGAATGGCGCTTGCCGTCCACGAAAAGACGCACCATGCCTGCTCAGCCTTTTTTTCTGAGGCGGTGTCCGTGATCGAGCGGTCCGTGGCCGGAGCCAAAACCTGGCGCGGCGGCGATGGCCGCGCGCACATAGTCATGGGCATCGCCGACCGCCTCTTCAAGGGGCAAGCCGGCGCCGAGCCGGCAGGCGACGGCGGAGGCGAGCGTGCAGCCCGTGCCGTGGGTGTGGCGCGTCGGGATGCGCGCGCCGACATAGGCCCTGGCGCCGCCCGGCGTCACGAGGACGTCGACGAGCTCGTCCCCCGCGAGATGGCCGCCCTTGACGAGCGCGGCCCCGGCGCCGAGCGCGAGGAGCGCCCGGCCCGCCGCTTCCATGTCGCGACGGCCGCCGATGCGCGCGCCGAGAAGGCGCTCCGCCTCCGGAACGTTCGGCGTGACGAGGCTCGCGAGCGGAAGGAGGCGCTCCTTGAGCGCCGCCTCGGCCTCGGTGGGCAGGAGCGCCGCGCCGCCCTTCGCGGTCATCACCGGATCGACGACGATGGGCACCTTGCCTCGGAGGGGCGCGAGCCTTTCCGCGATCGCGGCGATGAGCTCGGCCGAGCCCAGCATGCCAGTCTTCACGGCGTCGGCGCCGATGTCGGAGAGCACGGCCTCGATCTGCGCCGCGACGATGCCGGTCGGGATGGGGTGGACCGCGCTCACCCCCAGCGTGTTCTGCACGGTGACGGCGGTCACCGCCGTCATGGCGTAGCCGCCGAGCGCGGTCACGGTCTTGATGTCGGCCTGGAGGCCCGCGCCCCCGCCCGAGTCCGACCCCGCGATGATCAGCACACGCGGGATCGCCCCGCTCACACGAGCGCCCCTTCGAGGACGCCCACGACCTCGCGCACCACCGAGCGCACCAGCGCCTCGTCCTCCGCCTCCGCCATGACGCGGATGAGCGGCTCGGTGCCCGATTTGCGGATGAGGAGGCGGCCGCGCCCGTTGAGGTTCGCCTCGATGCGGCCGATCTCGGCCTTCACCTCGGCCTTCTCCAGCGGCGAGCCGTTGGCGTAGCGCACATTCTCGAGGAGCTGGGGCAGCGGGTCGAAGAGATGGCAGACCTCGCTCACGGGGCGGCCGCTCTCGACCAGCACGGCGAGCACCTGCAGGGCCGCGACGAGCCCGTCGCCGGTCGTCGTGAAATCGTTGAGGATGATGTGGCCGGACTGCTCGCCGCCGATGTTGAGCCCGCCCTCGCGCATCTTCTCGACGACATAGCGGTCGCCGACGGGCGCGCGGTGGAGCTTGAGCCCCTGCGCGCCGAGGAAGCGCTCGAGCCCGAGATTGGACATCACCGTCGCGACGACGCCCTCGCCCTTCAGAAGGCCGCGCGCGTGCCAGCTATTGCCGATGACGGCCATGAGCTGGTCGCCGTCGACGATGCGGCCCTTCTCGTCGATGATCAGCACACGGTCGGCGTCTCCGTCGAGCGCGATGCCGATATCGGCCCGGACCTCGCGCACCTTTTCGCGCAAGTGAGCCGGATCGGTGGAGCCGCATTCCTGATTGATGTTGAAGCCGTCGGGCGAGACGCCGATGGGCACGACCTCGGCGCCGAGCTCCCAGAGCACGATGGGTGCGACGCGATAGCCCGCGCCGTTGGCGCAGTCGATGGCGATCCTGAGCCCGTCGAGCCGCAGATGGCGCGGGAAGGTCGCCTTGGCGTATTCGATGTAGCGCGCGCCGGCATCGTCGATGCGCTTCACGCGCCCGAGCCGCGCGGGCGCGACGAGGCCCTCGCGCAGCCCGTTCGCCATCAGATGCTCGATCTCGAGCTCGACCTCGTCGGAGAGCTTGTAGGCGTCGGGCCCGAAGAGCTTGATGCCGTTGTCCTGATAGGGGTTGTGCGAGGCGGAGATCATCACGCCGAGATCGGCGCGCAAGCTCCGCGTCAGCATGGCGACGGCGGGGGTCGGCAGCGGCCCGAAGGTGAAGACGTCCATGCCGACCGAGGAGAAGCCCGCGACGAGCGCCGGCTCGATCATGTAGCCCGAGAGGCGCGTGTCCTTGCCGATCACCACGCGGTGGCGGTGCTCGCCGCGCGTGAAGACGCGGCCCACGGCCATGCCGACCTTCAGCGCCGTCTCGGCGTCCATGGGGGCCGAGTTCGCCGTGCCGCGAATGCCGTCGGTCCCGAAAAGCTTGCGTGCCATGCCACTCCTCCGGCGCGTCGGGCCGGCCAAGCCGCAGTCTATGCCCAAGATCGTTAACCGAAAAAGAGCCTCTATCCCCAGGTCCCGCGCGGCGGATGGGCGCGGGGCGCCGCAAGCGCCTCGCAAGCCATGGGCCAGGAGGGAGGGTGGAGGACGACGTGCCATGCCGCACTTGTGCCCCGCCCTGACGACACCAATTGGTTGTGCGCAAGAGCCGTTTCCGAACGGACGGGTGCAGCCAAGCAAGAGCGTCATCCCGCGGCTCGACCGCGGGTCCCATACTCCCGGCGTTGGTGGCTATGGGTCCCACGGTCGAGCCGCGGGATGACGTCGTGAATGTCGGGCGGCCAAATCAGATTTCGAAAGGCTCTAGCCCGCGATCGCCCCCCACACCGCGAGGGCCTGGCGCGTCGCGCCGACATCGTGGACGCGCAGCATGTCGGCGCCCGCGCGCGCGCCCCAGATGGAGACCGCCACCGAGCCGCCGAGACGGGCCTCGGGCGGCACGTCGCGGTCGAGCGCGGCGATGAAGCGCTTGCGCGAGGCGCCGAGCAGCACCTTGCAGCCGAGCGCCTTCAGCGCGCCGAGGTTCCGCAGGAGCGCGAGATTGTGGTCCCGCGTCTTGCCGAAGCCGATGCCGGGATCGAGCCAGATCCTCTCGCGCGGGATGCCGGCCGCCTCAGCGGCGTCGCGGCGGGCGCGCAGGGCCGCCGTCACCTCGGCGATAACGTCCTCGTACTGAGGATTTCGCTGCATCGTCGCCGGCTCGCCCAGGGAATGCATCAGCACGACGGGCAGCCCGAGCCGCGCCGCCGTCGAAAGGCTCTCGGGATCGTGCGTCAGCGCCGAGACGTCGTTGAGCATCGCCGCGCCCATCGCGGCCGCCTCGCGCATGACGCGCGCCTTGCGCGTGTCGATGGAGACGGGCCCCAGCCCCTCGATCGCCAGGCGCTCGACGACCGGCAGGACGCGGGCGAGCTCCTCCTCGACCGCCACCGCCTCGGCGCCGGGCCGCGTCGACTCCCCGCCCACATCGATGACGTCCGCCCCCTCCTCCTTCATGAGGCGCGCATGATCGAGCGCCGCCTCGAGCCCGCGAAACCGTCCGCCGTCGGAAAACGAGTCCGGCGTCACGTTCAATATGCCCATGAGGAGGGGGGGAGGCATGGAGGCGAGCTATCTGAGGGGCCGGGACAGATATCTTTGAAGGAGCGCGTCCCAAAGCGCCTTTCCGTAGGCGTCCGTGGCGTTGCACTCCCTGTAGACTTCAGGAAAAGGAGCGATGAGAAGCATTGCGTACGGCCCCTTTTCTTCGAGAAGCGCCAGATCGGCCTTCTCGGTCTCGCTCAAGCGGGATTCCAGCGCGGCGCTCTGAACGGCCGCGCTCGCGCGCCTCAGCCAATAGGCCGCGACCGCCCGCGAGGGACCGAGGAAATTCCCGTCCTGAAACCGGCGAATGAGATACCACTTCGCCGGCTCGAAGTCGCGCCGCGCAAGCTCGACAATGTCCAAGGCGCCCTCCATCTGTCGGAGGGCCGGACTTACCGGCTTGTCCGTTCGACAACGTATATCGCCGTATTGGTCTCCCAGAACACGAGGTTCACCCTCTGCAAACAAGCGTGCCGCTTCAAACGTCGCGGCGTCCGACCCGAGCCCGCGCGCGACCACGCGTCGGAACCCGGCGATCTCGTAGAGAGAGAAATGCTCTCCGGAAGTGCGCACGGCCAGGTCGCGGAGGCTCTTGCCGGCTTTGATCTGCGGGGCGATTTTTTGGACGTAGGAATCGAACATGGCCTCACGGCAGTAGCCGATGCGGGCCTCGAGCTTGGGCGTCCGCCACGAGGGATCGCCCGTGTGAGCATAGAGAAACTCCCCGAGATGGAGACTCGGCGCCTGCAACCAAGCCTCCCATACCGGCAGGCACATCGTCCGGAGCGCAAGCTCGGAGCGGCTTTCGGCGTCGAAGCCCCGTCTGAAGAGATCTCCGATTGCGGGTGTAAGATCCCTCCACGTCATGCGAACGTATTCCGAGAGCGTCGGATCGTTCCGGCGACCCGCACGCATTTCAAAGGCCTCGGCCTTTTCTGCGAGACAGTCTAGCGAGCCGTCGCCTTCACATTCCCCGAACACATCGTCGCCGGCCCGATATCGTTCCGCCAAGAAAAGGCTTGCCGAAGGAATTTCCGCGAGATATGCGCGAAGAAGAAGCGCGCGGGCCTCGTCCGTCCGCTCCTGCGAAAGCCAGTCGTCGTAAGCGGGCTTCCAGTCGACATCGCTTCCGCGGATCTGAAAGGCGAGGACGCAGATGACGCCGAGGAGCGCCGTCGCGGCGCCGAGCGAGAACAGCGCCACTACTCCAAGCAATCTTGAAAATGCCCGCATCGCCCCCTCCCTTGCCCCTTTTGGCAAAGCATCGGCCATGACGACCGATATGGCAATGCGGGATCTGCTTGCGAAACTACCTCAGCGGCTCGTTGAGGACGCGCTCGGCATATTCCGCCCAATCGGGCAGGCATCTGACCAGGAGCGCGGCATAGGGCTTTACGAGGATCATGGTGTAGGGGGCCCTTTCCTCCATCAGCTCCAGCGCGTCCTTCGCCTCGCCGTCGAGCGCAGCCTTGAAGGCCGCCGCCTGCCGGCCGGCGAAGGTGCGCCGCAGCCAATAGGCCGCGACGGCGCGCGCGGGGCCCTTTTCGTCCTCAAACTGACGAATGAGAAACCATTTGGCGGGCTCGAAGTCGCGGCGGGCGAGCTCGACGACGTCCACCGCGCCCGCCAGGCGGCGCGCGAGCGCGCGAGCGTGTCGCGGTGGACCCGGGCGAGCTTCGCGACCTCGCCCAGCGGCAAGTTGAGGGCGGCGCCCACGCGCTGGGGACGGATCGCCGCCTTGCCCGGCTCGGTACCGTTCGCGAGGAAGCTCGAGAGGAGCGGCCGGTGCGTCATGAGCGCAATATCTGCACCGATCGTGCACCGAACGAGGCGGCGGGCGCATTCTCCCGCCTCCCCCCTCACGCTCCCTGGGGCTCGGGCTCGGGGCCTGCGGCGGCGCCGGCGGCGCCTTCGCCGCCGCCCTTCTTGCCGCGGCCGGCGCTCGGCACGGTGGAGGTGACGCGGCTCGGCACGTCGACCTCGGAGACCTCCTCGCGCACCGGGCGCTCGCCGCGCAGCACCATCTTGATCTCCTCGCCCGAGAGCGTCTCGAACTCGAGCAGCGCCTCGGCGAGGCGGTGCAGGTCGTCGAGCCGCTCGGTGAGGATCGTGTGCGCGGCGTCGTGGCCCTCGACCACGATGCGGGTGATCTCCGAGTCGATCTTGCGCGCGGTCTCCTCCGAGACGTTCTGCTGGCGCGAGACGGCGTGGCCGAGGAAGACCTCCTCCTGGTTCTCGCCGAAGGCCACCGGCCCGAGGGCCGAGAGGCCCCAGCGCGTGACCATGGCGCGGGCGAGCCGCGTCGCCTGGTCGATGTCGGACGAGGCGCCCGAGGTCACCATGTCCGCGCCGAAGATGATCTCCTCCGCGCAGCGGCCCCCGAAAAGGATCGCCATGCGCGAGCGCATCTCGGCGAGGGTCAGCGAATATTTGTCGTCCTCGGGAAGCTGCGTCACCATGCCGAGCGCGCGCCCGCGCGGAATGATCGTCGCCTTGTGCACGGGATCGGCATAGGGGACGGTGAGCGCGACGATGGCGTGGCCGCCCTCGTGATAGGCGGTGAGGCGCTTCTCCGAATCCTTCATGGCCATGGACTTGCGCTCCGAGCCCATGAGCACCTTGTCCTTGGCGTCCTCGAACTCGCGCATGGTGACGAGGCGCTTGTTGCGCCGCGCGGCGAGGAGGGCCGCCTCGTTGACGAGGTTGGCGAGATCGGCGCCCGAGAAGCCCGGCGTGCCGCGCGCGATGACCTTCGGGTCGACGTCGGGCGCGATCGGAACCTTGCGCATGTGCACGCGGAGGATCTTCTCCCGGCCGACAATGTCCGGGTTCGGAACGATGACCTGGCGGTCGAAGCGGCCGGGGCGCAGCAGCGCGGGGTCGAGCACGTCGGGCCGGTTCGTCGCGGCGATGAGGATGACGCCCTCGTTCGCCTCGAAGCCGTCCATCTCGACGAGGAGCTGGTTCAGGGTCTGCTCGCGCTCGTCGTTGCCGCCGCCCAGGCCCGCGCCGCGATGGCGCCCGACCGCGTCGATCTCGTCGATGAAGATGATGCAGGGCGCGTTCTTCTTGGCCTGCTCGAACATGTCGCGCACGCGGGAGGCGCCCACGCCCACGAACATCTCGACGAAGTCCGAGCCCGAGATGGTGAAGAAGGGCACGTTCGCCTCGCCCGCGATGGCGCGCGCGAGCAGCGTCTTGCCGGTGCCGGGCGGCCCGACGAGGAGCACGCCCTTCGGGATGCGCCCGCCCAGGCGCTGGAACTTCTGCGGATCGCGGAGGAACTCGACGATCTCCTCGAGCTCGACCTTGGCCTCGTCGATGCCGGCGACGTCCTCGAAGGTGACGCGCCCCTGGCGCTCGGTCAGCAGCTTGGCCTTGGACTTGCCGAAGCCCATCGCCTTGCCGCCGCCCGACTGCATCTGGCGCATGAAGTAGATCCAGACCGCGATGAGCAGCAGCATCGGGAACCAGGAGATGATCATCCCGATGAGGTTCATGCCCTCGCCTTCGGGCACGGCGCGGATCTCGACGTTCTTGCCGTAGAGGCGGTCGACGAGCGAGGGGTCCGGCGGCGCGGTGGTGACGAAGGCCGTGCCGTTCGTCATGTGGCCGGAGATCTTCTCGCCCTCGATCTGGACCTCGCGCACCTCGTTCGCGTCGACCCGGCGCAGAAGCGTCGAGAAGCTGATCTCCTCGGCCCCGCTCCGCCCGCCCGGATTCTCGAACAGGTTGAAGAGCATGATGAGCACGATGAGGATCACGGCCCACAGCGCGATGTTGCGAATATTCATGCCTTGAATGCCTCGACGCGACGTGAAGGGGCCGCCCGGCGGCCCGCCTCGCCTAAGATAATGCCCGCGTGTGCAATTGCCACGCCCGCATCATAGCGCGTCCATTGGCGAAGACATCGTTGCCGGCGCGGTAATGTTCGCGAGCTCGGCGGAAAAGCCCCGGCCCCCGTCGCGCGCGAAGGCGAGATGGGGCACGGCGAGCACCTCGCCCCCGCTCCGGAGCGCGGGCAGCGCGAGGCGCGCCGGCGCGGGGATCGGCGCCAGCCGCTCGGGCGCGAGCGCCGGGCGGATCGCCGCGAGGCCGGCCGCGCCCAGGGCGCCGACCTCGCCTTCGGCCGGGCCGGGCGCGAGCGCCACCCGGAAGCGGCGGTCCCAGAGACGGGCCTCGCCCGCCCGCAGCGCCGCCGCGCCCTCGATGCCGCGCAATTCGCGGCAAATGTGAACGAGAGGCCCGCGCGCGGGATGCGGCAGCCGCCGAGCGTCGCGGCGAGGCTCGCCGTGTCGCAGGCGGCCGGCGAGGCGCTCCAGGGCGGCGAGCCGCGCGCGCGGCGGCGTGCCGGAGACCGCGGCGAGCGCGCGCGCGAGGGCGCGCATGGCGATCTCGTCGGGCGCGCCGGCGAGCGCAGCGCGCGGGAGCGTCGCGAAGCCCTCGGGCGCGAGCTTCAGCGCCGCGGCGAGGAGGTGTCCGTCGCCGCGCCGAGCGGAGCGCGGCGCGCGGCGCGGGCGAGCTGGCGCGCCGTGCGCGCGAGGGCCGCCCGCGTGAGGCCGGCCTCCGCGAGGCGCTCCATCTGTCCGCGCAGCCGCGCGCCGCTCGAAGCGCGGATCGGCATTGGAGGGATCCTCGCGCCACGCGATCCCCCGCGCGGCGAGATCGGCGCGCAGCTCGCCGCGCGAAAAGCCGAGCAGGGGGCGCAGCAGGCGCACCTGCGCGGCGCCCGGCACGGGGGCGGCCGGCGCCATGCCGGCGAGGGCGTCGATCCCGCCCCCGCGCGCGAGGCGCATGAGGAAGGTCTCGGCCGCGTCATCCTCCGTATGCGCCACGACGAGGTCGCCGACCCCGTGCGCGAGGCACCAGGCGCCGAGGAGGCGATAGCGCGCCGCGCGCGCGGCCGCCTGAATGCCCGTCGCGGGCTTGCCCCCTTCCCAGTCGAGCCGGTGGGCGCCATGGCCGAGCGCCCGCGCCGCATCGAGCACCGCGCCGGCCTCCTCGCGCGAACCCGCGCGCAGGCCATGATCCACGGTGAGGACGACGAGGCCCCGCCGGCGGTCCGTGCCCAGGAGGGCGCTCGCGAGATGGAGCAGCGCGAGGCTGTCGGAGCCCCCCGAGACGGCGACGGCGAAGGGAAGCCGGGGCGCGAGGCCCTCGAGAGCGCGCGCGAAGCGTTGGGCCAGGGAGACGCCGGCGTCCCGCGCCCGGCCTCTCGCGCGGGCCATCAGGGGCAGCCGATGGCCGCCGCCTCGCGCCGGGCGGTCTCGGTGACCTTGGCCGGCGCATTGGGATAGCGGTCCTTGAGCTCGCCGAAGGCCGAGCAGGCCTCGGAGGTCTGATTGAGCTTGCCCAGGGCCATGCCGAGCTTCAGGAGGCTGTCCGGCGCCTTGGTGCCTTTCGGATTGTCGCGCACGCCCTTGAGGAAGGCGGTCGCCGCCTCGGCATAGCTGCCGCGCACGAAGAGGGACTCGCCGAGCCAGAACTGCGCGTCGCCCTTCAGCGCCGATTTCGGATGGATCTCGAGGAAGTCGCGGAACGCGCCCTCGGCCTCCGCGAACTGACCGTTCGCCATCAGATTGAAGGCGGCGCGGAAATCCTCCGTGTCCGTCCCACCGAGGGAGGCCAGGGGCACGGTGCCCAAAGGCTTGGCGCCGCGCGCGACCGCCTCGGAGGGAATGCCGAGCGCCGGCGTCTCCGCCAGCGCGCCGGGCGCGGGCCGGGGAACCGGGACGCCGCCGGACGAGGAGGCGAGCGGGGCCGGAAGGCCGCCCGCCTCCGCGGTGCCCTGCGCGGGCATCGCGGGCGTGCCGCCCTCGAGCGTCGTCAGGCGGAACTCGACGTCGCCGGCGAAGGTGTCGAGACGCGCATTGGCCGAGCGCACATCGTATTGCAGGCTCTCGAGCTTGCCGGTGAGCTCGAGCACGCTGCGCTCGAGCCCGTCGAGGCGCAGCATGAGGCGGGCCGCGGCGGGCGTGGGTCCCGCCTCGCCGGCCGCCGAGCCGCCGAGCGAGGCGCCCGCCTCGGCGCCGAACTTCTGCGCCCGGAGCTCCCCGACGATCGCCTCGAGCCGCGCGATGCGGGCGTCGAGCGCGCGCAGGGCGGCATCGTCCGGCGCGTCGGACAGGGAGGCGGGCGACGGGGCGGCGGGGAAGGAGGGCGCCGGCTGGCCCGGCATCGCGGCGGGCGGGTTCGGCTCCTCGGCGGCGAGGGGCGCGAGAGCGGCCCCGAGGGCCGCGCCCGCGAGGAGGATGGCGCGCGCTAGGCGCGACGCCGTCGATCGGGAGGCCTCAATCCTGTTCACGCGGCACATCTCGTCGGGTCGAGTGGTCTCAGGTCGAGCCGCTGCGGCGAAGCTCGCGTCGCCACGGCGGCGCCGGGCCGTCGTCCGAGCGGACGCAAATCCAAAGGGGGGAATGCGTCCTTTTCAAGACTGCCCCAAGGCCGGGCGCCGCGCCGGGGCGGCGCCCGCTCGAGGGGCCGCGTCGGCCCCCCGTCGCGCGGCTCGGATCAGGAGCCGGCCGTCGTGTTGAGGACCGTCACGCCGCGGCGGTTCTGCGACCAGCAGCCTTCCACCGACTCCGAGCACACCGGGCGCTCCTTGCCGTAGGAGATCGTCCGGACGCGGCCGGGCTCGACGCCGAGGGTGACGAGATAGTCGCGCACGGCGTTGGCGCGGCGCGCGCCGAGGGCGAAGTTGTACTCGCGCGTGCCGCGCTCGTCGCAATGGCCTTCGACCGTCACGTTGTATTTCGGATAGAGCTTCAGCCACGCGGCCTGACGCGACAGGGCCTGCTGGTCCTGGCTGTCGAGGTCGTAGCGGTCGTAATCGAAGAAGACGCGGTCCTGGACCTGCGCCGCATATTCCTCCGGCGAGCCGGCGGCCGGTCCGGGCATGTTCGAGGCGCCGGTGCCGTCGCCCGACGATCCGGTGGTCGAGTCCGAGGCGCAGGCGGCGAGCGAGAGCATCGCGATGGCCGCGGCGCCGATGAGAAAGGGTCGATTCGAGTGGGTGATGCGTGTCATTTCTGGATACTCTCCGTCAGGCGATCGCTACCGCGATGGCAGGGTGCTCCGAGGCCTTGAATGGACCGGCGCCTCGAAGATCCGGCAGGCATTAGGCTTAAAGAATCGTTGCTCCCTAGTGGCTCGCTCCCCGCAGGGCGCCCTCGGGGCGCGCCATGCGAATCGCAGCTCGGCGAGTGTCAGTTTAACGCGAATTTGTCGCCACTTCTTCCCGCCTTCGCAAAGCGGCACCATAGACGCGCCGCGTTGACAATTGGTGAGACGTGGCCGGCCCTCTCCCGTGGCCCCTCGTGCCCCGCTGGTCGCGACATCGACTCGCGCTGCGGGCCGCCCCTTCGACAGGAGCAGGACCCGGCGGCACGAACCATCTACGACACGCGCCCTCCCGCGCGCCGGACGATGGCCCGTCGCGATGGCGGACCCTAGCGTCCGAAATGCGGCGAGATCAAGGCGCAGGCCGTGCGCCCGCCCGGCATTCTCCCAAATCGGACGGTTGATCGGCGCCCCGCCCTCGGGCAGGAATATGGACGCCGACCAGAAAATCGCGAGGAGGACGTCCCATGGCACCGATGCGGCTTCGCCGCGGCATGACCGCGGCCATTCTCGGGGCGGGCCTCGCGCTTCTCGCCGCCTGCGGGCCGGGCGCGGACGAGGCCGCGAAGGCGCCGCCGGCGCCGGAGCAGGCCGCCGCCGCGGGCGCCGGGCGCCCGAACGTCGTCGTCATCATTGCCGACGATCTCGGCTGGGCGGACGTCTCGACCTACGGTCTCGACCGCGTGCCGACGCCCAATATCGACCGCATCGCCAAGGACGGCGTCGCCTTCTCGAACGGCTATGTGGTGGCGCCGGTGTGCACGGTCTCGCGCTCGGGCCTCCTCACGGGGCGCTATCCGCAGCGCTTCGGCATCGAGTACCTGAACATGGACGACGAGATCAATCTCGGCCTGCCGGTCTCGGAGACGACGATCGCCGACCGCCTGAAGAAGGCCGGCTACCACACCGGCCTCGTCGGCAAATGGCATCAGGGGGGCACGGACGAGTTCTATCCGACCAATCGCGGCTTCGACGAGTTCTACGGAATCCTCGGCGGCATGACGACCTATATCGACCCGGCGACGCCCGGCATCGTCGACGCGACGCCGGGCCGGGCGCCGAAGACCGCGCCCAAGCGCGAGGGCCCGCAGCTTCTCCTCAAGGGACCGGACCGCGAGGAGGTGCACAATTTCGACAAGTACCTCACCTACGAGCTGACCGACCAGGCGAACGACTTCGTCGCGCGCAACAAGAACGATCCCTTCTTCCTCTATCTCGCCTACACCGCGCCGCACCGGCCCTTCCAGGTGCCGCAGGAGGTCTACGACCGCTTCCCGAACATCGCCGACCACGGACGGCGCACCTATGTCGCGATGATCGCGGCGCTCGACGATTCCATCGGGCGCTTCCTCGACACTCTGGAGGCGGAGGGTGTTCGGGACAACACGCTCGTCGTGTTCCTCTCCGACAATGGCTGCCCGCCGCAATTCGAGAGCTGCGACTGCTCGCACCCGATCAATGCGGGCAAGTTCACCCTGCTCGAGGGCGGCATCCGCGTGCCCTTCCTGCTCTCCTGGCCGAAGGGCCTCGCCGCGCGCGGACGCATCGACGAGCCGGTCTCGGCGCTCGACATCCTGCCGACCGCGCTCAAGGCCGCGGGCATCGCTCCGCCGACGGACGAGACGCTCGACGGCTCCGACCTCGTCGCGATCGCGCAGAAGCCGCAGGGCGAGGACGAGCGCAGCTTCGTCTGGCGCACGCTCCCCGCCTATGCCGTGCGCGAGGGCCGCTGGAAGCTCTGGACCTCCATCGACCTCAACCGCACCGAGCTCTTCGACCTCGAGGCCGATCCGGGCGAGACAGCGGACGTCGCCGCCGACCATCCCGAGATCGTCGCCCGCCTCAGGGCGCGCTTCGACGACTGGTCGAAGGGCGCGAGCGAGCCCCTCTGGCCCGTCCACCACAAGGAGGAGGTCGAGGTCTGCGGGCGCGTGACGGAGTTCATCTACTAGGGCTTGGGCTCTCGGCCGCATGGCCGCGCTCGCGGGTAGGCGAGGGAGCCCTTCCGCCCGGAGCGTTCCCTTGCGGGCCGCGGCGATCGCCCGGGCGCCGCGCTGCGCCGCGACCGCAAGGCGGAGAGCGATTTTCCGCACCCGAACGAAATC
The DNA here is from genome assembly GCA_024236075.1 of Alphaproteobacteria bacterium. Taxonomy (GTDB): domain Bacteria; phylum Pseudomonadota; class Alphaproteobacteria; order JACAEB01; family JACAEB01; genus JACAEB01. The sequence continues at coordinate 59,598 of JACKLE010000002.1, read as the reverse complement.
GCCTCGCGATTCCGCTCGAGCGCGGATCGCTCCAGGTCACAGACCCACAACGCCGTCATCCCGGAAGCCAATTTGCCCCAAATCCATGCCCCGGCGAAAGCCGGGGTTTGATTTGGCCGGCAAATTGAGCTGTCCGGGATCTGCCGCTTGCGGAGCATCGCCCAGCCGCAGATCCCGGACGCCAAGGCTCGCAAGGCCGGAAATGCGAGCATTTCCGGGCTCGCCTAGGCTCCGGGATGACGGGGTGGGGGCTAACGAGTCGGTGACCTTAGCGCCTCACATGCGCATAATCGCTGATGCGGGGCGACCAGGCGGGATCGGACGCGTCGGCGGCGGTGGGGACCGGGCGCTCGTTGTAGCCGGTGATGTCGACGCTCCAGAGCCGCACCGAGCCGCCCTTGCCGTCCGCGCGGGTCGGCTCCTGGCGGAAGAACATCAGCACGCGGCCGTTCGGCGACCAGGTCGGGCCCTCGTCGAGGAAGCTCTCGGTCAGCAGTCGCTCGTTCGAGCCGTCCGGGCGCATCACGCCGATGTAGAAGCGCCCCTCGTAGATCTTGGTGAAGGCGATGAGGTCGCCGCGCGGGCTCCAGACCGGCGTCGCGTATTTGCCCTGGCCGAAGGAGATGCGCGCGACGTTCGAGCCGTCCGAGCCCATCACGTAGAGCTGCTGCGAGCCGCCGCGGTCGGAATTGAAGATGACGCGCCGCCCGTCCGGCGAGAAGGAGGGCGAGGTGTCGATGGCGGGGTTGAAGGTGAGGCGCTTCACCGCCCGGGTGCGCAGATCCATCGTGTAGACTTCGGAATTGCCGTTGTCGTCCAGGCTGAAGATGACCTGCTTGCCGTCGGGCGAGAAGCGCGGCGCGAAGGTCATGCCCGGAAAGTCGCCGACGACCTCCTCGAGCCCGCTCGCCACGTCGCGCAGATAGACCCGCGGCACGCCGGAGCGGTAGGACATGTAGACGATGACGTCCTCGACGGGGCTGTAGCGGGGCGTCAGCACGAGATGCTTGCCGTCGGAGAGATAGGTCGGGTTGTAGCCGTCCTGATCCATGACGACGAGGCGCTTCACGCGATTGGTCTTCGGCCCGCGCTCCTCGACGAAGACGACGCGCGTGTCGAAATAGCCGATCTCGCCGGTGAGGCGCTGATAGATGAGGTCGCTGATCTGGTGCGCGACGCGCCGCCAGCCTTCGGCGAGCTCGTTCGTCACCTCCTGGCCGAAGACATATTCCTCGGCGAAGGTGTCCCAGAGGCGGAACTGCGCGACGAGCTTGCCGTCCGCCTGCAGCACGATCCGTCCCGTGACGAGCGCGTCCGCCTTGATGATGCGCCAGTCGGTGAAGCGCGGCGTCACGTCGAAATTGGGCAGCCGGTCGATGAAGGCGCGCTGGTCGATGGGATAGAAGAGTCCCGTGCGCCGGAGATTGTTGGTGATGACGTCGGCGATGTCGGTGCCGAGCTTCTGCTCCTGCGCGCTCTCGCCGAAGAAGTTGACGACGGCGATGGGCAGCGGATTGGCGTTGCCCTGATCGATGGTGATCTTGAGCTCGGCCTGGGCGGGGCCCATGAGCGCCGCGAGCGCCACGAGCGCGGTGAAGAGAGACCGGAAGGCGGCAAGCTGCAGCCGTCGCATGCGTCAGACTCCAGATGGGGACCCGTCTCTTCCGGCCTCAGCGGCCGAGGAGGTAGCGCGGGTCGAAGGTGAACTCGACCGACTGCCAGGAATCATATTTTTCGGGCGGCAATGTGAAGGGCTGGCAGCGCAATAAGGCACGCACGGCGCTGTCGGCGGCGGCGCGGAAGTAGGTGTCGCCCGTCTGATATTTGAGCGTGTCGAGGATCTGCGGGCGGCCCGAGAGCGAGCCGTCCGGGTTGAACGCGACGCGCACATGGACGACGAGCTCCTCGGCATAGGCGGCGCCCGCCGGGAAGCTCCAGCAGCGCGCCATCTGCGCACGGATCGCGTCGATCTCCGAGAGCGTCAGCGCGTTCGCCTTGCCGACCGGCGTGCGCAGCGTGATGGCCTCGCTCGCGCTGGCCTTCTTGGCGTCCTCGGCCTGCTCGGCCGGCTGGTCCTCGCGCGGCATCTTGTCGAGGAGCGCCGCGACGCGGTCGAGATAGCTCTCCTGCTTCTTCGGCGGCTGCGCGGGCTTGGCGGGCGTCTTGGGCGGCTTGGGCTTGGCCTTCGGAACGGCCGCCATCTTCACGGGCGCCGCCGGCGGCTCCTCCTTGGGCATCGCCTCCGGCTCGGGCAGGAACTCCTCCGGCTCGGGCGTCGCCGCGGCGACGACGCGCGCGGGCTCGGGCGCGGGCGGCGGCGGCTCGGGCGCCTTCGCGGCCTCGGGCTCCGGCGTCGGCTCGGGGGCCGGCGCGGCCGCCGCGATATTGGTCATCTCGTCGACGGTCACGATGTCGACGACCGGCGGCAGCGGCGCCATCTCGGCCGCGCGGTCGTGCATGAGGAACGGCAGGGGCACCACCATCAGCACGAACGCGCCGACATGCAGGAGGCCCGAAACTGTGACGCCGGTGCGCATCGCCCGCCCGTCCTATTTGGTCTGGGCCGGGGTCTCGGTGACGAAGGCGACCCGCGTGAAGCCCGCGCGGTGGATCGCGGCCGTCACGTCCATCACGCGCCCGTACGAGACGTTCTGATCGCCGCGAAAGAAGATGCGCTGATCGTAGCCGTTCTGGGAGATCGCCTTGAGGCTCTCGCCGAGCTGCTCGAGCTCGACCGGCGTCTCCTGGAGGAAGATGCTGCCGTCGGACTGCAGCGTGATGGTGAGGGGCTCGGTGTCGCCCTGGACCGGCGCCGCGCGCGTCTTGGGGAGGTCGACCGGCACGCCCACCGTGAGGAGGGGCGCGGCGACCATGAAGACGATGAGCAGCACGAGCATGACGTCGACGAGCGGCGTCACGTTGATCTCGCTCATCGGCCGGTAGGCGGAGCGCCGTCGCGAGCTGCCGGGCGGCAGGGAGAGCGCCATTCAGCCTCTCCTCTGATCGATCTGGCGCGAGACGATGGCCGAGAATTCGTCGGCGAAGCCTTCGAGGCGCGTCGCGTAGCGCCCGAGATCGTTCGAGAACTTGTTGTAGGCGAAATAGGCCGGGATGGCGGTGAAGAGGCCGAGCGCGGTCGCGAAGAGCGCCTCGGCGATGCCCGGCGCGACGATCGCGAGATTGGTGTCGCGCATGATCGCGATGTTCTGGAAGGCGCTCATGATGCCCCACACCGTGCCGAAGAGGCCGATGAAGGGGGCGGTCGTGCCGATGGTGGCTAGGAAGCTCATATGGCGCTCGACGCCCTCCATCTCGCGCATCAGCGTCACGTGCAGCACCTTGTCGATGCGCTCCTTGAGGCCGCCGAGGAGGCCGCGCCCCTCGCCGCCCTCGAGCGAGCGGCGCCATTCGCGCATGGCGGAGGAGAACATCGCCGCCATCGGATGGTCGGCGCGCGAGGAGAAGGCCTGATGCAGCTCGTCGAGCGACTTGCCGGACCAGAACACGTCCTCGAAACGGTCGGCCATGCGCTTCAGGTGCCCGAGCTTCAGCATCTTGTCGATGATGATCGCCCAGCTCCAGAACGAGGCGAAGACGAGCCCCGCCATCACCACCTGCACCACAAGGTCGGCGCGAAGAAAGATCGCCAGCAACGAGAAATCGGTCGCGTCCGTGCCCACAGTCGGTTCCATGCCCTGCCCCGCTAGCCTTCACATCTCTCGCACGAGCGGCCCCGACGCCGCGCGGCCACTCCGGCGCCGGCGAGGATAGACCGCGCCGGCCGCAATTCCCAGGACCCCGGCGAATCCCACGGCCGCCTCGGCGCCGCGCGGCTCGCCGCCGCCACGCTTCAAGTCGTTCCCGAGTACCCCGTCATTCCCCGCGGGCGCGACCTCCGGCCGGCAAGCACGCCGACCGGCCTCGCGCAAGGAGCGACCCTCAAGGAACATTTGGGCCAAACTGGGGCCGGGGCGCATGGCGTGCCGCTGCCCTCGCCTTCGGGCCGGAAAGGCCCGTGCGGCGCCGCTTACGGGCTCCGGCCCTCGCCGCCGGCAGGGGCCGAGGCGCCGCGCGCCCTCCCGGCGCGCCTCAGCGGCCGCGCGCCGCGAGCGCGCGCACGCTCGCCCAGGGCTCGTCGGGCCGCGCCCCGCCCGGGCTCGCGACGACGCGGTTGCGCCCCTCCGCCTTGGCGCGGTAGAGCGCCGCGTCGGCCGCCTCGACGAGCTCCTTCGGGTCCATGCCGTCCACGGCCTCGGCGAGGCCGACGCTCACCGTCACGGGGATCTGCGCGCCGTCCGCCGCGACCGGGCGGGCCGCGATCGCCTCGCGCAGGCGCTCGGCCGCCTCGTGCGCCGAGGCCGCGTCCGTGCCCGGAAGGATGACCGAGAACTCCTCGCCGCCCGTGCGGAAGACGAGATCGAAGGGGCGCAGCCCCGATGTGGCCGTCTGCGCCAGCTCGCGCAGCACCTGGTCGCCCGCCGAATGGCCATGGGTGTCGTTCACGCGCTTGAAGTGGTCGATGTCGAGCGCCAGCAGCGAGAACGGCTCGCCCTGGCGGCGCAGGCGCGCGAAGCTCTCCGCCAGCTCCTCGTCGAAGGCGCGCCGGTTGCGCAGCTTCGTGAGGCCGTCGCGGCGCGCGAGGTCGGCGAGCGCGCTCTCCGATTCCTGGATGCGCCGGATCATCCGGTTGAACTCGTCGGCGACTTTGCGCAGCTCGGGCGGCACGGTGACGTCGATGCGGTGGTCGCGGTCGCCTTCCGCGAAGCGCGCCGCGCCGTCGACGAGGCGGTCGACGCTCGATTTGAGGATGCGCCCGATGACGAGGACGCCCGAGATCATGGTCAGGACACAGACGATGCCGGCGAAGCCCGCCAGCAGCGCCGCCCGGTCGTAGGCGTGGACGGCCGCATCGTGGTCCTTCTGAACCTCGGCCGCGAGCCATCCGTTGACGGCCGCGAGCTTGTCCGCGGTCTTGGCGATCGTGCCGTGGAAGCGCTCCATGAGCTCGGCGGCCTGCGGATCGCCGGGCGCCCGCTCGACGGAGATCAGCTCCGTGGCGAGGCCGTCCGCCGCCGTCCAGTCGTCGCGCGCGCGCTCGGCGAGGCTCAGCACCTCAAGATCGTCCGCCGCGCGCGCATGGAGGACCGCGAACGCCGCCTCGATGCGCTCGCGCATCCCGCGATAGGCGAGCGAGCGGTGAAGGCCGCCCTCGTCGACGAACTCGTCGACCGGAACGAGCGTCTCCCACAGCAGCCCCGAAAGGCGCTGCGCCGGGACGACCTCGTCGCGCTGGCGCGCGGCGACGTGGTGGAACGAGGCGATGACGCCCCTGTCGAGCAGGAAATAGCCGGCGACGGCGGACAGCGCGACCGGCACGAGCGCGAGCGACATGCCCACCGCGATCCAGTAGCGCAGCGATCTGCCGGTCCAGAGCCTTTGTATCATCGGCGCCTCTCTTTCGGCATGGGGCGCGGTCGACGCTGCCGCCATGCGCCGGCGCGCGCGAGCGAGAGGGCCCCGGGCGGGCCCGAAGCCGGCCCGAGGCTAGGCCGTCGAACTTTAAGAAAGCTTGAACCTTCGATCCGCCGAGCCGGCCCGCGGGTCCGGCGTCGGCGCCTCAGCCTGCGCGCATGTCGGGAAGCCCGTCCTTGAGGATCGGCCCGAGCCGCTCGGCGAGCTCCCTCGGCAGGCGGCGCGGGCGCCCCTCGAGGCTGATGCAGGCGGCGTGGACGCGGGCGCGGGCGATCTCCTCCCCGTCCCGGCGGATGTCCTGGAGCGCCTTGAGGCGCGCGCCGCGCGCCTCGGAATAGACCGTCCGCACCGTGAGGAGATCGTCGATGCGGGCCGCACGCAGGAAATCGACCTCGATGCGCTCGATGGTGAAGGCGAGCGGCGCCTCGAGCGCCAGGAGCTCGGCGTGGCTCATGCCCGCGAGGCGCAGGAAGTCCGACCGACCGCGCTCGAAATAGCGCAGATAGTTCGCATGGTAGACCATGCCGGAAAAATCCGTGTCCTCGTAATAGATCCGCACCGGGAGGATGTGCACGCCCCCCTCGAGCCGGCCCGCCGCCGCGTCCGCGCTCATGCGCCCTCCCCCTCGCCGTCCGTCCGGCACCGGCGCGATCGCGCCCCCGCATCCCCGAGCCGGGCGCCGCGTGCGATCCGCAAGTGCGGCCCCACATATACGACGTCATCCCGCGGCTCGACCGCGGGACCCAGCCACCGGCGCCGGGAATATGGGTCCCGCGGTCGAGCCGCGGGATGACGTTGCTTTGGGGGGCGAACGGCCGATCACCAGAGTCACCACGACCTCGTGTGCAGAGCGACTGCGCTACGCGCGTCCGCGCTCATGCGCCCTCCCCCTCGCCGTCCGTGAAGAGGTCGCCGACGCCGCCCTTCGGGACCGCGAGGCCGAGATGGGCGAAGGCGCGGGGCGAGAGCACGCGCCCGCGCGGGGTGCGCTGGAGGAAGCCCTCCTGCAGGAGATAGGGCTCGATGATGTCCTCGATGGCGTCGCGCGGCTCCGACATGGCGGCGGCGATCGTCTCGATGCCGACCGGCCCGCCGAGGAACTTCTCGGCGACGAGCCGGAGGTAGCGGTGGTCGAGCCCGTCGAGGCCGAGCTTGTCGACCTCGAGGCGGGCGAGCGCGCGGTCCGCGACGCGCGCGTCGACGAGGCGCGCGCCCTCGACCGAGGCGAAGTCGCGCACGCGCTTGAGGAGCCGCCCCGCGACGCGCGGCGTGCCCCGGGCGCGCGCGGCGATCTCGCGCGCGCCGTCGGCGGTGATGTCGAGCTTCAGAAGCGCCGCCGCGCGCTCCACGATGGTGCAAAGCTCCGTGGGCGAATAGAAGTTGAGCCGCACGGGAATGCCGAAGCGGTCGCGCAGGGGCGTCGCGAGGAGGCCCATGCGCGTCGTGGCGCCGACGAGCGTGAAGGGCGGCAGCGAGATGCGCACCGAGCGCGCGGCCGGTCCCTCGCCGATGACGAGGTCGAGCTCGAAATCCTCCATCGCCGGATAGAGGATCTCCTCCACCGTCGGCGAGAGGCGGTGGATCTCGTCGATGAAGAGGACGTCGCGCGGCTCGAGATTGGTGAGGATCGCGGCGAGGTCTCCCGCCTTGGCGAGCACGGGCCCCGAGGTCGCGCGGAAATTGACGCCGAGCTCGCGCGCGACGATCTGCGCGAGCGTCGTCTTGCCGAGGCCGGGCGGCCCGAAGAAGAGCGTGTGGTCGAGCGCCTCGCCGCGCCCGCGCGCCGCCTCGATGAAGACGGCGAGGTTCTTGCGCATCGCCTCCTGGCCGACGAACTCGGCGAGGCGCTGCGGGCGCAGGGAGGGCTCGGCGCCCTCGCCCCCTTGCGCGTCGGCGCCCACGAGGCGCGTCTCTTCGGCCGTGCCGCTCATCGGGCGAGCTCCCGCAGGCTTTCAACGATGAGGCGGTCGAGCGCGGCCTCGCTGCCCGCGCGCGCCTGCGCGGCGGCGAGCGCCCGCTGCGCCTCGCCCATGGCGTAGCCGAGATTGACGAGGGCGGACAAGGCCTCTCCTTCCGGGGTCGGCGGCGCCTCGGCCGCGGCGCCCTTCCCCTTCTTCTGCAGGCGGATGACCGGCGCGCCGGCGGGCATGCGGTCCTTGAGCTCGGAGGCGAGGCGCTTTGCGAGCTTCGGCCCGACGCCGGCGGCGCGCGCAAAGAGCTTCTCATCGCCCGCGAAGACCGCCTCGGCGAGGCGGTCGGGCTCGGCGACGGAAAGCACGGCGAGCGCGACCTTCGCGCCGACGCCCTGCACGGTCTGGAGCGCGCGGAACCAGTCGCGCTCGCGCGGGCTCGGGAAGCCGTAGAGCCTGAGGCTCTCTTCCCTGAGATGCGTCTCGATATGGAGCGTCACGGGGGCCGTGCTCCCTTCGAGCGCGCCCAGCGTGCGCGCCGAGACATGCACGAGATAGCCGACGCCGCCGACATCGAGCACGAGATGGTCCGTGCCCGTCTCGTCTATCGTGCCCTTGAGCTTGCCGATCATGACTGCCCTCTCGTCCCCCTCTCCCTGGGGAGAGGGTCGGGGCGAGGGGACGGGCGGCGCAGGGGCAAACGCCCGCATCCATCCCGGTGGGCGGGCCCTTCACCTGTCCTCTCCCGATGGGAGAGGAACCCTGGAGCGACGTCCCGCAAGGCATGGGCCTTCGAAGTTGCGGCAAAGGCGTGCCAATGGCGCCCCCTCATCGCGCGGCCCCCGCGGCGAGGCGGCGCGCGGGCGCGAGGCCGTGATGGGCGTGGCAGATGGCGACCGCGAGCGCGTCGGCGGCGTGCTCGTTCGCGACCTCGCAGGCGGGCAGAAGCCGCATCACCATGAAGCGTACCTGCTCCTTGCCCGCGTGCCCCGCGCCGACCACGGATTTCTTCACGAGGTTGGGCGCGTATTCCGCGACGTCGAGCCCCGCCTTGGCGGCCGCGAGCAGGGCGGCGGCCCGCGCCTGGCCGAGCTTCAGCGTGCCGCGCGCGTCGCGGCTGACGAAGGTCTCCTCGATGGCGGCGTGCTCGACGGCGTGCTCGGCGAGGACCGCGCCGACGGCATCGAAGATCGCGACGAGCCGGCGGCCGAGATCGAGGCTCGCGGAGGGCGACACCACGCCGTGCGCAATATGGGCGAGGCGCGTGCCCTGAAGCGCGACGACGCCCCAGCCGGTCGACCGCAAGCCCGGATCGAGACCCAAAATGCGCATCCCGGCCCTTGTCCTCGCTCAACCGGCGGCGGCGGCGATCACCTCGTCCGACATCTCGAAATTGGCGGTGACGCTCTGCACGTCGTCATTGTCCTCGAGAATGTCGAGAAGCTTGAGGAGGCTCGCCGCGACCTCCTCGTCCTCGACCGCGACGAGGCTCTGCGGCCGCCACACCAGCTTGGCGCTCTCGGCCTCGCCGAAGCGCTCCTCAAGGGCCGCGCGCACATCATTGAGCGATTCGACCGAGGTGACGAATTCGTGGCCTTCCGGCCGCGACTCGCATTCGTCCGCGCCGGCCTCGATCGCGGCGTCGAGCATGGCCTCGGCATCGCCGGCATCCGCCGGATAGGAGACGATGCCCACCCGCGCGAACATGAAGGAGACGACGCCCGTCTCGCCGAGATTGCCGCCGTTCTTGGTGAAGGCCGCGCGCACCTCGCCGGCCGTGCGGTTGCGGTTGTCGGTCAGCGCCTCGACGATGATGCCGACCCCGCCGGGCCCGAAGCCCTCGTAGCGCACCTCCTCGTAGCTCTCCGCATCGCCCCCTTGCGCCTTCTTGATGGCGCGCTCGATCACGTCCTTCGACATGGACTGGGCGCGCGCGTTCTGCACCGCGAGGCGCAGGCGCGGGTTCATCGCGGGGTCGGGAAGGCCGGCCTTCGCGGCGACCGTGATCTCGCGCGCGAGCTTGGTGAAAAGCTTGGCGCGGCGGGCATCCTTCGCGCCCTTCTTGAACATGATGTTCTTGAACTGCGAATGGCCGGCCATGGGGGCTCCTCGAGGCGTTTGCCGGCAACCGCATAGACCGGGCGCGCCCCCGCGCGCAATGGGCGCCGCCTTTGCGCCCGCGAGCGGCGGGGGCATACTGGCGCCCAAAGATCCGCCCCGAGGCGGCCGCGCAAGGGAGAAAGCCATGAACGTGCCGGCGCATCCCGCCATTCCCTCGGTGCACGACACCGAGGCTGTCCAGGCCTATTGGCGCGCGCGCGCCGATCTCGACCTCGCGAGCCTGCCGGTCGAGGAGATCGACGTCGCGAACCCCGAGCTCTTCCGCCGCGACGCGCACTGGCCCTATTTCGCCCGGCTGCGGCGCGAGGACCCGGTGCACTACTGCCCCGCCTCGCCGCAGGGTCCCTACTGGTCGGTCACGACCTACAAGGACATCATGGCGGTCGACACCAACCATCAGGTGTTCTCGTCCGACGCGCGGCTCGGCGGCATCACCATCGTCGATCAGCTCGAAGACTTTCCGCTGCCGATGTTCATCGCGATGGACCCCCCGAAGCACGACGTGCAGCGCAAGACCGTGAGCCCCATCGTCGCGCCGGACAATCTCGAGCGCATGGCCGGCCTCATCCGCGAGCGCACGGCGACGGTGCTGGACGGGCTGCCGCGCGGCGAGACCTTCGACTGGGTCGACCGCGTCTCGATCGAGCTCACCACGCTGATGCTCGCGACGCTCTTCGACTTTCCCCTGGCCGACCGGCGCAAGCTCACGCGCTGGTCCGACGTCGCCACGGGCCGCAACAACCGCGCCATCGTCGCCTCCGACGAGGAATGGCGGCGCGAGCTGCTCGAATGCCTCGCCTATTTCACCGAGCTCTGGAACGCGCGCGTCAACGAGGCTCCCCGGCCCGACCTCATCTCCATGATGGCGCATGGCGAGGCGACGCGCGGCATGGATGCGCGCGAATATCTCGGCAACCTCATCCTGCTCATCGTCGGCGGCAACGACACGACGCGCAATTCGATGACCGGCGGCGTGCTGGCGCTGAACCTCTTCCCGGGCGAGTACGACAAGCTGCGCGCGGATCACGGGCTCGTCGCCAGCATGGTGCCCGAGATCGTCCGCTGGCAGACGCCGCTCGCCCATATGCGCCGCACCGCGCTCGCGGACGCCGAGCTCGGGGAGAAGAAGATCGCCAAGGGCGACAAGGTCGTCATGTGGTACGTCTCGGGCAATCGCGACGAGGCCGCGATCGAGCGCCCCGACGAGCTCGTCATCGACCGCGCGAGGCCGCGCCAGCACCTCTCCTTCGGCTTCGGCATCCATCGCTGCGTCGGCAACCGACTCGCCGAGCTTCAGCTCGCCATCCTCTGGGAGGAGATCCTCAAGCGCTTCGACCGCATCGAGGTCGTGGGCGAGCCCGAGCGCGTGCCCTCCCATTTCGTCAAGGGCTACACGAAGCTCCCGGTACGGATTCACTAGCGGCCCCCGAGGCCATTCGATCCCGGTACGGAGCAATGGCGTGGATCGCCCGCGTGCCGGCCGTCCAATGGACGATTCGTCTATCTTGCCGCCTTTCCGCCCTGCATCTAGGGTTCCTCGGGGAACGCACGGGGAAGGGAACGGCCATGCTTGGGCGACTGGGGCAGGCGGCGGGGCTCATGCTCGCCGGCACAATCCTGTGGGGATGCGCGGGCGGCAATTCGCCTCAAACGGCGGAGCGGAACGGCGCGGCGAGCGAGGGCGCGGCCGAGCGGGTCCTTGCCGCCTTCGATCTCGCCGAGCCCTCCGATAGGGGGCCGGCGGACGATTCCGTGCGCTCGCACGTCGCGCGCGACGCGGCGGCGCCCGTGGAGCTCGCGGCCCTGCGCGTGCCCGTCGTGCAGTCCACGGACGAGGCCTCGGTGCGGGCCGCGCTCACGCGGATCTGCGACAGCGGCGTCGCGAGCGCCTGCGGCCAGCTCGGCGTCATGCTGTATCGGGGCGATGGCGGGCCGAAGGACCTGAGCGGGGCGCGCTTCGTCTTCGAGAAGGCCTGCCGCAGCGGCGACGCCTTGTCGTGCCACAATCTCGGCGTCATGCGCCAGCGCAGCGAAGGCGGGCCGGCGGACGCGCCCGGAGCCCGCACCGCCTATCGGCAGGGCTGCGACGGCGGCGAATTGATGGCCTGCGTCAATCTCGCTTTGATGCTGGAAAAGAGCGAAGGCGGGCCTCCCGACGAGGCCGGCGCGCGGGCCCTCAACGCCAAGGCCTGCACGGGCGGCGTCGCGCGCGCCTGCACCAATCTCGGCTATCTGAAGGAGACCGGGCGCGGCGGCCCGAAGGACCCCGCCGGCGCGCGCCGCGACTATCAGACGGCCTGCGCCGCGAACGACCCGCGCGGATGCTTCAATCTCGGGATCATGCGCCTCAACGGCGATGGCGGGGGCGAGGACCACCCGGGCGCGCGGACCGTCCTCAAGAAGGCGTGCGATCTCGACTTTGCGAGGGCCTGCTACGATTTCGGCCTCACCCTCGAGAAGGGCGAGGGCGGGCCCGTCGACGCGGTCGGCGCGCGCGCGGCCTACGACAAGGCCTGCCGGGGCAATGACGGCAAGGGCTGCAACAATCTCGGCGTCTTGCTGAAAATGGGCGAGGGCGGCCCCGCCGACCTGGCGGGCGCGCGCGCGGCCTACAAGAAGGCCTGCGAGGCGTCGAACCCCAAGGGCTGCAGCAACCTCGCCTACATGCTGCGCAACGGCGAGGGCGGCGCCATCGACCCGGCATCCGCGCGCGCCTACTACGCCAGGTCCTGCAAGGACAAGGGCGCGGCCGGCTGCGAGGGGCTCGGCGAGATGATGTATTTCGGCCAGGGCGGCCCCGCCGATCCCGTGGGCGCCCGCGCGGCTTTCGAGACCGCCTGCGCCGGGGGCAACGGCCTCGGCTGCAAGAATCTCGGCGTCATGCGCGCCAAGGGCGAAGGCGGCCCGAAGGACGTGCCCGGCGCGCTCGCGGCCTACGAGATGGGCTGCAAGGCCGGCAACGCCGCCGCCTGCGAGTCCCTGCGCAAGATGTCGTCCGGGGCCTGACGGAGGTCGCCGGGCGCCGGCCCGCGAGGCCTCACATCTTCTCGCGGGCGGTCTCGATCGCGCAGCTGAAGGCGATGGCGTCGGCGATGATCGGCAGCTCGTAGCGGTCGGTGCCGGTGCCCTCGATGGTGAGCTTGCCGTAGCCGAAGATGCGCCCGAAGAAACCCTGGTGCACGCGCACGCCCTCGATGTTCCGCAGGCTGAACTCCTTCGCGTCCAGGCGGAAGAGGCCCGTCTTCATGATGAAGCGGCGATTGGTGACGGCGATCTCCGTCGTCGCCTTGCGCACCATCATGCCGACGAAGATGAAGATGCCGATGACGAGGACGCCGAGCACGAGAAGGGCGAGAAGCGCCTGCGCCGTGTAGAGCCAGTGGAAATGCGCGCGCGCGACGACGTGCTCGTTCGGCCCCAGGGATTTCTCGACGAAGCTCACCTTGCGCCTCCTCCCGGCGGACCGCAGGTCCCCCCGCCCGCGCGGCCGCCAGTATGGAGAGATGTCGGCCGGCGCTCAATCGCCATGCGCGCGAGGGGCGAGGCAGGCGGGCAGGAAGCTTCCCGCGGCGAGGCGCGCGCCCTCGCCCGCCGGGCGCGCCGCGACGAGCCCGGCGAGGGCGAGCGCCGCGACGAAAGGCAGGACGAGCGCCGCCGCCCGCCCGCGCGGGCCGAGCCCTCCCAACGGCCGTCCCCCGAACAGCGGCCGGGCGAGCCGCGGCCAGGCGAGCCGCGCCGCCAGAGCGAGGTTGCCCGCGAGAATGGCGCCGAGGATGCAGCAGATCATGGGGACCTCCTAGCCGGGGCGCGCGGCCGACACCTTGCGCGCAATCAATCAACGTACTCGTTGACTATCAACTGATCGGATGATAGTCAACACCATCGTTGATGGATGGCGCGGCTCCGTCCCCGGGGCGCGCCCGCAAGCCAAGGAGAGAGAGAATGCATCCGGCCATGGAACCGAACGTCGAGGAGAAGGCCGCGCGCGCCGTGTCGCGCGAGGACTGGCTGACGGCGCGCCTGGAGCTGCTCGCGGCGGAGAAGGCGCTCACGCGCCGGCGCGACGAGGTGGCGCGCCTGCGCCGCGCGCTGCCTTTCGTGCGCCTCGACAAGACGTACACGTTCGAAGGCGCGAAGGGCCGCTCGAGCCTTGCCGACCTCTTCGCGGGGAGGAGCCAGCTCCTCGTGCAGCACCTCATGTTCGCGCCCGACGCCGCCGCGCCCTGCAAGAGCTGCTCCTTCTGGGCGGACCACATGGATGCGAGCCTGCCCCATCTCGCCGCGCGCGACGTGAGCTTCGCGGCCGTCTCGCGCGCCGCGCCCGCCAAGCTCGCGGCCCATGCGCGCCGGCTCGGCTGGCGCTTCCCGTGGGTGTCGTCCGGAGACGGAGATTTCAACTTCGACTTCGCCGTCTCCTTCGAGGAGGGCGAGCCGCGCCGCGGCCCGGGCACCTACAACTACGCGCCGAGCACGGTCGCGTCCGGCGAGCGCCCCGGCTTCAGCGCCTTCTACAGGTCCGAGGACGGAGCGATCTTCCACGCCTACTCGACCTATGGGCGCGGGCTCGACGCGCTGAACGGCACCTACGCCCTTCTCGACCTGATGCCGAAGGGCCGCGACGAGGACGCCCTCGCCTTCCCCATGGCCTGGGTGCGCTTCCGCGACGAGTACGCGGCGTAGAGGCGCGCGGCGGGGGGCGGCGCGGCATGCGATTGCCGCTGCGCCGCCCCCGGACTATGATCGGCTCGGGTGGGCTAGCGATGGGGGTGCGAGGATGGACGCGCTTCTGAAGGCCTTTTCTCCGATGAAGCTCCTCGCCTATGCGTGGCTGGCGGCGAGCCTCGGCGTCACGGTTCTGGCGCTCGCGAGCGCGGGCGACACGCTCTTTCCCGGCCTCGTCGAATGGAAGGGCGCCTACGCCCAGGCCATCGGCCTCTATCAGGAGACGATGCGCACGGTCTTCGGCCCCGTCGGCGACCAGATCCACGCGCAGACGGGCTTTCGCCTGCCGGCGCAGTCGGGCGACGTGGTGATGGCCTATGCCGCGGCGGCCTCGGCCTTCACGCTCGGCGGCAACACGCTCCAGCAGCGCGAGAGCTTCTGGTCCGGCGTGCAGTCGACGGCCGCCTCGCTCTCCTGGCCGCTCGCCATCCTCTTCTTCGCCGGACGCGCCCTCACCGGCGGCACCGTCACGCGCTTCGCGACCCAGCACACCGGCCTCTTCGCCGGCTACCTCGCCGCCGTCGCCGCCGCCTTCGCAGGCATGTGGTACCTGAACGGCCAGGTGCCGGTGTAGCCGCCAGCGAGAAGCCATCAACCTCCTTTTTTCAGACTGGGCGTTCAAGCTATTTTGGCTGAGATGCACGAGATGACCGGATTCCGAAAATGGCCGCCCAGGACGCCAAGAACCGGTTCGGCCAGCGGCTCGCCGCGACCCGGCGCGAGCCAATGACGATCGAGAAGCACGGCAAGCCCGTCGCGGTCGCCGTCTCGCAGGCCGAATTCGACGAGCTACGGGCCGCGAAGCTCGCGCAGCTCCGCGCCGAGATCGGCAAGGGCCTCGCGGATCTCGGGGCCGGCCGGACGGTCGACGGCAGGACGGCCCTGCGGCGCATCCGCAAATCTCTCGCCTAGAGCAGCAGCCACGTCGTCTATTTCGTCGAAACGCCCCCCGGCATCGCGGTCGTCCGTGTCCTGCATAAGCGGCAGGACGCCGGGCGGCATGTGGGGGAGGCGGAGGGATAGGGGTTCGCGTCACCTCAGCGGCCCTCGGTCGGCGTCCCCGTGATCGGGGCGCCTCGACCGCGGAGACGGCCTGAAAAAAATGTCGTGCTCGATGACGACCGGGCGCACGCGGTCGGCGAAGATTGTGCTTGCGGCATCAAAGAAGATCGATAGGATATTTGTCGGGGTCCATTTGGGGGTCACCCGAATAGTTGGTGAGATTCGGCGCGGCCATTTCTGTCCGTGAGCTATATAGATATGTGCCTGAGACGAATTCGTCTTGGGATGAAACGAGCGTGCTCTGTCGGCTGCAATTAGGGGGATGGACAATGCGCTCTGCGTTGATCACGGCCGGCGTGCTGGCGACGCTCGCCTTCGGCACGACGAGCGTTCTGGCCGCGAAGGACGCGGACGACAAGCCCAAGCCAGCCCCGCAGGTCGAGATCGAGAAGCGGCCGGTCCCGAAGGGCCTACGCGAATACCTGGAGGAGCGACGCAAGGAGCGCGCAACGGGCAAGGCAGAGGCCGTGCGCGGGCAATGGACCCTTCCGCCCGGCGACCCGATCAAGGCGCGCGAGGCGCTCGGCGAGGACTGGGAATGGATCGCCTATCTCAACGACCTCTGGTCCTGGCTCGGCAGGGGTAGTGGGAAGACGTGCGAGAAGGACAAGCTCGTCCGCAAGTGGCAGGAGATCGAGCTAATAAAATGTCCCGAAGTTTCGGGGACCGCAGGATCGCTTTCAAACGTGCAGAAGCTCATCAAGGACTGCGCGGAATCCCAGACGGGAGAAGCGATCCCGCCGGATGTGTGCGTGACCGAGGTCGTCTGCTCGACGCGCGTCGAAGGGGTCTGCGCGTTCAAGCTGCCGCCGGAGGACGATCCCGGTCTGTGCCCGGAGGGTTCCTCCTGGAAGCCCAGGACGACCCAGAGCTGCCGGACGGTGGTGGTGACCAAGCCGAGCCCGGACAGCGACGCCAGCGACGGCGAAATCACGGTCGTCGGCGAGAAGAGAGTGGTCTGCACGTCGCAAATCGTCTGGCAGTGCGTCAGGGACTATTGAGGCTCTGTCCGACGACCGTCGTTTCGGCCGCAGAACCGATAACCATCAGCACCGGGATTGTGGGTCCCGCGGTCGAGCCGCGGGATGTCCGTCGGCGCGCGAGGCGGGCTGCGAATGGCTCCATGTCGACTTCTTTCCGGAGGTCGGGCCCTTCTACGCGCGATGCGGCTTCTCGCCGGCACCGGCAGGGCCGATACGCCTCGATTGAGGCGGGGCCGTAACGGGCGATACCGATCCGGCCAATCCCCGGGACACGATGCCCATCGGAACCGCACGGAATCGACGTTGGCGGGAGGCATGGACCGCCCTTCCGGCCGAGCCATATTTGTCCTATATACTGAGCATATGGATCGTTAACGCTCATTCTATAGGACGTTGCGCATGAAGTCCTCCGCGACCGACACGTTGCCCAGGCCGGCCCGGCGGGCGCTTCTCAAGCTCGGCGCCGACATCGCCGTCGCGCGGCGCAAGCGGCGCATCTCCACGGTCTCCATGGCGGAGCGCGCCTTCGTCAGCCGCAACACGCTCCACAAGGTGGAACGGGGCGATCCGACGGTCTCCATCGGCATCTACGCGACGGTGCTGGCCATTCTGGGCCTCGCCGACGGCCTGGGTCAGGCCGCCGACCGGACCGAGGATGCCCTTGGCCTCGACATCGACGAGGACCGCCTCCCCAAGCGCATCGTCTCGCCTCGGCGCCGGAAGAGCGTGCCCGCATGACCGACGCGATCGAGGTCCATATCGAGATCGGCGGCGAGACCCGTCTCGTTGGGCATTGCCGCTTCCTCGCGAGGCGCGGCGGCCGAAGCTCGGCGTTCGACTATGCCGACGACTGGCGCAAGGACCCGCGAGGCTTCGCCATCGACCCGGCCAATCTGCCGCTCGGCGCCGGGCCGATCCATACGTCCTCGGACAAATCCGCCTTGCCGGGCGCCCTGCGCGACACCGCGCCGGACCGCTGGGGCCGCCAGCTCGTCACGCGCGCCTTCCGCAAGGCGGGAACGGTGCGCAGCCTCTCCGAGATCGACTATCTCCTGGCGATCGCCGACCGCACGCGGATCGGCGCCCTGCGTTACCGGCGCGAGGGCGAGCAGACGTTCGACCACGATGTCGGCCGCCACCGCGTTCCCCCGCTCGTCCGGCTACCGGCCCTGCTCAATGCCGCGGACGCCGTGCTGGAAGAAAGCGAGACCGCGGAGGACCTGCGTCTTCTCCTCAACGAGGGCTCGCCCCTCGGCGGCGCACGCCCCAAATCGGCGGTCGAGGACGTGGACGGAACGCTCGCCATCGCCAAGTTCCCCAAGCCCGACGACGAGCGCAGCATTCCCCATGGCGAGGTGCTGGCGCTCGAGCTCGCCCGCAGGGCCGGCGTGAACGCGGCGCGGGCCCGCCTCCTGGACGTCGCCGGCCGTCCCGTCGCGCTCGTCCGGCGCTTCGACCGGCAGGACGGCCGGCGCGTGCACTTCCTCTCCGCGATGAGCCTTCTCGGGCTCAACGACGGCGATGATGCTGCGTATACGGACATAGCGGAAGCCGTCCGCATGCATTCCAGCCGGCCGATCGAGGATCTGCACGAGCTGTGGCGGCGGATCGTCGTCAACGTGCAGATCGGCAATCTCGACGACCACATGCGCAATCACGGCTTCCTCCATGACGGGGAAGGCGGCTGGAGGCTCTCGCCGGCCTACGACCTCAATCCGGTCCCGGCCCACGAAAAGCCACGTGAGCTGACGACGTGGATCTCGGAGGAAGGCCCCGAAGCCGACCTCGACCTCGCGCGTCGCGCGGCCCGCTTCTTCGCGCTGAAGGACGGCGAGGCGGCGGCGATTGTCGGCGAGGTTTCGCAGGCCCTCGCCGGATGGCGCGATCTGGCCCGGCAAATGAAGATGAGCGCAGCGGATATCGCGGTGTACGGCACGGCCATTTCGGTGCCGAGGCGATCCTAGAGCGCCGGGCGAAAAACCGGGTACCGGCCCTTCGCCGATCCGGCGCGACCGCGACGGAATCTGGATCGTCGGGCGATTCAAAGACGTGGCCCGCCGGAGCCGGAGGAAACGTCCACCTGCCCCGGAAAGTTCGGGCCCCTCATCCTGTCCTTCTCCCGAGGGAGAAGGACCCCGCGCCGCGCGCTCTATCCCCGCCGATGGACGCCTTGCGGGGGCGCCCGCCCGGCCTCCGGCGGGGCGCGCGCGGGGGATCGCGATCATGCGCCGGATTTGCGCGAGCATCGGCGATCATGACCCGGGCTTTTGTGGGCGTTCGTGGGCCGTTCAGGGCTCGGGGAGCGCCTCGATGAGACGGCCGCCGAGGCGGATCGGGGCGGCGCGCAGGGCAAGGCCGGTGGCCTCGTCGCTCTCGACGAAGATGCCGCATAAGGTCGCCGGACCCTCCGCCGGCTGAAAGCGCCCGCCGGGGATTTTCCGGGTAAAGCGGTTCAGCGGCTCGTCCTTCTCCATGCCGATCACCGAGTCGTAGTCGGCGCAGGCGCCGGCATCGGTCTGATAGGCCGTGCCCTGGGGAAGAATCTGCGCGTCCGCCGTCGGCACGTGGCTGTGCGTGCCCACGACGAGGCTCGCCCGCCCGTCGCAGAAATGGCCCATCGCCATCTTCTCCGAGGTCGCCTCGGCATGGACGTCGACGAGGACGAAGTCGGCCTCGGCCTTGAGCGGGCAGGCGCCGAGCGCGGCCTCGACGGCGGCGAAGGGATCGTCGAGCGGCTCCATGAAGACGCGGCCCATCACGTTGACGACGAGCAGGCGCGCGCCCTCCGCCGGGCCCCGGCGCAGGAGGAATAGCCCCTCGCCCCGCCCCGGCGTGCCCAGGGGATAGTTCAGCGGCCGCAGGAGGCGCGGCTCCGAGGCGAAGGTCGAAAGGGATTCGCGCTGGTCGAAGGCGTGGTTGCCCGTGGTGATGGCGTCGACGCCGAGGTCGAAGAGCTCGCCCGCGATGCGCTCGGTGATGCCGAAGCCGCCGGCCGCGTTCTCGCCGTTGACGACGATCGCGTCGGGCTTCAGGCGGTCCTTGAGCCGCGGCAGATGCTCGGCCATGGCGGCGCGGCCCGCCCGGCCGACGATGTCTCCCAGAAACACGACGCGCACGAGGTCAGAGGTCCTTTCCGAAATAGGGGGCGAGGCCCGTCGCGGCGCCCGCCCGGAAGCCCGATTCCGTCAGCATACCGTCGAGCGGGCGATCATGCGCCTCCCGCGGCAGGCGCGCGACCTCTTGTCCCGAAAAGGCGCAGCCGAGCGCGAGGACATCCCGCCCCGCGAGGGCGGCGAGCGTGCGGTCGTAAAGTCCGCCGCCATAGCCGAGCCGCGTGCCGGCGGCGTCGAAGGCGAGGCAGGGCACGAGGAGGAGGCACGGCGCGGCCCTTGGCGCTTCCGGCGCGGGCTCGCGCGTGCCGTGCGGCCCGGGGAGAAGCGCCCCGCCCGGGCTCCAGCGGCGGAAGAGGAGCGGCGCGTCCCGCCCCTCCGTCGCGGGAAGCGAGAGGCGCGCGCGCCCGGCGGCGAGCGCGGCGAGGAGCGGCAGGACGTCGATCTCGTCCCGGATCGGGACATAGCCGGCGATGTCGGGCGGCAGGCCGCGCGCCGTCAGCAGCGCGAGAAGGCCCGGCGCGAGGGCGGCGAGCGCCTCGCCCGCCCGCGGGTGGGACGCGGCGAGGGCGGCGCGGCGGGCCCGCGCCTCGCGGCGCAGCGTCGCCTTCGCCGGGCTCATCGCGGCGCTCCCGGAAGGGAAGCGAGGGTGCGGCCCGCCTCGGCCGTTGGAGGGTGAATCCACTGGGACCTGCTCATAGCAGGTGGGCGCCGTGTGTCCGGGGCCAGGGCCCCGGTCAGGGACAGCTCCCTGGACGTTCGATAAGGCCCCTGGGAATCGAGCTCCTGACGCACCAGGCAGCACCGCGCTCCTAGAGTTAGGCGTCCTCGAGCCGCGCCGCAATGTCTTCGACGCGGCGCGCGGCGCTCTCGAGCACCTCGGCGACCTGGGATTCGGAGGTCTTGGCCTTCTCGATGATCGTGGAGCGGACATCCTTGAGGCTCTGGATCTCCTGCTCGAGCTCGTCGAGGCGCGTCAGCGCGTCCGAAAGCTCGTCGCAGACCAGCAGCCCCGCCATGAGGAGAAGGCGGGAATCGCCGACCTGCCCGATGCTGTCGGCGAGCGAGGATACGTGCTTGTCGATGTAGCGCGAGAGCTCCCTGAGATGCTCCTCCTCCCCCTCGTCGCAGGCGACGATGTAGGAGCGGCCGTTGACGCTCACCGAGACCTGGGACATCGCGTCACGCCTTCTCGCCGAGGACAGATCTGAGCTCGCCTATTGTTCCGTCGAGCCTTTCGGAGACTTCGTCCGTGACTTTCTCGAGGCGGCCATATTCGCTGCGGGCGGCGTCGAGCTCCCTCTGCAGGCGGGCGCGATCCTCCCTGAGGGCCTTGAGCTCGCGCTCGAGATCGGAGTCGGCGCGCTGGCCCGCGACGCGGCGCGCAAGGCTCGTCTCCAGTCGGTCGAGCGCCTGGCTGAAGCGCTCCATGGCCTCGTCGAGTCCGCTCATGCTGGCATTCCTTGGGTCCCGCGGGATCTGGCATGGGCACGCCGGCCGGTCAACCGAGGCGCGACGCAAGCGCCCATCCTGCCCCAAAAAGGTTTGCAATCGGCAACAGCGCCAAAGTAAATCACGACGCGCGTCAGACCGACGCGTCAGAAGACGAGGGTTCCCGCCAAAATGCCGCCGCAGCTCAAGGACATGGCGAACGCCATCCGCGCTCTGGCCATGGATGCGGTCGAGGCGGCGAAATGCGGCCACCCCGGCATGCCCATGGGCATGGCCGACGTCGCGAGCGTGCTCCTCACGCGCTTCCTGAAGTTCGACGCGGCCGCGCCCGAATGGCCCGACCGCGACCGCCTCGTGCTCTCGGCCGGCCACGGCTCGATGCTGCTCTACGCGCTGCTCTACCTGACCGGCGCGCCGCGAATGACGATCGACGAGATCCGCAATTTCCGCCAGCTCGGCAGCCTCACGCCCGGGCATCCGGAATACGGCCACACGCCCGGCGTCGAGACGACGACGGGCCCGCTTGGCCAGGGACTTGCCAATGCGGTCGGCATGGCCATGGCGGAAGCCCATTTGAGGACAGTCTTCGGCGCCGGGCTCGTCGATCACAGGACCTATGTGATCGCGAGCGACGGCGACCTCATGGAAGGCATCAGCCACGAGGCCGCGGGCCTTGCGGGGCACCTCAAGCTCGACCGCCTCGTCGTTCTTTTCGACGACAACGGGATCACGATCGACGGGCCCCTGGGCCTGTCGGACCGCACCGACCAGATCGCCCGCTTCAAGGCCTATGGCTGGGCCGCCGAGCGCGTCGACGGACACGACGGCGAGGCGGTCGCCGCCGCGATCGCGCGGGCGCAGGCGAGCGACCGGCCCAGCCTCATCGCCTGCCGCACCGTCATCGGCTACGGCGCCCCGACGAAGCAGGGCACCTCGGCCACCCATGGCGCGGCCCTCGGCGCCGACGAGATCGCGGGCGCGCGGGACCGGCTCGGATGGACCTCCGCGCCGTTCGAGATTCCAGGGACAATTCTCGAGGCCTGGCGGGAAGCCGGCCGGCGCGGGGCGCCGCAGCGCGCGGCCTGGGAAGCGCGCAAGGCCGCTCTGGCCGCCGACACGCGCGGGGAATTCGAGCGCCGCGTCTCCGGCGCGCTCGACTCCCGGGTCGACGCCGCGATCGTTGCGGCCAAGAAGGCCTTCTCGGCGGAAGGCAAGCCTCTCGCCACCCGCCGCGCCTCCGGTGCCGTCCTCGACCGGCTCGACGCGCTCCTGCCCGAGCTCGTCTCGGGCTCGGCGGATCTCGCCGGCTCGAACAACACGCGCGCCAAGGCCATGGCCGTTCTCGACGCGGATCGCCTCGAGGGACGCTTCGTCAACTACGGCATTCGCGAGCACGCCATGGCCGCCGCGATGAACGGCATGGCGCTCCATCGCGGCGTCCTGCCCGCGAGCGGGACCTTCCTCGTCTTCAGCGACTACTGCAGGCCGGCGATCCGGCTGGCCGCGCTGATGGGCCTTCGTGTCGTTCACGTCATGACGCACGACTCCATCGGCGTCGGCGAGGACGGGCCCACGCACCAGCCCGTGGAGCAGCTCGCGAGCCTTCGCGCCATGCCCAACCTTCACGTCTTCCGGCCGGCCGACGCGGTCGAGGTCGCCGAATGCTGGGCGCTCGCGCTCTCGCGCGCGGACGGCCCGAGCCTCCTCGCCCTCTCGCGCCAGGATCTCCCCATCCTGCGAACTGCGCACACGGACGAAAACCGCTCCGCGGCAGGCGCCTACGAAATTCTATCCGCGGAGGGAGCCGCCGAGGTCACGATCATCGCGACCGGCAGCGAGGTCACGATCGCCGCGGCGGCCCGCGAGGCGCTTGTGCGGCGCGGCCATCCCACACGCGTCGTCTCCATGCCGTGCCAGGAGCGCTTCGACGCGCTCGACGCGAAAGCCCGGGAGGCGGTCCTCGGCGACGCGTCGGTGCGCGTCGCCGTAGAAGCCGCCAGCGGCTTCGGCTGGTCGCGCTACCTGCGGCCGCAAGACCGCTTCGTCGGCATGGGCGGGTTCGGCGCCAGCGCGCCCTATATGAAGCTTTACGAGCATTTCGGCATCACCGCCGAGGGCATCGCGGCGGCGGCCGAGGAAGCGCTTGCCACGCGCGAGCAGACGGGCCGCTCCGTTCAGAGGCCCCTTGCAGGAGGAATGACGTCATGACCGTTCGCGTCGCCATTAACGGCTTCGGCCGGATCGGGCGGAACATCTTGCGGGCCATCGTCGAAAGCGGCCGCACCGATGTCGAGGTCGTCGCGATCAACGATCTCGGCCCGGTCGCGACCAACGCCCATCTCCTGCGTTTCGATTCAGTGCACGGACGCTTCCCGAGCCCCGTCAAGGTCGAAGGCGATGCGATCGATGCCGGGCGCGGGCCGATCAAGGTCACCGCGGAGCGCGATCCGACTAGGCTTCCCTGGGCCGAGCTGAAGGTCGACATCGCGCTCGAGTGCACCGGGATCTTCACCACGAAGGAGAAGGCCTCGGCCCACCTCACGGCGGGCGCGAGGCGCGTCCTCGTCTCGGCGCCCTGCGACGGGGCCGATCTCACGGTGGTCTACGGCGTCAATCACGACAAGCTCACGAGCGAGCACCTGGTCGTCTCGAACGCCTCCTGCACCACGAACTGCCTCGCGCCGGTGGCAAAGGTCCTCAACGACGCCATCGGCATCGACAAGGGCTTCATGACGACCATCCATTCCTATACGGGCGATCAGCCGACGCTCGACACGCTGCACAAGGATCTCTACCGCGCCCGCGCCGCGGCAATGTCGATGATCCCGACATCGACGGGCGCCGCCAAGGCGGTCGGCCTCGTGCTTCCCGAGCTCAAGGGCAAGCTCGACGGCGTCTCCATCCGCGTGCCGACGCCGAACGTCTCGGTCATCGACTTCAAGTTCGTCGCCAGGCGCGCCACGACGGTCGAGGAGGTCAATGCCGCAATGGTCGAGGCGTCGAACGGCAACCGCCTCAAGGGCGTTCTGGGCATCGTGCGCGACCCGCTGGTCTCGATGGATTTCAATCACGACCCGCATTCCTCGAGCTTCGCGCTCGATCAGACCAAGGTGATGGAAGGAACGTTCGTGCGCGTTCTCTCCTGGTACGACAACGAATGGGGCTTCTCAAACCGCATGGCGGACACGGCTGTCGCCATGTCGCGGCGGCTGTGACGCTCAAGGCACCGGGGTAGCGTGGGGAGTGCGTAGGAAATGGGACGATTTCGGCGGCTGGAGGATCTTGACGCGGTCGGTCTTCTGAAGGGCGGCAATGTGCTCGTCCGCATCGACCTCAACGTTCCCCTCAAGGACGGCCGCATCGCCGACGCGACGAGGATCGAGCGCAGCCTCGCAACGCTGAACGAGCTCGCGAGCCGCGGCGCGAAGTCGATCGTCGTCGCCCATTTCGATCGCCCGAAAGGCAAGCGCGTGGCCTCCATGTCGCTCGGACCGGTCGCGAAGGCGCTCGGCGAGCATCTGAAGCGTCCGGTCGCGTTCGCCGAGGACTGCATCGGCGGGGCCGCCGAGGAGGCGGTCGCGGCGCTGGGACCCGGCGAGGTGCTCGTGCTCGAGAACACACGGTTCCACGCCGGCGAGGAAGCCAACGATCCCGACTTCGCGAAGGCGCTTGCGCGCCATGGCGATGCGTTCGTGAGCGACGCCTTCTCGTGCGCCCACCGCGCGCACGCCTCGACCGTCGGCATCGCCCGGCTCCTGCCGTCGGCGGCCGGGCGCGCCATGGAGGCCGAGCTCGATGCGCTCTCGAGCGTGCTCGACGCGCCCGAGCGCCCGCTCGCCGCGCTCGTCGGCGGCTCGAAGATCTCGACGAAGCTCGACCTGCTGCGCAACCTCGTGGCTAAGGTCGACGTGCTCGTGATCGGCGGCGGCATGGCGAACACGTTCCTCGCCGCCCAGGGCATCGATGTCGGAAGGTCGATGCACGAGGCGGACCTTTTGCCTACGGCGCGGGAGATTCTGAAGCGGGCCCAGGCGGTCGGCTGCGACATCGTCCTGCCCAAGGACGTCGTCCTGGCGCGCGAGGTGAAGGCCAATGCCGCGACGCGCGTCGCGCAGGCCGACGAGACCGGAGCGGACGAGATGATCCTCGACGTCGGCGCGGCCTCGCTCGCCGCCATCGAGGAGAAGCTCTCCCGCTGCCGCACCATCGTGTGGAACGGCCCGCTCGGCGTCTTCGAAGTGGAGCCTTTCGGGCGCGGCACGTTCGAAACGGCTCGCTTTGTCGCGGAGCGCGTGGCTGACGGCGAGCTCGTTGCGGTCGCGGGCGGCGGCGACACGGCGGCGGCGCTCGGCGCCGCCGGGGTCGCGGACGGCTTCACCTATGTATCGACGGCGGGCGGGGCGTTCCTCGAATGGCTCGAGGGCAAGGCGCTTCCCGGCGTCGAGGTCTTGTGCGAGCCGCGCTGAGGCGCGGTCGAAACACCGGAAGAGGAATGGATATGGCGACGGACGAACTCAACGCGATCGCGCGCAAGATGGTGGCGAAGGGCAAGGGCATCCTCGCGGCCGACGAAAGCTCGGGCACGATCAAGAAGCGCTTCGACAAGATCGGAGTGGCTTCGACCTTCGAGAACCGGCGCGACTACCGGGAGCTCCTCTTCCGCACCGGCGAGGCGATGCGCTCGCATATCTCCGGCGTGATCCTCTACGACGAAACGATCCGCCAGGACGCTGCCGATGGAACCCCGCTGGTGAAGCTCATCGAGGCCGCGGGCTCGGTCCCGGGCATCAAGGTCGATGCCGGCGCGAAGCCTCTCGCGGGCTGCCCGGGCGAAACGGTGACCGAGGGGCTCGACGGCCTGCGCGAGCGCCTCGAGGAGTACCACAAGCTCGGCGCGCGCTTCGCCAAATGGCGCGCCGTGATCGACATCGGCGCGAACATGCCGAGCTACAATTGCCTCAACGCCAACGCGCATGCGCTCGCGCGCTACGCGGCGCTCTGCCAGGAGGCAGGCATCGTGCCGATCGTCGAGCCCGAGGTCCTCATGGACGGAGCCCACGACATCGACACCTGCTACACGGTCACGGAGTTCACGCTGAAGGAGACCTTCCAGCAGCTCTACTATGCCAAGGTCGCGCTCGAAGGCATGGTTCTGAAGCCGAATATGGTGATCGCGGGCAAGAAGTCGCCGAAACAGGCCTCGGTGAGCGAGGTCGCCGAAAAGACGGTCCGTTGCCTCAAGGCCTGCGTGCCGTCGGCGGTGCCGGGTGTCGCCTTCCTGTCGGGCGGCCAGTCGGACGAGGAGGCGACCGCGCACCTCGATGCGATGAACAAGATCGGCGGCCTGCCCTGGGCGCTGACCTTCTCCTATGGCCGCGCGCTG
This sequence comes from Alphaproteobacteria bacterium, assembly GCA_024236075.1. Lineage (GTDB taxonomy): Bacteria > Pseudomonadota > Alphaproteobacteria > JACAEB01 > JACAEB01 > JACAEB01. Next base: position 33,383 of record JACKLE010000002.1, on the reverse strand, counting down.
CAGGCGGCGCCTCAGTCGGCATGGGCCGGAAAGACGGAAAACGTCGCGGCCGCGCAGAAGGCCTTCGCGCACCGGGCCAGGATGAATGGCCTCGCTGCCGTCGGCGAGTGGTCGAAAGCTTTGGAACGGGCCGCGTGAGGACGAGGAGCCGGTCGGCTCCGGGGCTCTCGATCGGAACCACATGGAGATGACCCCGGACGTGCAAAACCTTTTGCTCATGGCGGTCGTCACCGTGGCCGCCGGGTTCCTCGTCTATCGGCGCGTCAGACGCAGCGTCGGGCGCCAGCGCTTTCGCGCGGCGCCTCTCGTCATCCGCTCGACCGTCATGGCGCTTGCCGCGCTGACCTTCGTCGCGCTCGCGCCGAAGAGCCCCGAGACACTGGAGTTCGCCGCCGGCGGAGCCGGCATCGGCCTCGGCCTTGCGCTCTACGCGCTGAGCCATACGCGCTTCGAGTTTCAGGAGGGGGAGATCTTCTATACCGGTCACCCGCTCATCGGACTCGGCGTCTCCGCGATCTTCATCGCTCGCCTCGGCTACAGCCTTATCCGCATGCCTCAGATGATGACGAGCGCCGCCCATGCCTATTCCCCGGGCTCGGCCGCGGCCGTTCCGTCGCCGGTCTCGAGCCCCCTGACGCTCGCGGCCTTCTTGCTCATGGCCGCGTATTACATTGTCTATGGGATCGGACTCTTTCGCGGGGCGAGGCGCCTCGAGAAGCCAACCGCCTGAGGCCGCCGCGATCCCCCCATGTCCGACTGCCGCCTCTATCTCATCACGCCGAGCGCGTTCGAGCCTGTCGCCTTCTCCGAGACCTTGAAGGCGGCTCTCGACGCGGGCGACGTCGCCTGTCTGCAGCTCCGCCTCAAGGGCGCGGGCGACGACGAGGTCAAGCGGGTCTGCGAGCGTCTCGCGCCGGTCGCCCAGTCGCGCGGGGTCGCCTTTCTGGTCAACGACCGGCCCGACCTCGCGCTCGCCGCCGGGGCGGACGGCGCCCATGTCGGGCAGGACGACATGGCTGTCGCCGCGGCCCGCAAGCTTCTCGGAAAAGACCGGATCCTCGGCGCGACGTGTCACGGTTCGCGCCACCTCGCCATGGAGGCCAGCGAGGCGGGAGCGGACTACGTCGCCTTCGGCGCCTTCTTCCCGAGCGCGACCAAGGCCGAAGCGAGCCCGGCGGACCGGGAGATCCTCTCCTGGTGGTCCGAAATCTGTGAGATCCCGTGCGTCGCCATCGGCGGCATCACCCTTGCAAATGCGCCCTTGCTGGTTGAGGCTGGAGCCGATTTTCTCGCCGTCTCCGGAAGCGTATGGGGCCATCAGGACGGGCCCGCCGCGGCGGTCGCCGCGTTCGCCCGGTTGCTGGCGGCCTAGGAGTCTGGCAGCGTCGAACGGCGGCCGATTCGAGGAGATGCGCGGGTGCGCAATCGTTACCGTTCAGTTGTCATCGGCGCTTTCGCCTTGGGTCTCGGCATCGCCGCGCTCACGCGGCCGGGCTGCGCGGCACCCGCCGACGAAGCCCAGAACGCCTACAAGGCCGGGGACTATGCGAGCGCCTATGCGCTTTCGCTGGCGCTGGCCGAGCGCGGCGACTCCGAAGGCCAGGTCCTGCTCGCACGCCTCTATATGGAAGGGCACGGCGTCACGCTCGACATTCCCGAGGGCGTGCGCTGGTACGTCCGGGCGGCGGAGAGCGGGAACATCGACGCGCAATACGCGCTCGGCCTCATGGCGCGCGACGGCGCCGGGCCGATCAAGCAGGATGCCGAGACGGCGGCCGCCTGGCTTACCGTCGCGGCCGAAGGCGGCCACACATTCGCGCAGTTCGAGCTCGGCAATCTCTATGTCGAGGGGCACGGCGTCGCCGCCGACCTGAAAAGGGCCGGCGAGTGGTTCGAGAAGGCCGCGAACCAGGGTCACGTGGACGCGGCCTACAATATGGGCGTCCTCTGCCTGACCGGGAAAGGCCAGCCCAAAGACGAGGCCAAGGCAGCGGAGTGGTTCCGCAAGGCCGCGGAGGGCGGCAACGTCGACGCGCAATACAATCTCGGAGCGCTCTACATGCTCGGCCTGGGCGTGGATCAGAGCTCGGCGGAAGCCGCGCGCTGGCTGGAAAAGGCCGCCGACGCGGGCCTGCCCGAGGCGCAGTTCGAGCTGGGCATGTCGGCGTATTACGGCGACGGGGTGGAGCGCGACCTCGAGCGCGCGGCGCGGCTCTTCCGGCGCGCCGCCGAGAAGGGCCATCCGGAGGCCCAGGGGGCCATCTCGATCATGTACGCGCACGGCCAGGGGCTGCCCAAGGATGCGCTCGAAGCGCTCGCTTGGGCGAATGTCGCGGAGGCGAACGGCTATTCCGCCCAGCCACTCGCCGAGCTGAAGAAGGCCCTGACCGATCAGCTCTCGCCGGACCAGCTTGCCGAGGCGGACCGGCGTGCCGATCAGCGGCTGAGCCGCGGCGGCGCCCTCACGACCAAGCCCCCGGGCGAGTAATCGGATTAAATTTTTGTGTCTTAACAAGATTTAACGCCCGGCGGCCGCTTGCCGTTTGCGGCTTTCGACGGCATCGTCGCGGACCCCGAAACGCCGAGCGCCTGCCAGCCTATGCCTCCCCTGTCGCCCGCTCTCAACGTCATGGTCGCCGCGGCCCGCAAGGCCGCGCGGAGCCTCGTGCGCGATTTCGGCGAGGTCGAGAACCTGCAGGTATCCGTGAAGGGCCCGGCCGATTTCGTGTCGGCCGCCGACCTTCGATCGGAGGACATCCTCAAGACCGAGCTCGCCCGCGCGCGGCCGGGCTATGGCTTCCTTTTGGAGGAGCGCGGCGCCATCGAGGGCACCGATCCCAGCCACCGCTTCGTCATCGACCCGCTCGACGGCACGACGAACTTCCTGCACGGCGTCCCGCATTTTGCGATTTCGATCGCGCTGGAGCGGGAAGGCGATGTCGTCGCCGGCGTCGTCTACAACCCGGTCCGGGACGAGCTCTTCCTCGCCGAGCGCGGTCGCGGCGCCTACCTCAACGATCGCCGCCTGCGCGTCTCGGCGCGCGGCGACCTCGAGACTGCGCTCCTCGCAACGGGCATTCCGGCACGTGGCTGGCCGGGCCACGAGCGTTCGCTTCGAGAGCTCGCCGCCGCGATGGCCGCGACGAGCGGCGTCCGGCGCTATGGCACCGCCTCTCTCGATCTCGCCTACATCGCGTCCGGCCGCTTCGACGCCTATTGGGAGCGCAATCTCAAAGCCTGGGACGTCGCCGCGGGCGCCCTCCTCGTTCGCGAGGCAGGCGGAAACGTCACCGCGATCGAGGGGACACCCTTCGACATTGCCGGCGGAAGCGTGCTGGCGACCAACGGCAAGCTCCACAAATCGGCTGTGGCGCTTTTCGAACCCCCAACATCTGGGCATACTACGACTACCGCGTGTTGATTCGGTCACGCCTCGTGCGGGACGGGACAGTCCCCCCGGCAATGGCGGCCCTGGCTGGTTAACCCGTTATTAAGAACCGCCTCGCGAAAATCGCGTGGACTGCCGGAATAGAACCCGCGTTTCCCAAAGGGCTGACCGGGGCACGAGGCCCGCAACTCGACGATCCGACGCAAGCAAGGGAATGCCCAAGGCTGCATGATGAAGGTGGATCGACGGTTCAAGCTGCGACTGACGGCATGGCCGCTCCTGGCGGGGCTGCTGCCGCTCGTGGTGGCCGCGCCGGTGGAGCCGGCGGGACGCACGCCGGACGGCGCCGGCGGCCCGTTCCTGCCGAAGACGATCGCCCGCTCGGCCGAGCATCTCCAGCCCAAGCTGACCCTCGCCGTCCACCATCAGAGCTACCGCATGGTGTCGGCGGGCCCGATCCTCATTCCCGAGGGCGGGCTGGAGCTCAGCCTGCGTGATCTCAATGCCGAGCCGCAGATCGAGAGCGAAGCGCGCCTGGCCGTCACCTACTCGACGCCGACCGCGACGGTGCGCCCGCAAACGGATCGCCACTGGGCCCTCGCCTACATGCCGCCCTCGGTCACGTCGGAAGCGGGCCTTCCCGGCGCCGGCGGGGCCGCGAGCCAGCGCGCCGCCGAGCTCGTCTTCGAGCGCGACGGCAGCCTGTTGAGCGAAGAGGCCTCTGCCATCCTCGAGGACCTTGCCGACCGTGCTCTCAAATCGGGCACCCGCGTCCAGATTCTCGCCTATGCCGGCGAGGTGAACGACCGTTCCAGCGCCTCGCGGCGCCTCGCCCTGCGCCGGGGCCTCGCCGTTCGGACCTATCTCAACGAGCTCGGCATTCCGAAGACGCGCATGAGCGTCCATCCCATCGGCGGCGTCGGCGATACGGGGCCGCTCGACCGCGTCGACATTCTGCTGCCCGCGAGCTGAGCGGGCCCGACCCGCCCCATTTTCGTCCCGCCCAAGCTAGAGATTTCGCGGTATCGCGATTGCATCCGTCTGCCTGGGCGGGTCTTCTGGAGCGGATTCGATGGAACGAGCGATGTCGCAGCCCCATGTCTACCTCCTGAGGATGGGCGTTTTCCTGGTCGCGGTCGTCGCGGCCGGGATTGCCCTGCGTGCCTCGCTCGCCGAGGTCTTCGTCGCCAACCAGATCTTCAACGGCCTCATCCTGGGCGTCGGCGTCGTCGGCGTGCTCTATACGATCGGACGGGTCATCCGCCTCGCGCCCGAGATCGCCTGGGTGAACTCGTTCCGCCGCGGCGAGCCCGGGCTCGTGATGCCGCGGCGGCCGCGGCTGCTCGCGCCGATGGCGATGCTTCTCGGCGACCGGGGCGGCCCCCTGACGCTTTCGGCCGCCGGCACGCGCTCGATCCTCGACTCGGTCGGATCGCGCCTCGACGAAAGCCGCGACCTCACGCGCTACTTCACCGGGCTGCTCGTCTTTCTCGGCCTCCTCGGAACCTTCTGGGGCCTGCTTCAGACGGTTTCGGCCGTAGGCGAGACGATCCGCTCTCTCGCTCCCGACGCCGGAGCGGAGTCGAACGTCTTCGCGACCCTGCTCGCGGGTCTCGAGGCGCCGCTCACCGGCATGGGAACCGCCTTTTCCTCGTCGCTCTTCGGCCTTGCCGGATCGCTCGTCCTCGGCTTCCTCGACCTGCAGGCCGCCCAGGCGCAGAACCGCTTCTACAACGATCTCGAGGAATGGCTCTCGGCGGTCACGCGCATCGGCACGGGCGCAGGCTCGAGCTTCTCGGACGAGGACCAGACGACTCCCGCCTATGTCTCGGCCCTCCTCGAGCGCATGGGCGAGGGACTCGAGCGCCTCCAGCGCGCCATCGTGCGCGCCGAGGACAACCGCGCCAATGCAGACACGCACATGATGGAGCTGGCGGGACGCATCGGCTCCCTCACCGACGCGCTTCGCGGTGAGCAGGCCCGCTTCGACGGCATCGTCCGCCAGCAGAACGATCTGCGCCAGACGCTCGAGGCGCTCGTCGCGGCGCTCGGCCGCATCGAGGGCGCGACCGGCGCCGGCGTCGAAACCCATCTCCGCAGCCTGGACACCAACGTCAAGCGCCTCGCCGAGGAAGCGGCCCACGGTCGGGACCAGGCGGTCAGCGATCTGCGTTTCGAGCTGAAATTGCTGCGCAAGGCGATCCTTGCGCAGACGAGCGAAGCCGAATCCCTGCGCCACGAGGCGGGCACGGAAGAGGTCCGATGAGCGCCCGCGCGCGCCGGGCCCGTCACGCCCCGCCGGACTACTGGCCGGGTTTCGTCGACGCGCTCTCGACGCTACTTCTCGTCATCATCTTCCTGCTGTCGATCTTCATGCTCGGCCAGTTCTATCTGAACCAGGCCTTGACCGGACGCGACCAGCGCCTGGCGCAGCTGAGCTCCGAGATCGCGACCCTCGCGAACGAGCTGAGCCTCAAGGAGGCCGCCAATGCCGAGCTCGGCGCCGAGGTGAAGCGCCTCACGGCGACGCTTCAGGCCTCGCAGGCGGCCGAAGGCGCCGCGCAGCTTCATGCGCTCGAGCTCGAATCCGCGCTCGCCGCCGCGCAGGCGACGAGCAGCCAGGCGACGGACGAGGCCACCCTCCTCGGCGATCAGCTCGCCGCGCTCCGGCTCCAGTTCGCCAGCCTGCAGGAGGCTCTCGACGCGGCCGAGGCCAAGGACAAGGAACAGGAAGCGCAGATCGTCAATCTCGGCGCGCGCCTCAACGCGGCGCTCGCCCAGAAGGTCGGCGAGCTCGCCGAATACCGCTCCGAGTTCTTCGGCAAGCTGAAGGCCGCGCTCGGCAACCGCACCGATATCGAGATCGTGGGCGACCGCTTCGTTCTGCAATCGGAGATTTTCTTCGACTCGGCGTCGGCGACCGTAAGCCCGGCGGGCCAGGTCGAGCTGAAGAAGCTCGCCGGCCTCATCGTGGACATCGCCAAGGAGATTCCGTCCGATCTGCCCTGGATCATCCGCGTCGACGGCCATTCGGACCGCCAGCCCATCTCGACGCCCGAATTCCCGTCGAACTGGCATCTGTCGGCTGCACGCGCGGTCGCCGTGGTGCGCTACCTCGAAAGCCAGGGCGTGCCCTCGAAACGCCTCGCCGCCGCGGGCTTCGGCGAGTTCCATCCCCTCGACCCGGCGCACACGCAGGAAGCCTATACCCGCAATCGCCGCATCGAGCTGAAGCTCACCGAGCGATAGGCACGCAGGCCCAGTGGCGTCGGCGACAGCCGGATTCCTCGCGAATCGCCAAACGTTCAACACGCCATTCGAGCGCCTCGCCGACATCCGCCGGGGGGGGGACCGCCGGTCGTCCGCACGAAGTCTCAAGCCTTCACAGCGGCCAGGCAGGCGGGGGCAGCCTGCCGACCTCGGCCGCCAAAAGGTCGAGCGCGCCCGAGGGAAGCCCCGTGAGGCCGCCCGGCGGAAGTGACTGTCCGTGGGCGGTCAAAAACGCCGTGAGCGCACCTTTCGTTCCGGGTCCCCACAGACCGTCTATGCCCTTGGGATCGTAGCCGAGATAGCCGAGATAGAGCTGCGCGGCGCGCAGATCGAGGTTCATGGAAGGCGCAGACGAGAACTTGGCGTAGGCGTTGGCCAGCTTGGTGTGGTAGCCGCCGGCCTCGTAATTGGGTCCGTTGTAGATCTTCGCGAAGCCCCGCCAGTCGTGAGCCTTGAGGGGCGCCGTGAGGCCGTTGAGCACGATGAAGCGCATGAAGCTCTCGAGGTGCTCGTCCTCGCTCGTGCGGAGGCGATCCACGAAGACCTCGACGCTCGGATATTCGAGGCCCGGCGCGTTGAAGCCCATGACCTGCGCCGCGCCCCAGGAGGCGCTCCGCAGCGCGGCCACGTAGTCGAGGCCCGCCGCCTTGACGATGCGGGGATATTCGCCCGCGCCGCCGACATAGCCGCCCGGCTGACGGTTCGAGATGTCCGGGTGGGATTCGTCGTAGCGCCGCGCGGTCTCCTTCGAGAAGATGTGGCGCTCATAGAGGATGTAGGGCAGACGGCTCGGCATGAAGCCGACGCCCTTCGCCTCCACCGTGAGGACGGTCCAGATCTCGGCCTCGCCGACGCCGAGGCGCGCCTTGACGCGCTCGAGCCCGTTTGCGGTCAGCGCCGCGCCGTAGCGCACGGGACCCGAGACGGACAGTCCGGGCGAGGAAGAAGCGGGGGGCCCCGGCGGCGGCGCGGGGGCTGGGGCCGGCGTCGGCGTGGGCGCCGGAGACGGCCCCGGCTGAGGGGAGGGCCCTTTCTTGGAGCCGAAAAGGCTCTTCAGGAAGTCCCAGAATCCCATGCCGGCCCCCCATCGACGTCGCGACGGCCCAGTCTACCGCCTTATTGGGTCACGCTCAAAAACCGGGCTAACATTACCTCCGGGGACCGCCAGGGAGCGCAAGATGGGGGCAAGCATGAAAGGGGGCATCGCAGCAGGGGTCGTCGGGGCGCTCGCCGCAACGGGCATCGCGCTGCAGGGCGCTTCGGGCGTCGCGGGGATAAACCGCACCATCGGCACGGTGGATTGCGAGCGCGCCGAGGGAAGGCGCATCGCCAGCGTGCAGAAGATCGGCGCCCTCGACTTCGAGGGCGAAGAGCTGCTCTACCGCTTCCGCCGCTTTGCGGCGGCCACCTTCGAAGCCACCGCAGAGGAGGGCTGGGAGACGGTCGTCGCGCGCATGCCCGTCGCCGAGGTCGACCTCTCGCTCGGCGCGACGGCGATGACGCTCGGCTCCTGCCGCGCCCTCGCCCTTTCCTGCCAGGCGCGCGACTGCGTGACGGTCGACGTCACGGGACCGCGCAGCTATCGCAGCTATGCGAGCCGCCTCGAGATCTTCCTTTCGAGCGATGCCGACGAGGGCGAGGCGCGCGAGGCGCTCATGACCTTCGTCCGCAGCCAGCGGAAATAGGGCGCTCAGCTCGCGCGGGCCAGAAACGCAACGGCGAGATTCGCGAGATGCGGCAGGAAGACGAGCGCGCCGACGGCCGCCGCCATCAGGGCCGCGATGAGAACCGCGCCCGCCGCCACGTCCTTCGCGGCCTTGACCGCCGGATGGCGCTCCGGCGAGACGAGGTCGGCAATCTCCTCGATCGCGGTATTGAGCCCTTCGGCCGCGAGGACGAGACCGGTCGCCAGCAGCACGGCGCACCACTCCCACGGCGCGAGACGAAGCGCGAAGCTCAGGGCGACGACGAGGATAGCGGCCACGGCCTGAATGCGCGCATTGTGCTGTGTTCGGAGCATCGTCACGACACCTATGGCGGCGTGGCGGAAGCTCCCCATGCGCTCGGAAATGCGGAAGGGCTTGGCTCTCATGGCCCGTTCCCTGGAAAATGACCGTCTAGCGATCGAGCATGCCGCGCTTCTCGGGAAGCTCGCACAGAAGCACCTTCGGCTCGAAAGCAGATCCGAGGAGCATGCGGTCTCGGAGATGGACGGCCACGGTCGCGGCGGACAGCTCCTCGCCTTTCGACAGATAGATCTCGTCGATCGTGCCGCCGGGCTTGTCCGTGTTCGGAGCGATTTCGAGGATCTGGCTCGGCGCGGATTTCCTGGGATCGCCGACCAGTCCGGCGAGATCCAGGAACTTCGGATGCGCGGCGACCCAGAGCGCGCCTTCGGGGTCGACGTCGATATTGTCCGCCGCCGTGCCGATCCAGACGAGGCCCTGCGTGCCCTCGCCCTGGCGGATGTCGCCCGTCGCCGGATCGCGCACATAGATGCGCAGGCGATGGCCGAGCATCTCCGCGACATAGAGGCGCGTCGCATCGTTCGAGAGCGCGATGCCGTTCGCGAAGACGAGGCCGTCCGCGACCGTGAAGAGCGACGACCCGTCGAAGCGGACGAGCGTCGATCTCGGCTTGCGGAAGACCTCCTCCAGGCGCTGCCCGAGGGGCGCCTGCGTGCCGTGATCGTTGGTGGCGTAGAAGGTTCCGTCGGGAAGCCCCGCGACATCGTTGGGCGAGACGAGCGCCGGTCCCGTCACGCTCCGGCGCAGCGAAAGGCGCGGACCTTCGTCCGAATAGGCCACGTCGAAGATCTCGACCGCGTGCTCGGTCGGCGAGCGATGGCTCACCGCGAAAAGGACGCGCGCCCCGTCGGGCGCGACGGCAAGCGAAAGGCCGTGCGGGCGAAAGCGGTCGAGCGCGCCGTCCACCCCGACCGCCAGGACGCGCGGCGGCGTCGCAGCGAGGTCGAGCGCGGCGATGCGCCCGTTCGCCTCCCTGCCCTGCAGAACGGCCCGGAAATCGACAGAGGACAGAAAGGCGATGTTCCGCTCTCGGTCGACGACGACGTCCTCGGCGCCCTCGACGCCCGCGATCGCCGCGCAGGTTCCGCCGAAATGGGGCTTCAGCGTGGTGAAGGCGCCCATGTCCGTCAGCGTGCGCACGATGAAGACGCTCGTCGCGAGGAGGGCGAGGCCGAGCGCGGCGGCGCCCCATATCAGAACGCGTTTCATCTGCTTCCCTCAGCTGTCGACGGACTCGTCGGCCGGCTGCGTCTCGGCCGTCTCGCCCTTGAGCGCCTCCGCGCCTTCGAATTGGAGACGCGCCAGGCGGGCATAGAGGCCGCCCTGCGCGATGAGCTCGGCGTGGCGGCCTTCGGCGACGATGCGGCCCCTGTCCATCACCACGATGCGGTCCGCGCGCAGAACGGTCGCAAGCCGATGGGCGATGACGAGCGTCGTGCGGTCGGTCATGGCGGTCTCGAGCGCCGTCTGCACGGCGCGCTCCGATTCCGCGTCGAGCGCGCTCGTCGCCTCGTCGAGAAGAAGGATCGGCGCGTCCTTCAGCAGCGCGCGGGCGATGGCGATGCGCTGGCGCTGGCCGCCCGAGAGCGTCACGCCGCGCTCGCCGAGGACGGTCTGATAGCCTTTCGGCAGGGCCTCGATGAAGCCCGCCGCCGCCGCGGCCTCGGCGGCGGCCGCGACGTCGGCCTCGCTCGCTTGCGGGCGCGCGTAGCGGATGTTGTCGAGGATGGTGCCCGAGAAGATCACCGGGTCCTGCGGCACGAGGCTCATCCGGGCACGGAGGGCCGCGAGATCCGCAGTCCTCATGTCGACGCCGTCGAGCGCGATGCGCCCTTCGCTCGGATCGAAGAAGCGCAGCGCGAGCTGGATGACGGTCGATTTGCCCGCGCCGGACGGCCCCACGAGCGCCACGGTCTCGCCCGGACGCACCGCGAGCGAGAAGCGCTCGAGTGCCGCGACCTCCGGGCGCGAGGGATAGCGAAACGTCACCGCCTCGAAGGCGAGGGCGCCCGGCGGCGGCGACGGCAAGGGGGCCGGGACCGCCGGGCTCGCGATCTGCGGCTCGACGGCGAGGAGCTCCATGAGCCGCTCCGTCGCGCCGGCCGCGCGCTGCACGTCGCCCCAGACCTCGGAAAGCGCGCCCGTGGCGCTCGCCACGAGAACCGCATAGAGGATGAACTGCGCGAGCTCGCCGCCCGTCATGTGCCCGGCGAGCACCTCCTTGGCGCCGACCCAGAGCACCGCGACGATGCTCGACGTCACGAGGAAGATGGCGAGCGCCGTCATGCCCGCGCGCGCGAGGATGCGCCGGAGCGCCACCTTGAAGGCCGCCTCGGTCGCGCCGGCGAAACGTTCCGCCTCGTGGGCCTCGCGCGAAAAGGCCTGCACGGTCTGGATCGCCGATAGGCTCTCGCCGGCGATGGCGCTCGTGTCCGCGATGCGGTCCTGGCTCTTGCGCGACAAGGTCCGCACGCGGCGCCCGAAGACGATGATGGGGCCGATGACGAGCGGCGCGGCGAGGAGGACGAGGCTCGCAAGGTGCGGGCTCGAATAGACGAGGAGCGCGAGCGCGCCCGCCATCGTCACCATGTTGCGCAGCGCGATCGAGGCCGAGGAGCCGACCACCGTCTGGATGAGCGTCGTGTCCGTCGTGAGGCGCGAGAGCACCTCGCCCGTGCGCGTCGCCTCGAAGAAAGGCACGCTCAACGTCACCACATGGCCGTAGACGGCTTTTCGCAGGTCGGCGATGACGCGCTCGCCGAGCCAGCTCACGAAATAGAAGCGCGTCGCCGAGCCCACGGCGAGGACGACCACCACGCCGAGGAAGAGGAAGAAATAGCGGTCGACCTTGGCCGCATCGTCGGCCGAGAAGCCGTGGTCGATGACGCCCCTTACCGCGAGCGGCAGAACGAGCGTCGCGCCCGACGCGACGAGGAGCGCGGCGAGCGCCACCGCGAGCATGAGCTTGTAGCGCAGGATGAAGGGCAGCAGCCGCGCGAGCATGCCCACGCGGCGCGAGCTGCGCCGACGCAACGCCGCGTTGCCCTCCTCGCCGGCGAGGACGCCGGCGCGGTCGGTCTGGGTGCTCGCCATGGGCCTTCCTGTCTGACGCGGCGAACCTATAGCACGAAGCAAGACGGTGCAGCCCTGCGCCGCGCGCCCCGCACGACGCGCATGGCCGCCCGCGGCCCGGCGCGGAGGACGGCGCGGCCTTGCGCCGAAAGTCCTCAGGCTTTAGAAACCTGCGCTCGCGCAGGCTCGCGCGAGGACAGCAAGGCGGACGCCCCATGAAGGACGAGATTCATCCCGACTATCACTGGATCACGGTCGTGATGAACGACGGCACGACCTACAAGACGCGCTCGACCTGGGGCGCGGAGGGCGACACGCTGACCCTCGACATCGACCCGACCACCCATCCCGCCTGGACGGGCGGCGGCCAGCAGCTTCTGAACCGCGGCCGCGTGTCGAAATTCCGCGACAAGTTCAAAGGCTTCGTGAAGTAAGGCGCGCGGGGCCTTGCCCTACGGCATGGCCGTCTTCACCGCCCAGCGCCCGTCGCGTTCGCGGCAGGCGGTGCCGTCCCATCGATCGATGCGCCCCTCGGCGAGCTTCACCTCGCTGCTGAAGCGCCGGCAGAGGATCGGAAGGCGCGCATCGCCGCCGGCGAGCACCAGGGGCGGCTCCCCGCCCGTTTCCTGCGCTAGCAGCGGCAGATAGACATAGCCGAGCACATGGGCGCCGCGCGCGACGAGAGCCCAGCCGGTCTCGCGCTCCGTGACGCCGAGCACGGTCACCTGCGTGCCCTTGGGCAGCATGGTGATGAGGCCGGCATTGCGGGACGGCCCCTGGCGCACATTGCTGTTCGACTGCACGGCATAGTGGCCGGCGTCGGGAAGCAGCGGAATCGAGCTGTCGAGCGTCACGGGGGCCTCGATGTCCCGTCCGCCCATGGCCTCGAGCGCGGTGAAGAAGCTCGGCGAGACGGCAAGCGTCCCGCTCGCGCCGGTCCGGGGGTTGTGCCAGCGCTGCTCCGCGCTCGCATCCGGCGAAGTCAGCGCGGCGGCGAGCGCCGTCGCAAGGGCTTCGCGATCGCTGATCTTGAGCCAGTAGCCGAGCTCCGTGCCGACGGAAGCGCCCCGCACCGCCTCTTCGGGGCCCAGAAGCACCCCGATCGAATCCGCGCACGCCGCGAGGCTAAGCGCCCCGCAAAGCGCCAGCGCCAAAGGAATCCGTCCCACCCCAGCAGACATTGCCGTCTCTCCCTCCCGTATCCGCCCGACGGATCGGTATAGTCCCCTTCGCCTTCCTAGCCGCCCCCGGCGACGGCGTGCAAGCGCGTATATTACTGTATGTTCTTGTTAAATGTCCGCCGCTGCACAAGGCGCTTGTAAAATCCGATCTCCGACGCCATTTTGGTTCGCGAGCAGGCAAGCCCGCCCGCTCCTGGGTCCGGATGCAAAGGCATGGCCAAAGCCGAACTGCCGCAGGCCTTGACCGCCAATCGCCTCGGCGACGGCGAGGTCGTCTACCGCACGCCGGCGGGCGCCTGGTCCGCGCGCTTCGCCGAAGCGGCCGTTTTCGGGACGAAGGCCGACGCCGAGAAGGCTCTCGCCGATGCCGAGGCGGACGTCGCGGCGCGCCGGGTCGTCGCCGTCTATCTCTTCGACGTCGTGCCGGGGCCGAACGGGCCGTCGCCCCGCGAGACCCGCGAGGTCATTCGAGCAAAGGGGCCGACCGTGCGGCTCGATCTCGGCAAGCAGGCCGGCAACAGCGCCGAGCACGGCGCGCGCGCCAGTTAGGGACCGGAAAGGCGGCCATGTACCGCTACGACGAATTCGACAGAACGCTCGTCAAGGAGCGCGTCGCGCAGTTCCGCGGCCAGGTCGCCCGGCGCGTCGCCGGCGAGCTGACCGAGGACGAGTTCCGCCCGCTGCGCCTCATGAACGGGCTCTACCTCCAGCTCCATGCCTACATGCTGCGCGTCGCGGTGCCTTACGGCACGCTTTCCTCGCGCCAGATGCGCATGCTCGCCCATATCGCGCGCACCTACGACAAGGGCTACGGGCATTTCACCACGCGCCAGAACATCCAGTACAACTGGCCCCGCCTCGGCGAGGTGCCGGACATTCTGGACGATCTCGCCTCCGTCGAGATGCACGCCATCCAGACCAGCGGCAACTGCATCCGCAACGTCACGTCGGACCAGTATGCGGGCGCCATCGCCGAGGAGATCGAGGACCCCCGTCCGTGGGCGGAGCTCATCCGCCAATGGTCGACCTTCCACCCCGAATTCTCCTACCTGCCGCGCAAGTTCAAGATCGCGGTGACGGGCTCGCCGCACGACCGCGCGGCCGTGAAGGTGCACGACATCGGGCTCGATCTTGTGAAGAGCGAGGCGGGCGAGATCGGCTTCCGCGTCCATGTTGGGGGAGGCCAGGGCCGCACGCCCATGATCGCCATGACGATCCGCGAGTTCCTTCCGAAGGCGGAGCTTCTCGCCTATCTCGAAGCCGTCATGCGGACCTACAACCGGCTCGGGCGGCGCGACAACCTCTTCAAGGCCCGCATCAAGATCCTCGTCCACGAGACGGGCCAGGAGAAGTTCCGCGCAATGGTGGACGAGGAATACGCCCTCATGCAGGGCGAGAGCCCGATCGAGGTTCCTCCCGAGGAGGTCGCGCGCATCGTCGCCTATTTCGCACCGCCCGCCTTCGAAAGGCTGCCCGATGCCGATCCCGCGACCGACCGTCTCGCCGCGGAGGATCGCGACTTCGCGGCCTGGCTCCGGCGCAACGTGAAGGCGCACCGCGCGCCGGGATACGCCATCGTCGACATCTCGCTGAAGCCCATCGGCGGCGTGCCGGGCGACGCGACCGCCGACCAGATGGACCTCGTCGCCGACCTGGCCGAGACGCTGAGCTTCGACGAGCTGCGCGTGACGCACGAGCAGAACCTGGTCCTGCCCCACGTCAGGAAGCGCGACCTTCCCGAGCTCTGGCGCCGCCTCAAGGCCGCTGGGCTCGCCACGCCCAATATGGGCCTTGCCTCCGACATCATCGCCTGCCCCGGCCTCGACTACTGCAACCTCGCCAATGCGCGCTCCATTCCCATCGCGCAGAAGCTCTCCGAGCGCCTGGCAGATCAGGCGCTGCAGGAGGATCTCGGCGAGCTCAAGATCAAGATCTCGGGCTGCATCAACGCCTGCGGCCATCACCATGTGGGCCATATCGGCATCCTGGGCGTCGACCGTAAGGGCACGGAATACTACCAGATCTCGCTCGGCGGCTCGGCGGACGAGAACACGAGCCTCGGGGAAATTCTCGGCCCTTCGTTCACGGAGGACGACGCCGTCGAGGTGGTGGACAAGATCCTCGGCCTCTATCGCGAGCTGAGGGAGAACGGCGAGAGCTTCCTTCAATGCTACCGCCGGGTGGGAGCGAGACCCTTCAAGGAGAGGATCTATGGCGCTCATTAGGCACGGCTTGCCGGCGCGCGAGGATTTTGCGGCCGTCGGATCGGAGGACGCGCTGCCCGAGGGCGCCGTCATCGTGCCCTTCGCGCGCTATCGGGCCGAGCGCGAGGCGCTCCTCGCGCGCAATGCGCCGCTCGGCGTGCGCATCGAGCCGGGCGAGCGCGTCGAGGAGCTGTCGGACGACCTGCCCCGCCTTGCCGTGATCGCGCTCGCCTTTCCTCAGTTCAAGGACGGCCGGGCCTTCTCCTCCGCGCGCCTCCTGCGCGAGCGCCTCGGCTACAAGGGCGAGATCCGCGCCGTCGGCAACGTGCTGCGCGACCAGATCTTCTTCATGTCGCGCGTCGGCTTTACCGCCTTCGAGGTCGAGAAGGACAAGGACGCCGCCGCCTTTGCCGAGACCATGGCGGAGTTCAGCCAAGTCTATCAGCCCTCGTCCGACCGCCGGCCGACGGTCCTCGCCCTGCGCCAGGGTGCGCGGATGGCGGCGGAATGATGTAGCGCCTCTCGGGTATGGGTTCCGCGATCGAGCCGCGGAACGACGGCCGCTGCTTGGGTGCGATGTTGGCGCGGGACCCACGCTCCTGGCGCGAGCGCGCATTGTGGCCACGTTCGCGCTCCGAATTGACCGTTGCGCGGCGGCGAGCGCGCATTTCCGCAGGGCCGGTGCTATCCCTAGCCCCATGAGCCCGAGCGAATCCGTTAAGTCCCTCCCCGCCATCCGCCTCAAGCCGGGCGCGCAGCGCCGCCTCGGCCAGGGGCATCCCTGGGCGTTCTCCAATGAGATCGCCATGGACGAGGCGGCGAAGGCCCTCGCGCCAGGGAGCCTCGTGCGCCTTCTGCAGGACGATGGCGAGGCGGTGGGGCTCGCGCTCTTCAATCCGCGCACGCTCATTGCCGCGCGCCTCCTCACGCGCTCGCTGAAACGTCCGGTGGACGAGGGCTTCCTCCGGGAGCGGATCGACCGGGCGCTCGGCCTGCGCGCGCGTCTCTTCGACGAGCCCTACTACCGTCTCGTGCACGCCGAGGCGGACGGCCTGCCCGGCCTCGTCGCCGACCGCTTAGGCGACACGCTGGTTCTAGAGGTGAATTGCGCCGGCATGGAGCGCCTCGAGAGGGAGCTTCTCGCCGCCTTCGAGAGCGCGCTGGGGCCGGAACGAATTCTCCTCAAGAACGATGCGCCGGTGCGGGCGCTCGAGGGCCTCGCACTCGAGACGCGGATGGCCAAGGGCGCTTTCGACGGGCCGATGGAGGTGCGCGAGAACGGCCTCGCCTATCTCGCCGATCCCGCAGGCGGCCAGAAGACGGGCTGGTTCTACGATCAGCGCGAGAACCGCGCCTTCGCGGCGCGCCTCGCCAGAGGCGCGCGCGTGCTCGACGCCTATTCCTACACGGGCGGCTTCGCGCTGCTCTGCGCGGCCGCCGGCGCCTCGCGCGTCGTCGCGCTCGACCGCTCGGAGGGCGCGCTCGCCCTGCTCGCCGACGCCGCGCGCCGGAACGGCCTCGACGTGACGGGCGAGCGCGGCGAGGCCTTTGCGGCGCTGGAGGCGATGGCCGGCGAGAAGCGCAGCTTCGACATCGTCGTGGTCGACCCGCCGGCCTTCGTGAAGTCCCGCAAGGATCTGGGCGCGGGAACGCGCGCCTACAGAAAGCTCGCGCGCCTCGCCGCCCGTCTCGTCGCACCGGGCGGCATCCTGTGCGCGGCCTCGTGCAGCCATCTCGTGTCGCGCGAGGCCTTTGCGGCCGAGATCGCGGCGGGCCTTCTCGCGGCGGGGCGCGAGGGACGCATCCTGCGCTTCTCGGGCGCCGCGCCCGACCACCCCGTGCACGCCCATCTTCCCGAGACGGATTATTTGAAGTTCATGGCCGTGGCGCTCGATTGAGGCGCCTCAGCCTCCGCCGAGCGCGTCGCGGACAAGCCCCCTCGCCTCGTCGGAATCCCACTCGGCCTTGCCGACCACACGGCCCACCTCGCGACCCTCGCGGTCGAGAAGGATCGAGACCGGGATGCCGGGAAGATGCAGAGCGTTGCCGACGGACCCGTCCGGGCTCACGTAGGGCGAAATATTCCGTAGCCTGAGCTTTTCGAGGAATGGCTTCACGTCCGCGAGGCCGTTGGCATCGAGACTCACCGCAACGACCGAGAACGGCTCGCCCGCGAGGCTCGCGGCGAGCCGATCGAGCGCGGGAAGCTCCTCGATGCAGGGGCTGCACCACGTGGCCCAGAGGTTCAGAAGCACCGCGCGTCCGCGAAAGTCCGCCAGCGAGAGAGAGCTGTCGTTCCCGTCGAGGAAGCTCAAGGCGGGCAGCTCGGGCCGCCCTTCGGCGTGAACGAATTTGACGAGGACGCTTTCGCTCGCATCGCGGCCCCGCGCCACCTCCTTGACGGTGAGCGCGCTCGTCAGGACGTAGAGGATGGCGCCCACGCCCACGAGCAGGACGAAAAGGCCGAAGAGCCTCAGTGGATTTCGCAAGCCCATATGCGTATCGTCCGCCCGTTTCTCATCTCTTGCCGCGAAGCCCCATGGCCAGACGACACAAGCGCAAAGGCTCGGCGCCGCTCGAAACGAAGACCAACGCCATGTGGGGCGGCAGGTTCGCCGGCGGCCCCTCGGCCGCCATGAGCGAGATAAACGTCTCGATCGACGTAGACAAGCGGCTCTGGCGCGAGGACATCGCCGGCTCGCGGGCGCACGCCGCGATGCTGGCCGACGCGGGCATCCTTTCCCGTGCCGACGCGACGGCGATCGCGCGCGGGCTCGACGCGGTCGCGCGCGAGCTGGAGGCGGGCACCTTCCCCTTCTCCGCGGCGCTCGAGGATATCCACATGAACGTCGAGGCGCGGCTCGAGGCCAAGATCGGCGCGCCCGCCCGGCGCCTGCACACCGCGCGCTCGCGCAACGACCAGGTCGCGACCGATTTCCGCCTGTGGCTGCGCGCCGCGCTCGACGCGCTCGACGGCGCCCTCGCCGCGCTCATGGCCGCGCTCGCCGAAAAGGCCGAGGCCCATGCCGCGACGGTCATGCCCGGCTTCACGCATCTCCAGACCGCGCAGCCCGTGACCTTCGGCCATCACTGCCTCGCCTATGTCGAGATGCTGTCCCGCGACCGGGGCCGGCTCGCCGATGCGCGCGCGCGCCTCAACGAGAGCCCGCTCGGCGCGGCGGCGCTCGCGGGAACCTCCTTCCCCATCGACCGGACGGCGACGGCCAAGGCGCTCGGCTTCGCCCGGCCCATGGCGAACTCGCTCGACGCGGTCTCGGCACGCGATTTCGCGCTCGAGGCGCTCGCGGCGCTCGCCATCCTCCAGAGCCATCTCTCGCGGCTCGCCGAAGAGCTCGTGGTGTGGTCCTCCGCGCCCTTCGCCTTCGTGCGCCTCTCGGACGCCTTCTCGACCGGCTCCTCGATCATGCCGCAGAAGCGCAATCCGGACGCGGCCGAGCTCGTGCGCGCCAAGACGGGCCGCGTCGCGGGCGCCTTCCAGGCGCTCCTCACCGTGATGAAGGGCCTGCCGCTCGCCTATTCGAAGGACATGCAGGAGGACAAGGCCCTCGTCTTCGAGGCGGTCGACGCGGCGGCCCTCTCGCTCGCCGCCATGGCGGGCATGATCGCCGACCTCAAGGTCGACGAGGCGCGCATGCGGGCGGCGGCGGGGGCGGGCTATGCCACCGCGACGGACCTCGCGGACTTCCTTGTGCGCGCGCTCGACATGCCCTTCCGCGAGGCGCACCATGTGACGGGCCGCATCGTCGCGGAGGCCGAGAAGCGCGCGCTCGCGCTCGAGGACCTGCCGCTCGAGGTCATGCAGGCCGTCGAGCCGCGGATCGCGAAGGAGGTCTTTCGGGTCCTCGGACCAGAAGCTTCCGTCCGCAGCCGGACGAGCTTCGGCGGCACGGCGCCGAAGAACGTCGCCCGCGCGGCGAAGTCCTGGCGAACCCGCCTCGCAAAGGAGAAAGGCCGATGATCCGCCTCCTCGCCGTTCTGGCCCTCGCCCTGGCCCTTCCCCTCGCCGCCTGCGGTAAGAAGGGCCCGCTCGACGCGCCCGTCGACACCAAGAAGGAAGACGGCAAGGCCGCGCCCTGATGGCGTCCCGCGCGCCGAAGACGCTGCCGCATGAGGGCGACGTCGCCGCGTTCCTGAAGGCCGTGCCGGGGGATGTGCGTCGGCGCGACGGCGAAGCGGCATGCGCGCTGATGGGCCGCGTCACGGGCGAGCCCGCCGTGATGTGGGGGCCGACCATGGTCGGCTTCGGGCAGTACAGCTACAAATACGAGAGCGGCCATCGGGGCACGATGTTTCTCGTCGGCTTCTCGCCGCGCAAGGCGGCCACGGTGCTCTACATCATGCCCGGCTTCACCGAGCACGCGAACCTGATGGCGCGGCTCGGGAAATTCACGACCGGCAAGTCCTGCCTCTACGTGAAGAATTTCGACCGGATCGACATGGGCGTGCTAGAAGAGCTGGTGCGCCGCTCGGTCGACTGGATGCGCAGGAAATATCCGTAATCGGAGCACTGAGCCATGGGCACCTCGATCGGCCTGTCGCAGGCCATCATCTCCTATGTGCAGGACGCCAATCCGCCCGAGCATCCCGTGCTGGCGCGCTGCCGCGAGGAGACGCAAG
The DNA here is from genome assembly GCA_024236075.1 of Alphaproteobacteria bacterium. Taxonomy (GTDB): domain Bacteria; phylum Pseudomonadota; class Alphaproteobacteria; order JACAEB01; family JACAEB01; genus JACAEB01. Next base: position 13,603 of record JACKLE010000002.1, on the reverse strand, counting down.
GCGAGATGGGCGCGCGCGCGCAGATGCAGATCAGCCCCGAGCAGGGCGCCGTGATGGGCGTGCTCGCCCGCCTCGTGCGGGCGAAGTCGGCCGTGGAGATCGGCGTCTTCACGGGGTATTCCTCGCTCGCGATCGCGCTCGCCATGAAGGAGATGCACGGGAGCGGCGCGCGGCTCTTCGCCTGCGACATCAGCCTGCAATATCTCGCGCGCGCGGAAGGCTATTGGAAGGCGGCCGAGGTCGACGGCGTCATCGAGGCGAAGGCCGGCCCCGCCGGGGCGAGCCTCGAGGCGCTGCTGGCGCAGGGACACCGGGGCCGCGTCGACTTCGCCTTCGTAGACGCCGACAAGTCCGCCTACGATCTTTACTACGAGCGCTGCCTGGAGCTTCTGCGCCCCGGCGGCCTCATGCTCTTCGACAACGTCCTCTGGTCCGGCTCGGTCGCCGATTCGGCCAAGGACGACGCCGACACCGAGGCGCTGCGCGCGATCGCGGCCAAGGCGAAGGGCGACGGGCGCGTCCATGCCGCCCTCGCCGCCATCGGCGACGGCCTCCTCATCTGCCTGAAGAAATAGCGCGCCCGGATTTGCCTGCGGGACCGCCGGCTGGCAGCCTCCCCGCTCCACGCGACCTCGCAAGGGAGATCCCCATGGCCAAAGTCTTCGAGGAGATCGACGAGAGCCTCGCCGCCTTCATCGGCGCGCAGGCGATGTACTTCGTCGCCACGGCGCCGAACGAGGGCCACGTGAACGTCTCGCCCAAGGGGCTCGACAGCTTCCGCATATTGGGGCCCTCGCGCGTCGCTTATCTCGATCTCGGCGGCAGCGGCATCGAGACCCTCGCGCATGTGAAGGAGAACGGGCGCATCTGCCTCATGTTCTGCGCCTTTTCCGGCGCCGCGCGCATCTTGCGCCTCCACGGGACGGCGCGCGCCGTCGAGCCCCATGAGGCGGATTTCCCCGCGCTGAGGGCGCGTTTTCCCGACTTTCCCAAATGCCGGGCGATCCTCGACGTCGTGGTGACGCGCATCGCCGACAGCTGCGGGTGGGGCGTGCCGCTCTACGAGCTCAAGGGCCAGCGCGACCAGCTCGTGCGCTATGGCGCGCAGCTGGACGAGGCGAAATGGGCCGAGGTGCGGCGCGCCAAGAACGCCGAAAGCATCGACGGCCTTCCGGGCCTCGACGTCGCGCGCCTGTAGCCGCGGCCCGAATTCCGCGCTACATCCCCCACCCATGCACCATTTCGCTTACCGCAACGGGCGCCTTCATGCCGAGGACGTCGCGATCGAGGAGATCGCCGCTTCCGTCGGCACGCCCTTCTATTGCTATGCCAGCGCGACGCTCGAGCGGCACTACCGCGTCTTCGCGGAGGCCTTTCCGAGGAGCCGGGCGCTCATCGCCTATGCGGTGAAGGCGAACGGCAATCTCGCGGTTCTGAAGACGCTCGCCGATCTCGGCGCGGGCGCCGACGTCGTCTCGGAGGGCGAGCTGCGGCGCGCGCTCGCGGTCGGCATTCCCGGCGCGCGCATCGTCTTCTCCGGGGTCGGCAAGACGAAGCCCGAGATGGCGGCGGCGCTCGCGGCGGGCATTCATCAGTTCAATGTCGAATCGGCGGGCGAGCTCGAGGCGCTCGACGCGGCGGCGCGCGAGATGGGCGTGCGCGCGCCCATCGCCTTCCGGGTCAATCCGGACGTCGACGCGCAGACGCATGCGAAGATCTCGACCGGCAAGGCGGAGACCAAGTTCGGCATCGCCTGGACCGACGCGCCCGCCCTCTACGAGCGCGCGCGCGCGCTCGCCGGGATCGAGGTCGTGGGCGTCGACGTCCATATCGGCAGCCAGATCACGCGCCTTGCCCCGTTGCGCGAGGCCTTCTCCAAGATCGTCGGCCTCGTCAAGGCGCTGCGCGAGCGGGGCCACGCCATCGCGCGGCTCGATCTCGGCGGCGGGCTCGGCGTGCCCTACATGGACGGCGGCGAGATCCCGCCGCTTCCCTCCGATTACGGAGCGATGGTCGAGGAGGTGACGGCGGGGCTCGGCCTCGAGCTCATCTTCGAGCCCGGCCGCCTCATCGTCGGCAATGCGGGCATCCTCGTCGCGAAGGTGCTCTACGTGAAGGAGGCGACCCATCCGGGCGCGCGGCGCTTCGTCGTCCTCGATGCGGGCATGAACGATCTCATCCGCCCGGCGCTCTACGACGCCTTCCACGCCCTCCTGCCGGTCCGCGAGGCCCCCGCGGGGGCGCCCCTCGCCGAGGCCGACCTCGTCGGCCCGGTCTGCGAGACGGGCGACCGGTTCGCCGCGCGGCGGCCCTTGCCCCCTCTGGCGCCGGGCGATCTTGTCGCCTTCCTCACGGCGGGGGCCTACGGCGCCGCGCAGGCGAGCGAGTACAACACCCGCCCCCTCGTTCCCGAGGTTCTCGTCAAGGGAGCGCGCTTCGCCCTCGCGCGCGCGCGCCCCACTTATGACGAAATCCTCGCGCGCGATAGGCTGGCCGACTGGCAGTGACGAGTCGCCTCGAAGGCGAGCGGCTCATTCGCAAGGTGGAGGCGGCGTGACGGCGGGAGCCGGGCCGGAACGGCCACCGCTCGCCGGCTTCCTCGGCCGGCTGAAGCGCGAGGCCTTCGTCGCGGCGAGCGGAGCGATCCTGCTCGCCGAGCGGCTCCTCGTGGCCTTCTGGCCGCTCTTCGCGGTCCTCGGCGTCTTCCTTGCGCTCGCCCTCGCCGGTGTCCTGGAGAGCGTCGGCTACCTCGCCCATTCGGTGCTGCTCGCGGCCACGCTGATCGCGAGCCTCCTGCTCGCGCTGCGCGGCCTCCGAGCGCTCGCGCCGCCGAAACGGGCCGAGGCGCTCGCCCGGCTCGAGGAGACCTCGGCGCTCGCCAATCAGCCCCTGCAGGCTCTCGAGGACAAGCCGGCGCGCCTCGAAGGCGCGGCGGGCGCGGCGCTATGGCGCGCCCACCTCGCGCGGGCCCGCGACGCGGCGCGCGCGCTCCGCCTCGGCCCGCCGCGCGCGGTCCTCAGCGAGGCCGATCCCTGGTCGCTCCACTTCCTCGCCGTCCTCGTCCTGTTCCTCGGCGTGCTCGTCGCCGGCCCGGACTGGCGGGAGCGTGTCGCGGCGGCCTTCACCCCGCGCGCGGCCGCCGCCGCGGCGGCGGGCGGACCGGTGCGCCTCGCCTGGATCGAGCCGCCGGCCTATACCGGCCTTCCGCCGGTCTATCTCTCGGCGGACACGGATCGCGTCCCGCCGGTGCCGTCCGGCGCGAAGCTCGTGGTGCGCCTGCCCGATGCGCGCTCGGCGACGCTCGTCCTGAAGAGCCAGGACGGCGGCCAGGGAAACCGCGCCAAGGCCCGCCGCCTGCCGCTCGAGCGCGACGAGGGAGGCGCGCTGGAGGCGAGCGTCCCGCTCGACGGCGACCTCTCCGTGCGCCTCGTCGAGGACCGCCTCACGCGGGCCGAATGGACGATCCCGGTGACGCCGGACCGCATTCCGGCGGTAAGCTGGGACGGCGATCTCGGCCGGACCGAGCGCGGCGCGCTCAAGCTCGGCTATCTGGCGGCGGACGATTTCGGCATCGCGGCGGTCGAGCTCCTGATCGGCCATGCGCGCGAGGGCGACGAGGACCAGACGATGGCGGCGGGCGACATCGCCCGGACGATCCCTCTCGCGACGCCGGCGCGGCGCGAGAAGCGCCTCGCGGAAGCGCCCTTCATCGACCTCACGGCCGATCCCTGGGCCGGGCTCGAGGTTTCGCTGGCCCTGCGCGTGCGCGACCAGCTCGGACAGGAGGCGACGGCACCGGTTCGCCGCATACGCCTGCCCGAGCGCCAGTTCACCGATCCGCTCGCGCAGGCCATCATCGAGATCCGCAGAGCGCTCGCTTCGGGCCGCGAGCCGCCGGCGTCGAGCGCCTATCGCCTCGACGAGCTCTCGCGCGGCCGGGAGGAGGAGATCAAGGACGCGGTCGTCTATCTCGGGCTGCGCGCGGCCCACTACAGGCTGCTCTACTCGCCGGTCGAAACGGCTCGCGGAGAGGTCGTGGATCTCCTGTGGCAGCTCGCGCTGCGGCTCGAGGACGGCGACCTGTCAATGGCGCAGAATGCGCTGCGCGAGCGCATCGAGGCGCTGAAGGATGCGCTCGACAAGGGCGCCGACGGCGAGACGCTGAACCGCCTCATCGAGGACGTCGCGGCCGCGCTCGAGCGCTACATGAAGGCGATGGCCTCGGCCGGCACGCAGGCCCCGCAAAGCTCCGTGCTCGAAGCGCCCGCCCTGACGCCCGAGGATCTCGGCGACCTCATGAGCGAGATCCGCTCGCTGATGGAGACGGGCTCGTCGGACGCCGCGCGCGCGCGTCTCGGCGACCTCTCCGACCTCATCGAGACCCTGCGCCCGCCCTCCTCGGGCCAGTCCGACCCGCGTGCCGAGGCGCTCTCGCGCGCCTATGAGGAGCTGCGCAGCCTCACCGAGGACCAGACGCGCCTCATCGACCGCACCTTCGCGATGGGCGAGGACGCCAAGGACCGCGAGCAGCAGCGCACGATCAACGACCTCCTGCGCCAGCTCCATCGGCGCGGCGCCAAGCCCGAGGAGGCCGAGCCCGACTGGCAGGACGGGGCTCCCTACGAGAGCCTCGCGGGAGATCAGGACCGGCTCGGCGAGCGTCTCGACGCGCTCTCCGGGCCGCTCGCCGACCTCGGCAAGCTCGCCGACTCGTCGAAGCCCGCATTCGGCGAGGCGCGCGAGGCGATGGAGGGCGCCGGGGATGCCCTGCGCGAGGGCAATGGCGGGCGGGCGCTGCGCGCCCAGCAGCGCGCCGTCGAGGCTCTGCGCGAGGCGGCGGAGGCGATCGTCAAGAGCCTTGCCGAGGCCAGCCAGCAGGCCGGCGGCGGACGCCCGGGCGCCCGCCCCACGGACCCGCTCGGCCGGCCCTTGGGGCCCTTCGGCGGGCGCCTCGGCACGGACCACGTGGACGTGCCCGACGTCGCGAGCCAGGAGCGCGCGCGCAAGATCCTCGAGGAGATCCGCCAGCGCCTCGAGGACCGCACCCGGCCGCGTCCCGAGCAGGACTATCTCGAGCGCCTGACGCCCCGGTTCTGAGGGCGCGGACACCGATTCGACATTGGCAAAAACTGGAATAGGGTCATCCGCCGCGCCATGCGCGGAAGAAGCCGACAAGGGTGCTTTGGGGGAATTCGCATGACATCGCTCGCTCGCCGCGCCGGCGTCCTGGTGCTCGCCGGCCTGACGGCGGCTTTTGCCGCCTGCTCGCAGGAAGAGCCGAAGAGGCCCGAGAGCCCGCCCGCCGCCGAGAGCACGCCGGCGCCGACCGTCGCCGACATAGACGGCACACGGATCGTCGCGGCCGACGCGGAGCCGGAGAGCTGGCTCTCCTATGGGCGCACCTATTCCGAGCAGCGCTACTCGCCGCTCGACCAGATCGACACGGAAAGCGTTTCGCGCCTGGGCTTCGTCTGGGAATACGAGACGCTCACCAATCGCGGGCTCGAGGCCTCGCCCATCGTGGTCGACGGCCGCCTCTTCGCGACCGGCTCATGGTCGACGGTCTATGCCCTCGACGCCAAGACCGGCGCGGAGCTCTGGCATTACGATCCGAAGGTGCCGGGAAAATGGGGGCGCTACGCGTGCTGCGACGTCGTCAACCGCGGCGTCGCGGTGTGGAAGGGGCGCGTCTATGTCGGAACGCTCGACGGTCGCCTCGTCGCGCTCGACGCGGCGACCGGCAAGGTCGACTGGGAGGTCGACACGATCGGCGGCGAGGTGCCCTACACCATCACCGGGGCGCCGCGCGTCGTGAAGGACAAGGTCATCATCGGGAACGGCGGCGCCGAATACGGCGCCCGCGGCTTCGTCACGGCCTATGACGCCGCGACCGGCGAGCGGGTCTGGCGCATCTACACCGTGCCCGGCGACCCTTCGAAGCCCTTCGAGAGCCCGGAGCTCGAAAAGGCGGCGGCGACCTGGGCGGCGAGCGAGGACCCCGCCGCCCCCAAATGGTGGGAGATCGGCGGCGGGGGCACGGCCTGGGATTCCATGGCCTACGATCCCGATCTCGACCTCCTCTATGTCGGCACCGGAAACGGCTCCCCCTGGAACCGCTGGGTGCGCAGCCCCGGTGGCGGCGACAATCTCTTCCTCGCCTCGATCCTGGCGCTGAACCCCGATACGGGCGCCATGGCCTGGTACTACCAGGTCGTTCCGGGCGACACCTGGGATTTCACCGCCACGCAGCACATCATGCTCGCCGAGCTCGAAATCGGCGGGCGGGAGCGCAAGGTCCTGATGCAGGCGCCGAAGGACGGCTTCTTCTACGTCCTCGACCGCGCGACGGGCGAGCTGCTCTCCGCCGAGCCCTTCGTCAAGGTGACCTGGGCGAGCCATGTGGATCTCGCGACCGGACGGCCGGTCGAGAACGCCGATCTTCTCTACAAGGACGGACCCAGTTTCGTTCAGCCCGGGCCGGCGGGCGGCCACAACTGGCAGCCCATGGCCTTCAGCCCGCAGACGGGCCTCGTCTACATCCCCGCGCTCGACGCGGGCAAGCTCTACTCGCAGGAGGAGAGCTTCCGCTTCCGCAAGGGGAGCTGGAACCGCGCCATTGGGGGCGCGGTCGGCGCGAGCGGGCCCGGCCCCGGCGGGGCGCCCGCCTTCACGCCGCCCCCGAGCCAGGGGATGCTCGAGGCCTTCGATCCCGCGACCGGCACGGTGCGCTGGAAGATCGACCATCCCGTCATACTCAATGGCGGCGTGCTCGCGACCGCCGGCGGCCTCGTCTTCCAGGGCACGGGCGACGGGCGGCTCCTCGCCGTCAGAGCCGACACCGGCGAGATCCTCAAGGAGATCGCCGTCAAGGGCGGCATTCTCGCGCCGCCGGTCACCTATGCGGTCGAGGGCAGGCAGTACATCGCCGTGCTCTCCGGCTGGGGCGGCGCCGGCATCCAGGCGATAGGTCCGGGCACGGCGATCGAGACCTACGGCAATGAGGGCCGCGTGCTGGCCTTCGCGCTCGACGGCGCGCCCGAGGTTCCGGGCGAGCCGCTGCCCCCGGTCCGCGTGCCGGAGCCGCCGCCGGCCGAAGGCGATGCGGCGCTGATCGCCCAAGGCTTCGCGCTCTACGACGCCAATTGCGCCATGTGCCACACGGCGATGTCGACCCCGGTGCATCGCGGCGTCGTGCCCGATCTGCGCCTCGCGAGCGCATCGACCTACGCCGAGCTCGAGGCCATCGTGCTGCGGGGCGCGCGCGAGGCGGGCGGCATGCCGAATCTCTCGGACGTTCTCGGTGCGGACGACGTGGCGGCCGTCCGCGCCTTCCTTATCGACGAGAGCTGGAAGGCCTATCGCGCGCAGGAGGCCGCCGGCACGCCCTGAGGCGCGTCGGGGCGGCCCGGCGCGGGCCGCTCTAGTCGACGGCCCCTATGTAGGCGAGGCCACGCCACGTGCCGGCGAGGTCCATGCCGTAGCCGACGACGAAGCGGTCCGGGCAAGGGAAGCCGCAATAATCCGCCCGCGGAACGGATTGGCGCTGCTTGTCGAGGAGGACGGCGGTGCGCACGCGCGCGGCTCCCCTCGCGGCGCAGTGCGCGCGCGCGAAGGCGAGGCTCGCGCCGGTGTCGAGGATGTCGTCGAGGATGAGGACCTCGCGCCCGCCGATATCGCTGGTGAGGTCGGCGATGAGCGCGACGGGACGCTCGGGCACGCGCGAGACGCCGTAGCTCGACAGATGGAGGAAGTCGACATCGGCTCCCGCGCCGGCGCGCTCGAGCGCGCGCACGAGATCGGCCGTGAAGACGAAGGCCCCGCGCAGGAGGCAGACGAGCACGGGCCGCACGCCGCGCGCGCGCCAGCCCTCGCCGCCGTCGATCTCGCGCGCGAGCGCCTCGACGCGCCGGGCGATGTCCTCGGCGCGGAAGATGGGGGTCGGCTCGGACGGGCTCGGGCTCACGGGACGGCAGTTCTAGACGATTTGCGCGCGTCGCGCGCGTCTCATCCCTGACCGGAGACGAAGGTCAGGACGACGTCGCGCGCCTCGACGGGCGGGCTCGCGAGCCATTGCTCGAACTTGGTGCGCCCGTGCGGCGAAAGACGCGCATCGTCGAGAACGAACACCCAGTGGTAGAGCTCGGCCTCCTGCGCGTCGCGCAGCACGACGCGCACGGGCGGCACCGGCTGCGTCTCGTCGGTCAGGTTCACGATCTCGCCCTTCACGACGAGGATGGTCTTGCCGTCCTGGTGGCGCCATTCGAAGGCCGAATCCTCGAACCAGAGGTTGCCGGCCTTGATGGGAAGGTTGAGAAGGCCGAAAAGGCTCGCGCTCGGCGGGAAGGCACGCACGATATCGACGCGGAAGAGGAGCGCCAGCGCGGCGAGGCCCAGAAGCGCGATCCCCGCGCCAGCCGCAAACGTCTTGCGCCAGCCCGGGCTGCGTCCGCTCGTCTCGGCGGCGACGGCCTCGGCGCGGCTCAGATCGTAGGCCGCCGCGCTCGCCGCCGAGCCCTTGGCGCCGAAGCTGCGCGCGGCTGGGGTCTCGGGGAGCTTCGGCGCGGTCATGGCGGGCGCGACGGGGCCCGCCGGGGCCTCCGCCGTCGGATCGACCGGCTTGGGCTCGAACTTCGCCGCCTGCGGGTCCTGATACCAGCGATGGCCGCATTTCGCGCAGCGCACATTGCGTCCCGACGGCTCGAACCTGGCCGCCTCGGACTTGTAGCGCGTCCCGCAGGACGGGCAGGTGATGATCATGGCCGCCTTGAGAAGCCGTTATTGCCCCGCAACTCTCCCATCCATTGATACCGCGTCGGAGGGTCCCGGCCAAGCGCATCCGCCGCACCGCCTTCGACAGCTCTCCGGTTGCCTCGCCGCCGAAGCGTGCGCTAGACGAGTCGGCGCGGGGTGGTGCCATTTCCGCGCCGTGACGGCGCGATCGAGGCCTTGAGCGGATGCTGCGCTTCGAGAATGTCGGACTGCGCTACGACGAGGGCCCTGAGGTGCTGAAGGATGTGACCTTCGAGCTCCATCAGGGCTCGTTCCACTTCCTTACCGGCCGGTCGGGCGCGGGCAAGACCTCGCTGCTGCGCCTTCTCTATCTCGCCGGCCGGCCGACCCGCGGATTCATCAGCCTGTTCGGCCACGACATCGCGACGACGCCGCGCGCCGCGCTCCCGGCGCTGCGACGGCGCATCGGCGTCGTGTTCCAGGACTTCCGCCTCATCGACCACCTGACGAGCTTCGAGAACGTCGCCCTGCCGCTGCGCATTTCCGGCATGACGGCGCGCGACTACAAGGAGGACGTCGAGGAGCTGCTCGCCTGGGTCGGGCTCAAGGACCAGATGGGCGCCCGGCCCCCGACGCTGTCGGGCGGGGAGAAGCAGCGCGTCGCCATCGCGCGCGCCATCGTCGCCAAGCCTGACCTCCTGCTCGCCGACGAGCCCACCGGCAATGTGGATCACGAGATGGGCCTGAGGCTCCTGCGCCTCTTCGTCGAGCTCAACCGCCTCGGCACGACGGTGCTCATAGCCACCCACGACCGGACGCTGACGGCGCGCATCGACGCCCCGCATCTGCATCTGGAGGCCGGCCGCCTCGCCATTCTCTCGGCGGCGGCCGCGCGCGACTGGGCCGCCGAAGCCGAGGAGGCCGCGCCATGAGCCAGGCCCAAGCCGTCGCGGAGGCCGCGCGCGAGGCCCTGAGCGAGGCCCTGAAGGCGCGCAAGGAGAAGCGCCCGCCCCTGATCGCGCTCGGCTGGGCCTCGAGCGGGCTCCTCTTCTCGATCGTCGCGGTGATGTCCTTCTTCGCGAGCCTCGCGGCGGGCGGAACGCTCACCATCGACCGCGTCTTCGCGAGCTGGTCCATCGGACTGACCCAGGCCGTGACCGTGCAGCTCGTGCCGACCAAGGAGATGGCGGCGAGCGAGCAGGTGGAGCGCGCGCTCGTCGTGCTCGAGGCGACGCCCGGCGTGCGCGAGGTCAAGCCCATCGGGCGCGAGGAAGCGAGCGCCCTGCTCGAGCCCTGGCTCGGCGAAGGCAATCTGCCCGCGGATCTTGCCCTGCCGCAGCTCGTGGACGTGCGCGTCGACACGGCGCACCCGCCGGACCTCGCCATTCTCGCCGACCGGCTGAAGAACGCGGTGCCGGGGGCGGTGCTCGACACGCATCTGCGCTGGAAAGGCCAGCTCCTCACCTTCTGGAGCTGGGTGCGCCTTCTGGAGGCGCTCGCGCTCGGGCTCATCGGCGTCGCGACCGTCGCGACCATCGTCTTCGCGACGCGGGCGGTCCTGGAGACCAATCGCGAGCTCGTGGATCTGCTCCACCTCATGGGCGCGCACGACGCCTTCATCGCCGGCGAGTTCCAGCGCCATTTCTCCATCATCGGCTCGCTCGGGGGCCTCGCCGGCGCGCTCGCCGCGCTCGCCGCGCTCTGGGGGCTCGCGATCGCCTCGAGGGGCAACGACTATTTCGCCCCCGCGCTCGCCTCGGACTCGAAGCTTTTCCTGCTCGCGGTCCTCGTGCCGGTCGCGGTGTGCGGCGTCACGCTGCTGACCGCGCGCGTGACGGCGCTCACGATCCTCCGGCGGACGATCTGACCGGCGCGCTCGGGCGCCGCGCGCCCGGCGGCACGCGGCGCCCATGCGGGCCTTCAGCGCCCGCCCGCTGCCAGCTTGTGGACGTCGCGCGCGGCGAGCATCTTGCCGCCGATGGCCCAGTCGCCTTCCTCGACCTCCATGATGCGGACCCAGGTGACCTGGCGCAGGGCCTCGCCTTCGACGGAGAGCATGGCATCGGTCACCTTCGCGATGAGCTCTTCCTTCTGGGCAGGCGTGAACACGTCCTTGATGACGTCGATCGTGACGAGAGGCATTTGCGATCTCCCTTCGCTCATCCGCCGGCCGACCCGGCGGCTGCGGGGATAGATGCGCTTTCCGCCTCCGCCTCGAAAGTTCACGGATTGAAGCATCGCACTACAGATTTTATAGTTCCGCACCTCCTCGAGGATTTGCGCATGAAATACGGCCAGTTCTGTCCCATCGCGAAGGCCACCGAGATCTTAGGCGAGCGGTGGACGATCCTCATCATCCGCGAGCTCTTGATGGGCGCGCGGCGCTTCAGCGAGTTTCAGCGTGGCCTCGGCTTCATCTCGCCCGCGCTCCTCGCAAGCCGGCTCAAATTCCTCGAGGACCAGGGCCTCGTCGCGAAGCGGCGAATCCAGGGCCAGAAGGGCTTCGAGTATTTTCCGACGAAGGCCGCGGACGAGCTGATGCCCGCGCTCATGGCCATAGGCGAATGGGGCCTGTGCTGGGCGCGCGACAATCTTCTCGACGAGGATTTCGACGTCGAGCTGCTCATGGCCTATCTGGAGCGCAGCGTCGATCCGGACGCCATCGCCGGCGGTCATGCGGTCGTCCGGTTCGAGTTCACCGATCTCGAGCAGCAGCGGCGCTGGTGGCTCCTCGTGGACGGCGCGCGCGTCGAGCTCTGCCTCAAGGACCCGGGCCAGGACGTCGACGTCTACATCACCTCGTCCGTGCGGACGATGTCGGAGGTCTGGATGGGCGACCGCACCTACCGGGACGCCACGCGATCCGGCGACCTCGTGCTCGAAGGGACCCCCGCGCTCACGCGCAGCATCGCCACGTGGCTCCGCCCGAGCGTGTTCGCCGATTCGCCCCGCAAGCGCCCGCTCGGACCGGGCACCGGACGGCCGGCGGCCTCGCGCTGACGCGCCAGGTCCCCTTGGCGCGCACCGCTCGCCGGTCCAAACTGACCGCGTCCATAACCGGGAGAGCCCCATGCCGCGGCCCAACATCGTCCTCTTCATGCCCGACCAGCTCCGGGCCGACTGCGTCGGCGCCTTCGGCAACGCGGCGGTGAAGACCCCGAACATCGACGCGCTCGCCGCGCGGGGCACGGCGTTCACGAGCGCCTATGCGCAGAACAGCTTCTGCAGCCCGAGCCGAGCCTCGCTCCTCACCGGCTGGTATCCGCACGTCACGGGGCACCGCACGCTCAACCATCTCATCAAGCCCTGGGAACCCAACATGCTCAGCCTGCTGAAGGAAGCGGGCTACACCGTGCTCTGGGCCGGGCTTCGCGGCGACACCTTCGCCGAGGGCCTCACCGCCAAGGCCACCGACCATTGCGGCTTCCTGACCTGGCCCGATCAGGGGCACGGCAAGCCCACGCTGGGCCAGGAGCACGTCATGTCGCGCTGCTTCTACTACGGCCGGCGCGAGCCCAAGCACGACGAGGTCGTGGTCGATTTCGACGAGGCGACGATCCGCACCGCCGAGGGCTGGCTGGCGGAGCGGCCGAAGGAGCCCTGGGTTCTCTTCGTGTGCCTCACCTTCCCTCACCCGCCCTTCGTCGTGGAGGAGCCCTGGTTCTCGCTGCACGACCGCAGCGCCATGCCGCTGCCGCACCGGGCCGATCTGTCGCGAAAGCCCAACTTCATGGCCGAGCTCGCGCGCCGCTACGGAACGGCCTCGATGAGCGAGGACGATTGGCGCGAGCTGGTCGCGACCTATTACGGCATGATCTCGCGCGTCGACTGGCAGCTCGGGCGCGTCATGCAGGCGGTCGAGCGCACGGGAGCGCAGGACCGCACAGCGACCTTCTTCTTCACCGACCACGGCGAATATCTCGGCGACTACGGCCTCGTCGAGAAATGGCATGCCGGAGCAGACGACTGCCTCCTGCGCAATCCCCTCATCGCCGCGGTGCCGGGATTTCCGCAAGGGCGCAGCAGCGACAGCCTCGTCGAGCTTCTCGACGTGATGCCGACCGTGCTCGAGCTCGCGGGCGCCGAGGCGCGGCACTGCCATTTCGGACGCTCGCTGCTTCCGGTTCTCTCCGACCCGGCGACGCGCCACAAGGACGCGGTCTTCGCCGAGGTCGGCTTCCGGCCCAACGAGGAGCCCGTGATCGAGACCACCGACTTCTTCCCCTACGCCACGAAGATTCACCTCATGCACGAGGACATAGCCCGCTGGTGCGGACGGGCCGTCTCGGTGCGGACGAAGGACCATGCCTTCGTTCACCGGCGCTACGAGGCGGACGAGCTCTACGATCGCGCGGGCGACCCGCACGAGCTCGTGAACCTTTCCGGCCGCCCCGAGCATGCCGCCACCGAGCGGGCGCTCAAGGACCTGCTCCTCGACTGGTACGCCGAGACCTCGGACGTCGTGCCCTGGGATCTCGATCCGCGCTTCGACCCCGAGCTGTGGAAGGACCGTCCGGCGCCGGACAATCCCAAGTCCCGCAACAGGGACTGACCCGCCCTGTCCCGGATCGCATCGCCTCCCGGACCGGTCCCCGCTCCTGCGCGGCCTGAGAAGCGCCTGGCCTTCGTTTGAAGCGGCCCTAGGGCACCTCGCCGATCACCTTCGCCTCGCGCAGCGCCGCGATCTCGGCATCGCTCATGCCGAGGCGCTCCTTGAGGATTTCGGCATTGTGCTCGCCGAGATGGGGCGGCGGCGTCGCGGGCTTCAGCGCCAGCCCGTCGAAGCGCCAGGAATAGCCGTTGTATTTCTGCGTGCCGAGATCGTCGCGATGGAGGCGAAGGAAAAAGCCGCGCGCCTCGAGCTGGGAATCGT
>JACKLE010000001.1 GCA_024236075.1 Alphaproteobacteria bacterium | reverse complement strand
TTACGAGGCGCTGAAGGGCGGCAACGAGGACGTGCAGGTGCGCTCGGACTGGTACCTGCCCCTGTGCACCGGCGCCGAGCGCGCGAAGACCGCCGACGGCGCGAAGGCCCACCCGACGCAGAAGCCCGAGGCGCTCCTGCACCGCGTGCTGGTCGCCGCCTCGAAGGCGGGCGATCTCGTGCTCGATCCCTTCTTCGGCACCGGCACGACGGGGGTCGTCGCCAAGCGCCTCAACCGGCGCTTTATCGGCATCGAGCGCGAAAAGGCCTATCTCGACGTGGCGCGCGCGCGCCTCGCCGCCACCGAGCCCCACGCGGACGAGGCGACTGCGCCCCTGCCCTCGCGCCGCGAGGCGCCGCGCGTGCCCTTCGCGGCCATCGTCGAGCGCGGCTTCATCAAGCCCGGCGACAAGCTCGTCGACGCTCGCGAGCGCTTCTCGGCGCGCGTGCGCGCCGACGGCACGCTCTCCGTGACGACGAAGGACGGCGGCGAGATCGGCTCGATCCACCGGGCCGCCGCGCGAGTGCAAGGCCTCGAGGCGTTCAACGGCTGGGCGTTCTGGTGCTACCGGAAGGGCGACTCGCTCGTGCCCATCGACGTCCTGAGGCAGAAGATCCGAGCGGAAATGGCCTCCGCCTGAGACACCTGGCCGCCGCGCGATGGCGAGCCCGAAAGTTTTGTGCTACCTCTCGCGCCTGCGATGGTGCGCCGCCGCATTCGTCGGCGCACGGAGTGCATGTCCATGCATCGGGTGCGGGGCGTCGGGGGGCGCCTGCGCTCAGGCCGTCGCGCTCTCCGGTTGCGTTCCCCCAAAACCGTTACCCGCCGTCGCGCCGCGAGAGGTCGTCGCGCATGCAGCTCTTCAAGTCCGTGGCCCAGTCCTGGGGCAAGCCGCGCACCCTGAAGGCCCTCTTCGAGAAGGGCCTTCTCACCGTTGCGGCGCAGCCCAGGAACAACGCGCTCAACCCGAAGGCGATCGGCGCGGAAAGGCTCTATCTCTTTCCCGTCGATCACGATTATCCCGGCGGCTCGGCGGCGATGCACAATGCGGTCTTCGCGCGTTTCGGCATGCCGTGCCGCGCGGCCTTCGTCATCGGCGATCCGGCGAATGCCGGCGCGATCTTCGAGGCGCTGAAGGCGGACCCGCTCTATGACGGCGGCGGCGCCGGCTCGGGCTTCAAGGACAAGGTCGCGCCCTTCCTCGACCGGCTCGACGCCTCGGCGCAGGCGATCGGCAGCGTCAACGTCATCGCGCGCGAGGACGGCGCGCTCGTCGGCTACAACACCGACGGCGTCGGCTTCGTGCTCGGACTTCTCCACGAATATCCGGGCTGCATTGCGGGCCGAAAGATCGTCGTGCTCGGGGCCGGCGGCACCGCGCTTCCGATCGCCTACGAGCTGGCCCAGCGCTCCCCGAGCGAGATCGTGATCGTGAACCGCACGGTCGACAAGGCCGAGAAGATCGCAAAGCTCGTGGCGCCGTTCGCGAGCGCCCGCGCGACCGGCGAGGACGCCATGGCCTCCGCGCTCGAGGGCGCCGGCATCGTCGTCAACACCTCGAACAAGGGCGCCCAGCCCAACGAGAAATTCTCCGCCTTCGCGCCGATGACCGGCGATGTCGAAGGCGACATGGCCGTCGCGAAGGCGAACCTTGCCCGGCTGCCGAAGGACGCGATCGTCGCAGACATTCTGCTCGAGCCCTCGACGCTCACGCTGGAGATGGCTGCCGCCAACGGCAACCCGACCCATAGCGGGCGGCACATGAATCTCTTTCAGGCGGTGCCGGCCTTCCGAATCATGACGAAAATGCGGGACGAGAACCTGCAAGCCATCATGAGCGCCGCGTTGAAGTAGGCGCCGAGGGAGAGTGTGCCGCGTACATGCGTTCCTTGGACTGACCGACGCCTCGGGTCGCCACGGCCCGGCGGCGCATCTGATGGGAGCTTGTCGTGGAACTTCCTCGCGATGAGATCGCCTTCCGCAAGGAGTACGAAGGCCTCGTCCTCGACCGCACGATCCGAACCGTCTTTCGCCCCGGCAACCGGATCTATCCGAGCTGGCGCGGCTACCGCCCCGGCGAGATCGTCACCGCA
Source organism: Alphaproteobacteria bacterium (assembly GCA_024236075.1). Classification (GTDB taxonomy): domain Bacteria; phylum Pseudomonadota; class Alphaproteobacteria; order JACAEB01; family JACAEB01; genus JACAEB01. Next base: position 518,838 of record JACKLE010000001.1, on the reverse strand, counting down.
CGCATCATCGACCGCTGCGGGTCCGACGAGCTCGCGATCCCGCCCCTCTTCAACGACCATCGCGTCCGCGTGCGCATCGCCGCGCTGCGCTACCTGCACATAGACGAGCTGACCGACGAGGATTTCGACGGCAGCTCGCCCGACATTTTCGACGTGGCGAGCCTCGAGGAGCACCTCCTCTACATCTACCGCCGTCCCATCGAGGCGTTCGGCCGCATGGTCACGCGCATCGGGCTCGACTACCCGGACGAGGATTGAGGGCTCAGAGCGGCAGATTGTCCTCGCCGTGCACCTGCGCCCAGGTCTTGGCGAGGAGCGGCCGGTGGTCCTCCTTCCAGCCATGGCGCCGTCCGAGAAAATTCTCTCGGCCGAGGAGCATGGGGAGCGCGGGATCCTTGTCCGCGAACCAGTCCGCGCCCAGATGATCGTAGGTCTCTATGGGCTGCATGCCCAGCCGCGTATAGGTCGTGTGCAGAACGACGCGCTCGCCCGGGAGGCTGCGCGGGTAGTTCCCGTGCCACACCGAGCCGGTCCACAGGCAGATCGCGCCCTTCTCCGCGACGATCGGCCTTGCATCCTCTGCGCGTTCGCCCTTCGGCGGAGGCGCCTTCATCCTGTGCGTGCCGGGCACGACGAGGGTGGCGCCGGCCTCCTCGGTAAACTCGTCCGTGACGAAGCAGGCCGTGCACATGATCTCCCAGTCGGGATAGGGCGCGGGGAACCAGCTATTGTCGGCATGAAGCCCCATGGCGGGCGCGCCCTGCGCGCGCCGCGAAGCCGCGACCTGCGAGAGGAGCGCGCCGCGGCCGAGGACAAGCTCGACGAGCGCGAGAACGCTCGGCACCGTCACGGCCTCGGCGATGACGGGATCGGCATCGAGCAGCGTGAAGCGGCTCGAGGCGAGGCCGGGCATGGTTTCGGGAGCCTCGGGCACGGCGCGCCGGATCGCCGCGCGCAGGGCATCGGCGATGGCAGGTCCCTTCGGATCGCGGACGACCGTGTAGCCCTCCTCGGCGAGATCGCGGACGTTCCGCGCCAGGCCGAGCGAGGCGAGGCGATCCTCGAGCTCGGGCGTCGAATCCAGGCGATAGGCGACCGACATCGGCGTCTCCTCCGGACTTCTGCGCCGATGCTATCGCCCGGCGGACCCCGCGGCAAAGAGCGGTCCCGGCGCGGGCTCGACGAGTGCCGTCACCTTGCGCATGACGGTCGGCAGGCCCACCGTCGCGAGATCCGACGGGGCGACCCACAAGCCATCGGCCTCGCCGATCGCCGAGGCGCCCGGCCGGCCTTCGTAGACGGCAAGCTCCAGGCGGAAATGGGTGAAGGTGTGCGTGACGAGGCCCGCCCGCGCGCGCCAGCGTGCCCGGAGCGGCGCATGGGCGAGGGCCGCCTCGAGGTCGAGCGCGCCCTCCGCCCAGGGGCTCGAGGGCACCTCGAGCATGCCGCCGAGCAGGCCCTTGTCCGGGCGCCGGCGCAGCAGCACGGCGCCATCGCTCCGCAGGCAGAGGAAGGCGACGGCCCGGCGCGTGGCCCGTGCCTTCTTGGGCGCGAAGCGCGGCAGCGACTCCGCGATCCCCCTCGCCCGCCCCTCGCAATAGGCTGCGACCGGACAGGCGGCGCATTGCGGCCGCTTGGGCGAGCAGACGAGCGCGCCGAGATCCATCATCGCCTGCGCGAAGTCGCCCGGCGCGGCGGCCGGCGTGAGAAGGCCCACCTTCTCGCGAATCTCCGGCTTGGCGGCGGGCAGCGGCGTCTCGACGGCGAAGAGGCGCGCCGCGACCCGCTCGACATTCGCATCGACCACCGCGGCGCGCTCCCCAAAGGCGATGGCCGCGATCGCCGCGGCGGTGTAGGGCCCGACGCCGGGCAGGGCTCTGAGGCCTTCCTCCGTAGACGGAAAGACGCCTCCGAAGGCCTCCGCGACGTGGCGGGCCGCCGCGTGGAGATTGCGCGCGCGGCTGTAGTAGCCAAGGCCCGCCCAGGCCGCGAGCACGTCCTCGCGCGGGGCCGCGGCGAGGTCGCGCACGCTCGGCCAGCGCGCGAGGAAGCGCGAAAAATAGGGGCCGGCCGCCGCGACCGTCGTCTGCTGCAGCATGATCTCGGAGAGCCACACCGCGTAGGGATCGGGGGGCGCCGCGCTGCCCGGGGGCAGGCGCCAGGGAAGGCTGCGCGCATGGCGCCGATACCAGCCGAGAAGCTCCGTCGCAAAACTGTGAAAATCCGCTGGCACCTTGCGCTCTCGGCTCAAGAGGGTCGCCCGGACCCCATAACTAAGGACGCGCCCGCCATGGACGAAGTCCATCCCAAGGCCCAATGGGTCGAGCTGCCCGAGGATCTGTCCGCGATCGAGTTCGTCGAGGACGTCGCCCACATCATCGTGCCCATCGAGGCGGTGGACCGCCTTCCCTTCAAGAACGAGCAGCGCGGCGACACCGAGCGCTTGAGGAAGCTCATCCGCTCCATTCGCCGCCACGGCTACAACAATTTCTTTCCCATCGTCGTGCGGCTGGGCCGCCGCGGGCGCTGGGTCATCGTCGACGGCGGCAACCGCCTCACGGCGGCGCGCATCGTTTCGAGGGAGTTCTTCACGAACCTCTTCGGCCGCAAGGTGCGCGACATCTATTTCATCCTCTTCCGCACGCCGCTGAGCAATACCCGCATCGACGATCCGCCCGACGATGAGCCCAAGACGGGGTGAGGCGGGCACCTTGCGAGGGTTCGGCGCGCCTTGCTAGCGTTGCGGCCTCTGCCCGAACCCAGGGGGGGGCCATGCCCGTCGCTCGCAAGATCCACCGTTTCCTCGAAAAGCGGCTCAGGACTCGCGAGCACTATCGCAAGCCGGTAGTGCCCACCGAGGACGCCAGCCGCCTCGTCGCGACGGCGATCCGCGAGGCGCGGCCCTTTGCGGCCGGCAAGCTCGGCTCGGAGGAGGTCTCGTGCGTGCGCGAGGTGCTGCTCGCGCGCCGCTTCGGCTGGCAGCCCTGGTGGGAACGCCAGGCATCGAACCTCCATCACATCGCCGGAATATTTCCTCCGTCGGAGGAGGTTTTCGCGGGCTTCGCCGATCTCTACCTGGAGCGAATGAAGGAGATGGACCTCATCGGGGTGTGGAACAGGCTCGGGGAGGCGTCCCTCCTCGCGACCTACGCCCCGCAGGCGACGCTGACCCCCTTTCCCGAGATCGAGCCCTTCGAACAGAAAGAGCCGTGGACGGCGGCGCTCGCCGGCAAGCGCGTCCTCGTCGTGAGCCCCTTCGCGGCGACGATCACGCGGCAATACGCGCGGCGCCGGGACGTCTGGCCCACGCGGCCCGGCCTCCTGCCGGACTTCTCGCTGCGCGTCGTCAAGGCGCCCTTGAGCGACGGCATCGTCAAGTCGCCGTTCCCCGACTGGTTCGCCGCCCTCGCCGCGCTCGAGGGCGAGCTCGCGCTCGAGCCCTTCGACGTCGCGATCGTCGGCGCGGGCGCCTTTTCGCTGCCGCTCGTCGTCGCGGCCAAGCGCCTGGGCGCGGTCGCCTTCCACCTCGGCGGCGCGACCCAGATTCTTTTCGGCATCCGGGGACGGCGCTGGGAAGGCACTCCGGAATTCGAGGCGCTGACCTCGCCGGCCTGGGTCCGTCCGTCTCCGGAGGAAACGCCGACCAAGGTCCACATGGTGGAAGACGCCTGCTACTGGTGAGCGGGGCAAGGCTTGTCCGCCCTCCGTCGCGGATGCCGGAGCAGCCTTCTCCGTGCGACGGATTCGCGGGCCGGCCCCATCGCGTCCGAGAATGGTCTAGAATCGCCCGATGACGCAGCTTCGAGCCAAGGACCGCTTCTCGAGCCGCCGCCTGCGCAACGCCGCGGGTCGGCCCGTCCCCGCGACGCGCCCGGCGCGCCCCGTCGCGCCTACCGCCGGAGCGGCGCTTAAAAGTGTCGCGCGCACGCTCCTCAAACGGCGCGGGATGGCGAGCCTCGACCTCGTGGCGCAATGGCCGGCGATCGTCGGCGCCGAGCTCGCCCGGCTGACCCTGCCCGAGGCCCTCAAGGGCGCCGGCACACGCGGCGACGCGACGCTCGTCCTGCGCGTCGCCAGCGCCGGCGCGCCGCTCGTGCAGCACATGGCGCCGCAGATCATCGAGCGCGTGAACGGCGCCCTCGGCGGCAGGATCGTCGCGCGGCTGAAGCTCGTCCACGGCGCCCTCGGCCCGCGCCCGCAGGGGAGCCGGCCGCTTTGACCCGCCTCCGGCGGGGGGCTATGAAGCTCGCTCGGCACCGGGGGATCAGAGGGAGCATGAGAATGCCCATGTCGCGACCCGTCACCGCGCACCGCCTCGCCGCCGCTTCGGCCGCGCTCGCGCTCGTCCTGGCGGTCGGCGCCTGCGATCAGAAAAAGACCGCGGAGAGCGAGGCGCCCGCGCCCGCTCTGACCGCCGAGAGCGCCCCCGAGCCGGCCGCCGCCGAGACGCCGGCCCCGGCCGAGGAAAGCAGCGCTCCCGAAGCCGCCGCCCCCGAAAGCGCCGCGCCCGAGCCGGCAGCGGCCGAGGCGCCCGCGCCGAGCGAGACCCCCGTCGCCGAGGCTGGCCATGCATCCGCCGAGAGCACGGCGCAGGCGGAGGCCGGCGCGACCGAGGCCGCGACGGTCGCGATCAATGCCGACGACATCGTGCTCGGCTCGCCGACCGCTCCGGTCACCATGATCGAATATGCCTCAGTCACCTGCAGCCATTGCGCGGCCTTCCACGCGCAGACCTATCCCCAGCTCAAGGCCGCCTATATCGACACGGGCAAGGTGCGCTTCGTCTTCCGCGAATTTCCGACCTCGCCGCCGGAGCTGGCGGGCGCCGGCTTCCTGCTCGCGCGCTGCGCAGGGGGATCGGAGCGCTATATGGGAATTATCGGTGCGCTGATGGCCCATCAGAAGGACTGGGTCTTCAATGCCGATCCGCAGGCCCGCTTCGCCGCGTTCTCCTCGATCGCCGGCCAGGCGGGCATCGGGCAGGAGAAGCTCCAAACCTGCCTCGCCGACCAGGCCGAGCTCGACCATATCAGCGCCGTCCAGCGCGAGGGCGCGACGCTCTTCGACGTCGACTCGACGCCGACCTTCATCATCGACGGCCAGAAATATCCCGGCGCGCGCAGCTTCGAGGCCATGCAGGAGATCCTCGATCCCCTCATCGCGAAGGCGACCGAGGCGGCGTCCAAGGCGGATTGAGCGCCGCGCCGCACCGCATGCCCGGCGTTGTGGGGCCCCGCGAATCCGTCTATCCGGGGCAGGCCTTCCCCGCGCCGCGTTGGAGCCTTGAGCGCACGTGAAAGTCACGCGTCTCCGCCTCTCCGGATTCAAATCGTTCTGCGATGCGACCGAGCTGCCCATCGAGCCCGGGCTCACGGGCATCGTGGGGCCGAACGGCTGCGGCAAGTCGAACCTCGTCGAGGCCCTGCGCTGGGTGATGGGCGAGAACTCGCCCAAGCGCATGCGCGGCAGCGGCATGGAGGATGTGATCTTCGCCGGAGCCTCCGCCCGGCCGGCGCGCAACTATGCCGAGGTGAGCCTCACCCTCGAGAACAACGACCGCCGGGCGCCGGCCGGCTTCAACGAGGCCACCGAGCTCGAGGTCGCACGCCGCATCGCGCGGGAGCTCGGCTCCACCTACCGCTTCAACGGCCAGGAAGTGCGCGCGCGCGACGTGCAGACCTTCTTCGCCGACATCGCCTCGGGCCCGCACTCGACCGCCTTCGTGCGGCAGGGCCAGATCGGCCAGCTCATCAACGCGAAGCCCGTCGAGCGGCGCATGGTGCTCGAGGAGGCGGCGGGCATTGCCGGCCTCCATGCCCGCCGTCACGAGGCGGAGCTCAAGCTGAAGGCCGCCGAGGCCAATCTCGCCCGCGTCGAGGACGTGGTGCAGCAGATCGAGGCGCAGCTTTCGGGACTGAAGCGCCAGGCCCGCCAGGCGACACGCTATCGCCGGCTCAGCGAGCAGATCGCGCGGCTCGAGGCGCTGGTGCTTCATGCCCGCTGGGCTGAGGCGGGCGCCGCCGCGCTCGAGGCGGAAGCGAGCCTGCGCACGCTCGAGCGCGACGGGGCCGAGGCCACCTTGCGCCTTTCCCAGGCCGCCGCCGCCGAGGACGAGTCCCAGGCGGCGCTGACGCCCCTGCGGGCGGCCGACGCCGAGGCCGCGGCGCGCCACCAGCGCCTCGGGCTGGAGCGCGAGCGTCTCGAGGAGAGCGGGCGCCGGGCCCAGGCCGAGATCGCGCGGCTCGAGGCCGATCTGCGCACCGCGTTCGAGGATCTCAATCGCGAGCGCACCTTCCTTGCGGACGGCGAGAGCGTCCTCACACGCCTCGCCGAGGAGGAGCGCGCGCTGCACGCCGCCGAGGAAGGCGCCGCCGAACCGCTGACACGCGGGGAGGAGGCCGCCATGGCCGCGCGCGCGCGCCTCGCCGCCGCCGAGCACGCGCTCGACAATGCCCGCGACGCGCTCGCGAGGGCCCGCGCCGACGAGCAGGCGGCCCGCGCCCGCCTCGCCGAGCTTTCCGCGCGGGCGACCCGACTTGCCGAACGCCTCGCCGCGCGCGAGGCCGAGCTCGCGACGGCCGGCGCCGACCGCGAGGCGGAGGCTCTCTCCCTCGCGGCTCGCGCCGAGGTCGAGAGCGCCGAGCGGCTGGTCGAGGAGCGCGCCGGGACGGTTCGCGGCGCGGAGACCGCGCGCGAAGCCGCGGAGACCGACGAGCGCACGGCCCGCGGTCCGCTCTCCGAGGCCGACCGGCAGGTCGCGAGGCTCAAGGCCGAGGCGGAGGCGCTGGTCGCGCTCCTGAAGCTCGAGGCCGGCGCGCTCTGGCCGCCGGTCGTCGACCAGCTCACGGTCGCGCCGGGCTTCGAGGCGGCGCTGGGCGCCGCGCTCGGCGACGACCTCAACGCGTCGACCGACGAGGCCGCGCCGCTCCACTGGCGCACGCTGCCGCCGGGCGCGCCCTTCCCGCCTCTGCCGGAGGGCGCCGTGCCGCTCTCCGCGCTCGTCGACGCGCCGACGGCGCTCGACCGCCGCCTCTCCCAGGTCGGCGTCGTCGAGGACGGACAGGGCGGCTTCCTTCAGGCGCGCCTCAAGCCGGGCCAGCGGCTGGTCTCGCGCCGCGGCGATCTCTGGCGCTGGGACGGGTTTGCCGTGAGCGCCGAGGCGCCGACGCCCGCCGCCCAGCGTCTCGCCCAGCGCAACCGGCTGAAGGAGCTCGAGCAGGCGCTGCCCAATGCGGAAGCGGCCGCCCGCGCCGCCCGCGACGGCCATGACGCCGCCCGCCGCGCCGGCGAGGCGACGCTCCTCGCCGAGCGCGAGGCGCGCGCAGCCCTGCGCGCCGCCGAGGGAGAGCTCGCCAGGGCGCGCGCGAAGCTCGGGGCCGCCGAGCGGGCCGCGGCCGGTGCGCGCGAGCGCCTGTCCGGGCTCACGGCCGAGCTCCAGCACCTGCGGGCCGAGCAGTCCGACGTGTCCGAGGCGTTGAGCGCGGCCGAAGGCACGCTCGGGCGACTGCCCGACGGAGAGGCCCTCAAGGCCGCCGCCGAGGCCGCGCAGCTCGAGACCGCCGAGGCCCGCGCGGCCTCCTCCGCCGCGCAGGTCGCGCTCGACACGCTGAAGCGCGACGGCGAGATGCGACGCTCCCGGCAGCAGGCCATCGCCGAGGAGACGCGGGCCTGGAAGGAGCGCATCGAGCGGGCCCTCGCGCAGAGCGCGCGCCTCACCGAGCGGGCGGGCGGCCTCAAGGGCGCGCTCGAGCGCGCTCGCGCCGTGCCGGACGAGATCGCTGCAAATCTCCGGTCGCTCGGCGAGACTTTCGCCGAGGCGGAGGCCGCGCGCCGGGAGGCCGGCGACCGTCTCGCCGAAGGCGAGGCCGCGCACCGCGCCGCCCGCGAGGCTCACCGCGCCGCCGAGGCCGCCGCCCACGAGATCGGCCTTGCGCGCGCCCGCGAGGAGGCGACGCTGCAGGGCCATCGCCAGCGCCTCGCCGAGAGCGCCGAGCGCATCCGCGAGGCCTTCGACTGCGCGCCGGAAGAGGCGCTCTCCAAGGCCGGCATCGAGAGCCTCGACGGCCTGCCGGAGCTTTCGGAGATCGAGGGCCAGCTCGACCGCTTCCGCCGCGACCGCGAGGCCCTGGGCGCAGTCAATCTCCGTGCCGAGATCGAAGCGGAAGAGTGCGAGACGCGCCTCAACGAGCTCAATGCCGAGAGGCACGATCTGGAGGAGGCGATCGACCGTCTGCGCCAGGCGATCTCGAGCCTCAACAAGGAAGGCCGGGAACGCCTGAGCGAGGCGTTCGAGGCCGTGCGCGCCCATTTCGAGCAGCTCTTCACCCGCCTCTTCAACGGCGGCGCGGCGGAGCTGAAGCTCACCGAGGCCGACGATCCCCTCCAGGCGGGCCTCGAGATTTTCGCCCGCCCTCCCGGCAAGCGGCTTCAGACCATGTCGCTTTTGTCGGGCGGCGAGCAGGCCTTGACCGCCATGTCGCTCATATTCGCGGTCTTCCTCACGAATCCGGCGCCGATCTGCGTGCTCGACGAGGTCGACGCGCCGCTCGACGACGCCAATGTGGACCGCTTCTGCAATCTGCTCGACGAGATGCGCCGCCTCACGGAGACGCGCTTCCTCGTCATCACGCACCACCCGCTCACCATGTCGCGGCTCGACCGCCTCTTCGGGGTCACCATGGCGGAGCGCGGCGTCAGCCAGCTCGTCTCGGTCGATCTCGCCGATGCCGAGCGCGTCGCCCTAGCCGGCTGAGGGCGCGCCCTGCGGCGCAATTGCGCGGGGCGGACGCTTTTCTTGACACACTGCAGCATGCCCTTTAGCTTCCGCCGCGCTTGGGCGACGGGGCGCGATTCCACTAGCGCGAACACGGGCTTGCGGCAGGGATGAAGTCCCGGAGGACGGCCATGTCCGATCAGGACCGACCCGGCGGCGGACCGGATGGGGACGGCGACCGGCTCAGGGAGCTGGAGCGCGGCCTGCGCGCGGCCCGAAAGGCCGACGAGGGCAATAAGCCCGCGGCCGATCGCAGTGGGGTGGCGGTTGCGTTCCGTCTGTCTACGGAGCTCGTGGCGGGCGCGATCGTCGGGGCCCTCGTGGGCTACGGTCTTGACTATCTGCTGGGGACTTCGCCCTGGCTCTTCATCCTCTGCTTCGTCTTCGGCGTGGCGGGGGGCTTTCTCAACGTCGCGCGGGCCGGCATCCGGTCCGAGAAGCGGAACGACGGCAACGGCCGCTAGGCGCCCCGAGCCGAACCGATCTTTACGGGGCAGCGGCCCCACTGAAGCGAGACCGGCGTGTCGAACGATCCGATCCATCAGTTCCAGATCAAGCCGATCGTCCCGCTCGAGATCGGGGGGCTCGACGTATCCCTCACCAATTCCGGGCTCTACATGCTCGGCGCGGCGGCGGCCCTGACCGTTTTCCTGACCATGAGCATGGGTGGGCGGGCGCTCGTTCCCGGCCGCGTGCAGTCCGTGACCGAGCTCATCTACGGCTTCATCGCCGACATGGTGCGAAGTACGGCGGGCTCGGACGGGATGAAGTTCTTTCCCCTCGTCTTCACGCTGTTCGTCTTCATCCTCTTCGCCAACATGGTGGGGATGTTCCCCTACGCCTTCACCTTCACGAGCCATATCGTGATCACGGCGGTGATGGCGCTGCTCGTCATCGGGATCGTCGTCTTCTACGGCTTCTACAAGCACGGCCTGCACTTCCTGGGGCTGTTCGTCCCCAAGGGCGTGCCGTGGGTCATGCTGCCGCTGCTCGTTCCGATCGAGATCTTCTCGTTCCTCGTGCGGCCCGTGAGCCTCTCCCTGCGGCTTTTCGCCAACGTCCTGGCCGGCCACATCACGCTCAAGGTCTTCGCGGGCTTCGTCGCGACACTCGCCGCCGTCGAGGCCTGGTGGGGCGTTCCGGCCGCCGGGCTGCCGCTGCTCATGACCGTGGCGCTCACCGCGCTCGAGTTTCTCGTCGCCTTCCTTCAGGCCTTCGTCTTCGCCATCCTCACCTGCGTCTATCTCAACGACGCGATTCACCCCGGGCACTGAGCATCCGCTGCGGTCCCGACTTCAGAAGCACTTCAAACAGGAGCATCGAGCCATGGAACCCGAAGCCGCAAAAATGATCGGCGCAGGCCTTGCGACGATGGGGATGGCGGGCGCCGGTATCGGCGTGGGCGTCATCTTCGGCAACTTCCTGCAGGGCGCGCTGCGCAATCCGGGCGCCGCCGGCAGCCAGACGGGCATGCTCTTCGTGGGCGTCGCCCTCTCGGAAGCCATGGGCATCTTCGGCCTCCTCATCGCCCTCATCCTTCTCTTCGTGCCCGTCTGAGGCGCGAAGGCAGGGCCTTGAGGCATGGCTGAGACCGATCACGACGCGCACGACGCCACGGTCGAGACCGCGACGGTCGCGCATGGGGACGCGGGTCATTCGGGGAGCTTTCCCCCGTTCGACCCGACCTATTTCCCCTCGCAGATCTTCTGGCTCGTCATCGCCTTCGGCGCGCTCTACGTGATGATGTCGCGCGTCGCGCTCCCGCGCATCGCGGGCGTGCTCGAGGAGCGCCGGCTCCGGATCGCGACGGATCTCGACAAGGCCGAGGAGCTGCGCGCCGAATCGGAGGCCGCCATCGCGGCCTACGAGGCCGCGCTCGCCGAGGCCCGCACCAAGGCGCTCGCCATCGCCAACGAGACGCGCGGGCGGATCACGGGCGAGATCGACGCCCTGAAGGCGGAGACCGACGCCGATCTCAAGCTCAAGCTTTCCGAGGCCGAGGCGAGCATCGACGCGATGAAGGAGAACGCGCTCGCGCGCGTGCGCGGCATCGCGAGCGAGGCGATGGTCGCCATCATCGAGCAGGTGCTCGGCCAGGCGGTCGACCGCGAGACGGCGGGCCGCTACATCGACGCCGAGTTCAGCGCCCGGCGCTGAGGGATCAGGGGCACGACGCCATGGAAGAGCACGCCGCCGCCTTCGCCTTCGATGCGACGTTCTATGCGCTCGTCGGCCTCGTCCTCTTCCTCATCGTCCTCATGCTGACCGGCGCGCCGAAGATGGTCGCGCGCACCCTCGACGAGCGCGCGGCGAAAATCCGCAAGGAGCTCGACGACGCGCGCTCGCTGCGCGAGGAGGCGCAGGCTCTGCTCGCGACCTATCAGCGCAAGCAGCGCGACGCCGAGAAGGAGGCGGAAGCCATCGTCGAGCGCGCCAAGGCCGAGGCGAAGCGCTTCGCCGAGGAGAGCCGCGCCGCGCTCGCCGCGCAGGTGGAGCGGCGCACCAAGATGGCCGAGGCGAAGATCGTCCAGGCCCAGAACGACGCCGTCGCCGAGGTGCGCGCCGTCGCGACCGACCTCGCCATAGCGGCGTCGCGCCGCCTCGTCGCCGACCGCATCGGTCCGACCGAGGATGCCGAGGTCATCGCCCGCTCGATCGACGAGCTCAAGGGCCGGCTGAACTGATCGCGCCGGCGGCGCGGGCTCGCCCCGATCGCGACGGTCATCCCGCGGCGTGACCGCGGGACCCACGATCGCGGCGCCGATGGCTATGGATCCCGCGCCTCAAGCGCGGGGTGACGGCCGTTCTTGGGGCCGCCATCGCCGCAACCCCGGATGCCGGAGTCCGGCGGCGCCGTTCGCAAGTCCCGGTCCCAATCCGGGCACGGAATGGGCTCGACGGTGTGGCGTCGCTCGCGGTTTGGAGCGGCCTGCTCCTCGGAAGCAGGTCTTTCGGAGCTATTCGGCCGCCGCGCGCGGACTCGCCTCCGCCGCCACCAGCACGGGCTTTCGCGCCGCCTGCGTCTCGTCGAGCCGCCGGCGGGGGGCGTAGAAGGGCGCCCCCTTGAAGCGCGCGGCATCGCCCGCCTTCGCCGCGAGCGCGAGGCCCCGCATCGAGGCAATGAAGCGGTCGAGGCTCTCCTTCGACTCGGTCTCGGTCGGCTCCACCAGCATCGCCCCGTGCACGACGAGCGGGAAATAGACCGTCATCGGATGATAGCCCTCGTCGATGAGCGCCTTGGCGAAATCGAGGGTCGCGACCCCCGTGCCCTCGAGGAAGGCGTCGTCGAAGAGCGCCTCGTGCATGCAGGGGCCCGCGAAGGGCACGCTCATCGCGTCCTTGAGGCACGCCATCACGTAGTTGGCGTTGAGAACGGCGTCCTCGGCCACCTGCCGAAGGCCGTCGCCGCCATGGCTCATCATGTAGGCGAGCGCGCGCACGAACATGCCCATCTGCCCATGGAAGGCCGTGAGGCGGCCGAAGGGCTTCGCCCCTTTCGCATCGCCTTCCGCCTCGACGAGGGCGAAGCCCGCCGCTCCGTGCACGACCCATGGGCGCGGCGCGAAGGGGGCGAGCGCTTCCGAGAAGGCGACGGGACCCGCTCCCGGCCCGCCCCCGCCATGGGGCGTCGAGAAGGTCTTGTGCAGGTTGATGTGCATGGCGTCGACGCCGAGATCGCCGGGCCGCACGCGCCCGACGAGCGCGTTGAAGTTCGCGCCGTCGCAATAGAAATAGCCGCCCGCCTCGTGCACCCGCGCGGCGATCTCGCGCACCTCGCGCTCGAAGAGCCCGCAGGTGTTGGGATTGGTGAGCATGATGCCGGCGACGTCGGGCCCCAGCCGCTCGGCGACCGATGCGGCGCTCACGCGGCCCGTCGCGTCGCCCGCGATCTCATCCACCTCGAAGCCGCACTGCGCGGCGGTCGCGGGATTCGTTCCGTGGGCGGAGGCGGGCACCAGCACCCGGCGGCGGCGCTCGCCGCGCGCGTCGATCGCGGCGCGGATCGCCATCATCCCGCAAAGCTCGCCATGCGCGCCCGCCTTGGGCGACATGGCGATGACAGGAAGCCCGGTCAGCACCTTCAGCCAATGGGCGAGGCTGTCGATGAGCCCGAGAGCGCCCTGCACCGTCGAGACGGGCTGAAGGGGATGCAGGTCCGCGAAGCCCGGAAGCCGCGCCATCTTCTCGTTGAGGCGCGGATTGTGCTTCATCGTGCACGAGCCGAGCGGGAACACGCCGAGGTCGATCGCATAGTTGCGCCGGCTGAGGCGCACGAAATGGCGCACGACCTCGGGCTCCGAGAGTCCCGGCAGGCCGATCGCGCCTTTGCGCTCGAGGCCCGCGAGCCGGGGCGCGACGCCCTTGGGCTCCGGAAGGTCGACGCCCGTGACGCCCGCGCGGCTCAAGGCGAAGATCGAGGCCTCCTCGAGGGCGAGGCCACGGTCGCCCGAGAAGGTGGCGGGCGGGGCTCCGGCGGCCGAGATGTCGGGCTGGGTCGGACGGCCTTGCGCGTCGCTCATGCCAAAACCTCCGCGAGCGCCGTCGCGAAGCGCTCCATGTCTTCGTCCGTGTTCGTCTCGGTCGCCGCGACGATGAGGAGATTTTCGGCCGCCGTCTCGCCGGGGAGGAGCCGGCTCGCCGGCACGCCGCCGAGAACGCCGCGCGCGGCGAGCGCCTCGACGACGCCGGCCGCAGGCTTCTTCAGGCGCAGCGTGAACTCGTTGAAGAAGGCGGGCGTCGCGAGCTCGGCGCCGCGCGCCGCCGCGAGCCGGTCGGAAAGCCGGATCGCGGCCTCGTGGTTGAGGCGCGCGAGGCGCGTGAAGCCCGCCTCTCCGAGGAGCGAGAGATGGATCGTGAAGGCGAGGCAGCACAGCCCCGAATTCGTGCAGATATTGCTCGTCGCCTTCTCGCGGCGAATGTGCTGCTCGCGGGTCGACAGCGTGAGCACATAGCCCGGTCGGCCCTCGGCGTCGACCGTCTCGCCGGCGAGGCGCCCCGGCATCTGGCGCAGGAACTTCGCGCGCGTCGCGAAGAGCCCGACATAGGGACCGCCGAAATTGAGGCCGACGCCGAGCCCCTGCCCCTCGCCCACCACGATGTCCGCGCCCATCGCGCCGGGGCTTTCGAGGAGGCCGAGCGAGACGACCTCCGTCACCACGGCGACGAGAAGCGCGCCCTTCGCATGCGCCGCCGCCGCGATGGGGCGCAGGTCGACCGGCGTTCCGAACACGGACGGCGTCTGCACCACGACGCAGGCCGTGTCCTCGTCGATCAGATCGGCAAGGCCGGGCTCGGCCCCGAGCGCCATGGGCGCCGCGACGATCTCGTCGTCCTGATAGCGCACATAGGTCTCGATGACATCGCGATATTGCGGGTGAAGCCCGCCCGACAGCACGGCCTTCGAGCGCTTCGTCACGCGCGCCGCCATCTGGACGGCCTCGCCCGCGGCCGTGGAGCCGTCGTACATGGAGGCGTTCGCGACCTCGAGGCCGGCAAGGCGGGCCACCATGGTCTGGAACTCGAAGAGATATTGCAGCGTGCCCTGCGCGATCTCCGGCTGATAGGGCGTATAGGCCGTCAGAAACTCCGAGCGCTGAATGAGGTGGTCGACCGAGGCCGGGACGTGATGGCGATAGGCGCCGCAGCCGACGAAGAACGGCACGGAGCCCGCGCTCACGCTTTGCGCGGCGAGCGAGGTCAGCGCCCGCTCGACCTCGAGCTCGCCCATATGGCGGGGCAGATCGAGCGGTTCGTCGAGGCGCGCTTCCTTGGGCACGTCGCGGAAGAGCTCATCGACGCTCCGCACCCCGATCGTCGCCAGCATGGCGCGCCGGTCCTCGGCATTGAGCGGCAGATAACGCATCTCAAAGGCCCTTCACATAGGTCTCGTACTCTTCCGCGCTCATGAGCTTGTCGAGCTCGCCCTTGTCGCGGATGCGCAGTTTCAGGAACCAGCCCTTGCCGAGCGCGTCCTCGTTGACGAGGCCGGGCGTCTCGGCGAGCGCGGCATTGACCGCGACGACCTCGCCGCCGACCGGCGCGTAGATCTCGGAGGCGGCCTTGACCGACTCGACGACCGCTGCCTCCTTGAACTGGTCGACCTTGCGTCCCGCCTCGGGAAGCTCGACGAAGACGACGTCGCCGAGCTGTTCGGCCGCATAGGGCGTGATGCCGACGACGGCCTCCTCGCCCTCCACGCGCACCCATTCATGCTGGTCGGTGAACTTGATCATCGCGGGGTCCATCCTCGAAAAAGGGCCTCGTCAGCGTCGGTAGCGGTGGGGCACGAAGGGCATGGGCGCGACATGGGCCGCGCGCGCCCGATCCCTCACCATGAGAGCAAGGGGCGTGCCGTCGGCGGCGGCGCCGCGCGCGACATAGCCCATGGCGATGGGGCGCGAGAGGCTCGGCGCGTAGCCGCCGCTCGTCACCTCGCCGAGCGGCGCGCCGTCCTCGCCGCGAATCTCCGTATGCGCACGGGCGGGCGCCGGCCCGTCGGGCAGTATGCCGACGCGCAGGCGCGCCGGGCCTTCCTCGAGCTCCTTGAGGATGCGCGCCGCGCCCGGGAAATCGCCTGCCTCGCGCCGCCGCTTCGAAAGCGCGAAGGTAAGCCCGGCCTCGACCGGCGATGTCGTCTCGTCGATGTCGCTGCCGTAGAGGCAGAGACCCGCCTCGAGACGCAGCGAGTCGCGCGCGCCGAGCCCGATGGGCTTCACGTCGGGATGCGCGAGGAGGGCCTCCGCGAGCCGCGTCGCTTCGCCGACCGGCACCGAAATTTCGAAGCCGTCCTCGCCCGTGTAGCCGGAGCGGCTCACCGAGACCGGAACGCCGTGCACGCTGCCGCGCCGCGCCGTCATGAACACCATCGGAGCCGCCGCGAAGCCGCCCGCTTCCATGACGGCGGCGGCCTTGGGGCCCTGCAGCGCGATGAGCGCGCGCTCCTCCTCGCGCACCAGGGTGACGCCCTTGGGAAGCGCCGCCTCGATATGCGCGAGATCGAAGCTCTTGCGCGCGGCGTTGACGACGAGGAGATAGCGCCCCTCGCCCGGCTCGCCGCGCCCCCGCGTGACCATGAGATCGTCGTAGATGCCGCCCGCATCGCTGAGCAGCATCGAATAGCGGATGAAGCCCGGCTTGAGGCCGAGGAAGTCGCCCGGCATCAGCGCCTCGAGCGCGCGCGCGACGGTCTCGTCGCCAGGGCCGAAGAGCGAGGCCTGGCCCATATGCGAGACGTCGAAGAGGCCGGCGGCCGCGCGCACGTGCAGGTGCTCGGCCAGGATGCCCTCGTACTGCACGGGCATCTCGTAGCCCGCGAAGGGCACCAGACGGGCGCCGCGCGCGGCGTGCAGCCCATGCAGGGCCGTGCGCGCGAGCGCTTCGCCATGGGTAGAGGATGACGTGGTCACTTGGACACGCGCTCTCCAGGCCTCGAGGAACCCACACCGGGCGAGGCGCGCCGGCTTTCGCCGGCCATCGCGCCTCGAGCCCCCTCTGTCCTCGGACCTGAGAGATTCGCGCCCCGGGCCCTTTCGAGGGCCTGAGGACACTTACTCCTTCGGTGTGGTGGACGAACGCCGCCCACCCGCTTTCCAGAGCGCTATCCGCTTGCGGTCCCTTTTGCCTGAGAGTTTCCGGGGCCGGTTGCTCCTTCGGCGCCGGGCCCCGAGGGCCCGGTCTCTCCCGCAAGCATCGCTTAGCTGAGCGGCACGACCCTGGGCTCGCCCCGAGTCTTGCTGCCTTGCACAATGATATGAGGCGGCGGGGACGAGTCAACCGCGCCGCCCTCACATGCGCTCGGGCACCGCGATCCCAAGACAGGCGAGCGCGTCCTCGAGCACAGCGCGGGTGATGCGCGCAAGCGCGAGGCGCGAGGCGCGCAGCGCCTCGTCGGGCTCGCCCACGATATGATGCTCCGTGTAGAAACGGCTGAAGGCCTGGGCGAGGCCGAAGGCGTAGTCGCAGAGTATGTTGGGCGCGCGCTTCTCCGCCGCGCTCATCAGGGCCTCGCCATAGGCGGCGAGAGACAGGGCGAGCGCGCGGTCCGCCGGGCTCGCGATCGCGACCTTGCCCTCGACGAGCCGGCCCTCCTCCGCCGCCTTGCGCAGCACGGAAGAAATCCGTACCGCCGCATATTGGAGGTAGGGGCCCGTCTTGCCCTCGAAGCGGATGAAGCGGTCGAGGTCGAAGACATAGTTCGAGGTGCGATAGGCCGAGAGATCGGCGAACTTCACGGCGGCGATTCCGACCGCTTCGGCGGTGGCGTCGCGCTCGCCCGGCGGCATGTCGCGCGCGAGCCCCGCCTCCTCCAGCCGCTCGGCGGCCGCCGCGCGCGCCATGTCGATGAGGTCCTGCAGCTTCATCGTGCCGCCGGCGCGCGTCCTGAAGGGCTTTCCGTCGGGGCCGTTCACCGTGCCAAAGCCGATATGCTCGGCCCTCGTGCCGTCGAGGAGGCCCGCGAGGCGCGCGGCGCGGAAGACCTGCTCGAAATGGACGTGCTGGCGCTGGTCGACGACATAGAGGATGAGATCCGGCGAGAAGCTCCGCACACGGTCGAGTATGGTCGCGAGATCGGTCGTGTGATAGAGCGCGGTTCCCTGCGAACTCGTGAGGATGACGGGCGGCAGCTCGGTCTTGTCGCCGTCCTGCGCGACGCGGACGATGAGCGCGCCCTCGCTCTCCTCGGCGATGCCCTTCGCGCGCATCGCGGCGATCATCTCGCCGATCAGCGGATCGGCGTCCGATTCGCCCTTCCAGAGGTCGAAATGGACGTCGAGCCGGCCGAACTCGCGCGTCATCGCGGCGCGCGACACCTCGACGAGGTGGCGCCAGAGCGCGCGGTAGCCGGGCCGGCCCGCCTGAAGCTCGGCAGTCGCCTTCTGGGCCTCGGCGTTGCGCGCCGCATCGGCCTTCGCCGCCGCGCTCGCGCGCGGATAAAGCTCCTCGAGCTCCTCGATCGTCACTGGCGAGGCGGCCGGAAACGGTGCGTTCGCGCCGGCGGCGAAATAGGGAAGTCCGGGCTTCTCGCGGGCAATCTCGGTGATGACGAGGCCCATCTGCAGGCCCCAGTCCCCGAGATGGACGTCGCTCACGACCTCGTGCCCGAGGCGGCGGAAGAGGCGCTGAAGGCTGTCGCCGATGATGGTCGACCGCAGATGGCCGACATGCATGGGCTTGGCGACGTTGGGCCCGCCGAAATCGACGACGATGCGCTCGCGCGGCGAGGCGAGCGGCACGCCGAGCCCCCGCTCCGCCGCCATCGCGCCGAGCGCTCGGTCGAGGGCGGCATCCGAAAGGCGCAGATTGAGAAAGCCGGGCCCGGCGACCTCGACGGCCGCCAGCAGGGCCGAGTCCTTGACGCGCGCGGCAACCGCGTCCGCAAGGTCGCGCGGACGCCGGCCCGCGGCCTTCGCCGCCGCGAGCGCACCGTTGCACTGGAAATCCGCAAGATCGGGCCGGTCCGATGTCGTCGCCCGGCCATAGGCGGCGTCGAGACCTTCCGCCGCGAAGGCCGCACCAAGGAGCGCGGAAAGCTCCGCCTGCAGCGACGCAGCCATCAGCTGCCTTGATGCGCCCGGTTGAAGGCGACCTCGTCCGGCGAGAGCTCGAAGCCCACCACGATCTCGTAGGCGCCGCCCCTGCGCCCGGGCGCCAGCGGAATGCGGACATTCTCGACCGTGTCGGACGCGGTCGCGACGGCTTCCCCCGCCGTGAAGGAGACCGGAAGCTCGAAGCTCTCCTTGGCGAGGACGCGCGCGTCGCCTTCGGTCACGGCCACGAAATAGCGAACCGTCTCGGCGCGCATCGTCGCGCGGGGTCCGAGCGCCAGGCGGACCGTGAGCGTCAGCTCGCCTTTCACCACGTCGCTGTGCGGGCTGCAATCGAGCGCGACATTGGTGATCTCGCCGCGATAGAGCACGTCCTCGGGTCCTCGGCCAGTGCCGGAGAAGCGCACGAGATTGGCGGCGTCGCTCAATATGCCCGCGCGCGGACAGGCGCCCGGCTTGGGGTCGCTTCCACAGCCCGCAAGAGCGAGGGCCGCGGCGGCGCAGGAGAGCGCAACTCTGAGGCTCATGAACACGACACTCCGCGCAAATGGCCGGTGCCCGGCCGGGGATCCGCCCTACAGCTTGGCATGAGTCCCGTCGCACAGGGGCTTCGAGCCCGTGTGCTTGCAGGCGCAGAAATAGACCTTGCGCGTTGCGGCGGGCGTGTAGGAGACGGGCTCGAAGCCCGTGCCCTTGTGCGAGCCGTCGCAGAAGGGCTGGTTCTTCGAGCGTCCGCAGGCGCACCACCAATAGGCACGACCCGCGACGACCTCGACGGCCATGGGCTCTCTTTGAACGATGACGGGCTCGGCCATGACGGGTCCCGGGGGGTCGGAAGGCCAGCGGACTGTAGCGAAGCCCCCACCGGGCGGCAACCTCGTCGGGGGGCGGCCGGCCGGCCGATGGAATTGGCTCGCGGCCTATCGGCTTGCGACGTTGCCCGGCTCGACCGGGCAATCCAGGGCTACGGGGCGACGACCGCGCTGCGGCTCTGGGCCCCCCGATCAAGTCGGGGGGCATCGCAGGCGGAGAGCACGCGTCGCCGGTCGCGAGCCGATTTCGATCCGACCCGCCATCGAGGACGCCCGAGGCTTGACCGACCGGCCGCGAACCGACAACTGTCGCGAGGAGGCTTTCCCATCGCCATGGCCGCAATGCCCGCATCCCTGCCGCCCTTGACCGTGCTTCTCGCCGCGCCGAGAGGCTTCTGCGCGGGCGTCGACCGGGCGATCCAGATCGTGGAGCTCGCGCTCGCGCGCTACGGCGCGCCGGTCTATGTGCGCCACGAAATCGTGCACAACCGATTCGTGGTCGGGCGGCTCGAAGCGCTGGGGGCCGTATTCGTCGACGAGCTCGACGAGGTTCCGGACGGCGCGCCGGTGATCTTCTCGGCGCACGGCGTGCCGAAAGCCGTGCCGGGCGAGGCGCGGCGGCGCGGCCTCTTCTATCTCGACGCGACCTGTCCCCTGGTCTCCAAGGTCCATGTCGAGGCCGAGCGGCATTTCGAGGAGGGCCGCGAGATCCTCATGATCGGCCATGCCGGGCACCCCGAGGTCGTCGGCACCATGGGCCAGCTTCCCGAGGGCGCCATGAGCCTCGTCGAGACGCGCCGGGACGCCGAGACCGTCGCGCCCCGCGACCCGCGCGCCCTCGCCTACATCACGCAGACCACCTTGAGCGTCGACGACACGGCCGAGATCGTCGGCGTGCTGCGCGCGCGCTTCCCCGAGATCAAAGGGCCGCACAAGGAGGATATCTGCTACGCGACGACGAACCGCCAGGAGGCCGTCAAGGCCATCGCGCCGCGGGCGCAGGCCCTCATCGTCATCGGCAGCCCGAATTCCTCGAACTCGATGCGCCTCGTCGAGGTCGCCGAGCGCGCCGGCTGCCCGCGCGCCTTCCTTGCGCAGAGGGGAAGCGACCTCGACCTCGAAAGCTTTTCGGGCCTTGCGCGCATCGGCATCACGGCGGGTGCCTCGGCGCCCGAGGTGCTGGTCGAGGAGATGATCGCCGCCCTTTCGACGCGCTTTCGGGTGACGGTCGAGGAGGTGCGTCTCTCCGACGAGAACGTGCAGTTCAAGCTGCCGCGCGCGCTCACCGGCTGAGGGGGAGCGAGATGGCCGTCTACACCGAAGTCGGAGCGGACGAGCTCGAGGCCTTTCTCGCCGCCTATCCGGTGGGGCGCGTCCTGTCGTTCAAGGGCATCGCGGAAGGCGTCGAGAACTCGAACTATTATCTGCATACGGAAAAAGGGACGTTCATCCTGACGCTCTTCGAGAAGCGCGTGAGGGAGGAGGATCTCCCCTTCTTCGTCGGCCTCATGGAGCATCTCTCCGGCAGGGGCTTCCCCTGTCCGCGCCCCCTCGCCGCCACGGGCGGAAGGACCTTGGGACGGCTCGCGGGGAAGCCCTGCGCCGTCGTGACCTTTCTCGACGGCCTCTCCTTTCGCCGTCCGACACCCGAGCATTGCCGCCAGCTCGGCGCGGCGATGGCGCGCATGCACGAGGCCGCCGCGGATTTCCCGATGTCCCGCGAGAATACGCTGGGCCAGAAATCCTGGCGCGCCCTCTTCGCGCCCTCCGCGCCGCGCGCGAACGAGGTGAAGGCGGGCATCGCCGAGCTCGTTCAGGGCGAGCTCGACGCGCTGGAGCGCGACTGGCCGCCGGGACTACCCGGCGGAATCGTCCACGCCGATCTCTTTCCGGACAACGTCTTCTTCATCGGCAGCGCCCTTTCGGGGTTCATCGACTTCTATTTTGCGTGCACGGATTTTCTCGCCTACGACCTCGCGGTCGCGCTCAACGCCTGGTGCTTCGAGCCCGACGGTATGTTCAACGTGACCAAGGCGCGCGCCTTCTTCGCGGGCTATGAGGGCGTGCGCCGGCTCTCCGCGGACGAGCGCGCGGCCATGCCGATCCTCGCGCGCGGCGCGGCGCTGCGCTTCCTGCTCACGCGCCTCCACGACTGGCTGCATCACGATGCGAGCGCCTTCGTGACGCCCAAGGACCCGCTCGAATATGTCGGCAAGCTCCGCTTCCACCGCGCGGCCGGCGGACCCGCCGCGCTGGGGCTCGGCTGATGGCGGCAGGTCCGTCGCATGTCGAGATCTTCACCGACGGCGCGTGCTCGGGCAATCCGGGCCCCGGCGGCTGGGGCGCGGTGCTGCGCTCCGGCACGCACGAGAAGGAGCTTTCCGGCGGCGAGCCCGCAACCACCAACAACCGCATGGAGCTGATGGCCGCGATCGCAGCGCTCGAAGCCCTGAAGCGCCCCTGCTGCATCGACCTCACCACGGACTCGCGCTACGTGCGCGACGGCGTCGTGCAGTGGCTGCCGCGCTGGAAGGCGAACGGCTTCCGCACGGCCGACCGGAAGCCGGTGAAGAACGAGGATCTCTGGAGGCGCCTCGACGCTGCGGCGGCACGCCACGAGGTGCGATGGCATTGGGTCAAGGGCCATGCCGGCCATCCCGAGAACGAGCGCGCCGACGCGCTCGCCCGCGCCGCGATCGCGGAGCTCGCCGCGCGCTGAGGCGGCTCAGATCCCTCCCCGCGCCGCGTGGGCGAGAAGGCGGAGCTGGCGGCGAAAAAGCGCGATCTCGGCGGGCTCGCGGAAGAGGTCGAGCCTCGCCAGACGGCGCGCATAGTCCGCCGCGAGCGGAACATAGAGGAGCGCCGGAAGGCCCTCTCGCGGCAATGCGCGCGCGAGGCCGCGAGCGTCGCGCAGCGATTCGGCCGCGCGGTCCGAGATGGCGGCGGCGACGCGCGCGAGGCCGGGCGACATGCGGCCGGCGAGAATGTCCTCCTCGTTGATGCCTTCGCGGGCAAGCAGGGCGCGGGGAAGAAGAACGCGCCCGCGCGCGGCATCGAACGGCAGCATGCGGAGCGTTCCGACGAGGCCCCAGGCCCGGGCGCCGAGCGATGCGGCCCGCAGCGCCTCCTCGCCGGGGCCGCCCGAGGCGAGGCGCAAAGCGAGGCGGGCGACGAGCCCGGCCGTCGCGTCGACATGAGCCTCCAGCGCGGCAAGGTCTTCCACCGGCCCGCCATAGGCCTGCGCCGTCCGCGCGGCGACGAGGGGCTCGAACGCCTCGGCGCCGACGCCGCTTCCGGCGAGCGCATCGCCGAGCGCCGTCGCGACCGCGTGGGCGGGCGGCGCGCCGCCGACGATCGCCGGCAGCGCCTCGCGCCACCAGGCGAGGCGGATCTCGGCGATCATCGGCTCACGCACGGTCTCGACGACGCGGGCAAGCTCCAGATTGAAGGCGTAGAGCGCCATGAGGCGGGCCCGCGCCGGCTCGCGCGCGAAGAGCGCCGCGAAATAGCGGTCGGCATCGCCGGCCCGCACGGCCCGCGCGCACTCGGCCTGCGCGAAGCTCAGCTCCATGGCCGCTCGCGCCCCATGGAACGTCGGAAGGCCGGACGCGTTTCGCACCCAAGGGAGGCTCGCCCGAGGGCCCCGTCCCTGCTAGGCTCCCCCTCCCCGCGACGGCTCATTCCGCGAACGAGGCTTCCAGCTCTTCGCTCTTTCAAGGAGAGACCCCCATGGCATTCGAACTCCCGGCGCTCCCCTACGCGCGCGACGCGCTGGCGCCGCACATCTCGTCGAACACGCTCGACTTCCATTATGGCAAGCACCACCAGGCCTATGTCACCAATCTCAACAAGCTTCTCGACGGCTCGCCGCTCGCCAAGAAGTCTCTCGAGGACGTGATCCTGGAGAGCGCCAAGGACAGCTCCAAGGCGGGCGTCTTCAACAACGCGGCCCAGGTGTGGAACCACACCTTCTACTGGAACTCCATGAAGCCCGGCGGCGGCGGCGCGCCCAAGGGCGACATCGCGGACAAGATCAAGGCCGATTTCGGCTCGACCGAGAAGTTCGTCGAGGAGTTCAAGAACGCCGGCGCGACGCAGTTCGGCTCGGGCTGGGCCTGGCTCGTCCTCGACAAGGGCAAGCTCGCGGTCACCAAGACGCCGAATGCCGATCTGCCGATGGCCCATGGCCAGACGGCGCTCCTCACAATGGACGTCTGGGAGCACGCCTACTATCTCGACTTCCAGAACCGCCGGCCCGACTACATCGCGACCTTCCTCGACAAGCTCGTCAACTGGGACTTCGCCAGCAAGAACCTGAAGGCCGCGCACTGACGGCTTTTCACGGCCGAACCTTTCGCGGACGTCGTCCGGGGGCCCCGTTTCGGGGCCCCTTCTCGTTTCGGCACATATTCCGCCCATTCGGCGTCGTTAACGGTTTCTTGCAACCATAGACGGCATAAAGCTTGCCTGAAATGGGATCGAACGCGGCCGCACCGCGCCTCGCCGGTCAAATCGGAACATTTCGTCCCGAGACGGCGCATCGCCAGACGCGGCACGCGGGCAGGAGAGCCGAAATGAGACTTCCCCTCGCCGCTGCGACGGGCCTCGCCCTCGCATCGCTCGTCTTCGCCGCCGCACCGGCCGCCGCGACGACGCTCACCTATCGCATCGACGGGACCGTCAGCTATCTGAGCAAAAAGGAAGACTCGCTCGCCGGCCTCTTCGACACGAGCCTGCGGCGCTTCAGCGCGATCCTGAAGATCGACGACGCCCTCGCGCCCTTGAAGAGCAAGGGACCGACGAGGTCCAATCCCTCCTCCTTCGCGGATCATCCCTTCGACGAGCTCGCGATCCGCGTCGGCGGGCGCACGCTCGACTTCGGGCTCGACAAGGCGAACTACGTCGAGGTCACGGTCGGCGGCGCGGCCAGGAAGCGCAGCTACGCGGACGAAATACTCGTCAAGGCCGGCGATCCCTACCGTTTCGACATCGGGCGCACGCACTACGCGGTCGCTGGCGAGTTCATCTTCGGCGACGACACCTTCGGCACGCTCGCCGACACCGGCCTGCCGGACGCGGCGCTCTGGAATGCGCTCGGTCCAGGCATCGGCACGTTCGACGTGCGCAAGGGCGGAAAGCTCCTCGGCACGCTCGAATTCGCGGGCCTGCGCGTTGCCTCGGTCGTTCCCGAGCCCGCGACCTGGACGCTCATGATTGCGGCCTTCGCGCTTCTCGGCCATGCCGCGCGCCGCCGCCGCCGGGCGCTCGCCGCCGGATAGGGAAGGTCTCAATCGACGGCGAGGAGCGCCGCTGCGACGCGGCGGTCCTCGGACAGCAGCACGTTGAACGTGCGCGCCGCCGCACCCGTCGACATCGCCTCGAAGCGCAGACCGCCCGCCTCGAGCGCGCGCGCCATCTCCGCCGGCAGCGGCCGCGTCTCGACGCCCGTGCCCACGATCAGAAGCTCGATCCCCGCCGCCTCGGCGAGAAGCGCCTCCAGCGGAGCGGCGGCAAGCCCGTCATTGCCCGACACCGCCCAGCGCGTCGCGCCCGACGGGAGCAGGAGGAGCGCCCCCTCGTGGAAGACGCCGCCGACGCGAAAGCCGCCGTCGCCATAGGCGTCGATCGGCAGGCGGCGTCCCGGATAGGTCGAGGGCGCGAACGACACCGGGCTCCTCCCCTTTCCCGCGCGCCGGCTACTGCAGCCGGACGCCCGCGGACTTGGTGTCGCCCGAGCTCCAATCGCGCTTCACGTCGAGCACGAGCAGGATCGGCGAGGCGACATAGATCGAGGAATAGGTCCCGACGCATATGCCCCAGATCATCGCGAAGGTGAAGCCGCGAATGACCTCGCCGCCGAAGGCGTAGAGCGCGACGAGGGCAATGAGCGTCGTGCCCGAGGTCATGATCGTGCGCGAGAGCGTGTCGTTGACCGAGAGATCGATGAGTTCCTCGAGCGGCATCTTCTTGTACTTGCGCAGATTCTCGCGCACGCGGTCGAAGACCACCACCGTGTCGTTCATCGAGTAGCCGACGATGGTGAGAAGCGCGGCGATGATCTGCAGGTTGAACTCGAGCTGCAGGACCGAGAAGACCCCGATGGTGAGGAAGACGTCGTGCACGAGCGCGACGACGGCACCCACAGAGAACTGCCACTCGAAGCGAAACCAGATATAGGCGAACATCGCGATCATCGAGATCACGACCGCGAGGATGCCGGCCTGGACGAGCTCGCCCGAGACCTTGGGGCCCACCACCTCCTCGCGCAGGATCTCGACCTCCGGGATCGCGGCCTTGAGCGCGCCTTCGGCCTTGGCGAGCGCGGCCTGCTGAGCCTTTTCCTCGTCGAGCTCGGCGGTCGCCTTCTGGGTCTCGATGCGGATCAGGACCTCGTTGGGCTTGCCGAAGCCCTGCACCGCGACGTCGCCGAGCCCGAGGCTGCTGACGACCCCGCGGATCTGCGCGAGGTCGGCCGCCTGCGGCGTCGCGATCTGAATGAGCGTGCCGCCGCGGAAGTCGATGCCGAAATTGAGGCCGACCGTGAGAAAGACGATGGCGGCCGCGAGGTTGCCGAGCCCGGACAGGCCGTAGGCGAAGTGACGCAGCCGGATGAATCCGATCTTCGTCTTGTCGGGAATGAGGCGCAGCGGCTTCAGCACGGCATCGGGCCCTTCGGTACGCCGGTCAAATGGGAACGGTCTGGAGACGCCGGCCGCGGAGCCACAGGGCGACGAAGAGGCGGCACAGCGTGACGGCCGTGAAGACCGAGGTGACGATGCCGATACCGAGCGTCACGGCGAAGCCGCGCACCGGCCCCGAACCGAGATAGAAGAGGATGACCGCGGCGATGAGCGTCGTGATGTTCGCGTCGACGATCGTCGCCATGGCGCGCCGATAGCCCGCGTCGATGGCGTTGACAGGCGACTTGCCGGCCGACAGCTCCTCGCGGATGCGCTCGAAGATCAGGACGTTCGCGTCGACCGCCATGCCGATCGTCAGCACGATGCCCGCTATGCCGGGCAGAGTCAGCGTCGCCTGGAGGAGCGAGAGCGCGCCGACGATGAGCGCGATGTTCACCGCGAGCGCGAGGTCCGCGAAGATGCCGAAGATCCCGTAGGTCAGGACCATGAAGACGACGACAGCGGCTAGGCCGATGACGGCCGCGACCTCGCCCGCATGGACCGAGTCCTTGCCGAGCTCGGCGCCGACGGTGCGCTGCTCGACCACCTTCATGGGCGCCGGCAGCGCGCCCGACCGCAGGAGGATGGCGAGCTCGTTGGCGCTCTCGACCGTGAAGTTCCCGGAAATCTGGCCACGTCCGCCGAGAATTGCCTCGCGGATCGTGGGCGCCGAAATGATCTCGCCGTCGAGCACGATGGCGAAGCGCTTCCCGACATTCTGCGAGGACAGATCGCCGAAGATGCGCGCGCCCTGCGTGTCGAACTGGAAGGTGACGATGGGCTCGCTGGTGCGGCTGTCGAAGCCGGGCTGCGCGTCGATGAGGCGGTCGCCGGAGAGGCGCGTGCGCCGCTCGACGAGGAGCTGCGGCTCGTTGGGATTGTCCTGCGGCAGGAGCAGGCTGTCGGCCGGCACGCGCCCCTGAAACGCCTCGGCCTGAGCTGCGTCGTTCTCGACGAGGTGGAAATCCATCTTCGCCGTCTTGCCGAGGACGTCCTTGAGCTGCTTGGGATCCTGGAGGCCGGGCACCTGCACGATGATGCGCGTCTCGCCCTGCCGCTGGATCGAAGGCTCGCGCGTCCCGAGCGCGTCGATCCGCCGGCGCACGATCTCGAGCGACTGGTCGAGCACGGTCGAGGCGATAGCCTCCTTGGCCGGCTCGGACAGCGATACGGTGATGACGCCGGGCGCCGTGCGGGCGATCTCGAGGTCGCGCGATCCCGCCCCGAACCGGCCGGCCACGGGCTGGGAGAGCTTGAAGAGCGCGGCGTCCGCCTCGTCGGCGCGGTCGGGATCGTTGAGGCGGATGGTGATCGTGCCGCTCTTGCGGTCGCGCTTGTGCAGGAGCTTCAGCTCGCGGAACTTGTCCCGGATCGTGTAGTCGAGCGCCTCGATGCGCTCGTCATAGGCCTTCTCGAGCTCGACCTCGAGCAGGAGGTACGAGCCGCCCTGGAGGTCGAGGCCGAGATTGAGCGTGCGCGCCGGCATCCATCCCGGAAGGCTCGCGCGCACGCTCTCGGGCAGGACGTTCGGCGCGGCGAGCAAGACGCCGATGGCCGAGACGAGCGCGATGAGCGTGATCTTCCAGGGGGCGAAATACAGCATGTCCGGCGTTCGCGTGAGGGCCCGTGCGGGCGAAAGTTACGCCTACTGATCCGCGCTCGGCTCGGATTTGGCGCGGACCTCGGTCACCGACTGCTTGACGATCTTGAGCTGGACGCCGTCCGCGACCTCGACGATCGCCTCGTCGTTCTCCATGACCTTCTTGATCTTGCCGATGAGGCCGCCGGAGAAGACCACCGTGTCGCCGCGCCGCAGATTCGCGACCATGTCGCGATGGTCTTTCATCCGCTTGTTCTGAGGGCGGATGATCATGAAATAGAAGATGGCGAAGATCGCCGCCATCATCACGAAAAAGCTGATGTTCTCGTTCATCGGCGCTGGCGCTCCTCCGGCGTCGGGCGGTCGTTCGGCCCGGTTTGGGGGCCGTCCCGTTCGGCGCGGCGACTATAGCGGCGCCCCAAGGGATTGCAAACGCGGGACGTTTCGGCCCCTCGGGCACGGCGCGCCGCCGAATTGACCCTTTCGGCCCTCTCGTGCCAATACCGCCGGCCATGAGCACGCCCACCCGACCCAAGGCCGAGGAAGAGCGCCTGGCGCTTCTCGCTCGGATCGCCGAGGCCCTCGAGCGCCTCGCGCCGAAGGACCCCGCCCCGCCCGACTGGGGCGCGGCGGACGCCTTCGTCTGGAACGCGGAGGCCTTCGCGCTCGAGCCCGTGCCGACGGTCTCGCGGGTCCCGCTCGCGCTCCTCAAGGGAATAGACCGCGTCCGGGACATCCTCCTCGACAACACGCTGCGCTTCGCCAGGGGCCTGCCCGCGAACAACGCCCTCCTGTGGGGCGCGCGCGGCATGGGCAAGAGCTCGCTCGTCAAGGCCGTGCATGCCGAGGCCGCCCGCGTCGCGCCGCCCGGCCCGGCCCTAGTCGAGATCCACCGCGAGGACATAGGAAGCCTGCCGCGCCTGATGGCCCTCGCCCGGGAGACGGACCGGCGCTGCCTCCTCTTCTGCGACGACCTTTCCTTCGACCGCGACGACACGAGCTACAAATCGCTCAAGGCGGTGCTCGAGGGCGGGCTCGGCGGCCGACCGGCGAACGTCCTCTTCTACGCGACGTCGAACCGGCGCCACCTCATGCCCCGCGACATGATGGAGAACGAGCGCTCGACCGCCATCAATCCATCCGAGGCGGTGGAGGAGAAGGTCTCGCTGTCGGACCGCTTCGGCCTCTGGCTCGGCTTCCATGCCTGCGCGCAGGACGACTACCTCGCCATGATCGAGGGCTATGTCGCCTATTACGGGCTCGGCCTCGCGCGCGACGGCTGGCAGGCCGAGGCCATCGAATGGGCCGCGACGCGCGGCGCGCGGTCGGGCCGCGTCGCCTGGCAGTTCCTGCAGGATCTGGCGGGCCGGAAGGGCAAGGCGCTCTAGCGGCTCGACACCAGGATGCGCCGCGCCGAGAGGAAGGTGAGCGGGTCCTTGGCCTTCGTCCCCTCGCGCACCTCGAAGTGGAGCTGGGGCTCGGCGACCGTTCCGCTGGAGCCGGCATAGGCGATGACGTCGCCGCGCGCGACCTTGTCGCCCTTGCGCACCTTGAGGCGCGAATTGTGGGCATAGGCCGTGATCACCCCGCCGGGATGCTCGAGCAGGACGAGGTTGCCGAAGGCCCGGAGCTCGTTGCCGTGATAGACGACGACGCCGTCCTCGGCCGCCTTCACGGGCGTGCCGGTGGCCACGGCGATGTTGATGCCGTCATTGTAGAGGCCGCCGTCCTTCGCGCCGAAGGTGGAGATGATGCGCCCCTCGACCGGCCAAGCGAGAGGGCGCTCCTGGCCGCTCGGGACGCGGCCCGAGGAGGAGACATAGCGCGCCGGAGCGGGAGCGGGCTCGAACTGCCTCTTCGCGGCCTTCGCCGCCGGCTTCGCGGCCGGACTGGGCGCGGCGGCCACGGCGCGCGGGGCGGTCGCCACGCCGTCGAGCCGGCGCTTTGCGGCGTCGTCCGGCAGAAGCAGGCTCTGGCCGGAGCGGATGGTTCCGTCCTTGCCCAGACGATTGAGCTCGGCGAGTTCGGCCCGGTCGACGCGATAGGCCCGGGCGATCTGGTCGAGCGTCTCGCCCTCGCGCACGCGCACCGAGGGCGGGGCGGGAATCTCGAGCGTCTGGCCGGCCCTGAGCGCGTAGGGCGCCGTGAGGCCGTTGGCGCTCGCAAGGGTCGACAGCGCGACGTCGTGACGGCGCGCGAGGCTCCACAGCGTGTCGCCCGCGGCGACCTTGACGCGATAGGGCTTGGCCTTGGGCTCGGGCGCGCCGAACGAGGGCGTCGAGCCGAAGCGCGCGGCCTCGGCGGGCGTATGGCTGCACGCCGTGCCGACAAAGGCGATGGCGAGGCACAGCGCGACAGTGAGGCGGCTCAGCCTGGCCGATTTTGTCGGGCTCGCGGATCGCATGGGCGCGGCTCCTCACCTCACGTTGACGGGGTCCGTCATCGTGTATAGGGCCGCAGGGTTAACGAGGATTGACCAGAACCGGTCGAAACGCGTCGATTCCGGAAGGCGGTCGCAAAGCCGGGGCTCAGCCGGCGGCGCGCGTCGTTTCGTGGTCCGCGAGCGCCGAGAGCCGGGCAGCGAGCCCGTTCGCGCTCTCGATGATCTCGATGAGCGTGACGACGGCCCGCTCGGCCTCCGCCTCGACGGGCGCGGCCTGCGCGCCGGAGGATTCGCCCTCCTTGGGCGCGAGGGCCGCCTCGATCTCGCCGATCCCCGACGAGACGCGCGCGATCTCAGCCTGCAGCGCGTCGATGCGGCGCACCGCGTCGCGCATAGCGGGAAGGGGACCGGCGGAACGGTCCGCCGCGTCGGACCCGGCAACCTGCGCTTCGCCGTGCGGTGCCGCCTTGACCGCAAGCGCCTCGAGCCGCGCCAGCGCGTCGCGCACGGCGGAGCCCTGCGCCGGCCCCTCGGCGGCGCCCGAGCCCCCGTCGCGGGCATAGCGCGCGATCGCGCGCGCGAGCGTTCCGTACTCGTCGTCGCGGGAGAGGCCCCAGACCTTGCCCTTCGCGCCGTCGGCATCCGTCTCCACGAGGCTCTGCAGCAGCGCATCCATCGGCTCACGGACGGATCTGCGCAGGATGGTCGCGAAGGCCAACGCCATGCCCACGACGAAAAGGAGCGCGACCGCGATGAGCGCCTGGCCAAACACCGTGACCTTGTGCAGCGACAGAATGCGCCGCGCCATCTCGCGCCGCTCGACGCGGGAGATCTCCGCCGCGAGGCTGCGATAGGCCGCCTCCGCGAAGACGCTCGCCGTCATGGCGTCGACATCGGCGCCGAGGCGCAGCCGCTTCGCCACGTCCGAGAGGCTGCGCTCGGTCCATAGCAGCGCGTCCGGATCCTCGATGAGGCCGCCGCCGACGGCGATCGCACGCGAAAGCGCTGCGTGGCCGGACCCGATCGCCTGATCGAGCTCGTCGAGCAGCACCGGATCGGATTCGGCGAGAAAGCGATGGACGAGGCCGAGCGCGCCGGGCGGCCCGAGCCTGAGCTCGGCGCGATCGAGCGCGGCGAGGGTTTCGTTGGGCACGGCGCGCGGATCGAGGAGCCCGCGCTCGAGCTCGCGCACATAGCCGAGCCCGAAGGCCAGCGCGAGCGCCAGCGCCATCACGCCGGCGATGGCGACGACGAGGAAGACATGGGACTGCGTGTGAAGCGAGGGCAAGCGCGGCTGCCCTCCGTCGGGCACGCCGAGCGCAGGGCTCTCAAGGCTTTGCGCACCCGCCCGCACCGATGACCCCCTTGCGCGTTCGTCTCATGGCCGCCCCCGCGACGAGCCGCGAGTCCGCGCACCGCAAGCTCGCCGATTCGCTTGGGCGAAGCAGCCGAAATCGCCTGCCCGCCGCAAGATATTGTGAGAATGCCCGAGCCCCGCCGCAAGGCGTGGCGGGTCACCGACCGAGGCCGAGCGCCGCGCGCCAATAGGCCCGCCAGGGCGCCAGGCTCGCCTCGGCAAGTCCGCGCCACAGCGCGAACGCGCTCCAGGGATCGAGGAAGGCCGGCAACGGGCGCCCGCCGGGCGGCGGCAGGGCCTGCATTATCGGCCAGGCGAGGGCCGGAACGGCGAACCCCTCGAGCGCCGTCACGACGAGCGTGAGCTCCTCGCCCTTGCCGTCGGCAAGCGCGCGATGGGAGAGCTCGATGGTCATGTCGGGCAGATTGGCCGTGAGCTTGGTCTCGGTCACCGAAATTGCTCCTCGCTTCAGCGCCCGGGCGCGGGCGGCGCCCCGGTCTTGACGTCGATGCGGCCCGGCGTGCGGGCGGGAGCGCCCTGGGCGCTCTCGACCGACCAGGTGACGGAAAGCCCCTCCCAGGCCGGGGGAAGCACCAGAGTGTCGTCCAGACGCGCGCCCGGCATCCAGGGGTCCTCGGAAAAGTCGCGCGTCACTGTCAGCGGCGCGGGAAGCGGCCGTTCCTCGGCGGGCTTCACGAGAATGGTGATCTCGGTGATGACGTAGGGCGTCGCGTTGGTCGCGCCGAGCGCGAGGCGACGCCCGCCGACCTTGCCCTCTCCCACGAGCTGCACGAGCGCCGTGCGCTCCAGGGCGTCGCCTTGCCCCACCTCGCCGCGCGCACTCAGGGCGCCCGTGACGCGATAGGCGCCGAGGAAGCTCGCCGAGCCGATGACGAGACCGAGGACGACCATGCCCGAATAGAGCACGGGCTCGGGCACGAGTGTCTCGAGCACGGCCCCGTCGCGTCCGCGGCGCGGCCGAACGGCGATGGCCGCAAAGCGGGCCGCGCCGGTGACCGCGACCGCGCAGGCATAGACGAGAAGCGGCACGCGCAGCGAGAGGAGCGCTGCCTGTGCCCCTCCGGCAAGTCCGCCGCCGAGCAGCCCCACGACCGCCGCATGGGCGAAGGAAAGCGCGGCCAGCCCCGCCACGGACACGAGCGTGTATCGCCACCAATGCACGGCATAGTAGCCGAGAAGGGGGTTCACGCAGGCGAAGACGGAGAGGACCCAGAGGCCGGCGCTGCGTCCCATGGCGGGACTTGCCGCCAGGGCGAGCGCCGAGACGAGGAGAATTAGCGCAAGCCCGGTCTGGGCGACCGGATGGTGAATGTGGAAGCGCATCACCCTCACGATGGCTGGCCCCAAGAGCCGGGTCGAGGGCCCCGGCCCTCCCCGCGCGGGGCCCTTAGATGCGCAGAGGACGGGGTCGAGAACAAGCTCCCGCCGGACGCGGGCAGCCCCTGGTGGATGGACCGCGCCGGGCAGACAAGCCCTTGTTCACGGCCCGTACCGGGCCCATCTATCCCCTGTCGGCGCCGCGAGGACGGGCCGGCGCGAAGGCAAGGAAGGCCCCTCGGGCGTCACGCGGAGAGGCCTTGAGAAGTCGCTTGAAAGAGGGCTTTGCCATGACGACACCGCCTCTGTTCAACAGTCCCCTCCTCCTCGGCTTCGAGGATCTCGAGCGCGTGCTCGACCGGGTGAGCAAGGCGAGCTCGGACGGCTATCCGCCCTACAATATCGAGCAGGTCGACGGCGACCGCCTGCGCATCACGCTCGCCGTAGCGGGCTTCAAGCGGGGCGATCTCAGCGTCACGGTCGAGGACAACCAGCTCGTCGTGCGCGGCCGGCGCGCCGAGGACGAGGCGCCGCGAACCTACCTCCATCGCGGAATCGCGGCGCGCCAGTTCCAGCGGGCCTTCGTGCTCGCCGACGGAATCGAGATCGCCGGCGCGGAGCTCGCCGACGGGCTGCTGTCGATCGATCTGAGGCGCCCCCGCCCGACCGAAAGCGTCCGCAGGGTTGACATCATGGACGGCGAGGCACGGGCGGAAGGGGCGCGAAAGGGCAACGGCGCGGCGCTCGCGATCGATACCGGCCGCGGAGGCAAATGACGCGCGCCGTGCGCATCGACCCAAGCCGAGGGCCCGCCGGTTCTTCAGCGGGCGCCAAGAAGGCGGTTCCGGGGCCCATGGCGGACCGGACCGGGACGTGAAGGAGTAGAGACATGGTTTCGGAAAAGACGGAGACGGCTCGGGCGCAAGGCCCGGCCATGACGCCGGAGGC
This sequence comes from Alphaproteobacteria bacterium, assembly GCA_024236075.1. Lineage (GTDB taxonomy): Bacteria > Pseudomonadota > Alphaproteobacteria > JACAEB01 > JACAEB01 > JACAEB01. The sequence continues at coordinate 485,402 of JACKLE010000001.1, read as the reverse complement.
GCTGGCGCGCCTCGGGACGGACGAGAAGATCGTCTACGTCCGGCCCGTCACGGCGCGCGAGCTCGAAGGCAAGGTCCAGGGAATAGGCGAGCTGGCCGGCGATACGGTGCTCTATGCCGTGCATGCGGCCGACGGCACGCCCATGGCCGTGGTCGAGGACCGGGCGACCGCCTTTGCGGCGGCGCGCCAGTACGAGATGGAGCCCGTCAGCGTCCACTGAGCCGCGAGGGCTAGCTCAGGCGGCGTGCGAGGCCTGGGGCTCGACGAGCAGCGCATAGAGCGCCTCGGGGGCCTCCGCCGCCCGCAGCCTCTCCCGCATCTCCCTGGAACGGAAGAGCCGCGAGACGCGCGCGAGCGCCTTCAGGTGCTCCGCGCCCGCCTCCGCCGGCACGAGGAGCACGAAGACGAGGTCGACGGGCTCGTCGTCGATCGAATCGAAGGGGATCGGCCGGTCGAGCCGGGCGAAGACGCCGTAAAGGCGCTCGAGGCCCTTGAGCTTGCCGTGCGGTATGGCGACCCCGTCGCCGACGCCGGTCGAGCCGAGCCGCTCGCGCTCGAGGAGCACCTCGAAGATTTCGCGCTCCTCGACCCCCGTCACCGCGGCAGCGCGGGCGGCGAGCTCCTGGAGCGCCTGCTTCTTGCTCGTGACCTTGAGACCGCCGAAGACGGCTTCCGGGCTGACGAGATCGGACAAATCCATCGCTTACTCCAAAGGGCGGGTGAGCGGCCCTTCGACTCCCCAAAGCAACATCACGGCCACTTTGCGTGGCGTGGCTTGCGCAACGATATGCCGTCTTCCCCCGCCGAAGCGTTCAAATGGATCAAGCGGCGCCCGATCCCTGCGGATCGATCCACCCGACATGACCGTCCGAGCGGCGATAGACGACGTTCAGCCCCCCATGTGCCGTATTGCGGAACAGCAGTGCCGGCTGCTCCAGAAAGTCCAGCTGCATCACGGCCTCGCCGACCGTGAGCGACGGAACCCGCGTTGTATCCTCCGCAATCACGACAGGATTGAGACCCTCCGGCTCCTCGTCCGCCTCGTCGAGGTCGCCCGCAAGGACATAGGACGCGGCCGCGGTCGCGGAAATGGGCTCGGCCCGATGATTGTGGTGGTCCTTAAGGCGGCGCTTGTAGCGCCGCAAGCGCTTTTCGAGGCGTTCCACAGCCTGATCGACCGCCGGATAGGGCTCCGCCGAGCGCGCGTGGCCCTGCAGCGTCATGCCCGTGGACAGATGCACAAAGCAGTCGACCTTGAACTCGCTCGCATCGCGGGCGACGGTGACGTGGGCGTCAACGGGACGGTCGTAATACTTCGCCACGGCCGAGGCGAGGCGGTCGCTCACGTGAGCCCGCAGGGCGTCCCCAACATCGACGTGCTTGCCGTTGACCTGGATTCGCATGGCCGTTCCTTTCATGGCGTCGCGCCCTCCCCGGCGAGCCGGCTCCCCCTCACGCCGACATCATCTTCATGCGTCTGCGCTGCACGGAGGACGGGATGCGCAGCGCCTCCCGATACTTGGCAACGGTGCGCCGCGCAATATCGACGCCTGAACCCTTCAGAATCGCCACGATTCGGTCGTCCGAGAGAATGTCCCGCGGCGATTCGTTCTCGATGAGGTCCTTGATGCGGTGACGCACGGCCTCGGCCGAATGCGCCTCTCCGCCGACCGCCGAGGCGATGGCCGAGGTGAAGAAATATTTCAGCTCGAAGATGCCGCGCTTGGTCGCGAGGTATTTGTTCGCCGTGACGCGGCTCACCGTCGATTCGTGCATCGAGATGGCCTCCGCGACCGTCCTGAGGTTCAGCGGGCGCAGGTGCTGGACCCCGTGCACCAGGAAGCCGTCCTGCTGGCGCACGATCTCGGTCGCGACCTTGAGGATCGTCGTCGCCCGCTGCTCCAGGCTTCGCACTAGCCAGTTGGCGTTCGTGAAACATTCGGACACGTAGGATCGGTCGTCCCGCGACTTCGAGTGCTTATTCACTTCGGCATAGTACCGCTGGTTAACAAGGACCCGCGGCAAGGTTTCCGTGTTCAATTCGACAATCCAGCCGCCTTCGGGCCCCTCGCGCACGAAGACGTCGGGCACGACGGGCTGCACGGGCTCGTGGCCGAAGACGAGGCCGGGCTTGGGGTTGAGGCGCTTCAGCTCCTCGATCATGTCGACGACGTCCTCGGCGTCGACGCCGCAGATCCGCGTGAGGCCCGCAATGTCGCGCCGCGCGACGAGATCGAGGTGCTCGAGCAGCGCCGCCATGGCCGGGTCGCAGCGATTGCGCTCCTGAAGCTGCAGGCGCATGCACTCGGCGAGCGAGCGGGCGCACACGCCGGTGGGCTCGAACTTCTGAAGGCGCGCGAGAATCGATTCGACGCCCGCCCGCTCGACGCCCAGCCGGTCTGCGATCTCGGCCATGTCGGCGCGCAGATAGCCCGCCTCGTCCACCATGTCGACCAGGAAGGAGGCGACGAGGCGCTCCGCCGCGTCGGTGAAGGCGAGGCCGATCTGGCTCGCGAGATGTTCGCGCAGCGTCAGGCTCTCGTGGAGCGAGCCTTCGAGATCGCGCCCCTCGTCGTCGAAGCGCGAGGAGCCGCCGCGCGCGTTCGACCAGTCGATCGCCAGCGCCTGGCGGTGCGCCGCCTCTTCCGCCTCCCGATCGGCTTTCGAGCGGTCGGCGTAGACATTGTCAAAGTCCGTATCGAGATCGCCGCCATGCTCGCTCGGAGGAGCCTCGGCCTTGAGATGCTCGTCGAGCGGCGCGACGTCCCCGGCCGAAGCCCGCGCCTCGCCTTCCCCGGCATCGCCTTCGCCACGGGTTTCGCTGTCGTCGCGGTCGAGAAAGGGATTTCGCTCGAGTTCCTGCTCGACATAGGCGGAGAGCTCGAGATTGGAAAGCTGCAGCAGCTTGATCGCCTGCTGCAGCTGGGGGGTCATGACAAGGGACTGGCCTTGCCGGAGCTCGAGCTTCTGCGACAGGCCCATAACAAACTCACTCCCTCTGGGCCTTGCGCGTCACAGGCTGAAACGGTCCCCGAGATAAACCCGGCGGACATCGGCATTGCCGAGGATCTCGGAGGGCTTGCCCTCCATGAGAACCTGGCCGTCGTGAATGATGTAGGCGCGGTCGATGAGATCGAGGGTCTCGCGGACGTTGTGGTCCGTGACGAGAACGCCGATGCCGCGATCCTTCAGGTGATGGACGAGGTCGCGAATGTCGCCGACCGCGATGGGGTCGATGCCCGCGAAGGGCTCGTCGAGAAGCATGACGGTCGGCTGGGTCGCGAGGGCGCGCGCGATTTCGACCCGGCGCCGCTCGCCGCCCGAGAGCGCGATCGCGGGGGTCCGGCGCAGATACTCGATCGAGAACTCCGCGAGGAGATCGTCGATCATCGCCTGCCGGCGCTCCTCCTGACGTTCCACGAGCTCGACCACCGCCCTCAGATTCTCCTCAACCGTCAGCCCCCGGAAGATAGACGCCTCCTGGGGCAGGTATCCGATGCCGAGCCGCGCGCGGCGGTACATCGGCATCTTCGTCACGTCGAGCCCGTCGAGCTCGATCACTCCGTAGTCCACCGGGATGAGCCCGGTGATCATGTAGAAGCACGTCGTCTTGCCGGCCCCGTTGGGCCCGAGCAGGCCGACGACCTCCCCGCGCTCGACGGTGAGGCTCACGCCTCGCACCACCGGACGCTTGCGGTAGCTCTTGCCGATCGAGCTGACGGTCAGGCCCGTCGAGTGCGAGACGAGCCGTGGCATTCCGCGATCCATTGGCTCGTCGGTGTGCGGATTGTCCCCGCCTCTGTCTCGTCCGATCCGTTCCATGTTCGCTCGCCCGATTGAACCCGATTGCGCTTAAGATTCCTTGAATGGCGCGGCTCGCGCGCCCTCGCCCCCGGGGCGCCTAGCCTCCGCCCGGCGCCGTTCCGGGCGTCTTGAAGAGGCCCTTCACCCGCCCGCCTTCGCTCCCCCCGGCCGTCGGGGCCGGGCTCAGGAGGTTGATGACGCCCGTCGCGAGGTTGAACTCGAGCCCCTCGCTCCGGATGACGCTCTCGCGCCCCGTGAGGACGACGTTGTCGCGCAGCGTGATGCGCTGGCCGGGGACGTCGTAGACGGCGCGCCCGCCCCGCGCGGTCTCGCCCGCGGTCGCGACGCGCACATTGCCCTCGGCCTCGAGGCGGGAGATGTCCCCGAAGGCGGCGGCCCCCGCCGGCGCCGGCGCGGCCGGCTTCTTGGCGCCCTTGGCGTCGGCGAAATAGGCCTTCACGCGGTCGGCCCTGAGGCGCACGCCGCCCTGGGTCGCGTCCACATTGCCCGAGAAGGTGACGAGCTTCTGATCGAGGGCGACCTCGAGCGTGTCGGATTCGATCGCGAGGTCGCCAGAGGTGTCGACGGGGGCGCCGCCCAGGGCGCCGCTCTTCGCGCTCTTGGGGCCGCGCCCGTCATGGTCGTCCGCAAGATCCGTCTTCGGAGCGATCGCGCGGCCGATGCCGCCGAGCTCGCCTCCCGGCTTGGCGCGCGGCTCGGGCGGCGCGGCGGCCGCGAGGAAAAGTGCCGCGAGGCCCGCGGCGATGACGCGCGCGCGGCTCAAGGCACGCCGGCCGCGGGCCTCATGCCCGCCGCCCCTTCCGCGCGATGGATGACCGTGCGCACATGCCCCTCGAAGCGCATCACGCGGCCCGCCTCCGCGATGACGAGCCGGTCCGCGCGCACGCGACCAAGCGGACCCTCTCCCGCGACGGGACCGAGGCTCTCGCCCTGGCGCGCCTTGAGATCGACCGAGAAGGCCTCGGTCGCGAAGCTGTCGCCCGCGCCGGTGGCGAGGCGCACGCCGCCGGTCAGCTCCAGCCGGCTCGTGGCGCTCTCGATGACGCCCTCGCGGGCGGTGAGGCGCACGCGGCCCAGATCGGGCCGGTCGGCGAAAAGCATCTCGGCGGAGACGTCCTCGAGATAGGCCGCGTCGGTCTTTCCAGGCTCCTGGCGGGCGCGCGCGGCCGAGACGAGGAACGGGCGATTGGCGGAGTCGACGCCCCGGAAGCGCGGCCCGAACATGGTGAGATCGTCCTCCAGACGCTCCACCATCTTCTCGAACTGCACGGTGAGGACGTTTTCGGGCCGGTGGCCGACCGCGAAGAGCGCGACGACCGCCACCAGCGCCACCGCGAAGGCCGGCAGCAGCACCTTCAGGAGGTCGACGAAGCGCGAATAGCGCTCGACCGCCGCGGCGCTGACGCGGGCGCCCTTCTGAGACCTGACGAAGCTGCGCTCGCCGCGCGGACCGGCGCGCCCGCCGACGATCGTGCCCGCCGCGCCGGCGGCCGCGGGGGTGAGGCAAGGGCGCGCCATCAGCCCTCCTCCCCCGGCCGCGGCGGATCGATGCCCGCGCGAATGAGGTCGTGCATGTGGAGGAATCCCAGGGGCCTGCCCTCGGTGTCGGCGGCGGCCACCACGAAGAGGCTCGTGATCGCCGGCCGGCCCTTGGTCATGAGACGCAGGGCCTCGACCGCGAGCATGGTGTCGGGGACGGTCTTCGGCCCGTGGGTCATGATCTCGGCGGCGCTGCGGTCCATGAGATCGCGCCCGACGTGCCGGCGCAGGTCGCCGTCCGTGATGATGCCGACGAGAAGCCCCTTCCCGTCCACGACGCCCGTGCACCCGAAGCCCTTCGAGGAAATCGCGATGAGGACGTCGGGCATCGGCGCGTCCTCGGCCACGAGCGGCATCGCCTCGCCCACATGCATGAGGCTCGAGACGCGCTGCAGCGCCTGGCCGAGCGAGCCGCCGGGGTGCAGGACGCGATAATCGTCCGGCGAGAAGCCGCGCCGCGTCATGAGCGCCACGGCGAGCGCGTCGCCGAGGGCTAGCATCATCGTCGTCGAGGTCGTGGGCGCGAGGCCGTTGGGGCAGGCCTCCTTGGCCGCGGGCAGCACGAGCCCGATATCAGCCGCCTGAACGAGGCTCGAGCCCGCGCGGCTCGACACGGCGATGAGCGGAATGCCCCTCAGATGCGCATGGGCGATGAGGTCGGAGAGCTCTCGCGTCTCGCCCGAATTGGAGAGCGCGATCACGGCATCGTCGGCCATGATCATGCCGAGATCGCCGTGGCTCGCCTCGGCGGGATGGACGAACTGGGCCGGCGTGCCGGTCGAGGCGAGCGTCGCGGCGAGCTTGCGCGCCACGTGCCCGCTCTTGCCCATGCCCGACACGATGACGCGGCCCTTGACCTTGAGGAGGGCCTCGACGGCCTCGGCGAAGCTCCGGTCCAGCGCCTCGGCGAGCGACTGGAGGGCGCTCGCCTCCAGCGTCAGCACCTTGCGCCCCGCCGCGATGTCGGCATCCACATGGCGCGCGAGGGCGGCGCCGTTCGCGGCGGCGCGGGTCTTGCTCGCTGGCTCGTCGGCTAGGGTCATCGCGACTCCGACGTATCCCCTTTATCGGCGGGCCGGCCCCCGGGGGCTCCGCCCGACCCTGACGCAAACTCGACCCGCCAAACTCTCAAGTGCCGCCTCTATCGCTCCCGAAAGCCCCCGCAAGCCCGATTCCCGAGGCGCCGCGCGGCCTCAAGGACGTGAGGCGCGGGACCATAAGGTCAATGGCGGACAATTCACAATAGCAGGATGCCGCAGCCCCCGCGACGGCCGCCTTGCCCCCGATTCGGCGCCTCAATGGATGAAGATATCGTCGTCCTCGAAGCCGAGGAGATCGAGCTCGGCCCTGACGGGCACGAAGCCGAAGGCGGCCTCGGCAAGGCCCGCGCGCCCCTCGCGGGCGAGCATCTCGTCGAGCTTCGCCTTCAGGGCATGCAGGTGCAGAACGTCCGAGGCGGCGTAGGCGATCTGCGCCTCGCTGAGCTCCGAGGCGGCCCAGTCCGAGCTCTGCTGCTGCTTGGAGAGGTCGATGTTGAGGAGCTCCTTCACGAGATCCTTGAGCCCGTGGCGGTCGGTGTAGGTGCGCACGAGCTTGGAGGCGATCTTGGTGCAGTAGAGCGGCGCCGCGACGACGCCGAGATACTGTTTCAGGACCGCGACGTCGAAGCGCGCATAGTGGAAGAGCTTCACCGTCTCGGGATCGGCGAGAAGCGCCTTGAGGTTCGGCGCCGCATAGGCTCCCGCGGCGAGCTGGACGATATGGGCAGAACCGTCGCCGTCCGAAAGCTGCACGAGGCAGAGCCGGTCGCGCCGGGGCTTCAGCCCCAGCGTCTCGGTGTCGACCGCGACGATGCCGGAGAATTGGACGTGGGCGGGAAGATCGCCCCTGTGGACGGTGATCGCCATGATTGCCGTCTCTACGGCACGCCCGCCCCGGGCGCAACCCGGCCGCGCCGTGCGGTGCCCGCAGAGCGAAGCGTGGTGCCCAGGAGAGGACTCGAACCTCCACGACCGTTAGGTCACTAGCACCTGAAGCTAGCGCGTCTACCAGTTCCGCCACCTGGGCGAGGGGCTCCTCGCGAGGTGCGGAAAGTGCCTCGGGGCACGGCGTGAAGTCAATCGGCCGCAGACGGACTCGCGCCCGGGCGAGTGGCAGACCGATCCAATTCGTCCGGAACCTCCCCACTTGCGACGTTGCCCGGCTCGACCGGGCAATCCAGAGCCACGACGCGCAACCGTGCGGCGGCTTTGGGCCCCCCGATCGAGCCGGGGGGGCGTCGCGCGGGGAGGGTTCGCGTCGCCCGTCGCAAGCCGAGTTCAAGGCGATCTACCACGCTCGGGCGGCCGCGATTGCCGGGCCCGCGCAAACCGTGTATCCCCCGCGCTCGACGACCTGAAAGCGCGCATGGGGGCCCACATGGCGATCCGCGACGAAATCGTCACCGTGCTCGGCGCGTCCGGCTTCCTCGGACGGCATGTAGTGCGCGCGCTCGCCCGCGCCGGCTATCGCATCCGCGCCGCCTGCCGGCGCCCCAATCTCGCGCAGTTCCTGCGGCCGATGGGCGCCGTCGGGCAGATCGACCTCGTGCGCGCGGACATCCGGGACGAGGAGAGCCTTGCGCGCCTTCTCGAGCGCTCGCATGCCGCGGTGAACCTCGTGGGCATCCTCCAGGAGGCGGGGGGACAGCGCTTCGCCGCGATCCACGCAGACGGCGCCGAGCGCGTCGCGCGCCTCGCCGGCGCCGCGGGGATCGACCGGCTCGTCCACGTCTCCGCGATCGGCGCCGATCAGAAGGCCGCCTCCGCCTATGCGCGCACCAAGGGGGACGGCGAGGCGGCGGTGCGCGCGATCCTTCCGAGCGCGGCCGTTCTGCGCCCCTCGGTCGTCTTCGGGCCCGAGGACGAGTTCTTCAACCGCTTCGCCAATCTCGCGCGCTATCTGCCCGCCCTGCCCCTCATCGCGGGCGGCCGGACGCGCTTCCAGCCGGTCTATGTGAGCGACGTGGCGGCGGCCGTCCTGGCGGCGCTCGGCGCCGAGGCGCGCGGGCGCATCTACGAGCTCGGCGGCCCGCGGGTCATGACCTTCAAGGAGGTCCTCGAGCTCATCCTCGAGGTGACGCACCGCAAGCGGCTGCTCGTCCCCACCCCGCTGCCCTTCGCCTATCTCGCGGCGGCGCTCGCCGAGCTCAGCCCCACGCGCTTCGCCGGCATCGCGCCCCCCATCACCGTCGACGAGATCCGCCTCCTCGAGAGCGACAACGTGGTCGGATCTTCGGGCGACGGCGTCGGCACGCTGGCCGATCTCGGCATAGCGCGCCCCGCGGCGCCGGAGGCGATCGTCGAGAGCTATCTCTGGCGCTACCGCAAGGGCGGACAGTTCGAGGCGAGCCCGGCCTGATCGCGGCGCCTCAGGCGAGGACATAGGCGTAGGCGAGGAGCCCCGCGCCGAGCAGGAGGCGGTAGACCGCGAAGGGCAGGAAGCCGATGCGGTCGACGAACGCCATGAACCACCGGATCGCGCCATAGGCGGCGAGAAACGAGACGGCGCCCACCACGAGGGCCTCCCCCCGGAGCACCGCGCCGCCCTCGGCCAGAAGCCTCGCCGCCGCCGCAAGGGCGAGCGCGCCCGAGACCGGGATCGACATCAGCATCGCGAAGCGCGAGGCCTCTGAGCGCTCGTAGCCGAGGAAGCGGCCGGCGGTCATGGCGATGCCCGTGCGGCTGACGCCCGGAAGGAGCGCGGCGAGCTGAAGGAGGCCGGCGACCCCGGCGCCCTTGAAGGTCATCTCCTCCATGCGCTTCATCCTGAGGCCGATCCGGTCCGCCTCCATGAGCGCGAGGCCGAAGAGGACGCAGGTCCAGCCGACGAACTCCGCCGATCGCAGGGCGGCGGCGAGATCGAGCGCCCCGACCAGCCCGGCGAAGATCGCCATCGGGACGGTCGCGAGCGCGAGCTGCAGGAAGAGGCGGCTGTCGGGCGTGAGGCGGCCCCGCGCGGTCTTGAGGGCGCCCCGCGCGATCGCCGCGGCGTCCTTGCGGAAATGGACGCAGACCGCCATGAGCGTGCCGAGATGGAGGGCGAGGTCGAAGAGCGGGCCCTGCTGGGGCCAGCCCAGGATCTCGGTCGGCACGACGCGGTGCGCCGAGACCGAGACGGGCAGGATTTCGGCGACGCCCTGAACGAGGGCAAGGATGACGAGCTGCTCGAGGCTAAGCACGGGGATTTTCGCCTCGGCGCGGGAGGAGACTGGAGGGGGCCTTATACCATCCCCGCCGCCGGCGATGGTTAATGCCGGCGCAAGCCAGGCGCGCCGCGGATTCGCGACGCATTTGTAAGCATTACTGACCTATTTTATGCACAGGCCGCGTCCCTCGGCTCCACCCGGGAAGCGGCCCCTCGGGAAAAGGACAATTTATCTGTCCTAACGCTGGATTCCCTCGCCCGCCCGTGCTAGATATTCCCAGGTCCGGCGGCGCGTCAGTGTTGCCGAACGGATGGCTGCGCCCCCGCCTGACCCTTCTTTCGGACGGTCCCCGGACCCGCTCCGGCGTGTGTCAGGACAGCCTAGGACCGCCCCATGAGGATGTGAGGACCGCCCCCGCGACGGCGTGCGCGAACCGGGGGCCATCACCCTCGGGGCGCGACCGGGTCGAGCGTAACTCCGTCGACCGTGCGGCCGCGCCCCGAACCAGAGAGCGAGTGGACCCGCGCATGGCACAACGCATGCTCACCTTCGTGAAGGTCGCGAAGCAGACGCCCGAGAAGCGCGACGCCGGCGCGCGGATCGGCGATTTCGACGAGATCTACAAGACCTTCGTGACCGCCAAGGCGGCCGAGCAGGCCTCGCGCTGCTCGCAATGCGGCGTGCCGTTCTGCCAGGTCCATTGCCCGGTCCAGAACAACATTCCCGACTGGCTGAAGCTCGTCGCGGAAGGCCGGCTCGAGGAGGCCTACGAGGTCTCCGCCGCCACCAACAACATGCCCGAGGTGTGCGGCCGCATCTGTCCGCAGGACCGGCTCTGCGAAGGCAATTGCGTGATCGAGCAGTCCGGACACGGAACGGTGACGATCGGCGCCGTGGAGGCCTACATCACCGACACCGCCTGGGCCAACGGCTGGGTGAAGCCCATCAGCCCACGGATCGAGCGCGGCCAGTCGGTGGGCATCGTCGGCGCGGGGCCGGCCGGGCTCGCCGCCGCCGAGGAGCTGCGCCGCAAGGGCTACGAGGTGCATGTCTACGACCGTTACGACCGCGTCGGCGGGCTTCTCATCTACGGCATCCCGAACTTCAAGCTGGAAAAGGAGATCGTGACGCGGCGCGCCGAGCGCCTCGTCGCGAGCGGCGTCACGTTCCACCTCGAGTTCGAGGTCGGGCGCGACGGCACCTTCCCGGAGCTGCGCGCGCGCCACGACGCGCTCCTCGTCGCCACGGGCGTCTACGAGGCGCGCGATCTCAAGGTGCCGGGCATCGGCCTTGCCGGCATCTGGCCGGCGATGACCTTCCTCACCGCGTCGAACCGCAAGGGGCTCGGCGACGAGGTGCCGGCCTTCGACGACGGCACGCTCGACGCCAAGGGCAAGAACGTCGTCGTCGTCGGCGGCGGCGACACGGCGATGGACTGCGTGCGCACCGCCGTGCGGCAGGGCGCGAAATCCGTCAAATGCCTCTACCGGCGCGACCGCGACAACATGCCGGGCTCCATGCGCGAGGTTGCGAACGCCGAGGAGGAAGGCGTCGAGTTCGTCTGGCTCTCGGCGCCGCGCGCCATGACCGGCCGCGAGCGCGTCGAGGGCGTGCGCGCGGTGCGCATGCGCCTCGGGCTCCCCGACGCCTCCGGCCGTCAGACGCCGGAGGAGATCCCGGGCTCGGAAGTCACTCATGCCGCCGATCTCGTCATCAAGGCGCTGGGCTTCGATCCGGAGGATCTTCCCGCCCTTTTCGGCGAGAGCGCGCTCAAGGTCTCGCGCTGGGGCACGCTCCAGACGGACATCCGTACCATGATGACGAGCCTCGACGGCGTCTTCGCCGCCGGCGACATCGTGCGCGGCGCCTCGCTCGTCGTCTGGGCGATCCGCGACGGACGCGACGCGGCGCGCGAGATCCATCGCTACCTCCAGGCCAAGGCCGAGGCCGCGCAGGAGGAAGAGGCCGAGACAGCGGCCGCGGAATGAGCATCGGGATGCCATGGTGGCGCAACGGGAGAGGCGGATGACCAGACTCAGGGCGGCGGCGCTCGGCATCGTGCTCGGGCTCGCGGGGCTCGCGGGCGCGGCGCGCGCCGAGCCGGACGAGGCAAGGCTCGTCGCGGCGAAGGAGCTCGTCGCGGCGGCCGGCATGACCGATCAGTTCGACCTCATCATCGCCGCCATGCTGGACCAGCTCATGCCGCTGTTCACGCAGGCCAATCCCGGCGCGGAGTCCCGTGTGCAGACCATCGTCAAGGAGGAGCTCACCAAGGCCTTCCTCGGCAACAAGCAGGCGTTCATCGACGACATGACGCAGGTCTTCGCCGAGAGCTACACGCTCGAGACGCTCCAGGCCACGCTCGCCTTCTATCGATCGCCCGCGGGCCTGGAATTCGTCTCCAAGCAGCCGGAGCTCACGCAGAAATCGCTGGCGATCGGCCAGAAGTTCGGCCTCGCGGCGGCGAGCGACGCCATTCAGGCGCTCGCCGCGCGCCTCAAGGAGGAAGGCCTCAACACGCCGACGAGCCTTTAGCGCCCCCCCGCGCGCCGCGCGGGGAGGCCGGAAGGCGCCGGGTACGGATGAAAGGATACGGGTGCGCCATGGGGCTCGCCTCCTTCGAGATCGCGGAGCTCTATCCGCTGCCCGCCGAAAGGGTCTGGGCGGCCGCGCTCTCGCACGAGATCCTGAAGGCGACCATGAGCCCCCTCTTTACCTATGACGGCCTGCCCGAGGGCGACGCCGAGGAGGGCCAGGAGATCCGGCTCGTCGTCCGTCTCGGCCCGCTCGCCCTCGCCCGGTGGCGCATCCTCTTCACGCGGCGCGACGACGAGGCCTTTCTGCTCGAAAGCGAGGAGAGCGGGACGCTGGTGAAGTCGTGGCGCCACGAGACGCGCGTCGAGGCGCAGGGACCCGAGGCCGCGCTCTATTGCGACAGGCTCGCCATAGATGCCGGCCTGCTCACGGGCTTCGTCGGCCCGTGGGCCGTGGCCATGTACACCGAGCGCCACACGGCGCGCCGCGCGGCGCTCGGCCTCTCTCCCGGGGAGGCGGCATGAGCGCCTTCGCCGTCGTCACCTCGCTCAACAGGACGCTGTGGGCGGCCTACGCGCAGACCTGCGTGACCGCGCTCGCCAAGGCGCTGGCGCCCGACATTCCCCTTACGGTGTGGACGGACGGACCGGTGCCGCAGGGGCTCTCCGCCCTTTCGCGCGCGAGCGTGAAGCGCCTCGAGGAGACGGACGACTATCTGCCCTTCCTCTCGCGCGCCGAGCGGGTGCGGCCGCCGCCGGTGTCGGAGGAGCACCGCTATCGCTTCGAATATCGCCGCTTCTGGGGCAAGGTCTGCGCCCTCGCCCACCAGTACATGGCGACCGGCGAAGGCGATGTCCTCGTCTGGATCGACGCCGACGTCGCGCCGCTCGGGCCGATCGACGCGGCGGTTCTCGAGGGCTGGCGCGCCGGACACCGGATGGTCTGGCTCGACCGGAACTGCCCGGGCTTCGCCCATGCCGAGACCGGCTTCCTCATGCTGGAGAAATGTGCGCCCGTCGACGCCTTCGTCACGGAGCTCCTCGAGACCTATGTCACGGGCGCGCTCTTCGACTATCGCGAATGGCACGACGGCTTCATCGTCTCCGCGCTGATGCGCCGCCATGGAATGCGCATCGACGCGCACAATCTGAACACGGACATGCGCTCGCTCCACCCCTTCGAGACGAGCCCCCTGAAGGAGCGCCTCGTCCACTACAAGGGCGACCGCAAGAAATGGGCGGCCGAGCGGCGCACCGAGATGCCCGCGGACGGCGGGAGGGCGTGAGCCATGGAACGGGAGAGACCGTCATGATCGAGGGAAGCTGCCTGTGCGGCGCCGTCGCCTATCGCTGCGGCGACCTGCTCTCGCCCATCGTGAACTGCCATTGCCGCACCTGCCGCAAGGCGCATTCGGCGGCCTTCAACACGGCGGCGAAGGTCGCGCGCGCCGATTTCCGATGGACGAAGGGCGGCGACGTCGTCGCGGCCTACGAGTCCTCGCCCGGCAAGCTGCGCAGATTCTGCCCGCGCTGCGGCTCGCACATCGTCGCGGAATATCCGGACCAGGATCTGATGGTCCTGCGCATCGGCTCGGTCGACAAGGGGCTCGAGGCGAGCGCCGCCGCCCATATCTGGATGTCGCACGCGGCGCATTGGGACACGACCACGGACGGATTGCCGAAATTCTCCGAAGGGCCGGGCTCGGCTCCGTTCAAGGGATAGGCGAAGCGATGGCCGCAAGGCGGAACGCAGACGGATCGCGACACTCTGAGGCGCCGGCTCATGGACACGCTCCTGGAAAGTCTCGGCCGCATCGCGATCACGCTCGGGCTCGGCATCGCCCTCTTCCTGCTCCTGCGGCTCGGCAAGCAGCCGGCGCCGGAGCAGGCGGGCTTTGCGCGGCGCTATCGCCAGGGGCCGCTCCTGCGGAACGCGGGGATCGTGAGCCTCGTCGCGGCGATGGCGTGCATCTGGATCGGCTTCGAGGAGCCCGTTTCCGATCCCGAGGAGGCGCTCTGGTTTCTCGCCGTCGTCACCTTTCTGAGCGTCGCCGGGGCGCTGATGCTGCTCGAGGCGCGGACGGAGATCCGCGTCGCGGAGAGCTATATCGAGCGCGTGACGGCCTGGCGCGGCACGAGACGTCTGCGCTGGGGCGAGATCGCCCGCGTGCAGTTCGTGAACTGGAGCGACCCGCCCTACGCCATCCTGTGGTCGAAGGATCGCCGGGCTATCCGCATAAGCGCTCATTTCGCCGGCTGGCAGGACATCCTGCGCGAGGCCGGCGAGAGAACCGGGCTCTCGAGCCCATCGCCTGCTGACAAGGAAACGGACGATGTCTGACGAAATCGCACGCTACCGTCTCGAGGCCGAACGCCTTCAGGCCGCGCACGCCTACGATCCGTCGACGGAGCACGACGCCTGCGGCGTCGGCCTCATCGCGGCCATCGACGGGCGCCCGCGCCGCGAGGTCGTCGCGCGCGCCATCGAGGCCTTGAAGGCCGTGTGGCACCGCGGCGCGGTCGACGCCGACGGCAAGACCGGCGACGGCGCGGGCATCCACGTCCAGGTGCCGCAGGACTTCTTCAAGGAGCAGATCGAGCATACGGGCCACGAGTTCCGCGGCCACCGCATCGGCATCGGCATGATCTTCCTGCCGCGCAACGACTACGGCGCGCAGGAGCGCTGCCGCACCATCGTCGAGAGCGAGCTTCTCGCCTTCGGCTACTACATCTATGGCTGGCGGCAGGTGCCGGTCGAGGTCTCGGTCATCGGCGAGAAGGCGAACGCGACGCGGCCGGAGATCGAGCAGATCATGTTCGACAACCGCCGCGACCTCTCGGTCGAGGCCATGGAGCGCGAGCTCTATCTCATCCGCCGGCGGATCGAGCGGCGCGTGCTCGGCGACCACATCAAGGACTTCTACGTCTGCTCGCTTTCGACGCGCTCGCTCATCTACAAGGGCATGTTCCTCGCCGAGCAGCTCGACACCTTCTATCCGGACCTCAGGGACGAGCGCT
The DNA here is from genome assembly GCA_024236075.1 of Alphaproteobacteria bacterium. Classification (GTDB taxonomy): domain Bacteria; phylum Pseudomonadota; class Alphaproteobacteria; order JACAEB01; family JACAEB01; genus JACAEB01. The sequence goes on along the minus strand of JACKLE010000001.1, from coordinate 470,300 downwards.
TCGTCTCCTCGGTCGCGATCTTCCATCAGCGCTATTCGACGAACACCTTTCCGAACTGGTGGCTCGCCCAGCCCTTCCGCATGCTCGCGCACAATGGCGAGATCAACACGCTCAAGGGCAACGCCAACTGGATGCAGAGCCACGAGATCCGCATGGCGTCCGACGCCTTCGGCACGCATGGCGACGAGATCAAGCCGATCATCCAGCCGGGCTCGTCGGACTCGGCCGCGCTCGACGCGGCCTTCGAGGTGCTGGTGCGCGCCGGGCGCTCGGCGCCCATGGCCAAGACCATCCTCATCCCCGAGGCCTGGTCGAAGAAGGCCGGCATCATGCCGGAGAGCCACCGCACGCTCTATGCGTACACGAACGCCATCATGGAGCCCTGGGACGGGCCGGCCGCGATCTGCGCGACCGACGGGCGCTGGGTGATCGCCGGCATGGACCGGAACGGCCTCCGGCCCCTGCGCTATTCGCGTACGGACGACGGCATCCTCTTCGTCGGCTCCGAGACCGGCATGTGCCTCATCGACGAGGCGCGCATCGTCGAGAAGGGCCGCGTCGGCCCCGGCGAGATGATCGGCATCGACCTCGACGCGGGCTCGTTCCACAAGGATCGCGAGCTGAAGGACCGCCTCGCCACGGCCGCGCCCTTCCACGAATGGAACAAGAACGTGAAGGCGATCGACGAGGCCATCGCCCCGGGCGAGGAGCCGCGCCTCTTCGAGAAGGCCGAGCTGAGGCGCCGCCAGCTCGCGGCGGGCATCTCCATCGAGGATCTCGAGCTCATCCTCCATCCGATGGCGGAGGATGGGAAGGAAGCCGTCGGCTCCATGGGCGACGACACGCCGCTCGCGGTGCTCTCCGACCGCTACCGGCCGCTTTCGCATTTCTTCCGGCAGAACTTCAGCCAGGTCACGAACCCGCCCATCGACCCCTTGCGCGAGCACCGGGTGATGAGCCTCAAAACGCGGTTCGGGAACCTCAGGAACGTGCTCGCCGAGGGCACGCCGCAGACGGACGTGCTCGTGCTCGAGAGCCCGGTGCTCTCGAACGGCATGTTCGGCAAGCTGAAGAGCTATCTCGGCGAGAGCGCGCACGAGATCGACTGCACCTTCGAGGTGCGCCCCGACGGCACGGCGCCCTACGGCTCCATGCGCGCGGCCATCGCGCGCATTCGCGCCGAGGCGGAGGACGCCGTGCGCCAGGGCTATTGCCACCTCATCCTGACGGACGAGAAGGTGGGGCCCGGCCGCGCCATGGTGCCGATGATCCTCGCGACGGGCGGCGTCCACTCGCATCTCGTCGCGAAGGGCCTGAGGACCTTCACCTCGGTGAACGTGCGCGCCGCCGAATGTCTCGACACGCATTATTTCGCGGTGCTCATCGGCGTCGGCGCGACGACGGTCAACGCCTATCTCGCGCAGGACTGCCTCGCCGACCGGCACGCGCGCGGCCTCTTCGGCGCGATGACGCTTGAGACCGCGGTCGCGAACTACATCGAGGCCGTGAACCAGGGCCTCCTCAAGATCATGTCCAAGATGGGCATCTCGGTCATCTCGTCCTATCGCGGCGGCTACAATTTCGAGGCGGTGGGGCTCTCGCGCTCGCTCGTCGCCGATTTCTTCCCCGGCATGCCGAGCCGCATCTCCGGCATCGGCCTCACGGGCATCCGCAAGAAGGTCGCCAAGCTCCACGCCCGCGCCTTCGACGAGGAGGTGATCGCCCTTCCCATCGGCGGCTTCTACCGCTACCGGCGCGAAGGCGAGACGCACGCCTTCCAGGGCCAGCTCATCCACATGCTCCAGGAGGCCGTCGGCCGGGACGATTACGAGCTCTACAAGAAATATTCCGAAGGGCTCAATCATCTGCCCCCGGTCAATCTGCGCGACCTCATCGACTTCCGGCCCGCCGCGCGCGCCTTGCCCGTCGACGAGGTCGAGAGCGTCAACGAGATCCGCAAGGCTTTCGTCACCCCCGGCATGTCGCTCGGCGCGCTGTCGCCGGAGGCCCACGGCACGCTCAACATCGCCATGAACCGCATCGGCGCGAAGTCCGACTCGGGCGAGGGCGGCGAGGACCCGGCCCGCTTCAAGCCCATGCCGAACGGCGACAACCCGAACTCGGCGATCAAGCAGGTGGCCTCCGGGCGCTTCGGCGTCACGGCGGAATATCTCAACCACTGCCGCGAATTCGAGATCAAGGTCGCGCAGGGCGCGAAGCCCGGCGAGGGCGGACAATTGCCCGGCTTCAAGGTGACCGAGCTCATCGCCAAGTTCCGCCATTCGACGCCGGGCGTGATGCTCATCTCGCCCCCGCCGCACCACGACATCTATTCGATCGAGGATCTGGCGCAGCTCATCTACGACCTCAAGCAGATCAATCCGGACGCGCGCGTCTGCGTGAAGCTCGTCGCGCAGACGGGCGTCGGCACCGTGGCGGCGGGCGTCGCCAAGGCCAAGGCCGACGTGATCCTGATCTCGGGGCACGTCGGCGGCACGGGCGCCTCGCCCCAGACCTCGATCAAGCACGCCGGCATCCCCTGGGAGATGGGCCTCACGGAGGCCAATCAGGTCCTTACCCTGAACAATCTGCGCCACCGCGTGGTGCTGCGCACCGACGGAGGCATCCGCACGGGGCGCGACGTCGTCATGGCCGCCATGATGGGCGCGGAGGAGTTCGGCGTCGGCACGGCCTCGCTCATCGCCATGGGCTGCATCATGGTGCGCCAGTGCCACTCGAACACCTGCCCGGTGGGCGTCTGCACGCAGGACGAGGCGCTGCGCAAGAAGTTCACGGGCACGCCCGACAAGGTCGTGAACCTCTTCACCTTCATCGCGGAGGAGGTGCGCGAGATCCTCGCCCGCCTCGGGGTCAAGTCCCTGAAGGACATCATCGGGCGGACGGATCTGCTCGTGCAGGTGAGCCGCGGGGCCGAGCATCTCGACGATCTCGACCTCAACCCCCTGCTCGTCCAGGCCGATCCCGGCCCGAACAAGCGCTATTGCGTGCTCAAGCCCGGCGAGCGCAATCCGGTGGGCGACACGCTCGACGCCCAGATCGAGCGCGACGCCGCGCCCTTCTTCGAGCACGGCGAGAAGATGCAGCTCACCTATTCGATCCGCAACACGCAGCGGGCGATAGGCGCGCGCACCTCCTCGCGCATCGTGCGCCGCTTCGGCATGGCGACGCTGCCGCACGGCCATCTCACGCTGCGCCTCAAGGGCTCGGCGGGCCAGTCGCTCGGCGCCTTCGCCTGCCAGGGCCTCAAGATCGAGGTCTTCGGCGACGCCAACGACTATGTCGGCAAGGGGCTCTCCGGCGGCACGATCATCGTGCGGACGAACCCGGCGAGCCGCCTCGTCGCGCACGAGAACACGATCATCGGCAACACCGTGCTCTACGGCGCGACGGCGGGCCGCCTCTTCGCGAGCGGCCAGGCGGGCGAGCGCTTCTGCGTGCGCAATTCGGGCGCCGAGACCGTCGTCGAGGGCTGCGGGGCGAACGGATGCGAGTACATGACGGGCGGCACGACCGTGATCCTCGGCCCGGTCGGCGACAATTTCGCCGCCGGCATGACGGGCGGCATGGCCTTCGTCTACGACCGCACCGGCAGCTTCCCGGACTATCTCAACGAGGAGAGCGTCGTCCATCAGCGCCTCGCGAGCAGCTATTGGGAGGGCCGCCTCAAGGCGCTCGTCGAGCAGCACTATGCGGAGACGGGCTCGCAGCTCGCCCGCACCCTGCTCACCCATTGGGACCTCGAGGCCGCGCGCTTCTGGCAGATCTGCCCCCGCGAGATGCTGAAGCGCCTGGCCCAGCCGCTGACGGAGGAAGGCGCCGCGGCGAAGGCGGAGCGGGCTTGAGGGCACGAGGGCGCTCCCGTAAGCTTCGGGGCCGCCAATCGCGCCGAGCGCCTCGATGCTCACCCTCCTCCATATGCCGCTCTGCCCCTTCTCGCGCCTGGCGCGGCTCGCGCTCGCCGAGAAGGGGTTCGCCTTCGATCTGGTGAGAATTCATCCGTGGGAGGACGAGGACTTCCCGCGCCTCAATCCGGCCGGGACCGTGCCCGTGCTCGTGGTGGACGAGCGCCATGTCGTGCCCGACTCGCTCGTCATCGCCGAGTTCGCCGAGGAGAACGCCCCCGAGCCGACGCTGCTGCCGGGCGGGCCGCTCGCGCGCGCGGAGGCGCGGCGCCTCGCGCACTGGCTCGCCGGGGGGCTCTGGCCCGAGGTCGTCGAGCCGCTCCTCTTCGAGAAGGTGATGCGCCGCGAGAAGCACATGGGCGGGCCCGACATGACGCGGATCCGCGAGGCCCGCGCGCGCCGCCCCGCCCATCTCGACGTGCTGGAGGGCCTTGCCGACCGGCGCCATTTCCTCGCGGGCGAGCGCCTCAGCCTCGCCGATCTCGCGGCCGCCGCGCAGATCTCGACCCTGGACTTCCTGGACGACGTTCCGTGGGAAGACCATCCCCGCCTCAAGGAGTGGTATGCGCGCGTCAAGTCGCGCCCCTCCTTCCGCCCCCTTCTCGCCGACCAGACGGCCGGCATCGAGCCCCCGGCCCACTATGCCGACCTCGACTTCTGAGGTTAGAAGCTTCGACCCTCGAAGAGCGCGGCAAGTATTAGGTATAAAGAGTGAGGGGACACGCTCTTGAATTTCATCATGTTACATATGTTTGTGACAAATTCGTTTGAAACCGAGATAACCGGCGCTGGAGATAGAGACAGACCCGCGCTTTTCGCACAGATATCCGACACGTAATAGTTACATATTATGTACCCGACATCCCACGCAAAGAATTCGTTCGCATAGCACGTAAGAAAATTCCTTACCTCTTGCTCAGACTGAATCAGGTCATATCCAGGAGCATCTTGCGCCACACGAGCTTCATACAGTTCCACAATTGGCTGCTGACGACGAAGCCAAAATATAAGATGGCCACAATGCTTGAAATGATCCGCCTGCGTAATATTAGGCTCATGATCTTCAACTCTCTTGAGGTCCGAATTCCAAGCCTCCCAGGCCGTGTACATCCTATCGCGCATAAGACGCGGGACGAGGCGCGCTTTCGTTTGGCACACGCGATCCACGTGCTTATAGAATACTTCCCTGAAGACATCGAAATTAGAACGCATGTCCGGGAGCGTAGTCGGCGTTATGGTCAAAGTTGTCATTTTTCGCCACCAAGCAATGAGGCCGCGCATTTCGAACTAATGCACGGCCTCCGTCAAGGCGTCAGTGATAAGTTTGGGCTTACTTACGCGAGATAAGTGAGGTCGGAATAGCAAGCTGCGGCGTCACGGGCTTTGGCAGCTCGTTCCGGCAATATCCCAGCTTCATAAACTCAGGCGAAATCGACCTGGCAGCAAGAATGCCAGGCAAGATCTCAAGCCTCGAGAACAACGACTCACGCTCCTCCGATTCCATTCCGATACCTCCTAGCAACCACAATTCAGTGTAGTTGCATTTCCTGCTAGGGGGACAAATTGCACGCGCACTTAGCGTTAGATGTACAAAGTTGTCAAAGGCCAAAAATGTTTGGTCAAAATTTGACATTTTAGTGTTGCATTTCAGCAACGTTGCGCGACGAAATGCAGCACAAGGTCATACGAGCGCGCGAAGAAGGCACATAAAACGGGCAGTTTGTCGTGACACATTCTGAATTTGCAATCTCCGGTTTCGCGGCCGAGCTGCGTGCCCGCGCGCGCGCGGAGGGCTTCGAGGCGGTCGGCATAGCGCGGGCCGATTCCATCGGCGAGGCCGGCGCGCGGCTGGAGCATTTCCTCGCGCTCGGCCGCCATGGCGAGATGGGCTGGATGGAGGCCCGCGCCGCGGAGCGCCGCGCGCCGCGCGCGCTCTGGCCCGAGGCGCGCAGCGCCGTCGTGCTCGGCGCCAATTACGGGCCCGACGAGAGCCCCCTGCGCCTTCTCGACGAGCGCGACCGCGGGCTCGTCTCGGTCTATGCGCGCGGCACGGACTATCACGAGGTCCTCAAGGCGCGCGCGAAGCGTCTTGCGCGCTGGCTGCACGAGACGGGCGGCGGCGAGGTGAAGGTGTTCGTCGACACCGCGCCCCTCATGGAAAAGCCGCTGGCGGCGGCGGCGGGGCTCGGCTGGCAGGGCAAGCACACCAATCTCGTGAGCCGCGACTTCGGCTCCTGGCTCTTTCTCGCCGTCGTCCTGACCGAGCTCGAGCTTCCTCCGGACGCTCCGGAGACGGATCGTTGCGGAAGCTGCCGCGCCTGCCTCGACATCTGCCCGACGGGCGCCTTCCCCGCGCCCTACGAGCTCGACGCGCGGCGCTGCATCTCCTACCTCACCATCGAGCACAAGGGCCACATCGCCGAGGAGTTCCGCGCGGCGCTCGGCAACCGCATCTATGGCTGCGACGACTGCCTCGCCGTCTGCCCCTGGAACAAGTTCGCCGCGACGGCGCGCGAGGCGTCCTTCTTCGCGCGCGCGGAGCTGAAGGCGCCCGAGCTCGCCGACCTCGCCGGGCTCGACGACGCCTCCTTCCGCGCGGTCTTTGCGGGAAGCCCGATCAAGCGCGTGGGGCGCGACCGCTTCGTGCGCAACGTGCTCATCGCCATCGGCAATTCCGGCGAGGCGCGCCTCGCGGGCGCGGTGGAGCGCCTCCTCGGCGATCCCTCGCCGCTCGTGCGCGCCATGGCCGTCTGGGCGCTCGCCCGGCTCCTCGGCGCGGAGCGCTTCCAATCGCTGCGCTCGCGCCGCCGCCCCGAAGAGGCCGACGAGGCCGTGCGCGCGGAATGGGATCGCGCGCGCGAGCGGCCTGCGCTATAGGACGAGGCACGCCATGAGCCAGACGCCACGACCGCCCCGCATCGGCTATCGCTCGCTGCAGAAGCGCATCGACGCCTGGATCCGCGTGCGGCTTTGGCTCCAGGTCGTGATCGGCCTCGTCGCGGGCATCGGCGTCGGCGTGCTGCTCGGACCCGATCTCGCCATCGTGCCGCGCGGAATTTCCGAGGCGCTCGGCACGTGGCTGGCCCTCCCGGGGCGGCTCTTTCTCAGCCTCATCGGCATGGTGCTCGTTCCCCTGGTCATCTCCTCGATCATCCTCGGGCTCGGCGGCTCGGCGAGCGGCGACGAGCTTCGCGCCGTGGGCGGACGATTGACCCTCTATATCGTCGCCACGACGACGCTCGCCGCCGGCCTGGGGCTCGCCCTCGCCTCCGCCGTCCGTCCCGGCGAGCGCATCCACCTCGACGCCCCCGCGACGCCGCTGCCCAAGCCGACGCTTGCCGCGGAGGCGGAGACCGCGGCCGGCGCGCTCAGATCGATCGAGAGCCTGTCCGGCGAGGTCACGCGCCGGATCGTCGAGTTCATCCCGCAGAACATCGTCGCCGCCATCGTCGATCAGCAGATGCTGGCGATCGTCATGTTCGCGATCTTCGTCGGCATAGCGTTCGCGACCTCGCAGCGCCGCGACACCCTCGCGCCGCTCGCGCGTCTCTTCGAGGCGCTGCTCGAGATCTCCATGACGGTGGTCAAATGGGCCATGTGGCTCATGCCGCTCGCCGTGTTCGGGCTGATGGCCGAGCTCGTCGCGAGGGTCGGCCTGTCGACGCTGGCCGGCATGTGGGCCTATGTGGCGACCGTGCTCGTGGGGCTGGGGCTCCTGCTCGTCCTTTTCGCGCTCCTCGCGGGCCTCTTCGGAGCCATCGGCCCATGGCGCTTCGTCCGGGCCATCGCGCCGGTTCAGCTCCTCGCCTTCTCGACATCGAGCTCGGCGGCCGTCATGCCGCTTTCGATCAAGACCGCCGTCGAGGCGCTCGACGTGCCGCCCAAGCTCGCCAGTCTCGTGGTGCCCCTCGGCGCCACGGTCAACATGGCGGGCACGGCGCTCTACCAGGCGGTCGCGGTGGGATTTCTCGCGCAGATGTCGCGGGTCGAGCTCTCCTCGGGCGATCTCGCGCTCATCGTCGCGACGCTCGTCGCGTCCTCGATCGGCGCGCCCGGCACGCCGGGCGTCGGGATCGTGCTGCTCGCCAGCATCGTCGGCGATTTCGGCATTCCGACGACGGGAATCATCCTCATCCTCGGCGTCGACCGCCTGCTCGACATGTGCCGGACGGTGGTGAACGTCACGGGCGACCTCGCGGCCTGCCGCATTCTGCGGAGCGTTCTCGGCGCGGCGGGCCAGCGGGACGCGGGGACTGCCCGCGCCTGAGCCTCCCGTCTCAATTCATCCGTGGGCGCTCTATCTGCTGGAGCACGGCGCGCGCCGCATCGGCGACGGGCCCCTCGCCTTCCAGGCTCAAGGAGCGGCCGAGCGCGGCGCGGGCGCCTTCGATGTCGCCGGTGAGGTAGTCGGTCGTGCCCCGCTCGAACCATGCCTGGGCGTTCTTCGGAGCGAGGGCGAGCGCCGAGGCGATGTCCGCGCGCGCCTTCGCGTAGAGCCCCTGCGCGCGCTCGGCATTGGCGCGCAGCACGAGCGCGTCGACGAAGCCGGGGCGCGCCGCGAGCGCGGCGGTGAACTCCTCCTCCGCCTTCGGATAGTCCTCGAGGAGCGCGAAGGTGCGCCCGCGGTCGAGGCGCAGATCGGCGGCGAGCGGCGAGCCCGAGGGCAGAACGGCGAGCGCGCTGGTGAAGGAGTTCGCCGCGCGCCCCGTCTCGCCCTGCAGGAGCCAGGCATTGCCCGCCTGCGAGAGAATCTGCGCGCGGGTCGCCGCGTCGCCCGCATCCGCCTCGCGCGCGAGATCGTCGAGCCGCGAGGCGCCCTCGCCGGGCGAGCCGAGATCGACGAGCGCGAGCGCCACGCAATGGCGGGCGGGCGCGCCGCCGCCATCGTCGCGCCAGGTCGACGCGAAGGAGAAGGCGGCCTCCGGATTGCGCTCGAGCAAAGCGAGGCAGTGCGCGTACGTGTCGCGTGGCGCGTCGGCGGCCTCGGCGCCGCCAAGGAGGGCGAAGAGAAGAGGCGCAGCGAGCGCCGCGCCCGGCCGGCGATTCATGGCGCTCTCCATCAAGAGCCTGGCGGCGGCCTGTCGGGCGCGCCGGTCGGGCCATTCTACCCGCGCGGCGGCCGGTCGGAAATGCGAAGCGGCGCCCGAAGGCGCCGCCCGCTAGTCCCATCGAGGCCCATCGAGAAGCCCGCGGCGCGCTCAGCCGCCCGAGGCGGCCGGAGCCGCGGCGTCGCCCTGGGGCGTCCCCGGCGGCTTCTCGCCGCCTTCGTTCTTCAGCTCCTCGATGACGTCCTTGCGCTGGCTCTTCAGATATTCGTCGACGGCGGCCTTGCGCTTCTTCTCCTGCTCGTACCAGGCCAGCCACTTCTCGGCCTGGTCCTTGGTCTTGTCGAACTTCGCCGCCTTCTCCATGGCCTCGACCGCGCTGTCGAACTTGTCCTGCTCGTAGCGCGCATAGCCGATGAGGAACCAGGCGTTGCCGGGATTGCGCAGCTTGCCCTTGTTGACGGCCTGCACGCAGGCCTCCTCGGCCTGCCGGTACTGCTCGTCCTGGAAGTAGGACTGGCAGAGATCGTAGAAGAGGTCGCCCTCGGGCGAGAGCTTGGCGGCCTCGCGCAGCGGCCCGCGCGCCTTCTCCCATTCCTTGGCCTGAAGATAGGAGTCGGCGAGCGTCTTCCAGGTGCGGAAGTCCTTCGGAAGCCGGCCCTTGGCCATCTCGCGCTCGATGAGCTTCACGGCCTTGATCGGCACATTGAAGGCCCGGTACTGGTCGGCGAGGACGCGCAGCTCCTGCGTCGTCATGTCGAAGCCCTGGAGATACATGAGCTCCAGCACCTGGAAGGCTTCCTTGTCGCGGTCGGTCTCGGCGTAGGCGACCTGGAGGTTGCGCCAGAAATCCTTGTTCGTCGGGAAGAAGGGCAGCCCGCGCTCGAGGATCGGGATGACCGTCTTGTAGTCCTTGAGCTGAAGAAGGATGGCGGCGGCGAGCTGGTAATAGCGCGCCGGTGCGTCGTTGGCGGCCATGTCGAGCGCCTTGAGCGCCGGCCCGCGCGCCTTCTGAAGCTGATCCGTCTGCGCATAGGCCGCGCCGAGGAGATAGTAGGCCTCGTGCGGCACGTCGGCCTCGCTCTCCTTGATGTACTGCTCGAGGAGGCCGATGGCCCGCACGAAATCCGACGTCACCATGTAAATCTTGGCGAGGGTGAACGTCGCTTCCTTGCGGTTGCGGTAGTCGAGCCCGTCCGGAATGCCGAGGGACTGCGAAAGATCGGCCTGCGCCTCCCGGTAGCGCTCCATGCTCGCGTAGATGCTGCCGCGGAAATAGAGGCCCATGGCGCGGTCGAAGGGCGTGAGGCTGGTGCTTTCCAGGAGCTGGTTCACGATCTCGAGCGCGCCGGGATAGTTCGGCGGCTCCTTGTTGAACTCGGCCAGCATCTTCTGAAGGGCCTGCGAGGCCTTGGGCGACAAGGTCTTCGCACGCCGCCTCTGCTGCTCCTCCTTGCCCTGCTCCTGCGCCCAGGCGCCGCCCGAGCCGAAGACGGCGTGTCCGGCGGGCTCGACGGCTCCGAGGCAGACAGCGGCCAGCGCGACCGCTGCGACCGCGCTCCGGAGATGCCTATTCGTGGGTGATCGGACCATTTCCTACTGTGCCTTCGGATCGAACGCGAGCGTCAGCTGGTTTCCTGTCGTGGGCTTCGGATTGCCTTTCTCGTCCAATGGCGGCTTGAACTTCGCGCGCTGGAAGGCCCGGATGGTCTCCTGCTTGAAGGCATCGGGCGCGTTCGGCGGATCGATGCCGATGACGCGGATGTTCTCGGCCGTGCCGTTGACGGTCGTGTCGAACTCCACGGTGACGCGCACCCAATAGTTCAGCCTGCCGCTGTAGGACGAGGGATATTCCTGCGGCATGTAGATGAGCGTGGGCGAATTCGAGCTGATGACGGCGCCCTGGCCGAACTTGATGCCCTCCATGCCGGGCAGCGCGATGGGCGTGCCCGAGAGGTCGGACGGCGCGGCCGCCTCGAGGTCGAGCGGCGGCGGGGGCGGCGTATCCTGCGCGGAGGGCGGCGCGAAGAGGTCGTCGTCGATCGCGTTTTCCTTCTTCTCCTGGCGCGTCACGGAGATCGAGACCGTGTCCTTGGAGACCGGAAGCTCGTACTTGGTCGTCACGAGCGCGCGCATCAGGAAGAAGATGGCGACCGTGGCGACGACCGCGGAGGGAAGAGCGACGATGTAGCGTGGCAGCGCACCCAGCATGTCTCCGCCCTCACTCCTGCTCGATCGTGGAGACGCTGACGGAAGGCGCGCGCGCGGCCCTCGCCTCGTCCATCACAAGCACGGTGAGCCCCATATCGGCCTCTTCGTCGGCCTGGATCACCACGCCGCCTTTCGGATTCTCGCTTCTGAGGCGCTCGATGGTCGGGCGCACGTCCCGCGGCGGGACCGGCTTGCCGTCCATGTAGATGATGTTGTCCGCCGAGATCGCGACGAGGATGGCGACGTTCTTCAGCGGCTGCCCGGTCTCCACCGCAGGCTTCTCCACCTTCACGCCCGGCTCGCGGATGAAGGTCGCCGTCACGATGAAGAAGATCAGCATGATGAACACGATGTCGAGCATCGGTGTCAGGTCGATCGGCGAGGAACTGTCGCCGTCTCCTATGCTCCGCCGCTTCATGCGCCTAACCTCATTTTCGATCCACCGCCCCTAGCCGCGCTTGGCCGCGGTGATCGTGACATTCTTCGGCTTCGCCGCCTTCACCTGGTCGAGCACGCGGATGGCGATGCCGCTATCGGTGCGCTCGTCCGCCTGGATGATGACCGGCGAGTTCGGATCGTCCGCGAGCCCGCGCTGCACGTTGGCGCGCACCGCGCCGACCGTGATCACGCGCTCGTCCGCGCCCGAACCGAAATAGATGCGGTTCTCGCCGTCGATCCGGATCGGAATGGCGACCACGGCCAGATTGTTGACGACGGACTCCTGCTCGTCCGGGCGCGTGACCTCGATCCCTTCCTCCTGAACGAAGGTCGCGGTCACGATGAAGAAGATCAGCATGATGAAGACGATGTCGAGCATCGGCGTCAGGTCGATCGCCGCCGCGTCTTCGCCGCCTCCGGCCCTGCGGTGCTTCATGGCGCGCCCCTCACCTCAGCTCGAGCTCGTCGGCGAAGCGCTGCACTTCGCGCTCGGCGCGCTTGCGCAGGAGCTCGCTGAAGAACAGGCCCGATAGAGCCGCCGTCATGCCCGCCATGGTCGGAAGCGTCGCCTTGGAGACGCCCGCCGCCATGGCGCGCGCATTGGCCGCTCCGAGGAAGGAGAGCGTGTCGAAGACCTCGACCATCCCCGTCACCGTGCCGAGCAGGCCCAGCAGCGGGGCGAGCGCCACGAGGGTCGCGAGCATGTCGAGATTGCCCTCGACCGCCGACTTGTAGCGCGAGATGAGCCCCGTGCGGACCTTGTGCGCGGTCCAGGACGAATGCTCCGGGCGCGCATTCCAGCTCGCGATGCCGGACTTCCTGAGCCCCGGCATGGCTGTGCCGAGAAAAAGGAAGCGTTCCACGATGAGCGCCCACAGAAAGAAGGTCGCCACCATGATCGCGTAGAGCACGTTTCCGCCGCTGTCGAGGAAGGCTCGAAGCTCGACGATCGCGCCGAACGGATTGAGCATGACAGGCTGCTCCTATGCCTTGGCAACGCCGCTTGGGCGACCCATCAGTGGCGCTCGGCCTGCGCCGCCACGATGCCGATCGACTCTTCCTCGAGCACCTGCGACACGGCCTTGGCGCGGCCGGCCGCGATGTTCGTGAAGACGAGCATCGGAATGGCGGTGACGAGACCCAGCACGGTCGTGACGAGAGCTTCCGAGATGCCGCTCGCCATGAGCTTGGGGTCGCCGGTGCCGAACAGCGTGATCGTCTGGAACACGTTGATCATCCCGGTCACCGTGCCGAGCAGCCCGAGGAGCGGCGCGGCGGCGGTCACGACCTTCATCATGTTGAGGCCGAGCTCGAGCTTGGGAAGCTCCTTGACGATCTGCTCGTCGAGCTTGAGCTCCAGCGTCTCGGTGTCCGCGCCCTTGTTCTCCTCGGCGACGAGGAGGATGCGGCCGAGCGGATTGCCCTTGCGCGGATTGCCCGGATTGCGGGCCTGCGCGGCGACGGCGCCCGAAACGCCCGTGAGCACGAGAATGCGCCAGAGGGCGAGGAGCATGCCGAGGAAGCCCATCACGATGATGATGTAGCCGACGGTCTTGCCCTGGGCGATGCGCTCGCGAAGCGTCGGGAAGTCGATGAGCAGCTTCAGGAGCTGGCCGCGCGAGGGGTCGACCGGAAGGCTCTCGACCTCGCCCGGCTTCACGTCCATGAGGCGGCTGGCCGCGCCCGGAAGCGCGCCGCCCGGCTGACGGCCCAGGAAGCGGAGCTGCTGGACGCCCGTGCTGCGGTCGGTCTCGAAGCCGAGATATTTGTTGTCGGCGACGGCCGTGAACGGACCGACACGGACGACTTCCGTCGTCACGGCCTTGCCGTCCGTGCGGTACACTTCGGCATCGAAGCGCGCCACGCGGCCCTGCTCGACCGCTTCCTGCTGCAGGATGAACCAGAGATCCTCGAGCTCGTCGACCGTGGGCAGTCCGCGCACGTTGGAGAGCTTGTCGAGCACCTTCTCGCGGCCGGGGAACTGCGCGCTCACCATGGAGGCGCCGACCTGGCCGCTCATGTCGCTGGCGGCCTGGCGCACCTGGCCGAAGAGCTCGCGGAACGAGCCGGCCCGCGAGGCGAGCTCCTTTTCGAGATCGGTGAGGATCTTGCGATTGTCCTCGAGCGTCTTGTTGAGCTGGTCGGCGAGCGCCTCCTCGCGCTTCACCGCCGCTTCCGCGTCCGAGAGGAGGCGGCGCTGCTCGCTGACCTTCGCGCGGAATTCCTCGATGCGCTTCAGGTTCTCGGCCTGCTCGACCTGGCGCCCTTTGCGCACGCGGTCGAGAAGCTGGTTGAGGTTCGTGGGCTCGCCCTGCTGGGCATAGGCTCCGGTGACGGCGGCGCCCGCGATGAGGCCGGCGACGGCGAAAGCGGCCGCCGCGGCAAGAGTACGAAGCTTGGTCATCGTGATCGGCCCCATCGCTTTACTTGGAAGGTTGCTCGGAGGATTGCGTCGAGACATAGACCGGCAGCACCATGACGTCGGGCGGGATCACCTCGAGCGCCATCTTGATGCCGCGGCGGATCGCCTGGTTGTAGCTGCCGGACAGCCGCTCCCAGCTCCGCGTGTCGGGATTGAAGTAGGCCGAGATCTGCTGGTCGGGCGTCTGGTAGTAGAAGCCGACGCGGCCGATCTTCAGGAAGTCGACCTTGCGCTTCTCGCCGTCGATCTCGATTTCGTCCGTGTAGGCCTGGATCGTGCGGCCGTACTCGTTCTCGCTCTTGTACATGTCGAGGATCGCGCGGTAGCGGTCCGCCGCCAGCGCCTGGGGATCGGCCATCACCGTATCGAGGCGCGCGATCCGCTCGTTGCGCAGCTTCTGCAGGAAGGGCAGGTCGAGCGCGACGAACTTCTTCACCGAGGCGACCATGTCGAGCATGAGCGGCGTCAGGTCGCGCGTCAGGCTCGCGATGTTCTCGATCTGGTTCTGCAGCGTGACCTTCTCTTCTTCCTGCTTCGCGATGAAGCGCTTCTGCTGGTCGTTGTAGATCTGCAGGCCTTCGAGCTGGAGCAGCGTGCGGCGATATTTGAACTCGAGATCGTCGCGCTGATCGTCCAGCTGATCGACCTCCTTCTGGGCCTTCTGGCCATCGGCCGTCGTCCCAGCGATCTCGCCCTTGTTCTGCTCGAGCTGCGCCGCTGCGGGGCTCGCAAGCGCGCCGGCGAGCAGCAGCGCCGCCGGCAGAACCCGCAGACTACGGAACACGTGATCGGTCATCATTGCCCTCTTCACCACGAGAGATGCCCCGCTCCGCAAATTGGAGAGGGATGTCAAGGTCGCGCGAGCGGCCCTGCCGCCGGACCCGCCGTCGTTCGCAAACGGATAAACGAAAATATTGCCAAAAGGTCTCACGGCTTCCTGACCACCCTTCCCACTTCGACGGATCCGCGCGCGGAGCTCGTCACAGGTGCACGCACAGAGCGCAATCGTCCTTGCGCAACATCGTTAAGACCGACCGGAGCCGCTTAAGGCTCCGACCTCGACCGCCGTGAACCGCGAAAGGACGCGGCGCCTCCTCGAGAGCCCTCTTCGTCCGAGTCCGCCGGCCTTGCGGCCACCGTCTGCGGCGAGAGGGGCATCGGCGTCTTCTATTGGACGCCTGACTCTTAAACATCCCATGACGTCGCGCCGAATTCAAGGCGCCGATCGCCCTATTCAGGCCTTATTCGGCCGAACACTTCGACCGGAACCGAAGTTCCTCCGGAAGCGTCACGACGCGTATTCGGCCGGATCGATTCTCGTCTTGCCCCGTCCCCTTGGCCGGCCCAACCGGCCGGCGCCCTCGCGCGAGCCCCACCCCGCGCGAGCAAGGCGGGAACCTAGCTAAAGTCGCGCGGCACCGCAAGACGTAACCGACCGCGTTCCAGTCATATAGCGCGCGGGCGCGCCGCGTTAAGGTTGACGCGCCTCGTGCGAAAGCGGATGCGCGGAAAGCTGGCTGGGGCGCCAGGATTCGAACCTGGGATCGCGGGACCAAAACCCGCTGCCTTACCGCTTGGCCACGCCCCAACGCTCTTCACGGGACCGGCCCGAAGAGGGCGGGAACATAGTCGCTTCCTCATGGCCTGGCAACGCCTCGGCTTGCGCCGCTTCCGGCCCGCCGCTATACCCTGGCGCCTCGGTTCGGAGTGTAGCTCAGCCTGGTAGAGCACCGTCTTCGGGAGGCGGGGGCCGGAGGTTCGAATCCTCTCACTCCGACCAATTCGCGCCGTGCGAATCGCCGGCCCGATTCGGGGCCCCGGCGTCGGGCGCCCGCCCCGCCACCCGTCCTGCGACGCCTTGCCTTTCTCGCGCACGTCATCGTGATTGTGGCGCGCCGGCCGCGCACTATAATTCGCCGCGAATGCAGGAGCGGCGCGGGCCGGCCTGCGCATCCCCGCGACGGGCGCGGCGAGGAGGGGCATGGTGCTGCTCTACAACGACTGCGAGGTGCGGCGGGGTGCCTTCTTCCTGCGCTCGACCCGCACGCTCGTGCCCATCACGCCGGCCCTCGTCAAGGATCTCGCGCGCATGATCACCCTCTATGTGGTGGTCTCGTGCGTCTGGCTCGTCCGTCGGCCGACGAAGCTCTTCCGGCCCCTCTCCATCGGCTTCTTCCCGCACCGGCCGGGGCCCTGGTACCTCATCTGGAACGTGATGACCTTTCTCGGCGCCCGGGCCGCGAAGGACCCGCGCGACTGCGACGTGCTCTACTATTTCGAGGACGCGACGCAGGCCAAGGCCAATCTCGACCGCCTGATCGAGGAGAACCGCCACGTCGTCAACCTGCGCTGCACCGACATCGGCAAGGACCGCGTGGCCGCGACCTTCGAGCGCGTCTTCGGCTATCCCCTGAGCGTCGACCCGCGCAGCCATGTCGGGCCGGCCGTGCGCAAATCCGTGCAGAACGCGGCCCACGACGGAACGGTCGTCGCCTGCCCCCTCGCCGACGTGCCGGAGGGCGTCGTCTTCCAGCGCCTCATCGACAACGCGCCGGACGGGGCGCATGTCCAGGACATCCGTGTGCCGATCATCGGCGAGACGATCCCGTTCGCCTACATCAAGGAGCGCCCCCTCGAGATCCGCTTCGCGAACGAGAACAGCCGCGTCTCCTTCCACGAGACCGCCGAGCTCCTAAGCGCCGGGGAGGTCGAGAAGATCCTCGCCTTCGCGCGCGAGATGCATCTCGAGGTCGGAAGCTGCGACGTGCTGCGCGACCGCGTCTCGGGACGCATCTACATCGTCGACGCCAACAAGACCTGCATGGGTCCGCCCGTCGCGCTCCCGCTCTACGACAAGCTGAGAGCGCTCAACCGCCTCGCGCGCACCTTCGAGGCCTATGTCACCGGCATCGCCCAGCGTCAGGGCGGAGCGCGCGAGGGGGCCCCGCGCGAGGGGCCGTCGGGGCGGTGAGCGCGCCCTTCGTCCGCGAGATCGCCTTCGACTACGGCGTCATGGCCGAGGTCGCGCCCGGCATACGCCGCCTCGTCGCGAAGAACCCGGGCCCCTTCACCTATACCGGCACCGGCACCTATGTGATCGGCAGGGGCGAGGTCGCGGTCGTCGACGCCGGCCCGCGCGACGAGGCGCATGTCGCCGCGCTCCTCGAGGCGCTGCGGGGCGAGCGCATCACGCACCAGCTCATCACGCACACCCATCTCGACCACTCGCCGGCGGCCGCGCTCGTGAAGCAGGCGACGGGCGCGCCGACCTGGGCTTTCGCGGCCCATGGCGAGGCCCGCGCCGAGGAGGGCGTCGCCGTCGAGGAGGGTGGCGATTTCGATTTCCGCCCCGACCGTCGCGTCAAGGACGGCGAGGAGATCGTGGGCGCGGGCTGGCGCGTGCGCGCGATCCACACGCCCGGCCACACCTCGAACCATCTCTGCTTCGCGCTCGAGGAGACCGGCGATCTCTTCACGGGCGATCACGTGATGGGCTGGTCGACGACGGTCGTCTCGCCGCCCGACGGCGACATGGCCGCCTATATGGCGAGCCTGGAGAAGCTCCTCGCGCGCGAGGACCGCGTGCTCTGGCCGACCCACGGGCCGCCCGTGCGCGAGACGAAGCCCTTCCTCGCCTATCTCATCCGCCACCGCGAGGCCCGCGAGGCCGCGATCCTGTCCGCGATCGCCGAAGGCCATGGCGCCATCCCCGACATGGTGGCGAGCATCTATCGCGACGTCGACAAGCGCCTCCACGCGGCGGCCGCGCGCTCCGTGCTCGCCCATCTCGTGAAGCTCGCGCGCGAAGGCCGCGTCGCCCGCGAGGACGCGCCGGGCGGCGGCACCCTCTACCGTCTGCCTTGAGCGCGCGCCGTCGCCCGAGGGGTTGAGGTTCGCGCCCATTGCCATCTACCCTCAGGGCCGGGTGGCTCCGCGGGACGGGGCGCAAGGTGGGGATGGTGCGATGAGCGACGCGAAGTTCGTGCTGCCGAGACTGTTCGTCGACCGGCGCTGGATGCTTTACGAGAACAAGAAGGGGCCGGGAGTCATCTTCTCGGTGAAGTTCCTCTTCGACGAGCCGCCGGAAGGGCGCCGCGCCAACGAGGTGAAGGTGCAGTTCGACGGCGTGACGCAGGAGCTTCAGGTCGGCGAGGCGATCGTGCGCAAGGCCCAATCCAAGATCTGGATCGACCCGGCGAGCGGCAATGCGCTCGTCGACGTCGAGGTGATCCCGCTGGGCTGACGGCCGCGCTATTTCGCGAGGCGCTCCTCGAGCTCGGCGAAGAAATGGCGGATGCGCGCCGCGTTGGCGCCGATGTCCGAGCGGCCGACGCGGGATTTGGAGCGCATGTCGATGCGCGAGCCGCCCTCGCGCTCGCTCACGCGGATCACCACGTCGTCGACGAAGCCGAACCAGAAGCTCTTCTGCGAGGCCTCGATGCGGCCCTGCTCGGGAACGGCCGCGACGACGTGCCAGCCGAGGCCCTGGGCGAGGGCCTGCGCCTCGGCGAAGGCGCGGTCGGGCGAGACCTCGACGTCGAGCGGCACGATGTCCGGATAGGCGGTCTTCTGCAGGGCGGCGACGCGCGGCCCGTCATAGTCCGGCGGATTGAGCGCCCCCGTGCGCACGGCGAGAAGGTCGACGAAGACCGGCGGATCTTCCGTGTCCGTCGTGATGTCGTGAATCGCCGGCACCGAGCGCGCGGTCATGATGAGCGAGAGCGGGTAGGCGCCCGCGAGCGCCGCGAGGACGAGCGCCGCGAGGCCCGCCTGCCAGCCCTCGCGCGGCGGCAGCGCAAAGAGAACGAGGAAGGTGAGGAGGCCGACCCCCGCCGCGCCGATGAGGGCAAAGACGGAATATTTGACGATCTGCTGGAGCGCGACGCCGAGCGGCCACCATCCGAGCTGATAGCCGGGGCCGGCCGCGGCCGCGCTGAGGGCGGCCAGAACCGCGACGACGAGAGCGAGCCAACCGAGCCGTTCGAGCCAGATGCGCAAAGAACCCTCCCCCGCCTCGCCGGCGGCCCCCTATTTCGCCGTCGGCAGCACGTGATCCTTGAACATCTCGCGGAGCGCCGTCTTCTGGATCTTGCCGGTCGCGGTGTGCGGCATCTCCTCGATGAAGACGACATCGTCCGGCATCCACCATTTGGCGATCTTGCCTTCGAGATAGGCGAGGATCTCCTCCCTGGTGACGCTCTCCCCGGCCTTCGGCACGATGATGAGGAGCGGGCGCTCGTCCCATTTGGGATGGTAGAGCCCGATGACCGCCGCCTCGGCGACCTTGGGATGGCCGACCGCGATGTTCTCGATCTCGATCGACGAGATCCATTCCCCGCCCGACTTGATGACGTCCTTGGCGCGGTCCGTGATCTGGATGAAGCCCTCGCCGTCGATGGTCGCGACGTCGCCCGTGTCGAAATAGCCGTCCGCGTCGAGCGGATCGCCGCCCTCGCCCTTGAAATAGGCCTTCGCGATGAAGGGCCCCTTGATCATCAGCCGGCCGAAGGCCTTTCCGTCGTGCGGCAGGGCCTTGCCCTCGTCGTCGACGATCTTGAGCTGCACGGGAAAGATGGGGCGGCCCTGCTTCAGCTTGATCTTCACCTGCTCCGCGCGCGGCAGGTCCGTCTGGCCGGCCTTCAGCACGCAGAGCGTGCCGATGGGGCTCGTCTCGGTCATGCCCCAGGCGTGGATGACCTCGACGCCGTAATTGTCCTCGAACGCCTCGAGGATGCGCCGCGGAACCGCCGAGCCGCCGATGACGACGCGCTTCAGCGTCGAGAGCTTGAGGTTGTTCGCCTCCAGATGCTGGAGGAGCATGAGCCAGACGGTCGGAACGGCCGCCGTGAAGGTCACCTTCTCGGTCTCCAGAAGCTCGTACACGGAAGGTCCGTCGAGCTTCATGCCCGGCAGGACGAGCTTCGCGCCGTTCGAGGGCGCGCTGTAGACGAGCCCCCAGGAATTGGCGTGGAACATCGGAACCACGGCGAGGATGGTGTCGCTGCTGTGCAGGCTGATGCCGTCGCCGACGCCCGAGGCGAGGTACATGAGAATGTTGGAGCGGTGCGAGTAGAGCACGCCCTTCGGATTGCCCGTGGTGCCCGACGTGTAGCAGAGGCCCGCGGCCGCCGTCTCGGGCATGCGCACCCAGTTGAACCGTCCGTCCTCGGCGGCGATCATGTCCTCATAGCAGATGAGGTTCTTCAGCTTCGATTTCGGCATGTGCGCGCGGTCCGCGAGCACGATGAAGGCCTTCGCGCTGTCGAGCCGGTCCGCGATCTTCTCCAGGATCGGCACGAAGGTCGTGTCGGTGAAGATGTAGGGGTTCTCGGCGTGGTTCGAGATGTAGACGATCTGATCCTCGAAGAGGCGCGGATTGATCGTGTGGCACACGGCGCCCGTGCCGATGATGCCGTACCAGGCTTCGAAATGGCGGTAGGTGTTCCAGGCGAGCGTCGCGATGCGCTCGCCCGGCTTCACGCCGAGGCGCTTCAGCGCCTGCGCGCATTTGCGCGCGCGCAGATGGAGGTCGGCATAGGTCGTGCGGTGGATCGGCCCTTCGAGCGTGCGCGTCACCATCTCGCGCGCGCCGTGGAAACAGGCCGCGTGATCGAGGATGTCGGGGATCGAGAGGGGCACGTCCTGCATGAGCCCCTCGAGGAAGGGCCCCTTGTCGCCCCGCGCCGCGTCCGGCGCGTGACGCTCGGGCCCGCGGCCGAGAAATCCCAAGAGCCCTGCCATACCCGTCCTCCGCGGTCGTGCGCCGGGTTGCGGTCCCGGTCCTCGCCATTTGATAGGGGTGCAACTCTACAGAACCGCCCGCCCCAGGCAATGGGGCGGCGCGCGCCTCACGCCGGCTCGGTCCGGCCCGTGGCCTCGAGGCCGGCCGGGTCCGTATGGATGAAGACCTCGGCCTGCGGATAGGCCTCGTGCAGCGCCGTCTCGACCTCGTCGGCGATGCGGTGGGCCGCGAGAAGCGAGATGGCGCCGTCGAGCTCGAGATGGAACTGGATGAAGCAGCGCGTGCCGGACCGGCGCGTGCGCAGGTCGTGCACGGACATGACGTCCGCGTGCGCCGCGATGATCTTCAGGATGCGCTCGCGCTCCGCATCCGCCATTTCCCGGTCCATGAGCTGATCGAACGAGTGGCGCAGGATGCTGGAGGCGGTCCAGGCGATGTAGCCGGCGATCAGGATGCCGATGAGCGGATCGGCCGCGCGGTGCCCGAGAACGCCCGCCACCACGAGCGCCACGACGACGCCGAGATTGGTGAGGAGGTCGCCGGTGTAGTGCAGGCGGTCCGCCATCACGGCGAGCGAGCCGGTGCGGCGCACCACGAAGCGCTGGAACGCGACGAGGGCGAAGGTCAGCGCGATCGAGACCAGGATGACCGCGATGCCGGCGTAGGAATGCTCGATCTGGCTGCGCCGCTCGAGCTTCTCCAGCGCCTCGAGCAGGATGAAGAGCGCGGAGCCGGTGACGAGGACCGACTGCATGAGCCCGGCCAGCGCCTCGGCCTTGCCGTGCCCGAAGCGGTGATCGCTGTCGGGCGGCACGAGCGCCTGGCGCACGGCGACGAGCGTGACGCCGGACGCGAGCAGGTCGAGGCCGGAATCCACGAGGCTCGCGAGCATCGCGACCGAGCCAGTCTTGTAGTAGGCCGCGCCCTTGAGAAGGATCAGCGTCGAGGCCACCGCGACGGAGGCATAGGTCGCGAGGCGCATGAAACGGTCGCGCGCGGCCGCGGACACGCCGGCGCCCGCCGCACCGTCCGGGCCCGCGCTCTTCGCCGCGTCGGCGTCCGTCATCTCCGGTTCCCTCACGGATAGAGCCGCTCGACGGTCCATGGCGCGCCATGGGCCTCGCGCCGGTAGCGCAGGCGGTCGTGGAGACGGAACGGGCGGTCGCGCCAGAACTCGATCTGGAGCGGGCGCACGCGGTAGCCGGACCAGTGCGGCGGGCGGGCCACCTCGCTCAGCCCGAACCGCGCCGCCTCGCGCGCGACGGCCCGCTCGAGCTCGAAGCGCCCCGCGAGCGGGCGCGACTGCGCCGAGGCCCAGGCGCCGAGCTGCGCCCCGCGCGGGCGCGTCGCGAAATAGGCGTCCGCCTCGGCCGCGCCGACCGGCGCGGCGTCCCCGCGCACGCGCACCTGGCGGCGCAGGCTCTTCCAGTGGAAGAGCAGGCCCGCGCGCGGATTGGCGGCGAGCTCGACGCCCTTGGCGCTTTCGAGGTTGGTGTAGAAGACGAAGCCCTGCGCGTCGGCGGCCTTCAGCAGCACCATGCGCACGTCGGGAAGGCCGGCCGCGTCGACCGTCGCGAGCGCCATGGCGTTGGGATCGTTGGGCTCGCGCGCCGAGGCAAGCGCGAGCCATTCGCCGAACAGCGCCATCGGGTCGTCCGTGGCCGGAAGGTCCTCGACCGCCTCGGCTCCGAGAAGTGTGTCGTTCCGCGTCTGGCTCATTGCTGCCCGATGGCCTACCAAATCCCGGGCTCCGGCTCCAGAGGCGGGCGCCCCGCCTTTGCCCGCCCGCAAAAATGTATAATGGTTAACGGCGCGCGCGCCCAGGCAGTCCGCCGGGTCCGCGCCCAGGGTGGCGGGCGCGGAGCGCGCCGGCAAAAGGGAGACGAGATCATGATGTCGATGACCGCGAAGCCCATGCGGATGGCCGCTGCCGGGCTCAGCCTCCTTTCGGTCGCAGCCTGCGCCGAGGGGCAATATAACGAGCAGATCGGCGGCATCGCCGGGGCCGCGGCCGGCGCCTATGTCGGCTCGCAGGTCGGCTCGGGCACCGGGCGGGACATCGCCATGGTGGCGGGCGCCCTGCTCGGCTATTGGGCCGGCTCGACGCTCGCGCGCCGCCTCACCGAGCAGGACCGCAGCGTCATGGGCCAGACCACGAATCGGGCGCTCTCGACGGCGCCCAACAACCAGACCGTGACATGGAGCAATCCCGAATCCGGCAATTCCGGCTCCGTGACGCCGACATCCTCCTACAAGACGGCGAGCGGCCAGACCTGCCGGCAGTTCAGCCAGACGGTGAGCGCCGGCGGCAAGTCGGACTCGGCCTCGGGCGTGGCGTGCCAGCAGCCGGACGGCAGCTGGCGCGTCAATTGATGCGCCGGGCCTTCCTCGGTCTTGCTCTTGCCCTCGCGCTCGCGCCCGCCGCGGCGCTTGGGCAGGAGGCGGCGCCTCCCGACGCGGCATCGGCGGCCGGCGTCCTGACGCCCGAAGAGCGCGCGGCGCTCGCGAGCCGCTTCGGCGCCTCCTTCGAGGACGCGCTCGCGGCCTACGAGGCGGGCGACTATGCGCGCGCCTATGCGGGCTGGCTCGCCCTCGCCCAGAAGGGCGACCTCGCGGCGCAGCGCAACGTCGCCCATATGCTGCGCCGGGGCGAGGGCGTGGCGCAGGACCTTCCCCGCGCGCTCGACTTCTACCTGCGCGCGGCCGAGCGCGGCCTCGTCGGCGCTCAGGTCAATCTCGGCGCCATGCTGCTCGACGGCGAGGGCACGCCGGCCGACCCGCGCCTCGCCGCGTCCTGGTTCGCCCGGGCGGCCCGCGCGGGCGACCCGGAGGCCCAGTATCAGCTCGCCCTGCTCTTTCTCTCCGGCAACGGCGTCGAGAAGAGCCCCGCGGCCGCGAAGTCGCTGCTGGCCGCCGCGAGCGCGGGCGGCCACCGGCTCGCGCGCGCCCGCCTCGCCGCGGCCGGCGCCGCGACCTTCTCGCCGCCTTCGGAGGAGACCTCGGACGGGCTCAAGGCGCTCTACCGGGGAACCTTCACCTACGGCCAGTAACGCGGCGTTAGGGCTCGGGATAGGAGTTGGCCCTAAGCTCGCCGCAAAGTGGCGGGCCCAATCGGCCGGCCGCCTCGGCGCAATCCCTCCGGTGACCTGCGATGCGCGATCCCTATGACGTTCTCGGCGTGAGCCGCGCGGCGAGCCAGGACGAGATCAAGGCGGCCTTCCGCCAGGCCGCCAAGCGCCATCACCCCGACGGGAATCGGAGCGATCCCCAGGCGCTCGCGCGCTTCCAGGAGGTCAACGCGGCCTACGAGCTCCTGAAGGACCCGGGCCAGCGCCGCCGCTTCGACCTCGGCGAGATCCGCCCCGACGGCTCGCCGCGGCCGCGGCCCCAGCCCCATGCGAGCCGCCCGCCGCCCCCGCCTCCGCCGCGCCCGGACGGGGCCTTCGACAATCTCTGGGACCGGCTCGACCGGGAGAACATGTTCTCCGACCTCTTCCGCGGCCGCTCCGCGCGCACGGCCGAGGCGCCTCCTCCCGAGCCCGGCGAGGACGTCTCGGTGAGCGTCTCGCTGAGCTTCGAGGAGGCCGCTCTCGGCGGCCCGAAGCGCGTCATCCTCGACGGAGGCGAGACCCTCGACCTCGTGCTGCCCCCGGGCCTCGCCGACGGCCGGCGCTTCCGCCTCAAGAAGCAGGGCAAGAAGGGCCTTCACGGCGGCCCGCGCGGCGACTGCTATGTCGACGTGCGCGTGCGCCCGCACAAATATTTCCGCCGCGAGGGGCGCGACATCCTCCTCGAGGTGCCGGTGAGCGTGCCCGAGGCCGCCCTCGGCGCGGAGATCACGGTGCCGACGCTCCACGGTCCGGTGCGCCTCGCCGTTCCGGCCGATATGGGCGCCGGCGTCACGCTGCGGCTGAAGGGCAAGGGCGTCCCGGCCCACGCCGCGAAGAACCTGCCGGCCGGGGACCAGCTCGTGACCTTGCGCATCGTGCTGCCCGAGCGCCTCGACGAGGAGATGCGCGAGACGATGCGCGACTGGGCCGAGCGCGCGCCCTACGATCCGCGCCGGGGACGTTTCTAGGCGGCGGCCGGGCTCAGAACGGAATGTCGTCGTTGAGGTCGCTCGAGAGGTCGCGCGCCGGCGCGCGCGAGGGCATCGACTCGCCGCCGCCGTAGGAGGCCTCGCCGCCTCCGCCCTGGCGCCCGTCGAGCATGGTGAGGGCCGAGTTGAAGCCCTGCAGCACGACCTCCGTCGTGTAGCGGTCCTGGCCCTGCTGGTCCTGCCATTTGCGCGTCTGAAGCTGGCCCTCGAGATAGACCTTCGAGCCCTTCCGCAGATACTGCTCCGCGATGCGGCAGAGCCCCTCGTTGAAGATCACGATATTGTGCCACTCGGTCTTCTCGCGCCGCTCGCCCGAGCCCTTGTCGCGCCAGGTCTCCGAGGTCGCGATGCGCAGCTTCGCGATGGGGCGCCCGTCCTGGGTCTGGCGAATCTCGGGATCGGCGCCGAGATTGCCGACGAGAATGACCTTGTTGACGCTGCCGGCCATGGTGTGGGCCTCCTGACGAAAAGGGGTTCGGCGACGACCCTAGTGGAGATCGGCGCGGGACCGAAGCGCCGCGTGCGCGCCGCTCACAGGAAACTGCTCTAGGCCACAGAGCCAATAGCCCCCACCCCGTCATCCCGGAAGCCAATTTGCCCCAAATCCATGCCCCGGCGAAAGCCGGGGTTTGATTTGGCCGGTAAATTGAGCTGTCCGGGATCTGCCGCTTGCGGAGCATCGCCCAGCCGCAGATCCCGGACGCCAAGGCTCGCAAGGCCGGAAATGCGAGCATTTCCGGGCTCGCCTAGGCTCCGGGATGACGGGGTGGGGGCTAGTGAGTCGGTGACCTAGACGAGCCATGCCGGAGCGCACAAGCGCCCTATCGGCCGCCGGTGCGCGCCGATAAGCTCGCGCGCCATGACCGCCGCCCCGCCGACGCTCGCCACGAAGCGCCTCGCGCTGCGCCCCTACGTCGCGGGCGACGAGGCGCTCCTGCACGCCATCGTCGCCGACCCCCGCGTCTATTGGTGGCGCGAGGCGCCGGGCACCGAGGCCGAGAGCGCGGCCGCGCTACGGGCCCTCCTCGCGCTCGGCCCGCGCGGACTCGGCTGGTGGCACGTCCATCCGCTCACGGACGAGGCACGCCATCTCGGCGCGATCCTCCTGCGCCCCCTGCCGAACACGCGCGAGGTCGAGGTCGGCTGGCATTTCCTGCCGCAGGCGCGCGGGCACGGATACGCGACCGAGGCCGGCGCGGCCGCCATCGCCTACGGCTTCGAGACGCTCGGCCTTCCGCGCATCGCCTGCATCGTGCGCACGGACAATCCGCGATCGCGCGCCGTCGCCGGCCGTCTGCGCCTGCCCCGACTGGGCATGCGCCTTCACGCCGGGAAGCTCCACGACTATTTCATCCTGGAGCGGACGGAGTGGCTCGCGGGCCTCAGAGGCCGAAGCGCAGGGTGAGCGAGAGCGCATGGCTCGCCGTGTCGAGGCTCGTATGGTCGATCTCGACCTCGTCGAGCCAGAGATAGCGATAGCCGAGCGAAAGCTCCGAGCGGTCGGTGAGCGCGAAGGAAAGCCCCGCGAGGCCCTGAATCCCGAGGGCGTAGTCGTCCCCGTCCGTCGGGCCGGCATCGACCTTGACCCGCGCCCCGCCGAGGCCGACGCCGATATAGGGCGTCACGTTGTTGCGCCAGAGCCCGGAATCCTTGAAGTCGTAATAGCCGTTCACGAAGGCCTCGATCGCGGAGATGTCGCCGTCCGTGATTCCGCCGCCGTCGAAATCGGCGCCCTCGAAGGCGGCCTGCAGCTCGAAGCGGAAGCCTTCCGGATAGCGCCAGCCCAGCGCGACGGCGCCGCCGAAGCCCGTATCCGTGTCGAGATCGGCCCCGCCCGTCGTCTCCACGTCGAGGAAGCTGATGCCGCCCGTCAGCGCGACATAGGACCTGCCGCCGCCGAACATGTCGGCGCTGGCCGCGCCCGGCGCGAGCGCGAGAAGGAAGCCGGCGGACGACGCCGCAAGAACTTTCGACGCGAGACCGTTGGAAATGCGCTGCATGGGATCACCCTCCACGTTCTGCCCGCACGCGCGGCGCGAACAGCGCCGGCGCGAGCCCCGCGTCGGGACATAGACCGAGTCGCCGCCGCCGCGAACGCGCCCGCATCGTCAAAACTGTGGAGAGGGCGAAAGGTTCTTCACACCTCGAGGCGCGTCGCCGCGGCGAGCACGTCGCCGGCGCCCGCATGGATCACGAGATCGGCGATATCGTCCTGGTCCGTCGGATCGCGGTTGAGGATGACGAGGCGCGCGCCGTTGCGCTTCGCGACCGCCGGGAACGCCGCCGCCGGATAGACGGTGAGCGACGTCCCGACGCAGAGGAAGAGGTCGCAGGCCAGCGCCGCCTCCTGCGCGCGCGCCATCTCGGCCTCGGGCATGGCCTGGCCGAAGGAAATCGTCGCCGTCTTCACGATGCCGCCGCACGACCGGCAGGAAGGGATCGCGCCCCGCTCCAGGAAGGCCGCGCGGAAGCTCTCATGCTCGTGGCGCTCGCCGCACGAGAGGCATTTCGCATAGGTCGCGTTGCCGTGCAGCTCGACGATCCGCTCGGCGGGCACGCCGGACGCGCGGTGGAGATCGTCGACGTTCTGCGTGATGACGCTGCGCGCGCGGCCCTGCGCGACGAGCTTGGCGATCGCGTAGTGGCCGCGATTGGGCTTTGCGTCCCAGAGCCTGCCCTCGCTTTCGAACTTGCGCCGCCAGGCCTCGCGCCGCACCTCCTCCGAGCGCAGAAAATCCTCGAAATAGATGGGCTTCATCTTGGTCCAGAGGCCGCCCGGGCTGCGGAAATCGGGAATGCCCGACTCGGTCGAGATGCCGGCGCCCGTGAAGACGGTCACGGCCTCGGCCGTCTCGAGCAGCGCGGCGAGCGCGGCGGCATCCTCGCCCATGGAGCCTTCCCCAGCGTCATGCGTCATGCGTCGTGCGCAAGTCTGCGGCGCCCGGCAATGCCGCGCAACCGAGGGACCTTCGCGCCGACGCCCGTTAAGGGGGCCCGCCCGCCAGATTGGAGAGGACGCCCCGATGAAAGTGCTCAGGACACCCGATGCCCGCTTCGAGGGCCTGCCCGACTACGCCTTCGCGCCGCACTATACGGAAGTGCAGGGCCGCGAGGGCCCGGCCTTGCGGATCCACACGGTGGACGAGGGACCGAGGAAGGCCGCGCCCGTCCTCATGATGCACGGCGAGCCCTCCTGGGCGTTCCTCTACAGGAAGATGATCCCGCCCGTCGCCGCAGCCGGCCACCGCGTGCTCGCGCCCGATCTCTTGGGCTTCGGGCGCTCCGACAAGCCGGCGGCGAAGACCGACTATTCCTACGAGCGCCACGTCGCCTGGATGAGCGCCTGGCTCCTGAAGCTCGACCTGCGGGACATCACGCTCTTCTGCCAGGATTGGGGCGGCCTCATAGGGCTGCGCCTCGTCGCCGCCTTCCCGGACCGCTTCGCGCGCGTCGTGGTCGCCAATACGGGGCTTCCCGTCGGGACCGGCGCGAGCCCCGCCTTCGAGCAATGGCTGCAGTTCAGCCAGAACACGCCCGACTTCCAGGTCGGCACGATCGTCAGCATGGGATGCAAGAGGAAGCTCTCGCCGGCCGAGATCGCCGCCTATGACGCGCCCTTCCCCGACGACAGCTACAAGATGGGCGCGCGCATCTTCCCCGCCTTCGTGCCCATCACGCCCAACCATCCGAGCGTCGCGGAGAACAAGGCCGCCTGGGAGGTGCTGAGCAAGTTCGAGAAGCCGTTCCTGTGCGCGTTCTCCGACGCCGATCCCGTGACGCGCGGCGGCGAGCGCGCCTTCCTGGAGCGGGTGCCCGGGACGAAGAAGGCCGAGCACGTCACGATCAAGGACGCCGCCCACTTCCTTCAGGAGGACAAGCCCGAGGAGCTCGCAAGGCTCATCGTCGACTTCATCGGCAAGGCGAAGTGAGGGCACCGCCTCCCGACGCCGCCGGACGGGGCCGCGAGGGCCGCGAGCCGACGACATTCCGACGGCGGAGCAAGGGGCCTCACGGCGCCTTCTCGCCCTCCGCCGCCGCAAGCTCGGCCTTGATGACCTTCACGGTGCGCCCCGTCCCGTCGGCGCGCCAGCCGGGCGGGCCGAGAAGGTAGCCGACTGCCTCCCGCGCGCTGCGCGAGGAAAGAAGGTCGCGCGCGAGCGACCTCCACTCGTGAAAGGCGATGACGAGGGGATTGTGGCTGTCGAGCTGCCTGACGATGCCGTATTCGGGCGGATCGTCGGCGCGCTCGGCGACGAAGGTGCCGAAGAGACGGTCCCAAACGATCAGCACACCCGCATAATTGGCGTCGAGATAGCGCGGATTGATCGCGTGATGCACGCGGTGATGGCTCGGCGTGTTGAGCACCCATTCGAGGGGACCGAGGCGGCCTATCGCCTCCGTGTGGATCCAGAACTGGTAGACGAGGCTCGTGCCGGAGAGGAAGAGGATCATCGCGGGCGGAAAGCCGGCGACCATCAGGGGCAGCCAGAAGACGAAGGTGAACGACACCTTGCCCGTCCAGGTCTGCCGCAGCGCGGTCGAGAGATTGTAGTGGCGCGAGGAGTGGTGGACGACGTGGCTCGCCCAGAACCAGCGCCGCTCGTGGCTCACGCGGTGGAACCAGTAATAGGCGAGGTCCTCGAGAAGAAAGGCGGCGGCGAAGGCGGGCGCCGTGAAGCCGATGTCGAAAAGGCGCAGCTCGTAGGCCGCCGCATAGCTTCCCGTGAGCAGTCCGGCGAAGAGAATCCCGGTCGCGAGATTGCCGAGGCCCATCGCGAGGCTCGCGAGCGTGTCGGCGCGCGCGAAGCGCACGGCGCCGGTGCGCGCGCCGTAGACCATCTCGAGCGCGAGCAGGGCCGCGAAGGCCGGAATGGCGAGCAGGACCGGGTCGGGAAGGCTCATGGGCGAGGTTTCGGCGTCTCTTGCGATTTGGCCCACCCCTCGTGGCGAGCCGGTCGCGGCGGGCCCAACCCGTTGGAGCGACGCCAGTCTGCGCCCGCCGGCGAGGCGGGCACAAGCGGCCCCCGTCGCGCGCAAGGGCGGGCCGCGGCTATTGATTCGTGCGGGAACGAGTTCGCCCGCCTCTTGCGAAGCGGCGCGAAGAAGCGCCAAGCTGGCCCGCCGATCTTCGGCCCGGCCGGACGCGCCGGCCGCAGGATCTCAAGGGATTGAGCCATGTCCAAGCCCCATTTCTACGCCGTGCTGCCCGCCTTTCTCGTCGGGATGGAGTGCGCGGCCTTCGGCGCCGCCTCGGCCTGGGCCATCGGCGAGCTGCTGCAGCTCGGCGCGGTCTTCACCGACGCCCTCGAAGTCGTGGCGCTCATGGCCGCCGCCGCGGCGACGGTTCGAATCTATCGCGGCGCGCTCGCCTTCGAGCGCGAGCGCGAGGCGCGACTCGCCGCCTCGCGGACGCCCGCGACGCCCCCGCTCGAGGCCTGACGGCCGCTCCCGCAAAAAAAATTTCGCGCTCGCCGGCATTTTCGTCGAATGCCGGCGATTGCCAATTCTCAGGCAGGGCCGGACGGGCCGGAGGAATGGGCGATGGCGATCCGCCCGTCTTGTACAATAAGACCCATCACGCAACTGCGAGATAGAAAGTAAATCTTCGTCATATACTATCTATATTTAACTGCGCATTAGACCTCGCGATCCCCAGCCCCGTTCGGGAATTTATCTACCGGCCGCCCGAAAGACCGCCGGGCAAACCGCCGGGCCATTGAATTTCCTGAGCTATGCCTGCCCGGCCGGCGGCGGTTAACGGTCTGCCTACGGACGGAATTGGCGCCCACGCCATTGACGGGTAAAGTTTTTTCTTGAAGCTCATCGACACGGTCACATATATGCGGCCGTGCGGGAGTGGGCGGCAGCAACGGCGAATGGTCGCGCGACGGTCTCTCCCCGTCCTTGGCAGGACCAAAAGATGACCATATCCGCTGATGCGGACCTGGCGAGTGGGGAGCTCGCCGAACCTCCCAGTCCCACCTTTCCCGCCATCGCCCTCGACAATCCGATGCCGCTCACGCCGATGCCGTCGGCACGCGTGGGCCTTCGCCCGGTGCGCAGCGAGCCTGCGCGCGGGCGCGTTCCGACGCCGCGCTTTCCCGCGAGCGAGGAGAGCCGCGCCTTCCTGCGCCGCCACTATCCGGACGCCGGCCTCGCCGACTGGAGCGACTGGCGCTGGCAGCTCCGCCGCCGCGTGAAGAGCCTCAAGGAGCTCGAGCGCATCTTCGCGCTGAGCGCCGACGAGCGCGACGCGGTGATGCGCCACAAGGGCTCCCTGCCCGTCGGCATCACGCCCTACTATGCGAGCCTCATGGACGGCGCCGATCCGCAGGACCCGCTGCGCCGCACGCACATCCCGGTGGGCGGGGAATATTTCCGCGCGCCGGGCGAGGCGGACGACCCCTTGGGCGAGGACCACGACACCACCGTGCCCGGCCTCGTGCACCGCTATCCCGACCGCGTGCTCTTCCTCACCACGGGCTTCTGCTCGACCTATTGCCGCTACTGCACGCGCTCGCGCATGGTCGGCGAGGCGGGCGGCGACTACAATTTCTCGGTCTCGCAATGGGACAAGGCGCTCGCCTATATCGAGGCGACGCCGACCATTCGCGACGTGCTGCTCTCGGGCGGCGACCCGCTCACCCTCGCCGACGAGAAGCTCGACTATCTTCTCGGGCGCCTCCGGGCCATCAAGCATGTGGAGTTCCTGCGCATCGGCACGAAGGTGCCGGTCGTGCTGCCCATGCGCGTGACGAAGACGCTGACGAAGATCCTGAAGAAGCACCATCCGCTGTGGATGAGCATCCACTTCACGCACCCCGCCGAGCTGACGCCGGAAGTGACGGAGTCGACGAGCCGCCTCGCCGATGCCGGCATCCCGCTCGGCAGCCAGACGGTGCTGCTCAAGGGCATCAACGACGACATCGCCGTGATGAAGAAGCTGATGCACGGCGTGCTGATGCGCCGGGTAAAGCCCTATTACCTCTATCAATGCGACCCGATCACGGGCTCGGCGCATTTCCGCACGAGCGTCGAGGCGGGCGTCCGCATCATCGAGGGGCTGCGCGGGCACACCACGGGCTATGCGGTGCCGCAATACGTCATCGACGCGCCCGGCGGCGGCGGCAAGATCCCGCTCCTGCCGGACTATGTCGTCGGCCGCGACGGAGACGATCTCCTCCTGCGCAATTTCGAGGGCGGCATCTACCGCTATCCGGACCCGGAAGGCACGACCGGCGCGAGCCGCCTCGTCGATCCCGCGGTCGCGGCGGCGGCGCTCCCGAAGGCGAACGGCCACGGCCACTGAGATGCGCATCGGGCTCGTCTACGATCTGCGCGATGACTATCGCGCGCTCGGGCTTTCCGAGGAGGAATGCGCCGAGTTCGACAGCGCCGAGACCATTGCCGAGCTCGCCGGCGCGCTGCGCCGGCAGGGCGCGGAGGTCGTCGGGGTCGGGCACGGGCGGGCGCTCGCCGCCGCGCTCGTCGCCGGCACGCGCTACGACCTCGTCCTCTCCATCGCCGAAGGCGTGAAGGGCCGCTCGCGCGAGGCGCAGGTGCCCGCGCTCTGCGAGCTCTTCGATCAGCCCTATGCCTTCTCCGACCCGCTGACGCTCGCGGCGACCCTCGACAAGGCCGTCGCCAAGCGCCTCGTGCGCGACGCCGGCGTGCCGACCGCGCCCTTCGCCGTGCTCGCGAGGCCCGAGGAGGCGCGCGCCGTCGATCTCGGCTGGCCGGTCTTCGTGAAGCCCATCGCCGAGGGCACCGGCAAGGGCTGCGAGAACGCCTCGCGCTGCGAGGACGCGGGCGCGCTCGAGCGCGTCGCGCGCGACCTCATCGCGCGCTTCGACCAGCCCGCGCTCGTGGAGCCCTTTTTGCCGGGCCGCGAGTTCACGGTCGGCATCCTCGGCACCGGCGAGACGGCGCGCGTCATCGGCACGATCGAGGTTCTCCTCGGCACCAAGGCCGATGCGGTCGGCTACACCTATGCGAACAAGGCCGACTGGGAGGACCGCGTGCGCTACGTCGCCGCCGACGACGCGACGGCGCGGGAGGCGGCGGCGGTCGCGCTCGCCGCGCACCGCGCGCTCGACTGCCGCGACGTCAGCCGCTGCGATCTGCGCTGCGACGCCCGCGGCCGCCCGGTCTTCCTCGAGACCAATCCGCTGCCCGGCCTCAAGCCCGACTATTCGGATCTGCCCATCCTCGCCAAGCTCAGCGGGATCGCCTATGACGATCTCATCGGCGAGCTGCTCGAGGCGGCCGTTGCGCGCCTCGGGATCGGCGGCAAGCGGCAGGACAAGCGACAAGATGAGAGACGTCGTCATCGCGCTTGACGCGGAAGAGGACGCCCGCGACCCGGACGAGCGGGACACGCTGCGCCAGGCCGCCGAGATCGCGCGCGCGCTCGGCGCGCGCGGCCGCCGGGTCTCGCGCCTGGAGGTGACGCGCGAAGCGTCGTGGATTCCGGCGCTCGAGCGCCTTGCGCCGGAGACGGTCGTCTACGTCCTGGTGGAGGGCGTGCGCGGGCGTCATTTCCTGCCCGCCTTCTTCTGCCATCTCGTGGAGGAGCGCGGCCTCGCCCATACCGGCGCGCGCGCGGAAAGCCTCTATCTGCACTCGAGCAAATGGTCGCTCAAGGCCCATCTTCTCGCCCTGGGCCTGCCCTCGCCGGCCGGCATCGACGCCGCCGGCAACCTCCTCGCGCGCGCGGCGCCCGGGCCGAAGACGCCCTTCCTCCTCAAATCCGTCTGGGAGCATTCCTCCATCGGCATCGAGGCCGAGCTCGTTCCCTTCGCGCGCGTCGGGGCCGCCCTCGCGGCGAAGGAGGAGCCGGGCGCCTGGTTCGCGGAGGAATATGTGCACGGGCGCGAATTCTCCGTCGCCCTCCTCGAGGAGGGGCCGGCGCTCGAGGTCCTCGCGATCTCCGAGATCCTCTTTCTCGGCTCCCGGGCCGGCATGCCCTGGGTGCTGGACTACGAGGCGAAGTGGGACGAGGCGAGCCGCGCCCATCGCGAGACGCCGAGCGTCTTCCCGGATTTCGCGGGCGCCGAGGCCCCCTTGCGCGCGCGCATCGAGGCGGAGGCGCTGCGCGCCGCCGCGGCCCTCGGCCTCAAGGGTCCCGTGCGGCTCGATTTTCGTCTTCATGCGGACGGCACGCTCTATCTCATCGACGTGAACCTCAATCCCTGCCTCGCGCCCGAGGCCGGGTTCGCGCGCGCCGGGGAGAAGGCCGGAATCGCCTACGAGGCCCTTATCGAGCGCCTCGTCGCCAATGCCGAGCGGAGCCTCGAGCCGAATGTTCTCCGTTAGGACGATCCGCGACGCGCGCTCCCCCGCGAACCGCGAGGCGGTCGGCGAGGTGCAGGCCATCCTGCGCGCGCAGTTCCCCGGGATGCGCGAGAGCGACATCGGGAAGGTGCCGAAGCTCCTCGAGGACCCGCTGCGCTACAAGCTCGTCGCCGAGCTGCTCGTCGCGGAGAACGCCAAGGGCCATGTGCGCGCCTTCGCGTTCCTGCTCTTCCTCACCGACCTCAAGGTCGCCTTTCTCGACACCATCTCGGCCGCGCCGGGCGGCTCGGGCGGCGGGCTCGGGGGCGTGCTCTACGAGCGCGTGCGCGAGGAGTCGCTCGCCCTCGGCGCCCAGGGCCTCTATTTCGAATGCCTGCCCGACGAGCCCGAGCTGAGCCCGAACGAGGCCGTCCGCAAGCAGAACATGTCCCGGCTCAAATTCTACGAGCGCTTCGGCGCGCGGCCCATTCTCGGCACCGCCTACGAGCAGCCCATCGAGCCGGGCACGCCGGACAGCCCCTACCTCGTCTTCGACGGGCTCGGCCGCCACGCGCTTCCCGAGGCCGAGACGCTGCGGCGAATCTTGCGCGCCATCCTCGAGCGCAAATACGCCGAGATCTGCCCGCCCGGCTATATCGACATGGTCGTCCGCTCCGTGCGGCCCGGCGGCTACGGCCTGCGCGCGCCGCGCTACACGACCCGCGAGACGCATCGCGAGGTCCGCGAGATCCGCCGCCTCAAGACGAAGATGCCCCTCGTCGTCAACGACCGGCACGACATCCATCACGTGCGCGAGCGCGGCTATGTCGAGGCGCCGGTGCGCGTCGCCTCGATCCTCGAGGAGATCGACAAGACGGAGCTTTTCGAGCGCGTGCCCGCGAAGCGCTTCCCGGAGCGGCATCTGCGCGAGGTGCACGACGGCGCCCTCGTCGACTTCATCGAGCGCGCCTGCGCCGAGGCGCCGCTCAAGAAATCGATCTATCCGTACACCTTCCCGATCCGCAATCCGAACCGCAAGCCCAAGGACCGCACGGTGCTCGCGGGCTACTGGTGCATAGACACCTTCACGCCCCTGAACCGCAACGCCTACCCGGCCGCGCGGCGCGCCATCGACTGCACGCTGACCGCGGCCGAGCTGGTGCTCGAGGGCTCCCGCGCGGCCTATGCGCTGGTGCGCCCGCCGGGCCACCATGCCGAGCGGCGCTCCTTCGGCGGCTTCTGCTATTTCAACAACGCGGCCGTGGCGGCGCACTATCTCTCCCGCTACGGACGGGTCGCGGTCCTCGATCTCGACTATCACCACGGCAACGGGACGCAGGACATCTTCTACGAGCGCGACGACGTGCTCACCGTCTCCGTGCACGGCCATCCGAGCTACGCCTATCCCTATTTCTCGGGGTTCGCCGACGAGCGCGGGCGCGGGCGCGGGGCCGGATACAATCTCAACATCCCGCTGCCCGAGAAGACCTCG
Source organism: Alphaproteobacteria bacterium (assembly GCA_024236075.1). Lineage (GTDB taxonomy): Bacteria > Pseudomonadota > Alphaproteobacteria > JACAEB01 > JACAEB01 > JACAEB01. The sequence continues at coordinate 434,655 of JACKLE010000001.1, read as the reverse complement.
CCGGCCGAGCACCGCGCCGCCGTCGCCAAGGCGCTCGCCCGGGTACGCCGCCACGACCCGGACTTCCTCGTGCTCGCCATCGGCTTCGACACGGGACGCGGCGACCCGACCGGCACCTGGGCGAACGGCGCGGCGGACTTCCGCGCGCTCGGCGCCATGATCGGCGAGGCGTCGCTGCCGACGCTCGTCGTCCAGGAAGGCGGCTACCGCGTGCGCACGCTCGGCATCAACGCCCGCAACTTCTTCGCCGGCCTCTCCGAGGCGGCCGCGAGCCATCCGCCGGCCGACCGCCGCCACGCCAGGCGCGCGGCCGTCAACGGCGCCAAGGTCCCCGCCTGGCGGGAGGACGTCACCCGCGCCGACATCGAGATCGTGCGCACGCTCGTCGCGGCGACGGACATGTTCTCGAGCGAGGAGACGGCGATCGCGGCCGAGCTCGTCGAGGAGCGCGTCAACAAGGGGCGCGTGAGCGGCTATGAGTTTCTCGTCGCCGAACGGGGCTCGCGCCTCGTCGGCTATTCCTGCTACGGACGGACCCCGGCCACGGAGGCGAGCTACGATCTCTACTGGATCGTGGTCCGCCCGAGCGAGCAAGGCCACGGGCTCGGGCGCGAGATTCTCGCGCGCACCGAGGCCGCCATCAAGGCCGCCGGCGGCGAACGCGTCTTTGTCGATACGTCGTCAACGGAGAAATACGAGCCCACGCGGGCGTTCTACCGCAGAACGGGCTTCAAGAAGGTCGTCGAGCTCGAGGATTTCTACCGGCCCGGCGACGGCAAGGTCATCTACGTCAAGAATTTGAGCGGATGAAAGCAAACCGAACATGTCTGCCCTCAGAGAAGAGTCGGGGCCGGAGGCTTCGCGCGCTCCGGCCGCCCTTTGGCCAGCCGAGGCGCCGCGCGCCCGGCCCGGCCTGTCGCAGGGCCGCGGCCGCGGCCTCTTCGCCGTGAGCGCCCTCGCGCCCGGCGACGTCGTCGAGCGCGCCTGCACCGTTCCCATCGGCGCGGACCAGGCGCCCGTCCTCGATCGCATGCACCCGCTGGGCGACTTCTATTTCGCCCATCCCCTGGACGCGAAGGCGGGCCTCATGGTCCTGGGCCATGCGAGCCTCATCAACCACTCGGACGCTCCGAATGCGGATGTGCGCTTCGTCGAGACGGCTCTCGGCTATGTCTGCGAGCTCGTCGCGCTCGCGCCGATAGCGCCGGGCGAGGAGATCACCTACCGCTATCGCTGCCCGCTCTGGTTCGAGACGGCGGCCTGATCCGAGCGGGCAAGGCCGAACGCCGGCATTGCCCGCCTCCCTTCCCGCGTGCATATTCACGGCTCAGAGCCGTAGAAAAGCCCCGGGAGAGGACCGCCATGGCCGAGATGCTCCGAACGCCGGTTGCCGACCGCAGCGCATGGACCGTGCGCGATCTCGAGCGCGACACGGCCTGGCGCCACAGGCTCGACGCGCGCGAGCGCGACGAGGTCGTCGACTTCTCCCGGGCCCTCGTCGCGCGCGGCCTCGACTGGCGCAGCCTCGAGCGCTCGAGCGGCAAGACCCCCCGCTTCACCGAGATCGTGGACCGCATCGAGGACGAGCTCGACGAGGGGCGCGGCCTCTTCCTCCTCTCCGGCGTGCCCGTCGAGGAGCTGACGCGGCCGGAGATCGAGCTCCTCTACGCCTGGTTCGGCATCCACCTCGGCGCGCCCAAATCGCAGAGCGTGACGGGCGAGATCATCGCCGAGGTCACGGACCGCGGCTCGAACTACGCGACCGATCCGAACGCGCGCGGCTATCTCTCGAACGACGAGCTGCGTCCGCATACGGATGGATGCGACATAAGCTCGCTCCTCTGCCTGCGGCAGGCCAAGCGCGGCGGCACGACCTCGCTCGCCAGCTCCATGGCGATCTACAACCGCGTGCTCGCCGAGCATCCGGAATATCTCGAGGCGCTCTATCGCGGCTTCCACCACGACCTGCGCGGCTACGGCAAGAAGGGCACGGGCGACGAGACGACGGAGTTCCGCCTGCCGGTCTTCAGCTTCGTCGCGGGCAAGCTCAGCGCGGGCTTCAACGGCAAGACCATCCGCACCGCGCCCGCCAAGAACGGCATTCCGCTGACCGAGATCGAGACCGCCGCCGTCGATTTCGTCGAGGGGCTCGCGCGCGATCCGGCGCTAAGGGCCGATATGCGCCTCGCGCCGGGCGAGATCGTCGCCTTCTCCAACTGCACGACGTTCCACATGCGCGACGAGTTCGAGGATTTCGCCGAAGCCGAGCGCAAGCGGCTGCTCCTGCGCCTCTGGATCAACGGCAATCATCCGCGCCCGCTGCCGGAGATCGCGGCGAAGATGCTGCGCGGCGGCATCGCCAAGCGGCCCGGCGCCTCGCTGCTCTGAGACGGCCTCGACGCGCCTCGCGGCCGGGCATAGGCTTCGCGCCATGGCCGATTCCGACGGCGCCCGCCTCTGGGTGCGCATCGACATCGACGGCAAGGGCCGCATCGGGCCCGGCAAGATCGCGCTTCTGAAGGCGGTCGCGTCGGAGCGCTCGATCGCCGCGGCCGCGCGCGCGCTTTCCATGTCCTATCGCCGGGCCTGGCTGCTCATCGACGAGATGAACGGGCTCGGCGCCGGTCCCGTCGTCGCGACCACCGTCGGCGGCTCGGCGCATGGCGGCGCGAGCCTCACGCCGCGCGGCGAGGAGATCGTGGGCCTCTACGAGGCGGCGCACGCCCAGGCCGAGGCGGCGACCGCAACCGAGCGCGCGCGCCTCGCCACCCTTGCCGGAGGGAGATCCGTGCGTGGGGAGTAGGGATTAGCGGGTAGTGAGCGGCGAGTAGAAAATGGGCGCGACGGCGCGCCAAATCGACAGCATCGGCGCGCCTGTTCGCCACTCTCCACTCGCCACTCCGTACTCCCTCCTCCCTTCGCATCGCCTCACCGCCCCGCCACCGTCACGCTCTTCACGATCGCGGTCACGCCGAGGCCCGGCGCGAGGCCGAGCCGCTCGGCGGAAAGGCTCGTCACCCGCGCGACGAGCCGCGCCGATCCGCATGCGAGGCGCACATCGACCGTGCCGGCTCCGGCGCGGCGCAGCGCGACGATCTCGGCCGCGAGCAGGTTGTTCGCGCTGAGGCCCGCGGGCTCGCCGAGCGCGAGGGTCACGTCGCGCGCGTCGATCCGTATGCGGACTTCAGAGCCGAGAGGCTGCGCGAGCCTCGGCACCAGCAGGCGCCCGCCGTCGAAGGCGAGCGCGCTCAGCGCATGGCGCTCGTCGATCGCCTCGTGGCGGGCGGCGATCACCCCGCCGAGGCCCTGAGCCCCGAGCGCCTCGCCGGCATCGAGGCTCGAGAGGACCTCGAAGACGCTCCCCTGCGCCGTCACGCGGCCCGCCGTGAGCACGACGACGCGATCGGCGAGGCGCGCCACCTCGTCGATGGCATGGCTCACATAGAGCATCGGGACGCGCGCCCCGCGCGCCAGGCTTTCGAGATGGGGCAGGATCTCCTCCTTGCGCGCCGCGTCGAGGCTCGCGAGCGGCTCGTCGAGCAGCAGCAGGCGCGGCCGCGCGAGGAGCGCGCGCCCCAGCGCGACGCGCTGGCGCTCGCCGCCCGAGAGGCCCCTCACGCGCCGGGCGAGCAGCGGCCGCAGGCCGAGCAGGTCCACGACGCCGGCAATCTCCTCCTCCGTGGGCGGCGCTTTCGCGCGCCTTGCGCCGTAGCGCAGATTCCCGTCGACGCCGAGATGCGGAAAGAGCCGCGCGTCCTGGAAGACGCAGGCGCAGCCCCGCGCATGGGCCGGCACGAAGATCCGCGCCTCGCTGTCGAGGAACACCTCGCCGCCGAGCGCGATGCGGCCCTCGCGCGGGCGCGCGAGGCCGGCGACGCAATGGACGAGGCTCGTCTTTCCCGAGCCCGAGGGACCGAAGAGCGCGGTGACGCCGGGGCTCGGCGCCGCGAAATCGACATCGAGCGAGAACGCGCCCCTGGCGAGGCGAATGGCGATCTTAAGGCTCACAGGCCGACGAGCCGCTTGAGGCGGCGCGCGCCGAGCTCGGCGGCGGCGAGCCCGAGAAGCGCGAGCGCGATGGAGAGGCAGGCGAGCCGCGCCGCCGCCGCCTCGCCGCCCGGCGACTGGATCGCCGTGTAGATGGCGAGCGGCAGCGTGCGCGTCTCGCCCGGAATGTTCGACACGAAGGTGATGATGGCGCCGAACTCGCCGAGGCTCGCCGCGAAGGCGGTGACGGCGCCGGCGAGAAGCCCCGGCGCCGCCAGCGGAAGCGTCACGGTGAGGAAGCGGTCGAGGGGCGCCGCGCCGAGGCTCGCCGCCGCCTCGCCGAGCCCGCGGTCGACCGCCTCGAGCGCGAGCCGGATCGCGCGCACCTGGAAGGGAAAGGTGAGGATCGCCGCCGCGAGCGCCGCGCCCGTCCAGGAGAAGGCGAAGCGGATGCCGAAATGCTCGAGGAGGAAAGCCCCGAGCGGCGCGCGCGTGCCGAGCGCGACGAGCAGGAGATAGCCCATCACCACCGGCGGCAGGACGAGCGGCAGATGGACGAGCGCGTCGAGAAGCGTCTTTCCCGGAAATTCCGTCCGTGCCAGGAGAAGGGCCGCGCCGACCGCGAAGGGCAGCGCCGCGAGGACGGCGACGAGCGCCACCTTGAGGCTGAGAAGCAGCGCCTCGGCCTCGGCCGGGCTCAGGACGAGCGCGCTCACGGGCCGGCGTCCGGGTCGAGGAAGCCGCGCGCGGCGAAGATCGCCCGCGCCTGCGCGCCCGAAAGAAAAGCGAGGAACGCGGCCGCCTCGGCGCTCTCGCGGCCCGCGACGAGCGCGGCGGGATAGACGATCGGCGTGTGGCTGCCCGCGGGAAAGCGCGCGACGACCTTCACCTCGCCGGAGGATTTCGCGTCCGTCGCGTAGACGATGCCGAGCGGCGCCTCGCCGCGCGCGACGAGGACGAGCGCGGCGCGCACATTGTCGGCGCGCGCGAGCCGCGTGGCGAGGCCGTCCCAGAGCCCGAGGCTCTCCAGCGCCTCCTTCGCGTAGATGCCGGCGGGGACGTGATCGGGATCGCCGACCGCGAGAAAGCCCTTCTCGCCGAGCGCGGCCGCGAGGCTCTCCGCGTCGAGGGAAAGCTCCGTGACGGGACTGTCCGCCGGAGCGACGACGACCAGCGCATTGCCGAGGAGGTTCCGGCGCGTGCCCGGCGCGAGGAGGCCCCGCGTGTCGAGATAGTCCATCCATTGGGCGTCCGCGGACAGGAAGAGGTCCGCGGGCGCGCCGGCCTCGATCTGGCGCGCGAGCGTCGAGGAGGAGGCGAAGGAGAAGCGCACCGCGCCTGCCTCTGCGGGCCGGGCCTCGGCGACGTCCTCGAGCGCGTCGGTGAGGCTCGCCGCCGCGAAGACGGAGACCTCGCCGGCCCGCGCCGGACCGGCGACCGCCAAGGCGAGCGCGATCAGAGCGGCCGCCCATTTCATCATCGTGGAGCCCTCGCGCCGAACGAAGGTCGCTATAGTCAACCGGATATAGCGGAGGGTCAAGGCGCGGCCCGTCAGAGCCCGCGCTTCACCGGCAGGAGGTCCTGGAACTCGGGCGAGGTCTTCTTCATCTGGGCCTCGAGGGCGAGGCGCATGTCCTCGGTACGGATCATCGCCGCGTTCCACACGCCGATGAAGTCGAGCGTGTCGCGCACGCCGTGGTCGCGGGCGTGGTTGATGACGCGCTTGCAGCCCGCGACGGCGACGGGCGATTTCGCGGCGATCTCGCGGGCGGTCGCCTCGGCCGCCTCCATCATCTCGGCATGGCTCGCGAAGACCTCGTTGACGAGGCCGATCTCCTTGGCCTTGGCGGCGGGCAGGCGGCGCCCCGTATAGGCGAGCTCGCGCACCCATCCCTGCGGGACGATGTGGCAGAGCCGCGGGAAGGTGCCCACATCCGCCGTCATGCCGATATTGGTCTCCTGGATACAGAAGAAGGCGTCCTGCGTCGCATAGCGTATGTCGCAGGCGGTCACGAGATCGACGCCGGCGCCGACGCACGCCCCCTGGATCGCCGCGACGACGGGCATGCGCGCCTCGTCGAGGCAGCTGAAGGCGTCCTGCAGCGTGCGGACGTGATGGACGAAGGCCTCGCCGCGCCGGGCGACGTCCGCCTCCTCGCCCGCGAGGGCCGAACCGGCGAAGACCGAGAGGTCCATGCCCGACGAGAAATGCTTTCCCTGCGCGGAGAGGAGGATCGCGCGGGCCCGGGCATTGGCGTCGATGTCCCGCACGACGCGCGGCAGGTCGTTCCAGAACTCGGGAATCATCGAGTTCGCCTTGTCGGGACGCGACAGGGTGATGCGGGCGACATGGTCGGCGATGGCGACGGAGAAGGCCGTCGAGGCGAGGGGCGACTGCGGCGCGTTCATGGGGGCTCTCCCGGCTTTTGGGCTCGTGGGAAGCGAGAATAGCAGCTTCCCCTCCCGCCATGGAGCCGCCGCAATTGCGGGTGCGCCGCCCGATTTCGGCCCAGATGCGGCCCAGCGGCGACCCAAACGGGCTCTCACTCTCCCCTTGCCGGCCGATGGCCGATCTGCAAACGGGGAGTTACCAGATGCCGCTCGACACGCACGCGACGCCTCGCGGCGCCCGCCGCCTTTCGTTCCCGACACAGAGCATATTGGCGCTCGCCCTCCTCGGGCTCATCGCGGTCATGCCGAGCTGCGCGCGCGACACGCAGGAGGCGTCGGGGCCCGCCGAGGGAAAGGCCGCCGAGAAGCTGGCGGCGCCGGCATCTCCCCCCGCCCCGTCCGCCGCCATGGCCTACGACGCCGCGCGCATGGGCGGCCTCGTCGCGTCCGCCGCGATGCCGGAGGAGGCGCTCGACCGCGAGGAATATCCGCATGCGGACCCCAATCCGGTGAAGGTCGCGGCGGAGGAGCCCGTCTCGACCTTCTCGGTCGATGTCGACACGGCCTCCTACGCGGTCATGCGCCGCTTCCTCAACGACGGGCGCCTGCCGCCCTCGGACGCCGTGCGCGTGGAGGAGCTCGTCAACTATTTCGACTACGACTATCCGGCGGCGGAGAGCCTCGAGGCGCCCTTCCGCGTGACGACGCGCCTCTACCCGGCGCCCTGGAAGGCGGGCGCCGAGATTCTCCAGATCGGCATCAAGGGCTACGAGGTGACGGCCAAGGACGTGCCGCCGCTCAACCTCGTGCTTCTGCTCGACACGTCAGGCTCGATGGACTCGCCCGACAAGCTGCCGCTCCTCAAAAAGGCGCTGCGCCTCTTCGTCGAGGAGCTCTCGCCCCGCGACCGGATCGCCATCGTCACCTATGCGGGCAGCGCGGGCACCGTGCTCGAGCCCACGAGCGGGAAGGACAAGGCGAGGATTCTCGCCGCGCTCGACCGCCTCGACGCGGGCGGCTCCACCGCCGGCGCGGAAGGCATCCGCCAGGCCTACGCCCTCGCCAAGGCCTCGTTCGACAAGGCGGCCGTGAACCGCGTCATCCTCGCCACCGACGGCGACTTCAACGTCGGCATCGCCGACCCCAACCAGCTCGAGGACTTCGTCGCGCGCGAGCGCGAGAGCGGCGTCTTCCTCACCGTGCTCGGCTTCGGGCGCGGCAATTACTCCGACGTCAGAATGCAGAAGCTCGCCCAGGCCGGCAACGGCAACGCGGCCTATATCGACACGCTCAACGAGGCGCGCAAGGTGCTCGTCGAGGAGATGCGCTCGACGCTCATCCCCATCGCCAAGGACGTCAAGATCCAGGTCGAGTTCAATCCCGCGCTCGTCGCCGAGTACCGCCTCGTCGGCTACGAGACGCGCAAGCTCGAGCGCGCCGATTTCGCCAACGACAAGGTCGACGCCGGCGACATCGGCTCCGGCCACACCGTGACCGCGCTCTACGAGATCGTGCGGGTGGGCAGCCCGGCGCGCGCGACCGAGGATCTGCGCTACGGCACGCGGGCGCCGAAGGACGCGAAGCCGGGCGAGCTCGCCTTCGTGAAGGTCCGCTGGAAGAAGCCCGACGGGGACAAGAGCGCGCTCATCGAGACGCCGGTGCCCGCCGGCTCGGCCCTCGCCTCGCTCGAGGCCGCCGGCGAGGACGCCCGCTTCGCCGCCGCCGTCGCCGCCTTCGGCCAGTGGCTGCGCCGGGACGCGGCGGTCGGCACCGCAACCCCCGCCGACATCGCGAGGCTCGCCTCGGGCGCGCGCGGGGCGGACCCCTTCGGCATCCGGGCCGAATTCGTCCAGCTCGTGCGCCTCGCGGCGAGCCTGCCGGCCCTTCCCGCCCTCGAAGGCGGCGGAGGAGCGATCCCTCAGTAACCTCGCGTTCAGCCTCCCCGCTTAGGGTTAGCGGGGCCTGACCGACGGCGGGCGCATTCGACGAAAGGGGCACCGGGCGCTGGAGCGGCGGACGAAGACCGCATGAGCCCACGAGGCGCGATGACGGGATACGACTTCTCCAAGGTCACGATCCTGTGTGTCGACGACAATCGGCACATGATGACGCTCCTCAAGACCATCCTGCGCTCGCTGGGCGTGGGCACGGTCCTCGAGACGCAGCGCGCCGCCGAAGCCCTGTCCATCGCGCGCTCGCGCCCGGTCGACATGATCGTCACGGACATCCGCCTCCAGGACGAGAGCGGTCTGGACCTCATACGCCGCATCCGCAACTCCTCGGACAGCACCAATCCCTTCGTGCCGATCATCGTGGTGAGCGCCCATTCGGAGCGCTCGCGCGTCGAGGCGGCGCGCGATGCCGGCGCCAACGAATATCTGACGAAGCCGGTGCGCCCGCGCGATCTCCTCGTGCGCATGCGCGCGATCATCGAGTCGCCGCGGCCTTTCGTGCGCACCTCCTTCTATTTCGGGCCCGACCGGCGGCGGCGCGACGAGCCCGGCCAGGTCGCGACCGAGCGCCGGCAGGACCTCGCGCTGCAAGGCTGAGGCGCGTTTCCCGAGGTGGCGCGGAGGCGCCCGACGGGCGATAAAGTCCGGGCCGCGTCCGGCGGCCCGCCTCCTCCCCCACCGAAAGGCGCTCCCTTGATCGAGGTCTATCGCGGCAGCGTCGCGGCGCTCGAAATCGACGAAATGGGCCATATGAACGTGCGCTTCTACGTTCAGAAGGCCACCGAGGCCATGGCCGTGTGGTTCGCCGGGCTCGGCCTCGGGCCCCACGCCCTGCGCGCGCTGGGCGCGCGCCTCGAGATCGCCGAGAGCCATATCCGCTATCACCGCGAGGTGCGCGCGGGCTGGCCGCTCGCCGCGCGCGCCGCGCCGGTCGCCGTCGGCCGCCGCATCCGCCTCTTCGTCGAGCTCGCGAACGGCATGGAGGGCTGGCTCTCGGCGACCATCGTCCTCGACGTCGCGCTGCGCGACGCCTCCGGCGCCGAGCTGGCCTTCCCCGACGCGGTGCTCGCCGCCGCGTCCGCCCGGCTCGCCGAATTGCCTCCCACGGCGGCGCCGCGCAGCGTCTCGGCGGGGCCGCCCTCGGCCGCCGCCTCGCGCGCCGAGGCCGAGCGGCTCGGCCTCGCCTTCATCCGCGTCGGCGCCGTGCACCCGTCGACCTGCGACCTCGACGGCCGTCTTTATACGGAACAGTTCGTCGGCCTCATCTCGGACGGCATCGCCAATTTCGTGCGCCGCTTCCGCCCGCCCGCCTCGCCGCAGGGCGGGCCGCCGATCGGCGGAGCCGTGCTCGAATACCGCATGGCCTATGCCGCTCGCCCGCGCGCCGGCGACGTCGTCGCCGTCTGCTCCGGCCTCAAGGCGCATCTCGACAAGGTCTTCGTGCTCGTCCACTGGATCGTCGACATGGAGACGGGAGAGGCGCTGGCGACCGCCGAGGCTGCGGCCGCCTCCTTCGACCTCGCGGCGCGCAAGCTCGTGCCCATCTCGGCGGAGACCCGCGCGCGCATGGATGGGCTCATCGTCCCCGGGCTGACGATGTGAGGACGGCTCAGAGGCGCTTGCCGTCCGAGGACGGCGCGTCCCTTTCCTCCTCGCCCATGAGGCCGCGCATGACGCGCGCGACCATGGCGATCCAGCCCGCGAGATCCTTCACCTCCGCCTCGCTCGGCAGGCCCTCGGCGAGCCCTTCCGAGCCCTCGGGCGGCCTCACGCCCGCATCGCGGAGGGCCCGGCGCAGCGCGCGGTTCTCGGCACCGAGCGCGTCCGACTTCGCCTTCTCCTCGCCGAGCGCCGTATCGAGCCGCGCGACCTCGTCCTGGAGCGCCGCGAGGTCGTCGGCGGCCGCCTCGCAGACGAGGCTCTTGCCGCGCTCCTCGCAGCGCGAGACGGCGCCCGTCTCGTGATCGAGGCGCACGACGACGCTGCCGCGCCGCTCGAGCGAATAGCGCTCGTCGGCGGACGCTCCCGCAACGGCGAGGAGCGCGGCGATGCCCGCCGCGACGGCGATGGCGGATCGGCTCATGGCTCGGCCTCCTTCTCGTTCAGCCGTCGAGGGCGCGCGCGATGAGCGTGCGCGCGAGCTCGGGCTCCTCCATGGGGAAGAGATGGCGCGTGTCGTCCAGGCGCTCGATCCGCCATTGCGGACGCAGCGACGCCACGGCGCTCGCGACGATCGGGGGAAAGGTCGACCCCTCCCCCGCCGCGAGGATCGTGGCCGGCACGCGGAGCCGCGCGATCGCCGCCCAGGGATAGTGGGCGTGCGCGGCGAAGGTCGCGGCCTCCCAGGCCGGCGCGCAGGCGAGGCGCACCTTGCCCCCGTCCGCATCGCCGGCGCCGGCCGGAATCGTCCCGCCACGGACATAGTCCGCGAGCACCTCGTCGGGCCAGCGCGCGAAGGCGCCGCGGCCGCGATAGGCGGCGACGGCGTCCTCCCGGCTCGCGAATTCGGCCCGCCGGCGCGCGGCCTGCGTCACCATGGGATGGGCGCTTCGCTTCAGATGCCCGGCGCCCGGCAGGAGCTGCGCCCAGTAGAAGGGCCGCGGCAGGATGACGGGATCGAGGAGGACGAGGCCGGCGACGCGCTCGCGCCGCTCGGCGCCCGCAAGAAGCGCCGTCACGCCGCCCATGGAATGGCCCGCGAGGACGGCCCGCTCGACCTTCAGCGCGTCGAGAAGCGCGCCGAGATCGCGCGCATAGGTATCCCAGGAGCGCAGGCGCGCGGGTACCGCCGGCAGATCGCCGAGCCCATGGCCGCGCAGATCCGGAACGACGAGGCGCACGGTCGAGGCGAGAGGCGCGAGCAGCGTGCGGTAGGTGAGCGCGTTGAAGCCGGTCGCGTGGCAGAAGACGAGCGTCGGCCCGGTCTCGGGCCCGGCGAGCAGCACGCTCATGCGCCCGTCCCGCACGGGCACGAGGCGACGCACGAAAGGCGCCTCCGTCGGCTCGGCTTCGGCGCCGGCCTGCGGCGGCGGCGCGCTCTCGCCGCGGACTTCTCCCATGTCGAGGCTCATATCCCCCCCTCCTCGGACTGGCCGCCATCGGCCGTGCACAGACGGTAGATCGCCATCAGGTGGCGCACGTCCTGGCCGGCGCGGTGGGTCGCGGGCACGGTCTCGCTCGCCTCCTCGACCGCCCGGCCCAGGCGGTGGCGCCCGTAGCGGACCAGCAGGAGATCGGCGAGCCCGGAAATGCGGAAGGGGGGCGTGCGGCCGGCCGCCTTGTAGAGGACGCCGAGCCAGGTGCCGTCGAATTCGGGCGCGTCCGACAGGACCGTCGCGCCGGCGAGATCGGCGTCGAGCGCCTGGCAGACGGCACGCGGATTCTCGCCCTCGGCTTCCAGGCGCGCGCGGGAGAGGCCGTGCAGGCGCTCGGCGCGCTTGTCCCAGTCGGCGTCGGCCCAGGAGGCGTGCGGGCGGATGAGCCGCGTGCGCACCTCGCCGCCGAGAAGCGCCCAGCCGACCTCGATGGGCCAGGAAAAGGGCCCGAGGCCGGAGGCTTCGAAATCGAGAAAGGCTATCGCGGCGGCGTGGCTGGTGTCCTGGCGTGCGACTTCAAGCATGGCTATCCCGTACGCGCACGCGCGCCCTCGCCCAGCCGGTCCGCATGATGGCCGCCGCGCCGCGCCAGGGTCAAGGGAAAGGATAGCCGACGGGCCCCGCGGACCCCGTCCGGCGAGAATGCGGGCCGCCCGGCCTCAGCCGTCGACGCCGGCGTCGGGATCGCGGATGAAAGTGACGGCGTAGAAGGTGGCGCCGTCGAAGAGATCCTTGGGCTCGCCCAGGCCCTCGATCATCTGGAAGCGGCGCGGCGTGATGGCGCCGTCGAGGCGGTAGCCCCTCTGGCTCATCGCCCGGCGGTGATACTCCATCGCCGCCGGCGTGAACTCCTTCGAGAGCACGGTGATGCGCTCCGGATATTCCTCGCCGCGCTTTGCGCCAGACATCGCGTTCTCCTAAAGGCCAGAGCTAGCCGACTCAGCCGAGCCGCGTCTCGCTCACGACAATACCGTCGCGATCCGCATAGAGAAAGTGGCCGGGCGCGAATGTCACGCCCCAGAAGCCGACGACCTCGCCGACGACTCCGCGATCGGCCTTGAGGCTTTTGCGGGGATAGGGCCCAAGCGCCTTGATGCCGGTCTTGCAGGTGGCGAGCTCGGCCGCGTCGCGCACATAGCCGTTGACGACGATCCCCGCCCAGCCGTTCGCCTCGGCGAGCTTGCCGAGATTGCCGCCGACGACCGCGCAGGCCTGCGACCCGCCATTGTCGACGACGAGGACGCGGCCCCCGCCCGGCGTCTCGAGCGTCGCGCGCACCTTGGTGTTGTCGTCATGCGTGCGCACGGTCTCGATGGGCCCGGAGAACGAGTCGAGCCCGCCGAAATCGCGCCAGAGGGGAGCGCAGACCTGAAGCTTTGCTCCGTGCGCGTCGCAGAGGTCGGTGGTGGGGGTCACGGATGTCGTCTCCCGACGGAGGAAAGAAGTCCGCTCGATCCCCGCCCCGGCCCTCTCCGCGAGAGGACGGCCGGGGCGCAGGCTCCCGAGAAGGACTCCGGCCTCAGTGGAACTGATCCGCCTCGGTCGATTCCTTGAGCGCCGTCGTGGACGACTCGCCGCCCGACAGCGTCTCGGTGACGAGGTCGAAATAGCCCGTGCCCACCTCGCGCTGGTGCTTGGTCGCCGTGTAGCCGACCTTCTCGGCGGCGAACTCGGCGTCCTGAAGCTCCGAATAGGCGCCCATGCCGCGGTCCTTGTAGCCGCGGGCGAGCTCGAACATGCCGTAGTTGAGCTGGTGGAAGCCGGCGAGCGTCACGAACTGGTACTTGTAGCCCATGGCGCCGAGCTCGCGCTGGTACTTCTCGATCGTCGCCTTGTCGAGATTGGCGCGCCAGTTGAACGAAGGCGAGCAGTTGTAGGCGAGGAGCTTGCCCGGGAAGGCCTTGTGGATGGCGTCGGCGAAGCGGCGCGCATCGTCGAGGTTGGGCTTGGAGGTCTCCCACCACAGGAGGTCGGCGACCTTGGCGAAGGAGAGGCCGCGCTTGATGCAGTGGTCGACGCCCGTGCCGTCCTTCAGGCGATAGAAGCCCTCGCTCGTCCGTCCGCTGTCGAAATCGATGAACTCGTGGTCGCGCTCGTCGACGTCGGAGGTGATGAGCTTGGCGCTTTCGGCGTCCGTGCGCGCGACGACGAGCGTCGGCGTGCCCATGACGTCGGCGGCGAGGCGGGCCGCGTTGAGATTGCGCTCATGGGCGCGGGTCGGGATCAGGACCTTGCCGCCCATGTGGCCGCACTTCTTCTCCGAGGCGAGCTGGTCCTCGTAGTGCACGGCGGCGGCGCCGGCCTCGATATAGGCCTTCATGATCTCGAAGCAGTTGAGCGGGCCGCCGAAGCCGGCTTCCGCGTCCGCGACGATGGGCAGGAACCAGTCGCGCTGGACCTTGCCTTCCGAGAACTCGATCTGATCCGCACGCTGAAGGGCGCGGTTGATGCGCCGCGCGAGCTCGGGGCCCGAATTCGCCGGATAGAGGCTCTGGTCGGGATAGACCTGGCCGGCGGTGTTGGCGTCGCCCGCGACCTGCCAGCCCGAGAGATAGATGGCCTTGAGGCCCGCGCGCGCCATCTGCATCGCCTGGCCGCCCGAGAGCGCGCCGAGCGCGTTGATGAAGGGCTCGGTCTTGAGGAGGTTCCAGAGCTTGATCGCGCCGCGTTCGGCGAGCGTGTGCTCGATGCGCACCGAGCCGCGCAGCTTGGCGGCCTGGTCGGCGGTGTAGTTGCGCTCGATTCCGTCGAAGCGGCCCTTGGGCGCGTTCGGAACGAGGTCAGCAAAGGTCGTCATGTGTGTGCCACTCCTTGGTGAAAGGGCTCACTCGCCCCGCGCGACAAGAGCCTCGTAGGCCGGCAGCGTGAGGAACTCCTCGAACTCGTCTGCCGTCGACATTTCCTGGAAGAGCGCGATGGCGGCCGCGAAATGCCCGCCGCCGAAACGCTCCGTGCCCAGCGTATCCTCGAGCTTTGCCATCTCGTCCGCCAGGAGCTCCTCGAAGAGCTCGGCCGTGACCTTGCGGCCGTCGGCGAGATCGGCGTTGTAGTGAATCCATTGCCAGACCTGGGAACGGCAGATCTCCGCCGTCGCCGCGTCCTCCATGAGGTTGTAGAGCGGCACGGCGCCGCGCCCGCCGAGCCAGGCCTCGATGTACTGGACGCCGACGCGGATCGCGTCGCGAAGACCGGCCTCGGTGCGCACGCCCTCATGGACCTTGAGCATGTCGCCTTGCGTGACGTGCACGTCCTGGCGCTGGCGCGCGACCTGATTGGGGCCGGGCATCAGGCGGTCGAAGACCTCCTGCGCCACCGGCACGAGGCCGGGATGGGCGACCCAGGTGCCGTCGTGCCCGTCGCCCGCCTCGCGCTCCTTGTCGGCGCGCACCTTCGCGAACGCCGCCTCGTTCGCCTTCTCGTCGCCCTTCACGGGGATCTGCGCCGCCATGCCGCCCATCGCGAAGGCCCCGCGCTTGTGGCAGGTCTTGATGAGAAGCAGCGAATAGGCGCCGAGGAAGGCCTTGCCCATCACCACCTGCGAGCGGTCGGGCAGCAGGAACTCGGGCCGGTTCCTGAGGCGCTTGATGTAGGAGAAGATGTAGTCCCAGCGCCCGCAATTGAGGCCGGCGATGTGGTCCTTCATCGCGTGGAGGAACTCCTCCATCTCGAAGGCGGCGGGCAGCGTCTCGATGAGGATCGTCGCCTTGATCGTGCCCACTGGCAGGCCGAGCTTCTTCTGCGCCAGGACGAAGACCTCGTTCCAGAGCGCGACCTCCTTGTGGCTCTCCATCTTCGGCAGGTAGTAGTAGGGCCCGAAGCCGAGGCTCAGATATTTCTTCGCGTTGTTCGCGAAGGCGAGCGCGAAGTCGAAGAGCGAGCCCGAGACCGTCTCTCCGTCCACGGTCACATGCGCCTCCGGCAGGTGCCAGCCGCGCGGGCGCACGATGAGGGTCGCGATCTCCTTGTTGAGCTTGTAGTGCTTGCCGCTCTCGGGATCGGTCATCTCGAGCCTGCCCTCGCCGAGGTCGAGGAGGTTGATCTGCCCGTCGATGAGGTTCGCCCAGGTCGGCGCGAGCGCGTCCTCGAAATCGGTCATGAAGGCCTTCGCGCCGGAATTGAGCGCGTTGATCATCATCTTGCGGTCGGTGGGGCCGGTGATCTCGACGCGGCGGTCCTGAAGCGCGGGCGGGATCGGCGCGACTTTCCAGTCGCCTTCGCGGACGGACCTGGTCTCGGGAAGGAAATCGGGCAGCTCGCCCTTGTCGATGCGCGCCTGGCGGGCCTGGCGGGCGGCGAGGAGCGCGAGGCGGCGCTTGTCGAAGGCGCGGTGCAGCTCGACGAGCAGGCCGAGCGCCTCGGGCGTCAGCACGCGCTCATAGCCGGGGCGCCAGGCGCCCTTGATGTCGAGCCCGGGGATCTGCGGCTTTGTCGAAGCTTGGGTCACGATGTCCTCCGATCAGCGGTCCGCGCGGCGCCGGGCTCGAGGTTGCGCACATACTTATGAAAACGCGCCCAACCTGTCCACAAACGCTTGAAAAGATTAGGGTAATCTTGTTGACCCCGGGCGCCGCGGCGCGGTAAAGATGTAAAGGTTGTAAAGTGGGAGCCGCCCATGGAGGACCCGAAGACCCCTGCCGGGCCGGCCGGCGCCACCTTGCATGAGGGCCCGAGGCCCCGCAAGGCGGCGCGCGCCGAGCGCAAGCTCTTCGCCGGCGCGCGCCTCCGGCGCCTGCGCCGCGACCTCGGCCTCTCGCAGGCGCGCATGGCCGAGGAGCTCGCCATCTCGCCGAGCTACCTCAACCTCATCGAGGCCAATCAGCGCCCTCTCTCCGCCCGCCTGCTTCTCCAGCTCGCCGAGACCTACGACATCTCGGTGAAGAGCCTCGGCGACGACGACGAGGCCCATGCCGCCGCGACCCTGGGCGAGGTCTTCTCCGATCCGCTCTTCCGCAATGCCGGCCTCTCGCGCCGCGACATAGAGGAGGTCGCGGCGGCGAGCCCGCTCGCCTCGGACGCCGTCGGCATGCTCTACCGCGCCTTCCGCGAGGCGACCGAGAACACCGCCGCGCTCGCCGAGCGCCTCGCGGACCGGGAGGGCGACATCGCGCCCCGCGGCTTTCCGGTCGAGGAGGTGCGCGACTTCATCCATGCCCGGCGCAACCATTTCCCCGCGGTCGACGACGCGGCCGAGGACCTGAGCCAGCGCCTCGAGCTCGAGAAGGAGGAGCCCGCCATCGCGCTGCGCGGCTATCTCAAGGCGCAGCACGGGATCGGCGTGCGCGTCGTGCCGGCCGAGGTCATGGCCATGACCCTGCGCCGCTACGACCGCCATTCGCGGCGCATCTTCCTCTCCGAGCTTCTCGACACCTCGGCGCGCACCTTCCAGCTCGCCTATCAGATCGCGCTCTTCGAGGCGGGGCCCCTCCTCGACGCGGTGGTGGAGGAATCGGGCCTCGAGGGCGAGGAGACGCGGCGCCTTCTGCGCGTTCAGCTCGCGAACTATTTCGCCGCGGCGCTGCTCATGCCCTATGGGCGCTTCCTCAAGACCGCCGAGGGGCTGCGCTACGATCTCGTGCTCCTGGGGCGGCGCTTCGGCACGAGCTTCGAGCAGGTCGCGCATCGCCTCACGACGCTCCAGCGCGCCGGCGCGAAAGGCGTGCCCTTCTTCCTCATCCGCGTCGACGATGCCGGCAACATCTCCAAGCGCTTCTCGGCCGGCGGCTTTCACTTCGCGACCTATGGCGGGGCCTGCCCGCGCTGGAACATCCACGACGCCTTCCGCGTGCCGGGGCGCATCCTGACGCAGGTCGTGCAGATGCCGGACGGCACCACCTATTTCTCGGTCGCGCGCACGGTGACGCGCCCCGGCTCGCCCTACGGCACGCCCGACCAGCAGCTCGTCGTCGGCCTGGGCTGCGAGATCGGCTACGCCAAGCGCCTCGTCTATTCGGACGGCATGGACCTTTCCGACATCGACCGCATCGCCATGCCCATCGGCATGACGTGCCGGCTCTGCGAGCGCGCCGATTGCGGGCAGCGCGCCCACCCCCCGCTCGCGCGCCGCATGGTGGTCGACGAGACGACGCGCGGCCTCTCGCCCTTCGCATTTCGCGCGGAATGACCGGGGTCGTTTGCGCGCGCCGTGCCGATTGGCTTTGATGCGGGCCGTGCCCCCGAACCCCGGACGCGCCGGGAACGACAGGATTTGCCTATGGATGCCTCGGCCCCCATCGCGCCCCTCGCCGAGGGATTTTCGGCCGTGAGCCTCGACGAGTGGCGCGCGGCCGTCGCGGCGAGCCTCAAGGACGCGCCCTTCGAGAGCCTCGAGCGCCGGACGCCGGACGGGCGGACCATTGCGCCCCTCTACACCCAGCGCGCCGAGGCGAGCCCCGCCATGGCCGCGCTGCGGGCGGGCCTTGCCGCGCGCGCGCTCGAGCCGGCCGTCGACGCCTGGATCGGCGGCGACGCTCCGCCGGCAGAGCCGGGCACCCTTCTCCTCGTCGAGGACGCCGATGCGCCCGACGACGTCGCGGCGCTCGCCGCGCTTTTGAACCGCGCCCGGGAAGCGAGCCCCGCGCGCCTCGCCCTTCGGATCGGCGTCGCCGCCGACCCCCTCGCCGCGCTGATCAAGCTGCGCGCCGCGCGCCTCCTTCTGGCGGGGCTCGACGGCCTCGCATCCGCGTCGCTGGAAGCGGCGACGCCGGTCGGCCCCTTCAAGACCGACGATCCCTGGGCGGGCGCGCTCGCCGCGACGACGGCCGCCCTCGGCGCCATCGCGGGCGGGGCGGACCGCATCCTTGTCCGCCTCGCGCGGGCGCTCCCGACCGGCCTCGGCGAGGAGGCGCAAGCCCCGCCCGGCACCTTCGAGCGCCGCGTCGCGGACAGCATCGGGCGCATCCTCGTCCACGAATCGGCGCTCGCGCGCGTCGCGGATCCGGGCGGCGGCGCGGGCTATGTCGAGGCCGAGACAGAGGCGCTCGCGGCGGCCGTCCGTGCACGGATGAAGCTCGCCGCGCCGCCAGCGCCCCCCTCGCCGCGCGCGGCCCGAGCGGCGTCGACGCCGACGCGCGAGGGCATCGCCGTCAAGCGACTCTACGGACCGGACGACCGCGACGGGCTCGACACGCTCGACGGCTTTCCCGGCTTCGCGCCCTATCTGCGGGGCCCCTATCCCAGCATGTACGCGGCGAGCCCCTGGACCATTCGTCAGTATGCGGGCTTTTCGACCGCTGCCGACTCGAACGCCTTCTACCGGCGCAATCTCGCCGCCGGCCAGATGGGCCTCTCGGTCGCCTTCGACCTCGCGACCCACCGGGGCTACGATTCGGACCACCCGCGCGTGAAGGGCGATGTGGGCATGGCGGGCGTCGCGATCGATTCGATCCTCGACATGCGCCAGCTCTTCGCCGGCATCCCGCTCGACAAGATGAGCGTGTCGATGACCATGAACGGAGCCGTGCTGCCCGTCATGGCGCTCTACATCCTCGCGGCGGAGGAGCAGGGCGTCGCGCCGGAAAAGCTCTCCGGCACGATCCAGAACGACATCCTCAAAGAGTTCATGGTGCGGAACACCTACATCTATCCGCCCGGCCCCTCGATGCGCATCATCGCCGACATCTTCGCCTATACCTCGCAGAAGATGCCGAAGTTCAACTCGATCTCGATCTCGGGCTACCACATGCAGGAGGCGGGAGCCCCGGCCGATCTCGAGCTCGCCTACACGCTCGCCGACGGCATCGAATATGTGCGCACGGGCACGCGCGTCGGGCTCGGCGTCGACGCCTTCGCGCCGCGCCTCTCCTTCTTCTTCGGCATCGGCATGGACTTCTTCATGGAGGTCGCCAAGCTCAGGGCCGCGCGCCTCCTCTGGGCGAAGCTCATGGGCGAGTTCTCCCCGAAGAACGCGCGCTCCTCGTGCTTGCGGACCCATTGCCAGACGAGCGGTTGGAGCCTCACCGCGCAAGACGTCTACAACAATGTCGCGCGCACCTGCATCGAGGCGCTCGCCGCGACCCATGGCGGCACGCAGTCGCTCCACACCAACGCCTTCGACGAGGCGCTCGCTCTGCCGACGGATTTTTCCGCGCGCATCGCCCGCGCGACGCAGCTCTTCCTGCGCGAGGACGCGGGCGTCTGCCATCCCATCGACCCCTGGGGCGGCAGCTACTATGTCGAGCGCCTGACGCACGATCTCTGCGCCCGCGCGCTCGCGCATATCGAGGAGGTCGAGAAGCTCGGCGGCATGGCCAAGGCCATAGAGGCGGGGCTTCCCAAGGCGCGCATCGAGGAGGCCGCCGCCCGCACGCAGGCCCGCATCGACGCGGGCGCGCAGGTGGTGGTCGGCGTCAACCGCTGGCGCCCCGAGAAGGACGCGCAGATCGAGGTCCTCAAGGTCGAGAACGCGCGCGTGCGCGCCGAGCAGATGGAAAAGCTCCGTGAGCTGAAGGACAATCGCGACGACCAGAAGCTCGAGGCGGCCTTGAACGCCCTCACGCGCGCCGCCGAGGGGGGCGAGGGCAATCTCCTCGCCCTCGCGGTCGACGCGGCGCGCGCGCGTGCCACGGTCGGCGAGATCACGCAGGCGATGGAGCGCGTCTTCGGCCGCCACCAGGCGGAGATCCGCCTCATCTCGGGAGTCTATGGGCGCGAAATGAGCGAGACCACGGACGATGTCGCCGCCGCGCGCAAGGCGACGGGCGCCTTCTTCGAGGCGCATGGCCGCCGCCCGCGCCTGCTCGTCGCGAAGATGGGCCAGGACGGCCACGACCGCGGCCAGAAGGTCATCGCCTCCGCCTTCGCCGATCTCGGCTTCGACGTCGATGTGGGGCCCCTCTTCGCGACGCCGGAAGAGGCCGCGCGCCAGGCGGTCGAGAACGACGTGCACGCCGTCGGCGTCTCCTCGCTCGCGGCCGGCCACCTCACGCTCGTGCCGGAGCTCAAGGCCGCGCTCGAGGCGCAGGGCCGCGGCGACATCCTCATCGTCGTCGGCGGCGTCGTGCCCCCGCAGGATTTCGAGGCCCTCAAGGCCGCCGGCGCCGCCGCCATCTACCCGCCCGGCACCGTGATCCCCAAGGCCGCGCTCGAGCTCCTCGCCGCGATAGAGGCGGGGCTCGAAGAGGCGGCGTGAGGGGGGAATTTGCGTGCGGCGATTGGCGGTCGGTTAGAGAATCGACCTCCATCTGCTAGTCCCTGATCCAAAGACACGATTCTCAGTTCCGCGCTTGCCCCAAAAGGAGCCCCCCTATGCCCCGCTTCGACGACGACGACGATCACGAGAAGAAGTCCTCCGCGCCCGAGGCGGCGTTCATGGGCGTGCAGAAGGCGCTCTACAATGCGCGCACGGTCCTTCTCTTCGGCGAGATCGACGAGGCGTCGGTGCGCCTCGTCGCGGCGCAGCTTCTCGCCTTCGGCGCGGAGAGCGCGCAGCCGATCAAGCTCTTCATCAACTCGCCGGGGGGCCATGTCGAATCGGGCGACAGCCTGCACGACCTCCTGCGCTTCGTCGGCGCGCCGGTGAAGGTCATCGGCACGGGATGGGTCGCCTCGGCGGCCGCGCTCATCTTCCTCGGCGCCAAGCCCGAGAACCGCTACTGCCTCCCGAACACGCGCTTCATGCTGCACCAGCCGCTCGGCGGCGCGCGCGGCAAGGCCTCGGACCTCGAGATCGAGGCGCGGGAGATCATCAAGATGCGTGAGCGGATCAACCGCATCATCGCGCGCGAGACGGGGCAGACCTTCGAGCGCATCGTGAAGGACACGGACCGCAACTACTGGCTCGGCCCCGAGGAGGCGAAGGAGTACGGCATCGTCACGCACATCGTCGCCCGCGCCGACGAGGTGAAGTGAGCCGCGCGGACCCGGGCGCGCTCGGGCGGGCCGTCCTCAAGGGCGACCGCGCGAGCCTCGCCCGCGCCATCACGCTCGTCGAGAGCGCCGCCGCGCGCGACGCGGAGAGCGCCGAGGCGCTGCTCGAGACGCTTCTGCCCCATGCGGGAGCGGCCATGCGCGTCGGCATTTCGGGGCCGCCCGGCGCCGGCAAGTCGACCTTCATCGAGGCGCTGGGCACGCGCCTCCTCGCCGGGGGCCACAAGATCGCGGTGCTCGCCGTCGACCCGTCGAGCCGCGTCTCGGGCGGGGCCATTCTCGGCGACAAAACGCGCATGGCCCGCCTCGCCTCCGACGCGAGGGCCTTCATCCGCCCCTCGCCCGCGGGCCTCGCGCTCGGCGGCGTCGCGCGCGCGACGCGGGAGGCGATCCTCCTCGTCGAGGCGGCCGGCCACGACATCGTCCTCGTCGAGACCGTCGGCGTCGGCCAGTCGGAGACCGCCGTCGCCGACATGGTCGATCTCTTCCTCGTCCTCACGATCGCGGGCGCGGGAGACGAGCTGCAGGGGCTCAAGAAGGGCCTCTTCGAGCTCGCCGATCTCATCGCGGTCAACAAGGCGGACGGCGACAACCGTCCGCGAGCGGAGGAAGCGGCGAGCGCCATCCGCCTCGCGCTCGCGATCGCTCGCGGCGCGGGCCCGGCGGGCGAGGCGGTCCATCTCGTCAGCGCCGCGACGGGCGACGGGCTCGACGAGCTCTGGGCGCGCATCGAGGGACGCATCGCCGCCGAACGCGCCTCGGGCGCGCTCGCCGCGCGCCGCGCGCGCCAGGAGGCGGCCTGGTTCCGCGCCCTCATCGAGGACGGCGTCCTCGCCCGCCTGAAGGCGGACGCGGTGCTCGGCCCCGAACTCGCCGAGCGCGAGCGCGCGGTCGCCGCAGGCGCGACGACGGCGGGCGCGGCGGCGCGGGCGATCCTCAAGCGCCTGCGCCTCGACACGCCGCCGCCGGCATGAGCGCGCGCCCCGTCGTCGGCGTGTCGGCGGCGCTCTGGGAGGCGGGCCGGCTCCTTCTCGTCCGGCGCGCCAGGCCGCCCTTCGCCGGCCTCTGGAGCCTGCCGGGCGGCAAGATCGAGCCCGGCGAGGCCGCGCGCGCGGCCTGCCTGCGCGAGCTCGCCGAGGAGACGGGGCTTGCGGCGGAGCTTCTCGGGCTCGTCGACGTCGCCGACATCGTCCTCCGGGAGGGCGCCGCCGTGACGGCGCATGTCACGCTGCTGGTGTTCGCCGCGCGACGCCTTTCGGGCGAGGCCCGCGCGGGCGGCGATGCGGCGGATCTGCGCTGGGCGAGCCCGGCGGAGCTCGACGCCCTGCCCCTCGCGCCGGAAAGCCGGCGCATGGGCGAAGCGGCCCGCCGGTTCTTCTAGATCGTTAAGAATTTGCCGCGAATCGCGTTGCCCGCGCTTACGGCATGACAAGTCCTGTCTCCTACCTTGGCGAGTGGGACGCTGAGGGTGTTCGGGCGAAAGCATGTTTGCGCTTAGGAAATCCCAGGACGCGGCGGGCCGGCTCAATGCCGGCGCCACGACGACGGTAGGAGCCGAGGCCCACGGGCCTTACGATCCCTCCTCTCAGGGCGAGCGGCGCCTCGCGCGGCGCCTCCTGCGCCATTGGCAGGAGCTGCCGCGGACCGCGCGCCTGCCGCTGGTCTCGGCCGTCGATCCCTCCGCGATCGGCGAGGACTGGGACAACTGCTTCCTCATCGATTGCCGCAAGGGCGTCGACTTCCCGAACTTCTGCTACCTCGGTGGCAAGCTCGCGCGCTTCTCGGGCGTCTTCCTCCAGGGCGAGGGACGCTGGACGACCACGGTGCTCGACCGGGCGACGGCGGACATCCGCCGCGCGGTCGAGACGGAGGAAGTGGTGACGAGCGAGGACGAGCTGAAGCTCTTCGACGGCCGCCGCCTTCTCTTCCGCGCCGTCCTCCTGCCCATGAGCGAGGACGGGCTGCGCCTCACGCACCTCCTCGGCGGCGCGAGCGGGCTCCTTCTCGGCGCAGCGCGCGGCTGACTTTCGTCCCGCACCCAATCCTGTCGACGAAGCGATGGCCCGCCCCATCGACTCCGCATGCGCTTTTCGCCACCATGCGCGCCCAAGGGACACGGGAGTTGCAGGCCGCTCGGCCGCCCGGTCCGTCGGGAGAACGCCATGTCCGTCCTACGTCTCAGCGCACTCGTCGCCGCGGCCTGCCTTGCGCTCGCCTCCGCGCAGGCCGCGACCACCGCGACGATCGACGCCGGCCTCCTCGAGGGCGCGAGCGAGGACGGCATCGCCGTCTATCGCGGCATTCCCTACGCCGCGCCGCCCGTCGGGCCGCTGCGCTGGCAGCCGCCCCAGGCCGTGACGCCGTGGCAGGGCGCGCTCGAGGCGAAGGAATTCGGGCCGACCTGCCTGCAGCCCGCGCGCGGAGACGGCGCCTGGACGCTCGGCGAGGACGCCATGAGCGAGGACTGCCTCTATCTCAACGTCTGGGCGCCCGAAGGCGCGCAGGGCCTGCCCGTGATGGTGTGGATCCATGGCGGGGCCTACCGCATCGGCGCGGGCAGCCTGCCCTTCTACGACGGCGCGCGCCTCGCGCCGGACGGCGTCGTCGTGGTCACGCTCAACTACCGACTCGGCCGCTTCGGCTTCTTCGCGCATCCCGCGCTCACCGCCGAGAGCCCCGACGGACGCGTCGGCAATTACGCGTTGATGGATGTGGTGGCAGCGCTCGACTGGGTGAAGCGCAACATCGCCGCCTTCGGAGGCGACGCCGCGCGCGTCACCATATTCGGGGAATCGGCCGGCGGTGGCATCGTGAACAACCTGATGGTCATGCCGAGCGCGCGCGGGCTCTTCTCCGCCGCCATCTCCGAGTCCGGCGGCAGCGGGCTCAGCCGGGGCGTGCGCCTCAAGGAGCGCATCGACCAGCGGCCCTCGGCCGAGGAGATCGGCATCGCCTTCGCCAACGCGGCCGGCCTTCCCGGCTCCAAGGCGTCCACGGAGGATCTGCGCGCGCTGGAGGCCGAGACCGTGCTCGGCGGGCGCTCGCTCAGCGATCCGGTCGCGGCCGGGCCGTTCGTCGACGGCACCGTGGTGCCCGACGACATCGGGACGCTGTTCCGGGAGGGCAAGCAGGCCAGGGTGCCCTATCTCGCCGGCTCGAACTCCTTCGAGGCGTCGGTCATCACCACGCTCGGCGGCTCGCCCGAGGCGATGCTCAACGGCTCGCCCATCGGCCGGACGGAGATAGATGCGGCGTACAAGGAGGATGCGGGCGGCGACGCGGCGCGCGAGGCCCAGCTCTTCGCGGGCGACCAGGTCTTCGTCTCGGGCGCGCGCTATCTCGTCTCGCAGATGGCGGGCGTCGGCGAGCCCGCCTATCTCTATCACATGACCTATGTTCCGGAGGCGCGGCGCGCCGTGCTGCCCGGCGTTCCTCACGGCACGGACGTGGTCTTCGTCTGGCGTGCCGTCGCCAAGGGCGGCGGCCCCGCCGCGGCCCCCTACACGGAGGCCGACGAGGCCATGAGCCGCCTCATGAGCGGCTACTGGATCGCCTTCGCCAAGACGCACGATCCCAATTTCGCCGGCGCGCCGAACTGGCCCGCCTATGCCGGCGCCCATCCCGAGACCATGATCCTGGGCCCGGCCGCCGCTCCGGCCACGGACTATCTCAAGGCCCGCCTCGACCTGCACGAGGCGGCAAGCCCGATTCCGAAGGGCGCGAACTGACGCGCCGAACGTCACGCATGGGGGAACTTGCATGAGACGCCTTCTTTCCGGCCTCGCGGCGGCGCTCGCCGCGCTTCTTCTCGCTCTCGCGCCCGCCGGCGCGGCGGACGGGCCCGTCGTCGCCACGACCTTCGGCAAGGTCGAGGGCACGCTCGCCAAGGGCGTGCGCGCCTTCAAGGGCATTCCGTTCGCGGCGCCGCCCGTCGGCGAGCTGCGCTGGCGCCCGCCCGCCCCGCCGGCCCGCTGGGACGGCGTGCGCGACGCCAAGGCCTTCGGCGCGTCCTGCACCCAGCCCGAGCGCCGCGACGCCATGCGCGATTTCGGCAAGTCGAGCGAGGACTGCCTCTTCCTCAACGTCTATGCGCCGGAGGCCGGGCAGAACCTGCCCGTCATGGTGTGGATCCATGGCGGGGCCTTCCGCTTCGGCTCGGGCGGCACGCCGCTCTATGACGGCGCGCCGCTCGCGCGCGACGGCGTCGTGGTGGTGACGATCAACTATCGCCTCGGCCGCTTCGGCTTCTTCGCCCACCCGGCGCTCACCGCCGAGGACCCGACCGGCCCTCTCGGCAATTACGGGCTCATGGACCAGATCGCCGCGCTGAACTGGGTGCAGGCGAACATCGCCGCGTTCGGCGGCGATCCCTCGCAGGTCACGATCTTCGGCGAGTCCGCGGGCGGCTCGAGCGTCGCGCACCTGCTCGTGATCCCCGCGAGCGAGGGCCTCTTCGCCAAGGCGATCGTCGAATCCGGGGGCGGCCTCACCAATGAGCGCCGCCTGAAGGAGGAGACCGCGGGCCGCCCGTCCATGGAGGCGGAAGGCGAGCAATGGGGCGAGGCGCACGGCGTCAAGGCCGGCGCTCCGGCGAGCGCCCTGCGCGCGCTCGATGCGGCGACCGTGCTCGACGCCAACGCGCCCCTCGGCGACATCGGCTTCGGGCCGTTCATCGACGGGCGCTTCCTCAAGGACGATCTCGGCGTGCTCATCGCCCAGGGCAAGGCCCACAAGGTGCCCCTCCTCGTCGGCGCGAACTCCTTCGAGGCGAGCCTGATGGCGACCTTCGGCATCCCGCCCGCGACGGTCATCGCCCAGCTCGGCCCCGTCGCCGAGGCGGCGCGCAAGCTCTACGAGACCGACGGTCCGATCTCGGACGAGCTCTTCGCGCAGCGCGCCTGGGGCGATGCGGTCTTCGTCGCCGGCGCGCGCCATCTCGCGGCCTCGATGGCCGCCCTGGGCGAGCCGTCCTACCTCTACCACTTCGCCTTCGTGAGCGAGCGGCGCCGCGGCCAGGTGCCGGGCGCGGGCCACGGCACGGAGATCCCCTACGTGTTCCGCTCGCTCGACGCCATCCCGGCGCTCGCGGCCTTCGTCGGCGAGAAGGAGCGCGCCATGTCGAACCTCATGAGCGGCTACTGGCTCGCCTTCGCCAAGACCGGCGACCCCAATCACCAGGGCGCGCCGGCCTGGCCCGCCTTCGACACCGCCAAGGGCGCGACCATGGTCTTCGACGACGTCTCGGCCGCGAAGGAGAATTTCCTGAAGCAGCGCCTCGAGATCTACGAGGCGCGCTACCGCCAGCAGAAAGGCCTCTGACGCGGGACGAGCCCCGCGCCGAAATTCTGCCCCATTGGACGGCGACACTGCGCGCCGTCCAATCCGGGTCCCGACCGTGCCTCTCCGCCCGACAATGTTCCGTGTGCTCATCGCCGGCGCGGCGCTGCTGGCCGCCGTGCCGCCATGCGCGGCCGCGGACCCGCGCGGAAAGGCGCTGGAGGAGCTCGCGGGGGTCCTCGGCGGCATGCATTACGTGCGCAGCCTGTGCGGCTACGAGACCCAGCTCTGGCGCAACTACATGATGGAGCTCATCCGCGCGGAAGGCGGCGCCACGGATCTGCGCGCGCGCCTCACCGCCGCCTTCAACGACGCCTACTACGCGCGCTCGAAGCGCTATCGGAGCTGCTCGGGCGACGCGCGTGCCGACGCGGCCTCGCTCGCGGCGGAGGGCGAGCGCCTTACCGGCGCGCTGAAGGTTTCGCGCTCCGGCCGCTGAGCGCGGCCCTCGGACCGCTCGCGCGGAATTCGGGCTTGCGGGACCGCATGCGGGTCCATGTCGGGAATGGAAGCGCAGCTATTTGCATCCAGACGGAATCGTCCCGATTTCGCCTGGATGCAAATGCCACTGGTTTCGCGTCAGAATCCGGTCGGCTCGCTGCGGCTGCGGCAGCGAGGGCAGAGACGATTGTGCCATCCGGCGCTCTGAAAGGTCTGCCCGCACGACATGCAGGGGCGTTCCTTCGGCGTGTCGTTGCCGGCCCTCAGGAGCGGCAACGCGTCGACTTCGCTAGCGTGATCCGTCTTCAGGTCTTCCATCTTCGTACGAGCGGGCCGGCCGGCGACACGCCGCTGCCGGCCCTCCTCCTCCAAATCATCGAACGTACTGGCGGGGAGACCCGCGCGGGCTGCGCGGGTCGCTTCCTCCTCAGGCGCGTTGCAGATTGACGGCCGATACGCGGCCGCGCTTGGCATCGCGCTCCAGCTCGTAGGAAAGCTTCTGGCCTTCCGTCGGCGTGCCGATGCCGGAGCGCTCGACCGCGCTGATATGGACGAACACGTCCTTGCCGCCGTCATCGGGCTCGATGAAACCGAATCCCTTCATCGGGTTGAACCACTTGACCGTTCCGGTAGCCATCGATTCTGTCTCCTTTCGATAGGCTTCGCTAAGCATTCCGTCCGACGACAAACGATCCGTCGAAGGACGTATTCGAGTTTGGCTCGATCACGCGGCGGCCGCGCGATGGAACCGGCGCCGGGGACGTCCCGCGCGCGCGGGCGTCTTGACCGGCGACTTTGCCGCTCGCGGCGGCGCCTTGGCGGCCTCGCCGACGGCTTCCATCGATCGTCCGGTCAGACGCTCGATGTCGCGAAGCGCGCCCAGCTCGCCCGCGTCGCAGAACGAGATCGCCTCGCCCGCCGCGCCGGCGCGCGCCGTGCGGCCGATGCGGTGGACATAGGTCTCGGGCTCGCTCGGCAGCTCGTAGTTGATGACGTGGCTCACCTCGCTGACGTGCAGCCCGCGGGCCGCGATGTCGGTGGCGACGAGAACCCGCGCCTTGCCGTTCCGGAAGCGCTCGAGCGCACCCTGCCGGGCGTTCTGCGACTTGTTGCCGTGAATGGCGTCGGCGGCAATCCCGGCCTTGCCGAGGGTCTCGGCGACGCGGTTCGCGCCGCGCTTCGTCCGGGTGAAGACGATGACGCGCCGATAGGCCGGATCGCCCAGGAGGCCGACGAGGAGCGCGGGCTTGCCGCCCTGCGCCACATGATGCACGCGCTGGTGAATGCGCTCGACCGTGACGACCTTGGGGGTCACTTCGATGCGCACGGGATCCTTCAGCATGTCGCGCGCGAGCGTGCCGACATCGGCCGGCATGGTCGCCGAGAAGAGCACGCTCTGGCGGCCCTTCGGCAGGGCGGCGACGATCTTGCGCACGTCGCGGATGAATCCCATGTCGAGCATCCGATCGGCCTCGTCGAGCACCAGATGGCGCACCGACTGGAGGTGGACGTTGCCCTGCTCCATGTGGTCGAGCAGCCGGCCGGGCGTGGCGACGAGAATGTCGACGCCCTGGGCGAGCGCGCTGCGCTGCGGCCCCTGCGCCACGCCGCCGACGAGCACCGCCCGCCGCAGCTTGAGATTGCGCCCATAGGCGGCGAAGCTCTCGAAGATCTGGACGGCGAGCTCGCGGGTCGGGGCGAGGACGAGGGCGCGCACGCCCTGGCGGCTCGGCCGCTCGCGCGCCTCGCTCAGCAGATGCAGCAGCGGAAGCGCGAAGGCCGCCGTCTTGCCGGTTCCCGTCTGGGCGATGCCCAGGAGATCGCGGCCCGCCAGGAGGGGCGGGATCGCGCCCGCCTGAATCGGGGTCGGCGAATGGTAACGGCCGCTGTCGAGCGCCGTCAGGATCGGGGCGGCAAGGCCGAGCCCGGAAAAGGTCGTTTCAGTCACTGGAGATTGAGTTCCTCAAATTGCACCGGGCGAGGCGGGCGAATTGGCCCGCGGATGCCGAATGGCGCGTTCCCGTCTTCCACGCGCACCTGGAGCAAACGGAGGTTAAATGGGACGTCTCGAGAACAAGAGCCAAACTACCGCGAACCTGCTCAAAAGCTCGGTTGCGGCCGCCGGCACCTCGCGCGGTCGCGAGAAATCTGGGAGACAGATGCGGCCGGAGGGGCCGAAAGTCAAGCGATTTCTCCCCGTACCGGCCGTCGGCTAGCCCTCCCTGACAGCCGAGAGATCGACGAGGCGCGCGAGGTCGGCGAGCGTCACCTCGCCCTTGGAAAGGCGCAAAAGCCCGTCCTCGGCGATCGGGGCGAAGCCGCGCCGGCGGGCGAAGTCGAGAAGCTCGAGTCGCGGCGCGCGATTGGCGATGAGGTCCTCGAGCTCGCCGTCCACGACCAGCAGCTCCGAGAGGACGAGGCGGCCCTTGTAGCCCGTCTCGCGGCAGGTCGGGCAGCCCTTCGCCTCGGTGAGCGTGGCGACGGAGCCCGGCGCGAGGCCGGCCTCGAGAAGGTCGCTTCCGCTCGCAGGGCGCGAGGTCTTGCACACCGGGCACAGGCGGCGCAGGAGGCGCTGGGCATAGACGCCGGACATGGTGCCCGCGATGAGCTCGGGCGCGATTCCGAAGGCCTGAAGCCGGGCGAGCGCGGCCATCGCGTCGCGCGCCGTGAAGGTGGCGATCACCTTGAGGCCGGCGACGGCGGCCCGGAACGCGGCCTCGGCGAGCTCGGGCGCGTCGATCGAGCCGAAGACGAGAACGTCCGGGTCCTGACGAAGGGCGGCCTCGGCGAGGACGAGCGCGCCCTTCGTGTCGCCCGACTGGTGGCGCATCTGCCGCACGCCCTCGACGACGACCTCCGCCCGGTCGTCGATCGCGAGGATCGTGGTGTCGGAGGCGCGGATGCGGTCGAGAAGCGCGTAGAGCGTCGTCGAGCGTCCCGACCTCGCCGGGCCGGCGATGAGCAGCATGCCGCCGGGCCGGCGCGCCGTCGCGACGAGGCCCGCCTCGTTCGACTCGGTGAGGCCGAGCCTGCCGAGATCGGCGGGGCTTCCGCGCGTCTCGACGAGCAGCACCGTCACCGCGATGCCCGCCTCGGTGAGGACGGCGTGCGTTCGCGCATCTATCGTTCGTGTGCCGAGCTTCAGGGGAATGAGGCCCTCCGCGACGGCGGGCGGCGGAGCGCCCTTGACCTTGCCGCGGCCGAGCATCGCCTCGCAGGCCTCGCTCCACCCGCCGAGGCGGGCGAGCCGCGCGGCCGTGTCCGGCCAGGCGAAGATGGGCACCTCGAGCACGCTCTGGAGCGCGCCGCCGACGCGCAGCGCGAAGCGCATGTGGTCGCGCTGCGGCTCCATGTGGATGTGGCTGGCGCCGAGGCGGATCGCCTCCAGCAGCGCGGCGTTGACGAAGCGCACGATGGGATTGCGCCAGTCCTCGAGCCGGCTCGGCCGCGCCGAGGGCGGGCCCTGCGCGATGCGCGCGAGCTCCTGGATCACCGATTTGAGCGCGAGGGGATTGCCGTAGACGGAGGAGATGGCGCTCGCGAGCGCCTCCTCCGGCCAGAAGCGCGGCTCGATGCGCGCGCCGTGCGGGAGATAGCGCTTGAGCTCCTCGGCGAAATTGGCCGTCGAGCCCTCGCTCGCGGCGATGATGATGGCCCCGCCCCCGCTCGATATGGCGAGCACCTTGTGGCTCGCGGCGACGTCCTGCGGCAGGAGGTTCACGGCCTGCGGATCGAGAAGGATCGTGCGCGGATCGAAGGGCGGCGCGAGCGAGGGATCGCCGAGGACGCCGGCGAGGCTCTCGTCCGAGAGGAGGCCCTTCTCGGTGAGGATCGAGCCCAGCATGCGGTGGGGCGAGCGCGACTGCGCCTCGAGCGCGGCCTTGAGCTGGTCCTCCGAGAGGATGCCGAGCTCGACGAGCCGACGCCCGAGCAGGGGCGCGGGGGCCGGCGGCCCCGAAAAGCCGAACATCTCGAGGCTCGCGCCGGGCTTCTCGCTCGTATTGGTGGCCATGGGCAGACGTTCCGCTCGCGCGCCCGGAAGCGGGCGGGAGCGGAGTATAGCCGGGCGCGCCTTGCCGGGAAGTTTCGAGGGCGGCGTCCCGTGGCCCGCATTCCCCGCGCTCGCCCCCACATTAGGTCACCGACTCATTGGCCCCCACCCCGTCATCCCGGAGCCCCTGCCTTCGCAGGGGCAGGCTCTAGGCGAGCCCGGAAATGCTCGCATTTCCGGCCTTGCGAGCCTTGGCGTCCGGGATCTGCGGCTGGGCGATGCTCCGCAAGCGGCAGATCCCGGACAGCTCAATTTGCCGGCCAAATCAAAGATTTGGGGCAAATCTTGTCCCGGCGAAGGCCGGGATGGCTTCCGGGATGACGGCGTTGTGGGTCTGTGGCCTAAGCCGTCATCCCGCGGCTCGACCGCGGGACGACGTCACGGATGTGGCGGGCTCGCCCCCTACTACAGCACCGCCTCGATGAGGTGGGGGCCCTTGGTCGCCATGCAGTCGGCGAGGGCCTTGTTGAAGGCCTCGACGGTGGTGCAGCGCATGGCGTTGACGCCCATGGCCCGGGCGAGCTCGGCGAAATTGATCTCGGGATTGCCGATCTCCAGCATGGACTGCGCCTTCTCGCCCGCCTTGCCGGCGCCGACCCGGTCGAACTCGATGTTGAGGATGGCGTAGGAGCGGTTCGCGAAGACGATCGTCACGACGTCGAGCCCCTCGCGCGCCTGCGTCCAGAGCGCCTGGATCGTGTACATCGCTCCGCCGTCGCCCTGGATGCAGACGACCTTGCGGTCCGGGCAGGCGACCGCCGCGCCGGTCGCAAGCGGAATGCCGAGGCCGATCGAGCCGCCCGTGAGCTGGAGCCAGTCGTGCGGCGGGGCGCCCGCCGTATGGACGCTCGCCCAGAGGCCGCAGGTGCAGCCTTCGTCCGCGACGATGGCGTTCTCGGGCAGAAGCTCGCCCAGCGTGCGGCCGATCTCGTGGGCGTTGAGGCGGCCCTCGCCGAGGCCGGGCCGCTTGGCCTCCTGCAGCGTGTTGACGCTGCGCGGCGCGCCCACCGCCTCGGCCAGGGCCTCGAGCGCGTCCGGCACGTCCTCGTCGGGACGCGCGAGGTCCTGCGTGCGCGCGCCCTCGGGCACCAGCACGCTCGCCTTGCCCGGATAGGCGAAGAAGGCGATGGGGATGCGCGCGCCGGCGAGCAGCAGAAGGTCGACGCCCTTGAGCTCGTCGAGCGCCATCTCGGCGAAATAGGGGATGGTCTTCACCGCGACGCGCCCCGCGCCCCGCTCGGTGCGCTTGGAGAAGGTCTCGGCATAGAGCCGCGCGCCGGTCGCCGCGGCGATGCGGGCCGCCGCGAGCAGGGGCCCCTCGCGCATCGCGTCGTTGCCGAGGACGATGGCGGCCGATTTCGCCTCCCGCAGCGCCTTCGCCGCCGCGTCGATGCGCGCTCCGGGAACCTGCGGCGCGGCGGCGGGCCTCGCGCGCGGCGGCGCGTCGCGCCGGCCGAGCTCGTTCCAGGCGGAGTCGGCGGGCAGGATCAGCGTCGCGATGCGCCCCGGCGTCCCGAGCGCCTCGGCGACCGCGAGGCTCGCGAGGCGCGGCCCGTCGGCGGCGTGCTCGACCGTCTGCACCCAGTGCGACATGGGCCGCGCGAGGCTCGCAATGTCCGAGGAGAGCGGCGCGTCGTATTTGCGGTGATAGGTCGCGTGCTCGCCCACGATGTTCACGATGGGTGTGCCGGCCTTCTTGGCGTTGTGCAGGTTCGCGAGCCCGTTGCCGAGGCCGGGCCCGAGATGGAGGAGCGTGCAGGCGGGCTTACCCGCCATGCGCCCGTAGCCGTCCGCCGCCCCCGTCACCGCGCCCTCGAAAAGGCCGAGGATCGGACGCATGCCCGGCACCTTGTCGATGGCGCCGACGAGATGCATTTCGGACGTGCCCGGATTGTTGAAGCAGACCTCGACGCCGTTCGCGACGAGGGTCTCGATCAAGGCTTCGGCACCGTTCATGGCGTGTTCTCCCGCGGCGAGATCGGCGGGCCATCGATCGGGACCGAACGCGATCCCGATTTGGCGCGGATTGCTCTGGCCGAGCGCGATCATAGCGGCTCGGCCCGCCAAGCGAAGCCTTGCTATGCGCGAATGTCAGACGATGGGCCCGAAGAGCAGCCGCACGAGGAGGACGAGGCCGAAGCAGCCGAGCAGAAAGCCCGAAACGCGGTTGATCCATTGCAGGGCCCGCCGCGAGACGCGGTTGCGGAACGCCGCGATGAGCTTGGAGAGCGCGAACCACCAGAGCGCCGAGCCCGCGACGACGGAGCCGACGAGAAGCGCCGCGGTGAGATAGCTGCCCTCCTCGGCGAGCGTGCCCGAAAGGCCCGCGAAGAGCGCGAAGAAGCCGACCAGCGTGAAGGGATTGGTGACCGTCAGCAGGAAGGTCGACCAGATGGCGCCGAGAAGCGTGCGCCAGCCCTCGCGCTCCTGCAGCCGCTCGAGCCGGCGCCGGCGGCGCGGCGGAATGGCGGGATCGTGCAGCGCGATGCGCGGCGGCGGCGCGAAATAGGTGCGCAGCCCCATGCCGATGAGGATGCCCCCGCCGAGGAACGCGACGATGTCCGCATAGCCGAGGACGAAGGTCGAGGCCGCCGTGAGGCCGAAGGCGACGAGCAGCGCGAAGAGCCCGTCGCCGAGCGCCGCGCCCGTGCCCGTGAGGAAGCCGTTGACCTGGCCGAAGGCGAGCGTGCGGCGGATGCAGATCAGATTGACCGGCCCCACGGGCGCCGCGATGAGCAGGCCGATGCCCAATCCCTTCAGCAGGAGGATCAAGAGCTGCGTCACGGCACGCCTTTACGCCAGGAGGCCGGCGGGGAAGCATCCCGCCCGGCCCGCACCCATGGCCGCCTGCGCTCCCGGCGCGCAGGCCGCGAATTTGGGCGATCCGACCAAAATATAGTCTACCGCAAAGCGGCGTCCGCGGCCAGCCGGCGCACGTCCGAGGCGAAAGGCTGAATTTCCAAGCACTTAAAGCCCGGGAGTGCCAAAAATCCGCCTCGACAGAACGCCATCCGCCAACTTAGCCTTGGGGTCCGGCGGACGCGGAACCCGCAAGGTGAACGCCGCGTTTACGCCTAGGTTCGGATTGGCGGCAAAAGCCGACCGAATTTTTTCGTCGGGGCCGGTTTCATAAGGGGAGCGAAGCTCCGCCCGCCGGAACCGGAGAGGAGGAGCCTTCTCGCGCTCGAGGATCGCCGTGCGGCGTTTAGGAGCGGAGGTGTCATGTCGCGTCGACTGGAGTTGCAGCTCGAAGGGTACCGGCTCACCACGGCCGAAATTCTCTATCACCTGCCCGACCACCCCAAGCTTCTGCAGAGCTATCTCTGGCAGGAGCTCGACCTCGCCCCCCGCTTTCCCGTCCTGCGCAAGTTCCTGGATTTCTGGCGCCTCAATCTCGACGGCCGCCTCCATTCCGTGCGCGTCGCGGCCGCGCCCATCATCTCGCCCGGCGAGGCGCGCCTGCTCGATCACGAAATCTCGCTGCATTGAGCGGAGTGGGGAGTAGGGAAAAAACGAAAGAGCGGTCGCAGCCTCCTATTCGCTACTCACTACTCCCTACTCCCTACTCCCTACTCCCTACTCCCCCTTTCCCAGCGTCTCCTGGAACCGGATCGGCTCGCCGATGGGCTCGCCCTGGAGCGCGCCCTCCCACATGACGATCCGTCCCCGGACCAGCGTCGCGACGGGAAAGCCCGTGACGCGCATGCCGTCGAAGGGCGTCCAGCCGCAGCGCGAGGCGATCCAGTCGTTGGTGATGACGCGCTCGGCCCCGAGATCGACGAGCGTGAGGTCGGCGTCGTAGCCCACCGCCAGGCGCCCCTTGCCCGCGAGGCCGAAGAGGCGCGCGGGACCGTGCGCGGTGAGGTCCACGAAGCGCTCGAGCGTGAGGCGGCCCTTGGCGACGTGGTCGAGCATCACGGGGACGAGCGTCTGCACGCCCGTCATGCCCGAGGGCGTCGCGGGATAGGTCTTGGCCTTCTCCTCGCGGGTGTGCGGCGCGTGGTCCGAGCCGATGACGTCGACGATGCCGGCGGCGAGGCCCGCCCACAGCGCCTCGCGGTGATGCGCGTCGCGGATCGGCGGGTTCATCTGGGCGAGCGTGCCGAGGCGCTCATAGGCCTCCGGCGCGGCGAGGGTGAGGTGCTGCGGCGTCACCTCGACGCTGGCGAAATCCTTTGCCTCGGCCAGGAGCGGCATTTCGTCCGCCGTCGTCACATGCAGAACGTGGATGCGCTTGCCGGCCGCGCGCGCGAGCGCGAGGAGGCGGCGCGTCGCCGCGGCCGCGGTCTCCGCGTCGCGCCACACCGGATGGCTCGAGGGATCGCCCTCGCGCGCGAGGCCCTTGCGCGCGACGAGGCGGGCCTCGTCCTCGGAGTGCACGGCGCAGCGCCGCGAGATGCGCGCGAGAATGCGGCCGAGCGTGTCGTCGTCGCCCACCAGGAGCGTGCCCGTCGACGAGCCCATGAAGATCTTCACGCCGGCCGCGCCGGGCAGGCGCTCGAGCGCCGCGAGGCCGTCGACGTTCTCGGGACTCGCCCCGACATAGAAGGCGTGGTCGCACCACATGCGGCCCCGCGCGCGGGCGAGCTTCTCGGCGAGCGCGGCCGCGCTCGTCGTCGGCGGCGCCGTGTTCGGCATCTCGAAGACCGCCGTGACGCCGCCGAGCACCGCCGCGCGGCTGCCGCTCTCGAGATCCTCCTTGTGCTCGTTGCCGGGCTCGCGGAAATGGACCTGGCTGTCGATGACGCCGGGCAGCACGTGCAGCCCGGCGACGTCGCGCCGCTCGGCGGCCTTCGCCGAGGAGAGATCCCCGATCGCCGCGATCCGCCCGCCCGCGACGGCGAGATCGGCCGCGACGCGGCCGCCCGGCGTCACGAGCGTGCCGCCGGCGAGAACGAGATCGAAAGGTGTTGCCATCGTCAGCTCCCGGATGGATTGCCCGCGCCGGGCTCAGGCCAGAATGTCGAAGACGCTGCCCTCGGGCGCCTTGCCTTCGACGTGGATGGCATGCCAGAGCGCGAAGAATACGAGGACCCATACCGCGATGCCAGCGCGGCGGTTCCCGGTGCGGGCAAGGCGGTCGCACAGGCTCGCGACGGCCCCGGCGTCGCAATAGGCGAGCAGCGCCTGCGAGCGCGCGAGCGCCGGCGCGATGCGGCCGACCTCGTGCGCGAGAAGGCGCGCTATGGGAATGCGCGGCCGCGCGCGGGGGCCGAAGGGCTCGAGATCGGGCGCCACGCGCTCGAGCCAGCGGCGGATGAGATATTTGCCGTGGCGCCCGCGCACCTTCAGGCGGTCGGGCAGAGTGAAGGCGAGCCGCGCGAGGCGCTCGTCGAGATAGGGCGCGCTGACGGCGAGCCCCGCCGCGCCGAAGACGCGCTCGTGCACGTTGAGGACGTCGGCCACGAGCCAGTCGCCGCAGTCGAGCGCCTGGGCGCGCTGAAGCGCCGTCAGCGGCCGCGACCGCAGGCGGATCTCGGCGGCCGCGATGCCGTCGCGCCAGTGGTCGTCCTCCTCCTTCAGCACGCGGAAGCCCTCGAGATGGCCGCGCGCGCGCAGAGCCCGGCCGCCGAGGACGCTCGGACGCTGATTGCGCCGATAGCGCGAATAGCCCGCGAAGAGCTCGTTCGCGCCCACCGGCGAGACGATATGGCCCGGCCCCCTCGCCGCGCCGGTCGCGAGGAGATGCAGCACCACCGAGAAATAATCCGCTGCCGGATCGTCTATGGCCGCCACGACGGACGGAAGCACCGTCCAGAAGAGCTCCCCCGTCACCGTCACCGCCTCGACATGCGCGCCGAGGAGGCCGAGACGGCCGAGACGCCCGCGCGCTTCCGCGCCCCGCGGGGCGTCGGAATAGAGGCGCACGCGCCCGGCGCCCGGCGAGAGGCGCCGCAGGCCCACGGCGAGGGCGAGGCCCTCGACCTCACCCGTGGTGACGAGGTCGCCCGGGCCGCCGGCCTCGATGCGCAGGCGCAGCGCCTCGACGAGCGCCGCGTCGAACGCCTCGATCGCCTCGCTCTCCGAGCGCGGCGCGACCGCCTCCTCGAGCGCGCCCGCCTCCCGACCGCGCCCGACGATGCGCCCGCCGCGCACGCGCACGCTCTCGCCCGGACGCACACGGAATATATCGGCGAAGACGGTCTCGCGCCCGGTCGTGAACTGAAGCTCGAGAAGCTCCTGCACGGCGGCGGGCCGCAGGGGCGCCGTTCCCTGAAGCCGCGCGAGCGGCGCGAGGCGCGAGGAGAAGGCGAGCCCCTCCGCGAGCTCGCGGTAATAGAGCGGGCGCGGCCCAAAGGTCGCGCGCGAGAGCGTGAGCTCGGCATCGGCGGCGTCGAAACGGGCGCTCGTGCGCGCCTCCTCGGCCGCGGTGCCGGCCGCCGCCGCCTCGAGAATGAGAAGCCGGCCCGTGTCGAGCCGCACGGCCGGCGGCCCCTCGCCGCCGAGCGCCTGCGCGAGCCCCTCGACGAGGCCGCGAGGGCTCGGCCTGTCGTCGGCGGCGAAGAAGCCGGCTGTCAGCATGGGCTCGTGATTCCGGACGAAGGGGCGCGACTCGGGCCGCCATGGTAGCGGCGCGGGCGGGAAAGGCGAGCGTCCACGCCCTTGACGGCCGGCCGGATCGGCTCTAGAACAAAAAGAGAACATATGGAGCGGTGCAGCCATGGAGCAGCGGGTCGACCTCATCACCCTCGGTGTGCGGAGCATGGAGCGCGCGCGGGCCTTCTATGCCCGGCTCGGCTTTGCGCCGCATCCGCGCTCGCTCGCGGGCTGGACGGTCTATCAGATGAACGGCTTCGCGCTCGCGCTCTTCGCCCTCGACGAGCTCGCGCAGGACGCATCGCTTCCGCTCGGCGAGCTGGGCTTCAAGGCGATGACGCTCGCCTACAACGTCGCGGGCGAGGCGGAGGTGGACGAGACCCTGCGCGACGCCGAGGCGGCTGGCGCGCGCATCGTCCGGAAGGGCGAGAAGGTGTTCTGGGGCGGCTATCGCGGCTACTTCGCCGATCCGGACGGCCATCTCTGGGAGGTCGCGCACAATCCCGGCTGGACGCGCGACGCGGACGGCCATGTCGTTCTCGGCGCGGCGCCGTGACCCGCCCAGGGCGGCGGCCTTCCGTCGCGCGCGTCCCCATGACAGTCTTGGCCCGCGAAGGGCAGGCGCGACGGCATGGCGGACGGCATCGACGCGAAGGACGGGAGTGGCGCGCGCGCCGCGGCGCTCGGCTCGCGCGGCGTGCTGGCCGTGGGCGGGCCGGAGGCGAAGAGCTTTCTCCAGGGCCTGCTCACCAACGATCTTGGGCGCCTGGCGCCGGATCGGGGCCTCGCGGCCGCGCTCCTCACGCCGCAGGGCAAGCTCGTCGCCGAGCTGCTCCTAATCGAGCTCGCCGAGGGCGGCCTCCTTCTCGAGGCGGATGAGAGCCTCGTGCCCATGCTGCAGAAGAAGCTCACGCTCTACCGGCTGCGCGCCAAGGTCACGATCGCCGACGAGCGCGCGCGGGTGCGCGTCTACGCCCTCTTCGGCGCGGGCGGGCTGCCCGGCCTTGACGGCCTCGTGCCGGGCGAGGCGCGCGCCGCCTTCGGAGGCCTCGCGCTCGGCGATCCGCGCCTCGAGGGCCTCGGCGCGCGACTTTATCTGCCCACGGAGGAAAGCCTCGAGCCCCTCCTCGCGGCGGGCTACGCGCCCGCCGAGGAGGGCGATTGGCGCGGCCACCGCCTCGCTCTCGGCGTCGCGGAGGGCGCCGGCGACCTGCCGCCCGAGAGGCTCTTCGCGCTCGAGGCCAATCTCGCCGAGCTCAACGCGGTCGATTTCCGCAAGGGCTGCTATGTGGGCCAGGAGCTGACGGCGCGCATGCGCCACCGCGCCGGGCTGAAGAAGCGCCTGGTGCCGGTCGCGGCCGAGCCCTTCCCCGCGCAGGGAACCGTGCTGCGCGCGGGCGGGCGCGACGTCGGCGAGATCGTCTCGTCCGCCGGCCCCGGCGGCTTCGCGCTGCTGCGCACGGACCGCCTCGTCGAGGAAGGGGTCGGCCTCGACGGCCCGCTCGAGGCGGACGGCACCCCGGCCCGCATCCGCTGGCCCGATTGGCTGGCGGCCCCCGGCGCCGAGGGAGGCGCGCCGTGACGGCGTCGCGCTGCGCCTGGCCTGGCGAGGACCCGCTCTACGTCGCCTATCACGACGAGGAATGGGGCGTGCCCGAGCACGACGACCGCGCCCTCTACGAGAAACTCATGCTCGACGGCTTTCAGGCCGGCCTCTCCTGGATCACCATCCTGCGGAAGCGCGAGGCCTTCCGGAAGGCGTTCAAGGGCTTCGAGCCCGAGAAGGTCGCCCGCTTCGGCGAGAGGGACATTGCGCGCCTGCTCGCCGATCCGGGCATCGTCCGCCATCGCGGCAAGATCGAAGCGGCGATCGCCGGCGCGCGCATTGTCCTCGACATGCGGGAGACGGACGGCGAAGGCGCGTTCGACCGCTTCCTGTGGGGCTTCGTGGACGGGCGTCCGGTGCAGAACCGCTGGCGCGCCATGAGCGAGATTCCGGCCCAGACCGAGATGAGCGTGCGCCTCTCCAAGGCCCTGAAGGAAAAGGGCTTTCGCTTCGTCGGCCCGACCATCGTCTATGCCTTCGCCCAGGCCGTGGGCCTCGTCAACGATCACACCGCCGCCTGCTTCCGCCACGCGGAGGTCGCCCGGCTCGCCAAGGGCTGACGCCTCCGGCGCGGACGCTTGCGCGCCGAGCGCGGCTCAGGCGACACTTCGGTCAGTTTCAACGAACGGGAAACCGGCCCGCCGATCCGGGGGGAGCGTTTGCGCCATGAGCGTCGCCATCAGCTCGACCGGCCTCTACACGCCGCCATACTCCATCTCGAACGAGGAGCTCGTCGCCGCCTTCAACGCCTTTGCCGCGCGCGAGAACGCGGCCAATGCCGAGGCCATCGCGTCCGGAAAGGCGGCGGCGATCGAGCCCTCGAGCGTCGCCTTCATCGAGAAGGCGTCCGGCATCAAGGCGCGCTTCGTCGTCGAGAAGGACGGCATCCTCGATCCCGCGCGCATGGTGCCCTCGATCCCCGAGCGGCCGAACGAGGAGCCCTCGATCCTCGCCGAGATCGCGGTCGCGGCGGCCCGCGAGGCGCTGAAATCGGCGGACCGTCAGGGGACGGAGATCGACGCCGTCATCTGCGCCTGCTCGAACCTCCAGCGCGCCTACCCCGCCATCGCCATCGAGGTGCAGAAGGCGCTGGGCGCGAAGGGCTTCGCCTTCGACATGAACGTCGCCTGCTCGTCGGCGACCTTCGGCATGACGGTCGCATCCGACATGATCCGTGCCGGGACGGCGCGCGCGGTCCTGGTCGTCAATCCCGAGATCTGCTCGGGCCATCTCAACTTCCGCGATCGCGACAGCCATTTCATCTTCGGCGACGTCGGGACGGCGGTGCTGCTCGAGCCCGCCGAGGCGGCGCGGGGGACCGGCGCCTTCAGGATCCTCGGGACGAGGCTCGCGACGCAGTTCTCGAACAACATCCGCAACAATTTCGGCTTCCTCAACCGCGCCGCCCCCGAAGGCATCGGCAAGCCCGACAAGCTCTTCGTCCAGGAGGGCCGCAAGGTCTTCAAGGAGGTCGTGCCGCTCGTCGCCGAGCTCATCCTCGCCCATCTGAAGGAGCTCGGCCTCGAGCCCGCCGCGCTCAAGCGGCTCTGGCTCCATCAGGCCAACGCCAACATGAACGAGCTCATCGCGCGCCGCGTGCTCGGCCGCGACCCGAGCCCCGAGGAAGCGCCCATCATCCTCGACACCTACGCGAACACGAGCTCGGCCGGCTCGGTCATCGCCTTCCACAAGCACCGCGAGGGCCTTCGCAAGGGCGATCTCGCGCTCCTGTGCTCCTTCGGAGCGGGATACTCCGCAGGCAGCGTGATCCTCGAGAAGCTCTGAGCGCTTCGTCCGCCTGCGGTCTTTCGGGCGTCAGGGGCCGGCGCCGAGGCGGACCTTGAGGTTGCGCGCCGTCTGCAGATGCCGGCGCAGCATCGCGAGCTCGCGCTCGGCTTCCCGGCTCGCCTCGCCATGGCCGGCCCGCGCCTCGCGGACGAAGTCGGCGAGGACGCTCTCGTGGACGTCGACCGCGTAGGCCAGGAACTCGCGGTCGAAGGCGCGGCCTTCGAGCGCGGAGAGCGCGGCGAACTCCTCCTCCGCCTCGTCGGCGATGCCGCGCGGCGGGCGCAGCTTCAGCGCGCGCCCGACCTCGAGGAACGCGGCCTTGGCGTCCCGGTGGTCGGCGAGCATCGTCTCGGCGAAGGCGCGCACCTCGGGCGTCGCGGCGCGCTCGGCCGCGAGGCGGGCGAGGCGCACCTCGCCGGCATGCTCCCTGATCGCCATGGCGACGAACTCGGCCGCGCCGTCCTGCGCCGGCGGCTCCGCGGCATGGGCAAGTCCGAGGGCGGCGGCGAACAGGCCCGCAAGGACGGCCGCGCGGGGCCGCGTCAAGGCTCGAGCTCGCTGTCCCAATAGAGATAGTCCTGCCAGCTCTCGTGCAGATAGTTCTGCGGGAAGAGGCGCCCGTTATTGTGCAGCTCCTGCACCGTCGGCTGCATGGGACGGCGCGCCGGCGTCATGCCGCATTGCGAGGGCAGATGCCCGCCCTTCTTGAGGTTGCAGGGCGAGCACGCGGTCACCACGTTCGTCCAGGTCGTCCGCCCGCCCCGCGAGCGCGGGATGAGATGGTCGAAGGTCAGATCCTGGCTCGCGCCGCAATATTGGCAGCGGAAGCGGTCGCGCAGGAAGACGTTGAAGCGCGTGAAGGCCGGCTGGCGCGCGGGCTTCACGAACGTCTTCAGGCTGATGACGCTCGGCAGGCGCATCGCGCAGGTCGGCGAGCGCACGACGCGGTCATATTCGGAGACGATGTTCACGCGGTCCTGAAAGACCGCCTTGATCGCGTCCTGCCACGACCACACCGACAGCGGAAAATAGCTCAAGGGACGGAAGTCCGCGTTGAGCACGAGCGCGGGGCAGCTCTCGGGCGAGCGCGCCGCGCCGGTCGCCAGCGGCACG
The DNA here is from genome assembly GCA_024236075.1 of Alphaproteobacteria bacterium. Lineage (GTDB taxonomy): Bacteria > Pseudomonadota > Alphaproteobacteria > JACAEB01 > JACAEB01 > JACAEB01. The sequence goes on along the minus strand of JACKLE010000001.1, from coordinate 392,493 downwards.
GGGGCAGGCAGCCCGTCCAAGGTCTCGCTCGCAAGCAGCACGCAACGCCTCCCGGATCGCCCCGGCGCCTGGGTAGTCGGCCCGCCGACAGCCTAGAGGAAATCCGGCCCGGCGCAATCTGACCTACCATACACGATATGGCGTGAAGGCTTCATGACGCCCCTAGCCCTGGGGCGCCGGAGGCGCTAGGGGCGCGCGCCGGCCGGGAGGCGGCCGCCGAACGCGTCGACGAGGAAACGCCCGCCCAGCTCCAGCCCGTCCGGCGCGATGCCGTGGCCGATGCCGCGCGATATGTGCCACTGCACGGGCACGCCGGCCTCGCCGAGCGCCGCGGCGGCATCGTGGGTGCGTGCGGCGGGGATCATCTCGTCCGCGTCGCCGTGCACGAGCAGGACGGGCGGGCGCGCCGAGATCTCAGAGAGGCGCTCGGGCATAAGGAGGAGGCCCGAATAGCCGACGATGCCCACGGGCGCAACGGCGCGCCTGAGGCCGACGTGAAGCGCCATCATCGTGCCCTGGCTGAAGCCGACGAGCGCGAGGCGGTCGGCGGGGATGGCGAGCCGCGCGAGCTCGGCGTCGAGGAAGCGGTCGAGCAGCGGCGCGACGGCCTGCGCCCCGCGCGCGGCCTCCTCGGGCGAGCGGCGCGTCGAGAAGCCCCACCACTGATAGCCCGTGGGCGACATCTCGCAGCGCTCAGGCGCGTTGGGCGCGGCGAAGGCCGCCGTCGGCATGGCGCGCGCCCAATGGGCGCCGAGCGAGATGAGATCCTGCCCGTCCGCGCCGTAGCCGTGCAGGAAGACGACGAGGCGGTCCGCCTTGCCGCTCGCGGCCGGCAGGCGCGGGCCCGTGAGCTCGCCAAGCTTGCGTTCGGACCCCAGCGACATCGCAGACCTCCTTGTGAACCGGACCGCCTTCCTTTTAGGCGCTGGAGATGGGAGATGTCATGTCCATGCCGACGCCTCCCGTCACCCGCTTCGCCCCGAGCCCGACGGGCGCCCTGCATCTGGGCCATGCCTTCGCCGCGATCCTCGCCCACGACCTCGCGCGCGCCGGCGGCGGACGCTTCCTCGTGCGGATCGAGGACATCGACGCCGCGCGCAGCCGCCCCGAGTTCGAGGCGGCCATCCTCGCGGACCTCGCCTGGCTCGGCCTCGCCTTCGAGACGCCCGTGCGCAGACAATCCGAGCACGTCGCGGACTATGCCGCCGCCCTTCGAAGGCTCGCCTCGCTCGGCGTCCTCTATCCCTGCTTCTGCACGCGCCGGGAGATCGCCGAGGAGGTCGCCCGGAGCGCGGGCGCCCCGCAGGGCCCCGACGGCCCGCTCTATCCCGGCACGTGCCGCGCGCTGGACGAGAGCGTGCGCGCGGCGCGGATCGCGCGAGGCGAGCCGCATGCGCTGCGCCTCGACGCCGCGAAGGCGCTGGCGATCGCGGGAGCGCTCGCCTTCCGCGAGGAGGGCCGCGGCCCCGCGGGCGAGCAGGGCGAGATCGCCGTCGATCCCGCCGGCTCCGGCGACGTCGTCCTGGCACGGAAGGATTTTCCGGCGAGCTATCATCTCGCGGTGACGGTCGACGATGCGGCGCAGGGCGTCACCCTCGTCACGCGCGGCGAGGATCTCTTCGCGGCGACGCATGTCCACCGCGTCCTGCAGGCGCTCCTCGGCCTGCCCGTGCCGCGCTGGCACCATCACGCCCTCGTGCGGGACGCCGCCGGCGCGCGCCTCGCCAAGCGCAGCGAAAGCCTCTCGCTCGCCGCCCTGCGCGCGGCGGGAGCGAGGCCTGCCGACATCCGCGCGCGGCTCGGGCTCGTCTGAGCGGCGAGGCCGGGAGGCGGACGGGGCCGCCGGTCCGGCTGTGAACGGATGTTTCCCACCAGCGGCCGGGCCCCTCACCCGGCTGCGGCCGGGCGCTCCCAAGAAGGAGCGCCTGGTCTCGCATCCCTCTCCCGCAGAGCGAGGGAAGCGGCGGCGCCGGTGCGCGCCCGGGCGTCTTACCAGTCGTTGAGGCCGAGGAAGGACTTGAAGCCGGCCTTCTCGGCCCAGGCGGTCCATTGCTCGCGCAGGCGCACGGTGATCTCCGGGCTCGACTGCCCCTGGCCGAGGCCGAGGATCTGCAGCTCCTGGCAGCCCTTGAAGAGATCGGCCCTCGGCTCGGGCAGCGTCGCGCCCTTGGCGATGAGGCGCGCATAGGCCGAGTCCTCGATGCCGTCCGTGATCAGAATGAAGGTCGTGTTGACCTTCTTGCAGTCGACGACCTCGGCCATGTTCTCCATGAAGGCGAGCATGTTGGTGGAGGGCTGCGCCTTGAGGCGGCCCGATTCGATCAGGCGCGGCACGCCGGCGACGACCTCGCGCACGATGATCGACACCTTCTCGGCGGGATCGAGCTTGGAGATCGTCTTGTCGATCCGGAGCGCGTTCTCGCCGGTGTTGTAGCTGCCGAAGGTCCGCAGCGTGACGATGTCCATGAACTCCAGATGCTGGATCAGCGGCTCGATGCGCGTCGCCACCTTGCGGGCATAGTCCGAGTCGGTGACGAGCGGATTGCTCTTCGAAAGGTCGAGCCCGATGACGTATTGCGTCGCCTTGGCCGCCGCCGCGCCGGGCAGGGCGAGGAGCGTGGCACCGAGCGCGCAGAGCGCGATGGCGAGCCCGCGCGGGCGGATGGTCGAAAGGCCGGTCATGGCAATCTCCCCCTATTTTGCCTTTGCCGTCCGGACGCGAACTGCCGTCGACGCCCTCAAGCCGTTCGGGCGCGGACATTCGCCCGCGCCCCGAGCCGCAGAAGCCGCATGCCGCGGCTCCGGCCCTCCTCAGCCTCAGGCGGCTTCCCGCCCCCGGCCGCCGTCGATCGCCTCGAACGGCGCGCGTCCGCCGCCGCGGCGATCTTCCTCGGTTTCGGCCCCGCTCGTTTCGTCCGATGGCGCCATATTCTGGAAGTAGCTGGCGACCGCGGCGCGATCCCAATCTCCGCCGTCGCGCGTCATGTCCGCGGCGATCTTGGACGCGTGCTCTTCCTGAGCCCGCACGATGCCGATGTTGACGTTGACGATGCGGCCTTTTCTACCGCGCCTGTAGGCTTCGAGCACCATTGCGAGATGCCCGTTCAGGTGGCTCCATCCCAGATCGTTGTATTCGAGCCGCCTCAGCCACGGGGCGATGATCTTGTTGCGATGCCGGAGGTAGTTCAGGTGGTCGATGCCGCGGGACGATACGCTTCCGACATAGCTGTTTGTGAGGCCCCGCCATCCGCTGGTGACGTAGTGCATCATGTAGGATGCAAAACTTGTAACCAGGAAAAACACGAGCATCATGACGGCAAGAAAGACCAACGTCTCCGTCGACTGAAGCGCCTCACCCATCGCGACAGCGGCTCCGTCAGATGCAGGCGCGCTGGCCGTGCCCAAGCCGAGCCCCGCCAATTCATCGCTAGCGCTCGCGCCGCTCGACGTCAGGCTCATTCCGCCAAACGTGGCATCGACCGACAGCGAGCCTTTGGCGATGAGGAAGCCGAAGCCCGCGACCACCGCGATCACGGTCCAGAAGAGGATAGCGGCGAAGAATTTTCGTCCGCGTGGCCCCCAATATTCCTGGTACAGGTGCATGGCGAGCACCGCGACAAGCACCTGGCCCGATTTGAGCACGACGTCCTGCTGAAGGCCCTTCGGCACCTTTCCGAATTGATCGGACAGCACGCCCGTCCAAAACACGTTGAGAATCGCATAGTCGATCCAAAGGGCGAACCCGACCAGCGCGGTTGCGACCAGCATCGTCGGAATGTTCAGCCATTTTGGAGGGATGCCGAGCGTTCTATCGCGCAGCTCCGCTTCGTTCGAATCGAACTCCGCCCGCAGCTCATTGGCTCTCGCGCTCAATGCGCCGACGAAGCCACTCGCCCATCCGAATATGTCTTCGGACTCGATCGGCCTACCCGCCTTGCCCATGTGCTGGGCCGTCTCGAGGTGTTCCGATCGCACCGACGCGACAGCTCCTTCCCCTAAGGAAAAAAGCTGATCGTTCGCCTTGTCGCGGTCGTGCTCCGACTTCGATTTCGCCACTGCCATCGTCTCCTTCGTGACCACGGCCGCGCCAGGCGCGGGAGGTTGTCCACTACGAGGCCCGACCTTGGCGCCGACCTCGCCTCGCTCAACGCCGGAGCGCGCCGGCGGCGGCTCGAGCGTCCATGCCAGCCCGTCCCGAATCGTCGCTCGGGTCACCCACGCCCCAATTATTAACCTTAACGGGGCCAGCCAGCGCAACAGATTTGGCGGGTTTCGCGCCTTTCGTAAGTGACGGCGTTCACAGATCGCGCGCATTTGGCGCCGGCAACGAACGCATGGGGGCCCGCTTCCGCGCGGAGGCCGTCCGGATTCGCGGATTCGCCGGACGGAGGCCGCCGATCCTTGTCGATTTGTGGCGGCCGCGACGGATTCGACCGGATTCGCGCGGGCGTCCTGGGGAGAAGCCGTGGAGAGCTTGTGGAAGCCGCCGGGAATTTATTGCGCCGCGCGCTCCGGACGCTCCGAGACAAGCGCGCCCGGCACGCCATATTGTGACTTGGAAAAGGGAGTTCGCCATGAGCTGGGCCATCGTCATCATGATCGCGCTGTCGGTCGTCGTCGCCATTCTGGGCGCGGGCCTCTTCGCCATGGCGCGCGGCGGAACCTTCGACAAGAAATATTCGAACCGGCTGATGCAGCTTCGGGTCGTCGCGCAGGGGGTCGCGCTCCTCCTCATCCTGCTCGCGCTGCTCTTCTCGGGGCACGGGGGCTGAGGCCTTGGTCCGCATCACGCGCGTCACGACCAAGACCGGCGACGACGGCACGACGGCGCTGGGCTCGGGCGCGCGCGTCTCGAAGGACGACCCGCGCATCGCGGCCTACGGCACGGTCGACGAGCTGAACGCGGTCCTGGGGCTCGCGCGGCTGAAGCTCGGGCCGCCCCTCGACCCCATGCTGGCGCGCATCCAGAACGAGCTCTTCGATCTCGGCGCCGATCTCTGCGTGCCCGAGGAGGCCGAGACCAGGGGAACGCCCCTGCGCATCGTCGAGGCCCAGGTCGAGGCCCTCGAGCGCGATCTCGAGGCGCTGAACGGCGAGCTCTCGCCCCTCGCCTCCTTCGTGCTGCCGGGCGGGAGCGAGGCCGCGGCGCTCCTCCACCTCGCGCGCACCGTGGCGCGCCGCGCCGAGCGCGAGATGGTGGCCCTCGCGCGGACCGCCCGCCTCAACCCGGTGGCGCTGCGCTACGTCAACCGCCTCTCGGACTTCCTCTTCGTGGCCGCGCGCTTCGCCAATAGCGGGGTCGGCGGCGACACGCTCTGGGTCCCCGGCGCGAGCCGGTAAGGGCTCCCGCCCTTGCATGGCGGAGCCACGTCCGTCATGCTCGTTAACGAATTCGGTGGCGCGTGCGGGGCGCGAGGGGGACGCGATGGCGTGGCATTGGGGCAAGGCGATGCGGGGCGCCGCGATGGCGGGGGCCCTCGTCACGGCGCTTTCGGGCGCCGCGGCGGCCGAGGATACCTCGTCGGTCTACAAGGACATCTCCGCGGCCGAGCTTCAGCGCCTCCTGACGATCGCGGGCGTCGAGAGCGTGGCGGGCTCCGACAAGAACGGCAATCCCATCATCTACGCCCAGGCGGGCGACACCCAGTTCGTCGTGCGCACCTTCGAATGCGCGCGCGGCACCTCGGGCTCGGGCGAGAATGCGCTGCGCTGCCAGCGCATGCAGTATCAGGCGCGCTTCGAGCTGCCGACGCCGCCCTCGCGCGCCGACATGAACGCCTTCAACCAGACCTGGGTCTTCGGCAAGGCCTATGTCACGGACAATGGGCTCGCCGCGATCGAATATCCGGTGAACCTCACCATGGGCGTCACCGAGGCGAACCTCGTGCACAATTTCGTGCTCTGGGTGTCGATCCTCGAAGAGTTCATCGCCCACCTTTCCCACAGCCAGACCTCCTGAGACGCGGCGCCGCGCCCGCGTTGACTCGGGCGATCCTCTGTCAGTAGGGTCGCGGCCTCGCCGCGGCGCCCCGCTGCGCCGCCGGCATGCCTGCCGTTCCGTTCGCGACCCAACACCACCAGGCGGAGAAGCGCCATGAAGGTTCTCGTTCCGGTCAAGCGCGTCGTCGACGCCAACGTCAAGGTGCGCGTCAAGGCCGACGGAACCGGCGTCGACCTCTCCAACGTCAAGATGGCGATGAACCCCTTCTGCGAGATCGCGGTCGAGGAAGCCGTGCGCCTCAAGGAGGCCGGCACCGCGAGCGAGGTCGTCGTCGTCTCGATCGGCCCGCAGGCCGCGCAGGAGACCTTGCGCACGGCGCTCGCCATGGGCGCCGACCGCGGCATCCTCGTGAAGACCGACGCGACCGTCGAGCCGCTGGCGGTCGCCAAGATCCTGAAGGCCGTCGTCGCCGCGGAGGGGCCGCAGATCGTCCTCCTCGGCAAGCAGGCGATCGACGACGATGCGAACCAGACGGGCCAGATGCTCGCGGCCCTCCTCGGCTGGAGCCAGGGCACCTTCGCCTTCAAGCTCGTCAAGGAAGGCGACACCCTCACCGTCACGCGCGAGATCGACGGCGGGCTGCAGACCGTGAAGCTGAAGCTGCCGGCGGTCATCACGACCGATCTGCGCATCAACACCCCGCGCTACGCGTCGCTTCCCAACATCATGAAGGCGAAGAAGAAGCCGATCGACGAGAAGACGCCCGCCGACTACGGCGTCGACGTCGCGCCGCGCCTCGCCGTCCTCAAGGTCAGCGAGCCGGCGAAGCGCAAGGGCGGCGTCAAGGTCGATTCGGTCGCCGCGCTCGTGGACAAGCTCAAGAACGAAGCCGGAGTGATCTGATGCGCGCGCTCGTCATCGCCGAACACACCAATTCCGCCCTGAAGGACGCGACCGCCAAGGCGGTGAGCGCGGCCCAGAAGCTCGGCGGCGAGGTCGACGTGCTGATCGCGGGCGAAGCCGCTCGTCCGGCCGCGGAGGAAGCCGCGAAGCTTTCGGGCGTCGCGAAGGTGCTTCTCGCCGAGGCGCCCTCGCTGGCGAGGCAGCTCGCCGAGCCCATGGCGGCGCTCGTCGTCTCCCTCGCCGGTCCCTACGACGCCCTCGTCGCGCCCGCGACCACGAACGGCAAGAACGTCATGCCGCGCGTCGCGGCGCTCCTCGACGTGATGCAGATCTCGGATGTCGTCTCGGTCGACGGGCCGGACACCTTCACGCGGCCCATCTATGCCGGCAACGCCATGATGCAGGTGCGCTCGGGCGACGCGAAGAAGGTCCTGACCGTGCGCACCGCCTCCTTCCAGGCGGCGGGCGCGGGCGGCTCGGCGGCGATCGAGAGCGTGCCGGCCGCGGCCGATCCGGGCCTTTCGGAGTTCGTGAGCGAGCAACTCGCGAAATCCGACCGGCCCGAGCTCACCTCGGCGAAGATCGTCATCTCCGGCGGGCGGGCCATGGCCTCGAAGGAGAATTTCGCCATCATCGAGAAGGTCGCCGACAAGCTCGGCGCGGCGGTCGGCGCCTCGCGCGCGGCGGTCGATGCCGGCTACGCGCCGAACGACTGGCAGGTCGGGCAGACCGGCAAGGTCGTCGCGCCCGAGCTCTACATCGCGGTCGGCATCTCCGGCGCGATCCAGCACCTCGCCGGCATGAAGGACTCGAAGGTCATCGTCGCGATCAACAAGGACGAGGAAGCCCCGATCTTCCAGATCGCCGATTACGGCCTCGTCGCGGACCTTTTCCAGGCCGTGCCCGAGCTCGAGCAGGAGCTCGCGAAGCTCGGCAAATAGCCCCTTGCGCGCCTGCGAATAGCGGGGCTCGTGGCAGGATCGCCGCAGCGGGCCGGATTCTGCGCGCCTCACGCCCCGTTAACCATCTTGTGCCAAATTGCTGCATTGCACTATGTGCGGGACAGCGTAATATCGCTGTCATACAAAACCGAGGAAAGCAGCGGCGCAAGACATGACCATTCAACGAATCGGAGTCGTCGGCGCGGGCCAGATGGGCAACGGCATCGCCCATGTCTGCGCGCTCGCGGGCTACGAGGTGCGACTGTCGGACATATCGCGCGCGCAGCTCGAGCACGCGCTGGAGACGATCGAGGCCAATCTTTCGCGTCAGGTCGCGCGCGGCCTCATCAAGGACGAGGATCGCGAGAAGGCGATGCGCCTCATCACGACCGAAACCGGCATGGAGAGCTTCAAGGAAGTCGATCTCGCGATCGAGGCCGTGACCGAGGACGAGCAGACCAAGCGCAAGGTCTTCATCGAGCTCTGCCCCAAGCTCAACAGCACGGCCTATCTCGCGACCAATACCTCCTCGATCTCGGTGACGCGCCTCGCGGCGGCGACCGACCGGCCCGAGCGCTTTATCGGGCTCCATTTCATGAATCCCGTGCCGGTGATGAAGCTCGTCGAGCTGATCCGCGGCATCGCCACCTCGGAAGAGACCTACCAGATGGCCAACGAGGTGGCCAAGAAGCTCGGCAAGGTCGCGGCGAACTCGGAGGATTTCCCGGCCTTCATCGTGAACCGCATCCTCCTTCCCATGATCAACGAGGCGGTCTACACGCTCTATGAGGGCGTGGGAACCGTCGAGGCCATCGACACCGCGATGCGCCTGGGCGCGAACCATCCGATGGGACCGCTTCAGCTCGCGGACTTCATCGGCCTCGACACGTGCCTCTCGATCATGCAGGTGCTCTATGAGGGCCTCGCGGATTCGAAGTACCGGCCCTGCCCGCTCCTCGTCAAATATGTCGAGGCCGGCTGGCTCGGACGCAAGGCCGAGCGCGGCTTCTACGACTATCGCGGCGAGACGCCGGTCCCGACCCGCTGAGCGGGCGGGCCGGCCATGAGCGCTCCGTCCTCGGATCGTCCCGGGCGCGAGCAGTTCGCCTTCGCCTATTCCCTGCGCGTGCGCTGGTCCGAGGTGGACCCGCAGGGCATCGTCTTCAATCCGAACTATTTCGTCTATTTCGACGTCGCGGTCACGGAATATTGGCGCGCGCTCGGCTTTCCCTATCCGGACGGCTTCACCGCGCTCGGCGTCGACACCTTCGCGCGCGCCATCGAGGCCGAATATCTCGGCTCGGCGAGGTTCGACGACGTGATAGACGTCGCCATCCGCACCCGGAGAATAGGACGGTCGAGCCTCGCCTGCGCCTTCGCGATCCTGCGCGGGGACGAGATTCTCACGCGCGGCGAGATGGTCTACGTGGTGGCGGATGCGGCGACGCGCCGGCCCGTGAGCGTGCCCGAGCCCCTGCGCGCCGCGATCCTCGCCCTCGAGCGCGTCGCGCCCGAGACGGCGTAGGGCCTCAGAGCCCGAGGACGAGGCGCTCGGGGTCCTCGATGTTCTCCTTGACGCGCACGAGGAAGGTCACGGCCTCGCGGCCGTCGACGAGGCGGTGGTCGTAGGAGAGCGCGAGATACATCATCGGCCGGACGACGATCTGCCCGTTCATCACGACCGGGCGCTCCTCGATCTTGTGCATGCCGAGGATGCCCGATTGCGGCGCGTTGAGGATGGGCGTCGACATCAGCGAGCCGTAGACGCCGCCGTTCGAGATCGTGAACGTGCCGCCCTGCAGCTCCTCGAGCTTGAGCTCGCCGTCGCGCGCGCGCCGGCCGAAATCGTTGATCGTCTTCTCGATGTCGGCAAGACCCATCTCGTCCGCATCGCGCAGGACCGGCACGACGAGCCCGCGCTCGGTGCCGACCGCGACGCCGATGTCGTAATAGTTCTTGTACAGAATGTCCGTGCCGTCGATCTCGCCGTTGACGGCCGGTATCTCCTTCAGGGCCGTGACGCAGGCCTTGACGAAGAAGCCCATGAAGCCCAGGCGCACGCCGTGGCGCTTCTCGAATAGATCCTTGTACTTCGAGCGGAGCGCCATCACGCCGCTCATGTCCGCCTCGTTGAAGGTGGTGAGCATGGCGGCGGTCGCCTGCGCCTCCTTGAGGCGCTGGGCGATGGTGCGCCGCAGGCGCGTCATCGGCACGCGCTCCTCGCGCCCGGCCTTCTGGCGCGCGGCGCCCGGCGCCTCGCGCGGGGCCTTCGCCGGCGCGGGCTCGGGCGCCTTGGCGCGCGCCTCGAGCGCCTTCAGCGCGTCGGCCTTCGTGACCCTGCCGCCGGGCCCTGTGCCGGCGATCGACGCGGGATCGAGCCCGCCCTCCTCGGCGATGCGGCGCACGGAGGGCGCGACGGCCTCGGCCGCCTTCTTGGGCGCGGGAGCTTCGGCCTTCTTCGCGACGGCCGGCGTCGCGCCGTTGGTCGCGGCCTTGGGTGCGGCCTTGGGTGCGGATTGCGCCTTGGGCGCGGGAGCGGCGGCCTGGGCCTTCGGCGCGGGCGCGGCCACGGGAGCCTTGGCCGCCCCGGCGGCGCCTTCCTCGACGGTCGCGAGCAGAGCGCCGACCTCCACCGTGTCGCCCGGCGCGACCTTGATCTCGACGATCGTGCCCGAAACGGGCGCGGGGACCTCGAGGTTCACCTTGTCGGTCTCGAGCTCGACGATCGGCTCGTCCGCCTCCACCCGGTCGCCGACCTGGCGCAGCCACTGGCCGACCGTCGCTTCCGTGACCGACTCGCCCATGGTCGGCACGCGAATTTCAACCGACATGACGCTCCCGTCCTTCCTCAATGGTCCGTCCGCAGCGGCAATTGGCGCGCCGCCTCTCAGAGTGTCAAGGCCTCGTCGACGAACGCGGCCCGTTCGGCGAGGTGCTTCGACATCAGGCCCGTCGCCGTCGCGGCCGAGGCCGGGCGGCCCGCATAGCGCACGCGGCTGGCCTTCGCCTCGATGCGTCCGAGCACCCATTCGAGATTGGGCTCGATATAGGTCCAGGCGCCCATGTTCTTCGGCTCCTCCTGGACCCACATCATCTCGGCCTGAGGGAAGCGCTGCAGCTCGGCGATGAGGGACTTCGCCGGGAAGGGATAGAGCTGCTCGACCCGCATCAGATAGATGTCGTCGATCCCCCGCGCCTCACGCTCCTCGAGGAGGTCGAAATAGACCTTGCCCGAGCACAGGACGACACGCCGGATCGCCTCGTCGGGCTTGAGCTTCACCGTCGTGCCGGGCGCCATCTCGGCATCGTCCCACAGGACGCGGTGGAACGAGGAATCCGGTCCCATCTCCGAGAGGCGCGAGACGCAGCGCTTGTGGCGCAGCAGCGATTTCGGGGTCATCAGGATGAGGGGCTTGCGGAAGTTGCGGTGGATCTGCCGCCGCAGGATGTGGAAATAATTCGCCGGCGTCGAGCAGTTGGCGACCTGAAGATTGTCCTCCGCGCAAAGCTGCAGGAAGCGCTCGAGGCGCGCGGAAGAGTGCTCCGGGCCCTGACCTTCATAGCCGTGCGGCAGAAGCAGCACGAGCCCGGACATGCGCAGCCATTTGCGCTCTGAGGAGGCGATGAACTGGTCGATGATGATCTGCGCGCCGTTGACGAAGTCGCCGAACTGCGCCTCCCACAGGACGAGCGCATTGGGCTCGGAGAGGCTGTAGCCGTATTCGAAGCCGAGGACGGCGAGCTCGGAGAGCATCGAGTCGACGACCTCGTAGCGCGCCTGGGACGGCGAGAGCGCGTTCAGAGGATGATAGCGCTCCTCCGTCTCCTGATCGACGAAGGCCGAGTGGCGCTGGCTGAACGTGCCCCGCGCGCAGTCCTGGCCCGAGAGGCGCACCGGATAGCCCTCTTCGAGGAGCGATCCGAAGGCGAGCGCCTCGCCCGTCGCCCAGTCGATGCCCTCGCCCTTCTCGATGGTCTCGAGCTTCGCCTTGAGGATGCGCTGGAGCGTGCGGTGGACGTTGAAGCCCTTCGGCACCTCGCAGAGCTTGCGGCCGATCGCGCCGAGCCGATCCAGCGGATAGCTCGTCTCGCCGCGCCGGTCGTCGTCCTTGGCGACGGTGAGATGCGACCATTTCCCGTCGAGCCAGTCGGCCTTGTTCGGACGATAGTCGTTCGCGGCCTCGAAGTCCGCCTCCAGGCGCGCCTGGAACTCGCGCTTGAGGCCCTCCACATGGTCGCCCTGCACCACGCCGCCCTCGACGAGGCGCTTCGAGTAGATCTCGAGCGTCGTCGCATGGTCCTTGATGCGCTTGTACATCAGCGGCTGGGTGAAGCTCGGCTCGTCGCCCTCGTTGTGGCCGAACCGGCGATAGCAGAACATGTCGATGACGACATCCTTCTGGAACTTCTGCCGGAACTCGGTCGCGATCTTCGCCGCGAAGACGACCGCCTCCGGATCGTCGCCGTTCACGTGGAAGATCGGCGCCTGCACCATGAGCGCGACGTCCGAGGGATAGGGCGAGGAGCGCGCGAAGCGCGGGCTCGTCGTGAAGCCGATCTGGTTGTTCACGATGAGGTGGATCGTGCCGCCGGTGCGGTGGCCGCGAAGGCCCGAAAGGCCGAAGCATTCGGCGATGATGCCCTGGCCGGCAAAGGCGGCGTCGCCGTGCAGCAGCACGGGAAGGACTGTGGTGCGGTCGGGCACGTCGTCCGGGTCGCCGCCCGAGGCGACATGGATCTGGTACTGCTTGGCGCGCGCCTTGCCGAGCACGACGGGATTGACGGCCTCGAGGTGCGAGGGGTTCGCCGTCAGCGAGAGGTGCACGCGGTTGTTGTCGAACTCGCGGTCGGACGAGGCGCCGAGGTGGTACTTGACGTCCCCCGAGCCCTCGACCTCGTCGGGCGCCGCCGCGCCGCCCTTGAACTCGTGAAAGATCACGCGGTAGGGCTTCGACATCACGTTGGCGAGCACGTTGAGGCGCCCGCGATGCGGCATGCCGAGCACGATCTCGCGAACGCCGAGATGGCCGCCGCGCTTGATGATCTGCTCGAGGGCGGGAATGAGCGCCTCGCCGCCGTCGAGCCCGAAACGCTTCGTGCCCGTATATTTGACTTGCAGGAAGCGCTCGAGCCCCTCGGCCTCGACGAGCTTGTTGAGGATGGCGCGCTTGCCCTCGGGCGTGAAGGAGATCTCCTTGTCGGGCCCCTCGATGCGCGCCTGGATCCAGCCCTTCTGCTCGGGATCGGTGATGTGCATGAACTCGACGCCGAGTGTCGAGCAATAGGTGCGCTCCAGGATCGCGACCATCTCGCGCAGGGTGGCCGTCTCGAGGCCGAGCACCATGTCGATGTAGATCGGCCGGTCCATGTCGGCCTCGGTGAAGCCGTAGGACTTCGGATCGAGCTCGTCATGGCTCACGGGCGGCTCGATCCCGAGGGGGTCGAGCTTGGCCGCGAGATGGCCGCGCACGCGATAGGCGCGGATCATCATGATGGCGCGGATCGAATCGATGGTCGCGGCCCGCAAGGCGGCGGCGTCGATGCCGGGCGCGCGCGCCTCGATCTTGGCGGCGAGCGCCTGCGCCTCGGGATGGGCGCCGTTGAGGCCGCCGCTCAGCGCGTCGACGAGCTCGCCATTGGCGAGGACGGGCCAGTCGGAGGAGCGCCAGCTCGCGCCGTCGGCCTCGCGGCGGACCGCGTCGGTCGGATCGCCCAGCTCCTCGAAGAAGCTGCGCCAGCTCGCATCGACCGAGTCCGGATCGTCGACCCATTTGCGGTAGAGACGCTCGAGGAAGACCTGGTTCCCCCCGTAGAGGAACGAGGTGGCGTCGAGAATCTCGTTGGCGTCCTGCTTGGGCATGATCTACCTCGCGCGCGAGCGCGCCCTCTCTTTTGAGAGCCGAGGACGCCGCTCCCAGCCGCGCGGGCCTCGCCGCGGCCATCCGCGGGAATGGGCCCGCCATGCGGACCCGGAAACACTCGAATAGGTGCCGGCTATAGATAGGAAGCCTTGACGCCTTGCCAAACCGTCAACTCGATTCCTTGAGGAGCTTCAAGAGGCTCGAGCCGAGCGATGCCGGGCTGTCGGCGACGCCGATGCCTGCGCTTCGCATCGCCTCGATCTTGTCCGACGCCGCGCCCTTGCCTCCCGAGATGATGGCCCCCGCATGGCCCATGCGGCGGCCCGGCGGCGCCGTGACCCCCGCGATGAAGCCCACGGTCGGCTTCTTGACCTTGTTGCGCTTCAGGAAGTCGGCGGCCTCCTCCTCGGCCGAGCCGCCGATCTCGCCGATCATGATGATCGACTTGGTCGCGGGATCGGCGAGGAAGAGCTCGAGCACGTCGATGAACTCCGTGCCCTTCACCGGGTCGCCGCCGATGCCGACGGCCGTGGTCTGGCCGAGCCCCGCGGCGGTCGTCTGCGCCACCGCCTCGTAGGTGAGGGTGCCCGAGCGCGACACGATGCCGACCGAGCCCCTGGCGAAGATATGGCCCGGCATGATGCCGATCTTGCATTCGTTGGGGATGAGCACGCCCGGGCAGTTGGGCCCGATGAGGCGCGTCTTGGAGGCGTCGAGCGCGCGACGCACCTTCACCATGTCGAGGACCGGAATGCCCTCGGTGATGCACACCGCCAGCTCCATCTCCGCGTCGATCGCCTCGAGGATGGCGTCCGCGGCGAAGGGCGGCGGCACATAGATGGCGGTCGCCGTCGCGCCCGTCGCGGCGCGCGCCTCGCCCACCGTGTCGAAGACCGGGAGCCCGAGATGCGTCGTGCCGCCCTTGCCCGGCGAGACCCCGCCGACGACCTTGGTGCCGTAGGCGAGCGCGGCCTCCGAATGGAACGTGCCCTGATTGCCGGTGAAGCCCTGGCAGATCACCTTGGTGGACTTGTCGACGAGAACGGCCATCGTCCGGCTCTACCTTCTGCTCACAGATGAACCGCGGGGTGCTGCCGCGCTCATGCCGCCTTCACCGCCTGCGTGATCTTCGCGGCGGCATCCGCGAGGTCGTTGGCGGGGATCACGGCGAGCTTCGATTCGGCGAGGATCTTCTTGCCGAGCTCCACATTCGTGCCTTCGAGGCGCACCACGAGCGGAACCTTGATGCCGAGCTCGCGCACCGCCGCGACGACGCCCTCCGCGATGATGTCGCAGCGCATGATCCCGCCGAAGATGTTGACGAGAATGCCCTTCACGTTGGGGTCGTTGAGGATGATCTTGCAGGCGGCCGTCACCTTCTCCTTGGAGGCGCCGCCTCCGACGTCGAGAAAATTCGCGGGCTCGGCGCCGTAGAGCTTGATGATGTCCATCGTCGCCATGGCGAGGCCCGCCCCGTTCACCATGCAGCCGATATTGCCGTCGAGCTTCACATAGGAGAGATCGTGCCTGGAGGCCTCGATCTCCATCGGGTCCTCCTCGGTGAGATCGCGCAGCTCCACGATGTCCGGGTGGCGGTAGAGCCCGTTGCCGTCGAAATTGATCTTGGCGTCGAGGCAGAGGAGCGCGCCTTCCTTCGTCACCACGAGCGGATTGATCTCGAGGAGGCTCATATCCTTGGCGAGGAAGGCCTGGTAGAGCCCGCCGACGAGGGCGATGCATTGCTTGACCTGGTCGCCCTTGAGCTTCAGCGCGGCGGCGATGTTGCGGCCCACATAGCCGCTCATGCCGGCCGCCGGATCGACATGGAAGGTCGCGATCTTCTCCGGCGTCGCATGGGCGACGGCCTCGATGTCCATGCCGCCCTCGGTCGAGGCGATGAAGGCGATGCGCCCGTTCGCGCGGTCGACGAGCACGGAAAGATAGAGCTCGCGCGCGATGGCCGAGCCCTCCTCGATATAGAGGCGGTGCACCTCCTTGCCGTGCGGGCCGGTCTGGTGCGTGACGAGGGTCGAGCCGAGAAGGCGCGTCGCCTCCTTCTTCACCTCGTCGATGGTCTTCACCACCTTGACGCCGCCGGCCTTGCCGCGCCCGCCGGCGTGAATCTGGGCCTTCACGACCCAGACGGGCCCGCCGAGCTTCTCGGCGGCCGCGACGGCCTCCGCGGCGCTCATGGCGGGATATCCGCGCGGCACGGGGACGCCGAAGGCGCCGAGGACGGCCTTGGCCTGATATTCGTGGATGTTCATGGAGCGGACGCTCTCGATGGACGGTCGCAACGGGCAATGCAGGACGGCAAAGACTGACCGGCGTTCACCGGGCACCCCCGCCGACCGCGAGGTCTTAAACCTGCGTCGCGCGTCACGCAACCCGCCTCCGCCGCCTTGCGCGTGCCAGGGGCGGTCACTACGGTTGCGGGCCGTGCCGCCCGGGCGGGAGCGTCTTCGACATGTCACTGGAAAAGGCGCGCGCACCGCGCGCCCGGCGCAAGCTCGAGAAGAAGATCGTCAAATGGCTGGGCTGGAGCCCGGGCGCGCTGCGCCTCGCGCGGCGCTGCGGCATCGACGTCTCGCACTACACGACGGTCCACCCCGAGATGCGCGTCGAGCGGGCGCTCGCGCGGCTCGGCATCGACACGCTGCTCGATGTCGGGGCCAACGAAGGCCAGTACGCGCGCAAGCTGCGCAAGCGCGGCTTCCGGGGGCGAATCCTGTCCTTCGAGCCGATGGCCGGGGCCTATGGGGTCCTCGCGGCGAAGGCGGCGCGCGATCCCCTGTGGACCGCCCTCCCCTATGCCCTCGGCGCCGAAAGCGCCCGCCGCGTCCTCCACGTCTCGGGCAATTCGGTATCGAGCTCGTTCCTCCCCATGCTCGCCTCGCATGAGGCTGCCGCGCCGCGATCGGCCTATGTCGGGGCCGAGGAGGTCGAGATTCGCCGCCTCGACGACGTCGCCGGGGAGCTGATTCCCGAGGGGGCCAAGGCCTATCTCAAGATCGACGTCCAGGGGTTCGAGCACGAGGTGCTCGCCGGCGCCCAGCGCTTCCTGCGCCGGGCCCTCGCCGTGCAGGCGGAGGCCTCGGTCGTTCCGCTCTATGGCGGACAGCTCCTCGTCGAGGAGCTCATCGCCTATATGCGCGCCCGCGACTTCGAGCTCTTCACCCATTTCCCGAGCTTCATCGCGCCGGAGACCGGCCAGGAGCTGCAGCTCGACCTCGTCTTCGTCTCCTCGGAGGGGGTCGAGCGCCTCCGCGCGGCGCCGGGCTGAGCGGCGGGGCTCGGGCGAGAGGTCAGAAGCCGACGGAGAGGCTTAGGGCGCCGAAGCGCTGGGCCCCGTCCTGGCCGCGGAACTCCTCCGTGCGCTCAACGAAGGTGTAGGCGAGCGCGACCCCGCCCCATTGCAGGACGAGCCCCGCCTGCAGCTCGCCGACGAGCGGCTTGCTTTCGACGCCGGCCGGCGAGTCGCGGAAGAGATTGCCGTCCAGGAACTCCGAATAGCCGACGAGCCGGCCGTAGACGCCGCCGAAGACGTACCAGCGGAATTGCGTCGAGGGATCGAGGATGCCGGGCCCGACCGGGCTCGGACGAATGCGCGGCGGCCCGAAATCGTTCTCGACGCCGTTGCCGAGCCGCACGGCGAGGCCGGCGCGCGCCTCGGTGGCGATGTTGCCGAGCGAGGCGCCGAAGCTCGGGGTCACGTCGAAGCGGATGCCCAAGGGGCCTTCCCCGTCGTCCATCAGGGCGCGCGCGCGCATCACGCGGTCATAGGCGAGATGGATGCCCGGCTCGTCCTTGAGCTGATGGTCCCAGCCCTTGGGCTCGATGCCGTTGATGAGACGGTGCACGCCGCGCTGCACCTGCTCGGCGCCCGCCGAAGGCCCGACGACGCCGAGCTCCAGCGTGACGACGTCGGCATAGGTGCGCGCCTCGGAAATGAGGCTGCCGCCGAGATAGAGCCAGCCCGCATAGGGGTGCTGATCGGGCAGGAGCGCGGAGACCTCGATATCCTGCGGCGTGAAGATCGACTGCCCGAGGCTCACCGTCGCGTAGGTCTCGGGCATCTCGAAGCCGAGCAGGCTGCGCCCGAGCCGCTTCATCGCGCGCGGCGTCGTGTCGACGTCGAAGGTGTAGCTGACGACGAGCCCGCTCGTGTAGTTGCGGTCGGTGCTCTCGGGCGTCAGCACGTCGTTCTCGAAGACGAGCGCGGCCGAATCGGCGCGCGCCGGAGCCGCCGCGAGAAGGGCGAGCATGCACGCGCCCGCCCCCTGAACGAGAAAACGCCCCCGCCGCATGGCGACCGACCTCCCACCGCCCGAAGGAAGCGGCGAGCCTATCACCGCCCGTGCGGCAGAAACATGACGCATGGAGCGCATGGCCCATCGGGGCGAACGGCCGGATCTACTCAAGCGTTGCTGGCCCATTCGGCGACATGCGTGTACGGTGGGGCGTCCGATGCTCGTGCCGGTGGGGGAAATCATGCGCCGCGCGATCGCACTCGCCGTAATCCTCATATGGACGTTCGGAGCCGCGCGGGCGCGCGATTTCGGCGACAGCGATCTCGCTTCGATCGGCGGGGGCGCGTTCAAGGGATTCGAGTGCACGGTCGGCGGCGTGAGCCAGTCCTGCAGCCTGACGCTCGCGCGCCGCGAGACGCTCGTCTCGGAAGGGCACGCCGCCGATGCCGGCGACATGGGGCCCGCGGATCTTCCGGGCCATGCCGGCTGCCGCAAGCTGAAGGCGGACGCGATCGCGGTGAAGCGCCTTGCCACGAAGAAAGGCGATATCGCTCTGGATGCGGAGGTGCCCGTCTATCGCTGTCCGGGCGTCGAGACGACGAGCCTCGGAGTGGCGCACCTGTCGCGGGCGGTCGTCCTCATGGCGAACGGCGTCGCGCGCCCGATCTCTCCCGATGCGAAGGAAATTCAGGGCATCAATGGCGCCCCGCTCGCCTTTCTCGGCGAGCGTCCGGCCGTCGCCGTCACCATGGCGCGACGAACGGGGCGTGCCCTCATCGACCCCGAGCTTGCGGTGACGCTCGTCGACGAGGAGTTCGCGGACGAGCTATCGGACGGGCTCGCACGGCGCGGGCGCTATGAGGGCGAGGAAGAGGGCGGCGAAGGGCGGGTCTACGAGGTGCGCGATCCGCTCTTCATCGGCTCGGCGCTCGTCGGGCAAGGCCATGTCGTCGTGCGGGACCTCGCGGGCGACCCGCGCTATGGCGCGGATGTCGATGTCGTCGTCGGCATGAATCACCTGTCGCGTGCGATAGTGGGCATAGACGTCGCAAGGCGGCAGGTCCTTATCCAGCGAACCGAGACCGAGCAGACGGAGCCCTTGCGCATCCCGCTGAACCGATCCGCCGATCTGATGACGCACGAGGATTTCGCCCGCTATAGAACGGTGACTCCCTATGTTCCGTGCGCCTTCGGAGAGATCGAGGATCGAAAGTGCCTGCTGGCGTCGAGCGCCAGCTCGACGAGGCTCAAGGGCGGCCGGCTGTTCAAGGGACACTTCCCCGTTGTCGGAGAAATCGCGGGTCGCGGCCTGTCCGGCATAGAGCTCAAATGCGATACCGTCCGGGTACCGTCCGTCTCGATCAACGGGCGGGTCGTCGTCGGCATGGCGCACGTCGTGACCGCCTGTCCGGAACAGGACGAATCGATAATCGGCCTCGACGTGATGGATGGGCTGGTATTGACCCTGCTCTTCCGGGAACGTCGCGACGTGGGCCTCGTTCCGCCCGCCGTGTTCGAGGGAAAGCCGCTGCCCTGGCGGCCATTGGAGCGGCTAGATCGATACTTTCTCGTACCGGTGGAGGTCGGCGGCATCGCCGCCATGGCCCAAGTCGATACGGGCGCCATTCTCACCCTGGTCGACCCGGACCTCGTCTTGGATCTCGGGGACCGCTTCGTGCACGAAGGGACCGTGGCGATTCAGGACGCAAACGGGCACGAGTTTGGCATCGAGGTCGGGCGGGTCGAGGGATCGTTCAAGATCGCCGGAATCGATTTCGATCCAAAGGGCCTCATGGCGGCGCCCGTTCCGGGTCCATTGAAGGCCAAGCGGCCCGACGTCCGCGTCATCCTCGGCTCGAACCATCTCATTAAGGCCGATTGGTTCTTCGACCTGAAGAACGATCGCTGGGCGCTCTCCGAGCCGCGACGCTGAAGGAACTATTCGCCGGACGCCGGCCCTGCCGTCTCCTTGCGAATGCGTTCGGCGTCGTAGTCCTCGATCTTGAGCTGGGCGAGCCCGAAATCGGGCTTCAGCTCCAGCGCCTTGCGGAAGTCGGTTTCGGCGAGGTCGGGCTTCTTCAGGACTTCGTAGGCGAGGCCCCGATTGTAATAGGCCGCATGCAGATCGTCTGTGTCCTTCTCGATGGCCGTCGTGTAGTCGGCGAGCGCGTCGAGATGGCGGCCCAGGAAGAACATGGTGTTGCCGCGGTTGACGTAGGCTGCGCCAAGTTCCGGATCGCGCCCGATGGCCTCGTTGAAATCGGCGAGCGCGTCGTCGAGCCGGCGGAGCTGATTGCGGACGATGCCGCGATTGACATAGGTCGCGACGAGATCGCGTCCGACGAGTCCGCCATCCTCGATGGCGCGCGTGCACTCCGCCTCGGCCGACGCCGATCCGCCGTAGAGCGCGGCGCGATAGCATTCGTTCGCGCCCGTGGCGCCGATGACGGTGACGGCCATGGCCGCCTTGCAGGGATTTGCCGGGATCGCGCCGGCGGCGGCCGCGAGCAGGACGAGTGCGGCGGCACCGAAAGGGCGGGCAAGGCGCGCGCGGAACCGGGCCATGGGAGCCTCCCATCTGCCCGGCGCGGCCGAAAGCCGCCTTGCGGCGCCGACGAGGCGCCGTCCCTGTCCGACCCGTTCGGACAGCGTCACGCCGGGCGGCAAGCTTGTTCTGGGCGCAGTATAGGACGTGCTCGCTCCCGGGGATAGGGAGCGCGCGTGCGGAGGCGGACAGCTATTTGAGGCCCGGCTCGATGCCCTTGCAGGCCTCCATGAGGCCCTTAACCGCCTCGACGGAGTGGTCGAACATGGCGCGCTCCTCGCGCGTGAGCTCGATCTCGACGATGCGCTCGACCCCGCCCGCGCCGATGACGGTCGGCACGCCGACATAGAGATCCTTGAGGCCGTATTGGCCCGTCAGATGCGCCGCGCACGGAAGAAGGCGCTTCTTGTCCTTGAGGTAGCTCTCCGCCATGGCGATGGCCGAGGTCGCCGGCGCGTAGAAGGCCGAGCCGGTCTTGAGGAGCTTCACGATCTCCGCGCCGCCGTCGCGCGTGCGCGCGACGATGGCGTCGAGCTTCTCCTTCGTGGTCCAGCCCATCTTCACGAGGTCGGGCAGCGGAATGCCCGCGACCGTCGAATAGCGCACGAGCGGCACCATGGTGTCGCCATGGCCGCCCAGCACGAAGGCCGTCACGTCCTCGACCGAGACGTTGAACTCGCGCGCGAGGAAGAGGCGGAAGCGCGCCGAGTCGAGCACGCCCGCCATGCCGCAGACCATGTTGTGCGGGAGGCCCGAGAACTCGCGCAGCGCCCAGACCATGGCGTCGAGCGGATTGGTGATGCAGATGACGAAGGCCTTGGGCGCATGGGCCTTGATGCCCTCGCCCACCGCCTTCATCACCTTGAGATTGATGCCGAGGAGGTCGTCGCGGCTCATGCCGGGCTTGCGCGGCACGCCCGCCGTGACGATCACGACGTCGGCGCCCTTGATGTCCTTGTAGTCCTGGGTGCCGGAGAGCGCCGCGTCGAAGCCCTCGACCGGACCCGACTGCTCGAGGTCGAGCGACTTGCCCTGCGGAAGCCCCTCCGCGATGTCGAAGAGCGCGACGTCGCCGAGCTCCTTCATCGCCACGAGATGGGCAAGCGTGCCGCCGATCTGGCCCGCGCCGACGAGGGCAATCTTCCTGCGTGCCATGTGGGGTGCTCCTGGCCTTTGGGTGGGTGCGTCCGGACCAAGCTGCCTAGCGCGAAAATACTTTCCCCGCAAGGGAACGCGGTGCCGAGGGCGGGCCGTCTCGAACCGGGCCAATGACGGGCGAGTCGATCCATCCGCTTGCGATGCCTCCCGACGTGATCGGGGGGCCCAGAGCCGCAGCGCCGTCGCGCATCGTTGCTCTGGATTGCCCGGTCAAGCCGGGCAACGTCGCAAGTAGGAGAGGTTCCGGACCAGGTCACCGACTCGCTGCCGAATTGCCTCACGCGCCGTGGCCGAGCCTCATATAGCTCTCGGACTGCATCTCGATGAGGCGCGACACCGTGCGCGTGAACTCGAAGGCCCCGTCGCCCTCCGGATAGAGGTCCTCGGGCGGCGCGGCCGCGGAGGCGATGAGCTTCGCCTTCGCCTCGTAGAGCGCGTCGACGAGCACGACGAAGCGCTTGGCCTCGTTGCGGTTCGCGGGCGAGAGCAGCGGCACGCGGTCGAGGAGCAGCGTGTGGAAGTCGGAGGCGATCGCGAGATAGTCCGCCGCGCCCAGGGGCCTTGCGCACAGCTCCTCGAAGGTCGCGCGCGCGACGCCCTTCGCCGTCTGACGCAGGCGGAGCTTTCGCCCCTGCGCCGCGACATCCGCGGGAACGCCCTTCGCTCCGTCGGTCATGCGCGACCAGGCGGCGTCCATCTTGGCATCGGCAGCCGGCCCGAGCGGCCAGTAATAGACCTCCATGCCCTTGAGGCGCGACAGGCGGTGATCGGTCGAGCCGTCGAGCTGGACGAGCTCGAGCTTCTCCTCGATGAGCGCGATGAAGGGCAGGAAGAGCTGGCGGTTGATACCGTCCTTGTACAGATCTCTCGGCGGCCGGTTCGAGGTCGCGACGACGACCGTGCCGAAGCCGAAGAGCGCCGTGAAGAGGCGCCCGAGGATCATGGCATCGGCGACGTCGCCCACCTGGAACTCGTCGAAGCAGAGAAGCATGGCCTTGTCGGCGATCGCCTTGGCGACGGGAGGGATCGGGTCGTCTCCCGTCTTGGAGGGGAGCTTCAGCGCCTTGAGGCGGCGCTTCTTCTCGCTCTCCTTCGCGTCGCGCCAGTCCTTGATGGCGCCGTGAACCTCGAGCATGAAGGCATGAAAGTGCACGCGGCGCTTGAGGCGCACCGGCGCGCCCTCGAAAAAGAGGTCCATCAGCATCGACTTGCCGCGCCCGACATCGCCGCAAAGATAGAGCCCGCGCGGCGCGGGGCTCCTGCCCCCCGGGCGGTACGTCTTCAGGCGATGATGAAGGATTTCGAGCGCCTCGACCGCCTGTTCCTGCGGCGGGTCGTGTGCGATCTCCCCCTTTTCGAGCATGGCGCGATAGCGTGTTATCGGGCCCTGCGACATAACCCCTCCCGGCCGGCGTTCCCCCTTTGCCGCGATCATAGCGGTCAAGCGGTTTAAGGAAAGCCTGCCCGCTCAGCGGGAGGGTTGGCGCGCGCGCGCGGGACCGAGGAGCCACGCCATGACGAGCACGGCGAGGACCGCGCCCGCGGCCTGCGCCGCGACAAAGGGAGGCGCGTCCTCGGGACGGATGCCGGAAAAGCTGTCGCTCAGCGTGCGCGCGAGCGTGACGGCCGGATTGGCGAAGGAGGTGGAGGCGGTGAACCAGTATCCGGCGGCGATGTAGAGCCCGACGGCCGGTGCAACCGCGGAGGGACTGGCGCGCAGCGTCCCGAATATGGTCGCGACGAGGCCGAAGGTGGCGACGCCCTCCGACAGCCACTGGGCGTCGCCCGCGCGCACCGTCGTCGCGAGGCTGACCGCGGGCAGCTCGAACATGGCGTGCGCGAGGAGCGTGCCCGCGATGCCGCCGAGGCACTGGGCGATCCAATAGGCCGGCAGGAGACGCCAGGCGAGGCCTCGCGTTAGCGCGAAGGCGAGGCTCACCGCCGGATTGAAATGGGCGCCCGAAATGGGGCCCAGCCAGATGATCAGCACGGTGAGGATGGCGCCGGTCGCCAGCGTGTTGCCGAGCAGCGCGATCGCCACGTTCCCGCCGGCGAGGCGCTCGGCCATGATGCCCGAGCCGACGACGGCCGCGACGAGAAAAAGGGTTCCGAGGGCCTCGGCGGCCAGCGCGCGCAGGTTCATCTGAGGCGCTTGCCTTGCGCGTCCACGACCTTCTCGCCGTCCTCCTTGGCGAAGGCGCCCTTCTGCGCCGCGGGGAGAATGTCGAGCACCGCCTCGGAGGGACGGCAAAGCCTGACGCCGCGCGGCGTCTCGACGATGGGCCGGTTGATGAGGATCGGGTGCGCCATCATCGCGTCGAGGAGCGCCTCGTCCTCGAGGCCTTCGTCGCCGAGGCCGAGCTCGTCATAGGGCGTGCCCTTCCGGCGCAGAACCTCGCGCACGGGCACGCCCATGCGCGCGATGAGGCGCTCGAGCTCCGCCCGCGTCGGCGGCGTCTTCAGATATTCGACGATCGCGGGCTCGATGCCGGCGTTGCGGATGAGGCCGAGCACGTTGCGCGACGTCCCGCAATTGGGATTGTGGTAGATGGTGACCGTCATCAGTCCTTCTCTCCGATCTCGTCCAGCTTGCGCTTCAGGGCAAGCTCGTCGATCGCCTCGATCGGCAGGTTCACGAAGGCCTCGATGCGCCGATAGATCTGGCCGTAGACCTCGGCGAACTTCTGCCGCTTCTCGGGCTCGGTGCCCTCGAAGGCGGCGGGGTCCTCGAAGCCCCAATGCGCGGTCATGGGCTGGCCGGGCCAGATCGGGCATACCTCGCCGGCGGCATCGTCGCAGACCGTGAAGACGAAATCCATGACGGGCGCGCCCTTCTGCGCGAACTCGTCCCAGGATTTCGACCTGAGGCCGGAGACGTCGTAGTCGAGGCTCTTCAGAAGGTCGAGCGTGTACGGATGAACCCTGCCCTTGGGGTGGCTGCCGGCCGAGTAGGCCCTGAATCGGCCCGCCCCGACCCGGTTGAGGATGCATTCCGCCAGCACCGAGCGCGCCGAATTGCCGGTGCACAGGAAGAGCACGTTGTAGACGTAAGCCGGCGCCGGCGCCTTGCGCGCGGGCGCGGCGGCCGGCGCGAGCTGCGCCGGCGGCGCGATGTTGCGGTGCCTGTTCCGCCTGAAGAAATCGAAGACCCCCATGCCTCACCCCTCCCCATCGGCGCAGCAGACCTCCCGCGCCTCGACGCCGCACAGGCGCGGATCGCCTCCGCAGCAATCCTCCAGAAGAAAATCGACGAGCGCCCGCGTGCCCTCGACGTCGAGCGCGTAGATGAGCGAGCGCCCCTCGCGGCGCTGCGTCACGAGCCCCGCGCGCAGAAGCTCCTTCAGGTGGAAGGAGAGCGTGGGCGGCGGAACGCCGAGCCGTTCCGCGACCGCCCCCGCCGCCAGCCCCTGCGTCCCGGCGCGCACCAGCGCCCGGAAGAGCGCCAGGCGCGTCTCCTGCGCGAGGGCCGAAAAAGCCGCGATCGCCGATGACGATTCCATATTTTTATAATTATAGAATCATCGAAGCCCGGTCAATCGCCCGCGGCCGGCAGGCCCTCGTCTCGCCATGCCGTCGTGCGGGCGGAACCCCTCAGGGCTTGGGCAGCATTCCGTGCGCGCGCAGGAATTCGTCCGCACGCCGCATCATGTCGGGAAAGTCCGCCTTGCTCGACAGCGGATTGAAGAAGGAATGCGGGCGGCCCTCATAGGCGACGAGCTCGCATTCGGTGCCGACCGCCTTCGCCGCCGCGACGAAATCGACGACGGACTTGTACGGCACGACGCTGTCCTGCGTCCCGTGAAAGAAGAGGCAGGGCGGGAAGCCGGGCTTGAGATGAGTCATCGGGTCGGCGACGAGCGCGCCTTCGAGGCCGTTGGGGCCGAGGGTCGCCCCCGCGCCCCTGCCGGCGCCTTCCGTCGTGAAGATGCCCTTGAGGTTCACCGCCGCGCTGAAGCCGATATAGGCGGCCGGTCTCGGATCGATGGAGAGATCGTCGCCCTCGTTGTTGACGTCGTCGGTGGTCGCGAGCGTCGCGGCGATGTGGCCGCCCGCCGAGCCGCCCCCCGCCACGATGCGCGCCGGGTCGAGCCCGAGCTCGGCCTCGTGGGCCATGATGTAGCGCATCGCCGAGCGCCCGTCGGCCGTGCTGTCGGGAATGGACGACTGGTCGCGCTCGTAGACGCGGTATTCGGGAAGCAGCGCGACCATGCCGGCGTCGACGAAATGGCTGGCGATAGCGACGAACTGCGCCGGCGTGCCCGTCCGCCACCCGCCGCCGTGATAGAGGACGATGGCGGGCAGCAGCCCGGCCTCGTTGGCGGCGCTCTTGTCCTTCGGGCGATAGACCCAGATCGAGAGCTCCTTGCCCGAGGGCAAGGTCCGGTAGACGAGCTTCTCGTCCGGCGGGGCGAACTTGAACTGACGATCCTGGGCCACCGCCACCGTGGCAATGGCGATTGCGACGGCCACGATCGCGGGCCGCGCGACGCTTGCGAAGTTCAGTCTCATGGCGCTTCCCCCGTCACTGTCTTGTAAACAGTTGAACGGGCAGGCTAGCGGCGCTCCTTCGGGCCGGCAAGGCAAGGCCGGTCGGGCGATGGCTGCCGGCGCTCGTCCGCGTCGCGCGCCTCGCGCGCGATATGGGCCCGCGCAGCCGGCTCGCGCTCGTCGAAGCGCCCCTTGGCGTTTCCCATCCAGCGGTGCGGCGTGCAGAGCGTGCAGCGCACGACACGCTTGGAACGGCGGCGCTTGAAATGGGCCATGGCGGCCTCCCCCGGAGCGACCCGCGGGCCCCCTCGCCCTGTCTCACGCGAGACAAGATCGGCCAGGTGGGATCGGCGCCGCGCGTCTTCAAGGCCGCGCGGCCGCCCGTCAGACCTTGCGCTCGACCATCTTGCGCTTGATGTCGGCGATGGCCTCCGCCGGGCTCAGGCCCTTGGGGCAGACATTGGCGCAGTTCATGATCGTGTGGCAGCGATAGAGGCGGAAGGGGTCCTCGAGCTCGTCGAGGCGCTCGCCCGTCTTCTCGTCGCGGCTGTCGACGATCCAGCGCTGGGCGTGGAGGAGCGCGGCGGGGCCCAGAAAGCGGTCCGAGTTCCACCAATAGCTGGGGCACGAGGTCGAGCAGCAGGCGCAGAGGATGCACTCGTAGCGCCCGTCGAGCTTCTCGCGGTCCTCGGGCGCCTGGAGCCACTCCTTCTCGGGGGGCGGCGTGTCGGTCTTGAGCCAGGGCTCGATGGAACGGTACTGGGCGAAGAAGTTCGTGAGGTCCGGCACGAGATCCTTCAGGACCGGCTGATGCGGCAGCGGATAGATCGCGACCGTCCCCGAGACGTCCTCGATCGCCCGGGTGCAGGCGAGCGTGTTCGCCCCGTCTATGTTCATGGCGCACGATCCGCACACGCCCTCGCGGCAGGAGCGGCGGAACGTCAGCGTCGAATCCATCTCGTTCTTGATCTTGATGAGCGCGTCGAGAATCATCGGCCCGCAGGTGTCGAGGTCCACCTCGTAGGTGTCCGTGCGCGGATTTTCGTCCTTGTCCGGATCGTAGCGATAGACCTTGAACTTCTTGATGCGCTTGGGGCGCTTGCCGTCGGGCCCCGCGGGCGCCTTCACGGTGCGCCCCGCCTTGACCTGGCTTCCCTTAGGCAACGCAAGCTCGACCATTTCTCGATCCTCAACCCTTCCGTGGGCGTGTCAATAGACCCGCGCCTTGGGCGCGATGTACTGGATTTCGTTCGTCATGGT
Source organism: Alphaproteobacteria bacterium (assembly GCA_024236075.1). GTDB lineage: Bacteria > Pseudomonadota > Alphaproteobacteria > JACAEB01 > JACAEB01 > JACAEB01. The sequence continues at coordinate 365,146 of JACKLE010000001.1, read as the reverse complement.
GTAGGCGTGCACCGGCCGGTAGGCGAGGCGCGGGCTCGCGCCGTCGAACCAGGCGAGCGTGTGCTTCATCCAGGCCTCGTCGTCGCGGTTCGGAAAATCCTCGCGCGCATGGGCGCCCCGGCTTTCCTGGCGCGCCACCGCTCCCTCGACCGTGACGATCGCCTGGCCGAGGAGATTGTCGAACTCGAGCGTCTCGACGAGGTCGGTGTTCCAGACGAGCGAGCGGTCGGTGACGCGGATGTCCCTCGCCTTCTCGGCGACGCCGCGCATGAGCGCGCGCCCTTCCTCCAGAACCTCGCCGGTGCGGAAGACCGCGCAGTTCGTCTGCATGCCCTTTTGCATCTCGAGGCGCAGCGCGGCGGTAGGCGTGCCGCCCGCCGCGTGGCGGAAGCGGTCGAAGCGCGCGAGCGCCGCCTCGCCCGCGCCCTTGGGCAGCTCGGGGAGCTGCGCGTGCGCCTCCATCGTCTCGGCGCAGCGCAGCGCGGCGGCGCGCCCGAAGACGACGAGGTCGGTGAGCGAGTTCGAGCCGAGGCGGTTCGCTCCGTGCACGGAGACGCAGGCCGCCTCCCCCACCGCCATGAGGCCGGGCACGATGAAATCCGGGTCCTCGCCTTTCAGCGTCACCGCCTCGCCGTGATAATTCGTCGGTATGCCGCCCATATTGTAGTGGACGGTCGGCAGCACCGGGATCGGCTGCTTCGTCACGTCGACGCCGGCGAAGATGCGCGCCGACTCGGAGATGCCCGGCAGGCGTTCGTGGATGACCTTGGGGTCCAGATGGTCGAGGTGCAGGAAGATGTGGTCCTTCAAGGGACCGACGCCGCGCCCCTCGCGGATCTCGATGGTCATGGCGCGGCTCACCACGTCGCGCGAGGCGAGGTCCTTGGCGTGCGGCGCGTAGCGCTCCATGAAGCGCTCGCCCTCCGAGTTGACGAGATAGCCGCCTTCCCCGCGCACGCCCTCGGTGATGAGGACGCCCGCGCCGTAGATGCCGGTCGGATGGAACTGGACGAACTCCATGTCCTGGAGCGGCAGCCCGGCGCGCAGCACCATGGCATTGCCGTCGCCCGTGCAGGTGTGGGCGCTCGTGCAGGAGAAATAGGCGCGCCCGTAGCCGCCGGTGGCGAGGATCGTGCGGCCGGCGCGGAAGCGGTGGATCGTGCCGTCGTCGAGGCACCAGGCCATGAGGCCCCGGCAGGCGCCCTCCTCGTCCATGATGAGGTCGAGCGCGATGTACTCGATGTAGAAATCGGCGTCGTAGCGCAGCGACTGGCCGTAGAGCGAATGGAGGATGGCGTGGCCGGTGCGGTCGGCGGCCGCGCAGGTGCGCTGGATCTGGCCCTCGCCGAAATTGCGCGTCATGCCGCCGAAGGCGCGCTGGTAGATCTTGCCCTCCCCGGTGCGGCTGAAGGGGACGCCGAAATGCTCGAGCTCATAGACGGCGGCGGGCGCGTGGCGGCAGAGATATTCGATGGCGTCCTGGTCGCCGAGCCAGTCCGACCCCTTCACGGTGTCGTACATGTGCCAGCGCCAGTCGTCCTCGCCCATATTGCCGAGCGCGGCGGAGATGCCGCCCTGCGCCGCGACGGTGTGGCTGCGGGTCGGAAAGACCTTCGTGACGCAGGCCGTGCGCAGGCCGGCCTGCGCGCAGCCGAGCGTCGCCCTCAGGCCCGCGCCGCCCGCTCCGACCACGACGACGTCATAGCTGTGGTCGATGACCTCGTAGGCTGCCATGGGTAGGTCCACTCACACGATGAGGTTGGCGTAGCGAAAGAGCTGGCGCCGGACGAAGCCGGGGCGATCGCGCCGCGCTCCGCCGATGCATCCGTTCGGGATCTGCCTTGCGCGCGCCGATCACGGCCCGAGACCTATTTTCAGCACGCTGTACAGGCACGCCACCGCGAGCACGGCGACAGCGAAATTCATGAGAAGGAGCAGCGCGATGCGCGTGCCCTCCTTCGCGATGTAGTCCTCGATGACCACCTGAAGCCCGAGGCGCATATGGAAGAGCACGCTCACGAGGAACAGCGCGGCGAGAACGGTGACGACCGGATTGGCGAGATAGGCGTGCGCCGCCTCGTAGTCCGCGCCGCAGAAATAGATGAGGCTCGCGACGAACCACACCGTCAGCGGCACATTGGCGATCGCGGTGGCCCGCTGCAGGATGAAATGCCCGACGCCCTCCTTCGCCGAGCCGAGCCCGCGGGCGCGGGAGAGCGGTGTCTTCAGCGTCATGGCGCGCCTCCGGCGGCGGCATAGGCGAGCGCCCAGATGGCCAGGGCGACGAGAACGGTCAGCACGAAGACGAGCAGTCCCGTCGCGCGCGCCGTCCTGAGCCCGAAGCCGTGGCCCGCGTCCCAGAAGAGGTGGCGCACGCCGTTCAGCGAATGGAAGACGAGCGAAAGCGTGAAGCCGAAGAGCACGAGGCGTCCCGGGAACGAGGCCATCGCGGCGCGCACGATCTCGTAGGCATCCGGGCCGCTCGCGAGCGCGATGAGCCACCAGGCCAAAAGGAGCATGCCGAGCGCGTTGCCGACCCCCGTCACGCGATGCGCGATCGAGGTCGCCATGGTCACCGGCCATTTGTAGATCTGGAGATGGGGCGAGAGGGGCCGCTCTCGGGCGGGCCTCGAATCTCCGATAGGGGCCTCGGCCTCAGCCATTGCCGTGACGCCTTTGCGCATTGAGGACGAAGGGCTGGCGCGGACGGGGCCAGCCGCAAACCGGGCGGCGCCACTCTAGCCGCGCCGCGGTCCAAGTCAAAGCACGAGACCGTCGATCGTGCGAGAGGCGGAGCGATGCTCCGCCTCCCACGCGATCGTCAGACACTGAGCCTTACGGCGTGGCCGGGGTCTCTTCCGTCTCGGCCGGCGCCTCTTCGGTCGCCGGAGCCTCTTCGGTCGCGGCCGGAGCCTCTTCCGTTTCGGCAGGCGCCTCTTCGGTCGCGGCAGGAGCTTCTTCCTCGGCGGCCGGAGCGGCCTCCTCGGTCGTCGCCGGCATCGTTTCCTCGGCAGCCGGGGGTGCGGTTTCCTCGGCGACCGGAGGCGGCGCGGTCTCCTCGGCCTTCTGGCCCTGGTCGCACGCGGCCAGGCCGAACACGCCGGCAGCAGCAAGCGCCAGCGCAAACGGGCGAATAAGATTGGTCACAGCACTCTCTCCCTACGTTGACACAGCGACGCGCTGCCCGTCCCTATAGAGGACAGAGGCCCCACAGCCCCGACTCGCGTCCAGGCGACTTTAGTTAAATCCGCTCAACTGCGATAGGGGGCGGGTCCAGTTGGACTAATTTTCTCGTTATCAACTGGACATGTTTTGGACATCTACCGTTCAGCGAGGCGCTCCGCGAGGGCCACGAGCCGCCGCGCGGCCTGGAGATGCAGCCTCTCGACCATCTGCCCGTCGAGCGCCATGACGGCCTTCCCGGCGGCTTCGGGGGCATCGAAAGCGGCTATGATCCGGCGCGCCCAGGCGAGCTCGGCCTGCGCGGGGGCATAGACCTCGTTCGCGGGCGCGACCTGCGAGGGATGGATGAGCGTCTTTCCGTCATAGCCGAGCTCGCGGCCTTGCCGGCATTCGGCAAGGAAGCCCGCCTCGTCGGAAATCTCGTTGTAGACGCCGTCAAGCGCGACGAGGCCCTCGGCCCGCGCGGCGTAGAGGATGTTCGCGAGCGCCGGCAGGAAGATGCCGCGGCCCGGCGCGGGCATGGCGCGCGTGTCCTTGGCGAGATCGTTGAGACCGGCGAGGAAGCCCCCGAGCGGACCCGAGCGGGCGGTGCGCGCGATCGCCAGGGCATCGAGCACGGCGCCCGGCGTCTCCATCATGAGCCAGAGCGCGACGCCGGCGCCGAGCGTCTGCTGAACGCGCGCGCCCGCGAGCGCCGCCTCCTCGACGCCCGTGACCTTCGGAACGACGACCGCATCGGGCCGGGCCTCGCGAAGCGCCTCGAGATCGGCGAGGCCGAGGCCGTCGCCGAAGCCGTTGATGCGCACCGCGCGTTCGGCGTGCGGCGGCAGGCGGGCCTCGCGGAGCGCCGCGGCGGCGGCCTCGCGCGCCGCGGCCTTGCGCTCGGGCGCGACCGAATCCTCGAGATCGAGAATGAAGACGTCGGCGTCGAGGCCCGCGGCCTTGGCCAGCGCCCGCTCGTTCACCGCCGGCACGAAGAGCGCGCTGCGCCGCGGCCGCAACGAAGTTCTGTCGGTCATGGAACCGGCTTATCGCGCCGCCGGGCCCCCGGCAAGCGCCGCCCGCTCAGACGAACTGGAAATCGTCCATGCCGACGCTGGCGAGCGCCGTGTTGACGAGCAGGATGCTGGTCGTCCCGAAATCGATGAGGACGTCCGAGCCTACCTGGCCCATCGCCGCCTGAACGTCGGCATACGTCGTAACGCCCGAGATCGAGAGGACGATGACGTCGTCGCCGGCATCGTCGAAGTCGAGGACGACGTCGTGCCCGCCGCCGTCGGCGAAGACGAAGGAATCGTTGCCGAAGCCGCCCTTGAGTGTGTCGTTGCCCGCGCCGCCGTCGAGCGTATCCATGCCCGCTCCGCCGTCGAGGCTGTCGGCGCCGGTGCCGCCGAGGAGAAGGTCGAAGCCCTGGTCGCCGAAGAGCGTGTCCGCGCCGTCCCCGCCATCGAGCGTATCGTAGCCGGCGCCGCCCGACATGCTGTCGTTCCCCACGCCGCCCGTCATGAGATCGGAGCCCGCATCGCCGTGAAGCGTGTCGGCGCCATCGCCGCCGTCCAGCGTGTCGTTCCCCGCCCCGCCCAGAAGGCTGTCATTGCCGAGCCCGCCGACCAGGGAGTCGAAGCCCGCATCGCCCTGAAGCGTGTCGGAGCCGTCGCCGCCGTCGAGCGTGTCGTAGCCCTCGCCGCCCGACAGGCTGTCATTGCCGGCGCCGCCCGAGAGCACGTCGGCGCCCGCATCGCCCCGCAACGTGTCGGCGCCCTCGCCTCCGTCGAGCGTGTCGAAGCCGATGCCGCCGGAAAGGCTGTCATTGCCGAGCCCGCCGGACAGCGAGTCGAATCCGGCGTCCCCGGAAAGCGTGTCCGCCCCGTCGCCGCCGTCGATCGTGTCGTAGCCGTCGCCGCCCGAAATGCTGTCGCGGCCCATGCCGCCAGACAGGACGTCGGACCCGGCCAGGCCGTGCAGCGTGTCGTTGCCGGCGTCGCCGTCGAGCGTGTCGTCCTTCGCCGTGCCGTCGAGAAGATCGGGCCCTGGCGTGCCCGCGAGCGAGATACCGAGCGCCATCGTCGTCCCCTGTGGTCGGGAAGGATCGAGCAATCGGTACGGAAACTATCAGAAATTCGCCGGCTCAACACGTGAACTGAAAGAAATCCCCGGTTCAGGCGACAGCAAAGCCGCCCTTGAGCGCGTCGTCGAGGCTCTGGTGGTCGTCCGCCGGCTCGTCGCCGTCCTCCTTGGGCCAGAGGACGCGCGCGGCGGGGAAGCGCACCGTGACGGTCGTGCCCGCGCCGGGCTTCGAGGTGATGACGAGGCTCCCGCCATGGAGCTTCGTGAACGCGTTGGTGAGGGGCAGGCCGAGGCCAGTTCCCTCGGGCGAGTAGACCGTCGCGTTGTCCGTTATCTGACTGAAGGGCTCGAGAGCGCGGGGAATGTCCTCGCGGCGCATGCCGCGCCCCGTGTCGATGACGGCGAGCGCGAAGCGCCCGTCGCATTCGATCTCGGCCGTCACCGTCACCGAGCCGCCCTCCGGCGTGAACTTCACGGCGTTCGACAGGAGGTTGATGAGGATCTGCTTCAGGGCCCGCTCGTCGGCGAGTAGCGGCGGCAGCTCGAGCGCCTCGGGGAAGTCGAGCGCGACGCCCTCCTCGCGCGCGCGCTCGCGCACCATGGTGTGGGCCGCCTGGATGACCTCGCCGACGTCGACGGGGGTCTCGCTCAGGCGCATCTTCTCCGCTTCGATCTTGGAGAAATCGAGGATGTCGTTGATGATGGACAGAAGGTGACGGCCCGAGCGGTGGATGTCGCCGATATAGTCCTTATACTGTGCGTTGCCGACCGGACCGAACATCTCCTTGGAGATGATCTCCGAGAAGCCGATGATGGCGTTGAGCGGCGTCCTGAGCTCGTGGCTGACATTGGCCACGAACTGCGTCTTGGCGTCGGCGGCGAGCTCGGCCTTCTCCTTGGCCGCGAGCAGCTCCTGGGCGATGCGCTCGCGCTCGCGGACCTCGTGGTCGAAGCGCTTGGCCACCCGGTTGTACTGGGTCGCGATGATGCCGGCCTCGGTGAAGGGCTCGACGGGCACGGGCCCCGTGAACTTGCCCGTGCGGCTGTGGCCTTCCATCGACTCGAGCAGATCCTGCAGCGAGGACGAGGCGCCGTGCTCGACGATGTTGAGGCCCTGCCGTTCGGCCTTGAAGGAGACGCGCAGGCGCAGGACGCGCGAGGCGAGCCAGAGCGCCGGCAGCGAGATCCCGAAGGCGACGACCCCCGCCATGGCGACGCCGAGCGCCTGAACCTCGAGCTGCTGAAGCCAGGACCGCCCGCCGAAGCCCGCCGGATCGCCGAAGAGCGCGACGGCGAGCGTGCCCCAAATGCCGGCGAAGAGATGGACCGGCACCGCCGAGACGGCGTCGTCGATCCGCAGCTTCGCCAGGAGCCGCTCGCCCTCGATGGCGATGATGCCGCCGACCGTGCCGATGGCGAGCGCCTCGGCGAAGGTCACGAGATGGCAGTTCGCGGTGATGGCGACGAGGCCCGCGAGGATGGCGTTCATGCCGCCCGTCGCGCTCGCGCGCCGGTCCCGGATCCAGGTGTAGCCGAAGCCCGCTATGCCGCCCATCGCCGCCGCCAGCAGCGTGTTGATGAGAATGAGCGGCACGTCCTTGTTCAGCGCGAGCGTCGAGCCGCCGTTGAAGCCGAACCAGCCGATCCAGAGCAGGATGACGCCGAGGACGGAGAACGGCAGGTTGTGGCCCTCGATGACGCGCCCGTGGGTGCCGAAGCGGCCGAGGCGCGGCCCGATGAGGAGAAGCGCGGCGAGCGCCACCCATCCGCCCACCGAATGAACGACGGTCGAGCCGGCGAAGTCGATGAACCCCATCTTCTGGAGCCAGCCGCCCGCGCTCGCGCCGCTCGCCCCGCCCCAGGCCCAATGGCCGAAGAGCGGGTAGACGACCGCCGACATGATGGCGACGATCACCATGTAGCCGGCGAAGGTCATGCGCTCGGCGACCGCGCCCGAGACGATGGTCACAGAGGTGCCGCAGAAGGCGACCTGGAAGAAGAAGAAGGCCATGTCCTTCCACGCCATCTCCTCGTTCGTGAGATAGCCGTTGAAGAAGAAGCCGGAATATCCGAAGAGGCCGTGCCCCGTGGCGCCGAACATCAGCGCGAAGCCGAACGCCCAGAAGATGACGGTCGACAGGCAGAAGTCGCTGACGTTCTTGATCGCGACGTTGATGCCGTTCTTGGCGCGGACGACGCCGGTCTCCAGGCACAGGAAGCCGGCCTGCATGACGATGACGAGGACGGTGCTGACGAGCACCCAGAGAAGATCGGCAAGTTCGTTGGGGCTCACGGCCAGAGGCTCCGACGCATTGCGGCACACCGTCCCGACGGATGGCGAACGGCCGAATTCTGCGACGGCAGTGGTTAATTTTGCGCGAGGGAGATCGGCGAAATCGGTAGTAAGTGCACCGCAGCAAATCCTCGCCCCGAAGGCGCGCCGGGCAAGCTCTAGTCGCTGGGCTCGGCGCCGTCGGGAAGAAAGGCCTCGCCGTGCAGCGCGAAATAGGGAGCGAGCGCGACGCCCCGGCCGGTGAGGAAGCCGACATCGACCGGCAGCGCGACGCCGGTGATCGCCGAGGCATAGGGCGAGGCCAGGAAAAGCGCGGCATGCGCGACGTCCTCGGGCTCGACCGCGCGCTGGAGCGGCATGTTGGCGGCGGTGGCCGCAAGGCGGCCGTCGCTGTGACGTCCTGCCGCACCCATGCGGTTCGCCATGGGGCCGGGCAGGAGCGCGTTCACGCGGATCCGGTGGCGGCCGAGCTCGAAAGCGGCGTGGCGCACGAAGCCGATGAGCGCCGTCTTCGTGGTCGCGTAGTGGGCCCCCGAGAAGTAGGCCACGTGCTCGGCCGCGACCGACGAGGTGACGAGGATCGTGCCGCCGCCGCGCGCGCGCATGGAGGGCGCGACGGCCTTGGTGAGGTAGAAGCTTGCCGAAAGGTTGACCTCGAGCACGCGCCGCCAATGCTCGCCCGGCAATTGGGGAATGGTGTAGGTGCCGGCGATGCCGGCATTGCTGAGGAGGACGTCGATGCCCCCCCACTCGCGCGCGACCTCGCCGACGAGCGCGCCGATCGCCGTTTCGTCCGAGACGTCGAGCCGGACATAGCGCGCCTCGCCCCCGGCCTTGCGAATGGAGGCCGCCTCGGCCTCGCCCTTCTCGTCGAGCACGTCGCAAAGGAGGACCTTGGCCCCGGCCCCGGCGAAGCCCCGCGCGAGAGCGGCGCCGATGCCCGCCGCCGCGCCCGTGACCAGCGCCACCTTGCCCGCGAAGGAGATCTCCATGCCCTATCGCCCCTTGAACGGATAGCCGAACGGCGACGCGAAGGTCTTGCCGTCGAGATAGGCGCGCATCGCGCCGTTCGCGTCCTCGCTCTCCATGCAGCGGCGGAAGGCCGCCTGCTCGAGCCGCAATCCCTCCGTGAACGGAAGCTCGGCGGCGGCCCGCACGCAGGCCTTCGCCTCGCGGAGCGCGATGGGCGCGCGCGCGGCGAGATTTGCCGCAAAGCCCATGACCGAGGACCAAAAGGTCTCGGGCGGAAAGACGCGCGAGACGAGGCCGAGCGCGAGCGCCCCGTCCGGCGAAAGGGGGCGCCCATGGAGGATGAGGTCGAGCGCGCGCGCGACGCCCACGAGCCGCGTCATGCGCTGCGTGCCGCCCGCGCCCGGAATGATGCCGACGCCCGTTTCCGGCAGCCCGTAGCGCCAGTCCCCGTCGCGGGCGAGGCGGAAGTCGCAGGCGAGCGCAAGCTCGAAGCCGCCGCCCATGGCCTGGCCGTTGAGCGCGGCGACGACGATCTTGTCGAGCGCTTCGAGGCGCAGCATGACCCGATTGAAGAGATGCAGCTCCTCGCTGGGACCTGGAGCGTCCGGCGCGCGCAGGCGGTCCGAGCCCTCAGCGAGCTGACCGACATCGTAATGCGCGACGAAGAAGCGCTCCGAGGCGCCGGTCAGGATGGCGACGCGCAGGGTCTCGTCCCTCTCCCAGCGCCCGACGATCTCGGACAGCTCCTCGACGCCGGCGAGAGTGAGCGTGTTGCGCGGCTCGTTGGCGAAGCGGGCAATGGCGACGGCGCCCTCGCGGGCCTCGGTCCAGAAGGCCATGACGTTCCTTTCGCGGACGGGCCTATCACTGGCCGGCGGGCGCAGCGTCGAGCGTGGCCTGGGCCGTGCCGATGATCGCCGTCCAATAGGGGCGCATGGGCCCCATGCGATCCTTCACGAAGAGGAGGATCACGGTCCCGTCGCGCCGGTCAAGCCTCGGCAGCACGCCGAAGGCTCCCCCGCTGTTGACGACGAGGCACGCATCGCCCGAGCCGAACTCGTCGCACCACTCGCCGAAGCCGTAGCCGCGCGGATCGCCGACGCTGGTGCGCTGCCCGAGCGTCGCCGAGCGGCCCGTGTAGTCGTGCGCCATCTCGTCGATGGTGCTCTTCTTCAGGACCTGCCTGCCCTCGTAGACGCCGTCGGCCGCCAGCATGGCGAGAAAATGCGAATAGTCCGCCAGCGACGAATAGACCCCCGCCGCGAGGATCGGATTGGTGATCTCGCCGCGCGGCTCGGGCTTCTGCGCGAAGCCGAACCAGGTGTTGCTCATGCCTAGGGGCCCCGCGATGCGCTCCTGAAAAAGCTCCGCCCACGTCTTTCCGGTCGCGCGCGTCGCGAGATAGCCGGCGATCTGGAGCGAGACGCCGCCATATTGGAACTTCTCTCCGGGCTTGCCGACGCGCGGCAGAGCGAGCGCCCCGCGCGCGCTTTCCTCGAGCGTGAAGCTGCGCGGCTGATCGGCAAGATGCGAGGAGCCCGTGCCGGCGGTGTGCGAGAGCATCGTCCGCAGCGTCATGGTGCCGCCCTCGCCCGTCGCCTCGTCCCAATAGGCCGAGATCGGCGTGTCGAGGTCGAGGAGCCCCTCCTCCACGACGCTCATCACGGTCGCCGCGGCGAGCCATTTGGACGCGGAGGCGATCGGAACGACCGTGTCCGGATCGTAGATGCCGAAGGTCGCCTGATGGGCGAGCTTGCCGCCGCGCGCGACGAATATCCCGGCGCCCTCGAGGGGCAGGTCGGCGACGAGCTTTTCCATGAAGGCGTCGATGGCCGCAAAGCCCTGCTTGCCCTCGAGGAAATCCTTCAGCGCCGGGTCGGGCGTGCCCTTGCGCGGCAGGGTGAGCTGGCGCGCGAGGCCGTCGAGTTCGGCCCGGTCGAGGCCGCCGCTGCCGTCGACATCGGCTTCCTTGAAATAGAGCGCGACGGCGGGAGGGGCTTCCGCGGCCTCCAGGGCACCGCTGCCGTCCCTGTCGTAGCGCGCTTGAGCGGCGGAGAGCTCGGCATGCGCCGGGCTCGCGGCAAGACCCACGGCGACGAGGCCGAGCAAGGCAACGCGGACGGACATATTCAGTTCCCCCTGTAGCGCTCGAAGAACGCGAGCTGCGCTTCTGCATAGTCCGGACGCATTTTGTGCGAGGCGAAGGCGAGCAGGAGCGCGTCGCGCACGTCCGTGTCCTTGGGAAGTCCCTTCGTCGCGGCGTCGACCGCGGCGAGGCCCTCGCGGCCCGCGGCGAGCTCCATCCGCCGCTTGCCGTCCTTGTCGATGACGCCGCGCTTGACCAGCGTGTCGAAGATCTCCCGCGCCTGCGCCTCGCTCACCTCGGGGATCGCGGCGAAGTCGGCCACGGCCACGGGTCGCTCGCGCGCGATGTGGATCTCGAGGGTGAGGCCGCGCTCGACGAGCGCCTGAGCGATGGCGAGCTGCGTCTTCGGATTCACCAGGGGATCGTTCTCGGCGAGGACGAGGAAGATCGGCACCATGGCCTTTCCCGCCTCGATCGCTTCGACCACGGGACGCACGATCGGGCCCTCGTAATCGGCGATGGCCCTGATGGGCAGCCCCATCTCCTGCGCCGCCCGTCCGAAGAGGACGGTGAAGCCGCCGCCGTTCGACATGCCCATGGCGAAGACCGGCGTCGCCGCGCCGGCCCTCCCCTCGGAGAGGAGGCTCGCATAGAGGCGGCCGATGCGCCCGAGATCCTCGTTCGCGCCGGGATCGAGCGTGTCGAGCCGCCAGCGCTTGGGGTTCGAGCGCTGCGTCGAGGAGGTCGAGACCACGGCATAGCCCGCGCCGACGAGGGTCGAGAGCACGGCCTGCGTTTCGTCGCGGCGCGCGAAGTCCGCGCTGCCGCCGGAGCCGTGGAAGAGAAAGACGAGCCCCACCGGGTCCTTGGGATAGGCCCCGAGCACCGGAAAGCCTTCGAAGCTCGTCTCTTCGAGGACGACGGCGTCCGCCGCCCGCGCGGCGGGCAGAACGGCCAGGAAGGCCAGGATCGCGAAGGCGGCAGCCAGGGAACGTGTCATACAATCTCTCCTTTCGCCCGGAAACGGACGGGAGGGAGAGAAGCCTACGGCGCGTCCCGCGCGCAACGGAATCCGACATGCTCGAGCGCGGAATCGGGCGTCGAATGGCTGCGCGCCGTGACGCGGAAGCCCGAGCAGATATTGGCGTCGCAGAGATAGGAGCCCCCGCGCTGCACGCGCTCGGAGCTCGTGTCCGGCGTGAAGGGCGCCTCGCGCTGCGCATAGGGGCGGTACCAGCTCGCCGTCCATTCCCAGACATTGCCCGCCATGTCGGTGAGCCCGAGCGGCGTCGTGCCGAAGGTGCCGACGGGCGCCGTGAAGCGATAGCCGTCCGCGACCGTGTTCGTCACCGGGAAGAGGCCCTGCCAGACATTGGCGCGATAGCCGTCCGGCCCCTTGGCATCGCCCGGATGCTCGAAGACATGGCCTTGCGCATCCTGCCCGAAGCGCGCCGCGTGCTCCCATTCGATCTCGGTCGGCAGGCGCTTGCCTTCCGCCGCGCAGAAGGCCTCCGCGTCGTTCCAGGAGACCTGCGTCACCGGATGGTCGTCCGGCGCCGCCTCGTTCTGCGGGCCGCGCGGCTTTCGCCAGTTCGCGCCCTCGACGAGACGCCAGGCGCCGACGCCCGTGAGCAGCACCGCGCCGGTGCCGAATGTCTCCGCCTCGGTGACGTAGCCAGACGCCTCGACGAAGGCGCGGAAGCGCTTCACGGTCACCGGGCTCCTGTCGAGGTAGAAGGCGGCGATGTCGGTCGAAAAGCTCGGCCGCTCGTCGGGAAAGCCCTCCTGCGAGCCGATGGCCCGCGTCCCCGCCGGTACCAGCACCATATCGCCCGGCGGCTCCGCCCGGGCGGTCGCCGTCAGCGCGAGCAGAAGGACGAAAGAGGCGACGCCACGCATCGGCGCAATGTAGCACCGCGATCCGCGATGGCTAGCGCGCGGCGAGGAGCGCCTTGAGGCGGGCCGGATCGGCGATGGTGCGCGCGGGCGGCCGGACGCCATAGCCCTCGAAATAGTGGCAAAGGATCGCCTCGCCGTCGAAGGTCCAGGCAAGGCGCGGCTCGGCGGCCACGCGGCGGGCATGGGCGAGCAGGCTCGGGAAGCGCTCGAGCCCGTCGAGGCAGGTGCCCCAGAGATTGTCCTCCGCCGCCTCGAGGCGCACGCCGACCGAGACGAGCGCGAGGTCGGCGAGGCTCAGCCGCTCCCCCGCGAGGTAGCGCCGCCCCTGAAGCTGGGTCTCGAACATGGCGAGATAGATGGCAACGGCGCGCCGCGCGCTCGCCGCCTCGTCGGCATCGCCCGAGCCGCCCGCGACGAGGGCCGTCGCGAGGCGCTCGTTGACGAGCGCGACGAGCTCGCCGACGCGACGCTCACGGACGATGAGCGCGTGTCCGCCCTTCGGCCCGGCGAGCCGCGCGAGCGCGTCCGCCACCGCTGCGGCGCCCGTGGCGACGGCGCCTCCCTCGGAGGCGCTCCAGAGAAGCGGCGCGCGATCGACGCGCCGCGGCCCGCGCGCGAGGAGCGAAAAGCCGCGCGGCTGATGCGCGCGATCGACATGCCAGGCGCCCTCGCGCGGGACGGGCTCGAGCAGGCGCAGCCGCACGCGAGGAGGGGCCAGCAGCGAGAGCGCCATGAGCGCCTGATGGCACTCGACCGTCCCGCGGCTCGCATACATGACATAAGGTCCGCGCCCCGGCCGCTCGCCGGCGCGCGCCCGCTCGCCCCCAAGCATCGACACCCCCCTCGGTTCCCAAGCCGCGGCGGCGAAGATACAGTGGCCGCCGGTCCATATCGAGTGCGTCGCCCTCATCGTCCCGTCATGCGCGGGAGATAAAATTGTCGCGCCCCGGCGCGGGACATTTCCCTTGCAGAGGAGAAACGCATGAAGGCCTCGGACCTTCTCGTGAAGTGCCTCGAGAACGAGGGCATCACCCATATATTCGGCGTGCCCGGCGAGGAGAACGCCGACTTCATGATGTCGCTCGAGGGGAGCCCGATCCGCTTCGTGCTCACCCGGCACGAGCAGGGCGCGGCCTTCATGGCCGAGGTCTATGGGCGCCTCACCGGCAATCCGGCCTGCTGCCTCGGCACGCTGGGGCCGGGCGCCACCAACCTCGTCACCGGCGTCGCGGACGGCAACATGGACCGCGCGCCCATGCTCGTCCTCACGGGCCAGGGCGCGACCGGCCGTCAGCACAAGGAAAGCCACCAGATCATGGATGTGGTGGAGATGTACCGTCCCGTGACGAAATGGGCGCATTCGATCCTCGCGCCGAACTCCATCCCCGAGATCGTGCGCAAGGCCGTGCGCATCTGCCGCTCGGAAAAGCCCGGCGCCGTGCTGATCGAGCTGCCCGAGGACGTCGCCAAGCGCGACGCGAGCCTCGCGCGCCCCCTGCCCGTGCGCCGCTATCGCCGTCCGGGTCCCGACGACAAGATCATGGACCGCGTCTTCGACGCGCTGAAGGCGGCCAAGCGGCCCATCCTCATCGCCGGCAACGGCGCCATCCGCAAGCGCGCCTCCAAGCAGCTCCGCCTCTTCGCCGAGGCGACCGGGATCGGGGTCATCTCGACCTTCATGGGCAAGGGGGCGGTGGCGCGCTCCTCGCCGCAATGCCTCTTCACCATCGGGCTCGGCCAGCACGACTACGTCGCCGACGCGGTCGACGAAAGCGATCTCGTCATCACCGTCGGCTACGACATGGTCGAGTACCACCCGCGCCTGTGGAACCCGAAGGGCGAGACGGACGTCGTCCACATCGACTTCCTGCCGGCGGAGATCGACAACCGGTACATGCCGATCGTCGAGGCGGTCGGCGACATCGCGCATGCCCTGTGGATGCTGAACGAGCGCGTGCGGGAGCGCGGCCCCCTCGAATTCGACCTCGGCTACCAGAAGGCCGTGCGCGACAAGATGCTCGCCGATTTCGAGGCGCACAAGGACGACCGGACGGAAGGCAAGATCCGCCCGCAGAAGGCCATCTGGGACGTGCGGGCGAGCCTCGGCCCGGAGGACGTCCTCCTTTCGGGCGTCGGCGCCCACAAGATGTGGGTCGCGCGCTACTATCAGTGCGAGGAGCCGAACACCTGCCTCATCCCGAACGGCTTCTGCTCCATGGGCATGCCGCTGCCCGGCCTCATCGCCGCCAACCTCGTGCACCCGGACCGCAAGGTCTTCGGCATCGCCGGCGACGGCGACTTCCTCATGAACGTGCAGGAGATGGAGACGGCGCGCCGGCTGAACTCCAACATCAACATCATGGTGTGGGTCGACGGCGGCTACGGCCTCATCTCATGGAAGCAGCAGAACGAGTTCAATCGGCACACGAACCTTTCGTTCGGCAATCCCGACTGGCTCGGCCTCGCCAAGGCCTTCGGCTGGCACGGCCAGTACGTGAAGAATTCCGTGGACCTCAGGCCCGCCATCGAGGCGGCGCTCGCCTATGAGGGCCCGAGCCTCATCGCCATCCCCATCGACTATGAGGAAAACCTCAAGCTGTCGCAGCGCCTCGGAAAGATCGAAATGCCGATTTGAAAATGGTGGGTAGTGAGTAGTGAGTACTGAATAGCGAGCACGAAGCGGCAACGCGGGACATCGAGGATTCGGCCCCTGCTCCCTACTCACGTTTCACCGCCTCGCCGCCACCCATCCGCAGCCCCTTCGAGGACGCCTCCCATGCTGAAGCCCGAATATCCCATCTACGTCGCGAACGAGGCGCGGCTGCCCAACAAGGACCTCGTCGTCACCGACAAGTTCACGGGCAAGCCGGCGACGCGCACCGCGCTCGTCGACGTCGCGACGATCGACGAGGCGATCGGCAAGGCGGTCGAGGCCGCCGAGCCCATGGCGCGGCTGAAGAGCTATCGGCGCCGCGAGGTGCTCGAGCATTGCGTGGCGCGCTTCCGCGAGCGCTTCGACGAGCTCGCGGAGAGCCTGTGCATCGAGGCCGGCAAGCCCATCAAGGACTCGCGCGGCGAGGTGACGCGCCTCATCGAGACCTTCCGCATCGCGGCCGGCGAGGCCGAGCGCATCCTCGGCGAGGTCATGCCGCTCGACAATGCCGAGCGCGCCGCGAACTACATGGGCATGTGGAAGCGCGTGCCCATCGGTCCGTGCTCCTTCATATCGCCGTTCAACTTCCCGCTGAACCTCGCGGCGCACAAGGTCGCGCCCGCGCTCGCCGTGGGCTGCCCCTTCGTGCTGAAGCCCGCGAGCCTCACGCCCGTGGGCGCGCTCATCATCGGCGAGACGCTCGCCGAGACGGACCTTCCCAAGGGCGCCTTCTCGGTGCTGCCGTGCCGGCGCGACGGCGCCGCCCTCTTCACGGAGGACCCGCGCCTGAAGCTCCTCTCCTTCACGGGCTCGCCCGCGGTCGGCTGGGACCTCAAGGCCAAGGCCGGCAAGAAGAAGGTGGTGCTCGAGCTCGGCGGCAACGCGGCCTGCATCGTCGAGGACTGGGACCTCGACGACGCGGTCGCGCGCATCGTCTTCGGGGCCTTCTACCAGTCCGGCCAGAGCTGCATCTCGGTGCAGCGCGTGCTCGTCAACGAGAAGATCTACAAGCCCTTCCGCGACAAGCTCGTCGAGGCGACGCTGAAGCTCAAATCCGGCGATCCGCACAAGGAGGAGACCTTCATCGGCCCGATGATCACCGACGGCGAGGCGAGCCGGCTCGGCGGCTGGATCGAGGAGGCGATCGGCCGCGGCGCCATCGCCCTGTGCGGGGGCACGCGCAAGGGCGCCATGCTCGAGGCGACGATCCTCGAGGACGCGCCCAGGGATGCCAAGGTCGTGACGGAGGAGGCCTTCGGCCCCGTCCTCGTGCTCTCGAAATATTCCGACTACGACGCGGCGCTCGCGGAGGTCAACGACACGGTCTTCGGCCTCCAATGCGGCGTCTTCACGCGCGACCTCTACAAGGCGATGAAGGCCTGGGACACGATCGAGGTCGGCGGGGTCGTCGTCGGCGACGTGCCCTCCTGGCGCGTCGACCACATGCCCTATGGCGGGGTGAAGGACAGCGGCCTCGGGCGCGAGGGCATCCGCTTCGCCATCGAGGACATGACGGAGATCCGCCTCCTCGTCGTGCGCACGCCCTGAAGGCTATTGCAGGAAGTTGAGGAGCGAGGATTGCTGCAGCGTGCCGAAGACGCGCGTCGCCGCCTCGAGCGAGATCTGATCGTTCTGCAGGCGCGTGATGGCCTCGGCGAGATCGGTGTCCTCGATGTCGGCGATGAAGCCCGCGAGCACCGTGCCCGTGTCCCTTTGCGAGGCGAGCGCCCGGTCGACCTGCTGCTGCCTCAGGCCGTTCTCGCTGACGAGCGCGGTCAGATTGTCGGCGAGCTGCTTGAGGTTCGGCAGCTCGCTCTCGAGATAGGCCTGCTGGGTCGGCGTCAGATCTCCCGTGAGGGGACCGTTGGCCCCCGCATCGTAGGCGCCGATGCGCCTCAGGGCGTCCATCAGCTCCGTGCCCAGATCGCTTGCGAGAAGGCCGTAGCTCATGGGCAGCGACTCGTCGATGAGCGCGGACGCCTTGACGCCGTCGTTTCCGAAGATCGCGCTCGCGCCGGGCGCCGCGAGCAGGCTCGCGAAGTCGGAGATGCCGACGGGCGGCACGTCGCTGCGCGTGCCGGCATAGAGATACTGGCCCTGATAGGTCGAGTTGAGGACGCTCGCCGCCGTGTCGAAGAGGCTGCGCACCTGCTCCATGAGCCCGATGGACTTTCCGGTCGACAGGGCCTCGGTGACGGCCTGGCGAAGCTGCGCGCCGGAATCGGCGAGCGATTCGAGATGCAGGTTCTGAATCTCGAGGCGGCTGCCCACGTCCTCGGCGACGCTCGTGTACTGGGCGATGCGGCTCTGCACGGCCTTCGCGGCGAGGAGGCCCGCCGCGTCCGGCCCGATCTCCTGATAGGTCTGCGCCTTCTTGCCTGTCGAGATCTGCTGCTGCGCGTTGAACATGCGCTCCTGGATGCGCGCGAACTCCGACAGGAGAAGCGTGCTCTGGGCCGAGGTCGGAACGCGGGTCATGGCCTTTCCTCCGTGTGCCTCAGACGAGCTGCACGAGCGCGTCGAAGAGCTCCTGGGCGGCGGAGATCACGCGCGCCGAGGCATTGTACGACTGCTGATAGACGATGAGCGAGGCGAGCTCCTCGTCGAGATTGACGCCCTGAACCTCGTCGCGCTTGAGCTTCACCTCGTCGCCGAGAAGCGTGGCGTCGCGCAGGCCCGTCGCGGCGCGCTCCGCCTCTCCGCCGATGCCCGCGAGCAGAAGCCCCGCATAGGCCGACAGCGTGTCGTTCGCCGATCCGTAGCTGCCGGCCGCGGAGAAGCTCACCTTGGAGGAGAGGAGCGCCTGCAGCGCCGCCGCGCCGCGATTGTCGCCGGGCGCAAGGATCCGCGTACCCGGAAGATCCGTAGGGGAAAGGCTCGGCCGCGCGAGGGCGAGCTTTTGCGGCGCCCCGGCGAGCGCCGAGACGAGCGCGAGGTCGCGCGCGCGCTCCGCGCCGGCCGCCGTGCCGATGCCGAACAGCTCCGTGAGGCTCACGCCCGTCGTGCCGCGGCTCGTCGAGTCGGAGACGACCTCGAGGCGGGCCGGGGGACCCGCGACGGGGGTCGCGGCGAGCTTGCCGTTCGCGTCCAGGGAGAAGGTCGCGAAGGCCCCGAAATCCGTATTCATCTGCGTGACGAGATCGCCGATCGTGGCGCCCGCGACCGTCATGGTCGCGCGTCCGAGCTCGGCGCCGCTCGCGCCGAGAACGCGCAGCTCCAGCGTGTCGCCGGCGGTAAATCCGTGGGCGTCGCTCGCCGTGAGCCCCGTGTCGTAGTGCGACGGAGCGGCGCCGGCGAGCACGTCGTTGAGGCCGAAAAAGGCCGAGAAGCCGTGGCCCGCGCGCGAGGACGGGCTCGATGCCCCCTCGACGATCGCGATGCCGTTCGTCGCGGAAGACGCCGCGAGCGATAGCACGCCGTTCGAGAAGCCCGCGCTCCCCGTCACGCCGAGCGCGGAGTTGAGAGCCGCAACGAGGCCGCCGACCGTGCCCGCGAAGGCGACCGTGCCGCCGCCGTTCACGCTGTAGGTATTCGCCGAGAAGTCGACATCGACGCGGCGCACGAGCGTGCCCGTCGAATCCGTGATCGCGAAGGTCGTGGCGCCGGTGAAATTGTGCGCGTCGCTCGCGAGGAGGCCGGTCTCGCGGCCCGTCAGCGTCTGCGGCGGCGGCACGGCGACATTGGCGTTGTGCACCTCGTTGATCGTCGTCGCGAGCGTGCCCGCGAGCTCGCCGAGGCCCGCCGCGAAATCGGGCAGCACGCGGTCGCGCAGATCGAGGAGCCCCTTGATCGCGCCCGAGCTAATCTGCGAGTCGAAAGGCTGCGGCGGGGCGGTCGAGATGGTGCCGGAGGAGCTGACGCGCGTCGCCATGATCGAGGCGAAGATCGAGCCCGCCGTGACGCTCGTCTGCGGGGTGTAGGAAAGCTGCACGTGCCCGGCGTCGACGAGCGAATAGCCGTTCGACGTCACGACATGGATCGTTCCGTCCGTCTGCGGCTCGACGCGCAGGTCGATGATCCCGGCGAGCTCCGCGATCGACTGGTCGAGCTCGTCCTTGAGGCCGCTGCCCGACGATCCGGCGAGCTCCTGGCGCGCGATGAGCGGATTGAGCTCGGCGATGCGCGCGATGAGCGCGTTCGCCCGGTCGACCTTGTCGCCTATGAGGTTGTCCGCGTCCTGGCGCAGGCGCTGGACATTGTCGGCGAGCCGCGAGATCGAGGAGGCGGCCGTCGTGAGCTCGGAGAGGAAGTTCGAGCGGCGCACGCTCGAGGTCGGGTCCGTGACGAGGTCCGCGCCGGCCGTGAGCGCGCGGTCGATGAGGGCGTTGAGCGCGGTGTCGGAATCGGGGCGCCCCAGGATCGCCTGCAGATTGTCGTGGACGCGCGAGAGCTCCGCGTAGCGGCCCTCGTCGCCGGCCGCGGAATAGACCTGACGCTGAAGATAGGCGTCGGCGACGCGCTTGATCTCGCCGACCTCGACGCCGGCGCTCTGGCCGCCGATCGTGCGCGTCGACAGCTCGACCACGCGGCGCGCATAGCCGGGCGTGTTGACGTTGGAAATGTTGTTGGCGATCTCGTTGAGCGCGGCCTGGCTCGTATTGAGGCCGCTGAGCGCATTCGAGAGAATGATATTGATCGACATGGCGCCCTTTCTTGCCGCTGCCGGCAGAACTTGCCGCGTGCCGCCGGCTCGCGATTCGCCGAAATTCCCCGCATTCTCGCCGTTCTGCGGGGATCCCGGGCTCGCCTGACGGTCCGCCGCCCACGGAGCGTGCAATGCGGGTGCCAGGGCCGCGAACGCCCTGTCGCTCTTCGCATCGGCGCACGCGCGGCGCGCGCGGCGTGCCGTCCGGCTAGGCCGGCTTTGCCGCGAGGGCGGAAAATTTTTCCTGCCGGGCGCCGCCGCGGGCAGTTCGCGAAAAACATAACTCGTTGTTTCGGCTGAGATTTCTTGATCTCCGCGCGCTGGCCCCGGGCTTGCTTCGAGGGAACCCGAACGGCTCCGCCAGAAGGCGTCCATCGGGTTCGGGAGCGGGCATGAGTGGCCCCCCCGGCTTTCATCCGGAAACGTCTTATGCAGGCTATCGCCGAACTTCCGCCAGCCCCGCGCGCCGAGGACCCGAAGGCCTCGCCCGCCCGTGACGGCGCGCGCGAGAAGGAGCAGGGCCTGCGCTTCGACGAGGTGCTCGCGGCCGAGCGGCATGCGGACGAGCCGCAGCGCCCCGCCCGGAAGCCGGAGACGGACAGGCCCCGGTCCGATTGCCGCACGGAGAATTCCCCGCCCGCGCAGCCTCCATCGGAGACGAACGCGCCGTCCGAGGCGCAATCGGACGGAGAGACGCAGGCGAAAGGGGACGTGCCCGAGGTCGCGAAGGCCGCCACGGACGCTCCGCAGACAGACGGTTCGGTCGAGGCCCCGGGCATGGCAATCGAGGCTGCCGTGCCCGGCGTGCCGATCGCGGAAAACGCCCCCCCGGCCGAGCCGAAGGCGCCGGAGGCATCGGACGCGTCGCCGCCGACCGGCGAAAAGGCTTCGCCCGAAACGCCCGCCGAGGCCGCCGCCCCCGACGCGGCGCCCGCTGAGGAAACGACTCCGGGGCTCGTCCTTGTGCCGCCCGGCGAGGCGGACAAGGCCGAGGCGACGGCGCCCGCCGTCGCGGCGGCGACGCCGGCAGGCACTCCGAAGACGGAGGAAAGCTCCTTCGATCCCCAGGAGGAAGCGGCCCCGGCTGCCCGGCCGGTCGCCGCCCCGAAGACCGCCGCTCCTCTCGACGACGAGACGCCCGCCGAGGATGCGGGAGAGACGAAGGCCGCCGCCCAGGACGCGGCGCCCAGGCGCGCCAACCCGCGCCCCGCGGCGGCGACGCCCGCGGTGCAGGGCGGGTCGCAGGCCGTCGCTCACGCCTCAGCGCAATCCAATGGGCAGACGGCGGCGCAGCAGGCTCCCGCCCAGCCCGGCGCGCCGGCCTCGTCGGCGGTGGCCCCTGCCGCAGGCACGGCCGAGGCCCCGGCCCGGCTCCCCGGATCGGGAGAGAGAGCGCGCGCTCCGGAGGCGCTTTCGGCTCCCAAGGAGGCCGACGGCACCGCCAATGCGCAAGGCGCGGGATCCGCGCCCCAGTCCGCGCAGGGCACGAGCGCGGCCCAGGCTCAGACCGTCCGCCTTCATCCGCATGCGGGCCAAAACGCCCAGGCCATGCACCTGCTCGGCCTCGCCATCGCCCGCCAGGCGAGCGACGGTCGCACCCATTTCCAGATACGCCTCGATCCGCCCGAGCTCGGGCGCATCGACGTGCGCCTCGAATTTGCGGCCGATGGACGCCTCCATGCGGCGCTCACGGCGGACCGGCCCGAGACGCTCGAGCTGCTTCAGCGCGATGCGCGGGCCCTCGAGAAGAGCCTCGCCGATAGCGGGCTCAAATCCGACCAGGGGGGGCTCAGCTTCTCGCTGCGCGAGGAAGGACGGCGGGCGGCCTCCGGCGAGGGGCGCCCGCGCTTCTATCGCCAGCTCGGCCCCGTCGAGGCCGCGCCGGGCGACATGCCCGCGCAGGAAATCTGGCGCACCTCGCGCGCCGGCGTCGATCTGCGCGTATAGGGACGAAAGGACGAAGCCATGGATGTGACCCAGGCAGGAGCCGCGGCAGCGTCGGCGTCGACCAAGGCGAGCGCCTCGCTCGCCAAGAACTTCGACACCTTTCTCACGCTTCTGACCGCGCAGCTCCGCAATCAGGATCCGCTGAAGCCGCTCGACTCGAACGAGTTCACGAAGCAGCTCGTGGACTTCAGCCAGGTCGAGCAGTCCATCGCGCAGAACAAGAACCTCGAAACGCTCATCGGCCTCGCGCAGAGCAATGCGAGCGGCGCCCTCGTCTCCTATCTCGGACGCCAGGCGACGCTGTCGAGCGCCGAGACGAAGCTGGCCTCGGGGGCCGCGACCTGGTCCTACGCCCTGCCCGCGGCGGCGAAGGATTCGTTCGTGAGCATCACCGACGCGACCGGGCGGCTCGTCTATGCCGGCAAGGGCGAGACGGCCGCGGGCGCGCACCAGTTCGTGTGGGACGGCAAGGACAATGCCGGCACCGCGCTCCCGGACGGGACCTACAAGCTCACCGTGTCGGCGCACGGTCTCGACGGCAAGGCGCTTGCGCCCGCGCTCACGGTGGCCGGCCTCGTCGAGGCCGTGAGCTTTGCGGACGGCAAGGCCCGTCTCGTCGTCAACGGCAACGAATACGACCCGGACGAGGTCCTCTCGGTCGCCCCGTAACCCCAGTTTCCCGCCCACGAGCGGACGCGTAACAGTCGAGGAGAATGACATGAGCCTTTACGGAGCCCTTTTCACCGGCGTCTCGGGCCTCGCCGCGAACACGCGCGCCCTCGGTCAGACGTCGAACAACATCGCGAACGTCAACACGGTGGGCTATAAGGGCGGCACCGCGCAGTTCTCGACGCTTCTCGCCTCTAGCGTGGGCGCCGGCGCCTTCGCCGCGGGCGGCGTCACCGCCATTCCGCAAAGCCTTATCTCGAAGCAGGGCCTCCTGCAGTCGGCGGAGGGCGAGACGAGCCTCGCGGTCAGCGGCAGCGGCTTCTTCACCGTGACGAGCGACGCCAACGCAGCGCCGAGCATCGGCGAGCTGCTCTACACGCGCGCCGGCGCCTTCAATCAGGATGCGGACGGCTATCTGCGCAACGCCGCGGGCTACTATCTGCAGGGCTGGGCGCTCGACGACACCGGCAACATCCCGGCGAACCGCAACCAGCTCACGGCCGTCAATGTCGGCCAGCTCACGGGCACGGCGAGCGCGACGGACGCGATGGATCTACGCGCGAACCTCCAGGCGAGCGAGATCGCCGATACCGGCTATGCGACCGGGGGCATCGTTGCGGGAACCTCAACCTCCCAGTTCGAGCGCGCGCTCGACGTCTTCGACAGTCAGGGCGGCTCGCAGCCCTTGCGGCTCGCGTTCGTCAAGACGGGCCCCAATGCCTGGGCGTACGAGGTCATCTACGATGGCCCGGCCACCAATATCGGCGGCGCGGGAAGCAATCCCATCGCAACCGGGACGCTCGGCTTCAACACGGACGGCACCCTCGCCACCGTCAACGGGGCCGCGACGGGGACCGCCACGATCTCGATTCCCTGGGCGGCCGCTTCGGGCCTCGCCACGCAATCCATCACCGTCGATTTCGGGACGCCGGGCCAGGCCGACGGCTTCACGCAGTTCAACAGCGTCTCCTCGCTCATCTCCGCGGGCGTCAACGGTGCGCTCTTCGGCTCGATCTCGGGCGTGCGGGTCGACGAGACCGGCACGGTGCGCGCGCTCTTCGACAACGGCATCGAGCGCGCGATCTTCAAGCTGCCCCTCGCGACCTTCCGCAATCCCAACGGCCTCGCGGAGATCAACGGCAACGCCTATATGCGCTCCGACCGCTCGGGCGACCTGACGCTCCTCGAGGCCGGCACGGGCGGCGCGGGCGACATCGCGCCCTCCTCGCTCGAGGCCTCCAATATCGACCTCGCCAAGGAGTTCACGGACCTCATAACCACGCAGCGCGCCTACTCCGCAGCCACGAAGATCATCACCACGGCGGACGAAATGCTCGACGAGATGATCCGCGTCAAGAGGTAAGACTTCTGAAGATGATAAGTAGAATTTGCGGAAAATTCTTGGGACCGCACGGCCGTTACACCGTGTTTACCTTGATGCTTAGCCCATTCTTAAACGCAGCGGCCTAGGCTCGGCGCGGTAGTGAGTTCCCAGGAGTGCTCAACATGATGGAGGCCCATAGCTTTCCCAAGCCCAATCACGTCATTGGGCCGGATGGGAGTCCATTGACCATAGCCGACCTGCCGCCGCCCAACACCAAGCGCTGGGTGATCCGCCGGAAGGCCGAGGTCGTTGCCGCCGTACGCGGAGGATTGCTCTCGCTCGACGAGGCGTGCGACCGCTACACCCTGACCATCGAAGAGTTCTCGGCCTGGCAGCAGGCCATCGACCGCCACGGCCTGCCGGGCCTGCGCGCGACGCGCGTCCAGCAGTATCGCTAGAGCTTCACGCTCCCACCCTCCTCCCGGGGGCCGGCCGCGCAAGCCGCGCGCGCCGGCCCGCGCCATGCGCGCCACTTAAGCCAATCTTTACGTCGCGATGGGAAGAATTTGCCGATCGCGCCCGCCCTCACGCCACTCGCGGCGAGGCGGGCGCGCGGCCATGGTGACGATTCCCTCAAGGGATCGCTTTCCCCGAACGAGGTGGGGGCGTGCAGAGCTGGCGCGATTTGCTGAAGCCGACGGAGGTCGGACGTCTCGGAGCGCTTGTCGGCCTCATGGGCGCGGCGACGGGCGGCCTGCTCTGGCTTTTCGTCTTCATGAACGAACCGGCCATGGGGCTCCTCTATGCGGATCTCGAGCCGCAGGACGCGGCGCACATTACGCAGCGCCTCGACCAGGAGAACGTGCCCTACCGCCTGAAAGGCGACGGCTCCGTCCTCTACGTGCCGAAGGACAAGGTCTTCGCCCTGCGCATGGAGCTCGCCGCGGACGGCGTCCCCGCCAAGGGCATCGTCGGCTACGAGCTCTTCGACAATGCCGACGCCTTCGGCACCACGAGCTTCGTCCAGAACATCAACCGGCTGCGCGCGCTCGAAGGCGAGCTCGCGCGCACGATCATGTCGCTCGACGTCGTCGAGACCGCGCGCGTCCATCTCGTCCTGCCCGAGCGCGAGCTCTTCTCGCGCACCGAGGCGAGCCCTTCGGCCTCGATCGTCATCAAGGCCCGGCGCGGCGAGATCGCCCGCGAGCAGGTCGCGGCGATCCAGTATCTCATCGCGAGCGCGGTCAAGGGCCTGACGCCGAGCCGCGTCTCCATCGTCGACGAGCGCGGGACGCTCCTTGCCAGCGGCAATGACGACGGCACGCCCGCGACGATCGGCGCGACGCTCGACGCGCGCCGCAGCGCCTTCGAGGCCCGCATGGGCGCCGAGGTCGAGCGCCTCGTCTCGTCCATCGTGGGCGCCGGCAATGTCCGCGTGCAGGTCGCGGCCGAAATGGACTTCAACCGCATCGTCACCGAATCCGAGACCTACGATCCCGACCGGCAGGTGAAGGTCTCGACCCAGACCGTCGAGGAAAGCGAATCCTCCTCGGACCGCGAGAAGTCCGGAGCGGTCTCCGTGTCGACCGAGCTTCCCGACGGCGCCGGCAAGGAGGAGAGCGAGGGCTCGCGCTCCGCGACGAGCCGCACCGAGGAGCGCGTCAACTATCAGAACTCCATGACGAAGCAGACCCAGGTCCAGGAAGGCGGACGGGTCTCGCGCATCTCTGTCGCCGTGGTGGTCAACGATTCCGAGACCGGCGCCGCGGACGGCACATTGAACTACAAGCCGCGCACCGACGAGGAGATGCAGCGCATCGGCGCCCTCGTGCGCTCGGCCATCGGCTTCGACGAGAAGCGCGGCGACCAGGTCGAGATCGCGAACATCCGCTTCACGCGCCTCGTCGCGAGCCTCGGCGAGGCGCAGGCCGAAAAGGCCGGCTTCGACATCGCCGACTATCTTCCCTACGTGGAGAAGGCGATCCTCGCCATCGTCGCGCTCGTTCTCGTCCTCTTCCTCTTCCGCCCGCTCATCGCGCGGCTGCTGCAGCCGAGCGCCGGCGGCGGCGGGCTGCCGGCGCTCGCGGGCGCGGGCGGCGGGGGCGGCGGGGCCGCCATCGCCTATGGGGGCGAGGAGAGCGGCCCGGCGGCGATTTCCGGCGGCGCGCAGGGCGCGCTCCCGGCGCCCAAGCAGACCGCCATCGAGCGCGGCATCGACATCGCCCACATCCAGGGGCAGGTGAAGGAATCCTCCGTGCGCAAGGTCGGCGAGCTCGTCTCGCAGCACCCGGAGGAATCCATGTCGATCCTGCGCAACTGGCTCTACGAGACGGGCTAGGCCATGGCGCGCACCGCGAAGCCGAAAGTTCCGGTCAAGGACGACTACCGCTCGATCACGGGGCCGGAGAAGGCCGCGATCGTGCTGCTCTCGCTCGGCGAGGAGCACGGCCGCTCGATCTGGGACCTCATGGACGAGGAAGAGATCAAGGAGGTGAGCCAGGTCATGTCGAACCTGGGCACCGTCTCGTCCTCGCTGGTGGAGAAGATTCTCATCGAGTTCGTCGGGCAGATGTCGTCCACGGGCTCGCTCATGGGCACGTTCGAGGCGACCGAGCGCCTCCTCAAGCGCTTCATCGACGACGACCGCGTCGGCAACATCATGGAGGAGATCCGCGGCCCCGCGGGCCGCACCATGTGGGACAAGCTCGGCAACGTGAACGAGGTCGTGCTCGCGAGCTATCTGAAGAACGAATATCCCCAGACCGTCGCCGTCGTCCTCTCGAAGATCAAGCCGGAGCACTCCGCGCGCGTTCTCGGCGCCCTGCCCGAGGATTTCGCGCTAGAGGTCGTGATGCGCATGCTGCGCATGGAATCGGTGCAGAAGGACATCCTGGACAAGATCGAGCAGACGCTGCGCCTCGAGTTCATGTCGAACCTCGCGCGCACGCAGAAGCGCGACGCCCACGAACTGATGGCCGAGATCTTCAACAATTTCGACCGCCAGACGGAAGGCCGCTTCATCACGGCCCTCGAGGAGCGCAACCGCGACTCCGCCGAGCGCATCAAGGCCCTCATGTTCACCTTCGAGGACCTCGCCAATCTCGATCCGGGCAGCGTGCAGACGCTGCTGCGCGCGGTCGACAAGGACAAGCTCGCGCTGGCGCTCAAGGGCGCCTCCGACACGCTGCGCGACATGTTCTTCTCCAACATGTCCGAGCGCGCCGCCAAGCTCCTCAAGGAAGACATGGAGATGATGGGCCCCGTGCGCCTCAAGGACGTCGACGAGGCGCAGATGCAGATGGTCAACATCGCCAAGGACCTCGCCGCCAAGGGCGAGATCATGATGGCAGAATCGAAGGGCGAAGATGAGTTCATCTACTAGAGCGCAGGCCAGTCCCTCCGCACCCGTACGATTCCAGTTCGATGTGGAGTTCGAGCCGACCAATCTCGACGCCGCGGTGGCCAATCGCCGGCGCGAGGACGCGCGCGCGCGCGAGGAGGCCGCCTTCGCCCGCGGACAGGCGAGCGCCGAGGCCGAGGCCGCGCGCAAGGTCGCCGAGGCCGCGCAGCGCCTCGCCAAGGACGCGGCGGCCCTTTCGGCGAGCCTCGCCGATGAGCGCGCGCGGCTTCTGGAGGAGGCGCTAGAGGTCGCGATGGCGAGCGCGCGCAAGCTGAGCCTGCGCCTCGACGAGATCGCGCCCGAGTCCGAGACGCTCGCCTTCGTGCGCCGCTGCCTCGCGCTGCTGCGCGACGAGCCGCGCCTCGTCGTGACGGTATCGGAGGAGGCCCGCGCCGGCCTCGCCGAGCCCATCGCCGCCGAGGCACGCCGCCAGGGCGCGGGCGAGCGCCTCGTCGTGCGCGCCGAGCCCGGCGCGGCCTCGCGGGTCGCGATCGAATGGGGTCGGGGCCATGCGGAATTCGACCCCGAGGCGGTGCAGGCCGCCGTGGATGCGGAGGTGACCGCCTTCCTCGGGCGGCTGCGCGGAACGAGCGAGACGGATTGAGCGGGAGAAGCCCATGAGCGAGACCACGGACGCCCATGACGACGTCAACCTGCCGGAGCTGCAGAGCACCGGCGCGCCGCAGGCGGAGGATTCGGGCGAGGAAGGCCAGATTCAGCGCTCGGCGGGAGAGCTGGAGGCCGTCTTCGACGTGCCCGTCAACGTCTCCGCCGTGCTCGGCAAGACCCAGATCGAGGTGAGCCAGCTCCTGAAGCTCGCGCGCGGTGCGGTGGTGGAGCTCGACCGCAAGGTCGGCGAGGCGATCGACATCTACGTCAACAACCGCCTCGTCGCGCGCGGCGAGGTCGTGCTCGTCGACGAGCGGCTCGGCGTGACCATGACCGAGATCATCAAGGGGGGCATCTCGTGAGCCCGACGGCCGAGAGCACGCTGGCACGGGCGCCGGCCTCGGGCGGCATGGCGCCGCTCGTCGCCGCCCTGCCGCTTGCCCTCGCCGCCCTCGCGCTCGCGGCCATCTTCGTCTGCGCGCTGATCGGCCTCGGCGCGCCCTGGCTCGACCTGCGCTCTCTTCTCATCGTCCTCGGCGGCACCTGCCTCGTCACCGCGCTCTCGGCGACGCCCGGAGAACTCGCCGCCGCGCTCGGCGCGCTGCGCGAGATCGGGCTGCGCGAGCGCCTGTCGAACGACGCGCTCATCCGCCGGCTGCTCGAGCTTGCCGATGCGCTGCGCCGCCGCGGCCCTCGCGCGCTCGACGCCGCGCAGGCGCTGCGCTCCGACCATTTCGTGCGCCGCGCGCTCGACCTGCTCGCCGACGGTCCCGGCGCGGACGAAGTCTCAGGCGTCCTGGCGAGCGAGACCGCGACCTTCGCCGAAGGAGCCGACACGGCGAGCGGCCTCCTGCGCCGCGCCGCCGAGGCCGCGCCCGCGCTCGGGCTCATCGGCACGCTCGTCGGGCTCATCGAGATGCTGTCCAAGCTTCAGGACCCGGGAAGCCTCGGGCCCGGCATGGCCGTCGCGCTCCTGACGACGCTCTACGGTGCAGCGCTCGGCCACCTCGCCCTCTCGCCCCTCGCGACGCGCATCGAGCGGCGCGCCGACGAGCGCGTCACGGCCATGACGCTCGTGCGCGTCGCGGCCGAAGGCATCGCCGCGCAGCACCCGACCCGCGACATAGAGCGACGCCTCAATGCTCTCGTCCATCCCGAAACCCGCGTCCGGCACACGGGGCTAGCTTAAGGAGACGGCCATGCGGCTGATGATCGTCGGACGGCTGAACGGACAGCTTTCCACCGCCACGAAGATCGCCATGGATCGCGGCGCGCGCGTGAGCCACGCCGACACGATCGACACCGCGATCGACGCCCTGCGCTCGGGCCGCGGCGCCGACCTCCTGATGGTGGACGTCGCGCTCGACATCGCCGCGCTCTCGCGCCGCCTCTCGGCCGAGCACATCCACGTTCCGATCGTCGCCTGCGGCGTCGTCACCGACGCGCGCGCGGCCGTCGCGGCCATCCAGGCGGGCGCCAAGGAGTACATCCCCCTGCCCCCGGACGCCGAGCTCATCGCCGCCGTGCTGGAAGCCGTGGCAAGCGAGGACCACAACCTCATCTGCCGCGACGGCGCGATGAAGCGCGTCATCGAGCTCGCCGACCAGATCGCCGGCAGCGAGGCGAGCGTCCTCATCACCGGCGAGAGCGGCGTCGGCAAGGAGGTGATGGCGCGGCACGTGCACGGCAAGTCGGGCCGCCGCGATGCGCCGTTCATCTCCGTCAACTGCGCCGCCATTCCGGAAAACCTTCTCGAGTCCGAGCTGTTCGGCCACGAGAAGGGCGCGTTCACCGGCGCCATCGCGCGGCGCATCGGCAAGTTCGAGGAGGCGAACGGCGGCACGCTCCTCCTCGACGAGATCAGCGAGATGGACGTGCGCCTCCAGGCGAAGCTTCTGCGCGCCCTGCAGGAGCGCGAGATCGACCGCGTGGGCGGCACCAAGCCGATCCGGGTCAATATCCGCATCATCGCGACCTCGAACCGCGATCTCGCCGCCGAGGTCAAGGCGGGCCGCTTCCGCGAGGACCTTCTCTACCGCCTGAACGTCGTCAATCTGCGCCTGCCGTCCCTGCGCGAGCGCAAGGCGGACATCCTGGCGCTCGCCGAGCATTTCATCGCCAAGTACGCGGCGGCGAACGCCGTGCCGAACCGTCCGCTCTCGGAGGGAGCTCGCGGCGTCCTGCTCGCCCATGCCTGGCCGGGCAATGTGCGCGAGCTCGAGAACACGATGCACCGCGCCGTCCTTCTCGCGCAGGGCGACGAGATCAATTCGGACGCCATCCGCCTGCCGGACGGCACGCGCGTCGGCGCGCTCGGGGCCACCGGCGGCGACCGCGCGCGCGAGGCCCGCGAGGCCGCGGAAGCCGCGAATCGCGGCCTCGTCGGGCGCACCGTCGCCGACGTCGAGCGCGACCTCATCCTGCAGACGCTCGATCACTGCCTCGGCAATCGCACGCACGCGGCGAACATTCTCGGCATCTCCATCCGCACGCTGCGCAACAAGCTGAAGCAATATTCCGACGAGGGCCTCAAGGTGCCGCCGCCGGGCGATCCGGCGCGGGCATCGGCCTATTGAGAGCGGCGCTCTCCAAAACGAAGGCTTGAGGAATGGCGGCGACCGGCATAGGGGCGGCTCCGGCGAACGAGGGCGGCGGGCTCAAGGTCCTCGCGCGCGCCGATATCGGCCTTGCCCTCGGCATGGTCGTCATTCTCGGCGTGCTTCTCATGCCGATGCCGAAATTCCTGCTCGACATCATGCTCAGCCTCTCGATCACGCTCTCGGTCATGATCCTGATGCTGACGCTCTTCATCCGCTCGCCGCTGGAATTCTCCGTCTTTCCGACGATCCTGCTCATCGCCACCATGCTGCGCCTGGCGCTGAACCTCGCATCGACCCGCCTCATCCTCGCGCGCGGCGCCGAGGGCACCGACGCGGCCGGCAAGGTCATCGAGGCGTTCGGCAACTTCATCATGCAAGGCAATGTGGTCATCGGCCTCATCGTCTTCTCGATCCTCGTCATCGTGAACTTCATCGTCATCACGAAGGGCTCGGGGCGCATCGCCGAGGTCGCCGCACGCTTCACCCTCGATTCGATGCCCGGCAAGCAGATGGCGATCGACGCCGACCTGTCGGCCGGCCTCATCGACGAGACGCAGGCGCGCGAGCGCCGCCGTGCCCTCGAGTCGGAGTCGAATTTCTACGGCGCCATGGACGGCGCCTCGAAATTCGTGCGCGGCGACGCGGTCGCCGGCATCCTCATCACCGTCATCAACATCATCGGCGGCATGATCATCGGCGTCGCGCAGGGCGGCCTCACCTTCGCCGACGCCGCGAACACCTACACGGTGCTCACCATCGGCGACGGGCTCGTGAGCCAGGTGCCCGCCCTCATCGTCTCGACCGCCGCGGGCCTGCTCGTCTCCAAGGGCGCGAACGACGGGCCGATGGAAAAGGCGCTGTTCGCTCAGTTCGCCTCCTATCCGGCAGCCTTCGGCATGGCCTCGCTCGTCATGGTGCTGATGGCCTTCCTGCCGGGCACGCCCACGGCGATCTTCCTCGCGCTCGCGGGCGCGTGCGGCGTCGCGAGCCGCACGCTCGCCGCCAAGAAGGTCCAGGAGCGGGCGCGCACGGCCGAGGCCGCCAAGGTCGCGTCGGCGGCCCCCGCGCCGCAGGAGGAGCCGATCTCGACCGCGCTCGCCATGGACGCACTCAGGATCGAGCTCGGCTACGGCCTCCTCGCCCTCATCAACGACGCGAAGGGCTACCGCCTCACCGACCAGATCAAGGCGCTGCGCCGCCAGCTCGCGAGCGAGATGGGCTTCGTCATGCCCTCGGTGCGCATCCTCGACAACATGCAGCTCGCAAGCACGAACTACTCCCTGCGCGTGAAGGAGGTCGAGTCGGGCGCGGGCGAGCTCAAGATCGGACAGCTTCTCGTCATCGATCCGCGCGGGGGGCCCATCCAGCTTCCCGGCCAGGCGACGCGCGAGCCGACCTTCGGGCTTCCCGCCATGTGGATCGACCCCGCCATGCGCGAGGAGGCCTCGTTCCGCGGCTACACGGTGGTCGATCCCGCGACCGTGCTCACGACCCACCTCACCGAGGTCATCAAGGATCACATGGCGGAGCTGCTCTCCTATGCGGAGACGAAGAAGCTCCTCGACGAGCTTCCCTCCGAGCACGCCAAGCTCGTCGAGGATCTCGTGCCCAACGTCGTCTCCATCGCGACGGTGCAGCGCGTCCTCCAGCAGCTCCTCACCGAGCGCGTCTCGATCCGCGACCTGCCGACCATCCTCGAGGGCATCGGCGAGATCGCGGGCCAGACGCAGAACATCATGCTGCTCACGGAGCATGTGCGCGGCCGGCTCGCGCGCCAGATCTGCACCGCGAACGCCAATCCGGCCACGGGATTTCTTCCGCTCGTCACGCTCTCGCCGCGCTGGGAGCAGGCCTTCGCCGAGTCCCTCACCGGCACGGGCGAGCAGCGCCAGCTCTCGATCGCGCCCTCGAAGCTGCACGAGTTCATCGCCCAGGTGCGCGCGACCTTCGACGAGTGGGCGGGGCGCGGCGAGGCGCCCGCGCTGCTCACGAGCCCGGGCATACGGCCCTACGTGCGCTCGATCGTCGAGCGCTTCCGTCCGCAGACGGTCGTCCTCTCGCAGAACGAGATCCATCCCTCGGCGCGTCTGAAGACGCTCGCGCAGATCTGAGGCGGCGATGCGTATCCGGACCTTCCAGGGATCGAGCTTCGCGGAGACCATCTCGCTCGTGCGCGAGGCGATGGGTCCCGACGCCATCATCCTCTCGAGCCACGAGCGCCGGCGCGGCGGCGGCGTCGAGATCCGCGCCGCCGTCGAGGAGGCACGCCCCGAGCCCGCCCCGGTCGATCCCGCCTATGCGGGGATCGCGAAGCGCCTCGCCGCGCGGCTCGAGGCGGAGATGCGCGCGGCCCTTCCGCCGTCGACGGGAGTCCCCGCGGAGACGCACCATGCGGGCGCGAGGCGCAGGCTCGGCAAGGGCGAGCTGCGCGCGCTCTATCAGAGCCTCCAGGCGCAGGGCTTTTCGCGCGCGGGCCTCGTCGCGATCCTCGGCAAGGCGCGCGAGGCGGAAGGCGCAAGCCCCGCCGAGGCGCTGGCGCAGGGGCTCGGCGCCCTCGTCAAGGTCGCGCCGCTCGACATGGCGCCGAAGCGCGCCACCGTTCTCGTGGGCCCGCCGGGCGCGGGCAAGACCGCGAGCCTCGCCAAGATCGCCGCGCGCGCCGTGCTCGCGCGCCGCCGTCCGCGCCTCGTCACGACCGACACGCTGCGCGCCGGCGCGGTCGCGCAGCTCGAGGCCTATGCGGGCGTCATCGGCCTGTCCGCCGAGACCTGCGAGACGCCGGACCGCTTCGCCGCGCTTCTCGAGGAGGCGAACGGCGAGCCACTCCTCGTCGATACTCCGGGCACGAATGCTTTCCGCCGCTCCGAGCTCAAGGATCTGAAGCAGTTTCTCTCGCGCGGCGCGCTCGACATCGTCCTCGTGATCTCGGCCGGCTCAGACGCATCCGAGGTCGCGGAATGGGCCGCGCCCTTCGTCGAGCTCGGCGCCCGGCGCGTGCTGCTCGCGCGCTGCGACGCCGCGCGCCGGCTCGGGCCGAGCCTCGAGGCGGTCGCGCGCGCCGGCCTTCCGCTCTGCGCGCTCGGCGTCTCGCCCTATCTCGCCGAGGGGCTTTCCATGCCGGGCCATGACGGCCTCGCGGAGCTTCTTCTCGAGCTGTCGCCCCTGCCGCCCGTCGAGCAGAGACCCGCTCCGACGCCGGCCCCCTCGCAAGGGATATCGTGATGACGACGCGTCCCCATCTCGCCGCACCGGACAGCGCGCCGCGCGCCGCGCCGCGACCGCGCACGCTCGCCGTCGCCTCCGGCAAGGGCGGCGTCGGCAAGACCTTTCTCGCGGCGAGCCTCGCCCATGCCCTCGCGCGCCGGGGCGAGCGCGTGCTTCTCGTCGACGGCGATTTCGGCCTCGCCAATATCGACGTGCAGCTCGGCCTCGCGCCGCAGCGCGACCTCGCCGATCTCCTCGCGGGCAGCGCGCAGGCCGACCAGGCGATCCTCGGCGTCGAGCGCGACTCGAGCGGCGGCGCCTTCGACGTGCTGCCGGGCCGGTCGGGCTCGGGCGCGCTCGGCGGCCTTCCCATCGCCGAGCTCGGTCGGCTCTGCGAGATGCTCATCACGCTGGGCGGCCCCTATGACCGCATGCTGCTCGACGCGGCGGCCGGGATCGACCCCTCGGTCACGCTCCTGTGCAGCCTCGCCGACCTCGTCCTCGTCGTCCTGACCGAGGACCCGACCTCGCTCACGGATGCCTATGCCCTCGTCAAGGTGCTCGCGCGCGCCGAGCGCCGGCCGGCGATGGGCGTCGTCGTGAACATGGCCACGGATGCGAGCCAGGGCCGGCGCATTCACAAGGCGCTCGCGCAGGCGACGCAGCGCTTTCTGGGGTTCGAGCCGCCGCTTCTCGGCGTCCTGCGGCGCGACGCGCATGTCGGCCGCGCCATCCGCGCCCAGGCGCCCCTCCTCGCGCGGTTCCCCCAATCCCCCGCCGCGAGCGATGTCGCCGCCCTCGCCACACGCTTCGGTTGATCTCTTAACTCATTGTCCGCACAGGGCTTTCCGGCTCGCCGCCGGTGCGGGGCGATTCGGCTTGATGGGATCCCCCTAGACCTTTACCTTTTGGAAAGGGTTGGGTGGCTTTGGGGCGGAAAAGACCCGGGGCGGAAGATCGAAGACCCAAGACAAAGCCGACAGGGCACACCCGGCATCCGACCCTTGAATGTCTCGGGGGACACCGCATTCGGGAGGCGGCGCCCCGGGCGGCATTTCGCGACATCAAGCGTGAACGGGGTCAGTGCCAATGGACATCCTCAAAATGTTTACCGACGTCTTCGGCAATATGGAGCCGGTGACGCTCGGCATCGCGGTCGTCGTCTGCCTTCTCGCGGGTCTCATCATCCAGAACTACATCGCCAGCTTCATCAGCGTGACCGTCGGCGCGCTGATCGTCTTCTGGCTGGTTCGCTTCGCAAAGCTCGTCATCATCGACGGGCAGGAGCTCGGCGCGCTCGCCGACTCCTGGTGGAAGGCCCTTCCCGACATCCGGTTCGGGACGGTCCTCGTCTATTTCGTCGCCTTCCTGGTGGCGATCACCATCGCCTTCATCGTCAAGTCGGTGCTCGTGCGCCGCTGACGCGGACTACCTCGCGCGACATTCCGTGGGCGGCCCGGGACAGGCGTTCCGGGCCGCTCGCATCTTGAGCGCATGGATGGCGCGGCGGCGGCGTGCTAAGACGCCGCCGCCGGCCTCGGCGGTCGCGGTCCTCTCGGGTGCGCCTCCATGAACGACACGATCGACACTACGGTGCGCGCCCTCGCGCAGATGGAAGCGTCGGCATGGGCGGTCCTTGCCGGCTCGCTCGGCTCGCTGGTGGCCTGCGCGACCTCCGTGGCCCTGGCGCGGCGGCGCCCTCATGCCGAGGCGCCGCGCGCCGAGCCGCCTGCGGGCATTTCGCCCGCCGGCGCCCGCTTCATCCGGACACGGAGCCTCGACGGCCGGACGCTCGCCGCCGCGCTCGGCGATCTCGCGGCCAAGCGCTATCTGACGGTCGAGCAGGACGAAGGCGGCGGCCGGCTCGTCAAGGCGCTCGGCGATCCCGCGCCTCTGGCGCCGTCGGAACGCGTGTTCGCCGAGCGTCTCCTGCGCTGGCGCTCGACCCTCGCGATCGCGCCGCGCAATGCGGCGATATGGGCGCCCGCGCGCAAGGCATTGGGGCGGGCGCTCGAGCGGGAATACGAATCGCGCGTCCGGGGGCGCGCGCTTCCGGGCGCGCTTGCCTGCCTCCTCGTCGCGCTCGCGGGCGCCGCGGCGGGCCGGGCCCTCGAGCCCGCCGCGCCCTGGCAGGGGCTTCTCTTCGTCCTCGGCGCCGGCGCGTGCCTTGCGATCCTCGCCTATCGCGAGATCAGGGCGCCTGCCGCGCTCGGCCGGGAGGTTCTCGGGGAGATCGAGGGATTCCGCGCCTACCTCTCCGGCGCGCCCGTGGCGGACGCGCGGCCTCTGACCGCGGAGCTCTGCAGGGCCTATCTGCCCTATGCCGTCGCCCTCGACGCGGAGGAGGCCTTCGCCGCGCGCTGCGCGCGCGAGCTGCCGGGCCCTCTGGACACGGACGATGCGGCGGCGCCCACGCCGGCCGCGCTCGCCGCCTCGCTGGAGGCGCTCACGCCTTGAGGCGGTAGCCCGTGCGGAAGATCCAGGCGACGAGCGCGAGGCAGAGGACGAGAAAGCCCCCCGTCATCGAAAGGCTCACCGCGACGCCGACATCGGACGTGTCGTAGAAGGCCCAGCGAAAGCCCGAGATGAGATAGACGACGGGATTGAGCAGCGCGACCGCGCGCCAGGCCTGAGGCAGCATGTCGATCGAGTAGAAGGCGCCGCCGAGGAAGGCGAGCGGCGTCACGATCAGCATGGGGATGAGCTGAAGCTGCTCGAAGCCCTTCGCCCAGATGCCGATGATGAAGCCGAAGAGGCTGAACGTCACCGAGATGAGGACGAGGAAGAAGACCATGGCGAGGGGATGCGCGATCTCGATCGGCACGAAGAAGGAGGCCGTGGCGAGAATGACGAGGCCGAGCACGATCGACTTCGTCGCCGCCGCGCCGACATAGGCGAGGACGATCTCGAAGGGCGAGACGGGCGCGGAGAGGATCTCGTAGATCGTGCCGGTGAACTTCGGGAAATAGATGCCGAATGAGGCGTTCGAGATGCTCTCGCCGAAGATCGTCAGCATGATGAGCCCCGGCACGATGAAGGCGCCGTACGAGACGCCGCCCACCTCGTCGATGCGCGAGCCGATCGCCGCGCCGAAGACGACGAAGTAGAGCGAGGTCGTGATGACGGGCGTGACGAGGCTCTGGATCGCCGTCCGGATCGCCCGCGCCATCTCGAAGCGGTAGATGGCGAGAACGCCGTGGCCGTTGAAGCCGGAGCCGCCGGACCGGGGCGCGGTGAAGCTCATGCGGGCAAGCCTTCCTGCACGCGCTCGCTCACGAGGCTGACGAAGATCTCCTCGAGCGAGCTTTGGCTGGTGTGGAGATCCTTGAAGGCGATGCCGAGGTCGGAGAGGCGGCGCAGCAGCGAGGGCACGCCCGTGCGCTCGTCATGCGCGTCGAAGGTGTAGCCGAGCTCGAGCCCGCCGGGCGCGAGATCGAGCCGCCACTGCGCGAGCTCCGGGGGAAGAGCGGCCATGGGCTCCTGCAGGCAGAGTGTCAGGCGGCGCTTGCCGAGCTTGCGCATCAGCGC
Organism: Alphaproteobacteria bacterium; assembly: GCA_024236075.1. GTDB lineage: Bacteria > Pseudomonadota > Alphaproteobacteria > JACAEB01 > JACAEB01 > JACAEB01. The sequence continues at coordinate 328,067 of JACKLE010000001.1, read as the reverse complement.
CGCCTTCTCCTCGACGAGGATGAGCTCGCCCTTGCGCATGACGCCCACGCGGTCGGCCATCTCCTCGGCCTCCTCGATATAGTGCGTGGTCAGAATGACGGTGACGCCGTTCTCGCGGAGCGCGCGCACGAGCGCCCACATGTCGCGGCGCAGCTCGACGTCGACGCCGGCCGTGGGCTCGTCGAGGAAGAGGATCGATGGCTCGTGCGCGAGCGCCTTGGCGATCATCAGCCGGCGCTTCATGCCGCCCGAGAGCTCGCGGATCTGGGTGTGGCGCTTCTCCCAGAGCGTCAGGTCCTTCAGGACGCGCTCGATATGGGCCGCGTTCGGCGGACAGCCGAAGAGCCCGCGCGAAAAGGTGACGGTCGAGAGCACGGTCTCGAAGGCATCGGTCGCGAGCTCCTGCGGCACGAGGCCGATCTTGCGCCGCGTCGCGCGCCAGTTGCGCCGCACGTCCTCGCCGTCCGCCATCACCTCGCCGCCGCTCGCCGTGACGATGCCGCAGACGATCGAGATGAGCGTCGTCTTGCCCGCGCCGTTGGGCCCGAGCAGCGCGAAGATCTCGCCGGGCGCGATGTCGAGCGAGACGTCCCTCAGCGCGACGAGGCCCGAGGCATAGGTCTTGGTGAGGTTCTTGACCGAGATGGCGGGGGGCATGCGGGCGCCTTCTTGCGGGCGGAACGGCACGGGTGGAGGCTAAGTAGGTGCCGCGCGCGCACTTGTCCACCCGCCCCGGGCCGGGCGGGCCGCAAATGCGCGCGCCGATGGGCCTGCCGCGTGCGCCGCCTCGCCTCAGCCCATGCAGAACGCGTTCAGCTTGTTGCCGTCGAGGTCGCGGAAATAGCCGGCGTAGAAATTGCCGCCGCGCGGGCCCGCCGGCCCCTCGTCCGTGCCGCCGAGTTCCAGCGCCTTCTTGTAGAGGCGGTCGACGGTCGCCTGGTCGGGCGCGGCGAGCGCCACCATCACGCCGTTGCCGACGGTCGACGGGTTGCCGTCATAGGGCTTGCACACGCTGAACATGCAGCCCTTGCCGTTCGACCAGGCGATGAACTTGTCGCCCTCCATGGCGCGCTTCGCGCCGAGCTCGGCGAGCAGCCCGTCGTAGAATTCCGCCGCGCGCTTCATGTTCTTGGTGCCGACCATCACGTAGCCGATCATCGTCTTCCTCCTCGCCCCACGGGCTATCGCACATCCGCGACATGTCCCGAGACCCTATATGTTTCCGTTTTGTTCCGCAACGGCCCGCCCTGCATGGCACCCATGCGGGGGCCTCAAGGCGGGGGGAACGGAGGTAGAATACGCCGCCCGCGCAAGGGACCGCCCCCCGCCGGGAGAGCGATCCGCTTGCGGACGGAGAGGCCGGTCCTATTCGGCGGCGCGGCGCTGGTCGCCCTGGTGCTTCTTCAGCTCCAGCCGCGCGATCGTGCGGTTGTGCACCTCGTCCGGCCCGTCGGCGATGCGGAGCGTGCGGATCGCCGAATATTTCTGCGCGAGGCCGAAATCGGTGGTCACGCCGCCCCCGCCATGGGCCTGGATCGCATCGTCGATGACCTTGAGCGCGATGCGGGGCGCGGCGACCTTGATCATCGCGATCTCCGCGCGCGCGGCCTTGTTGCCGACCGTGTCCATCATATAGGCGGCCTTGAGGCAGAGAAGGCGCGTCATCTCGATGTCGATGCGCGCCTCGGCGATGCGCTGCTCCCAGACCGAGTGCTCGGCGATCTTCTTGCCGAACGCCTCGCGCGTGAGAAGGCGCTTGCACATCTTCTCGAGCGCGCGCTCCGCGGCACCGATCGTCCGCATGCAGTGATGGATGCGCCCGGGTCCGAGGCGGCCCTGCGCGATCTCGAAGCCGCGCCCCTCGCCCAGGATCATGTTCGAGGCGGGCACGCGCACGTTCTCCAGCAGCACCTCGGCATGGCCGTGCGGCGCGTCGTCATAGCCGAAGACGGGCAGCATGCGGAGGATCTTCACGCCCGGCGCGTCGCACGGCACCAGGATCTGGCTCTGCTGGCGATAGGTCTCGGCCTTGGGATCGGTCTTGCCCATGACGATGGCGACCTTGCAGCGCGGATCGCCCATGCCGCTCGACCACCATTTGCGTCCGTTGACGACATAGCTGTCGCCGTCGCGCTCGATGCGTGTGCGGATGTTCGTCGCGTCGGACGAGGCGACCTCGGGCTCGGTCATGAGGAAGGCCGAGCGGATCTTGCCGTCGAGCAGCGGCTTCAGCCAGCGCTCCTTCTGCTCTGGCGTGCCGTAGCGCTCGAGCACCTCCATGTTGCCGGTGTCGGGGGCGGCGCAGTTGAAGACCTCGCTCGCAAAGCCGACCCGGCCCATGATCTCGGCGAGGGGCGCGTATTCGACGTTGGTGAGGCCGGCGCCGAGCGAGCTTTCGGGCAGGAAGAGGTTCCAGAGCCCCGCCTCGCGCGCCTTGACCTTCAGATCCTCGATGATCTGCGGGATTTGCCAGCGATTGGCGCCGAAGGCCGCCATCTGGCGCCCATAGACCTCCTCGGCGGGATAGACATGGGCATCCATGAACGCCTGAACGCGCTCGATGAGCTCCTTCGTCTTCTTCGAATGTTCGAAAATCATGTGGGCGGTCCTTCTCGTCTCTCGTGCTGATCGGGGCGGAGCATAGCGGCGCGCCTGCGCGAAATCACCTGCCCCGATCAACGCCGCGCCGCGAAGAATCCCTTCAGGAGGGCGGAGGAAGCCTGTCCGGCCGCGCCGCCGGCATGGCGCCATTCGGGCCGGTGGTGGCAGGTCGGCTGCGCGAAGAAGCGCGGCCCGTGGAGAACCGCGCCCCCCTTGGCGTCGTCGGCCGCGAAGACGAGACGGGCGATGCGCGCGAGCGAGATGGCCCCCGTGCACATGGCGCAGGGCTCGAGGCTGACATGGAGCCGGGCGCCGGCGAGTCGCTCCGAGCCCAGCGCCCGCGCCCCGTCGCGCAGGACGAGGATCTCCGCATGGGCCGTCGGGTCCTTGAGCTCGAGGATGCGGTTGCCGGCGCGCGCGAGGACGGCGCCCGAGGCATCCGTCAGCACCGCGCCGACCGGCACCTCGCCGCGCGCGGCGGCGGCCTCGGCCTCCGCCAGCGCCATCGCGAGCAGCGCCTCGTCCTCGCCGATCGAAGAGCCTTGCATCCTGCCGCCGTTCCGCCTTCTAGTGCCGCGCCATGACAAAGGAGCCCGCCCCACCGGCGCCCGAGGAGCGCATCGCGAAGGTCCTCGCACGACGGGGCGTCGCCTCGCGCCGCGCCGCCGAGGCGCTCATCGCCCAGGGCCGCGTCGCGGTCGAGGGCACGCCGGTCACGAGCCCCGCGACGAAGATCGATCCCGACGCCGCGATCACCGTCGACGGCGTCGCGGTGGCGGACGCCGAGGCCCCGCGCCTCTGGCGCTACCACAAGCCCTCGGGCCTCGTCACCACCCATCGCGATCCCCAGGGCCGGCCGACCGTGTTCGAGCGCCTGCCGGAGGAGCTGCCCCGCGTCGTCTCGGTCGGACGGCTCGACCTCACGAGCGAGGGCCTTCTCCTGCTCACCAATGACGGCGGCCTCGCGCGCACGCTGGAGCTTCCGGCGACCGGCTGGACGCGGCGCTACCGGGCGCGGGTCTATGGGAGGATCGAGGAGGCCGCGCTCGCCCGCCTCGCCGAGGGCGTCGAGGTCGAGGGCGTGCGCTACGGCCCGGTCGAGGCGAAGCTCGAGCGCGAGACCGCCTCCCATGCCTGGCTCGCCATCGGTCTCAAGGAGGGCAAGAACCGCGAGGTGCGCCGTCTGATGGAGCATCTGGGCCTCAAGGTCACGCGGCTCATCCGCACCGCCTACGGGCCGTTCCAGCTCGGCGGCCTGCCGCCCGGCGAGGTCGAGGAGGTGAAGGCGCGCGTCCTCAGGGACCAGCTCGGCGGCCGCCTCGCGCCGCGCAAGGCCAAGCGGCAATGATGCGCATCCTTGCCGGGCGCCACCGGGGGCGGCGCCTCGTCGCGCCGGAGGGGCTCGCGACGCGGCCTACCGGCGCGCGGGCCCGGGCGGCGCTCTTCAACATCCTCGATCATGCGATCCTGCCGGCCGAGGGCCGGGACTTCGCCGGCGCGCGCGTCCTCGACCTCTTCGCGGGATCGGGCGCGCTCGGGCTCGAAGCGCTCTCGCGGGGCGCCGCCTACGCGCTCTTCGTCGACGAGGGCCCCGACGCGCGCGCGGCGATCCGCAGCAACATCGAGGCCCTCGGCGAAACGGGCCGCACACGGATCTTCCGCCGCGACGCGCGCGCGCTGGGCCCGCGGCCGGGCACCGTGCCGGCGCCCTTCGATCTCGTCTTCTGCGACGCGCCCTATGGCAGCGAGGCCCATCTCCCGTCCCTCGCATCGGCGGCGCAGGGCTGGCTCGCGCCCGGCGCCCTCGCGGTGGTGGAGACGGCGGCCGGCGAGGCCGAGAGCGTACCGGAGGGATTTGCCGCGCTCGATGGGCGCGTCTACGGCGAGACGCGCCTCGCCTTTCTGCGCTGGGCGGGAGGGGCGGACTGACCTATTCGAGCGTGCAGCCGGAGCCTTCGCTGTAGCGGGCGAGACGCTTCACCTGCCAGTTGACCCGCGCCTCGACCGCCTCCTCGTCCTTGGGGACGCGCAGATGGATCGCCCGCGCCTCGGCCGGCAGATCCGCCCGGCAGGCCTCGAGCGTGCGCTCCTCGACATAGAGGCAGCTGCAGATTTCCTTCGCCGCGAAGCCGATGAGCATGCTCGTCTCCTTGTCGATCTGGCTCATGTGCCAGACCACGACGAGGCCGAGCCCCGCCGCACTCCCGAGACCTATGAGCGCTAGACGCAACATCCCGGCTCGTCCTACCTTGGGCTGCGGCGCGGGACCGCGATTCTTGCATTCCGCGTTGCCACGAGGATCGCACGGCGGACGGATGCGTTTCAAACTCAGTTTCAACTGGCGGCGATGCGCTCCCGCCGGGCGGATATGGCCGGCCGCCGCCTTCGCCGGGCTCCTTCTCGCCGCGCCGGCCGGCGCGGGAGCGCTCGCGCCGCTGCCGCAACAGCCCGAGGGCGTGCCCTTTCCCACGGCGAGCTGGCCGCAAGGCACGCCCGGGAGCGGCGTCGACGAGCCGCGCCTCGAGGCCGCGCTCGACGCCCTGTTCGCGCCCTCCGAGGGCCAGGAGACGCGGGCGTTTCTCGTCGTCCATCGCGGGCGCCTCGTCGCGGAGCGCTACGCCGAGGGCTTCTCGCGCGAGAGCCGCTTTCCCTCCTGGTCGCTCGCCAACGGACTCACCAGCGCGCTCGTCGCCACCCTCGTGCGCAAGGGCGAGGTCGCGCTCGACATTCCCGCGCCGGTGGAGAAATGGCGCGCGGCAAGCGATCCGCGCAGCCGCATCACGCTGCGCCATCTCCTCACCATGACGAGCGGGCTCTCGCACAGCGAGCACGAGGAGTCGGGGTCCCTCAACGACACCACGCGCATGCTCTACGGCGCCGGGCGCGCGGACATGTACGACTTCGCCGTGACCCAGCCGGCGGCGCACGAGCCGGGCACGCAATGGTCCTACGCCACCGGCTCGAGCCTCATCGTCGCCGGGATCGTCGCCGATGCCGTTGCGGGCAGCGCGCCCGACCGGCGCGCGCGGATGCAGTCCTATCTGAACACGGAGCTTCTCGATCCCTTGGGCATGCGCAGCGCCGTGCCCGAATACGACGTGCACGGCACGTTCGTCGGGGGCGCCTTCCTCTATGCGAGCGCGCGCGATTTCGCGCGGCTGGGCCTGCTCTTCCTGCGCGACGGAGTATGGGACGGCCGGCGCATCCTGCCCGAGGGCTGGGTCGACATCTGCCGCACGCCGACGGCGCAGAACCCCCGCTACGGCGCCGATTTCTGGCTCAACTCGCCGGCGCAGAACGACGAGGACGGCCCTCTCGTGCCCGGCGCGCCGGCCGACCTCTTCTACCTTGCGGGCAATCAGGGCCAGCTCATCCTTCTCGCGCCCGAGAAGGACCTTCTCGTCGTCCGCCTCGGCATGCTGAACGGCCATGCCCTGCGCGAGGCGCTGGGCCCCGTCCTCGGCGAGGTCTATGCGGCCTTCCCCGCTCCGGCGGGAGGCGCGGAATCCCCCGCCCCCTGAGCGTCCGACGGCCGTCCGGGGCCGGATCGCCTATTTCGGCGCGCAGGCCGCGTGATTGTCCGCCATGGTCTGCGAGGTGATGTCCGGCTTCGCGAAGGCGCCCGAGCGCATCCAGGCGATGTGATAGGCGCGCGACCAGCCGGCCGGGTCCTTGCCCATGCGCTCGAGCGCGCACTGGCAATAGGTGTCGGCCCCGCCCGCCTTCCAATCCGGAAACGCCTTGTTCGCCACCTGGCTGCACACCTTGACGTAGGTCCCGAGATCGGTGAGCGGAAAATCGCTCGACGCCGGCAGCTCGGACGGGGCGCTGCCCGCGAGATAGCCCGTCGCGAGCACATGGGTTTCGCTCAGCGTCAGCTCGTAGCGCCGCGTCATCGCGTTCGCCATGCGCACGAAGGACTCGTCGTCCTCGCCCGCCGCCCAGGGCGTGCGCGTCATCTGCCAGTGCGCGACGCTTTCGTAATGCGTGATCATGTGCACGACGTCGTAGTCGCGGTCGGAGACGTCCTGGCCGGGCGCCGGCACCTCGAGCCAATAGGCGACGTTGCGCGCGCCGAGCTTCTCGTAGAAGGGCCAGATATATTGCTGGCTGAGGCGCAGCGTCTCCTCGAAGGCGCCCTTCTTGACCTTGAACGTCCTCAGCGAGAAGACCCCCGGCGTCGTGAGCGGCGCGGGACCGGGGAAGGTCACGTGCGAGGCGACCTCCGCCGCCGCGGCCGGCGCGGCCGCGGGCCCGGCCAGCGCGAGCGCCCCCGCCCCGGCAATGGCCAATATCGCTCCCTTGAGCCCGTTTCTCATGCTCGCCTCCCTCTCTGCCCGCCTCGCGGGGTCCGATGCTACGCGCCAGTATCGCCCGACCCGGCGCCCGGCGCCACGCCCTCGGGCCCCGCCGGGCCCTCCGGCCGTCGGCCCGCGGCGCGGCCCCCTCAGCGCCGCCCGAAGAGCTTCTCGATGTCGGCGCGGGCGAGCTTCACGTAGGTGGGGCGGCCGTGATTGCACTGGCCGGAATGAGGCGTCGCCTCCATCTCGCGCAGGAGCGCATTCATCTCGTCGATCTTCAGCACGCGGCCGGCGCGCACGCTCGAGCGGCAGGCCATGTTTCCGGCGACCTCCTGGAGGCGCTCCTTCAGGGAGAGCGCCGCGTCGAGATCGACGACCTCGTCGGCGAGGTCGCGCACGAGCCCCTGCACGTCGAGAGGACCGAGCATGGCCGGCACCTCGCGCACGACGAGCGCGCCCGATCCGAACGGCTCCACGAGCAGGCCGAGCTCCTCGAGCTCGCCCGCGCGCGCGAGCAGCGCCCGCGCCGCGCCCTCCTCGAGCTCGACGATCTCCGGGATCAGCAGAACCTGGCGGGCGATCCCCGAGGCGGCGAGCGCGCGCTTCATGCGCTCGTAGACGAGGCGCTCATGCGCCGCATGCTGATCGACGAGAACGAGCCCGTCGGCCGCCTCCGCGAGGATGTAGGTCTCGTGAAGCTGGGCGCGCGCGAATCCGAGCGGCGGCGCCTCCTCCGCGGCCGACGCATGCGCCTCGGCGCCCGCCGGCGGAGCGCCGTCGAAGGCCGCGTCCCCGGCATGCTCGTCGAGACCGGCGGCCGCGAACCCCGGCTCGGATGTGACGGGCGCGAGGGGGCGCGCATAGCCGAGCCTCGGATCGCCGAGCCCGAGGCCCGGAAGGCCTGCGGGCGTCGCGCCCTCGGCCCGGAAGCGGCCGAGGGCGGCGCCGGCGACCGTCGTCGAGGCGCGGTGCCCCGCCTCCGCCAGCGCGTGGCGAAGGCCGGAAACGATCAGCCCACGTATGATGCCGGCGTCGCGGAAGCGCACTTCCGTCTTCGCGGGATGCACGTTGACGTCGACGAAGCGCGGATCGAGGTCGAGGAAGAGCGCGACCTCGGGATGGCGGTCGCGGGCGAGAAAATCGGCATAGGCGCCGCGCACCGCGCCCTGCAGCAGCTTGTCGCGCACCGGCCGGCCGTTCACGAAGAGGAACTGGTGCGTCGGGGCGCCGCGCGCGGCCGTCGGCAGGCCGGCGAGCCCGCGGAGGCGCGCCTCGCCGAAGGGCGCGATGGCCCGTGCCGCGTTCAGCGGGACGGCGTTCTCCGAGAAGGTTCGCCCGAGGACGGCCGCGAGCCGCGCGGCGAGGGCCTCGGCCTCGCCCTCCGCCTCGACGGCCGGCAGGTCGAGCAGGCGCCGCCCATCCATGACGAGGCGAAAGGCCGTGCGCGGATGAGCCATGGCAAGGCGCCTGACGGCATCGGCGAGCGCCATCGCTTCGGCGCGCGGGCTCTTCAGGAATTTCAGGCGCGCGGGGGTCGCGAAGAAGAGATCGGCGACCTCGACGCGGGTGCCGGGGCCCTGCGCGCGCGCCGCCGGCGCGACGGGCTCGGCGCGACCGGCCTCGACGGCGATGCGGAAGGCGGCCCCCGCCCCTCTCGCCTCCGAGGCGATCGCGAGCCGCGCCACCGCGCCGATCGAGGGCAGCGCCTCGCCGCGAAAGCCGAGCGTCGCGATGTCGAGGAGATCGAGCCCGCCGTCCTGGGCCCGCACGAGCTTCGAGGTCGCGTGCCGCTCGACGGCGAGCGCGAGCTCCTCCCGGGGAATGCCGTCCCCGTCGTCGGCCACGACGAGGCGGTCGATGCCGCCGCCCTCGGCCTCGACCAGGATCGCGCGGGCGCCGGCATCGAGCGCGTTCTCGACGAGCTCCTTCGCGACCGAGGCGGGGCGCTCCACCACCTCGCCGGCGGCGATGCGGTTCGCCTCGGATTCGTCGAGGCGGCGGATGGCGCGACGCGCGGCGTCGGCGCGTTCGAGTGGCATGGGGCACATCGGGCGCCCTCGCATGGCGCGGCTCAAAGGGGCCTTGAGCCTACGCGATTCCGTCGGAGCTCGGATCGGCCTAGGGCGAGGGAGCGAGGCCCTCCGGGGCGCCGACCGCGACGACGAGGTACGAGCCCTCGCCCAGGAGCCGCTTGGCGACCCGAGCGATATCGTCGGTCGTCACCGCCTCGATGAGCCCGTTGCGCTCGTTGATGTAGTCGATGCCGAGCTCGTCGAGCTGAATGTCGAGGAGCTCGCGCGCGATCTTCGCGTTCGAATCGAAGCGCAGCGGGAACGAGCCGGTGAGGTAGAGCTTCGCCGCCTTGAGCTCGTCCGCGCTCACGCCCGCCTGGCCCATGCGCGAAAGCTCGGCGCGAATGAGATCGAGCGACCTCGCGGCGCTCGCGTTCTCGGTGCCCGCGCCCGCCTGCAGGAGGCCCGCCGCCTTGAGCGCGAGAAGCCCGCTCGAGACCGAATAGGCGAGCCCGCGCTTCTCGCGCACCTCCTCCATCAGGCGCGAGGCGAAGCCGCCCCCGCCCAGCACGTAGTTCATGACATAGGCCGGAACGAAATCCGGATCGCGGCGCTCGAGCCCCGGCGCGCCGAGGAGAAGCACCGTCTGCGGATTGTCGCGGGTCACGACCTTGACCTCGCCCAGATTCTGCAGCGCGGCCTCGGGAAGCGCCGGCGGCCGGGTGCCCTCGGGGAGCTTGCCGAAGCTCGCTTCGAGAAGCGCGGCGGCGCGCGCGGCGTCGATGTCGCCGACGATGGCGATCTTGAGGCCCGCCCGCGTCAGCGCCTCCTTGCGGAAGGCGTCGATGTCGGCGCGCTTGATCGCCTTGATCGAGTCGGGCGTGCCGTCGCTGGGACGGGCGTAGGGATGGCCCTCGAAGATCGTCGCGTAGAAGGTGCGGCTCGCGACCTGACGCGGATCCTCCTCGGCGCGCGCGAGGCGCACGAGGAGCTGATTGCGGATGCGCTCCACCGGTTCCTTGTCGAAGCGCGGGTCGGTGAGCGCGAGCGTGAGGAGCTCGACCGCGAGGTCGAGATTGGGCGCGAGCGTGGTGAGGCTCACATAGAGCGCGTCGCGGTCGGCCGAGAAGCTCAGCTCGATGGAATTGTCCTCGAGCAGCGTGCGGAAGGCTTCGCTGTCGTAAGGTCCCGCGCCCTCGTCGAGGAGCGCGGCCGTCATGAGCGCGAGCCCCTCCTTGCCCTGCGGATCGCGCGCGGAGCCTCGCGGAAAGGCGGCCTCCACGACGACGATGGGCACGCTCGGCTCGGCGACGAGCCAGGCGGCGAGGCCGTCCTGGGCCTCGACCTCGTCGATCCCGACGCGGGCGATGCTCTCGGCGGCGGCCGGAAGCGGCGCCAGAAGCGCCGCGACCAGGAGAACGATCAGACTGCGCATGGAATTCCTCATGGCGCGCGCTCCTCGGCCTTACCGGGCTCGGGACTGAGCGTTCCGGTCACGGAGCGCCGCATGTCGAGGACGAGGCGCGCGGCGGCCATCACGGCCTCCGGCGTCACGGCGGCGATCCGGTCGGGCAGCGCCTCGATGTCCTCGATGCTGCGCCCCGAGGTCAGCGCCGCTCCGTAGAACCGCGCCATGGCGAACTGGTTGTCGCGAATGTAGAGCGCGTCGGCGAGGACGCGCTTCACCGCGCGGTCGGTGTCCTGCGCCGTGACGCCCGTCTTCAGAAGCTCGGCGATCACGCCGTCGACGCCCGCCTCGACCTCGGCAAGGCTCACGCCCTGACGGGGGATGGCCGAGACCGAGAAGACCGACGGGTCGTAGGCGTCGCCGTCATACCAGCTCGACGCGGCCGCGGCGATGCCCTTCTCGACGACGAGGCGCCGATAGAGGAGCGAGGTCGAATGCGCGCCGAGAATGTCGTTCAGCACCTCGATCGCCTCGGCGAGGCCGGGCTCGGCGGTGCGGTAGCTCGGCGCCAGATAGCGCCGCTCGAAGCTCGGGCTCTTGGCGCGCGCATCGACCATATCCACCCGCCGCGCCGCGCTCGGCGGCGGCTCCTGCGGCCGCACGCGCGGCGCGACCTCGCGGCCCTTGAGCCGACCATAGGTCTTCTCGGCGAGCGCCTTCACCTCCTCGAGCGTCACGTCGCCCGCGACGACGAGGATGGCGTCCGAGGGCGTGTAGTAGCGCTGGTAGAAGGCGATCGCGTCCTCGCGCGTCAGCGCCTGCATCTCGCGCTTCCAGCCGATGATCGGGATGCCGTAGGGGTGGTTGAGGAAGAGCGCGGCGTCCATCTGCTCGTCGAGCTCGGCGGCCGGATCGTTGTCGATGCGCATGCTGCGCTCCTCGACGATCACCGCGCGCTCCGGCGTCACCACCTCGTCGGAGAGCACGAGGTTCACCATGCGGTCGGCCTCCATCTCCATGACGAGCGGAAGGCGGTCGACGGCGACGCGCTGGAAATAGGCCGTGTAGTCCTGCGAGGTGAAGGCGTTGTCCTGCCCGCCATTGCGCGCCACGATCTTGGAGAATTCCCCCGGCGGGATCTTCTTCGTTCCCTTGAACATCAGATGCTCGAGGAAATGGGCGATGCCCGAGACGCCGGGCTCCTCGTCCGCCGCGCCGATGCGGTACCAGACCATGTGCGTCGCGACCGGCATGCGATGGTCCGGGATGACGATCGCCTGCATGCCGTTCTTCAGGGTGAAGCTCTCGACGGCGAGCGCGGATTTGAGCGCCTCGGCGAGCGCCGGCCGGCTTTCCTCGGCGAGGGCGGGCGCCGCAACGAGGAGCGCGCCGAGGACGAGGGCTCGGCGCAAAAGGATCTTGAGGCTCATCGCCACCTCGATCGCTGGAGAGGGACCGCCGCCCCGGAGCGAGGCGGCGTCGAAGGCTCGATCGTCAGAACGAGAAGATACCGCCGCCGCCCTTCGCGATGGTCGGCGTATCGGCGCCGGTGACGCTCTCGCCCTTGGCGCGATGCTCGCGGATGCGCTGGGCCTCGGCGCCGGCATCGACGACCTCGGTCGGCTCCTCGGCCTCGCCCTTCCAGAACAGGATGCGGTCCGCGAAGGTGTGCTCCTTCTCGAGGAGCGCGGTCGTCTCTTCCGTGAGGATCCGCCGGATGTCCGGATTGGCGTGGTTGGCGCCGGTCTCCTGCAGGAGAAGCGCCTCGCTCGGCGAGGCGGCCGGCGAGGTTTCGACCTCGCTCTGGCTCGCGAAGATGAGGCTGCGCGCCTGTTCGCCGGGCCGCATCTCCTGGGGCCGCGTGGCGCCGGGCTGGGGCGGGCGCAGCGAATAGTCCGGCGGGATGACCAGCGGCGCCTTGGTGACCACCGCGAACTCGTCGGGCGCGTTCTTGGTGATACCGAGCGCCGAGCCGATGCTCGAGCAGCCGGAAAGCGACAGCGACGCCAACGCCGCAACGGCACATATTCCGGCAAGCTGCCGGGCAGTCCTGTCCTGAGACCTCATGTCACCCGTTCCAACCCTTTGAACGCCCCGCCCCGAAGAACGACACATATAGCAAGCCCGCAACTCCCAAAACAATTGCACTGTCGGCCAAATTGAACACGTACCAGTGGTAGCCGAACGCGTGCAGGTCGACGAAGTCCACAACCGCCCCGTAAAACACGCGGTCGATCAGATTGCCGAGCGCCCCGCCGATCACGGCACCGATCGCAAGACCCGTGCCTCGATCCTCGACGCGCGCGAGCCAGACGACGAGGCCGCCCGTCACGACGACAACGAAGAGGATGAGCACCCAGCGCTGCCAGGGCGCGTCGCCCTGGAGGAGGCCGAAGCTCACGCCCCAGTTCCACACCAGGGAAAGGTTGAAAAACGGCAGGATTTCGACCGAGGGGCCGGGGGCATAGCTCGGCGGGCGCTCGAAGATCGGCACGCGAAAGGCTTCCAGGAGCAGGATCTTGCTCGCCTGGTCGAGGAGGAGCACGACGGCGGCGAGGGCGAGTCCGGGGTGGAAGTGGCGCGACCTCATGCGGCGCCCTCGATCACGTCCGAGCACCTTCCGCAGAGATCGGGCGCCGTCCGCGTGCCGACCTCGGGCAGCACGCGCCAGCAGCGCTCGCAGCGCGCGCCGGAGGCCGGCGCGAAGAGGACGGCGGCGCCCGGCACCTCCGCCATGCGGAAGGCGTCCGCCGGGCCCTCCCCGCGCTCGACGACGAGGCCCGAGGTGATCGCGATCTCCGCGAAGTCGAGGCTCCGCGCGAGGGCGAGATCGGCCTCCGCCGCCAGGAAAAGGCGCGGCGCGGCCTCGAGGCTCGAGCCGATGACGCGGTCCTTGCGCTGGAGCTCGAGCGCGCCGGTGACGGCGCGGCGCAGCTCCCGCACGCGCGTCCAGCGCGCCTCGAGCGCCGCATCGCGCCAGCCCTCGGGCAGGTCGGGGAACTGGCGCAGATGGACGCTCGCCGCGCCCGCGCCCGCGCGCGTCGCCCAAGCCTCCTCCATGGTGAAGACGAGGACGGGCGCGAGCCAGGCCGTGAGCGCGTTGAAGAGCTCGTCGAGCACGCTGCGCGCGGCGCGCCGGCGCAGCGATGCGGGCGCGTCGCAGTAGAGCGCGTCCTTGCGGATGTCGAGATAGAAGGCCGAGAGATCGAGCGTCATGAAGTCGAGCACCGAGTGCATGACGCGCGCGAAGTCGTAGGCCGCGTAGCCCGTCCGCACGCGGACGTCCATCGCCTTGAGGCGCGAGAGGACGTAGCGCTCGAGCTCGGGCATGTCGCCGACGGCGAGGCGCTCCTCCTCCGTGAACCCGGAGAGGGCTCCGAGCAGGAAGCGCAGCGTGTTGCGCAGCTTGCGATAGGCGTCGACCGTGCCCTTCACGATCTCCGGCCCGATGCGCAGGTCCTCCGAATAGTCCGAGGACGCCGTCCAGAGGCGCAGGATCTCCGCGCCGTTGTCGCGGATGATCTTCTCCGGCTCGATGACGTTGCCGAGCGATTTGGACATCTTGCGGCCCTTCTCGTCGAGCACGAAGCCGTGCGTCAGGACCGCGTCGTAGGGCGCGCGCCCGCGCGTGCCGCAGGATTCGAGCAGCGAGGACTGGAACCAGCCGCGATGCTGGTCCGAGCCTTCGAGATAGAGGTCGGCCGGCCATTTGAGGTCGGCGCGCTCTTCCAGCACGAAGGCATGCGTCGAGGCCGAATCGAACCAGACGTCGAGAATGTCGTCGATCTTCTCCCATTCCTCCGGATCGCGCGTATTGCCGAGGAAGGGCGCGCCGGTCTCGGATCGAAACCAGGCCTCGATGCCCTTCTCGTGGACGGCGTCCGCGATGCGCTTGTTGACCGCCTCGTCCTTCAGGAGCTCGCCCGTCCGTCTGTGCACGAATAGGGCGATGGGCACGCCCCATTTGCGCTGGCGCGAGAGCACCCAGTCGGGCCGCGTCTCCACCATGGAGCGGATGCGCGCGCGGCCCTTGGAGGGATGGAAGGCGGTGGCGTCGATCGCCTCGAGCGCCTTCTGGCGGATGGTCGCGCCATCAAGATGCGCCATGGGCTTGTCGAGGGCGACGAACCATTGCGGCGTCGCGCGGAAGATGACGGGGGCCTTGGAGCGCCAGGAATGGGGGTACTGGTGCTCGAGCTTGCCTTTCGCCAGCAGCGCGCCGCGCGCGGACAGCTCCGCGATGACGGCCTCGTTGGCGTCGCCCTCCTTGCCGGAGGGCAGGATCACCGCGCGGCCCGCGAAGAGCGGAACCTCGTCCATGTAGCGCCCGTCCGGCCCCACGGTCTGCGGCACGGCGATGCCGTTCGCCTGGCAGACGTCATAGTCGTCCGCCCCGTGACCGGGCGCGAGATGCACGAAGCCGGTGCCCGTGTCGGCGGTGACGAACTCCGCCGCGAGCAGCGGCACGGAAAAATCGTAGCCGGCGCCCCGGAAAGGATGGGCACAGACGATGCCCTTCGGATCGATGGCGTCGAGGCGGCGCCATTTGGCGACGCGGGCGGCGGCGAACGCCTCCTCGGCGAGGGGATCGGCGAGCACGAGGCGCTCGCCCGCGCGCGCGGCGCCCTCGCCCGTCTCGACGACCTCGTAGAGGCCGTAGGAGATCTCGGGCGAATAGCCGATGGCGCGGTTGCCGGGCAGCGTCCAGGGCGTCGTCGTCCAGATGACGACCGACGCGCCCTTGGCGTCGTCCGGCCCCTCGGCGAGAGGAAACCGCACGAACACCGTCGTCGAGACGCGGTCGAAATATTCGATCTCGGCCTCGGCGAGGGCGGTGCGCTCGACGACCGACCACATCACCGGCTTGAAGCCGCGATAGATCGCGTCCGACATGAGGAACTTGTGCAGCTCGCGGACGATCGCCGCCTCCGAGCTCGGGTTCATCGTCAAGTAGGGGTCCTTCCAGTCCCCGACGATCCCGAGGCGGATGAAGCCCTCACGCTGGCGGTCGATCCAGTGGCGGGCGAAGGCGCGGCATTCGGCGAGGAACTCGTCCGTCGGCACGTCGTCCTTGCTCTTCTTCGCCTTGCGGTATTCCTGCTCGACCGCCCATTCGATGGGCAGGCCGTGGCAGTCCCAGCCGGGCACGTAGTTCGCGTCGAAGCCCATCATCTGGCGCGAGCGGACGATGACGTCCTTCAGCACCTTGTTGAGCACGTGGCCGATATGAATGTCGCCATTGGCGTAAGGGGGGCCGTCATGGAGCACGAAGGGCGGGCGGCCCTTCGCGTCGGCCCTCAGCTGGGCGTAGAGATCGCCCTCGGCCCAGCGCTTCAGCCATTCGGGCTCGGCCTTCGGCAGGCCCGCCTTCATCGGGAAGGGCGTCTCGGGAAGGAAGACGGTGGACCGGTAGTCGCGCTTGGGCGCGGCATCGTCGGTCACGGAGGGATCGGTCGACATGGAATGCGCAAGTCCTCGCCGGCATCTCGGTGTCAAAGCCCGCGCAAGGCGGGCACGAGCAAAGCGTCCCCGGCACGCCGTCAGGCGGCCGGGCGGCTAATTCGGCGATCGGCCCTCAGGGCAAGGACGTGGCCCATCTCGGTCGGGTCCTTCGGCATGGGCAAAGGTCCGGCGCTTTTAGCAACGAAGGGGCGAAAGCTCAAGGCGAGACGGTGTCCCCCGCCGCCGCCAGAGCCGCGCGGGCGGCGCGCGCGTCCTCGCCGATCTGGCGCTTCAGGGCCTCGATCCCGTCGAACTTGCGCTCCGCCCGGAGGAAGGAGACCAGCCGGACCGCCAGCGCCTCGCCGTAGAGATTGCCCTCGAAATCGAAGAGATGGACCTCGAGCCAGGGCTCGGATTCCTTCTGGACGGTGGGGCGCACGCCGATATTGGCGACGCCGGGAATGGTGGCCTTGGCCTCGCCCCGGTCGCGCTCGGCGAGCACGGCGTAGACGCCGAAGGCCGGGCGCAGATAGTCGCCGAGCGCGAGGTTCGCCGTGGGAAAGCCGATGGTGCGCCCGCGCTGCGCGCCGCGCGCGACCTTGCCCTCGATGGTCCAGTGATAGCCGAGACGGCGCGCGGCCTCGCCGACCTCTCCCGCGGCGATCAGCCGGCGGATGAAGGAGGAGGAGAGCACCTCCTCGCCCTCGCGCGTCGCGACCTTCAGGGGCTCGACCACCGAGAGGCCGAAGCCTTCCATCTCGCCCATGTAGCCGAGCACGGCGACGTCGCCCGAGCGGGCCTTGCCGAAGCGGAACCCCTCGCCCACCACGACGTGAAGCGCGGCGATGCCGGTGACGAGCACGTCGTCGACGAAGTCCTGCGCGCCCTTGGTGGCGAGCGACCGGTCGAACGGCAACGCGTAGAGGATGTCGACGCCGAGCCCCGCGAGGAGGCGCGCCTTGGTCTCGAAGGAGGTGAGGCGGAAGGGCGCGGCCTCGGGATTGAAGAAGGCGCGCGGATGCGGCTCGAAGGTCATGACCGCGAGCGGCGCGCCGATCTCCTCGGCGACCGCGCGCGCCTCGGCGATCACCTTGCGGTGGCCGAGATGGACGCCGTCGAAATTGCCGATCGCCACCACCGCGCCGCGGCAGGTCGAGGGCAGGTCGGCATGGCGCGAGACGATGCGCATCGGCGCTCGAAAGCCTCCAAGGGCGAATGGCCGGTCGGGCGGCCCGGACCGGAGCGTTACGGTAAATGACTCATGTTACGCAACCGTCGACGCCGCTCGGGCGTTTCAGCCCGCGCGCCTGACAGGCTTTTCCGCGGGCTTGGTGTGGACCTCGCGGATGGGCCGCGGGCGCCCGAAGAGGAAGCCCTGGCCCAGGCGCACGTCCTGGTCGATGACGTCGATCACCGTGCGCTCGTCCTCGATCTTCTCGGCGATGAGCTCTATGCCGTAGCGCGAGAGCAGCATCTTCAGGTCCTCCGCGCTGAAGCGCGCCTTGGCCGTGTTCATGCCGCGCAGGAGAAGCTCGGCCGGCACCTTCAGATAGCGGAAGTCGCGGTCGCGCAGAAGGCGCGGATCGAGATCGAGATGGGAGACCTTGTCGAGCGAGAAATGGAACCCGAGCGCCGTGAGCGTCGCGAGGTTGTCGAGCTCGGGGCGCGTCGCCTTCTCGATCGTCTCCTGGCCGAACTCGAAGACGAGGGCGCGCGAGAGGTCGCGGTTGTGGCGCAGGAACTCGAGGAACTGCGGGAAGAAGGCGCGGTCCTTGAGCGAGTGGTTCGAGATGTTGCAGAAGATGCTCGCCTCGCGGTGGCGCTCCGTGAGCTGACGGACGACCTGCACGCAGCGGAAGAGGAGCAGGTTGTCGATGATGGACATGAGACCGGCCGTCTCGGCGACGGGCAGGTACTGCTCCGGCTTGATGAGGTCGCCCTGCCCCGTGCGCAGCCGCGTGAACCCCTCGAAATGGAGGACGCGGCGCTGGGGCAGCGAGACGATCGGCTGGAGATAGAGGTCGACGCGGTTCTCCTCGAGCGAGCGCTGCACGAGGTCGAGAAGCTCGGCATTGCCGAGGTCCTTGAGATAGGCGGCGCTCGCCGCCTCCTCCTCGGCCTCGGCGGCGGGCGCATCGGCGGGCACGGAGACCATGGCGCCGGAGGAGACCGCCTTCTCGGCGATGCCGTCGGCGAGCTCCTGGACGAAGGTCTCGAGGACGCGCATCTCGGCACGGATCTCGGAGGTGTGCGAACGGCTGCGC
Source organism: Alphaproteobacteria bacterium (assembly GCA_024236075.1). Classification (GTDB taxonomy): domain Bacteria; phylum Pseudomonadota; class Alphaproteobacteria; order JACAEB01; family JACAEB01; genus JACAEB01. The sequence continues at coordinate 310,039 of JACKLE010000001.1, read as the reverse complement.
TCCTCGTAGGAGCGCGCGAGCTCCTGCATCTCGTCGCGCGCCTCCTCGAGCTCGGCCTGAAGGACGGTGTTCGCGCTGCGAAGGTCGGTGATCTCGCCGGAGACGACCTCGCTCTCGTGGGCATGCACGGCGGCGGCATGGATCTGCGCGCTGATGAGAAAGATGACCGCGCCGATCATGATCGAGAGAGCGCCGTCGAGCGCGGCGAGATAGTGGAGGAGCGCGGCGACGGCGAGCGCGACGAGACCGTAGGCGGCCACGATGAAGAAGTTAGCGCGCTGCGACATGCCTCGATCCGGCTCGGAGGGGCGGGTTCATGCGGGAGTGGACGGACGAAACGCGCAACCGCGTCGCGCGGGCCCCTCCTATCCCAGAAGAAGCGTTGGCGACGAAGGCTTGAAATAAGGTTAATGAATGCTTGAGTGAAGGGCTGGCGGCAAAGGAGGCCTCAAGAGATGACCGGGAACGCGCACGACTTCAGCTTCGAGGGGATCGAGGGCGGAACCATCGCGCTCAAGGATTTTTCCGGGCCCGTCCTCCTCGTCAACACGGCGAGCGCCTGCGGACTCACGCCGCAATATGCCGGCCTCCAGGCCCTCCACGAGCGCTACGCGCCGCGCGGCTTCTCCGTGCTCGGCGTGCCCTCGAACGATTTCGGCGCCCAGGAGCCGGGGACCGAGGACGAGGTCAAGACCTTCTGCGAGACGCGCTTCGGCGTCACCTTTCCGCTCACGGCGAAGCAGGCGGTGATCGGCGCCGGCGCGCACCCCTTCTATCGCTGGATCGGCGAGACGCTCGGCGAGGGCGCGCTGCCCAAATGGAATTTCCACAAATATCTCATCGGGCCGGACGGCACGGTCCGCGAGGTGTTCGGCTCGCGCGTGCCGCCCGAGGACGCCGCCCTCGCGAAGGCCGTGGAGGCGGCGCTCGGCTGACGCCCGCGGACGAAGCGGTCCGCGGGCGCGGCGCGGGCTCAGGAATTGGTGAGCGGCGAGATCTGGATCTCGACGCGGCGGTTCTGCTGCTTGCCGTCCGGCGTCGTGTTCGGCGCGACGGGCCGCGTCTCGCCGTAGCCGATGACGACGAGGCGCTGCGGCATGACCCCTTGCGAGACGAGATACTGGCTCACCGAATTGGCGCGCTTCTGCGAGAGCGACTCGTTGTAGGCGTCCGAGCCGTCCGAATCGGTGTGGCCCATGACCTCCACCGTCGTCTTGTCGAACTCCTTGAGGACGAGCGAGACGTCGCTCAGCACCGGATAGAAGCTCGAATTCACGTCGGACGAATCGGTCTTGAAGGTGATGTTGCCCGGCATGACGAGGAGGATGTCGTTGCCGACCCGGCGCACACCGACGCCGGTTTGCGCGAGGCGCTGGCGCAGCGCGGCCTCCTGGCGGTCCATGTAGTTGCCGACCGCGCCGCCCGCGAGGGCGCCGACGCCCGCGCCGATGAGGGCGTTGCGCGCGGCCTGCGTGCCGCTCGACGTATTGGTCAGCGCGCCGACGACCGCGCCGCCGAGCGCGCCGAAGATCGCGCCCTTTGAGGTGTTCGAGGTCTTCTGCTCGCCGGTATAGGGGTCGGTCGTCTGGCAGCCTGCAACCATGAGCACGGCCGCGGCCAGGCTTATCGCCACCTTACGCATGTCATCTCTCCCGTCGGTTGCGCGCATTGCGCCCTGCGACCTGCGCTGTTGAACGCGCGCAGGCCTGCCGGGCCGTCGAATCGCGCAAGACGCTAGACCCTGGCGCCCACGCGCTCAAGCGCAATTGGCGCGAGGCCGTTAAGGTTCCGGCAATCTCCGCTTGTCGGCGCGCGCGGCTTGCGCGGAGCCGGTCGAGCGCCTAAGCCTTTACAAAAGGGGCGCTTTTCACGGGAGGCAAAGCCATGACCTCGGGGCTCCCGAAAGGCGAAGGCGCGGCCCGCCCGGCCGGGCCGGGCATCGGCACGGGCGACGAGGGCCTCGGCGCCATCCGCCTGCTCGAAGGGCTCGACGCCGAGAGCCTCGCCGAGCTCGCCGGCCGCGTGCGCTGGGTCATCGCGGCGCCCGGCGAGGTGCTCCTCACCCGCGACAGCGACAGCCGGGACGTGTTCTTCCTCGTGGCGGGGCGGGTGCGGATCGTCAACTATTCGACGAGCGGGCGCGAGGTCGCCTACGCCAACATCGCCAAGGGCGAGTATTTCGGCGAGATCTCGGCGATCGACGGGCGGCCGCGCTCGGCGACCGCCGAGGCGCTGGAGCGCTCGCGCCTCGCCGCGCTCGACCCGGCGAGCTTCCGCGAGCTGCTTTTGAAGCGCCCGGAGATCGCGCTCAAGGTCATGGCCAAGCTCGCCGCCATCGTGCGCACCTGCGACGACAAGATCATGGATCTGGCGACGCTCTCGGCCTACCAGCGTGTGTACACGGAGCTCCTGCGCCTGACGCAGCCGGACCCGGTGCGGGCGGGCTCCTGGTACATCTACCCCCTGCCGACCCAGGCGCAGATCGCGAGCCTCGCCTCCACGACCCGCGAGACGGTCGCCCGCGTCCTCGGCCAGCTCACGCAGACGGGCATCGTCGAGCGCAAGGGCCGCACCCTCTATGTCCGCGAGAAGGCAAAGCTCGAGCTCCTCGCCGAGCGCGCCGGCACCGCCCCGCCCGGACATGCGTGAAGGGCCTCGACCGAGGCGAATCCGGTAGCATGCGCGCGAATCGGATCGGCCAGGGGAGGCGGCGATGGCGAATGGCGGCTCACGGAACGGACGCGGCGGCAATGTGCTGGAGATGGCGCGTCCCCCGCGCCTGCCCTTCCTCACGGCGGCGCTCTTCGCCATAGCCGCGGTCGCGGTTCTGGTGGTGACGGGAAGCTTCTACACGATCGATCAGGGCGAGCTCGGTGTCGTGCTGCGCCTCGGCAAGGTCGACCACGTCGCCGGGCCCGGCTTCAACGTGAAGGTGCCCTTCGTCGACAGCATCGTGCGCGTCTCGGTGCGGACCGAGAAGCTCCTCTACGACAATCTGCCTTCCTATTCGAAGGACGTGCAGGAGGCGCAGATCCGCATCTCCGTGAACTATCGCGTCAATCCGGCCAACGTCGCGGACCTCTATGCCCGCTACGGCACGCGCTATGTCGATCGCGCCATCAGCCCCGTCGTCCCCGAGCGGCTGAAGGAGGTGTTCGGACAGTTCCAGGCCGCGACCGTGACGGCCGACCGCGTGCGGCTCGGGCAGGACGTCGAGGAGGCGATCCGCACCGGCGTGCCCCAGGACCTCATCATCATCGAGAGCTCGCAGATCGAGAACATCGACTTCTCGGACGCCTACGAGACCGCCATCGAGGCGGCCGCCCAGGCCGAGGCCGAGGTGCGCAAGTCGCGCAATCAGCTCGAGCGCGAGCGCATCGAGGCCGAAAAGGTCATCGTCCAGGCGCAGGCCAGGGCGGAATCGGTGCGCCAGGCCGCGCAGGCCGAGGCCGACGCCATCCGCCTGCGCGGCGAGTCCGAGGCGCTCGCCATCAAGGCCAAGGGCGACGCGCTGCGGCAGAACCCCGAGCTCGTGACCCTCATCGCCGCCGAAAAGTGGAATGGCGAGCTGCCGACGACCCAAGTGCCCGGCGCCGCCCTGCCCTTCATCACCATCCCGCAAAAGGCCGCCAGCGGAGGGTGAGAGGCCGGCGCACGCGCCTCACGGCCGCGTGCGGGGCGCGGAAAGGCGCGTCCAGTCCGCGTCCGGATTTTTTCCGAGCGTGTCGATCACCCGGGCGAAGACCTTGGCCACCGCGCCGAGCGTCTCGGGCGAGATCTTGTCGGGCGTGTCCGCCTCCGAATGGTACCAATAGGTGTTCTGCATGAGGCAGACCGCCGGGGTGCGCAGCGTATACCAGGGATAGAGGTCGCCGACATAGTTGCGCGCCGTCGCTTTGGTCGCGGGCACGCCGAATTCGGCCATCGCATCGCGCACGACCTTCTCGAGATATTTGCTCTCGTTCGGCACGTAGACGCCGTGCTCGGTGATCGTCGTGCCGGCCGCCGCCTTGTCTCCGGACGCGGGATCGAAGCTCGCCATGTGCTCCAGATTGAAAACGATCTTCGCGCGTCCGGCGATGTCCTTGCGGTTGTCGCGGATGTAGCGCACGCCGGCGGCGGGCCCGGAATGGTGTCCCCCCGTGGCGATGAAGAGGAGGCTGTAGGGGCGTTCCGCCCTGGGAAGGCTCGCATAGTGCCGGGCGAGCGTGACGAGCGTCGCGACGCCGCTGGCATTGTCCGTCGCGCCCTGGAACATGCTGTCGGTATGGGAGGTCAGCACGACGAGGTCGTCCGACATGCCCCGGACGAGGCCGTAGAGATTGGCGGTCGGATGGGTCTTGGGATCGAGGATCTCGCCCTCGACAACCATCCGGGCACGGACGGGCCTGCCCTCCGCCCGCGCGAGCATGTCCGCGATCGCCGCCCCGTCCTCGCCGTTGACGTTGAGCCAGGAGAGCCTGGCGCCCTCCGTGCCCGTCCACACCGCGTAGCGGTTGTCGCGGCCCCGGGGCTGATCGAGGGCCATTACGAGGCCGGCCGCCTCGCCCTCCTCGACGAGGCGGGCGAGCGTCTCCTGGCCGGGATGGCGGAAGACGGCCCAGGCGATCGGCACACGGACGAAGACGATCTTGCCCTTGAGGTCGAGGCCGGAGAGATCCCCGGCCGTGCCGCGCCCGCCGTCCACAAGATCGGCCTCGAGGCCGCCCTCGGGCGTGAGCTTGGCGAAGCCCTGGAGGAAGGCGCTCGGCGCCGCGAGGCTCGCGCCGTCGGGGCCCGTGAGGGTGAGCCCGAGGCGCGTCGGCACGAGCTCGGGCCAGCCGAGCGGAAAATCGTCCTGCGTGATCTCGTCGACCCCCGCGGCGGCGAAGGCCTCGCGCACCATGGCGAGCGCCTGGCGCTCGTATCTGGTGCCGACGATGCGGCCATAGTTGAGGACCCCGTCGGCCTTCGCCTGGCGCGAGATCCCGGTAAAGGCCTCCAGAAAGGCATAGGATTCGGCGCCGGATATGTCGGGATAGGCCGGCTCGGAGCCTCGCGCGGGCACGAGCGTCAAGAGCGAAATCAGCCCAAAAGCCGTACAAAACCGCCAAAATTCGCGCATGACGTCACCCCCGATGGCGCCGCGGAGCGCCCGATTTTTGTAAACAATCCAGTGGACCGTATAGCGCTGCCGCGCGAGAGGCAACCTGGCCGCCGGGCGCCCGACAAAGAACGAGCGGGCTCCCGAATGGGAGCCCGCTCGACCGCCGAGCCATTGGGGTTGGGGGATACGGGGGCTGGCTCGGCCCTCAGGTGACTGAGTTGGCCTGATATAGGCCTGGGGCGACGCAGCGCCAAGATGGGAAAGGCGTTATTCACCAAAATTTTAGGCGGCGCCGGGCGCACGGCTTGCGCCACCCTCGCCGGCCGCTTCCCGGCGCGCGAAGAGCTCGGCGAGCGGAGGCGCGGACTTGAGGTGAAGGTCGCGCTGCGGGAAGGGAATCTCGACGCCGTTCTCGCGGAAGGCGTCCCAAACGGCGAGAAGCACCCTGCCCTTCACGTTCGTGACGCCATTCTCGGGATCCTCGATCCAGACGCGCAGCTCGAAGTCGATCGAGCTGTCGCCGAAGGCGACGAGATGGCAGAGCGGCCCGGGCGCGGCGAGCACGCGCTCGACGCTCGCGGCGGCGGCGACGCAAAGGCCGATCACCCGATGCGGATCGCTGCCGTAGGAGACGCCCACCGGGATGCGCAGACGCACCAGCTTGTCGCCGTGCGACCAGTTCTCGACCCCGTTCGTGATGAAATGCTCATTGGGCAGAAGATGCGAGGTGCCGTCGCGCGTGCGGATCGCGACGTAGCGCGCGCCGAGCGAGGTGACCCAGCCGAAGGTATCGGCGACCTTGACGACGTCGCCGGGCTTGATCGACTTGTCGAGAATGAGCGTGAGCCCGGCGACGAGATTGGCGATCGAGCGCTGGAGCCCGAGCCCGATGCCGAGGCCGACCGCGCCCGAGAAGACGGCGAGCGCGGCGAGGTTGACGCCGATGAGCTGCAGCGCCGCCACGAAGGCCAGCACCGGCATGAGGACGTGCAGGATGCGGACGATGAGCACCTGCAGCGAGGGGGTGAGCTCGTCGATCTGGTAGATGCGCCGCTCGAGGAATTTTCCGAGCGTCGAGGCGACCCAGAAGAGCGCGAGAAAGGCGATGAAGCCGCGCACGACGTCGAGCGCCGAGAGGCTCGCATTCTCGCCGAGCGGGATGGCCAGGGCGTCGAGCCGGCGGACGATCGGTCCGAGGAGCCCCAATATGTCGAGCGCCGCGACGGGCCAGGCGAGGAAGAAGGCCATCCGCGACCAGAGGGGCGAGCGGATGACGAGCGTCACGAGGCGGATGACGACCCAGGCCGTGAGCAGCGAGGACGCCGCCTCGACGAGGCGCGAGGGCTGGCCGAGCCCGGTGAGGATGCCGGCGGCGATTTGCAGGAAGAGCAGCGAGAGGATCGGCGCCATGAGGATACGCACGGCGGCGAGGAGGCGCGTGAGCGCCGCCCCCGGAATATGGCGCGCCGGAATGCGCCCCACGAGGCCGCGAATGGGCCGCGAGAGGAGCGCGCCGGCGAAAAGCGCCGCCGCGATGAGGGCGAGGGCGAGCAGGGCGTCGCGCGTGAAGACGCTCGTCTCGAGCCAGCGGACGAGATCGGCGAGCGCGCCGCGCCAGCCCGCGCCTTGGAAGAGATCGTCGAGGGCCGAGGCGCCGTCCCCGGGCGCAAGCTCCGCGGGCGGGGGAGCGGCCGGAGGGCTCGGCGGTGCGGCGGGTGCTTCTTCGGCCATGCGGACTCCGGACGATGGCGCGGTCGGCCTCGATGCGGCCCCCATTCATCGCGAGTCGCCGGGCGCGCGCAACGCGGCGGCGCCCTTCAGAGCCCGTCATGCGTGAAGCGCGCGAGCCCGTCCGGGTCGAGGATGCGGATCTGGCGATAGCCGCGCTCGAGAAAGCCGCGCGCCTCGAGGCTCCTCAGGATGCGATTGGCGGTCTGGCGCGAGCACTGCGCCATGCGCGCGACCTCCTCCTGGGTCAGGGCCACGGCGAGCGCGGCCCGCTTGTCCGCCAGCCGCGTCGCGAGCAGCAGCACGTTCGCGATCCGGCGCTCCTCGTCCAGAATGCCGGCATAGACCGCCCATTCGAGAAGGCTGTGAAACCGGATCATGATCGCGTTCACGATCAGCGGGTAGATCTGAGGATGCGACGTGGCCAGAGATTTTATCGGCTTGACGGGAAACGCGATGAAGACGGAGCCGGCCAGCGCCCAGTAGTCGTAGACCAGGGGCACGTCGCTGAAGCACGGGCCCCAGGTGGCCCATTGGCCGGCCGCGAAGGGCGGCATCGAGGATTCGACGCCCGAAACCGTGCGCGTGCGCATCGTTATGCCGCCTTGAACGACGTAGCGCAGCATCTCGAGATGCGTGCCCGACGCGCCGAGCAGCGTGGCGGTGTGAAACCGCTCGACCCGCGCGAGCCCCGCCACGCGGTCGAGAACCGGCGCGGGCAGCGCCGCGAAAATGGGCTCGGCGCCCAGGGCCCGCCGGGCAAGCTCGGTCCGCCTTCCCTCCAAATCGGAAGATTCGACGCCGATTGTCGTTGTGGCGACATTCGCTTCCATCTTGCTCGCTCAGTATGAAAATCGCGTGGAAACGGAAGGTTCTCCGCCAATTCAGAACAGCATAAACGTGCACGAGAAGAGAGGGGAGGGAAAAATGCGCAATCTATACTTTTCGACATGCACACTGTGCCTGTTTGCGGGCGCGGTGGGGCTCGGGATCGCGGGCTCCGCGCAGGCCGCCGTCGACGAGATCATCGTCACGGCCCAGAAGCGCGAGGAGAGCCTGCAGGACGTGCCGATCTCGATCACGGCCCTTTCGGGCGACTTCATCGAGCGCACGGGCATCCCCGATTTCGAGACCCTCGCCTTCTACGTGCCGAACTTTCAGTACACGACGTCGAACCAGCTCATCAACACGCGCATCGGCATTCGCGGCGTGAACTCGGTCGGCAATTCCGGCTTCGAGACTTCGGTCGGCGTGTTCATCGACGATGTCTATGTGCCGCGTCCGGGCGCCACGATCGGCACGCTGATGGATTTGCAGGCGGTGGAGATCCTGCGCGGGCCGCAGGGCACGCTCTACGGTCGCAACACGTCCGTGGGCGCCCTCAACGTGCGCTCGCGCGCGCCGACGAGCGATTTGCAGGCGGGCCTGCGCCTCTTCGGCGGCGACATCGACGGCTACGGCGCGGCGGGCTACGTGTCGGGCCCGATCGCGAACGAGCTGCTCGGGCGCTTCGCCTTCCACGTCCAGGACCGCGCCGCCTATCTCGAGAACACCTTCGAGAACGAGGACGAGCTGGACCGGCAGGACTACAATTTCCGCGGCCGCCTCTCCTGGACGCCCGTCCCCGAGCTCAAGGCCGACTTCATCGTCGACTATCAGCTCATCGACTACAACGGCGCGAATGTCGAGATCGCGCAGGATTCGATCACCTCGCAGTTCCTCACCACCTTCGCCACCATCCACGGCGTGACCGTCGATACGGGCTCGAGCTTCGACCAGAAGGTCAAGCAGGTGCACACGGACACCGCGACGCAGATGCAGTACGGCATCAGCCTCAAGGTCGACTACGAGATCTTCGACCACACGCTGACCTCCATCACCTCCTATCGCAACTGGGAGGACAACTATCGCAAAGAGGAGGTGGTGCGCCTGCCGGCGGAGGTGCTCTTCCGCGACCGCGTGACGACGACCGACAATTACAGCGAGGAGCTGCGGCTCTCGTCGGCCACGGGCGGCATGTTCGAATATATCGGTGGGCTCTTCTTCTACCACGAGGAATACGACACCGACACCTTCTTCGATCTGGGTGCGGATTATTGCAACGACGTGCTGCCCGCGATCGGCCAGGCCGGCCTCGTCGCCGCGTGCAACGCGGCCCCCGAGCGCGCCACGATCGACGATTTCGGCCAGCAGCTCACGAGCATCGCGGCCTTCGGCAGCCTCACCTGGAACCTCACCGACGCCTTCAAGCTCACGGGCGGCCTGCGCTGGACGCGCGACGAGAAGGAGGGCTTCTTCACCCGCCGCCGACTCAACGCCGCCGCGGCGCCGATCGCGCCGACCGGGACGGTCGGCTCCAATCTCGGCGTCGAGCAGATCGACGAGCGCGTCACCTACTCGCTCACCGGGCGCTACTTCGTGACCCCGGAGGTCATGGCCTTCGCGACGGTCGCGACCGGCTTCAAGTCGGGCGGGCTCAACTCGGAGGCGCAGGCAATCACCCTGCCGCGTACCTTCGGGCCGGAATTCACGCAGGACTACGAGCTCGGCCTCAAGTCAACGCTCTTCGACCGGCGGCTGCGCGCCAACCTCACGCTCTTCCACATGGACATCGACGACTTCCAGGAGCGCACCTTCACGGGCCTCGGCTTCATCGTCGGCAATGCCGGCAGCGTGCGCCAGCGCGGGCTGGAGCTCGACCTCGACGCGACGCCCGTCGACGAGCTGAGCCTCAATCTCGGCTTCGCCTGGCTCGACTCCGAGTTCACCGACTTCCGGGGGGCGCCGGGCCTGCCGGGCGGCGCCGCCCAGAATCTGACGGGCAAGCGCCGCCCCGACTCGCCCGAATTCACCGTCTCGCTGGGCGCGCAATGGACCGACCGCATCCCCAACACCGATCTCGGCTGGTTCGTGCGGGGCGAGTATCAATGGACCGACGAGCAGTATCTCGCCGCCAATCTCAACCCGCAGGCCCTGCAGGAGGCCTACACCATCGTGAACTTCCGGGCCGGCATCTCGGGCGAGGACAAGAGCTGGACGCTCTCGGCCTTCGTGCGCAACGCCTTCGACGAGGGCTATTGCACGCGCCTCTTCGACCAGGTCCTGAACACGGTCTACGGGGCGCAGAACGCGGCGGCCGGCACCTCGGTCCAGCGCTGCGTGGTGGGCACGCCCCGCAATTTCGGCGGCGAGCTCTCGGTCAAGTTCTGAGGGCCGCGGCAGGCGGTCCGCAAGGGCGGGGAGGCCGGCTCCCCGCTCTTGTCTTTTGCCCCCGCCGGCCCTTGACAGGCCGCGCCGGCCTTCCCTATCTAAGCCCCGGCTGCTAGCACTCGATATTGGCGAGTGCCAGCAGTCCGCGTCCGCGCCGCCCCCGCCCGTGCGAAGGCGGAGCGCGCCGGCTCGCGAGGAAAGCTCAACCGATCAACCCCATTCGAGAGGGAAAACGATCATGCAGTTCCGTCCCTTGCATGACCGCGTGGTGATCCGCCGCATCGAGGAAGACATGAAGACCGCCGGCGGCATCATCATTCCGGACACCGCGAAGGAAAAGCCGCAGCAGGGCGAGGTCGTGGCCGTGGGCCCCGGCGCGCTCGACGATGCCGGCAAGCGCATCGCCTTGGATCTGAAGGCCGGCGACATCGTGCTCTTCGGCAAATGGTCCGGCACGGAAGTGAAGATCGACGGCGAGGAGCTGTTGATCATGAAGGAAAGCGACGTGATGGGCGTCATCGAGGGCAAGAAGTCCTCCAAGCGGGCCGCGTGATTGCGCGGTCCTTTTTTTGTCCGCCGCCCCCTATTCACGTCCGTCTATTAGGAGACTGAACACATGGCTGCCAAGGAAGTACGTTTTGCCGAGGACGCGCGCGACCGCATGCTGCATGGCGTCGACATCCTCGCCAACGCCGTGCGCGTGACGCTCGGCCCGAAGGGACGCAACGTCGTCATCGAGAAGTCGTTCGGCGCGCCGCGCACCACCAAGGACGGCGTCACCGTCGCCAAGGAAATCGAGCTTGAAGACAAGTTCATGAACATGGGCGCCCAGATGGTGCGCGAGGTCGCCCAGAAGACCAACGACACGGCGGGCGACGGCACCACCACCGCCACCGTGCTCGCGCAGGCGATCGTCCGCGAAGGCGCCAAGGCCGTCGCGGCGGGCATGAACCCGATGGATCTGCGCCGCGGCGTCGACAAGGCGGTGACCGCCGTCGTCGACGAGCTCAAGAAGCGCGCGAAGAAGATCAAGACCCAGCAGGAAGTCGCGCAGGTCGGCACGATCTCGGCGAACGGCGAAACCATCATCGGCGAGAAGATCGCCGAGGCGATGGAGAAGGTCGGCAATGAGGGCGTGATCACCGTCGAGGAGTCCAAGGCGCTCGAGTTCGAGCTCGACACCGTCGAGGGCATGCAGTTCGATCGCGGCTACCTCTCGCCCTACTTCATCACCAATGCCGAGAAGATGATCGCCGAGCTCGACGATCCCTTCATCCTCCTCTTCGAGAAGAAGCTCTCCGGCCTCCAGGCCATGCTGCCGATCCTCGAGGCGGTGGTGCAGTCGGGCCGTCCGCTCCTCATCGTCGCGGAAGACGTCGAGGGCGAGGCGCTCGCGACGCTCGTCGTCAACAAGCTGCGCGGCGGCCTCAAGGTCGCGGCCGTGAAGGCGCCGGGCTTCGGCGATCGCCGCAAGGCGATGCTCGAGGACATCGCGATCCTCACGGGCGGCCAGGTCATCTCGGAAGATCTCGGCATCAAGCTCGAGAACGTCACGCTCGACATGCTCGGCAAGGCGAAGAAGGTGCGCATCTCCAAGGAGGACACCACCATCGTCGACGGCGCCGGCAAGAAGGGCGAGATCCAGGCCCGCGTCGGCCAGATCAAGCAGCAGATCGAAGAGACGACCTCGGACTACGACAAGGAGAAGCTGCAAGAGCGTCTCGCCAAGCTCGCGGGCGGCGTCGCGGTGATCCGCGTCGGCGGCGCGACGGAAGTCGAGGTGAAGGAGCGCAAGGACCGCGTGGACGACGCGCTCAACGCGACCCGCGCCGCGGTCGAGGAAGGCATCGTGCCGGGCGGCGGCGTCGCCCTTCTCTATGCCTCGCGCGCGCTCGAGAAGATCGAGGTCGAGAACGACGACCAGAAGGCCGGCATCAACATCGTGCGCCGCGCGCTTCAGTCGCCGATCCGCCAGATCGTCGAGAATGCGGGCGTCGAAGGCTCGATCGTCGTCGGCAAGCTCCTCGAGCAGAAGTCGCAGACCTACGGCTTCAATGCGCAGTCGGAGCAATATGTCGACATGATCGAGGCCGGCATCATCGACCCGGTCAAGGTCGTGCGCACCGCCCTTCAGGACGCGGCCTCGGTCGCCGGCCTCCTCATCACGACGGAAGCCATGATCGCGGAAGCTCCGAAGAAGGACAAAGGCGCCGGCATGCCCGCCATGCCCGGCGGCGGCGGCATGGGCGACATGGATTTCTAAGGAAATCCATAAGGTCGCCCATCACCAAGGATGGCTCGGATCGCAAAAGCGATCCGAGCTGGCGACATGGATTTCTAAGGAAATCCATAAAGTCGCCCATCACCGAGGATGGCAAGAGCTTTGGGGCGGCCTTCGGGCCGCCCCTTTTGCTTGGGTGCTGCGACTCGAGCCCCCTGCCCCGGATCGTTACGAAATTGAGAAGATCTCAACCACTGCGGGGCTATAGCCTCTAGGGCCGCGGCGTGCCATAGAGGGACGGCGGGGCGCGGTTGGGGGGCTGACGTGTTGCGCGAGAAATACGATTTCATCGTCGTCGGCAGCGGGCCGGCGGGGCGGCGCGGCGCCGTTCAGGCCGCCAAGGCCGGCAGGTCCGTGCTCGTCGTGGAGCGCGGCCGTCGCATCGGCGGCGTTTCGGTCCACACCGGCACCATCCCCTCGAAGACCCTGCGCGAGACGGTCATGAACCTCTCGGGCTGGCGCGAGCGCGGCTTCTACGGGCGCGCCTACAAGGTGAAGGCCGACATCACGGCGGCGGATCTGCGCCAGCGTCTGCACCTCACGCTCGACCACGAGGTCGACGTGCTCGAAAGCCAGTTCGCGCGCAACCGCGTCGCCACCGTCCGGGGCGATGCGCGCTTCCTCGATCCCCACCGCATCGAGGTCGCCTGCGACGACGACGAGAAGCTCGTCTTCGAGGCCGACAAGATCCTGCTCGCGGTCGGCACCAAGCCGTTCCGCCCGACCTACATGCCCTTCGACGGCAAGCGCGTGCTCGACAGCGACGAGATCCTCGAGATCGAGGAGCTGCCGCGCAGCCTCGTCGTGATCGGCGCGGGCGTCATCGGCATCGAATATGCGACGATCTTCAGCGCGCTCGACGTGCGCGTGAGCCTCGTCGAGCCGCGCGACACCATCCTCGACTTCGTCGACCGCGAGCTCGTGGCCGACTTCCTCCATGATCTGCGCGACCGCGGGCTCGACCTGCGGATCGGCTCCTCGGCGAAGCGGGTGCGCGTGAAGCGCGACGGCTGCGCCGTGCGCCTCGACGACCGCCGCCTGATCCGCTCCGACATGGTGCTCTTCGCCGCGGGACGGGTCGGCGCGACCGACACGCTCAATCTCTCCGCCTGCGGCCTGTCTGTCGACCATCGCGGCCGCCTCGCGGTCGACAAGGAGACCTATCAGACGGCCGTGCCGCACATCTATGCGGCGGGCGACGTCATCGGCTTTCCGAGCCTCGCCTCGACCTCCATGGAACAGGGCCGCATCGCCGCCTGCCACGCCTTCGGCGTCGCGCCGCCGCACGCGCCCGAGCATTTTCCGTACGGCATCTACACGATCCCGGAAATGTCGACGATCGGCCTCACCGAGGAGCAGCTCAAGGCCGCGGGCGTGCCCTACGAGCGCGGCGTCGCGCGCTTCCGCGAGACCTCGCGCGGCCAGATCATGGGCCTTTCGACCGGCACGCTGAAGATGCTCTTCGACCTCGAGACGCGCCGCCTCCTAGGCGTCCACATCCTCGGCGAGGGCGCGACCGAGCTCGTCCATATCGGCCAGGCCGTGCTCAACCTCCACGGCACGCTCGACTATTTCATCGACAACACGTTCAACTATCCGACGCTCGCCGAGGCCTACAAGATCGCCGCGCTCGACGCCTGGAACCGCATGGGCGCGGCCGAGGCCGACGAGGAGGCCGGGCTCACGGGCATGGCCGCCGAGTGAGGCCGGAAAGAAAAAAAGCGCGCGCCTGGCATCCCCTGCTTGCTCGGGATGCGTCGGGCGCGCGCCGCCGACGGCGAGGGCGGGGAGGTCGAAGCGGGACTTCGATGCCTGCCGTCGAACGTCTGGATCGAGCCGCTACCAGCTGAAGCCGACCACGGCCCCCCAGGTGCGCGGCTCGCTGTAGCCGACGAGATTGCCGTTGGCCGTGCGGTATACCTCGTGGATCTCGTTGAAGGCGTTACGCACGAAAAGCTGCGTGTACCAATTGTCGCCCCTGAGGCCGAGGGAGCCGCCGAACTGCTCGAAATTCGCGGCTTCCTGGTTGTTGAAAGGATCGCGATAGCCTCCGCCCTCGGCGGTGAACGAGACGTTGCCGAAATAGTTGAAGGCCGTGTTCGGCACCGGCGCGACATAGCTTCCCGTCAGCGCGATCTGATAGTCCTTCGTGCCCGGCATGCGGTTGCCCTTGGTCGACTCGACGATGACCGTGGTGCCGGTGATGCTCGTCAGCGGGCCGCCCTTCGAGCCCGTGGTTAGCTTGCCGTAGGAAGTCGAGAAGCTACCCGTCGTCGTCAGCCGTCCGCCGAACGCCTGCCAGCCGCCCCGGAACGAGGCCTCGAGGCCCAGGCTGTAGGCGTCGCCTTCGTTCGTGATGGCGGTGATGAAATTGCCCGTCTGCGGATGGATGTCGAAGGTCTGCTGCTGATAGTTGCTGTGGTGGTTGAAATAGAAGGCCGTGTCGAAGAACTGCCGGCCGCCCCAAAGCTCCGCCTGGCCCTTGTAGCCGACCTCGTAGGAAACCACGGTCTCGGAATCGTATTTGAGCGTCGGCACGGTCCGCAGCTCGATGTTCCCAGGGCGGAAGCCCGCGCCGACCCGGAAATAGGCGATCTCGCCCGGCGCCACGTCATAGGTGATGGAACCGACCGGCGTGACCTTGAACTCTTCCTGATCGGGCTCCTCGTTGATCGCCGTGAGGACGAAGCTCTGAATCGTCGGAGTGCCGGCGCAGGCCACGGTCGAGCCCGCATTGGTGCCGGCCGCCCCGCCATAGCGGATGCAGCCGCCGGAGCCATAGGCCGTCTGCACGGCGCCGGTCGAGGTGCCGGTCGTCGGCAGCTCGAATTCGGGGGTCGACGGATTGCCGTCGGCCGTGGGGCTGCCGGGACCGGTGATGACCGTCTGTGCCGGGACGAGCGTCCCGATCGCGGTCGTCGCGATGGCGCCGCCCGAATAGACGGCCCCGATGCGGAACGTGTCCGTGTCCTTGATGCCTTCGATCTTGGTGTCGATGAGGCGGATCTCGCCCGAGAGCGTAATGTCGTTGAAGGGCTTGTAGTCCACGGAGCCGAAGGTCGAATAGGACTTCGAACGGCGCGTGTAGTTGAAGAAGTTGATCTGCGAGAGCGCGAGATAGCCCTCGATCCAGTAGCCTTCCGTGTAGGTCGCGCCAGTGAGCATGGTGCCGACGAAGCTCACCACCTGCCGGCAGTTCGGCATGGCGGCGCGTCCGATCCCGACGGTCAGCAGATAGGTCTGCGGCCCGGTGGCGTTGGCGCAGGGCAGGTTCGTCGCCTGGGCCGGAATGACCCAGCTCAGATCCGAGGCGATGGTCGCTCCGGGCTGGCCGAGCCCCGGCACGAGCGTCTCGACGAATTGCGTGTAATTGTCTTCATAGCCCTGGAAGTCCGCGCCGATGAGCCATTTGACGTTGTCGGGAGCCGAGGCGTTCGAGGCGAGATAGACCTCGGCCGCGTAGCGCTCGAAATGATCCGCCCGCGTCACGCCTTGGTTGCCGGCCGGCGCGTCCAGCATGGAGGTCGCCTGCAGCGCGTCGAAATCGTCGAGCGATTCGGCCTGGCGGTTCTGATAGTAGAGCGTGGCGTTCCAGGTGCCGTAGGACCTGTCATACGAGCCCTGCAGGAAGATGTTGGCCGTCTCGACATCCGTCTCGGCGTCCTCGAGCGTGAAGCCGTGGCGGTCGAACTTCCCGAGGCCCTGATCGCGGGAGACGTTGCGGGTGCTGACGCCGGCGCCCGGCGTCTCCTGTTCCGAGAACTCGGCGGTCACCGTCACGTCGAGATCGTCGTTGGGACGCGCGCGCACCTGCACGCGCACGCCCTTGTAGTTGCTGAAGTCGAGCTTCTGTCCCGCGAGCGGAAAGTCGGGATCGTCGTCCTGAATGATGAAGCCGCCTTCGCGCTTGTCCCAAAGGCCGCCCACGCGCACGGCGACCTTGTCGCTCAGCGCAAAATTCTGGATGACCTCGATGGCCTTCTGCTCGCGCTCGACCTCATAGGTCGTCTTGAGCCGGCCCTCGTTCTCGAATTTCGGCTTGGCGGTGACGATGTTGACCGCGCCGCCGACGGCGTTGCGCCCGAAGAGCGCCGCCTGCGGTCCACGGAACACCTCGACCCGCTCCGCGTCGAAATTGTCGAAGCGCGTATAGGTGCGGCCGAAGAACGTGCCGTTGCCGATGAAGATGCCGTTCCGGTTGAGGCTCGTCGACGCCGATTGCTGCTCCTGGCCTTCCGCGCCCGTGCCGCGGATGACGATCGCCTCGCTGTAGTCATTGCCCTGGTCCGAGGAGGAATTGATCGCGCCGGGAACGAACTGGATGATGTCCTTGACGCTCTCCAGCACGAAATTGTCGACCATGTCCTGGCCGATGACGGTGCCGGCGACGGGAATGTCCTGCAGCGACTCCTCGCGCTTGCGCGCCGTCACCACGATCTCGTCCGTGACGTCGGCATGGGCGATCCCAACTGCCGACAGCGCGATCGCCGAAGCGGCCCCCAGAGCTGCGCTCCGACGAACGCTACGCGCCCCAACTCCCCTCATGTCACCCCTCCCCAGAGCCCGATGCGCGGCGCTGCGGCCGGCTTTCGCGAGCAATTAAATGAACAATGTTCATTTCAACATATGAGACACGACGCCTTCAAGTTTCAGAATTCAAAAAACCATGAGTGATTTCAATTCCATGAGTCCTGACGCAAATTTGCAACACCGACGGTGTAGCGCGAGCTGTCTGCGCCAAAGAATACAATGTTCGTGTTATCCGGCGCGGCCGCCATCCTTGACGGGGCGGGGGCGGGAGCGATGTAGTTAGGGCTTCGCATTGCTGCGCAGTTGGGGGGGCCGCATGCCGCGACGATTGTTTGGGTGGGCAAAGACGCGCGCGCGGCCTGGGCCCGTGGGCGAGGCGGCCCCGGCCGAGCTCGCCGCCGGGCCCGCGAAGCCCCAGGCTCCCATGGAAGCGACAGGAGGGACGAAAGCCATGAGCGGTGGCGATCTTCACGCGCCGCGCGAGCGGCTCTCGAGCGAGACGCTCCACATGCACTACGCGATCTCGTCGCTGCGCGAGGAGCTGGAGGCGGTCGACTGGTACCGTCAGCGGGCGGACGATTGCGACGATGCCGCGCTCAAGGCCATCCTCCTCCACAATATGCGCGAGGAGATCGAGCACGCCGCGATGGTTCTCGAATGGCTGCGCCGCGCCTCGCCCGACTTCGACAAGGAATTGAAGGAATATCTCTTCAAGGAGGGCCCCATCACCGCGCTCGAGGAGCGCGCCATGGGGCGGAAATAGCGATAGGGCCGCCGCCCGCTACGGGGAGCGAGCGGGAGCGCCCTGCCTCTCGCCGTCAGGTGGAGGATGTCCGGTCGCCGCCGCATCGCGGCGGCGGGCGCGCGCCGGAACGAGCGTCCGGGAACGTCCATCGGTCTCGGGATCTGCGACCCGCCTAGACCGTCAAGACAAAAGGCGTCGCGCTTACGGGAGGACCGCATGAATCGCCGGAGGACCGCCGGGTGGGCTTTGGCCGCGCTGCTCGCGACGAGCTTCGCCGCCCATGGAGAGAGTTCGGACAAGATGCCAGGACAACAGCAGGCCGCGAAGGCGGCCCCCATCGTCTTCTTCGATATCGCCGGGCCGGATCTGGCTCGACAGTCGGCGTTCTACTCGGCCGTGTTCGGCTGGAACGTCGCGGCGAACGGCGCCGTGACCGTCGAAAGCCGTTCACCTCTGCACGGCACGCTGCGGACGGAGCAATCGAGCGAGAATCTTCTCTACTTCGGCGTTCGCGACGTGACCGGCGCATTGGAGCAGATCGTGGCGAACGGAGGCACGATCGCGGCTCCGCGCTTCGAGGTTCCCGGCGTGGTGGTCTTGGGCCTCTTCTTCGATCCCGCGGGCAACCGCATGGGTCTTGTCGAAATCGACGAGAAGGGTCAGGCCATCGTGCCGTAGGGCTCGCGAACGGCGGCCGGCGGCGGCGGCCGTCGCCCCCTTTCGTTCCTAAGCGGACAATCTACCGGCAAAGGTCGCCCGGGACGTCCTACTCGCGGCGCAGCACCCAGTCGACGAGCACGTTGCCGAGCGCGGAGGCATGGAAGTCCGCCTTGACGCGCGCGGGGTCGTAGGCCGTCTCCACCCATTCGAGAAAGCCGACCGGCCGCTCGCGCGCGGCCGTCGCATAGGCGTCGAGGAAGGCGTCGAGCACGCCGGTCTTCGCCTGACGGACATGGCCGTAGCGCAGCGAGAGCTGGCCCTTCGCCTCCTCCACGTCGCGCCCCTCGACGAGGAGAAGGTAGAGCGCCGCGGCGAGCCCCACGCGGTCCGCGCCCGACTTGCAGTGCATGAGGGCCGGATAGGCGATCCCGTCGAAGAGCGCCTTGAGGCCCAGGATCGTGTCCCGGTCGGGCGGCTCGCGCGAGCGCAGCGTGAAATCGACGAGGGCGATCCCGGCCCTCGCGCAGGCCCGCGCCTCGAGGAAATGCGCGCCCGAGCCGCGTCCGCCGCGCAGATTGACGATGGTCCTGACGCCCTTGCGGGCCAGATGGGCGATCTGATGGGGCGCGGGCTGGCTCGAGCGCCAAAGGCGGTCCGTCACCCGGTGGCGGTTCGCATAGAGGAAGCGGAATATTCCGTGGTCGACGAAGACCATGTCGAGCCAGGCGAAGAACGGCGCGACCGCGCGGCGCACGCCCTCGGGCAGCCTGGCCCCCAGGCGGGCGAAGACCTCGCGATGTCGAATGCCGAGCTTCACGTCTGGGACCGCCTGCGGATGGAAGGGAACGGCACCGGGCGGGCGGCTCAGCGGCCATGCGCGTCGAGGCGCGCCCGGAAGGCATCGAAGATCGGATTGTCGGCGCGGAAGACATAGTCCGGCCGGCGCGCGCGCACGGTGCCCGCGCCCGCGGCCCGCAGGGCCCGGCTGAGCGCGGGAAGGCTCGCCGCCGGACAGAGCAGCGTCACGGCGCCCGCCTCTCCGGCCAGCTCGGCGCCGAGCGCGCCGATCTCGGCCGCGAGCGCGCCCGAGATCCCTTCGGGCAGAACCGCGTCGACCTCGTAGAGCCGCGCCGCGTCGGCATGGGCCGCCATGCGGTCGAGCAGCTCGCGCAGCGCGGCGAAGGCTTCCTCCGTCCACGGCGCGGCGAGCGAGGCCGCCAGATTGGCCTCCGAGCGCAGGATGAGCCCGTCCTCCAGGACCTTGAGGCGGTTCGCCGCGAGCGTCGTGCCCGTCGACGTGATGTCGACGACGATCTCGGCCGTGCCGGCCGCGGGCGCGCCCTCGGTCGCGCCGACGCTCTCGACGATGCGGTAGTCCGATATGCCGTGGGCGGAGAAGAAGGCCCGCGTCAGCGCGACATATTTCGTCGCGACGCGCAAATGGCGGTGATTGCGCGCGCGGAAGGCGAGGCACACATCGTCGAGATCGGCCATGCTGCGCACGTCGATCCAGGACTGCGGCACGGCGACGACGACATCGGCGCGCGAGAAGCCCAGAGGCTTCAGGATCGCGATGCGCTCCTCGAAGCTCGCCGCCTCATCGCGCAGAAGGTCCTCGCCCGTGATGCCGACATGGACGCGCCCGGCCTCGAGCGCGCGCGCGACCTCGGCCGCGGAGAGAAGCTGCACCTCGGCGCCGGCGAGGCCGTCGAGCGCGCCGAGATAGTCGCGCGCCTCGGCGTCGCGCCGCACGGGAAGCCCCGCCTCGGCGAGGAAGGCGAAAGCCCCTTCCTGGATGCGGCCCTTGGAGGGAAGCGCGACGACGAAGGGCTTCACGGCGCGCCTCCTTCCCCGAGCGCCGCGAGGAGGCGCTCCATGCGGACGGTGCAGCCGACGGCGGGCACCGCCTCGCGCGCGCCGAGCTCGGTGAGGAGGTTGTCGTAGCGTCCGCCGCCCGCGAGCGCCGCGCCCCCGGCGCCGCGCACCTCGAAGACGAAGCCCGTGTAGTATTCGAGGCCGCGCCCGAAGGAGGTCGAGAACTGCGTGCGGTCGAGCGCGAGGCCCGCCTTGACGAGGAGGTCGAGCCGGCGGCGGGCGCGGGTTAGCGCGCGCG
Source organism: Alphaproteobacteria bacterium (assembly GCA_024236075.1). Lineage (GTDB taxonomy): Bacteria > Pseudomonadota > Alphaproteobacteria > JACAEB01 > JACAEB01 > JACAEB01. The sequence continues at coordinate 289,686 of JACKLE010000001.1, read as the reverse complement.
CGACCTCGCCGCCCTTGCCGAGAAGCGCGGCGATCTCGTCGAGCGCCTTGTCCGGACGTCCACGGATCTTCAGGAAGCGATCGATCAGCGCCGCGGCCTCGAGCGAGAGGCTCGCGGCCGAGGCATCCGCCGCCTGCTCGAGGAAGCGCTCGGCGATCTCCTCGACGCTGCGCCCCCCGACCGGCGCGATGTCCGCAAGGGCGAGCACGTCGGCGACGACGGCGCGCGCGTCGTCCTCGCTCAGGACGCCGAGCGCGGTGAGGAAGGCCGGTCCGCGCGCGGTTCCGCCGGGCGCGCCCCGCTCGCCCTGGTTGCCGGCATCGGCGAGGCGCGCGGTGAGCGCCGCGAAGCGGTCGGGCTTCCAGAACTGGCGCTTCATCCGTGTGCGCCATTGCGGCGGCATGTCCAGCGTGTCGACGAGCGCGCCGAAGAGCGCGACGTCGCCGATCTCGGCCGCGACCTCGGAAATGCCGGCCGCGCGCAGGGCGCCCAGCGCAAGGCCCATGACCTCGGCGTCCGCCGCCTCGCGATCGGCGAGCGCGAAGCATTCGATGCCCGCCTCGCGGAACTCGCTCGGCCGCCCGGAGGCGGAGGCCTCGAAGCGGAAGGCGGGGCCCTGATAGGAGAGGCGGCAGGGCGCGGCGGGCGCATAGGCCGCGAGATAGAGCCGGCAGGTCGGGATGGTGAGGTCGGGCCGCAGGCAGAGCTCCGCCCCGCCCGGATCGTCGAAGACGAAGATGCGCCGGCGTATGTCCTCGCCGTAGCGGTCGAGGAAGACGTTCGCGGGCTGAAGGATCGCCGGGTCGACGGCCTCGTAGCCCGCCTTGGCGAAGACCTCCCGGATGCGCGCGCCCGCCGCCTCGAGCCGCGCGAGATCGGGGGCCGCGAGATCGGCCGAGCCCTGTCTCATGGGGCCCGTCCTTCGCGCTGGCGCGCGAGGATGGCGCGCACGGACGCGACGAGCGTCCCCCGCGCCGCGGTTTCCTGCGCGGGGCGGCCCTCGCGCCAGGCCCGGTTGTCCTCTATCGAGCGCGCCATCTCGGCCCCGAGCTTCAGATCCTTGAGCGTCACCTCGCCCTTCGCGCGCTCGTCGCCCCCCTGGATGACGGCGACCGGCGAGCCCCGGCGATCGGCATATTTGAGCTGCGCCTTCATGCCCGCGCGCCCGAGATAGAGCTCGGCCGGGATGCCGGCGCCGCGCAGCTCGGCCACCATGGCGAGGTAGTCCGCCGTCATGGCGCGGTCCATGGCGAGGACGAGGACGGGGCCCTCGGCGCCCGCTGCCTCGCCCGCCTTCGTCAGCGCGCTGATGAGGCGCGAGACGCCGACCGAGGCGCCGGTCGCGGGCACGCGCTCGCCGGTGAAGCGCATGACGAGATCGTCGTAGCGCCCGCCGCTCGCGACCGAGCCGAAGCGCATGGGCGCGCCGTCGGGGCCCCGGATCTCGTGGGTCAGCTCCGCCTCGAAGACGGGCCCGGTATAGTATTCGATGCCGCGCACGACCGAGGGCGTCACGCGCACGCGCTCCGCGCCGATGCCGAGCGCCGCGAGCGCGAGGCGGATCTCCTCCAGATCGGCGAGCGCCTCCCGGCCGGCCGGCGTGCGGCCGAGCTCGCCGCCGGCGTCGAACGCGACCGTCGCGCCGAGCGACGCCTCGATGCTCGCGATCTGGGAGTCCTTGAGGCCGGCGCCCGGCGTGACGTCGCCGGACTCGTCGCGCCGCCCCGGCCCGAGGAGCAGCCGAACGCCCTCGATGCCGAGGCGGTCGAGCTTGTCGATGGAGCGCAGCACGCGCAGGCGCTGCGCGCGGATGGCCGCGTCCTCGCCCGCCGGGATGCCCGCCGCGTCCATGATGCCGGCGACGAGCTTGCGGTGGCTGAGGTTGACGACGAAGCCGTCCTGCGGAACGCCGACGGCCTCGAGCCCCTCCGCGAGAAAGGCGATGAGCTCGGCGTCGGCCGCCATGGCCTCGCTGCCGACCGTGTCGACGTCGAACTGGAGGAATTCGCGGAAGCGGCCCGGTCCCGGCTTCTCGTTGCGCCAGACGGGCCCCGCCGCGTAGCGGCGCAGGGGCCGCGCGGGCGGCGCCTCGCCTTGCGCGACGAGGCGCGCGAGCGGCGCGGTGTGGTCGTATCGCAGGCTCAGCCAAGCCTCGTCGTCGTCCTGGAACGCGAAGACGCCCTCGTTGGGACGGTCCTCGTCGGGCAGGAATTTTCCAAGTGCGTCGGCATATTCGAGGGCCGGCGTCGCCAGCGGCGCGAAGCCGTAGCGCTCGGCGAGGGCGGAGAGCGCGGCGATCATCTCGCGCTCGCGCGCGACCTCGCCCGCGAATCGGTCCCTGAAGCCCCGGGGCTGGCGCGCCTCAGGGCGGAAGGCCTCGCTCTCGTTCATGCCGGCACCGTCCGGGGCGCGGGCCTTGCCTCGCGCCTCCCGGCTCTCCTTGAACATTCGGTTCGCGGGTCTCTACCCCAAAGGCCCCGCGCCAACAAGCCCGCGCCGGCCCTCCGTGCCGGCGCCGCGATTTCGCGACCGGGCAAAAAAAGCTAGGGTCGCTCCGCCGCAGCGGCCCTGGCAAAGAGGACCCCTCATGAAGCGCATTCCGAAATTCCTCGTCATCCTGGGCGCCGCGGCCGCCCTGGCGTTCGGCCTCTTCTTCGTGGCCCAGCAGGGCACCGACCGGGGCGTCGCGGCCATCCTCGAGAGCGACATCGCCAAGGCGGGCGGGCGCTACGAGTCCATCGACTACAAGAGCTCGGGAAACGTCCTCACCATTCGCGGGCTCGAGCTGCCGGCGACCGGCCCCGGGGATTCGAGCGTCGCCATCGGCCTCCTGCGCATCACGGGCGCCAATCCGGACGGGCTCGAGCGCGCGCTCGACCCGGCCAAGGCGGCGGGCGCGAGCAAGACCGAGCGCCTCTTCGGCGCCCTCGACATCGAGGACATGCACATCTCGAACGAGAAGCGCGACAGCGACTTCAAGACGGTGATGATGCGCGATGCGACCATCGCCCCGCCCGCGCGCAAGGCCGAAGGCGGCCTCACAGTCGACGACCTCAAGCCGCGCACCCGCGAGGCGCTCATCGCCGACGCGCTCCTGCGCCTGAAGCTCTCCGTCCTGACGCTCGACGGCGTCAGCGTCACCCCGAAGGACGGCAGCCCCGCCACGATCGCGCGCATCGCCGTCGACAAGTACGAGGGCGGCGCGATCGCCTCGCTCGAAGCCAACGAGATCGCCGTCGACGGCGCCGACGCCGAGGGCGAGCCGATCTCGCTCACCGCCCGCCGCCTGCGCTCCGACGAGCTCGACCTCGCGCCGCTCATCCGCGCCTCGGGCGACGGGAGCCTGCCGCGCACCGCGCGGGACGTGCCGCTCCTGCCCGGCTGGATGCCCAAGCTCGGCGATATCGTCGTCGAGGGCATCGCCGCGACGAGCCCGGAGGGCAGCGTCACGCTCGACCGCATCGCCATGACGGACGCGCAATATGTCGAGAACATCTCCGTCGGCGGCGCGCTCGAGCTGGCGGGGCTCCATCTCACGCTCGACGACGAGACCGGCGCCGAGCTCAGGGCGCTCGGCTATGACGAGCTCGCGCTCGACCTCTCCTATCGCATCCGCTACGACGAGGAGGCCGCGACGAGCCGCATCGAGAGCCTCGTGCTCTCGGGGCGCGACATGGGCCAGATCAAGGGCTCGGCCGAGTTCGGCAACGTGACGTTCTATCGCGACGTCGTCGGCCTCACGTTGCCCGAGCTTCTGCGCGGCGGGCAGGTCGTGCGCGTCCTTCAGAGCGTGCGCCTGAACGGCCTCGAGCTCGCCTACAGCGACGCCTCGCTCGCGCGGCGCGTCATCGCCCACTCGGCCGAGCAGGCCGGCGTCACCCCGCAGGCCTACGTGGCCGATCTCGTCGCGAGCCTCAGGTCGAACAAGGAGACCTATGCGAGCGACCCGTTCCTCGCCTCCGCCTACGACGCCGTGGCGAGCTTCCTGGAGAACCCCGGCACGCTGCGCCTCAAGGTGGCGCCCGAGACGCCGCCCTCGCTCGCCGAGGTCGCCACCGCGATGATCGGCTCGCCGCTTCTCGCCACGCGCTTCCTCAATGCGACGGTCGAGGACTTCGGCCCCGACGGCGCGCCCGCCCCGGCCGCACCGACGCCGGCCGCGACCCAGCCCGCCGAAACCCCGCCCGCCGATGCCCCGCCCGCCGATGCCGCGCCGGCGGAGGCCGGGCCCGCCGAAGCCGGCGCCGCGCCGTAAGGGAGCGATCTGCGAACCCGCCATCGAACGAAAGGGCCGTCCGATCGGACGGCCCTTTCGACGTCTGCGGAGCACATTCCCGGAGCTCCTCAGGCGAGGGGCCCGACGGCCCCGCGCGACGGAGTCTCAGAACTTCACGCCGATGCCAATGCTCCAGAGGCGCGGCTGGCCGCGGATCGAGGTCGGGATGCCGAGGATGCGGCCAGTATTGCCGGCATCGAGCAGATAATCCTCGTCGAAGAGGTTCTCCACCCGTGCATGCAGGTCCCAGCGCTCCTGGAACTTGAGGCCGGCGCTGAGCGTCACGAGCGTCAGCGAGTCCTGCTTCAGATCCGGCTCGTTCTCCGGATTGAAGAAGTAGGACGACTTGTAGCTCGCGAGCAGCGAGGCGTAGCCCGAAAGCTCCTGCAGGAGCTGGTGCTCGTAGGCGAGGCCGGCCGAGAGCGTCCATTTCGGCGTCACGCGGAAGGAATTGCCCTTGAGGTCGACGGCCGCGCCCAGAAGATTGGCCGTCAGACCTTCGTCGTACTGACCGTCGAGATAGCCGACATTGCCGAAGGCCGAGAAGCCGCCCGACTTCACGGTGAGCGAGGCCTCGGCGCCGAAGGCGCTCGCCTTGCCCGTGTTGACGGGCGTCAGCGAGCCGGTCGTCACGATGAGCGACTGGAAGTCCTCGTAGTCGTAGTAGAAGACGGCGCCGTCGGTCGTGAAGGCGACCTCGCCGAGGTCGAACGAGCCCTTCGCGCCGAGCTCGTAGCTCGTCACGCGCTCGGGCTTGATGACGCGGCGATACTGCGCCTCGGTGGCGCCGTTGCGCGGATCGATGTCGAGGCCGCCCGAGCGCACGCCGCTCGACCAGCTCGCATAGGCCATCCATTCCGGCGCGAAATCCCAGCTCAGGATGATCCGGGGCTCGAGATAGTCGAACTCGTCCTCGGTCGAGAGCGTCTGGTTGTTCGACGTGCCCTCGAGCGCGTTCGTTTCGACGCCCGCCGGAATCGGCGGGATCGGCGGCGCGATCGAGCCGGGGAAGCCCGGGCTGAACGGGTTGAGGACCGGCGCGCCGAAGATGAAGGGGATCACGACCGAAGGCGGATTGGCCGTGGGCGCACGATAGGAATACTCCATCTCGTCGATGGTCCAGCGCAGCCCGCCCGTGAGCGTCACCGTCTCGGTGACGTCGAAGCTCACATCTCCGAACACGGAATAGCTCGTGTTCTCGTTCGCGGTGAAGGTCGACTCCGTCACGGAGGTCAGGAGCGCCGGCGGCACGATGCCGAACACCACCGCGATGGCGTTCTGGTTGTAGCTGAAGGTGCGGTTGCGGTTGGCTTCCTCGTGATAGTAGCTCACGCCCGCAAAGGCGCGCAGGCGGCCGCCATTGTCGAAGTTCAGGCGGAATTCGTGGCTGAACACGTTGCCGTCGTCGCCCTCGAAGCCCTCGAGGATGAAGGGCACGGGAAGCGGGAAGGTCGCGGGCGGCGGCGCGGGGTTGGGCAGGATGATCGTGGTCGGGCCGATGCCGTCCGGGTCGAACTTGTCGTCCGACTCGTATTCGCGATAGCCGGTCGTCGAGGCGAAGGTCCAGGCGTCGGAGAGCTCCCATTCGCCGAGGCCCGTGACGCCCCAGACCGAGCGCTCGAGGAAAATGTCCGGGCTCTGAGCGATCGAGCCGTAGGGATCGGTGTCGCCCGTGTTCGGATCGATCGCGGCGAGCGTCGGGACGAGCGTCTTGAAGCCCGTCGGATCCGGCTCGTCCTCCTGGTAATAGCCGAGCACGGTGTATTCGAAGACGTCGGAGGGCCGCACCGTCGTCGAGGCGCGAAGCTGCAGCGTGTCCTTGCCGTTGAGCTTGCTGTCGTCGACGGGGTTCTCCGAATAGCCGTCGCGCTTGTCGTAGACGGCGCCGAAGCGCGCGAGCCAGGTCGAGCCCGACAGCGGCACGTTGACGACGCCCTCGTAGCGCTGGCTGTCATAGTTGCCGAAATCGGCCTTTCCCTTCGCGTGGAAGCCCTCCTCGGGCTTCTTCATGATGAAGTTGATGGCCCCGTTCGAGGCGCCGCGCGAGAAGAGCGTGCCCTGCGGGCCCTTCGCCACCTCGATGCGGTCCATGTCGAAGAGCTCGATCACGGAGCCGGGGCCGCGCGAGCCCGGAATGCCGTCGAAGAAGACGGAGATGTTCGGCTCGGTGTTGGGCTCGGAGACGTCCGAGGAGATGCCGCGGATGACGTAGCTCGGCGTGTTCACCGACTGCTGCTGCATCTGGAAGCCCGGAACGTAGTCCGAGACCTCGTCGAGATCGCTGATGCCGTTGTCGTCGAGGAAGGTGCCCGACACGGCCGAGATCGAGAGCGGCACCTTGAGGATCGATTCCTCGCGCTTCTGCGCGGTGACGATGATCTCGTCGGTGACGGCCCCCGCCGGCATCGACGCGAGGCACGTGAATCCGGCCGCGAGCGAAACGCCCGCCAAAAGATGACGCCGCAAGCGCATGGATGAACCCCTCTTCCCCATTTCGGCGTCCGGCTTTGCCGCCGGCATCGCCACCCAACACCCCGTCCGGCCCGGGCCGGCTTCGGCCGCGGATGCACTGCACGCGGCCACGGCAGAAACACTCGGCCCACAACTTTTCATTGTGCCGGTACGTGCCCATCATGTCACAGTTCGGGCCGCCTACCCAAGCGGCAACACGCGGCGCCCAAAGCCGCCGGAACCGATTCGCGGGCGACTGTGGCCGGCCTGCAAGAGCCTCAGGCGAAGAAGGGCCGGGCGAGCTCGAACACCATCACGACGGCGATGGCGAGGGGCACCGCATAGCGCAGGAGCGCCCACCACGCGCCGAAAAGGGGGTCGGCGCCGTACTCCTCGCGCACGATCTCGGGCCGCATCACATAGCCCACGAGCAGGGCGATGAGGATGCCCCCGACGGGGAGGATCAGATTGTTGGTGAGGAGATCGAGGAGCCCGAAGACGTTCGGGTCCTCGCCGTAGATCTTGAGGAAGCCGAGACCCGCGATGCGCGGCAGGATGTTGAACGAGAAGACGGTGAGGAGGCCCACGACGAAGACGACGGCGCCGATGAGCGCCGCGGCGTGGCTGCGCTTCCATCCGCGGTGCTCCTCGGCCCAGGACACCACGATCTCCAGAAGCGCGATCGAGGAGGTGAGCGCCGCGAAGAGCCCGAAAAGGAAGAAGAGCGCGCCGACCGCGGCCCCGAGCGGCATGTGCCCGAAGGCATAGGGCAGCGACTTGAAGAGGAGGCCGGGCCCGCCGCTCGGATCGAGACCGACCTCGAAGACGATGGGAAAGATCGCGAGGCCCGCCAGGATGGCGACCGCCGTGTCGGCGACCGCGATCGTGACCGAGGCGCTCGGAATGTCGGTGTCGCGCTGAAGATAGGCACCGTAGGTGATCATCGCGCCCATGCCGACGCTCAGGGAGAAGAACGCCTGCCCGATCGCGTTGATGACGACCTCCGTGTCGATGCGCGAGAAATCGACCGTGAAGAGGAAGGACAGCGCACGGACGAACTCGCCCTCCACCGCCGCATAGGCAACCAGCAGGACAAGGATGGCAAAGAGCGCGGGCATCATGATCTTGACGCCCTGCTCGATGCCGGCGCGCACGCCGCGCGCGACGATGAGCACGGTCGCGGCCATGAACAGCGCATGGGCGAGCGTCATGCCCCACGGGTCGCCGAGAAATGTCTCGAACCGCGTCGCGACCGCTGCGCCCTCGACGCCCGTGAACGCGCCGCTCGCCGTCATGGGCAGGTAGGCGAGCAGCCAGCCGCCGATGACGCTGTAATAGCTGAGGATCAGGAAGGCGGCGACGACGCCGAGCCAGCCCACGACGACCCAGCGCCCGCTGGCGCCGGCCTCGCGCGCGACGGTGCGCGCGCTTCCCACCGCGCTCTGCTTGGCGCGCCGGCCGATGACGAGCTCGGCGACGATGAGCGGCAGGCCGATGAGCGCGACGCAGAGCAGATAGACGAGGACGAACGCCCCGCCGCCGTTCTCGCCCGCGAGATAGGGGAAGCGCCAGATATTGCCGAGCCCGACGGCCGAGCCGACCGCCGCCATCAGGAAGACGAAGCGGCTCGACCAGGTTTCGTGGCTGACGTTCATGGCTCCCCCCGCGGCTCGCCGAGTCGCGAGGGGAGTCTAGCGGCGCCCACCCGCGGGCTCAACGCGGCCGGCGGGCCGGGCCGGCCTCAGATCGCGCAGTGGCTGCCGTGCTTCTCCACGTAGCGCTGATGGTACTCCTCGGCCGGAAAGAAGCTGCGCAGGGGCACGATCTCGGTGACGACCGGCCGCGCGAAGCGCCCGCTCGCCGCGAGACGGTCGCGCGCGGCCTTGGCGGCGGCGAGCTGGGCCTCGTCATGGGTGAAGATCGCCGAGCGGTACTGCGTGCCCACATCCGGGCCCTGGCGGTTGAGCTGGGTCGGATCGTGCGTCGCGAAGAAATGATCGACGAGCGTCTCGTAGCTGATCACCGCCGGGTCGTAGGTCACCTGCACCGCCTCGGCATGGCCGGTGCGGCCCGAGCAGACCTGCTTGTAGGTCGGATTGGCGGTCGTGCCTCCGGCATAGCCCGACACCGCGTCGCTCACGCCCTCGAGCTGACGGAAGCGGTGCTCGACGCCCCAGAAGCAGCCCGCCGCAAAGGTTGCCTTCGCCATGAATGACCTCCTTCCGCTCCGGATGAACCCCAAACCGCGCGCGGCGGAACCTTGCCGCGCGGGCGCCAGCATAACGTAGGAACGAGGGGTCCGCCTTCCCATAGCGGGAGGCATCACAAGAGCGTCACCGCGGCCCGGTGCCGGGAGGAGGAGAACGGCCGGCTCGCGCGCGCCCGGAGGGCGGCCTCCGGCCGGGGCCGGCCTAGGGGAAGGCCGGGAAGGGCGTCGTGGCGAAGGGCGAGAGCATGCCCTTCGGCACCTTCGGGTCCTTGCCCCACTGGTCGTAGTCGTCCGTCAGCGTGCGCATGAACGCGACGACCGCCGCCTCCTCGTGCGGCGTGAGGCCGAGATCGCCGAGCTCGTCGTGGTTGACGTTGGGCAGCACCTCGGGGTCCGGCCAGCCGGTGACGCCGAAGCCCGGATCGTTCACGTCGGCCACATGACCGAGCACGTCGCGCGTGTTGTAGAAATGCGTGATCTGCTCGAGCGTCCGGAACGCGCCATTGTGCGCGTAGGGCGCGGTCACGGCGATGTTGCGCAGCGTCATGACCTTGTGCTTGCCGATCTCGTCGCCGTTCGGATCGGCGGCGGCGACGTCAGCACGGCCGCCGAGGCCGAGATTGGGCGCCGGGTCGCCGGGGATGTTCACGTTCCGGGGCACGCCGATATTGTCGTAGGTGAAGTCCGTGAACATGGGCGGCATGAGGCTGCCGTCGGGCGCGACGTCCGGATCGGAGATGTGGCAGGCATTGCACATGGCCTTGCCGTTGAAGATCTGCTCGCCTTCCGCCTCGAGCGGCGTGAACGAGGTGTAGCCGGCGAGGACGAAGTCGAACTTCGAGTTGAACTTCGTGAACATGCGCAGCTTCTCGAACGAGGCGATCGCGTCCGTCATCGCGGCATAGGCGACGTCGACGAGCGGCGGCGCGGCGGCCGAGGCGGGCGCGAGCTCGTTGGACGCGATCTTGCGCAGGTCGATGCCGAAGAACTTCTTGAAGTCGTTGATGTAGCGGGGCTTCTGCTTGAGGCGCGTGACGACGGCCCATTTCGAGGGCATGGCCATCTCGACCGGATTGAGGAATGGCTGCGCGGCTTGCTCGGCGAGATTGGAGGCGCGCCCGTTCCAGAACTGGCCGCCGATATAGAGACCCTCCTCCTCGTCCCAATGGAAGGCCGGGCTGAAGGCAGCGTAGACGACCATCGGCGCGTTGAGCGAGCCGAAAAGTCCGGGCACGGAGCCGTCCGAGACCGCCGTGCCGTTCTCGATATTGTCGTTGTCGACGAAGCCCTTCGCGACCGTGATGCGCTTGCCGGTCACGGGGTGGCGCGCATAGCTCGCATTGTGGCAGCTCTCGCAGGCCTGGTTGGAGTTGAGCGACAGGGTCTGGTCGTTGAAGAGGCGCGAGCCGAGCTCCTGCACCGTGCCTTTGACGGGCGTGACGGCGGACTGGGGAAAGAGGAGCTGCTTCAGCGTCGGCGAAGGGTCCTGCGCCGCGATGGCGCCGCCCGACGCCAGGACGGCCGCGATCGACAACGCCGCGCCCCGAAGCGCCGCGCGATACCCGAAAATGCGAGCCATGACCCCTGCCCCTCTCGAAGAACCGGGACGGCCCGAACGTCGCGATCGAGCCGACACCCCACCACCCGAATTGCGCGGTTCGCGCTTTTCCCTGCCGTCGACCGGGCCGGCCCCTCGCCCGTCGGCAGCGTCGCCCCGCGCTCCAGGCCGCTTAGTCGTGCGACTAACTATGCGACCTATTCGCAAATTACATCGAAGCAAGAATTTGGGTCCGTGTCAATGCTCCAGAGACGGAGCATTGCCGTCACATTCCTTGAAAAATGGCGGTTTCATCTCGCTTTCCGGAGTCGCCCCGCCGGCTCGCCGAGAGGGAAATACGCTATTGCGACTGATAAACATCCTCCGGTTGGGCGGTCATCCCGGCACATCTCTCCCGCGCATCGCGGCGATCTTGCCCGCGCGCGCCCTGCTGGCTATGACGCAGGTCGGCATTCTGGAGCGCGCGCATGGCCCCGATCGAAGACCGCCGCCTCGCCGCGGCCCGCGCGATCCTCTCCGAGCTCGCCGCGCGGCTCGAGGCGAACCTTTCCGTCGAGCTGTGGAACGGCGAGGCGGTGCCGCTGGGGCCGGGCGCGGACGGCACGGTGCGGATCGCGCTGCGCTCGCCGGACGCAGTTCGCCGGCTTCTTCTCAAGCCCCGCCTCATGACCTTCTTCGAGCTGCTCGCCGCCGGCGACATCGCCCTTCGCGGCGCGAGCCCCCTAGAGGCCGCCGACCGCTGGGACCATGGGCGCGCCGTCCATCTCGCGCGCCGCGTCGACAAGCTCGCCGTCGCGCGGGCGGCCTGGCCCTTCCTCCTCGGCGGGGGCGCGGAGCGCGCCGCGCTGCCCGCCTTCGAGGACGCGGTCGCCTCCACCTATGCGCGCGGGCGCGACGACAAGGCGCTCATCGGCTTCCACTACGACGTGTCGAACGAGTTCTACGCGCTCTTCCTCGGGCCCGAGATGCTCTATTCGAGCGCCTATTTCGCGGACCGGCAGACGAGCCTCGAGGCCGCGCAGGCGCGCAAGCTCGACCTCGTCTGCCGCAAGCTCGCCCTCGCGCCCGGCGAGCGCCTGCTCGATATCGGCTGCGGGTGGGGGGCGCTTCTGTGCCATGCCGCCGAGCGCTACGGCGTCGCGGCGCACGGCGTCACCCTCTCCGAGCGCCAGCTCGACTTCGTCCGTGCACGCATCGCCGCGAAGGGGCTTTCCGGCCGCGTCAGCGTCGAGCTGCGCGACTACCGCACGATCGAGGGCGAGGGCCTCTACGACAAGATCGCCCAGGTCGAGATGTTCGAGCATGTGGGCTTTGCCAATCACGAGCGCCATTTCCGCCTGATGCACCGCCTGCTGAAGCCGCGCGGGCTCTATTTCCATCAGGCGACGGTGCGCCGGGGGCCCGTGGGCAGCGAGCCCTTCCGGAAGGAGACGAACACGACGCGCGTCATCACGCGCTTTATCTTTCCCGGAGGCGAGCTCGACTATATCGGCCACACCGTGGACCAGCTCGGCCGCTACGGCTTCGAGGTGCTCGACGTCGAGAACATCCGCGAGCACATGGAGCTGACGCTGCGCGCCTGGGAGGGCGGCCTCCATGCGCGCCGCACGGAGGCCGAGGCGCTAGTGGGGCCCGAGCGCACCGTGCTGTGGCTCTGCTATTTCGCGCTCTTCGCCAAGGCGTTCGAGCGCGCGGCGTGCCTCTCCTATCAGACGGTCGCGGCCAAGCGCGCGCCGGGCGCGAGCGGACGTCCGCTCGACCGCGCCGGGCTCTATCGCGGCGGGCCGGCGTGAGCGCCGGCGTCAGGGCATCCGGATATTCGCGGGCTTGGGCGGCGCTTTGGGCGTTGAGGCCTTGCGGCGCGTCTTGCGCTCGGACGCGCCCTCCTCGGCCCCTTGGCGCGGCTCCGCCACGAGCTCGCTGCGCCCGCCGGGGCCCTCGAGCGCGATCTTGCCGCGCGTGATGGCCGCGATGCGCGCCGAGCCCACGCGGTCGCCGACCCCGAGCAGCGTCGGCCGCTCGAGCCCCCCGCCGCCGAGAATCGCGGCGGCATAGGTCTGGCCGACGAAGGTGCCGTAGAGCATGAGGCCCGCCGCGTCGCCCGCGGCGACCGGCGCGTCGTCGGCGAGATCGCCCGCTTCGGCCGGCGTCGGGATGCGGCGGTCGGCGAAGAAGACGGCGCGCTCGTAGATCGTCTTGAGCCAGCCCTCCATCTCGTCCGAGCTCGTCAGCGCCGCATAGGGATCGCTCGCCGCGGGCCTGAGGCCCCCCTCCGTGCGATCGGGAACCGTCTGCATCAGGAAGTTCGACGCCAGCGCCACGCCGAGCCAGGCGACGGCGAGCCCTGCGAGCAGGCGCTTGTTCTGCTCCCAGACCGGATGAAAGGCGACGCTCAACCGCCCTCTCCCGCTTCTCCGGCGAAGCCTCTCAGCTCGAGTTTCAAACTGAAGGCCGGCATGCCGGTCTCGTCCGCGCCGGCCTGCGCGAGGGTCAGCTCGTCGGCGAGCAGCGTCGGGCGCGCCGTCGCGACGTGCCAGAGCACGGCGAGCACGCCCTCGAAGGGGCAGCGATAGTCGAGGGAAAGGCGGAACTCGCTCGTCTCCTCGCCGTCCTCGATCGCGGGCGCGTCGGCGTCGCGGCCGGCCGATTGCGAGCGCGCCGAGACGAGCGAGCAGGTGCCGTCCTGCGCGGCCTCGGTGACCTCCTCGCTCGCGAGCGCGGCGGCGACCTCCGGCGTGCCCTCCGCGACGAGATCGGAAAGGCCCAGCCCTTCCTCGCCCGCACCGACGGCGCGCGCCTCGCGCGCGACCGCCTCGAGGCGGCGCTCCATGAGCGAGATGTCGCGATCGAGGCCGGCGATGCGCGCGCGCATGTCGCCGTGGAGGAGGACGAGGAAGCCCACGACCAGCGCGACGAGCACGAAGGGCAGCGCGAGCGCGGCGTAGGGCAGCAGGCGTCTCTTGAGCGCGGTCGCGTCCATCAGCCGAGCCTCTGCGCGCTCGCGAGGGGCGCCCCCGAGGGCGCGGGCGGCCCGCCACCGGGCCTGATCGTCCGCATGCGGATGACATAGGCCTCGCCCGCCCGCCCTTCGGTGGCGAGGCGCGGATCGGCGATGCGCGGCGAGGCGGAGAGGGCGGCGAGGACCTCGGACGGCGTGCCGCCCGCCACGGTCAGCTCGGCCTCGCCCGGCTTCACCAGGATGCGCAGCAGATGGGCCTCGCGCGGCAGGCGCTCGGAGATGTCGGCGAGCAGCGCGAGCGGCTTCGAGTCCTGCGCGGCCGCGTCGGCGAGCGCGCGCAGGGCCGCGAGCCGCGCGCCCTCCGGCGCCAGCGAGCGCACCTGGGATTCGAGCTCGCTCGAGAGCGCCGCGAGGCGCTTCTCGCGCACGCCGATCGCGTCGGCGAGGCCGAGGAAAGGCGCGCCGGCCGCGGCCAGCAGGCCGAGGCAGCAGAGCGCGGCGAGCAGCGTGCCCGTGCGGTGGCGGCGATAGAGCGCGCCGAGCGGCGGGGGCGGCAGGAGACCCGGAACGGCCTCGCGCCGGCCGTCGGCATGCGCCATGACGAGCCCGCCCGGCGGAAGGCCGAGCGCGCCGAGAAAGGCGAGGACGGGATCGAGGAGCCGGCGCGGCACGACGCGGATATCGGCGAGGAGCGCGCTCTCGCCCTCCACCTCGGGGCGCTGGACGACGCTCAGATAGGCCTCGCCGCCGGCGAACGGCGTCAGGCGGTCGAGCTCGAGCCCCACGGCCTCGCCGAGATGGCGGCGCACCTCGACCGGAAAGGCGACCTCACGGCAAAGCACCCATTCGGCCGGCACCTCGAGGCGCAGGGGCCCCTCGGGAAGCGACAGCTCGGCGGCCTCCTGCGCGGTCGCGACCGTGGCGATCGGCGTGCTGGCGCCGCCGTCGCGCACGGCGAAGGCGAGCCCGTCCGCGCCCACGGCGACGACGAGGCCCTGATCGGGCGCCGCCTCGCGGCGCGGCGCCAGCGCCTCGCGGGCGACCGCCCACCAGAGCCCGGCGCCCCGGCGCACGAGGGCGGCGGCGCGCGCGGCGAGGCTCTCCGCGCCGCGCGCGAGATCGCGCAGCGCGTCGACCGGGCTCGCCGTCGTCTCCCTCTCTCTCACCAGAAGCTCATTCGCCATGGCGCCAGCACACTATCCTATATGCGGTTCCCGAGCCGCGCTGCACGAGCTCGACATCGGCCGTCCAGCGGGAGGCCGGATCGCCGGGCAGCTCCGCCGCGACCTCGAAGATGGCTCCCGCCTCCTCGGCGAATTCGTCGAAGGGAAAACCCTCATAGGTCGCCGGGGCTAGAGGATCGCGGGATCGCTTCGAAATCAAGCTGTCCGCCTTCGCGGCGTCGAAATCGGGCAGGGTCATGAGCACCGCGCGCGAGGCCGCGTGGCCGCCGATGCCGCCCCGCCGGCGGGAGACCGTGACATAGGGGGCGAGGCGCTCGAAGAGCCCCTCGTCCATGCCGAGCACCATGTGAAGCTCGTCGACGGAGAGGAAGGGCCTGTCCGCGGGCGCGAAGGTCATGCCCGCCTGGGCATAGTCCTCGTCCTCGGCGCCGCCGGGCTGGCGCTCGTGATCCTCGTCGCGCCAGTCGACGATCGCGGCCGCGAGGAGGGGCGCGCGCGCCTCGACTCCCGGACGCTCGTCGACGCCGGCGATGAGGCGTTCGAGGGCGTCGCGCGTGGCGATGTTGATGTTGACGCGCGCCGTGAGGTCGAGAATGCGGGTGCGCACGCGCACGCCCGCGAGCTCGCGCTCCTGCCAGGAGCCCTGGAAGAAGCGCTGCTCCTCCTGGAGCGTCAGCAGCTCCGCGATGCGGACATTGACGGCGCCTTCGAGGAGCGCGTCCCGCGCGACGCGGTCGGCGGTGGCGCCCGCGCCCTTGAGGCCCGAGCGCAGCGCCTCGGCGGCCGGGGCGACCATCAGCGCGAGAAGGACGAGGAAGAAGAGGACGAGCGGCAGGGCGAAGCCGCGCGCATGGGGATCGCGGGGACGGGGCGCGGCGCTCATGGCGGCATCCTTCGGCGCCGCTCGCGCAGCGGCGAGCTCACCTCGACGGGGAAGACGAGCGAGACGGCCTCGCCCTTGAACGCGTAGGCGAAGCGCACCGCCTGCGGCATGAGCCCCGGCTCGCTCCAGGCATCGCGCCAGCTTCCCTCGCCCGCATAGGAGAGACGCGCCTCGCCCAGGCCGCGCAGCAGCGTGACGTGGCCCCGCTGGGGCGGCGCCACGCCCGGCACCGGCGGCAGGATCGGCGCGTAGCTCAGGACGAGGGAGGTGCCGTCGCGCTCCTCCACGAGCTCCACGCGATATTCGAAGAGGCTCACGGCTCCCGCGCGCTTGAGCCCCGGCGCGACGAAGAGGAGCGAATCCCGGTCCCCGCGAAAGACCACATGGGCAGAATTCGCGGGCGCCGGCAGCGCCGTCTGCAGGAGGCGGCGCAGGGTGAGCGCCGCGCCCGCGCCGCGCTCGCTCTCGGAGAAGCGCGCATCCGCCCGGTTGCCGGCGAGGAGGCTGAGCTCGAGGACGCTCGCCAGGCTCGCGGCGACGGCGCCGATCACGACGAGCGCGACCAGCATCTCGACGAGGCTCACGCCGCGCTCGCGCGCCCGCCTCATGGGGGCGACTCCAGTGCGCGGTCGACGCGCCAGGTGACGAGGTCGTAGCGCCCGCTCCCGCTGCGCGCGGGCCAGGTGACCGCGATCTCGATCTTGAGGAGATGCGCCTGGTCGGCGACCGCGCTCACGCGGCGCTCGAGGGTGAAGTCGCGCACCTGGCGCGTGTCGTCGCCCGGCGCGAGCGCGTAGTCGATGCCGGCCGCGCCCGCCTCGGAGGCGGCGATGAGCACGGCCTCGTCGCGCCGGCCGGCGGCCTGCGCCATGCGCATGCCCTGCGAGGCGAGCTCGAGCAGCGCGACCGTCGCGGCCGCGAGGATGACGAGGGCGACGAGGGCCTCGACGAGCGTGAATCCGCGATCGGCGCCCGAGGCCCTCATGACACGTCCAGAAGGCCGGTGAGCCAGTCGATGTCGATCTCACGCTCGGCGGCCCCGCTCGAGAGCACGATGCGGCCGCCATTGGTGCTGCCGTCGTCGTAGAAGCGCAGTCGCTGCGGGCCGGGACCGTAGGGCAGGCGTACCGTCTCGAAGCGGACGGTCACGCTCGCGGGCACCGCCACCGCGCCCACGCCGCTCGTCGCCGTGAAGCGACGCGCCTCGCCGTCGAAGGCGACGTCGACCGGCCGCCCGCTCGCCAGCGCCTCGGTCCGCGCGTCGCGCAAGAGGCTTTCCAGGAGGCGCGCCGTCGCGCGCGTCTCGGCGCCCGGCATCGCGGCCTGGAAGCGCGGCGTGACGATCGCGGCGAGCGCTCCCATCAGCACCAGGACGACGAGAAGCTCGATGAGGGTGAAGCCGGCGGCGCCACCGCGGGGCGCGCGCACGGGGCCTAGCCTCCGCGCGCCACGAGATCGGCGTCCTCGCCGTCCCCGCCCTTCTTGCCGTCCGCGCCAAGGCTCATGACCGCATAGCCGCGCCCGTCGGCCTCGTAGGCATAGGGATTGCCCCAGGGGTCGAGCGGCACGGTCCCCGTGGAGAGATAGGGCCCGTTCCAGCGCGCGGTACCCTCCGGCTTCTCGACCAGAGCCACGAGTCCCGCCTTGGTCGGAGGATAGCGCCCGAGATCGAGGAAATAGAGGTCGAGCGCCGCCGCGAGGCTCTTCATCTGCACCTCGGCGGTCTTGGTCTTGGAGCTGCCGAGATAGGAGAGCACGCGCGGGCCCACGAGCGAGGCGAGCAGCACCATGATGACGAGCACCACGAGCAGCTCCAGAAGGCTGAAGCCCGCTTCGGCGGCTCTCGCATTGCGGCGGCGAAAAGGTCTCATGGCACCACGTCTCCCTCGATGCTCTCCCAGGATGCGCCGCTGGCGGCACGAAGCCCCGTCGCGCGGGGCGTTGGGGACCCGTTCGGACCGAACGCCCGGCTATTCGAAGGCGAGCGAGTTCACGCTGAGAATCCCGGTGTACAGAGACACCACGATGCCTGCGACGATCAAGCCCATCGTGAGAATGAGCGCCGGCTCCAGCAGCGCCATGCCGCGCTTGAGGGCATGGTCGAGCTCCTCGCTCGTCATGTCGGCCGCGTCGATGAGGCCCCGGGCGAGCTCGCCCGCCTCCTCCCCGACGAGCGCCACGCGCACCGCGATGGGCGGAAAGCGCGTCTCGCGCTCGAGCGCGAGGCAGAGCCCCTCGCCGCCCTGCGCGCGCTGGCTCGCCGCGTCGACCTCCTTGAGCAGCTCGACGTTCGAGATCGTCCGCCGTGCGACGGGCAGCGCGCTCGCGAGAGGCACGCCGGCCTCCAGCAGGCCGCCGAGCGTGCGCGCGAAGGTCGCGAAGGTCGCCTGGACGAAGAGCTCGCCCGCCACGGGAAGCGCGAGCTGCAGGCGCGCCAGCACCGCGCGCCCGTCCGGCCGGGCGCCGTAGGCGCGCACGGCGAGGGCCGCGAGCAGCAGTAGAAGCAGCATGACGCCGCCGTTCGCGACGACGAAATGCGAGAGATCCATGACGATGCGGGTCTGCAGCGGCAGCTTCTCGCCGTAGGAGCGGAAGAGCACCTCGAAGCGCGGCACCACGACGCCGAGAAGGACCGAGAGCGCGGCCACGGCGACGCCGGCCAGGAAGGCGGGATAGGTGAGCGCGCTCGTGATCTGCCTGCGCGTCGAGAGGCCCATCTTCATGCGCGCGGCGAGGCGCTCGAAGACGAAGGCGAGGCGCCCGGAATGCTCGCCCGCCCGCGTGAGGGCCGGCAGATAGGTGGGCGGCTCCGGCTCGGCCTCGATCGCGGCGGCGAGGGCGCGCCCGTCCTCGACGCGCGCGAGCAGCCTTCCGGCGAGCGCCTTCGCCGCGCGCCGCCGCGTGAGGCGGATCGTCATGCGCAGGGCGGCCGCGAGCGGCATGCCCGAGCGCAGGAGAAGCGACAGGGGACGGACGATGTCGAGCCAGACCGCCTCGGAAAGCTTGCCCGAGCGCGCGACGAGGCTCGGCAGCGTGAGCGCCGCGCGCACCGCGACGGGCGTCTTGCCTTCCGCGCGCAGGCGCAGGATCGCCGCGTCCTTGCTGTCGGCGACGAGGCGGCCCTCCTCGAAGGCGCCGCCCGCCGTGATCGCGCGATAGGAAAACTGCGTCATGGCCTCAGGCGGCCTCCGCGACCCGCACCACCTCGGCCAGTGTGGTCACGCCGCGCCGCACCTTCAAGAGCCCGTCCATCAGCAGCGGGCGGAAGCCCTGGCGCGCCGCCTCGCGGGCGATCTCCGCCTCGCCCGCCCCTTCCGCGACGAGCGGGGCGAGCCACTTGCCGCCGTGCAGGATCTCGACGACGGCGACGCGGCCCTGAAAGCCCGTGCCGCCGCAATGGCGGCAGCCCTTGGGCACGCGCAGGCTGGGCGGGCTCGCGCCGGCGAGCAGGCCCGCCGCCTCGAGCGCCGCGAGCGTCGGCTCGGGCTCGGGATCGGGCGCCGCGCAATGGTCGCAGAGCCGGCGCACGAGGCGCTGGGCGAGCGCCGCGTTGAGCGTCGCCGCGATGAGATAGTCCGGAAGCCCCAGATCGCGCAGCCGGGTGAGCGCGCCGATCGCCGTGTTGGTGTGGAGCGTCGAGAGGACGAGGTGGCCGGTGAGCGCGGACTGGATGGCGATCTGCGCCGTGTCCGCGTCGCGCATCTCGCCGACCATGATGACGTCCGGGTCCTGGCGCAGCACCGAGCGCAGGGCGGCGGGAAAGGTGAGCCCGATCTCGGCCTTGACCTGGATCTGGTTGAGCCCCTCGAGCTGGTACTCGATCGGGTCCTCGATCGTCACGATCTTGCGGTCCGAGACGTTCATTGTGCTGATGAACGCGTAGAGCGTCGTCGTCTTGCCCGCGCCCGTCGGCCCCGTGACGAGGATGAGCCCGTGCGGGCGCGCCGCGAGCGAGGCGAGCAGAGCCTCGGCGTCGGGCTCGAGCCCGAGCGCCTTGAGGTCGAAGCGCTCCTGCGCCTTGGGCAGGAGGCGCAGCACCGCGCCCTCGCCATGGACGGTCGGCGAGGTCGCGACGCGCAGGTCGAACTGGCGGCCGGCGATGCGCACGCTCGCCCGCCCGTCCTGGGGCAGACGTTTTTCCGCGATGTCGAGGCCCGCGACGATCTTGATGCGCGAGAGGATCGCGGGCGCCGACGTCAAAGGCGGCGCCTCCTCCTCGCGAAGCCGGCCGTCGACGCGGTAGCGCACGATGAGGCGCTTCTCGGAGGGCTCGATATGGACGTCGGACGCCCCTTCGGCCACGGCGCGCTCGAGGATGTGGCGCACCATGCGCGCGATGGGCGCGTCGCTCTCCGCGAGATCGGGGCCGCCGTCCTCGGGCCCCAGCCCCTCGAGCGCGTCGGTCATCTCCGAGAGCTTCGAGCGGCCGTGCCCGAAATGCTGCTCGACCGCCGCCTCGATGGCCGACGGAAGGCCGAGCACGAGCTGCACGCTCTTTCCGGCCTTGAGGCGCAGCGCCTGCTCGATCCAGGGCTGCGTGGGATCGGCGAGCGCGACGAGGCAGCGCTCCTCGTCCTCCGCGAGCGGCAGGACCTTCGCGTCCTTCATGAAGCGCAGCGGCAGGGCGGTCGCGAGCGCCCCCTCGGGGACCAGGGCCTCGGCCGGGCGCAGGGGGAGCCCGGTGACCTTCGCGAGCGCGGAGGCGACGTCGATCTCGCTGACGAGGCCCGCGCGCAGGAGCTGGGGCAGCACGGCCTGGCCCGCGCGGCGCGCCCGCGCGAGCACCTGCGCGGCGCCCTGGCGCTCCAGCCGGCCATCCGTGTAGAGATGGTCGAGCACGGCGTCGACGAGCGCGTTCATCCCGCGGCCATGTCCGACTTCAGAAGCTTGATCTTCTGGCGGATCTCGTCGTTGATGAGGTCGGCGTTCTGCGGCGTGTCGAGGACGACGGGCCGCAGAAGGATGATGAGCTCGGTGCGGTCGCGGCCCTTCGTCGTGTTCGAGAAGATCGAGCCGACGACGGGCAGGTCCTTGAGCAGGGGAATGCCGCTCTCCAGGTCGCGGCTCGAGGTCTGGATGAGCCCGCCGATGAAGAGCGTCCGCCCGTTCGGCACCGCGACCGTGCTTTCAAGCAGACGGCGCGAGAAGGTGGGGCTTTCGAGGCTCGTCACCGTATTGGGCTTGACCTGCGAGACCTCCTGCGTCAGCGAGAGCGAGACGAGGCCGTCGCGCCCGATGCGCGGCGTCACGCGCAGGATGACGCCGGTATCGCGATATTCGACCGAGTTGACGCTGCGGTCGTCGGAGCTGTCGCCGACGACGTCGATCGTCTGGGTGAGGATGGGCACCTGGTCGCCCACCTGAATCTGGGCCGTCTCGCGTTCCGTCACGAAGATATGTGGCGTCGCGAGGACGCGTACGTCCGAATCCTGGTCGAGGAGCTGGAGCGCCGCCTCGATGCTCCCCACCCCGTTGCCGAGCGTGAGCGTGAGGCCGGAGGCCGGCAGCCCGCCGCCGAGCGAGGAGCTGGTCGGAAAGCTCAAATCCGAGCTCGCGTCGAGGTCGCCGAAATGCTTGCGGAAGAACCACTCGACGCCATAGCGCAGCTCGTCCGTGAGCGTCACTTCGGCGACCGTCGCCTCGATCAGCACCTGGCGCGGCGGCACGTCGAGCTGGCGCAGCAGCGGCTCGAGCGTCGCATAGTCCGAGGGCGTCCCGAAGACGACGATGGCCTCGCGCGCCGGGTCCGCGACCACCCGCATCGCGCCGATCGTCAGCGCGCGCGCCTCGCCGCCCTTGCCGGTCGCGAGCGAGGAGGTGACGGGCTTGTAGCTCTCGCCGGCCGCATCGTCGGCCGCCTTGTCCTGCGGGCCCGCGCTCATCGTCACGTCGCGGACCTGGCCGGTCTCCTCGGACTGCGGCTGGGAGGATTCGCCCGAGAGCGCCTGGCCGAGCGCGGCGGCGAGCGTCTCGAGAAGGCGGTCGGCGCGCGTGCTCTCGACCTGGTAGACATGGAGGCGCATGGCGCTCGCGAGCGTCGAGCTGTCGAGCCGATGGATCCAGGTGCGCGCCGACTTGATCGCGTCCGGGCTGGCCGCGACGGCGAGGACGGCGTTGAGGCGGTCGAGGGCGAAGAGCTTGATGCCCCCCGCCATGGCGGCCGCCTCTTCGTCGCTGCCGGCGAGAAGCTGCTTCAGATCCTTCACGAGCGCCTCGGGCGTCGCGTGCTCCAGCGTGACGAGGGCGAAGGACTGGTTCGCGAGCCAGTTCACGTCGAAGGACTTCAGCGTCTCGCGGATCGAGGAGATCTCGGTGGCCGAGCCGGTGAGCACGATGAAATTATGCGCCTTGTCGACGCGCACGAGCGTCGCGGCGCGCAGGAGCGGCGTGACGAGATCCGCGGCGGCCTGGGCATCGAGGAAGTCGAGCTGCAGCACCGCGACCCGGTCGCCCTCGATATTGCGGAAGCCGAGGCGGTTGGCTTCCTCCATGGGAAGGACGTGGTAGCTGCCCCCCGCCCAGCGCAGCGCCGCGCCGTTGATGTCGAGGAGGCGCTCGAGCGTCGAGAGGAGCGCGTCGGGGCGCACCTCGGCATGGATCGTCGCCTCGCCCGCAACGCCGGGATAGATGGCGTAGTTGAGGTGCAGGAGGTCGCCGAGGATGACCCGCGCGACATCGGCGAGCGGCGTCTGGTCGAAATCGACGCGCAGCGCCTCGCCGCTCGTGGGCCGGCCGGCGGCGATCTCGGCGGCCGCTCCGCCGCGCTCGCCGAGCGCGATGGGCCCAAAGCGCACCTCGTCGGCCGGCGCCCGCTGCGCAACGAGGGGCCGGGAGCCCTGCTTGGCGGGCGCCGAGGCCTGTGTGCCGGAGGGCGGCAGAATATCGTCGAGGAGATCGCCCGGCTCGCGCGCCGGCGGCAGGCTCGAGCAGGCCGAGAGGGTCGAGGCGAGGACGGCGGCAAGCCAGGCCATGCGCCGCGCGGGGGAAAGGCGGGCTCGCGGGTCCGGTGCCGTCCGCCGCACGGCCGTCATCCGGTCGGGCCGCATGCGCGGCGCCGCGCGCCCGTGGCCGGAGCGACTGTCCGCTTGCCGATGATGTCATCCCTGCGAGCAGCCAACAGCCTCATCCCTTCACGAGCCCGGTAACTTCTCGAACGCCCGGACGTGGCCCTCTTGGCAGGGCGAAGAGCGATCCTTTCGCCACGAGCCTTGATCTCGTTTGCGGATTTCGCCAGCGGACGAGAGGCCCCATGCGCGCGCGCCTTACGGCAGCCGTAAGATTTGCCTGCGTTTCTGAGCGACTCACAGGGCGCTGTGAAGAGGTAGCACCCCGCTCCCGGCCTTGCAAATGGGACGAGTGGCCGGCGGCGCCCCCGACGCGCGAAACGCACGTCGGGGGGCCTCGCGGTTTCTAGTCCATGAGGTCGTTGTCGAGCGCGGCGCCGAGATCCATCTTGAGGATCGAGCCGCCGGGATTTTCGCCGCCTTGCCCCGAGGGCTCGCTCGTCATGTAGAGCGTGCCGTACTCGGTGCTGAAGGCGGTCGGATAGACGATGAGGTCGGCCACCATGTCGGGAGGCGTCTCTCCCTCATAGCAGCCGCCATAGGTCTGCGTGCTCGTGCCGGTATTGAAGTTGGTGATCTCCTTGGCGAGCGAGAGATCCTCCTTGATGAGGATGACGTCGAGGCCCATCGTCTCGAGGTGCCGGCCGAGGTCGTAGAAGCCGTTTGTCGGCGTGCCCACGTGGTCCTCGTCGAGCAGGTTGGCGTTCGATCCGATGGCGTAGTAGTCCTCGCCGTCCCACTGGACCGGCGTGACGGGCTCCTCCCAATAGCCCCAGGGCTGCGTGATCGTGTAGTAGGGCGCGCCGAGATCGGAGCTGTTCGGCAGATAGTCGTAGGCCCCGCTCGACGAGTCGTAGTCCGTGATGCTGCGGATGGTCGTGCCGAGATAGTTCCGCTCCAGGACGTCCATGTAGTAGAACGTCGCCTTGTTGACGTCCGTCGGCGGATAGGCCGCGCCCGTCCGATAGGTCAGGAAGCTGTCTGACGCGAACAGCACCTTTTCGTTGTCGAAGGTGAAGGCGAAGGGCTCGTACCATTGCCCGACCTGGGGCGGAGGATCCGAGTACTGAATGCCGGCCCAGGTGTAGAGGCCGTCGGGATGGGCCTCGGTCGGACCGAACGGCCCCAGCGCATCGTTGTAGTAGAGGATGATGGGCACGTCCGGCAGGCTCGACGGATAGGTCGGGCTCGTCGTCTTGTTCAGATTGTAGAGGTCGACCCGTCCCATGCCGAGAAGCTGCACGCCGCCGCCCGGAAGGCCCGCGACGGCCGAATCGCAGGTCTCGGGATCCTCGTCGTCGACCGTGCTCGCTATGCCGACGCGCGCGCCCCAGGCGATTCGGGCCTGGTGGCTCGTGCCCGCGACGATACCCGGCGACACGGTCGGGCGCATCACGCCCGAGGTGGGCGGGCGCTGATCCTCTTCGCTGCAATGGAAATAGGCGAAGGGGTACTGCGTGTCGGTCTCGGCATATTGGGCGCCCATGGGGCACTGATTGTCGATTCCGTCGCCCGGAGGGCTGTCCATCGAATCGCCGGGCAGGCGATCGATCGAGTCGTACGGGATGATCGACACGTTGTCGTAGAGGCTGCCCCAGGTGGAGACCCAGTCGGTGAGCTGCACCCAGATCTTGCCGAAGAGCGGCTGCCCGGCCTCGGTCTGCGTGCCGACATAGATGGCGTAGATGTTCGTGAACATGCCGATCTCGCCGGTGCCCGCGCGGTGCAGGCCGGCATGGACGGGCATCTCGACGGCGGCGACGATCCAGTCGCCCTCGGGGTGCCAGGCCGCGAGATCCTTGTTCTGCCGGGCATAGATCGTGGTGCCCGTCGGCATGACGGTGAAGTCGGTGCCCGTCGCCGACGTACCCGATTTCGGATCCGCCTTGAGGATGCGCACGCCCCCCGCCGTGTTGGTGGCGACGACGTCCCAGCAGCCGATGCACAGCCCGTTGTCGCCGTCCTTGTCGGTGATGAAGATCACCGAGGTCGGCGCATTGCCGTAGGTCTCGACATTCTCCGGGTCGCCGCCCTCCTCGAAGAAAGGAAAGAGCGACTTGAGCGTCGTTTGATCCGTCTCGGGATCGATCGAGGCGTCGAAGATGAAATAGGACAGGGGATTGTCCGACTGGCGCGACGTGTCGTCGGTCTTCTCCGCGCGCAGGAAGCTCGCGCCCCGGATGTCCTCGCGCACGGTCTCGAAGGCGAGAAGGTCCCGCGCCTCGTTGTAGCGCGCCGCCTTGCCGTTCCACGGCCCCATGGTCCCGACCACCCAGGTCGGGGCCGTCGGCGGATTGATGGGATCGCCTTCCTCGTCCATGCCGACGATGACCTCGGTCGCGACCGCGTCGGTCTCGATTCCCGCCTGGGCCGGATGGCCGAGGCACAGAAGCGCGGCCAGGACGGCCGAGGCGCCTCCCGGAACCGATCGGATCGATCTCTCTCTTCGCATTCCGCAGATCCTCCTTAGATGCGTTGTCGTTTCGCATGTTCCATGCGCGGGACGACCGCGCGGCGCGGCGCGCCGAGCGGCCTCGAGCCTATCGTCTCTTGGCGGACGATTGACCCCGCCCGGGGCCGCACGACGCGCGGCCTCGGGCGGAATTCCAGGGTGCCGATGGCCTACGGCAACAGCCCGCCGTCGAGGGCGCTGCCGAGATCCATCGTGCGCACGAGGCCGGGCGGGTTCGATCCGCCCGCCCCGCCCGCCGGCACGTCGGTGAGGTAGAGGATGCGGCTCGCGATCGCGTAGTCCGTCGGGTAGTAGAACCGCGTCGCGCTGCCGCCCGTGTTGATGTCGGTGATCTCCTTGTTCTTGTTGAAGTTCGCGAGATCGAGGAGCCAGGCGTCGAGCGCGAAGGTCGCGCTGTGCTGGACGATGTTGTAGAGGCCCTTGGTGCCCGCCGCGTTGAGCACGCCCGAGTTGGCGCCGAAAGCGAGGAACGTCCTCGTCGACTCCGTGTCGTAGACGTAGACGGACGGCTCCTCCCAATAGCCCCAGTTCTTCGTGTAGGCGTAGGGGAAGGTCGCCGAGCCTTCCGGATAGTCGTAATTGTTCGTCGATGCCGCGGACGGATTATAGTCCGTGAGCGTTGCGAACTGGGTGCCGTCGACCTTCCACTGAGTGACGTCCATGTAGAGGAAGGTGCGCCCGTCGACCGCCGTCGGCGCCGGGCTCGCGCCGGGCCGGTAGGTGAGGAAGGCGTCGGAGGCGATGAGGAGATAGTTGTTGCCGCTGTCGTAGGAATAGTCCCAGGCCTCGTACCATTGAGCGAGGAGCGGCGTGTTGCCGTTGCCCGGCAGATAGGCCTTGCCCTTCCAGGTGTTGACGCCGCCCGGAATGGCCTCGGTCGGACCCAGGACGGCGTAGTTGACGATGGCCGGCGCATCGGGCCGCGAGGCGGGATAGCCCGCTATGTTCACGTCGACCGTCTTGAGCTCGCCCGTGCCGAGGAGCTGCACGCCGCCGCCGGGAAGCGTCTGTCCGACCACGGCGACGCCCACCCGCGCGCCCCAGGCGATGCGCGCATTGCCGTTGCCGAGCGCCGCCGGCGCCACGGTCGGGCGCATCACGCCCGAGGTCGGCGGAACCGCGCCCGAGGCGCTGCAGTGGAAATAGGCGTAAGGCACGTGCGAGGTGCTGTCGCCGTACTGATTGCCCGCCGGGCAGCGCGTGTTCGACCAGGTGTCCGGGAACGGATAATGGTCGACCGAGTCGTAGGGCATGATCGAGACATTGTCGTAGAGGCTGCCCCAGGTTGCGACCCAGTCGGTGAGCTTCACCCAGATCTTGCCGAAATCCGCGCCCTCGTGGACGTAGACGGCATAGATGTTGGTGAACATGCCGACCTCGCCGTTGCCGGCATTCTTGAAGCCGGCATGGACGGGCATCTCCACGGCGACGACGAGCCAGTCGCCCGACGGGTGCCAGGCGGCCATGTCCTTGTTCTGGCGGATGCGGATGCGCTCGGCCGAGACGTTGCTGACGTCGGTGAAGCTCGCGGCCGTGCCGTTCGTAGACGGATCGACCTTGAGGATCGTGTAGCCGTTCGCCCCGCTCACCTCCTCGCAGCCCAGGCACTGCGGGTCCGCCCCATCGGCGTCGGCGACGAAGACGACCGTCGTGCCGTCTATGCCGCCCACATCGGTGCCCTGCCCCAGCCCGAGCGCGCCGCTGACGACGTCATTGGGCAGCGTCGGCGGATTGAAGGGATCGAGATCGGCGCTGAAGAGCCAGAGCTCGGCGCCGTTCGTGCTCTTGCGGCTGGTGTCGCTCGTCACCTCGTCGCGCCAGAGGCTGCCGCCCTTGAAGGCGTCGTCGGTGCGGAAGGTCTCGTAGGCGATGCGGTCGCTCGCATCGTTGTAGCGCGCCGCCTTGCCGTTCCAGTCGCCCATGGTCGCGTTCGACCACCAGGCGGGCTTGTTGTAGCTCGTGCCGCCGGTCGTGCCGACGATGGGGCTCGTCGCGACATTGTCGGCGAGCGCGGGGGAGCCCGCGAGGGCGAGCGCCGCCAACAGCGGGGCCAGCCGGCCAAGGCGCAAGAGGGATCTTCTCGTGGACGTCATTTTCTTCCTCCCTATACGGACGATTTGCGGATGCCATCGTCGCTTTTGTGAACGCTTCTCGGTGACGCAAGGGGAACAGGAGACGGAATCGCCGGGGCGAAGGGACGCGCCGGCGGCCCGGCCCGCGTCCGGCAGTAGGCGAACGGAAGAGGGAATCGCGGCCCCGACGGCACGCCGCCGCCGCGATCTGGAATGGCACCTCCCACAAGGCGCGCCGCCGGCCGGCCGCCCGCTCTTGGTTTTTGGGGACGCAACTCCGACCGCGAGCCGGCGCGGATCGGTTACCGCGAACGCCGCCTTTGCCCCGCAAGCCCCGCGCGCCGCACGGAAGGCGCCGCCAGGGCGCGATACAACAAGCGGGAAATGGGAATGTCCGCTGGAGGACCTCGGTTATCGAGCTTTGTTATTTGAACCACGCCTTGTGCGGAAAAATTATCTGATTTGGCCTTTGAGTCAATCCTAGATTTTGTATTAGATGCGTCCGACGCGCCGTTCGGCCCGCTCAGGGAACGTCGTTCGCGGGCGCGGCGGACTCGAGCGCGGCCGCATCGATCCGCACGCGGTATTGCGCCTCGAGCGCCTGCCCCATGGCGGCGCGGCGCCGGGCGCGGCGGGCCTCGGTCCAGTCTTCCAGAAGCCGCTCCCGCGCGCGGGCGAGGGAAAGGGGAGCCGCGGGCGCGCGGCTTCGCAGATAGACGAGATGCGCGCCGAAGCCCGATTCGACCGGACCGGACCACTCGCCCGCCGGCAGCGCGGCGAGGGAGGCGCCGAAATGACGCCCGAAGCGGCGCGCGATCGCATCCTCGTCGGCCGCCATGCAACGCTCCGTGTCGAGAAGGCTCGCCGTGTCTACGAGCGCCCCCTCCTCGCCCTTCGCCTCCTCGCCCAGGGCCGAAAGGGCCTCCCGCGCGCGCGCATAGCCCCCGGCGCCCGCATCGCCGAAAAAGACCTGGCAGAAGCTCGCCCTCGCGGGCGCGGCGTAGCGCGAGGGATCGCTCTCATGGAGCGCGCGCAAATCCTCCTCGGACGGCGCGGCTTCCCCGTCGCCGGCACCCATCAGGAACTCGTACTTCTGGACGAGGCGGCGGCGGACGATCGTGTCGTCCCGGTCGAGGCCGAGGGCGAGCGCCTCGCGGTAGCGCATCTCCTCGTCGACATGGAGGGCGATGGCGGCCTCGAGCTGCGCGCGAGTCGGCGCCGTTCCGTGCTGCGCGCGCCAGCCCTCGGCGAGCGCGGCGATCTCGCCGGCGCCGATGCGGATCTCGCGCGCGGGGCCGCGCTCGCCCCTGCCGCCGACGGCGAAGATCGCCGCCGCGAGCAGAAGGAACCGGACGAGCGGCTCGCGAAGCGCCCGCGCGAAACGGCCGGTCATGGCGCGGGCGGATCGACCCAGATCGCCGAGGTGTAGGCGCGCTCCTGAATGGTCGCGGGAAGGCCGTCCGGCGGCTCGCGGCCGAGCCTGGCCGCATCGTAGGTCGTCCAGCGCGGCGTCGGGATCTCCAGCACACGGACGTAATAGGCCGCGGGCAGGGCGGGGTCGAACTCGGGATCGCGCCATCGCGCGGCGAGCGCCGCCGCGCCGATCGTGTTGTCGTAGGTCGCGGTCCTCGCGTCGACCGTGTTGCCGACCGGCGGCGCGCGGCCCGTCCGCGGATCGACCTCCCGGCCGCCCGAGAGCGCGACGTCGAAGACCTCCTCCTGCGCCTTGCCGTCCCGGCTCCACAGCTTGACGATCTGGATGCGGTCGAGATTGGCGCCCTCGACGTCCTTGCGCGCCCAGACCAGGAAGACGGGCGGTCGGTCCCCGGCCTTGAGATCGCCGCCCATGGGCACGCCGGCGCGATAGGCCGCCTCGACCCAGCCATCCGTTCCCGGAGCGATGCCGGCGAGATCCGGCCCCGCGAAGAAGCGCACCGCCATGCGCGTGCCCGTCGTCGCATAGCTCTCCTTGCGGGCGATGGCATCGAATATGTCGTCCCGCGTGTTGGCGCGCGCCCACACGGCGGTGAGCCCCGCGGCGCTGCGGGCGCGCTGGTCGGCGAAGCCCTTGCAGTATTTGCAGTCGAGGCGCAGCTCGGGCGTGCCGTCCGCGACGCCGCTCGAGCCCGTGTAGTCCGTTTCGTCGATCGCCGACATGCCGACATGGGAGTCCGTCGCCCCGACGAAGCCGAAGCGGAATGCGTTGAAGCCCATCGCGTCCTGGAGCGCGAGGCCGCGCATCAGCCCGTCGCGCGCATAGCCGCCGGCGAAGACCGAGATGCGCTTGGTGCCGCCGCCCGGCACCTCGAGGATCTCGAAATCGGCGAACTCGTCATTGGGCGAGAGCGTGGGATGCGTCTCGGACGTGCCCTTGACCTGCGTCACCTCGGCGACCGGCTCGTTGCGCGTGCGGCGCGCGGCGTAGTCCGCGCCGAGCGGCCGGCCGTCGGAATCGACGAGCGCGAAGGCATTGCCCTCGCTCATGTTCATGTTGTGCGGGATGGCGAGCACCTTCACGCCTTCCGCGCGCTCCGCCTCGAGCCAGTCCCAGAGATCCTCCGGCCGCTGACTGTCGAGCGAGGTGAAGGGCTGCGGCGCGTCGTCGTCCGCGAAGATGACGTTGCGGTGGAGATTGTAGCCCGGCGAGGCGGTCCATTCGTAGGCGATGAGCGCGGTGAAGGCGCCCGGCCTGTTGTGGCGGTTCGCCGCGTCCTTCGCGAGGGCCCAGCTGTCGGCGACCGCCTTGGCGATCTCGCCCTTGTCGTCGCCGAGCATCTTCGCGTCGCCGGTCGCGAGCGCGCGGGTGAAGAGCGAGAACGCCTTTCCCGACACGTTGGGGTCGGGGTCGAGCGCCTGCCTGGCGAGCGGCAGCCGCGAGACCGGGCTCTTCGGATCGCGCATGGCGCGGCTGAGGCCCATATATTCGGCGTGGTCGGTGACGGCGAGGAAGTCGAGCGGGCGGTCGAGCCTGAACGTCATGCCCAGCGGCTGCGCGACGGCCTCGCCTTGCGCGAAGCGATAGGCGTCGTCCGGCGTCGCCAGGGTCTTGAAGGTGAAGGCGTCGAACGACCAGCCCGTATGCAGATGAAGATCGCCGAAGAGGAGCTGCGTCTGCGCGCGCGCCGCGACCTCGTCGGAAGGCTCGGCCGCCGGGGCCGGCAGCGCGGCGAGAAGCGCCGGAAGGGCGAAACCGAGGACGGACGCGGCGCGCGGCATCAGGGACTCCCCATCGGGCGAATGCTCAAAGCTCCATGACGCGCGCGATGTCGGAGGCCACCGGGCGCGGCTTCAGCACGAGCGAGAACCCCACGAAGGCGAGCATGGCGAGCCCGAAGGCGACATAGCCGCCGTTTATTCCGTAGGGCAGCGCGATGTGGAAGAGCTCCACCGCGAAATTGACGACGAGGCTCACGAGGATCGCCGCGACCGCGCCGGCGCGCGAGGCGCGCTTCCAGTTGAGGCCGAACATGACGACGGGAACCAGCGCGGCGGCGAAGGTGCCCCAGCCGAAGGCGCCGAGCAGCGCGACGAGGCGCCCGTTCGCGAAATGCGAATAGAGCGCGAAGGCGAAGGAGAGGACGGCGATGGCGACGGTGGCGACGCGGGCCCAGAAGAGCTCGTTCCCCAGCGAGCGGCCGCGGATCGCGCGCGGAATGTCGTGGATGAGCGCCGCCGCGCCGATGTTGAGGAAGGAATCGGCGGTCGACATGATCGCCGCGAAGAGGCCCGCGAAGACGACGCCCGCGAGCAGCGGATGGGCGAAGGCCGAGAGAAAGGCGGGCGCCGCGGAGTCCGGCATGTCGAGGGGCGCGGCATCGCCGCCGACGACGACGCCCCGCATGACGACGCCGATCGAGATCCACAGAAGCGCGGCGACCGCGTAGCCGAGCATGGCGAGCGGCAGCACAACGCGATTGTCCGAGAGGCGGCGGTTCATCATCATCTTGGTGACGAGATGGGGCTGGCCGGCAAGCCCGATGCCGAAGACGAAGAACCAGGCGATGCAGCCCATGATGCCGACCGTGCCCCAGGGCATGGCGGCCTCCGCGTCGTCGGCGAGGATGGTCGCGGTGGCGTCGGCGAAGCCGCCCGGAAAGGCCGGGATCGCCGTCGCGGCGGTCACGACGACGAGAATGCCGGCGGCCATCATGATGAGGCCCTGCACCACGTCGGTGTAGACGCCGGCGATGATGCCGCCCGTCACGGAATAGAAGATGAGCACGGCCGAGGAGAGCGCGGCGCAGGTGACGAAATCGATGCCGGCGAAGGCCTGCGTCCCGCTCAGGATCGACTGGAGCACGGTCGCCATGGCGAGGACCTGCGTCGCGAGATAGCCGAGCACGCCGAGGACGATGGTGACGCCCGTCAGGAGACGGACGAATTCGCTGTCGTAGCGCGCGGCGAGCACGTCCGGCAGCGAGATCGTGTCGCGCAGCTCCGCGATCATGCGGATGCGCTTGGCGACGAGGAAGAAGCCGATCGCGTAGCCGAAGGCCGAGATGTTGACCATCCAGACCGAGCTCATGCCGAGCGAATAGACGAGGCCCGGCCCGCCGACGAAGCCGAAGCCCGAAAGCGTGCTCGAGAAGACCGCCAGCCCGACGATGAGCGGGCCGAGGCTGCGCCCCGCGACGAAGAAGTCGTTCGCCGAGCGCGTGCGCCGCATGGCCCAGACGCCGATCCCGATGCAGAGCGCCATATAGAAGGCGACGGAGCCGAGGATGATGGGCTCGCGGAAGGCCTCCATCACCGGCCCTCCCGCGCGCGCTTCGTCTCCGCGACGAGCTCGGCGAAGGCGCGCTCGTCCTCGGGCGGCAGGACGAAGCGGCGAAAGCCCACGACGTAGACGAGGACGAGGAGAAGGCCCGCGCCCCAGACGCCGAAGATCGCCCAGAAGGTCGGCTCGGGGAAGCCCAGGAGATAGCGCGTCTCGCCGGTCTCGAGGAAGCGCGCATAGGTCGCGTTCATCCGCCACCAGACGAAGAGCGCGGCGAGCACCGAGAGCGCGAGGCTCGCCCAAAAGGCCGGCGTGCGCCGCCGCGCGGGCGGAGCGATGGCGACGAGCGCCCCGACGAGGACGAAGGTCAGCGCCTGGAGGGCGATCGCGGGAGCCGCGATGGGGGCGTAGCGCGCCGCCCCGTCTCCGCCGACGCGCATGCCGGCGATGCCCGGATGGACGGCGCCCGACGCGCCCATGGGCTCGGGCGTCGCGATCACGAGCGCGAAGGCCGCCGCCATGGCGACGAGCAGGCCCATCACGACGAGGCCGTAGCGCATCCTTCCCCCTGTCTCGCGCCGCCCCTCGGCGCGTGCGAAGCTTCTTGCCGGCGCCGGGGCGCCAGGAACGCGGTCAGGTTAGAGCGCGCGGCGCCGAAGTGCCAGCGCCCCCCGGGCTTTTCACCGCCGCGGGCCCATGCCTTACTGCGGCGGGCCGGACCTTCGCGGAGCCGGCGCCAAGGGAGGGACCCGACCATGAAACGCCTCGCCGCCGCTCTGCCCCGCGCGCTCGCCCTCGCGCTCGCGTTCGCGCCGGCCGCCGCCTTCGCCGAGGGGTCGGCGCAGCTGCGGGCCGCGCGCCTCGCCGCCGCGGATCCCGTGCAGCTCGCCGCCTTCTACGAGACGGCCTTCGGCTTCGAGGAGCTGCGCCGCATCGACGGGCCCGGATTCGTGGAAATGATCCTGCGCGCAAAGGGCGCCGCCGAGGGGGCGGCCGCCCTCGTCCTCATCACCAAGCCGAAGGATCTCTCCCTCGGCGGCCTGCCTTATCTCGTGCTCGGCGTCGCGGACCTGAAGGAGGGGATCGCGGCGGCGGAGGCGGCCGGCGGCAAGCTCCTGCGCATGGGACCCGGCGAGACGCCGAACCACGCCATGGTGAGCGACCCGGAAGGCAACGAGATCGAGCTTCTCGTCTCGAAATAATCCCGGCCCATACATAAGGACAGTGCCAAGTCGGCGGCGGCGGCGGTAATATGCCCTCCGTCCGGCCGCGCGGCGCCGCTTGCCCGTCCCGCGGTCCGAAGCCTCCGCGCGCCAGCCACACACGATCCGCCCATGCAGTTCCACACGCCCTTTCCGTCCCGCGAGCAGCTCCTGCACGGCCTCACCGAGGCGGCGGAGCTCGAGCACAATCTGATGTGCACCTATCTTTACGCGGCCTTCTCGCTGCGCGACGGCGAGGCCGAGGGGCTCTCGCCCGAGGAGGCCGCCGCGGTGGCGGGCTGGCGGCGCGCCATCCTCGACATCGCCATCGACGAGATGGGCCATCTCGTGGCGGTGTGGAACATCGCCTCGGCGCTCGGCGGCGCGCCCTATCTGGGGCGGGACAATTTCCCGCTGAGCCCGGGACGCCTGCCCGCCAATATCGTGGTCAAGCTCGCGCCCTTCGGCGAGGAGGTGCTCCAGCACTTCATCCACCTCGAGCGTCCCCACGGCTCGAGCGAGCGGGACGGCGAGGGCTTCGCGCCGGAGCTGCGCTTCGCCCGCGGTGCGACCGGCGCGCGGCTGACGCCGATGTCGTTCGACTACGAGACGGTGGGCGACTTCTACGCGGCGCTCGAGCGGCGCCTGCGCGACTTCGTGGAGCATCACGGCGAGGAGGTCGCCTTCTGCGGCGATCCGGCATTGCAGCTCTCGCCCGCGGAGGTGACGATCGAAGGCGCGCGGCCGGTCATCTGCATCAAGACGGCCGCCGCCGCGCTCAAGACCATCGTCGCGCAGGGCGAGGGCGCGCCCGAATCCTCCGAGGGGTCGCACTATCAGCGCTTCATCGCCGTGCGCGAGGGGCTCGCCGCGCTCAAGGCCCGCAATCCGCGCTTCGCGCCCGCCTTCCCCGCCGCCCGCAATCCGCTTCTGCGGCGGCCGGTGAACCCCGAGGGGCGCGTCTGGATCGAGAACGACGAGGCCTCGCGCACGGTCGACCTCGCCAATGCGGCCTATGCGCTGATGCTGCGCCTCGTCGCGCACGCCTACGCCGTGCCGCGCCCCGCGCCCGAGAAGGGCGTCGCGCTCGACCTCTCCCTCGGCCTCATGCGCGCCATGACGCTGATCGGCGAGCGCGCGGCGCGGCTGCCGGCCGGCCCGTCCAATCCCGGCTGCAATGCCGGCATGTCGTTCACGGCGCCGCGCGATCCGGCGACGCTGCCGCCTTCCGTCAGTGCCCATCGCTTCTTCAACGAGCGCTTCGCCGAGCTCGCTTCCGCCGCGAACGCGCTCGCGGGCGCGGATGCGCGCATGGCCCGCGCGGCGAGGCTCATCGGCGAGCTCGCCGCGCGCGCGGCGCGCGGGCTCGACCCGGCGCGCGGCCCCTCCCCCGTCCCGGCCCCCACGCCGACGCCCCGGCGCGAGGAGCGCGCGCCGCCGCCGACCGCGATCGCGGACGGCATCGAGCGCGTCGAGGGAGAGGCGCTCACCGTCGTCTACGAGGGGCGCCGGTGCATCCATGCGCGCCACTGCGTGACCTGGGGGCCGACCGTCTTCCTCGCCAACGTCAAGGGCCCCTGGATCCATCCGGACACGATGGATGCCGAGCGCCTCGCCGAGATCGCGCATGTCTGCCCGTCCGGCGCCATTCGCTACGAGCGCAAGGACGGGCGGCCGGACGAGAGCGCGCCGCCGGTCAATCTCCTCGCCGTGCGCGAGGCGGGCCCCTATGCCGTGCGCGCCGACATCCGCCTCGACGGCGAGACCGCCCATTTCCGCGCGACGCTCTGCCGCTGCGGCGCCTCGAAGAACAAGCCCTTCTGCGACGGCTCGCACCATGAGATCGGCTTCGCCGCGAGCGGCGAGCCGGCCTCGCGCGAGACCGACATGCTGCCGGTGCGCGACGGCCCGCTCGAGATCGAGCCCGAGGCGAACGGACCCTTGCGCGTGCGCGGCAATCTCGAGATCACGAGCGGCACGGGCCGCGTCGTGGCCCGGCTCGTCCAGGCGCGGCTGTGCCGCTGCGGCGCGAGCGCCACGAAGCCCTTCTGCGACAATAGCCACGCCCGCATCGGATTCACGACCGACTGAAGACGCGCCCCACCCCAGCCCATCGGAGCCCCACCATGGCCAAGTCTCCCGCGAGCAAGCTCAAGGACCGGGCATTGCAGACGCCCACGGATCTGTCGAACAACGCGGTCGCGGATCTCGCCGCGGGCCTCAACCTTCTGCTCGCCGACGTCTATGCCCTCTACTTCAAGACCAAGAACTTCCACTGGCACATGTCGGGACCCCATTTCCGCGACTATCACCTGATGCTCGACGAGCAGGCCGATCAGATCTACGCGCTCGGCGACCCGATCGCCGAGCGGGTGCGCAAGCTCGGCGCGCGCACGCTCCATTCCGTCGGCGAGATCGCGCGCACGACGCGCGTCCTCGACAACGACGCCGATTTCGTGACGCCGCTCGACATGCTCGCGGAGCTGCGCGAGGACAACAAGGCGCTCGTCCACGCGATGCGCCAGGTGCACGAGCTGTGCGACGAGCACGGCGACGTCGCGACGGCGAGCCTCATCGAGGTGTGGATCGACGAGGCGGAACGGCGCACCTGGTTCCTGTTCGAGGCGAGCCGGCACGGCGAGACGCCGTGAGGCGCGGCGGCGGGCGCTAGAGGCCCGCCGCGCCGAGACGCTCGTTCATCTGCTTGATGCGGTCGACGAGGAGCTGCATGACGTTGAGCGCGAGATAGGGCACGCGCTCGACCATGCGCAGGAACTCGATCTCCTCCACGCGCACGAGCTCGCAATCCGTCCGCGCGACGGCATCCGCGCTGCGGGGCGCGCCGTCTATGAGGCCCATCTCGCCGAAGATGCCGGGCGGGGTCACCGTCTCGAGAAGCTTGCCGCGGAAGAGCACGTCGACCTCGCCCGAGCGCACCACGTACATGCATTCCGCGGGCTCGCCCTCGGTGAAGATGCGCTGGCCCTCGACGAAGGCGACGCCCTTGTAGCTCTTCAGGAGATTGGCGAGCTGACGCGGCGCGTTCTCGCGATGCTTGGCCATCCTGTCGCTCATCGTCCCCCCGTCCCCGCCCGAGCCGCGCATGCCCGATGCGCCGCATCGGCCGCGCCGGCCTTGTCGCGTTGTGCTGAAAATCCCCCGTCGGAGCGCCCCCGCTCCGCGGCGTCACGTTACGGTCGCGCGCCGCCGGCGTCAAAGCTCCGCCGGCGCGAATCACCCAAGATGGCGACGGGCTTTGCCGCCCGCCAGTTGCGCCGCCTGGAGCCGACATGATCCGCACGACCCGAATGCCGGCTCGGATCGCCGCCGGCCTGGGCTGCGCGGCCGCCGTCCTGACCGCCGCGCCCGCCGCCTCGCAAACGGCCCTCCGCGCCTCCGTTGACGTGCTCGTCGAGCTCGAGGACCAGCTCGTCGTCGCGGCGGACGGGGAGGCCGCCGAGCTCAACGACCTCTATGTGAAGGCGGAGGCCCTGCTCGCCCTGCGCCTCGCCGGGCGCGGCGGGCTCTTCGCCACGGTGAAGCTCGAGCCGGTCATCGATCCCGAGCGCGACCGGGCCTTCGAGGATCTCGGGCTCTTCGCCGAGGAGCTCTATCTGGGCCTCGAGCTCGGGCCCGCCGGCGTCGACATCGGCAAGCTCCGCACGCCCTTCGGAATCGTGAACGAGGTGGAGCCCGGCCTCTTCGGCGACGAGATCGCGAGCGGCTACGAGATGACCGAGCGGCTGGGCCTGCGCGGCAGCCTTCCCGTCGAGGCCGACGGCGCGACGCACATCCTGTCGGCGGCGCTCCTCACGGCCGACACGAGCGAGCTCAAGCGCTCGCTCTTCACCGAGCGCGACACCTCGCCCGAGGCCTTCGGCCACCGGTCCGACCGGACCGGGCGCGAGCTCTACGTCGTGCAGATGTCGGGCGCGCTCGAACGCTCCGCCTACGCCCTCGGCGTGCGCTACCGGGCGCCCGGCGAGCCCGGCGAAGCCGACGAGACGGGCGCCGTCTTCGCCTTCTCCCGCGCCTTCGACTGGGGTCGGCTGACGGGCGAGGCCGCCTATTTCCCGCGCTACGAGGAGGACCGCGCAAGCTCGACCTTCCTCACGCTCGTCGGCGAGGTGCCTTTCGACGCGGCGGAGATCGTCGCGGCCTATGGCCTGCGCCACGCCGACGGCACGTCCACGGACCATTTCCTGGCCGTGTCGCTGGGCTATGAGCCGATTGAGGGCGTGGCGCTGCAGGCGGGCTACCGCCTCGTCGCCGAGGCGGGCGATACGAGCCACACGATCGGGCTCAATCTCGGCTACGAGTTCGACTTCGACTAGAGGCACCTCCGACCCGACGGGCTCGGTGCGATGCCGTCAGAGTGCGGACCGCTCCAGCCTGCGAGACCCCAGATCGCAAAGAAGCGCTGCCAGGGCGAGGCCGATCAGGACGCCCATGATATGCCACGAGGTCGGCGAGCCCGTCGCCGCGGCGAGCTTTTCGGCCGTGACCGCCGCCATGCCGAAGGCGACGACGAAGGCAAGGCTCAAAGCCGGCGCCGCCAGGGGCGCGCCGCCCCGCAAGGGCACCGCGACGACATAGAGACCAAGAAGCCCAAGCGCGAAGGAGGCCCCGCCTATAAGGGTCATCAGCGCGAAGTAAAGGGACCGCACCGCGCCGCGCGCCGCCTCCGGCACGGCCGCGGCGTGGAACCAGAGCATGTCCGAGACGTTCGCGTAGAGCCAGCCGAACCAGAGCAGAAAAAGACAAAGCCCCGTGAAGAGCACGAGGCTCGCCGTCCGAAGCGCCTTTGCCATGCCCGCTCCCTTTCCTCCGAATCCGGAGCGTCAGGCTAGCAGCGCATCGACGCCCGGACCACGGGCGCTGCCCGCCGGAGGCGCATCGGCCGAGATCAAATGCGCGTGATGGCGCGCCCGCTCAGCGCCGCAAGATGCCGCCGAGCGCGCCGCGCACGATGGCGCGCCCGATCATGCTGCCCGTGCGCCCGCCGATCGATTTGCCGAGATCGGCGGCGATCTGCCCCGCCACGCGGTTCGTCACCGTGCGCGTGACCTCGCGCGCGACGC
Organism: Alphaproteobacteria bacterium; assembly: GCA_024236075.1. GTDB lineage: Bacteria > Pseudomonadota > Alphaproteobacteria > JACAEB01 > JACAEB01 > JACAEB01. The sequence continues at coordinate 251,557 of JACKLE010000001.1, read as the reverse complement.
GCTGGCCCGTCGAGAGGCGCTGGCCGCGCGGCCGGCTCGTGCCGAATATGCCGCCGAGCGTCGCCGCGATGCCGCCTAGGAGGCCGGGCCCGCCCTGCGCCCCGCCCTCGGCCGGCGCCCCTTGCGCGGCGCCGCGTCCCGCGCCCCGCGCCAGGAGCACCTCGTAGGCGGATTCGGCGTCGAGCGCCGTGTCGTACTTGCCCTTCACCGGGCTCGCGGCCATCGCCGCGGAGCGCGCCTCGGGGCCGGCCGGCCCGAGATGGGCCGCAGGCGGACAAATGAGCGCGCGGTCCACGATCGCCGGCGTCCCGCCCGGCTCGAGGAACGAGACGAGCGCCTCGCCGATGCCGAGCTCGGTGATGGCCTGTCCCGTGTCGAGCTTCGGGTTCGGACGGAAGGTCTCGGCCGCCGCCTTCACCGCCTTCTGATCGCGCGGCGTGAAGGCGCGCAAAGCGTGCTGCACGCGGTTGCCGAGCTGGCCCAGCACGCGGTCGGGCACGTCGAGCGGGTTCTGCGTCACGAAATAGACGCCGACTCCTTTGGAGCGGATGAGGCGCACCACCTGCTCGATCTTGTCCTGAAGGTGCCGGGGCGCGTCCGCGAAGAGGAGATGCGCCTCGTCGAAGAAGAAGACGAGCTTCGGGCGCTCCGGATCGCCCGCCTCGGGAAGCTCCTCGAAGAGCTCGGAGAGCAGCCAGAGCAGGAAGGCCGCGTAGAGGCGCGGCGTCGCCATCAGCCTGTCCGCGGCGAGAAGGTTCACATAGCCGCGCCCGTCGCGATCCGTGCGCAGAAGATCGCGGATGGCGAGCGCGGGCTCGCCGAAGAACCTGTCGCCGCCCTGGGCCTCGAGCACCAGGATCTGGCGCTGGATCGCGCCGACGCTCGCCTTGGAGACGTTTCCGTACCGGACGGTGAGCTCGCCCGCATGCTCGGCCACGTAGGCGAGGATCGCGCGCAGGTCCTTCAGATCCATGAGGAGGAGCCCCTCCTCGTCCGCGACGCGGAAGGCGATGTTGAGGACGCCCTCCTGAACCTCGTTGAGGTCCATCATCCGGGAAAGGAGCAACGGCCCCATCTCCGAGACGGTCGCGCGCACGGGATGGCCCGCCTCGCCGAAGAGATCCCAGAACACGGTCGGGAAGCGGTCCGGCTCGTAGGAGACGCCGATGGTCTTCGCGCGCGCGAGAAAGGCGTCCCGCGCCTCGCCCGGCGCGGCGATCCCGGAGAGGTCGCCCTTGACGTCGGCCGCGAACACCGGAACGCCCGCCCGCGAGAAGCCCTCGGCGAGCACCTGGAGCGTCACCGTCTTGCCCGTGCCCGTCGCCCCCGCGACGAGGCCGTGGCGATTGGCGAGCTTCAGCTCCAGATAGCAGGGCGCCTCGCCCCTGCCGACCAGGATCGCGTCGTCGCGGCCGAGCTCCATGGCTTGCGCCCTCCCCGAAGAATCCCTGCAAGCCCGATGGTACCGCCTCCCCGGACGGAGCGAAGCCCCCGATCGACGGCCGGCCGGAACCTCCTGACACGCAAAGTCTTTTTTGCGCCCGGCGGCGCGAAGGCCGCAAGCCTCGAACCGATGGCCGCCGCGCCGCGCGCCTAAGTCGTCCCGCGTCGCATCCCATACTTTCGTTCTATTGCCCTTCGCGCGTGGGGCCGTTGAATTTCTTCAGCGTTCGAATCTGGCCTTGCATTGCGGCGCCCAAGGTGAGCGAGATATGCGCCGAAGGTCCCGCGACCCCGAGGGCGATCGCCCGACGAGGGTCCGGCCCGGCCGGCAAGATACCTGCGACAGTTGGCGTGCGTTGCACTTTCCCCGCAGCCGAGGACCAGGCGATGACGGCGAACGCGCGTGCAGACGGATCGCTCCTGGCCGCGGGAGCGCGGGCGCCGGAATTCGTCCTGCCCCGCGAGCCGGGCGCGACGGTCTCGCTTCGGAGCCTGCGCGGCCGGCCGGTGGTGCTGGCCTTCTATCCCGCCGACTGGAGCCCGGTCTGCGGCGACCAGATGGCGCTCTACAACGAGATCCTGCCGGAGTTTCAGGCGCTCGGCGCCGAGCTGTTCGGCATCTCCGTCGACGGCGCATGGTGCCACGTGGCCTTTCGCGAGACGCGCCGCCTGCGGTTTCCGCTGCTTGCCGATTTCGAGCCCAAGGGCGCCGTCGCCAGGGCCTATGGCGTCTACCGCGCGCAGGACGGAACGTCCGAGCGCGCGCTGTTCGTTCTGGACGGTGACGGAATTGTCCGCTGGAGCTATCTTTCGCCCATCGAGGTCAATCCGGGTGCCGACGGCATCCTGGACGCCCTCGAGGGTCTCGGCGGGAGGCGCACGGCATGACGCGCGAGCAGGGCCGGCTCAATCCTCCGGTCGGCGCGCAGGACCATGCCCAGGGCTCCGCGGGCGCCGCCATCGCGCTGGTCGAATATGGCGACTACGAGTGCCCGCATTGTGGGCGCGCCTATCCGATCGTGAAGCGGCTGCAGGCCCGGCTCGGCGCCGGGCTGCTCTTCGTCTTCCGCAACTTTCCCCTCGCCGAGGTTCATCCGCATGCGACGGCGGCGGCGGAGCTCGCCGAGGCCGCCGCCATGGGCGGCCGGTTCTGGCCGATGCACGACATGCTGTTCGAGCATCAGGACGCCTTGGACGACGGCCATCTCCTGACCTATGTGCGCGCGCTCGATCTCGATCCCGGCGACCTGCGCAAGGCGCTCGAGAGCGGCCGGCCGAAGGAGCGCGTTCGCGCCGATTTCACGAGCGGCGTGCGAAGCGGCGTGAACGGAACGCCGACATTCTTCATCAACGGCCGCCGCTTCGACGGCAATTGGACGGATGAGGACAGTTTCGCCGCCGCGCTGCGGGCCGCGGCGCCGCCGTCGTCTTGAGATAAGGAGCCGGGGCCATGGTGAAGCGCGTTTCCGAAGCGGAGTGGCGCGGCGACCTCAAGAGCGGCGAGGGCGACCTCGCGCTGGGGAGCGGCGCCTTCAAGGGCGCCTATTCCTACAAGTCGCGCTTCGAATCGGGCGCCGGGACGAACCCGGAGGAGCTGCTGGCGGCCGCTCACGCCGCCTGCTTCTCCATGGCGCTGTCGGCGGCCCTGGCGCAGGCGGGGCACAAGGCGGAGAGCGTGCGCACCAAGGCCACGGTCTCGTTCGGGCCGACGCCGGAGGGCTTCGCGATCGAGCGCATCGACCTCGAGACGCAGGCGCGGGTCCCCGGCATCGGCGAGGAGGAGTTTGCGGCCCTCGCCGACACCGCCAAGCGCACCTGCCCGGTGTCGAAGGCCCTGGCCGCGGTCGAGATCGGGCTTGCCGCGACATTGCGCTGAGGCGTCGGACGGCCGCCCCGAGGTGGGATAAGGAGCGCGACATGCAGGACACCTTCAGGCTCCGGATCAACGGCGAGGTGCATGCGGTCACGGTGCCGCCCGACATGCCGCTGCTGTGGGTGCTGCGCGACGTGATCGGGCTCACGGGCACGAAGTTCGGCTGCGGCATCGCGCAATGCGGCGCCTGCACGGTGCATGTCGACGGCAGGCCCGTGCGCTCGTGCCTCCTGCCCACGAGCGCCGTCGGCGAGCAGGCGGTGACGACGATCGAGGGCATCGGCGAGACGAAGGAGGGCGCGCGCGTCCAGATGGCCTGGCTCGCGCTCGAGGTCATCCAGTGCGGCTATTGCCAGTCCGGACAGATCATGTCGGCCGCCGCGCTGCTCGCGCAGACGCCCGCTCCGGACGATGCCGACATCGACGCGGCCATGGCCGGCAACATCTGCCGCTGCGGTACCTATTTGCGCATCCGCGCCGCGATCAAGCTCGCGGCCTCCGGCGATGCCGCGTGAGGAGGCCGCCATGCCAGCCGTCGAAAACCTCTCGCTGAACCCGACGCGCCGGGGGCTCCTCGCCGGCGCGCTCGCCGGAGGCTTCGTGCTCGCCTTCCGCGTTCCGGCCGGGGCGCAGCCCGAGAGCGAGCCCGATCAGCCGGCGGACGAACCGGCCGGCCCCTTCGCGCCCAACGCCTTCATCCGCATCGATCCTGCGGGCCGGACGACGCTCACGATGCCGCAGGTCGAGATGGGCCAGGGCATCTATACCGCGGTCGCGATGATCCTCGCCGAGGAGCTCGACGCGGATTTCGCGTCCGTCGCGCTGGAGCACGCGCCTCCGAACGACAGGCTCTATGCCAATCCCACCTTCGGCATCCAGGTGACGGGCAATTCGAACTCCGTCCGCGCCTTCTGGATGCCGCTTCGCGCGGCGGGCGCGGCGGCGCGCGCGATGCTCGTCGAGGCCGCCGCGACGCAATGGGGCGTGGACCCCGCCTCGTGCGCGACCGCGAGCGGCGAGGTCGTCCACGCCGAGTCGGGGAAGAGGCTCGCCTATGGCGCGCTCGTCGGCGCCGCGAGCGCGCTCTCGCCGCCGGCCGATCCGCCGCTCAAGGACCCGAAGGACTTCAGGCTCGTCGGCAAATCGCTGAAGCGCTTCGACACGCCGGACAAGACGAACGGAAAGACCGTCTACGGAATAGACGCGATGCTGCCCGGCATGAAGATCGCGACGGTCGCGCATAGCCCCGTCGTCGGGGGCAAGGTCGCCCATGTCGACGAGGCCGCGGCCATGGCGGTGCCGGGCGTGCGCCGGGTGGTGGTGCTCGACGACCTCGTCGCCGTGGTCGGCGACCATATGTGGGCCGCGAAGACAGGCCTCGCCGCGCTCGCCGTCGCCTGGAACGACGGGCCGAACGCGTCGGTTTCCTCGCAGGACGTCTGGACGGCGCTGCGCGAGGCGAGCGCGCACGAGGGCGCCGTCGCCAAATCGGTCGGCGACGCGGACGGCATGTTGAAGAAGGGCGGCGCGATCGAGGCCGCCTACGAGATGCCCTTCCTCGCGCACGCGCCCATGGAGCCGCTGAACTGCACCGTGCGCCTCACGCCGGAATCCTGCGAGATCTGGATCGGCACGCAGGTCATCAGCCGCGTCCAGAAGACGGTGGCCGACCTTGTCGGCCTGCCGCAGGACAAGGTCGTCGTGCACAATCACTACATCGGCGGGGGCTTCGGCCGCCGCCTCGAGCCCGACATGGCGCTGACCGCCGCGCGCGTCGCGCAGGCCATGATCGGCGAGACCGTGAAGGTCGTGTGGACGCGCGAGGAGGACATCCGGCACGACGTCTATCGCCCCGTCTATCGCGACACCGTCGCCGCCACGCTCTCGAAGGGGAAGATCGCCGCGCTCAAATACAAGGTCACCGGCTCGTCCATCATCGCGCGCTGGCTGCCGCCCGCCTTCCAGAAGGGCATCGACATCGACGCGATCGACTGTGCCGTCGACATGCCCTACGACGTCCCGAACTTCCACGTCGAATATGTCCGCGCCGAGCCGCAGGGCGTGCCGACCGGCTTTTGGCGCGGGGTCGGCCCCAACAACAACGTCTTCGCGATCGAAAGCTTCATGGACGAGCTTGCCCGGAAGGCCGGCAAGGACCCGGTCGCGTTCCGCCGCGACATGCTCGACAAGGAGCCGCGCGCGAAGGCCGCGCTCGATCTCGCCGCCGAAAAGTCCGGCTGGGGCGGCGCGCTGCCCAGGCGCGCCGGGCGCGGCGTCTGCGTGCAGCCCGCGTTCGGCAGCTTCATCGCGACCGTCGTCGAGGCGGAGGTGGACACGAGCGGCGAGGTGCGTCTGCGCCGCGTCACCTGCGCCGTCGACACCGGCATCGCGGTGAACCCCGACACCGTCGTCGCGCAGCTCGAGGGCGGGCTCATCTTCGGCCTGACCGCCGCCCTCTACGGCGAGATCACCATCCGCGACGGCCGCGTCGAGCAGTCGAACTTCAACGACTACCGCATGCTGCGCATCAACGAGGTCCCGCCGATCGAGGTGCACGTCATCGCGAGCGGCGCGGCGCCGGGCGGCATCGGCGAGACCGGCACCACGGCCGGGCCGCCGGCCCTGCGCAACGCCATCTACGCGGCGACGGGCATTCCCCTGCGGCGGATGCCCGTCGACCGCGAGGTCCTGGCCGGCAAGAAGGAGGCATGGCGATGATGCGCTCCGCGGTCTCGTGGTTCGAGCGGCTGGGCAGGACGAGACAGATCCTGGCGATCGCGGGGGCGGCCGCGCTCGTCGTCCTCCTCGCCGCGGCGGCCTGGCTCGTCGGCGTGCCGGGGGCGATGGATTTCGCCGACGGAAGGAAAGTGGCGCTCGCGGACTATCCGGGCGCCGACCCGACGGGCGTCCCGGCCGCGCTTGCCGGCGCGGGCCTCGTCGAGCGCGGCGAATATCTCGCGCGCGCGGCGGACTGCGTCGTGTGCCACACGGGCCCCGGCGGCGTCCCCTACGCCGGGGGCTTCGCCTTCACGCTGCCCTTCGGCACCATCTACTCCACCAACATCACGCCCGACGAGGAGACCGGCATCGGGCAATACACGGACGCGCAGTTCCTCGCGGCCGTGCAGCGCGGCGTCGGCCGGCACGGCGAGGGCCTCTATCCGGCCATGCCGTACACGTCCTACGGCTACATGACGGATGCGGACATTCTGGCGATCAAGGCCTACCTGCTCACGCTCGAGCCCGTGCGCGCGCCATCGCCCGAGGCGCGCCTCGCCTTCCCCTTCAATCAGCGCTGGCTGATGCATGTCTGGTCCGCGATGTTCGCGCCGCACAAGGGCTTCATGCCGAACGCCGAGAAGAGCGCGGAATGGAATCGGGGGGCCTATCTCGCCGAGGCGCTCGCCCATTGCGGCGAGTGCCACACGCCGCGCAACCTGGTCTTCGCGATCGACAACCGGGCGAAGTTCAAGGGCGCGGTCGCGGCGGGCTGGCGCGCCTACAACATCACGCAGGACCGCAAGACGGGCATCGGGGACTGGAGCGAGGCCGACCTGCTGTCCTATCTGTCAACCGGCCACGCGCCCGGCCGGGGCACCGCCTCGGGCCCGATGGGCGAGGCGATCGACGAGAGCTTCAGCCTGCTCGCCCCGGAGGACCGGCGCGCGCTCGTCGCCTATGTGCGCAGCGTGCCGGCAAAATCCTCCGCCCTGCCGGCGAGCCTCGCGCCCGCGGCGCCTGCCTCGCACCGGCTCGGCGCGGAGACGGCGGACGCGCTCGGCAAGACGCTCTTCGAGGGAGCCTGCGTGAGCTGCCACGCATGGACGGGGGAAGGCACGCTCTCGCCGCTCGCGACGCTCACCGGCGCGCGCGCGGTGAACGATCCGAGCGCGATCAACGTCGTGCAGGCGATCGTGTCGGGCGACCATCGCGCCGCCGCCGGGGGCATCATCTCCATGCCCGCTTTCGGCGGCGCCTATTCGGACACGGAGATCGCGGCGCTCGCCAACTACGTGACGGCGCGTTTCGGCGCCGCTCCCTCCCGCGTCACGGAAAAGGACGTCGCGAGCCTGAGGCGCCAGGCCGGCGGGTGATCCGCCATCCGCAGACGGATCGAGCTCCGGGCCTCACGCCGCCGGGGCGTCGCGCATCAGGAGGCTGCGCGCGCCCTGCATGTCGAGCCAGATTCCGATCTCGGTCCGCGTGACGCGCAGCAGCGCCGTGTCGCAATGCGCGCAGCGCAGCACCGCGCCCATCGCCCCGCCATAGAGGCGCGTCGCGCCGATCGGCCCCGCGGCCCCGCATCCCGCGCAGGTGAGGATGGCGGACGTCGCCTCGAAGACGAACACCTCCTGCAGAAGGCCGGCGGCCGAGTTGCCGTCGAGGGGTCCCTGAAACGCGCCGCTGTCGTCATGATCCATGAGTGGCTCCCGTCGGTCCAAAGCGCTCGGTCTTGATGAGGCTCGCATCGTGGCCGAGCGCGACGAGCGATTTCGCGGCCTCCTCGACCAGCGGCGTCGGCCCGCAAATATAGACGCGCGGACGCTCCGTGGCCGGAATGCCGAGCTCGGCCAGCATGTCCCGATCGATGCGCCTCGTTCCGCCGGTCCAGCCCGCCGGCCGGCGCCGCGTCAGGGTGTGAACGACCTCGAGCCCGTCGTCGCGGCTCGCCAGGCGCTCGAGCTCCTCGCGATAGATGATGTCCTCGACGCTGCGCGCCGAGTTGAGCAGCAGGGCCGGCACCTTGCTGGCGCGCGCCGCGCGGTGGCGCAGCATCGCCATCAGCGGGGCGATGCCCGAGCCGCCCGCAATGAGGAAGAGCGGCCCGCCGAGCGCCTCGGTCCACACGAAATAGCCGCCGATCGGTCCGCGAATCTCGAACCGGTCGCCCGCCCTCGCCTCCGAGGCGAGATAGGGCGAGACCTCGCCGTCGTCGATGCGCTCCACGGTGATGACGAGGTGGCGCGCCTCGGGCGGCGACGCGATCGAATAGCTGCGCTGGGCCTGGTAGCCGTCCTCGGCCGTCAGGCGTACGTCGACATGCTGTCCCGGCCGATGCGGGGTCCAGCCCGGAACGTCCAGGACGAGGCTGCGCACGCGCGGCGTCTCGTCGATCGCCTCGCGCACCTGCGCCGTGCGCCAGAGGAGACGCGGGCCGCCGCCGCCGCGTTCGTCAGTCTCCGGCATAGCGCTGCTCGCGCCACGGGTCGCCATAGATGTGGTAGCCGAGCGATTCCCAGAATCCCGGCTCGTCGGCTTCCAGGAAGCGCAGGCGGCGCGCCCATTTCGCGCTCTTCCAGAAATAGAGATGCGGCACGAGGAGCCTTGCGGGGCCGCCATGCTCGGGCGCCAAAGGCTTGCCCTCGTAATGCGTCGCGATCATCGCCTTGCCGTCGATCAGATCCTCGACCGGAACGTTCGTCGTGTAGCCCCCGTCGCAATGGATCATCGCGAAGGCCTCGGGCGGCTCGTCGAGGCCCGCCGCCTCAAACAGCGTGTCGATCGTGACGCCGCGCCAATGCGTGTCGAGCTTCGACCAGGTCGTGACGCAATGAATGTCGACCGTGACCTCGGTCTGCGGAAGCGCCTCGAACTCCTGCCAGCTCCATTTGGCGAGAAGCGATCCGCCGTCCTGAAGGGCGAAGCTCCAGCTCCCGAGCTTCGCGGCCGGCGTCGGCCCCGCGGAAAGGACGGGAAAGTCCTCGGTCAGGTGCTGGCCCGGCGGGACGCGATCGTTGCGGGCCGGCGGCCGGCGGCCCCGGAAGCCTCGCGATATGGGAGAGTCCTGCATGGCTGGCTCCAAGCCTTCCCGGATGCGCCGACAGGCCTTCGCCGCTTGGGTCCGGCACGCAACGCGGCCCCGTGGGACTGTCCGCAAGCGCCTCGAGCGGCCATCAAAGCGCAATGCGGGCCGCCTGTCGACCGGACGAAGGTATCGTCTCCGCACGGACGGCGGATCGGGACTTCGGGCGCTAGCGCTCGAGATAGGCCGCCGTCGCCATGCCGCCCGCGGTGCACACGCCCACGAGGGCCTTCTTCGCCTTGCGGCGCCCGAGCTCGAGGAGGGTCGAGCCGAGATAGCGGATGCCGGACATTCCGTAGGGGTGGCCCAGCGCGACGGCGCCGCCGTTGACGTTCGTCCTCTCCCAGGGCGTGTCGAGCTCGCGCTGATTGTAGAGCGTCGTGACGGCATAGGCCTCGTGCAGCTCCCACAGGTCGATCTCGCCCATGCCGAGGCCGTGCCGCTTCATCAGCTTGCGGATCGCGGGCGCGATCGCGATGCTCATCTCCTCGGGCGCGACGCCCGCGAGCTGCATGCCGCGGAAGAGGCCGAGAACGGGCAGGGCGCGGCGCGCCGCGAGGCCGGCATCCATCATGACGACGGCCGCGGCGCCGTCGGAAAGCTGGGACGCGTTGCCGGCGGTCGTGGTGCCGCCCTCCTCCACCGGCTTGAGCCGACTCAGCCCCTCGAGCGTCGTGTCCGGGCGCGGCCCCTCGTCCCGGTCGAGCGTCACCTCCTCCATGCGGCTCTCGCCGGTCGCCTTGTCGGTGACCTTCATCCGCGTGCCGAACGGAACGATCTCCTCGGCGAACTTGCCGGCGGCGCGCGCGGCCTCCACGCGCCGCTGGCTCCCGACGACATATTCGTCGAGCGCCTCGCGCGGGAAGCCGTATTTCGCCGCCACGAAATCGGCGGTCCGGTTCATGGTCCACCACACGGCCGGCATCTTCTGCTGCAGCGGCTCGTAGAAGAAGCCGTTGAAGTTCAGGTTGAACTGGACGAGGCTGATGCTCTCGACGCCTCCGGCGATCGCGATGTCCATCTCGCCTGCCGCGATGCGGTTCGCCGCGATCGAGGCGGCGGTCAGGCCCGACCCGCAATAGCGGTTGATCGTGACGCCGGGCACGCCCTCGCCGAACCCTGCCCAGAGCGCCGCGTTGCGCGCGACATTGTGCCCGGTCGCCCCTTCGGGCAGGCCGCACCCGATCACCACGTCCTCGATCTCGCCGCCCGCGATGCCGGCGCGCGCGACCGCCGCCTTCATCGCATGCGCGAGCATGGCGATCCCGTGCGTCTGATTGAGCGCGCCCCGGACGGCCTTCGCGATCCCGGTGCGGCAATAGGCGACGACGGCAACGTCCCTCATGGAGGCCTCCACGCCTGTCGGACACCGCCACGCCTCGGCGCACCGGCGACCCGAGCCCCTCGGCTCCCGTGGTCATCGGGGGAGTCCTGCCTCTGGATACTCCTTGACGAGCGCCCTGGCGAGCGCGCCGGCCGCGAGCTCAGGAGCGGGGCCAACCTCGATGCCTCGCGCGCCGTTCGTTTTGGTACCGCCTCCCCGGATCGAACGGGGGACCTCCAGATCCACAATCTGATGCTGTACCATTTCAGCCGGCTTCATTGAATTTCATCCGCCGTCGCCAGGACCGCTGAATCCCTTAATCCAACTAGCATTTCTGCTTTCGCTGGACACCATACGATTTCATGCGCAATCATCCGTTGTCAACGCTTGTTGTTACGCCAGTGTTACGCCAAGGGGATCACCAAACCGATGCGCGTCAATCTGACCCCGCGCACGATCCAGAGTTACGCCAAGTCGACCAAGCGCAAGCTGATCCGCGATGCGGAAGCACCGCTCTACGTCGAGGTGCGACCGACCGGCCAGGGCAAGGCTCTCGTGACTTGGCAAGCGAGGTTCCGGAATGCCGCAGGCAAGCAGCGCGTCCTTCGGCTCGGCGCCTTTCCCGACATGGGCCTCGCTGACGCCAGGAAGGCCGCACGCACGGCCATCGGCGCCGTGGCCGATGGGGAGGACCCTGCCGACGCGAAGGCCATGGAGCGCGCCCAGAGGCGGCGCAAGGCCGCACGCACTTTCGGGACCGTGGCGCGGGAATATCTGAAGGACTGCGAGGGAAACGGGCGGCGGACCCGCACTCTGGACCTCTATCGCCAAGTCCTCGGTATTGAGCCCGAAAAGCCGTCGAAGGACGATCGTGGCCGAAGGCCCGGCTACAGGGCCGTCACACTGATCGGCGATCTGGGCGACCAGCCGATCGCTGACCTCGACCGAGGCGACTTCCGGGCGTTCCGCGATGCTTTTGTCGAGGCCGTCCAGGCGCAGGGGCGCGGCGAGGGCCATCTCGGGGCCAACGGGGCGCTTCGCATCGCGCGTGCTGTCATGCACTACGCCGCACGCGAGGGCGACCTTGCGGCCGTGCCGAGCTTCAACGGCCTGTTCTTCGACAAGGGTGGCCGCACGCGACGCTGGACCCATGCCGAGCTGCGCGCCATTTGGCTCGCATCGGAAAAGCTCGGCAACCCCTGGGGCCAATATGTCCGCCTGCTGATCCTCACCGGCGCCCGACGCACCGAGATGGCGCGGGCGAGATGGGAGCATTGGGACGGCAACGTATTGCGCTTTCCCGCCGAGACGACGAAGGGCGGACGCTGGCACACAATTCCCCTCCCCCAAACGGCGCGAGAGAATCTCGACGCGCTCCCGCAATCCGGCGCGTTCATCTTCTCTACCGATGGCGGCAAGAGGCCCATCGGCGGATTCTCGAAGCTCAAGGCCGCAATCGAGGCAGAGCTTGCGGAGCCGATCGTGGATTGGCGCATGCATGATTGCCGGCACAATCTTTCGAGCTTCCTTGCCGATCGCGGCTGGCCTGAGTCGGAGCGCGCCGCGCTCCTCAATCACGCCCAGGCGACCGTGACGGCCGTCTACACTCATTCGGACGCGCTCACCTCAAAGCTCCGGGCTCTGGCGGAGTGGGAAATGCACGTCCTGCAGGTCCTGGGGCGGGCCGCTGATGCAGGCAACGTCGTGACGATACATGGTCGGTCCCATGACTGATGATTGGATTCGGGACTACCCCGAACGCTACGAGGGTGGACTAGAGGCACTTGCGAAAGAGCTGCACGGTCAAATCCTCCGCCATGCCGCCCTTGTCCTGGTTACCGAATGCGAGGCTGCTCGCGCGTTCAATTGGGATACGGATCGCGACTGGAGGCGGGCTGCAGTAGAGGCGGCCGGAAAGGATACGGACGAAATCGTTGCCGCCACGCGCAGATTGTCGCGAATCTTGCTGGAGCGAGGTCGCTTCCATGCCGACGCCCTCTTGGAGGCGATCTTCGCCAGCAACGTGAAATTTTCTTCGCGGGACGGCAGCGAGGGCGCGATTGACGAAAGGTTGGCGCTTTTTCTTGCCGAATTCGGGAAATCCGCAAAGAAGCGACGCGGACGAAAGCCAGGGAGGATTTGGCTGCAAGCTGTTCGATTTGGACCAATTCTTTTCCCCCGTTCGCTTGAAACCAAGCGGCGGCTTCCCACACGACATACGGCGACGGCCTTGGCGCTGACCTACCTGTGCCGCTGCGTGACATCCGGCACTAATCCCGCGCACGGAGATTTCATAGCGGGTCCCGTGACCGGGGCGCCTTGTTGGGGTGCCTGCGAAATCTTGGCTGGGGCAGCGTTGAGCACCGAAGCGCGTGGTGACGTGGCGAACACAGCCCAACGTCTTTTGCGCGAAAACACCAGAACTAACGAAAAAGGCGAAAAGGAGAGCCTTGAATACATAGGCTTCGTCTAGACCGGAGGATGTGGGGCCGATTTTGTCCGGCATCCTCCTCACGACTCAATCAACGCCTACGGCATTCTGAGACCGCTATCCGAATTCATCCGGAGACGGTCCATATGTCCTTAGAACATAGTCCCGCTCGCAGCGGCAAGAGTCCTCTCCTCCCTAGGGAAGCTCTTGCCCAAGGGCCAACCGGGCAACGTCCCGCAGACGCACTCATCGACGCACTCATCGCAGAAGATGAACTAAAGGCTCGGTGGCGGATCTCTCAGCCGACGATGTGGCGGCGGCGCCAAGACCCGCATTTTCCACGGGCAATCGTGTGCGGTCGAAAGCGTCTATATCGCCTCGCCGACGTCGAGGCCTACGAGGCAATGCTTCAAGAAAACCGGGGATGAAAAGGGGCGCGCCGCTTGCCGGCGGCGCACCCCTAATATTTGGAGACGAATTGTGCAACGCAGTTATACCCCATCGCCGCGGCGGCGCAATGATCGCGCGCGGCTCATTGACCAGGTCGACCGCCGCGAGCTGTTCGAGCGATACGTCGGCTACGCAATTGTAGGCGACGATTGGCGGCCCGCAATCCGTGCCGAGCGCGACCGCTTCCCTCTCGTGCCCCTCACGCAAGCCGAAACGGATTGGTTGCAGGCGCAGGGCATCGACCCTTCGATCCAGAACGAGCTTCTTCTCAAGCGCGCCCGTTGCCGCTTCTGGGCCGGGCCGACCGGCCTGCGCGAGTTCGACTTCGATCCCGAGGGGACGTGGTCGGTCGTGGGGATGATCTTCGAGCCGAGCGACTGGACGCAAACGCACGGCTTCGACGAGCCTTGCGAGCTGGTTGCGTTCGATCAAACGCGCTTCGGTGTTTACTTGGGCGCCCGCGTCCTGATCCGGGACCCGTTGCCTGAGCGTGGCGCGGTGACGCTCTTTCGCCACCCGCTCGACTTCCTCGCTTCGCAGGAGCCCGGCGCCCTGATCGTCGACCCCCTCGCCCTTGTCGAGGCGGAGGCGCAGGGCTGGCGGTTCGACAAGGGAGCGTCGGCGGCATGACCGAAGACGCGGCGCATCGCGAGGGCATCACGATAGGCACAGGAGGCGCGGGAACGCCCTTCCCCGTCGTGCGGGACGTTGACCTCGGCACCGCGCCTGCGGCCGTGGGATGGCTCGTGAAGGGCTGGCTGACGGCCGACGGCCTTTCTGTCGTCTATGCCGAGCCCAAGGCCGGCAAGAGCTTCCTCGCGCTCGACCTCGCGCTGCACATCGCGTGCGGCAGGGCCTGGCAGGGGCGCAAGGTCCTCACCGGCGGCATCATCTATGTCGCGGCAGAAGCCTCCCGGACATTTCGGAATCGCGTCATCGCCGCGCGGCAGGCCGGCCTCGACCCCGGAGCGCATCGCCTAAGCATCGTCCAGGCGGCGCCGCAGCTCCTCAACGCCGAAGGCTGGCCTGACCTTCCGAAGCTGCTTGAGAGCATCGATCACGAGCGCGCTGCCATGGGCTCGCCGCTCCGCCTTGTCGTGATCGACACGCTCGCCAGGAGCATTGTCGGCGACGAAAACTCCGCTTCCGACATGGGGGCCTATGTCCAGGCGGCCGACATACTCCGGAAACGGACGGGCGCTCACCTCACCCTCGTCCATCACGTGCCGAAGGCCGGCGGCGAGTGGCCTCGGGGCTCCGACGCCCTTCGTGGCGCCGCCGACACGCTGATCCGCGTCGAGAAGGGGAAGGACGGCGAACCAAACCGCGCCACCATCACGGCGGCACGTGACGGCGAGGAGGGCCTTGAGATGGCCTTTCGCCTTGAGCGCGTGACCATCGGCGAGGACGAGGACGGCGAGCCCGTCACGACGTGCATTGTGCGGCACGAGGAACGCGCCGCGAGGCGCGAGACGGCAAGGGCCAGGCTCACCGCGAACGAGATGGGGTGGTTCAAGGATATCGTCGATTATTTCGCGGCTCATGCCGTCGAGCCGGTCTTCGTCGACCCCGATCATCCGTCACCCGTGACGGCGGTGACGCGGGCCGATCTTTACCCATGGCTGGCCGCTCGCGGGCGCCTCGTTTTGGAGCCCGTCACCAATGGCAGTCGCGCCGCCGCAAGCGTTCCGGGCGCCGCGCGCAACACCATGTACAAGATGACTAAGGCATTGGACGACAAGGGATATTTGAAATGTAACGCCGAGTGGATATGGCTCGTTCCAAAGCTCGAAAGCGATACGTCACCCACGTCACCCTCTCGTCACCCTTCCGTCACCCGTGACGCCCGTCTCGCGTCACCCATGTCACCCCCCCCCTTTAAGGGGGGGTGACGGTGGTGACGGGTGACGGAAAAAGCGGAGCGAAAGTTGAGTCGAGTCTGTCCAACCTGCGTAGGCACGGGCCGCGTCCAAGACGAGGCAGACGCTTCGCTCGCTCGCCTTCGAGACCTATGTCGCGAGCGTGGCATCGCCTACCCCCTCTCCGGCAGGTTCGCGCTCCGCGACGCGGCGCGCTTGCTCGGCAAGTCGATCCGGACGATCCAAGGCTGGGCGTATCGCCCCAACGGCCCAATCCGGCCCACCAAGATCGGCGGCTCACTGCGGGTGAAGGCGGAGGACATCGCGCTCGCGCTGTTCGGCGAGGGCTGACTCCCGGGGGGGACGCCCGAAGCTCTCCGACTAGGGGTGCGCGGACCGGTGCGGGGGCACCCCCAGAGCTATTCGGCGACAAAAATTGTTCCGCAAACGTGCGCAAACGTACGCAAACGTACGCAGATCAATTATGGACCGCGTTGCCTCGACCGGTATTTTAGGTCCCAGCCAATTCGGAAGCCAATGCGCTGGCGGGTCGAATGGCCGTGGCGGGCGCCGGCCGCGTTCGGCAAGGGCGCCCGCCACCCCTATCTCACGACGGAGACGGTATGCGTTGTTATTCGGAACGCGGCATCGGCCTCGCCCAAGGCGCCATCGCCATCGCGCGCGCCAAGGGTTTCCGCGAGCACGCGCCCACCATGGCGCGCCGCTTGTACGGCGAGCCCGCCGCGCGCTTCGTCGAGGAAAATCTCCGCAAGGCCGCCGTCCCTGCGGCCGTCACGAGCTCGGCGAATTGGGGCGGCGCGATTGCGGGCGATGACGGATGGGAGTTCGTCGAGCGAGTCGACGAAAGATCCGTATTCGGCGCATTGACGCGCCGCATTCCATTGAACGTCAACGTTGCCACTTGGTCCGCAGGCGTCACCGCCTTTTGGCGCGGCGAGGGCAAGCCGGTCCCGGCAAGCTCGGGCGTCACGACCTCAACCCCAATTCCCGCACGCGACGTGTGCGCGCTCATCGCGGTGAGCAATGAGTTGATCGAATGCGGCGCGCCAGGCGTCGCCGAGTATCTTCTCGACGAATTGGTGCGCGCCTGCGCCGCAGCTCTCGACACGGCGCTTCTCGACCCCACCAACGCGGGCGTGAGCGGCATCATGCCGGCCTCGCTCACCTATGGCGTGACGCCCGTCACGGCAACGAGCGACGCCGACGAAGATATCGCGCAATGCGTTGCGAATTTCCCGGGCGATCTGACGCGGGCGCTTTGGATCGCCCGCCCACAGACTTTCGCGGCGGTTCACTCATACCTGCATCAAGGCGTCGGTCTCGCGGGCGGCGAGATTCTGGGAGCACCCGCCGTCGCGTCGAGGTACGCCCCCGAGTTCGGCCTGATCCTGGTCGACGTGGACGGCGTCGTTTACGGCGATGACGGCGTGATCGTCGAAACCGCCGAGCACGCATCAATCGAAATGCTCAACGCCGCGCTGCAACAGGACGCCACGACCGGCACGGGCGCCGCGCTTGTGAGCCTTTGGCAGGCCGGCATGACCGGCTATCTGGTCCGCCGGCGTACCAATTGGCAGGTCGCGCGGCCATGCGTGTCCATGATCGACGGGATCAACTGGCACAACTTGTCGGCATGAGGAGGGTCAGAATCAGAAATGGACTGGCACGAGTTCGGCCACAATCTGGCCCGACGCCTCGATGAGCGCATGGAGAGGCGTCTCAATGAAGGCCTGACGCCTCTCAAGGAGCGCGTCGACGCACTCGACGCTCAAGTTGCCGCGCTAGTCGACCTCCTCGAGATCGAACGCATCAAGTCGCAATAGGCGAGGCATGAAGCTCACAGAGTTCACCAGGGGCCTTACAGAGCGTCTCGATAGGCGAGTCGATGAGCGGGTCGACAAGCGGCTTTCCGCCCGCCTGCGGGCCATGGAGGACCGCCTAGCCGCTCTCGACGGCCAGGTCGCCGAGCTGATCGAGGTGGCGGCAATCACCCCCCGAGAGACGGCGTCGGGCGGAGGCCGGTGACATGACTGCCGGGGGGGGCATTCCAGCAATCCAGCGTATGGGGGCTCAGACCGGCGGGGGCTCAATCTTTGTCGCTTCCACAGTTGAAACATCCCCGGAGACGGCCATGGCACGCCCTCGCAACCCCCTCGCACTGAGCCGCGTCACTGGCGCGACTCTGAAGAATCCCGGCCGCTACCGAGGACGCGCCGAGCCCAAGGTGGGGCCTATCGGCGAGCCGCCTGCTTACCTCGATGAAGCCGCGCGGAAGGCGTGGCGCCTCTTTGTGCGGGAGCTTCCATGGCTCGCGCGCTCCGATCGCGCCTTGCTCGAGCTTGTCTGCCCCCTGCGTGCGCGGATCATGGCGGGTGAGGCGCTCGGCACCAAGCTCGCGACTTTCTATCGCATGGTCCTAAGCAAGCTAGGCGCAAGCCCGTCGGACCGCTCGAAGGTCGCCGCGCCGAACGAGGTGAACAAGGACGATCCTGCCGCGAAGTATCTCAATTAGTCGCCAAGAATCTCCACCGTGCCAAGCTGACGGCAATGGGCCGGACAGCAGCCGGGTGGCATCAACGCCGCCGCTCGCGACCTCGATCTTGATAGAACCGGCGCGCACCGCGCGGTCAAGGTGGCAAGTCTCTCCGACGAAGCCAAGATGGCCGCCCGCGCCTCAAGCGGACTCATGCCCATACAGGGCGGGTTCGCCAATCATCGGGAAAGCCCATCGCCCTTCGCTGGTCATCGGTGCGTGTCTCAACCAATTCACGCAGGCGCTGAGGGAAAGTAGTCTCGCTGCTTTGGTGGCGCATTAAATAAGTGAGCACTACAAGAGCGTTGTAGATAAGATTAGATGGTTGCGATTGATTTGCAATGACGTCTATGACGAGGTCTGACTTAAATTTCTTGATGTGCGGGATACGCTTAACAGTCTTGCGATTCCATAGCCTCCCGTGATGGGCGCAAATGTTTCTTATATATGATATCACCTGCACAACACTCTCGAAAATTTCTCTGGATGGCATACCAAGATCCTTGGCAACTTCTGAGCCAATCTTGAGATCTTTCGTTGCCTTGAACCATTTTGATAACTCGCCGAATGTCATCAATTCGGTGACTGCCCACAATGGTGGCATGTATGGATCAGTGTATTTGTTTTTGTAATGCTCAACAAATACTTCACTACTCTGGCCCACTCGCTTCGCCAGTGTGCCGACCAACTCGGCATGTTCCCAGCCAGACTTTGCGACCGAAATGTCCAAGTGTGCGTGTGGACCAAATCTAAGCGAAAGCCTGTTTGTCCAGCGCGAGCGCAGATTAATCTCTATGCGCTCTATGGCTTCCATAACCAAAAGGCGAAGCTTTCGATCGAAGATGTAGATATCGACCACGTTTTCGAATGTCGTGCCCGGCTTGAACCGCTTGCTGCGAGTAGCGCCCGCAGGCGGTGCCACCTCGTAAGGAAGCCAGTACGCGCTCAAGCGGTAATAGCCAACAGTGCGTAGCCATCGCTCCACGAGATCAGGATCCGACCAGGCCATCCCCCGAAAGGCGAGAAGACCAATCTGCTGTTGGATCGTGGTCGCTGGCTTATTGTAACGAATGGGCCCCTCCAGTCAGACTGAAGGGGCCCATAATGAGTAACCCCCCGGTGTTGGGCAAGCACCGAAGCGCTCTAGGCCTGGGGGGTGTTGTTGATTGGGAATCTAGAGCAGTTGCCCCTAACGGTCAATGAATGGTTCTGACCGAAGTCACTACCCCCAAACGTCTGGGTTCGACGCCCAAACCGGAGCGTCGCGCTTGAACGCAGCGGCGATCGAGATCTTGCGGGGGCGGCCCATGGGTTCATCCTCGGGCCGCCCCCGCCTTGGTCAAGTCTTCGTCTGTTCGGCGCGGATCACCTCGCCGATGATGTTGAGGCGCTGGCACAAGAGCTCGGTCACCTCGACAAGGTGCGTGTCGTCGCAATCGTCGTTGCTGGCGATGGCGACACGTAGGACCTCCGCGATTGCCTGCGCCTCACGCATGACGCGCAGGATCTCGTCTTGGTCTTCGAGGATCTCTCGCCCTTCGCCTTCAGATCCCGGAAACCGCGTGATCTTAGCCATCGTTGCCGTCCTCCGCTTCGTGCGCGCGAGCGAGGCGGCTGTGCCGTGCCGCGATCTCAGGCCCTCTCGGACTGCCGTCTAGAAGACGTTGGATTGTGAATGCGGCCAAGTTCAAAATCTCGGCCTCTTCGGCGCCGGCGTAGGTCTCGCCGATCTCGACCTCGATGTATCGGATGCGTGCGAGCGCATCTTCCCACCGATCGACGACCCATTCGTCGCCCATCGCGATGCGCCCCGCACCAATGAGAAGGACCGCCACCTTGCTGTCCAAGTCATCCTTGCTCGCCTGATACATGGCGCGCCCGTATTGAATGAGCGCCCAAGCTGCGGCAGGCCTCATGTCGACGCCTGCGCCCCTCAGTGTGCGGTAAGCCGCAAGCTTGTCTCCCTCGCTGGAATCCTTGCGGGCTTGCACCAGTCCCCGCGCGAGCGGCAGGACGGCCGCGATAGGGCCAGCGCAAGGTGCCGTCCCGTTCTCCATGGTTGCTGTGCTAATCGTCTCGTCAGCCATTGCGCCATCTCCTCATGTTGGCGTGGTGGTCAGGCCCCGGCCGGCGGTGGAGCGCCGACCGAGGCCGCTCATCGCCGACACCGAAGGGCGCCGGGCGATCTCGGGATCTCGATTTCAGGAATGGGGGCAGGACGGCGGAGCGACGTCTCAGTGCGACGCGAGGCACCACTGTTACGCCATTGCTACGCCACGGCCGATTTTGACGAGCCAGGCGGCCCGAAAATTCCTCTAAGTGATTGATCTTATTGGTACCGCCTCCCCGGATCGAACGGGGGACCTCCAGATCCACAATCTGGCGCTCTAACCGACTGAGCTAAGGCGGCCCGAGGGTGTGGGCGGCTTGGGCTGCGAGGACCGGCTTGAAGGGGCGCGCTCCCGGACCGGCGATGCGGCCTCGCCGCACTCGCCGAGACGGGGCGGCGGCCGGCGGCAGCAGGTTGCTCTAGCGCCGCGGGGCGCCCAATGCAAGCCGGTCGGCCGTCAGGGCGCGAGCGGCGTCGCGGTGAGGGTGACGAAGCGCGAGACCTGGCGCGTCACGGGCGCCGCGGCCTCGCGCGCGGCCACGAGCCCGGCCTCGCCGAGCTCCACGGCTTCGGCACGCCAGGCGCCCAGACGGAAGCGCGCGAGCGCGCGCTGCGCCTCGAGCGCCTCGCCGAAGGTGCGCGCCGAGGCGAGCGTGGTCAGCGCCTCGTAGGCCGCGGCCGTGTCGGCCTCCACATAGTCGAGAAGGCGCAGCGCGATGTCGCCCGCGCGACGCATCGCCGCGAGCCGTTCGTCCGCATAGGTCGAAAGGCGCGCGCGCTGGCGCCCGCCGAGCTCGGCGAAGAAGCCCTTCGCGAACGCCGCCGCCTTGGCGGGCGAGGCCTTCGCCGCCGGGGCCATGAGGACGGGAGCCGACGCCTGCGGCCGCGCCGGCGGAACCGCCGCTCCCGCCTTCGCGCCGGGCGCGGGCGAAGCGGCCGATGGCGGCTTGGCGGGTGCGCCCGCCTTGCGCGCGGATGGGGAGGGGCTCTTCTTCGCCTTCGCCGGATTGGGGGGCTTGACCGGGGCCGATGCCGCGGCGGCCGGCGGCGCGGCCTTCTTCGCGGGCGCGGCCTTCGCCTTGGCTGCGGCGCGCCGGGTCAAGGCTTCCGCCTCGCGGGCCGCGGCGACGCCCGCCTTCACATCGCTTTCCGCGCCCGCAGCCGGACGGCGTGCGCCCTTGCCGGGCTCGTGGCGCGTGCCTTTCTCGGCCATGCGACTCTCCCCGATTTGCTGCACCGCAATATCACAGATCGGCGACGCGGATGCAAGGCGCGCATGAGCTGCAACCTCCGCGTGCCGGCGGGCCGGGGGAGGCTGGCAGGGCCCGCGGATGGGGCGCGGCCATGCGACGGGGAACGGGCTTAGCGGTCGGCGATCCTGCGGCTCGGCGCGGGCGCGGCGAGCGCGGCACGGACCGGGGCGGCGGACGGGACCTCCCGGCGCTCCGGCGCGCCGAGGCCGTTCGCGGGCTCGAGCTCAGGCTGCAGGAAGGCCCGGCGCAACGCCGCTTCCTGCACGGAACGCCATAGGAACATGGGACGACCTTTCCTCACGGCCTGCGGCCACGCGCCCGATCGCCGGGCCTTTTGCCGCACCCTGGATAATAAGAATAGGTTGCAATCGCATGCTTCGCAAGAGGCGGGCTTGGTCGATGCCGCGAACCGCCCGATGATGACGGCAAGCCGCGTGCCGGACGCCCGAGGGGCGGGCACGCCCGGAAGGAATGCAGACCATGCTCGACGGACTTGCCGGCAGGCTCGGATGGACCCCGCGCGCGAGCGCGGCGACGGCGCTCGTCGCGCTCGTCCCAGCGGCCCTCATCCTCGCGCCCGTCGTGGCGGTGATGGTGAACCTCTTCGCGACGAGCCCGAACTTCGCCCATCTCGCGCGCTGGGTGCTGCCCGGCTATGCCTGGAACACGGCGCTGCTCGCGGCGGGCACGACGGCGGGCGTGGCGCTCCTGGGCGTGCCGGCGGCCTGGCTCGTCGCCATGTGCCGCTTTCCGGGGCGGCGCTTCTTCGAATGGGCAATGATCCTGCCCCTCGCCATTCCCGCCTATGTGCTCGCCTATGCGTATACGGATTTCCTTCAGCATTCGGGGCCGGTGCAGTCCGCCCTCCGCGCGCTCCTCGATCTCGGGCCCCGCGACTACTGGTTTCCGAACATCCGCTCGCTGCCCGGCGCCATCGTCGTCTTCACGCTGGTGCTCTACCCTTACGTCTATCTCATCGCGCGCACCGCGTTTCTCGAGCAGTCGGCCTGCGCGCTCGAGGTCGCCCGCACGCTCGGCGCGGGGCCATGGCGCGCCTTCTGGCGCGTCTCGCTGCCGCTCGCGCGGCCGGCCATCGCGGCGGGGATCGCGCTCGTCCTCATGGAGACCTTCGCCGATCTCGGCACGGTGGCGCATTTCGGCGTGCAGACCTTCACGACCGGCATCGACCGGGCCTGGCGCTCGCTCGGCGACCGCGTGCTCGCCTCGCAGCTCTCCTCGATGCTCCTCCTCGTCGCGCTCGCCCTTCTCGCGCTCGAGCGCTGGAACCGCGGCCGCGCGCGCGTCCATCACACGACCGGGCGCTATCAGCGCCTGCCCGTTCACGAGCTGAAGGGCGCGCGCGCGGGGCTCGCGATCCTGGGCTGCGCGGTGCCGGTCGTCTTCGGCTTCGCCCTGCCGGCGGGCCTTCTCGTGCATCTCGGCGCGACGAGCGGCGTTCCTTTCGTCAGCCCACGGTATATCGAGCTCACCGCGAACTCGGTCACGCTCGCGGGCCTCGCGGCGGCGCTCGCCGTGGCGCTCGCGCTCGCCATGGCCTATGCGGTGCGGCTCGGCGGCGGGCCGCTCGCGCGCGCGGCGACGCGCGTCGCCGCCCTCGGCTACGCGATCCCGGGCTCCATCATCGCGGTCGGCATCCTCGTGCCGCTCGCCGGCCTCGACAACGCGGTCGACGCCTTCGCGCGCGACACCTTCGGGGTCTCGACGGGCCTTCTCCTCACGGGCTCCATCGCCGCGCTCGTCTATGCCTATCTCGTGCGGTTCATGGCGGTCTCGCTGCAGACGGTCGAGGCGGGGCTCGACAAGGTGACTCCCTCGATGGACGCGGCCGCGCGCACGCTCGGCGCCGATCTCTGGCGCTCGCTCGCCCGCGTCCACGCGCCCATGCTGCGGGGCACGCTGCTCACCGCCGCGCTCATCGTCTTTGTCGACGTGATGAAGGAGCTGCCGGCGACGCTCATCATGCGCCCCTTCAACTTCGACACGCTCGCGGTGCAGGCCTATCGTCTGGCCTCGGACGAAAGGCTGAGCGAGGCGGCGATCCCCTCGCTCGCCCTCGTCCTGGTGGGGCTCGTGCCCGTCATCCTCCTCTCGCGGGCCATCATGGAGGCCCGCCCCGGCGGGAACGCCGCCGAGGCGGGCACGCTCGCGCTGCCCTGAGGCGCCGCGAAGGATCGCAAGCGCCCGGGACGTTTCAGGAGACGACGACCCGCTTCTCGAGCCCGGACCCCGCGCGCCATGTCCCGCACCGCCCGCCTCGCCCTCGCCCTGCCCTTTCTCGCCTTGCTCGCGGCCGCGCCCGCGCGCGCCTACGAGCCGCCGCGCACGCCGGACGGCAGGCCGGACCTCCAGGGCATCTGGACGAACGCCTCCATCACCCGCCTCACGCGGCCGGAGGGCGTGAAGAAGCTCGTCCTGACGCCCCAGGAAGCGGCGATCTTCGAGAGGACCTCGCGCTACAACGTCGCCAAGGCGCGCGACGCGCAGGCGAGCGATCCCAACGAGGGCGCGCCGACGGACGGCAACACCGATGCCGGCTACAACGCCTTCTGGATCGATCCGGGCTCGAAGGCCGGGCTCGTCAAGGGCGAGTACCGCACCTCCTGGATCGTCGATCCCCCGGACGGGCAGATCCCGCGCGGGGCCGGCGCGCGCAAGGTCATCGCCGCCATGATCGGCAACCGGCGCAACTATGACGGGCCCGAGACGCGCCCCGTCGGCGAGCGCTGCCTCATCGGCTTCGGCGGCACGGGCGGGCCCGGCATGCTGAACGTGCTCTACAACAACACCTACCAGATCGTGCAGACCGGGGATCACGTGATGATCCTTGTCGAGATGGTCCACGACGCGCGCATCGTGCGCATGGGCGGCGAGCATCTGCCGCCCGCGATCACGCCCTGGCTCGGCGATTCGGTCGGGCACTGGGACGGCGACACGCTGGTCGTCGAGACGACGCAGGTGAACCCCGTCCAGGGCCGCCAGGGCTTCATCCTCCTCACCCCCAAGGGCAAGGTGACCGAGCGCTTCACGCGGTACTCGGACGACCAGATCTTCTACTCGTTCACGGTCGAGGATCCCGAGCTCTACACGAGGCCCTGGACCGCGGAGATGAGCTTCAACGCGACCAAGGGCCCGGTCTACGAATATGCCTGCCACGAGGGCAACTATGCCCTGCCCGGCGTGCTCGAGGGCGCGCGCGCCGAGGAGAAGAAGCAGGCCAGCGCGAAGCCCTGACGTGACCCCGATTTAAGCCGCGCCCGCCGGAACCGCCGTCCGGACCCGTGCGTTCCCGTTCCCGGGAACGAACGCCGGAGGCCGCCGTCATGAACATCCGCAACGCGCTCGCCGGCATCGCCGTGAGCGACCTCGACCGCTCCCTCGCCTGGTATGCGGGCCTCATCGGCCGGCCGCCGGACGAGCGCCCCTTGCCGGGGCTCGTCGAATGGTCGTTCTCGCGCGGGGGCTGGGTGCACCTCTTCTGCGATCCCGCGCGCGCCGGGGCCTGCACGGTGACGCTCGTCGAGTCCGATCTCGCGGAGCGGCAGAACGACCTCCGCGCGAAGGGCATCGCGGTGCTCTCGGCGAGCGAGACCGACGACGTCCGCCTCCTCGTCGTCGCCGACCCGGACGGCAATCAGATCGTGCTCGCGGAAGGGCTGACGCCCCGCCACCGCGCCACGGCGCCCGGCCCCCGGCTCGTCTTTCTGCCGTTCGGAGACGCCGCCGGCGGCAAATCCTGAGCGCCCGTCTATTTGTACCCGACGCGGTCGTAGATGCGCTGGGCCTCGGCCTGGTTCTCGCCGAGCCTCGCCAGCGGCAGCTCGTCCGCCTTGAAGGCGCCGAGCGCGGCGACATGCGGATCGACCTCGACGCCCTCGACCACCGGGAATTCGTAGTTGCCGTTGGAGAAATAGGTCTGCGCCGAGGGCGAGACGAGATATTCGAGGAACCTGATCGCGTTCTCGCGATGGGGCGCGTGCAGGGTGACGCCGCCGCCGGAGATGTTCACGTGAGTCCCGTTGCCGTCCTGGTCGGGGAACAGGACTCCGACGCGCGCGATCTCCTTCTCGTCGAGGCCCTGCACGCGGCTCGTCAGCGCACGGATGTAGTAGTAGTGGTTCGAGAGCGCGACGCCGCACTCGCCCGAGGCGATGCCCTTGAGCTGGTCCGTGTCGCCGCCTTCCGGATCGCGGGCCCGGTTCGCCCAGGCGCCGGCGGCCCAGCTCTCGGCTTCCCCGGCTCCGTGATGCGCGATGAGGCTCGCGAGCAGCGAGAGCATGTAGACATTGCCGCTCGAGCGCGTGCACAGAAGGCCCTTGTTCGCGGGGTCCGCCAGCTTCTCATAGGTGTCGACGGCGGCGGGATCGACGCGCGCCTTGTCGTAGAAGATCAGGCGCGCGCGCTTGGAGAAGCCGAACCAGAGCCCGTCCGGATGGCGCAGATGCGCCGGCACCTTCGCCTCGAGGATCGCGCTCTTCACGGGCTGGAGCAGGCCCTGCTCCTCGGCCGCCCACAGCATGCCGACATCGGCGGTGATGTAGAGATCGGCCGGGCTGTTGCGCCCCTCCGCCTTGAGGCGGGCGATGAGCGCGCTCGGGCTGTCCTCGATCCGATTGACGCGGATGCCGGTCTGCGCCTCGAAATCCGTGTAGAGACGCTCGTCCGTGTCGTAGTGGCGCGAGGAATAGAGGTTGACGACCTCGCGCGCAGCCGCAGGCCCCGCGAGAAGAGCCGGCGCCGCGAGGGCGGCGATCGCGAGCGCCGCGACGCCGAGGCGCTTCCATCCGTCGATACGCATTACAGGCCTCGTCGGTTGGCGAAGTTGAGAATGAGTCGCATCTCATACGCTCCATGGGCGCGGCGCGCAAGGGCGCGTCTCGGTTAACGCGAGGCCCTCGAAAGGCTATGATCGGTACCCAAATGGAGCCCGCCGGCCCGAACCGGAGACCCGCCATGAAGCGCCTTCTCGCCATCGTCCTGATCCTCGCGCTCGTCGTCGTCGGCGCCCTCCTCCTCGCGCCGATGTTCATCTCGGCCGATCAGTTCCGCGCGCCCATCGCCAAGGCGGCGCAGGACGCGACGGGGCGCGACCTCGCCCTGAACGGCGATCTCTCGCTGCGCCTCTTCCCCACGACGCGGCTCACCGTCACGGACGTCGCCTTCGCCAACGCGCCGGGCGCGGGCGAGACGAACATGGCGGAAATGAAGGAGCTGCGCGTCGAGGTGGCGCTGCTGCCGCTGCTCTCCAGGACGCTGAAGATCTCGCAGTTCGTGCTCGTCGAGCCCGTCATCCGCCTCGAGGTCGACCGCGCCGGCAAGCCGAACTGGGAGTTCGCGGCCGCGGCCCCGAAAGGCGAGA
The DNA here is from genome assembly GCA_024236075.1 of Alphaproteobacteria bacterium. Lineage (GTDB taxonomy): Bacteria > Pseudomonadota > Alphaproteobacteria > JACAEB01 > JACAEB01 > JACAEB01. The sequence goes on along the minus strand of JACKLE010000001.1, from coordinate 225,080 downwards.
AGGCCGCGCCCGCCTCCGGCGGAGCGGGCGGCGCCGAGGGCGTGCCCTTCGACACGATCGAGCTCGGCGACGTGCGCATCGAGAACGGCGCGGCGAGCTACAGGAACCTCCAGACGGGCGCCGACTACGCGGCGGACGACATCGACCTCACGCTCTCGCTGCCGAGCCTTTCGGGACCCTTCGAGGCCGACGGCGCGCTCACCTACAAGGGCGAGCGCGTGACGCTCAAGGCGGCGCTCTCCTCGCTGCGCGACTTCGCCGACCGCAAGGCGACGGAGGTGAGCCTCGCCCTCGACGCCCCGCGCGTGAGCGTCTCGTTCGACGGCAGCGCGGCCGGCACGCCGGCGGGCGCGGCCCTGCCGCTCGCGGGCCGCGGCAAGGCGAGCCTCGACATCGCGTCGCTGCGCAAGCTCATGGCGTGGATCGGCACGCCCATGGCGGGCGACACCGGCTTCGGGCCGGTGAAGCTCGCGGGCGACGTGGAGGTGGGCGGCAGCACGGCCGCCTTCCGGAACGCGACGCTCGGCTTTGACGACATGAAGGGATCGGGCGACGTGCTGGTGACGCTCGGCGGCGCGCGGCCCAAGCTCTCGGGCGCCTTCTCGCTCGACAAGCTCGACGTCACGCCCTATGCGGGCGGCGGCGCCAAGGCCGGCGGCGGCGGAGGCGGAAGCGGCGGCGCGCCCGCGGCGGGCGGGGGCTGGAGCACCGCGCCCATCGATCTCTCGGCGCTCAGGGCCGTCGACGCCGACGTCGCCCTCAAGGTCGGCGCCATCTTCTTCAACGAGATCAAGATCGGCGAGAGCGAGCTCCAGCTCGGCCTCGCCGACGGCGTGCTCGACGCCGATCTCTCCAAGCTCGCGCTCTACAAGGGGGCCGGGCTCGCCAAGCTCGTCGTCGACGCCCATGGCGCGGTGCCCGCCATGTCGGCGACCTTCTCGCTGAAGGGGATCGAGGCGCGCCCGCTCCTCAGCGACTCGATCGGCTTCAAGCGCCTGGAGGGCCTCGGCAATCTCGACATCGCCTTCACGACGCGCGGACGCAGCCAGCGCGACATGATCGCCGGCCTCGACGGCGCGGGCTCGCTCTTCTTCGAGAACGGCGCGATCTACGGGCTCAACCTCGCCCAGCTCGTGCGCTCGGTCGCCTCCGCCGTCACCGAGCTCTCGCTCGACCGCAGCGAGCAGAAGACCGACTTCGCCGAGATGAAGGGCACGTTCACGCTCAACAAGGGCGTGCTCGCCAACAGCGACCTCCAGCTTCTCAACCCGCTTCTGCGCGTCGCCGGCGAAGGGCAGTCGAACCTTCTCGAGCGCACGGTGAAATACCGCGTGACGCCGGTGGCCGTCTCGACGCTGGAGGGCCAGGGCGGCAAGACCGACGTGACCGGACTTTCCGTGCCCATCCTCATCACCGGCACCTGGGACAAGCTCAAGATCGGCCCCGACGCCGCCGATCTCGGCCGCAAGCTCCTCGGAGGAGCGCTCGGCAAGTCGGAGACCGAGGACGGCGAGAAGAAGAGCCTCGAGGACCGCCTCAAGGATTCGCTCCTCGGCGGCAAGAAGAGCGAGGAGACCGCGCCCGAGGCCGAGGCGCCGCCCGCGGAGGGCGAGACGAAGCCCGCCAAGGCTCCGACCCTCAAGGATCTCTTCGGGCAGTGACAGAGCGGGGCGAGCGCGGCGAGGGAGGGGTGGACCCCGACGAGCTGACGCTCGCCGAGGAGGCGGAAGACGGCCCCATAGAGCTCGCCGAGCGCGTGGGCTGGCGCGTGCGCCTCGCGCGCGCCATCGCTCGCCTCACCCCGCATCCCAAGAACCCGGTCGCCGTCTTCGCCCGCGCCGTCGCGCGGCTCCTCGAGCGCGACATGTCGCTCGTCGCGGCGGGCATGTCGTTCTTCACCATGCTCGCGCTCTTTCCGGCCGTCGTCTTCGCGACGACGCTCTTCGGCCTCCTCCTCTCGGGCGACGAGGTGCGGCATCAGTTCGAGGGGCTGACGGCGCTCATTCCCGCGGGCGCCCGCAGCCTCATCGGCGGGCAGATCGCGCAGCTCGCGAGCCGCTCGACCGGCTCGCTGACGGTGCAGGGCTTCATCGCCCTCGTCCTCGCCCTCTGGAGCTCGAGCCGCGGGCTCAAGGGCCTCGTCGCGGGCCTCAACGTGCTGCAGGGCCAGCGCACCCATCGCGGCTTCTTCACCTTCCACCTCTTCGGCGTCGTGATCACCGGCGTCGCCTTCGGCTTCGCGCTCCTCATCTCCTTCGTCACCTCGCTCCTGCCGGAGGTGCTTGCCAATCTCGGCGTCGAGATGGGCGCGCCGGTGCTCGGCCCCCTCAGCCGCTGGGGCCCGACGGCGGTCGCGCTGTGGCTGATGCTGACGATCGTCTACCGCTACGGCATGGCGGTGGAGGAGCGCATGGCCTGGCGCTGGTCGGCGACGGGCGCCATCCTCGGCCTCGCCATCTGGCTCGTCGCGACGATCGTATTCTCCGAGTACATACGGTTCGCGACCTTCTACAACCAGCTCTACGGCTCGCTGACCGCGCTCGTCGTCTTCATCCTGTGGCTCTACGTCTCGTCCTACGCCATCCTCATGGGCGGCGCGCTCGTCGCCATCCTTCACGAGACCTATGGCCGCCCGGGCGCCAGGAAGAGCTGACGCGGCGGCCCGTCCCTCTCCCGCCGGGAGAGGGCTGCGAGACTTGGCGCTCCGTCTCCGGAGCGCCATAGTCGCAGTCGGGTGAGGGGTGCGACGGATCGTGGGCCACGGCCGTCTGCCGCGGAAGCGACAGGCCCCTCATCCCGTCCTTCTCCCGAGGGAGAAGGAACCGCGCATCGACCTCGCGCATCCGTGCGGCCGGCGGACGGGCCTATCCCAGCCGCTCCGCGACGAGGCGGCCGATCTCGGCGAGGTCGTCCGCGCCGCCGGGGATGATCGCGGCGAGCGTCACATAGTCGTGGATCATGCCGGGCGCGCATTTGTAGACCACCTCGACGCCCTCGGCCTTGAGGCGGTCGGCATAGGCCTTGCCCTCGTCGCGCAGGGGATCGTACTCGGCGGTGTAGACGATGGCGGGCGGCAGGCCGCTGAGCGAGGAGGCGCGCATCGGCGAGAGGCGCGGATCGTCGAGCGAGGACGCCTTGTCCGCATACTGATCCATGAACCATTCCATGGTCTTGCGCTCGAGGAAGTAGCCTTGCGCGAATTCGCGCAGCGAGGGCGTCTCGGCGCGCGCGTCGGTGAAGGGGCACATGAGGATCTGCAAGCAGATGCGCGGGCGTCCGGCCTCGCGCGCGAGCTGGCAGACGACGGTGGCGAGATTGGCGCCCGCGCTGACGCCCGCCACGGCGAGCGCGTTCGGGTCGATCGCGAGGCGCGGCGCGTTCTCCTCGACGAAGCGCGCGGCCGCCATCGCGTCCTCCACGGCGGCCGGAAACTTGTTCTCGGGCGCGAGGCGGTAGTCGACCGAGACGACGACGCAGCCCGACTCGTTGGCGAGGCGCCGGCAGAGATCGTCATGCGTGTCGAGCGAGCCGATGGTGAAGCCGCCCCCGTGGTAGAAGATGATGGCGGGGCGCGTCGCGCCGCCAGCGACGCCGTAGAAGACGCGCAGGCGGATGGGACCCGCCGGGCCCGGCGCCTCCATGGCCTCGACCTTGCCGATGGGCACCGACTGGCCGCCGGCGAGCAGGCGGACGCCCTCATAGGCCTCGCGGCCCGCCGCGATCGGCATTTCCCAGAGCTTGGGTTGCGGGTTCTCCGCGATCTGATCGAGCAGCGCCTTGACCGTGGGATCGAGAGGCATCAGCCAGGATTCCTTGCATTGTTGAGGCAGGGCCCGCGGCGCCCTTGGGGGCGGGGCCGAACATCATCGACGCGGCGGACGAGCCGCGCAAGGCGCAGGGGCGCGCTTCGCGCAGAACACCCGCAAAAGGCGTGCTACTGGATGGTGATCTGCGTGTCGGCGGGGTCGAGGCGGCCCTCGATGAGGTCGCCGACCACCGCGCGCAGGGCCCGCCAAGCCGCGGCCCGGCCGCCCTCGCCCATCGCCTCGAGCTCGCCGATGGCGCGCGCGGCGAGCGTGTCGGCCTCGGCGCCGTGGCGGTCGAAGAGATAGCGCGCGAGCGTGTGCAGGTCGTGGGCGGTGATCATGGGGCGGTTTCCTCCGGGTCGGCGGACCGCCATCCGCAATCCCCGGACCAATCCCGGCCGACGGGCTTGGATCAGTCGAATCAATGGCTTGCCGCGAAAGCCTGGGCGCCCCGGGGACGAATTGGCCGGGGCGGATCGGCCGCCTGGGGAAGAGATTGCCGCCCTCAGCCGAAGGCGCCGGTCGTCACGCCCACATAGGCGAGCATGGCGCAGGCGAGCGCGAGGACGAGGAAGGCGATCCCCCAGCCGTGCAGCGCGATCGCGTCGGCGAGCGGGCGCCCCTCCGTCTCGCCGAGGAAATGGGCGAGGCCCACCTCGCGCACCACCTCGCCGGCCGGCAGGCCCATCTGGGTGAGGAGCGAGGTCTCGAGCGCGAGGCTCTCGGTGAGCTGGCCCGCGAAGCGCTTGGGCTCGCTGCGCGCCAGGACACGCAATATGTCCACCGCCTCCTGCACCGCGACGAGCGCGGCCCGCCGCTCGCCCGCCGCCATCAGCTCGAGGCTGAGCTCGTGGAGGCTGATCGCGAGCCCCGGCGCGAAGCGGCGCGGGCTGCGCCGCGCCATGCGGCGATAGCGCCCGACGACGTCGGCGAGCGGGCGCACCGCCGGGCGGCGGCGCCACAGCCGATAGCCGAGGAAGCCGACGAGAGCGGCGCCCGCAAACGCGATCGCGACGAGTTCCATGCTCATGCGCCGCACGTCCCCTCGCCGAGCCCACGCAATCGCCGCGCGGACCGGCCGCACCCACGCGCGGACCGCTTCGGAGACCCACTCCGCCGTCCGCCTCGGTCCTGGAGTTTAGCGGCGCCGGGCGCGAGGGCAAAGCGTCTGTCGCGGCCGGCGCGAATGCCTCAAAGCCGTATCGCGCCGTTGACGATGAGGCGGTGGCGCTCGGCGTCGAGCGGCACGTAGCCGCCCGTGCCCGGATCGAGGAAGTAGAGGCGCTCGGAGATCGCGGCGGGGTCGAAGCCCTCCTTCACGAGCTCGACCTTGCGGTGCTTGAAGGTGCCGGTCACCTCCATCTGCGGCTGCAGGCGCAGGAAGATCGGCACGGCATAGCGCGGCAGCCGCTCGCGCAGGCGCTCGGCGAGGCCCGCTATGTCGAGCTCCTCGCCCGCCGCGATCGCGGCCATGCCGGCGCGCCCGTCCGTGCCCGGAACGGCGACGCCGTAGACATTCGCCTCCCTGATGCCGGGCACGAGCCCGAGCATGCGCGCGACCTCGGCCGTCGAGACGTTCTCGCCCTTCCAGCGGAAGGTGTCGCCCACGCGGTCGACGAAGTAGAAATAGCCGCGCTCGTCCTGACGCAGAAGATCGCCCGTGCGGAAATAGCGGTCGCCGGCGACGAAGACGTTCTCGGCGATCTTCTTCCTCGTGTCCTCCTTCCTGGTGTAGCCCTCGAAGAGGTTGCGCGGGTCGGAGGAGATGACGCCGAGCGCCTCGCCGACCTCGCCGGGCGCAGCCTCGATGCAGAAGCCGTCCGGGCCGCGCTCGAGATCCTGCGCGTCGTAGTCGTAGCGCGCGAGGCGCACGGGGAAGGACTTCTTCAGGAAAGGGGGCACACGGCCGATCGCGCCGGGCTTGCCTTCGGTGTTGAAGAGCGTGACGTTGCCCTCCGTCGAGCCGTAGAACTCGACGACGCGCGGGATCGCGAAGCGCGCCGTGAAGGCCTCCCATATGTCCGGCCTGAGGCCGTTGCCGACGGCGAGGCGCAGGCGGTGGTCGCGCTCGTTCTCGGCGACCGGCGTGTTCATGAGATAGCGGCAGAGCTCTCCGATATACTGGAACATGGTGGCGCGGTGGCGCACGACGTCGTCCCAAAAACCGTGGGCAGAGAATTTGCGCGCGAGGGCGAGCCCCGCGCCGCGCACCATGACGTTCGCGACCGCCGCGACGCCGCCCGCCGAATGGTAGAGCGGCAGCGGATTGTAGAGGCGGTCGGCACGGCGCATGTCCGTGGCGATGGCAAAGGCGTTGCCCGCGTGCAGGAAGCGCACATGGGTGAAGCGCGCGGCCTTGGGCAGCCCCGTGGTGCCGCTCGTGTAGATGTAGAAGAGCAGCTCCCTCGCCTGCATCCCCGCGCGTGCCTCGCGGCCCACCGGCTCGGCGGACTCGGCGGCGAGCGCGGCGGCGAGATCCTCCGTGCCCTGATGGACAGGGCCGAGCGTCCAGACCGTGGGCCGCTCCTTGAGCTCGCCCGCGGCGCCCTCGAAAGCCTCGGCGAGGCTCGATCCCAGAACGAGGTGGCGCGCGCCCGCGAGATCGAGCGAATGGGCGAGCGCCGGCCCGCGCTGGTTCGTGTTGATGAGGGCCGTCGCCGCGCCGATCTTGGCAAGCCCCGCCCAGGCGAAGAGATAGTCGGGCTCGTTCTCCATCAGGAGCCCGACAATGTCGCCGCGCTTCACGCCGAGGCCTTGCGCCCAGCGCGCATAGCGGCTCGCCGCCGCGTCGAACGCGCCGTAGCTCACCGTGTCGCCCTCGTAGAGGATGGCGGGCGCGTGCGGGGTGCGCCGCGCCTGCTCCTCGAGCACGTCGGCCGCCGTCATCTCGATCGTGGGGGGCAGGCGCTTGATGGTGCCGAGCAGCGAGAGCGCCCGCCGGACGAATTGGACATCCTCCCAGAGATCGGCGATGAGACCCATTTGGCGCGGCCTTGTCTGTCGGTCGATGGCGTGCCGCGGGAGACTAGCCGGTGCCGCCAGTGGAGCAAAACGAGGGGCAGCCCATCGTCGACGCGCGCGGCTTCCTGTGCCCCCTGCCCGTCCTCAAGGCGCGCAAGGCGCTGCTCGCGCTCGCGCCCGGCGCCGAGCTCGTGCTCCTCGCGACCGACCCCATGGCGCGCATCGACATTCCTCATTTCTGCGGCGAGGGCGGGCACACGCTCCTCGAGGCGCGCGAGGAGGCGGGCCATCTCGTCTTCCGCCTGCGGCGCGGCCCGCACGCGCCCTGAAAAGATATTTTATTGGAAATCCTCGCCGTTTCGATTTAGGTGGACCGGAGCAACGGTCTTCCGACAAGAAATGGCGGCGAGAGGGGGCGGGACATGCGGGCGCGGCGGGCTTTCTGGGGGGCGATGCTACTCCTCGCAGGCGCAAGCTTTCCGGGCGCGGCGCGGGCCGAGCCGATCCCGTCGACGGTCATCGCCGGGAAGGGCGACGACGGCCGGCCGGTGAACCCGCCGGCGGACTGGCCGGAGGCGGCGGGCATCTGGAACGCCAAGGCCGTGCGCTACAATCCGGCGAGCGACCGCCTCGTCTTCGAGACCTTTCGCGAGGACATCCTCGGGACGAGCGAGCTGCGCGACGCGGTCGACCCCTCGAAGACGGGCAAGGCCGCCAACCGCCTCGCCGAGCTCGTCTTCACCGCAGGCGAGGAGCCCGTCGGAACCTTCGAGCCGGACCACACCTCCGTCCTCTACATCGCGGATCACGACGGACGGAACGCGCGCTGCATCGGCTGCGAGACGGTCGCGGACGGCGTCGGCGGCGTCGAGATCTGGAAGATCGCTCCGTCCGGGGACGGAACGCCGAGCCCCGCCGTCCGGCAGATTGGCGCGAAGGTCTTCGCGCGCCAGAACAAGGACCTCGCCGCCTGGCATCCGGGCGGCAAGTGGATCACGGCCTCGGTCGAGATGCCCTCCCACGCGGGCAGCCATTTCACCGGGCATGGCGAGATCGGCATGTTCAACGACATCTGGGCCATCTCGGACGACGGCCGCGTCTGGGTCCAGCTCACGGACTGGCAGGCGGGCTGGGTGCATGCCGACCCCGTCGCGCGCATGCCCTATCAGGCGGCCGATCCCCTGTGCCCGACCGGCGACCAGTACGGCACGCCGGAAATGCCCGAGCCCTATGCCGCCTATGCGTGCAGCCCGAAGGGCGCGCCGCCGCCGGTGAACGGCGTTATGCGCACGACCGTCGGCCAGACCGTCGGCGCCGACGGACGGACGCTCATCGTCTGGGGCGAGCGCGTGGGCATCGACACGCGCTATCCCTTCGTCGGCCCGCTCCAGTTCGGGCGCGGCAAGCTCGCCTTCACGCCCGAAGGGCTGCCGGCCATCGTCGACATGAAGAACAATCTGACACCGACGCCGGGCAACCCCATGGGCGAGGGCCTCTGGTCCAATCCCGGCGGCAGGACCGTCATCGGCACCGCCTACGAACCCTTCAACTTCGCGCCCGACGACACGCGCCTCGCGCTCGCCTCGGACGCCTTCCTCTCGCACAAGCCCGGCGTCGCGCTCGATGGACCCCTCCGTATCGAGATCAACGGCGTGCGGAACTACGTCCCGACGCAGGCCTTCTGGGACCTCGGCGAGTGGCGCACGGACGGATCGTCCTACGAGAGCCTCACGCTCTACGACCCGGCGGGCTATGCCTATCCCGACAACGCCTCGCCCGCGCCCATGGACAGGCTCGGCTATTTCGAAGAGCCCTCCGCCTATCTCGAGCTCGGCCCCGACGCCTATATCGCAGTCGGCTCCTCGGTGAACCCAGATTTCAGCTTTCCGCGCTTCCAGGAGACCTTCTTCCTCGAGACCTGGATCTTCGGCAAGGACGCGCCGCGCAAGGCGGCGAAGGTCACGGACTTCAATGCGGCGGCGCACCTCTGGACCTATCCCACGAGCTTCGACGCGAAGCGCAAGCGCCTCTACCTCGTTCAGCAGGCCGGCGGCAAAGGCTCCGACACCACCAAGCAGCCGACCCTCGTGCGCGTGATGGACCTTTCCGGCATCGGCGACTAGGACGCTTCGCATATCCCTTCTTGGCTTTGCCGGACCGGCCCTGTAGCACCTTCGCGCAGGGGCCGTCGGCGCGTGTCGTCCGAGCCGGGAGGGAGGACGTGCCATGAGCACAGCGGGCGCCACGCAAGAAAGACCTAAGGGCTCTGCGGCGGAAGTCTTCGCGGCCTTCGCGAAACTCGGGCTCACCTCCTTCGGGGGGCCGATCGCGCATCTGGGCTATTTCCGCGACGAATTCGTCACGCGCCGCAAATGGCTCGACGAGGCGGCCTATGCCGATCTCGTGGCGCTCTGCCAGTTCCTGCCCGGCCCCGCGAGCAGCCAGGTCGGCTTCGCGCTCGGCCTTTTCCGCGCCGGGCCCTTGGGAGCGGCGGCGGCGTGGACCGCCTTCACGCTCCCCTCCGCCGCCCTTCTCGTCGCCTTCGCCTATGGCGCGTCGGCCTTTGCGGGGCCCTCGGGAAGCGCCGCGCTGCACGGGTTGAAGCTCGTCGCCGTCGCCGTCGTGGCGCAGGCCGTCATCGGCATGGCGCGCACGCTCTGCCCCGACCGCGCGCGCGCGGGCATCGCGCTCCTCGCCGCGATCCTCGTCTCGCTCGCGGCGAGCGCGCTCGGCCAGATCGCGGCGATCCTCGCGGGCGGGATCGCCGGACTCGCTCTGTGCCGGGACGGTTCGACGGCTCCCGCGACCGCGCTCCGCTTCCCGGTGTCGCGCGGCGCGGGCGCGGCGCTGCTCGCGCTCGCCCTTCTCCTCCTCGCGGGCCTGCCGCTCGCGGCGAGTGCGCTGGCGCTGCCGGGCCTCGCGCACTTCGACGCCTTCTACCGCGCGGGCGCGCTCGTCTTCGGCGGCGGCCATGTCGTGCTGCCGCTCCTTCAGGCCGAGGTCGTGCCGCCCGGCTGGGTGACGGAGGACGCCTTCCTCGCGGGCTACGGCGCCGCGCAGGCCGTGCCCGGACCGCTCTTCGCCTTCGCCGCCTATCTCGGCGCGGCGATGAGCGCGGAGCCGGACCGCATCGCCGGCGCCGCCCTCTGCCTCGTCGCGCTCTTCCTGCCCGGGCTGCTCGTCCTGGCCGGCGCGCTGCCCTTCTGGAACGCCTTCCGCGCGATGCCGGCCGCCCAGGCCGCGATGCGCGGCACCAACGCCGCCGTCGTCGGCATCCTCGGCGCCGCGCTCTACGAGCCCGTCTTCACGAGCGCGGTCGTGGATGCGGACGATTTCGCGGTCGCCCTCGCCGGCCTCTTCCTGCTCACCGCCGTGAAAGCGCCGCCCTGGCTCGTGGTGCTGGCGCTCGCGGGCGGCAGCGTCGGCCTCGCGCTCATGGGCTGACGCGACCCGCCTCAGCCGCCTGAAAGCCCGGAAGGCGCAGCGCCTGCCGGTCGAAGGTGAGCGTGTGGACGCATCCCGCCCTCGCGCCCAGCGCGGCGACGAGCGCATCGGCGAAGGAGCCGATCCCCTCTCTCACCGCCTCCATGGCGGTGTAGACCTCGGGCTCGCACTCGACGACGAGCGCGTCCGCCGCGAGCAGACGTTCGACGACGCCGACGAGCCCGGCGGCATCGAGCCCGTAGACGCGATCGAGCACCCAGACCGTCTCGACCATCGCCACGAGGCTGACGAAGCCCGGCCGCTCGACCGTCAGCCTGCGCTCGAATATGTCCGCGGCGACCGCCGACTGAACCGGATCGTCCTGCGCGAGATAGCGAACGATGACGTTGGTGTCGAGGCCGATCATCGCCGCTTGGCGGGCCGCCCCGCCTCGGAGGCGCCGCGCGCGATGGCCTCGTCCATCTCCTCGATCGCGACGGGCCGCCTGCGCGCCTTCACGATCCCGCGCAAGTCCGTCACCGGCCGCGTCGGCAGAATGACGACGCTCCCATTGGGGTGCACGAAGAACTTGATCCGGTCGCCGGGCTTGACGCCGAGACGGTCCCGGACCGCCTTCGGGATGGTCGCCTGGCCCTTCGAGGTGATGGTCGATTCCATGACGGCCCCATTACGTTTCATGAAAAGTAATACCTCGATCCGGCATGGCGATCAAGCCTGCCCCGTTTGGCACCGGCTCGTCCGTGGGCAGACCTAAATGGTTGAACCGTGTCCCCTACCCTGTGAGACTGCGTGCCACGAGAATGATTTTCGCGGTAGGGGAGATGAGACCTCATGATTACACTGGTGCTTGTCCTGATGCGCGCATCGAGGATATCGCTCGCAAAATTCGGAGTCTGGCTTATACCATACTCCGCTGTTTCGCTTGCATACACTATTGCAATTCTATCCATTAGCCGAGTGTGGATACTAGTATCCGACGCGCCGAGCCGGTTCTACGAACGCTGCATTGCTGCGGACGTGCCTATGGGGACTGCTATCGTCGAGGGAATCATCAAACCGCTTCCTATGTTCACGACCGCGGCGTTCATATGGGCATTTGTCTCGCTCGAATTGGCATTGTTTCTTGTCTACAGACTTGGCGCGCGCCTTCTGCCGCAAGGGGCCACTGGTGAACCGATGGGCCCATTTTGGAGGGAGGCGCCAACCAGACCACCGAAGGAGTGACATGTAGCTTCGGCCCAGAATTGAGCCCCCAACACGCGATTGGCAAGCCATTGAAATGGGAGAGACGGCGGCGCTGGGACCCCCGCCCCCTTGAGCCGTGCGCCCGCCCGCGCCGATAATCGCCGCCTCGCGAATCCCGCCGGCACCGAAGGAACCGACATGGCGAAGCCCCAGAAGACCGCGATCAGCCCGACGAGGGCGGAGAACTATCCGGACTGGTACCAGGCGGTCATTCGCGGCGCGGACATGGCCGAGAACAGCCCGGTGCGCGGGTGCATGGTCATCAAGCCCTGGGGCTATGCGATCTGGGAGCGCCTGCAAGGGGCGCTCGACCGCCGCTTCAAGGCGACGGGGCACGAGAACGCCTATTTCCCGCTGCTCATCCCCCTGCGCTTCATCGAGAAGGAGGCCGCGCATGTCGAGGGCTTCGCCAAGGAGATGGCGGTCGTCACGCATCACCGGCTGACGGCGAAGGACGGGCGCCTCGTTCCCGACGCGCCGCTGGAAGAGCCGCTCATCATCCGCCCGACCTCCGAGACGATCATCGGCGAGGCCTTCTCCAACTGGGTGCGCTCCTATCGCGACCTTCCCTTGCTCGTCAATCAGTGGGCGAACGTCATGCGCTGGGAGCTGCGCCCGCGCCTCTTTCTGCGCACCTCCGAATTCCTCTGGCAGGAGGGCCATACGGCGCATGCGGACGAAAAGGATGCGCGCGAGGAGACCATGCGCATGCTCGAGGTCTATCGCGAGGTCGCCGAGGACGAGCTCGCCTTCCCCGTGATCTGCGGCGAGAAGCCGGAATTCGAGCGCTTCCCCGGCGCGGTCAACACCTACTGCATCGAGGCGATGATGCAGGACGGCAAGGCGCTGCAGGCCGGCACCTCGCACTATCTCGGGCAGAATTTCGCGCGCGCGGCGAACATCAAATATCAGACCGAGGCGGGCGACTGGGAGCTCTGCCACACCACATCATGGGGCGTCTCGACGCGCCTCATCGGCGCGCTCATCATGACGCATGCGGACGATAACGGGCTGAAGCTCCCGCCCCGCCTCGCGCCGACCCAGGTGGTGATCCTGCCCATCCTGCGCGAGGCGGAGGACCGGGCGCGCGTGATGCCGTTCGCCGAGGAGCTCTGCAAGGCCGTCTCGGCGCAGATCTTTTCCGGCGAGCCGATCCGCGCCAAGGTCGACGCGCGCGACTATCCGGCCCCGGACAAGCGCTGGGAGTGGGTGCGCAAGGGCGTTCCGGTGATCCTCGAGGTCGGCCCGCGCGATCTCGAGAACCGCACCGCCGCCTTCACGCGGCGCGACCGCCTCGAGGAGAAGAAGGCGATCCTGCCCGACTCGGAGATCGCGCTGCGCATCGGCGGCTTCCTCTCCGACATCCAGGGCTCGCTCCTCCATGCCGCGCGGGCCTTCCGCGACCGGCGCCTCAGGGCCGACATCGCCGACCTCGCCGCCTTCACGGCGGCCTTCTCGGGCGACGAGGACAATTCCTTCGCCTCGTCCCTCGGCTTCGTGCGCGCCCCCTGGTGCGGCGAGGACGCGACGCAGGAGACGCTGAAGGCCCTCAAGGTCACGATCCGCTGCCTGCCCTTCGACCAGCCGAAATCCCTCGGCCCCTGCGTGCTCACCGGCAAGCCGGCGGTTGCCGAGGCGATCTTCGCCAAGGCCTATTAGGGCGCGAGGCGAAGCGCGCGAGACACGCGATAGGTGTCGTCTCGGCGGGGCGGCGTCCGGGGCCCGGCAACGATCGGTCCGGCGCATGGCCATTTGTGGGCTTTCGCGGATCTTAGCGGTCCTTCGCGGGCCGGCCCGCGGCAAATTCCGCCCATCCCTTTGCCGGGCGGAAAGAGGTTGGACCTATGCTTGTCCCCGGCGCGCGATTCGCGCCGGCCGGAGATAGTCCCCAACGCCCAGGACGAGGCCTTGCCCATGAGCCCGACGAGAAATGCCCGCCCCGCCCTCGCCCTTGCGGCGAGCCTGGCCCTCGGCGCCCTGCTCTCGGGCTGCGCGGTCGCGGGAGCGACCATCGGCGCGGTCGGGACGGTCGCCGGCGCGGCCGTCTCGGCGACCGGCACGGTGGCGGGCGCGGCGATCGACGCCGTCACGCCGAACGGCGAGTCCGACAAGGAATAGCCGCCGGTCCCGACCCAATCCGAAGCATTGCGTTAGGCCGGTCCTAACGCGCGCGCCCTAGGCTCGGCGTCAGCAAAGCCAAGGAGGGCGGGATGCAAGCGAGAACCATGATCTTCGGGCTGGCGCTGGGGCTCCTCGGGCCCGTCGCGGCCTTTGCCGCGGGACCGTTCCAGGAGGCCAATGCCGAGCGCTGGGGCGCGACCTACGCGACCGTGACGCCCGTGCGCGCCGATGCCGGCCTCTGCGCCAAGGCCTGCGCGGCCGACGAGAAGTGCAAGGCCTGGACCTATGTGAAGCCGGGCGTGCGCTCGAAGGCCCCGTACTGCGACCTCAAATCGGCCGTGCCCATGGTCACCGCGTCGCCCTGCTGCGTCTCGGGCCTGACCGTCGGCTCCTACATCGCCGGCAAGTAGCTCAGGGCGTCACGAGCTCGCGGTGCGCGGCGACGACCTCGCCCAGCGCCACGCGCTCGCCGCCGAGCCGGGCCAGCGCGGCGTCGAGGCGCGGCTCGGGTCCCAAGCGCGCGCCGCGCCGGCGCACGGCCTGCGCCACGTCCTCCATATGGCCGTCGAGCGAGGTGAGGGCGTCCTCGAGCGCCTCGTGATTGGCCGCGACGGCGCGCCGGGCCCGCTCGTCGCCCTGCGTCAGCCGCGCCTCGTCGAGGGCCAGGACGTCGAGCGCCCATTGCCGGAAGTCGCGCATATGGGCGCCGAGCGCGTCGGCCGAGGCGAGGCTCGCGCCGTCCCGCGCCTCGGGCGTGTCGGCGCCCGAGGAATAGGCGTCCCGGCCGCCGACCGGTCCCGCGAAGCGCTTGCCGGAACGCCCGCCGAGCACGGTGGCGGCGGGCGCGTCCGCGCCGTCTCCTTCCCAGGGATGGGCGCGGATGAGCACCTCCTCGCTCATCAGCGAGGAGCGCGGCGCCTCGAAGACATCCAGCATCGCGCAGCCCGGGAGGGCCGGCGCGGCCAGGACGACGAGAGACGCGATTGTGCGGATGCGGCGCATGGGTCTAGCTTCCCATGGCGGCGCTGAACGCTTTGCGAACGGGCGCCCGGGGCGGAATGGGGGAGCCTATGGCGACATCCGAGGGACGGCCCGTCCGGCCGGGCGGGCTCACCGTCTTCCTTCTCGTGGTCGGGCTTCTCACCTTCCTCCCGGGGCTCGTGCTGCCGGCCCTGTCGGTCCGCAGCTTCTGGGTGGCGACTAGCGAGGTCGCGATCCTCCAGGGCATTCTCGCCTTCTTCGACAAGGGCCAGGCCTATCTCGGCGCGCTTCTGCTGGTGCTCTCCGTGGGCCTTCCCATCCTCAAGATTCTGGCGGGCCTCGCGACCGTCGCGACCTTCGCCCCCGAACGGGGCGCGCCGCTCGGCATGATAGGCCTTCTCGGCATCCTCTCGAAATGGTCGATGGCGGACGTCTTCCTCATGGCGCTCGTCGTGCTCGTGCTCGACGGCCAGCTCATCACGACCGCCAATCTGCGGCCCGGCGCCGTCTTCTTCGCGACCGGCGTCCTCCTGTCGAGCCTCGGCATCTGGCGCCTGGAGGCGCTCGCGGGCGCTGCGCGGCGCTCGGCGCAGGGCGAGGGAGCCTGAGCCGGGGCGGCGCTGTCGACGCAGGCGGGCAAGCTCGATAGACTGCGGACCGCCCCCTTGGGACGGGGGCTCAGGGAGCCAATTGGGGAGGCATCGCGCTATGTCGGGGGTCGTTCGGCTGTTGATCGTGGCGGCGATCGTGTGGATCGGCGCCTGCGTCTACATCGACTGGGGCACCTACAAATATCTGCGCTACCCCCAGGGCGAGCCGGGCTGGCTCTGCGAATATCCGGCGACGGAGAGCCGGCTCTACGGCCTCAAGCCCGGCACGGACACGGTCCTTCCCGAGGAGGACCTCCAGGCCTGCCTCGATCTCGATCCGGCGGGCTTCGTCCACGACAACTATTTCTACTATATGCGCCAGAAGCGCTCGGACGCCTTCGAGCGCATCCAGCAGCGCATCGTGCCCGCGGTGGCGATCGCCATCGTCCTCATCGGCTTTGCCTGGGTGCGGGCCGGCTTCCGCAGGTCCTGACAACGGACAGCTTATGGACGAGGCGCCCCTCTGGCCGTTTCACGCCTCGTCCCCGACGGTCGAGATCGTCGCCGCGAAAGGCGCCGAGCTCGTGCTCGCGGACGGACGGCGCGTGCTCGACGGCTCGGGCGGCGCGATCGCGGTGAATGTCGGCCACGGCCGGCCGGAGGTGGGCGCCGCCGCCGCGGCGGCGATGACCGCGATCTCCTACGCGCTGCCGCCCTACGCCACGCCTCACCGCAAGGCGCTCGTCGAGACGCTGCGAAAGGACTGGCTCCCCGCGTATCTGCCGCGCGCGCTCTTCGCCTGCGGAGGGGCGGAGGCGAACGATCTCGCGCTGCGCCTCGTGCGCTACTACCACCTCGCCAGGGGCGAGGCCTCGCGCCACAAGATCGTCTCGCGCGCCATCTCCTATCACGGCGCCACCATGGCGACGCTCTCGCTCAGCGGCCATCCCGACCGCCGCCGCGGCCTCGAGCCCTATCTGGTGGCGAGCCCCAAGGCGCCGACGCCGTTTCCGCTGCACTTCGTTCCGGGCCCCGACGGCATGCCGTGCGGCAAGGCCGCGGCCGAGGCGCTCGACGCGCTCATCCGCGCCGAGGGGCCCGAGACGGTCGCCGCCTTCATCGGCGAGCCCATCGTGGGCGCGAGCGGCGGCGCGATCGTGCCGCCCGACGACTATTGGCCGGCAGTGGAGGCGGTATGCCGGCGCCACGGCATCCTCTTCATCGCCGACGAGGTGATGACGGGATTCGGGCGCACGGGCGCGCGCTTCGCGATCGACCATTGGGGCGTGACGCCCGACATACTCGTCGCCGGCAAGGGGCTCGCGAGCGGCTATGCCCCCATCGTCGGCATCTTCGCCCGCGACGAGATCGCCGACACGCTGAAGGAAGGCGGCGCCTCGCCGATGTTCTACACCTACTCGGCGACGTCGGGCGCCTGCGCCGCCGCGAGCGCGGTGCTCGCCATCCTGACGCGCGAGGATCTCGTCGCGCGCTCGGCCCGCCTGGGCGCGCATCTCGTCGCGGCGCTGGGCGAGCGCCTCGGCCAGTCGCCCCACGTCGCCGAGATCCGCGGGCGCGGGCTCATGGTGGGCCTCGAGATGGTCGCCGATCGCGAGACGCTGCGCCCCTTCCCCGCCGAAGCGAACGTCCAGAAGCGCGTGCTCGCCCGCGCGCTCGAGCTCGGCGCCTTCGTCTATCCCGCCGGCAACGGAGCGCTGCGCGACTGCCTGCTTCTGGGGCCCCCCTTCGTCATCGCCGAGGCCGAGATCGAGCGCCTCGCCGGCATCGTCGCGACCGCGATCGAGGACGTAACCCACAGCCTTTCGCGCTGAGGCGCCCGCCCGCGCTTTGCGATTCGCCGCGAATCATGAGGACCATCGACTCGCACAAGATTTTGTGGGGGTCGGGATGTTCATCCGCCATATGCTGAGGCAAAAGTCGGCGCCGCGGGCGCAGGAGCCCGATACGGTCGCCCATCTGACGGCGCTCCTCAATCTCGCGCGCCAGCCCTCGGGACCGACGCGGGCCCGCCTCCTCTCCGACATCGCCGACATCTTCCTCGCGCGCTGGCCGAAGCTCGGGCCGAGCGAGCGCGCCCTCATCGGCGAGATCCTCGCCCGCCTCGCGCCGTCCGGCGAGCCGATCCATCGCCGCGCGCTCGCCCGGCGGGTCGCCGCCCTCCACGAGCCCCCGCTCGTTCTCGCCCGCCTCCTCGCCGAGGACCTCCCGGAGATCGCCGAGGCGATTTTGCGCAAGGGGCCGATCCTGCCCGACAAGGATCTCGTCGACATCGTCGGCACGCGCGGGCGCGACCATCGCCTCGCCATAGCGAGCCAGCGCTTCCTGGCCGCGCCCGTGGCGCTCGCGCTCGTCGAGCGCGGCGAGGAGGAGGTGATCCTGCGCCTGCTCGCCAACGACCAGGCCCATATCGGCCCGGCGGCCTTCGCCCTGCTGGTGGAGAGCGCGCGCGAAAACCGCGCGCTGCGCATTCCGCTCCTCACCCGTCACGACCTGCCGGTCGGGCTGATGAACCGCCTTTTCCTCGTCGTGGGCCGCGCCGAGCGCAAATTTATCGTCGCGGAGAACGCGGCGCGGCTGCCCGCCGAGGCGGGAGGCGAGGATTGGCGCCGCCAGGGCACGCTCGAGGCCAAGCGCCGGCGCCTGAGGGAGGCCCGGCTCGTGGAAATCTTGCGTCTCGGCACGCGGCCGGAGCTCGCCCGCGCCATGTCGGGGCTCGCGGGCATAAGCCTCGCGCGCGCCGAGGAGATCGTCGCCGATCCGAGCTGCGAGCCCATGGCCATCTTCGCCAAGGCCTGCGGCATCGACCGCGCGACATTCTCGACCTTCGTGCTGCTGAGCGAACCGGAGGGACGGCGTTCCCTCCACGAGACCTACGACCGGCTCTCGCTCTACGAGGAGGTGAGCGAGGCGATCGCCGAGCGCATCCTCGACGACTGGCGCGATTCCCCGGCGGCCCAGGACGAGGGCGCGCGCCGAAGCGCGTGAGCGGCTAGGCGACCCGCGACCAGACGGCCTCCTCGACGACCTGGGGCGTGAGGGCGCCCATCTCGCGCAGCCGGCTCAGCATGGCGAGCGAGGCCTCCGGAACGAAGGCCCATTTCACCGCGCCCGGCCAGGACTCGCCCGAGGGGCGCACGGCGTTGACGCCGCCCTTCTCGTTGAGCATGTGGCCGACCGCGATGACGAAGCCCGGACGCGTCAAGGGCAGCTCCGGCTCGTTCGCGAAGGTCTCGGTCAGCAGCGCGACCAGCTCCTCGACGGTGATGCGGTCATAGGCCTCCCGGGTCAGCGGGAAGCGCGGATTGGCCAGCGGATCGGTCGCCTCGTCGAGCCGAAAGATTTCGTCCGCGAAGAGGAAATAGCGCGACTGCATGAGATCGCTCCCGCTCAGGTCACTCGACCGGCTCGTCGAGGAAATGCCTCATGGCGCGGTCCTCCACCTCGATCACCCAGAGATCGGGATCGCGGCCGACGGCCCGCGCGATATGCGCGTCGCATTGCGCGTCGGGGCAAGGCTCGGAACCCAGGACCTTGAGCCAGATGAGACGTCCGTCCGCGCGGCGCGCGCGCTCGAGAAGAAGCGAGCTTCCGGCGAGGCCGTTGAGGCGGAGGAGCACTGCTCCCGCCGTGCGCTCGCCGCGCCGCGCGACGAAGGCCGGCACGGCCTGGCTCGCAAGGCGGCGAATATAGGCCGCAACCCAGAGATCGGCGGTGAGGGTGGGTTCCATGGCGTCCGGCTGTGGGCGCAATCGCGGCGCGGCTGTCGGGAGACAAGGGCGATCTTCAAGCGGCCCCCCTTTCGAGGCAAGGCGCGCCGTCCTCCTGCAGGCCGCGCGCACGCGAGACGGCCATGCGCGGCAGCGCGATCGAGACCTCGGTGCCTTCGCCCGGTGCGCTGCGGATCGCGACCTCGCCGCCGTGCAGCTCGGTCAGCGACTTGACGAGCGCGAGGCCGAGCCCGGTGCCTTTTTCGCGGGAGAGAAGGTCTCCGCCGGCCTGCTCGAAGGGCGCGCACAGGCGCTCCAGCGCGTCGGGCGCGATGCCCGCGCCGGTATCGCGCACGATGAGGCGCGTCTCGTCTGTCCCCAGCTCGATCGCGATCGTCACCTGGCCCTCGGCAGGCGTGAACTTGATCGCGTTCGAGAGAAGGTTGAGGAGGATCTGCTTCAGCGCCCGGCGATCGGCCTCGATCTCGGCCGCCGCCGGCTCGATCTCGGCCGTCACGGCGACGTCCTTGTGGCGCGCGGCGAGCGAGACGATTTCGAGCGCCTCGCCGATGAGGTCGGCCGCGCGGAAGCGCTCGACCCGCAGCTCCCATTTCCCCGCCTCGATCTTCGACATGTCGAGGATGTCGTTGATGAGGTCGAGGAGGTGGAGGCCGCTGCGATGGATGTGCTGGGCATATTCGAGATATTTCGCGCTCAGGGGGCCGAAGATTTCCCGCGTCATGACCTCGGAGAAGCCGATGACGGCGTTGAGGGGGGTCCGGAGCTCATGGCTCATATTGGCGAGGAAGCGCGACTTGGCGTGATTGGCCGACAGGGCCTCCTCGCGCGCCGAGACGAGCGCCTCGTGATAGCGCCGCTCCTCGCCGGCCTCGCGCAAGACCGCGATCGTCTCGAAGGCCGAGGCCGCATGCTCGCGGTCGGCCGAGCCGCTCGGGACGAAGGCCCCCTCGCCCGCGGGCACCAGCGGCCGGCAGCGCAGATCGATCCAGACGTCGTGCCCTTCCGCATGGCGCAGCCGCACCGCGGCGCGAGCCGCCGCCCCGAAATGGCCGGCCCGCGTGACCGCGCTCTCGACGGCGCCGCAATCCTCGGGATGGGCGAGCTCGACGAGACGCCTGCCGAGAAGCTCCTCCGGGGCTCTGCCGAGGACGGCGCGCGCCGCCGCGGACGCCTCGAGAATCTCGCCGGTCGCCGCCTGGCGCAGATGCACGTCGACGGCCAGATCGAGAAGATTCGCGGCGCCGCTCGGCGCGGCGCGCGCGCGCGGCGGGCGGGCCTCGACCCATTTGACGACGGCGGCGACGGCGCTCGCGAGGAGCCCGCTCGCGAGGGCGGCGATGGAAAGGCCGAGCGCCGCCAGCTCGCCCGGCTGAAGCACGTTCGCTCCGGCGCCCACCAGCTCGACGCGCAGCAGCGCGAGAACGCTCAGCGTCACGGCGAGCGAGACCGTGCGCGCGAAAGTGAGGGAGCCCGAAAAGCGGGGCACGAAGGCGACGACGGGCGGTAGAACGAGCAGCACGATCACGAGCGGCGCGAATCGTCCCGACGAGCCGAGGAGCGAGGACAGGAGCGGCCAGAAGAGGAGGATACAGGCGCTGCGCACGAGCTGGCCGCCCGCAAAGCCCACCGCCTCGTCGGCGAGTGCGTCCTCGCCGCGCCAGCGCGGATGAGCAAAGAGGTCCTTGAGCGACAAAGGGCGCCCTCGCTTGCCAGTGGCCGGGCTCGCGGCGCCCGGCGCACGGCGAGAATCGGCAGCTCGGAACTGCGCCTTAAACCCTAGTGAGGCAGCGTTAACGAAGACTGAAAGTCAGCCGTCGGCGGCCTGACGAAGCCCGGCGGGAAACCCTGCCAATGCGCCTAAAAGCTAGATAAAGCTTGGCGCTCGCGGATTACCCGATGTTCACGGGCGGGCGTGTCTTCTTGAGCCTCACCGCCCTTGCCGGTCCGCGCGATTTCCGCGACAGTGACCCCGGGGGGCAATAACAGGGAGCTGGCCGCTCATGCGTATGGAATGGCGGATCGGTCGCAATCTCGCCGGGGGAATCCTTCTCGCGCTCGCTGGCGCTCTCGGGGCCGGAACGGCGCTCGCCGACGGCGTCGAGCCCGCGATGAGCCAGACGCTCGGAGAGCGGGCGTCCTATTACCGGGCCTATCAGCGCGACCTGGAGGCGATCGAGCGGCTGAGCCTCGGCTCGAAGAAGGAAATCAAGGAAGCCGCGCAGCTACTCAACAGCTTCGACCCGCAGCGACTCTCGGAAGGCTTCCTCGCCCACCACGCCCTCATCGCGGCCAACACGACGAGCTTCGCCGACGCCGTGAAGGACGAGGCGGGCAGCCATGAGCGCTCGTTCATGAGCCAGATCGCGCTCGACGACATGTATCTGTCCGGCATGCCTCAGTCCCGGGACGCGCTCGTCGCCGTCATCTCCTCGGCGGCCGACGAGGTTCAGCGCATGCGCGCGCTCGGGGCCCGCTTCGAGGCGAAGGCCTACGAGCTCATGAACGCCCGCACGAAGTCGTCCTCTTCGCCCAAAAACGGAGCCATCGAGCGCATCTCGTTCGTCCCCGACGAGACGATGCTCGCCAAGACGCGGCTCGTCGCGCGCGGCCCGGTCAACCGCATCCTCAGCTCGGCCGCGCATATCTGCATGCCCGGCGACCGTCCCGGCGGCGCCGTGGACGCGTCCCTCAACGACCGGGACGGGGCTCAGTGCCTCAAATGGGCGAAGCTCAACCTCGCCCAATGCCTCGCCGCGTCGGCCCTGCCGGAGGAGGACGCCTATTGCGCCGGCAAGCACGGGCTCCTCGAGGTCTCGGCCTGCTGGAGCGCCTTCGCTCAAGGCGACGCCTCGAGCTGATCGCCCGGCGCGGCCCGCCCCCGCCCGACAGGCGGGGGCTCGCAACGGCGCAATCGTGCTTACCGCTTTCCATTCAAAATTCGGAAACATTCGTTGAAAACTTCATTCGACCTTTGAACGCCGTTTCAAAGTCCTTAGGGCATGGTGCGACCACGCGGGCGTAAGGCCCGCGTCCGGTCGGAGCCCAATAATGTTCATTTTCCGCGCTTTGTTTGTCGTTCTCCTCGCCGCCCTTCTTCTCCCCCTCGTGCCAGTGAAGTCGGATGCCGAGGAGGCGAAGCCCCTGGCCGTCTATGCCGAGCTCTATGGCATGCTGCGGGCGACGACGTCCGACCTTCTCGCCTTCTGCGATCGCGAGCCGGACGTCTGCGTCCGCGCGAGCACCTATGTCGACGGGCTTCAGCTGCGGGCCGCCCACCTGACCGGCGAGATCCATGACTGGCTCGAGGCCCGGCTCGCGGAGCGCGAGACGGCCGGCTGATCCTCCGGCGGAACTCTTGCCGCCGCGCGGTCGAGACGATATCTCCCGCCTCATGGGACTGGATCGCCTTGCCGAGGACTTCGCGCTTCTCGACGATTGGGAGGAGCGCTACCGCCATGTCATCGAGCTCGGCCGCGAGCTCGAGCGGCTGCCCCCCGAATGGAAGACGGACGCGACGAAGGTGCGCGGCTGCGCGAGCCAGGTCTGGCTCAAATCCTGGGCCGAGGACGGCCCCGAGCCCATCCTCCGCTTTCGCGGCGAGAGCGATGCGCAGATCGTTCAGGGACTCATCCGGGTACTGATCGAGCTCTACTCGGGCCGCCCGGCCGGGGACATCGTCAAGAGCGATCCCCGAGCGGATTTCGAGGCTCTCGGGCTTCTCGGCGCCCTGAGCGCGCAGCGCTCGAACGGACTGTTCTCCATGGCGGCGCGGATAAAGGCCGATGCCGCCCGCCTGCTCGCGGGCGAGACGCTCTGACCTATTCGTGGCGCAGCGCTTCGATCGGATTGAGCTGCGAAGCGGTGTAGGCCGGGTAGTAGCCGAAGAAGATGCCTGTCGCCGCCGAAAACGAGAAGGCGAGCAGCACCGAGCCCGGCTCGACGAGCGTGTCCCAGTCGCCGAACACCGCGAAGAGGACGGAGCCGCCGATCCCGAGCACGACGCCGATGAGCCCGCCGATGAGCGAAAGCGTCAGCGCCTCGATCAGAAATTGGGTGCGGATGTCGGTGCGCCGGGCGCCGACCGCGAGGCGCAGGCCGATCTCGCGCGTGCGCTCGGTCACCGAGACGAGCATGATGTTCATGATCCCGATGCCGCCGACGATGAGCGAGACGGACGCGACCGCCGCAAGCAGGAAGGTCATCACCGCCTGGCTCTCGGCGCGGGCCTCCAGGATCGAGGACATGTTGCGGACGGTGAAATCGTCATCCTGGCCGGCGACGAGCTTGTGGCGCTGGCGCAGGAGCTCGGTCATGTCGGCCTGCGCGCGGTCGACCAGCTTGGCATCGACGGCCTTGACCGTGATCTGCTGCACGTCGTCGCCGCGATAGCTCGAGCGGCGGCCGAGGACACGCTTCTTGGCGGTCGTGATCGGCACGAAGGCGATGTCGTCCTGGTCCTGACCGAAGCCGGTCTGTCCTTTCGGCGCGAGCACTCCCACGATCTCGAAGGGCACGCGCGAGATGCGCACGGTCCGCCCCAATCCGTCGAGGTCGGGGAAGAGCTGCTTAAAGGCCGTGTAGCCGAGCCACACCACCTTGGCCGACCGGGCGACGTCCTGGTCCGTCATCGGGCGGCCTTCGAGGATCGACCATTCGCGCGCATCGAGATAGCCGGGCGTCGTCCCCTGTATTCCCGTGTACCAGTTGAGGTTGCCCGCGACGATCTGCCCGTTCCCGCGAACGGTCGGCGCCGCGATGAGAACGGTGTCGAGCACCTGGATGGCTTTTGCGTCGTCCTCGGTGAGCGAGGGCCGCGAGCCCGAGCCCAAGCTGACGCCGCCCTGCTGGAACGAGCCCGGCATCACCATCACGATGTTGGAGCCGAGACTTTGGATCGCGCTCTCGACGCGCGACTGCGCGCCCGCGCCGATCGCCACCATGGCGATGACCGCCGCAACGCCGATGATGATGCCGAGCGTCGTGAGGATCGAGCGCAGGATGTTGGCGCGCAGCGAGCTGACCGAGGCCTGGAGGCAATCGTTGAGCGTCATGGCACCGCCTCGCTCGGCGCGGGGCTCGCTTCCCCGCCTTCCGCGTCGAGGATGGGAAGACCCGCGAGACGCTCCTTCGCGTCGATGGGCGTCGCGACCCGCTCGTCGGACACGACGCGCCCGTCGCGGAAGCGGATGATGCGGTTCGCGTACCGCGCGATCTCGCCGTCATGGGTGACGACGATGACCGTGATGCCGGCGCGGTTGAGCTCCTGGAACAGCATCATGATCTCGACGCCGGTTCGCGTGTCGAGCGCGCCCGTGGGCTCGTCGGCGAGGAGCATGGCCGGCTCGTTGACGAGCGCGCGGGCGATCGCGACGCGCTGCTGCTGGCCTCCCGAGAGCTGCGCCGGCGTGTGGTCCATGCGTTCGGCGAGCCCGACGCGCGCGAGCACGCCTTCCGCCCGCGGCTTGCGCTCGGCCGGCGGCAGCGAGCCGTAGACGAGCGGCAGCATCACGTTCTGAAGCGCCGTCGTGCGCGCCAGCAGATTGAAGGACTGGAAGACGAAGCCGATCTTCGAATTGCGCACCTGGGCGAGCTCGTCGACGTCGAGATGGCCTATGTCGGTCCCGTCGAGGCGGTAGGCGCCGCTCGTCGGCTGGTCGAGGCAGCCGACGAGGTTCATGAAGGTCGATTTTCCGGACCCGGACGGTCCCATGATCGAGACGAAGTCGCCGCGCGCGATGGCGACGCTCACCCCGCGCAGGGCATGCACCTCCTGGTCGCCGACGACATAGCTCTTGCGCAGATCCGCGGTGGCGATGACCTCGGGCGCGGGGTCGAGCATGGGTGGCCCTTCCCTCGTCAGAAGCCGAAGCCGGGCGGCCGGCGCGACGAGCTCGCCGAGACCGCAGGCAGAGGCGCGACGAGGCCGACGATCACCTTGTCGGCTTCCTTGAGGTCGTCAGAGCGGATCTCGGTCGAGGTGCCGTCCGAGAGCCCCGTCATGACGGTCACCGCCTTGGGCTTCCCGCCCGAGAGCACATAGAGGCGCCCCGGACGCAGGCGCTCGCCCTGGCTCGCGTCGCGGGCCGCGCCGCGTATCGCCTCGAGCTTCGCCTTTTGGTCGTCGGTGAGGATCGCCGCGACCTCGTTCATCATCTGCTCGTAGGATTTGCGCATCTGGTCGCCGACGCCCTGCACGTCGCCTCCGCCGGCCGCCGACTGGCGGATCGCGCCGGCGCGCTGTGCGAAGCGAGCCTGAATCTCGTCGAACTGCGCGCTCTGCTCGCCGGTGAGGGCGAGCCCTTCCTTCATGCGCTTGGTGCGCTCCTGCATCTGGGCCGCAAAGCCGGACGAGCCGGACCCGCGCGCTCCTCCTCCCGCATTGGCGGACGGTCCCCCCGAATCCGCTTCCGGGCGGAACCGCAGGGCCGCGTTCGGCACCATGAGAACGTCCTCGTGCACCTCGTCCGAGATCTCGACGTTCGCCGTCATGCCGGGCAGGAGCTGTCCCTGCGGATTGGAGGCCGAGATGATCACCGTGTAGGTGACGACGTTCTGGACGGTCTTGGGCGCGAGGCGGACCTGCTTGACCTCGCCGGAGAACTGACGCTGGGGATAGGCATCGACCGTGAAGGCCGCCGTCTGTCCCTCGTGCACGCGGCCTATGTCGGCCTCGTCGATCACCGCCTGGAGCTCCATCTGAGCGAGGTCCTGCGCGATCTCGAACAGGATCGGCGCCTGAAGGCTTGCGGCCACCGTTTGGCCGACGTCGATATTGCGCGAGATCACGACGCCGTCGACCGGCGAGCGGATCGTGGTCCGGTCGAGGTCGACCTGAGCGCTGTTGAGCGCGGCCTCGCGCTGGGTGACCTGCGCCTTGGCGGTCTCGAGCTGCGCCTCCGCGATCTTGAGAGCCGCCTCGCTGGACCGGAAGCGCGCCTCGGCCTGGGTGTAGACCGCGCTCGCGGTATCGAGCGCGCTCTTGGCGACATTGCCGCCCGATTGCAGCTCGCGCTTGCGGGCGAGGTCGCGGCCGGCGTCGTCCATGATGGACTTCGCCGTATCGCGGTCGGCGCGCGCGCGGTCGATCGCGGCCCCTTGCTGGATCACGTTGGCCTGCGCGATCGCGAGATCGGCCTGGGCCTGGACGACGCGCGCCTCGAACGTCGCCGCGTCGATCTGCGCGATGGCCTGATCGGCGGCCACTCGCGAGTTGAAGTCGACATAGAGCTTCGCGATCTGGCCGGAAATCTGCGAGCCGACCTGGACCGTCACCACCGCGCCCAGCGTGCCGGTCGCCGAAACCGAATTGGCGATGCGCCCGCGCGTCACCGAGCCCAGCCGGTATTCGGCTTTCGAATCGCCCGCCGAAAGGACCATGTAGCCGGCAATGGCGACGGCCGCGACGACGACCCCGCCGATAATGAGACGCTTCAAGCGCGGTCCTCCGTTGGTTGCGCGAACTTTGCTCGAACGTCCCAATGCCCATGCTCCCGTCGCATGACGGATGTCCTCCCGCCCTGGCGAGCCTGCCCCGAAGCTGGTAGGTGTATTAGGCGATAAGAAGGCCGCTCCGCTGTCGAAAGGAGACGGCCCCGTCCCATGGGGAGGACCGTTGATGGCGAAGGCGCAAGAAGCCGCCGCACCGCGACTGCCGGGGCACAGGCACGCCGGCGAGGACGCTGGCCCGCTTGAAGCGTCCGCGCGCAGGGAAAGCTCCGACATCGCGTTGAAGGAACGGCCGCGCGCGCTCGGCCTCGTCCCGGTTTCGGGCGAGGCTGCCGAGGCGGACGGCTCGCAAGAGGACGCCGCGCTTTCCGACGAGGTGTTGCTCAAGGCAGTGGCCGGCGGAAGCGGCCGGGCATTCCGAGTCCTGAGCGACCGCTATCTCGGCTTTGCCCTGGCGCTAGCCCGCCGCATGGTGGGCAACGGGCACGATGCGGAGGAGATTGCGCAGGAAGCGCTCATAAGACTTTGGCAGAATGCCGGGGTGTGGGAGCCGAGGGGCAGCCGGTTCAAGACATGGTTTTATCGGGTCGTCACGAATTTGAGCATCGACCGGCTGCGCCAGCGCACGCCGGAGCAGCTCGACGAGTCCTTCGAGCTGACCGACCCGGCTCAAGGTCCCCACGAGCATTTGCAGGCGCGCCAGGCGCGCGCGGGGATAGATGCGGCCCTGTCGGCGCTGCCGCCGCGCCAGAAGGCCGCGATCATGCTCTGTTATTTTCAGGAGCTCTCCAATCGCGAGGCCGCAACGAGCCTGGGCGTGAGCGTCAAGGCGCTCGAGGCGCTCCTTGTGCGCGCGCGCACAGCCCTGCGCCGCACGCTTGCGGACGGCGATCTCGACCTGGGTTAGACGGTCGCGTCCCATCGCTCGACGGCGGGGGCGCGCGATGAGGCTTCGACGATTTCGCAGCCTTGCCCGCGCCTATGGCGGCGACATCCGACGCTGGCCGAGCGAGGTGCGCGGAGCGGCGTGGCGGCTCGCGCGCGAGGACCGGGAAGCCGGGCGCCTTCTCGCCGACGAGCGCCGGCTCGACATGCTCCTCGAGCGCTGGACCGAACACGCGAGCGCCGAGCCGCGCGCCCGATTGGCTTTCGCGGCGCGAACCATTCCGCTGCGCTATGGCCGGCCGGCTCGCCGCCTCCAATTGGCCGCGCTGTGGCCCACCGCCCTGCGGGGCACGGCCATGGCGGGCCTCGTGCTCCTTGCCATGACCGCCGGTTATTCGGCCGGCGCGTCCGGCTTCGGCAGCAATCCGCTGCCACATGCCGGACGCCTGGACCTTTCGGAAGTCATCGAGGGCATACCGGGCTTCAAGGGGCCGCCGGCTTCATGATCGGCGGCCTCGGCGCGCGCGCCCGCACGGCGCTGCTGGTCCTTTCGATCCTCCTGAACGCCGCGCTCCTCGGCCTCGTCGCCTCGCGCTGGGGTCCGGCCGCCAAGCATCGCGACGCCAAGACAGAGGCGAGCCTCACGCTCGACCGCTACTTCGCCTCGCTGCCCGAGCCGGCGCGATCGCGCTTCTCGGACGCCTTCGAGCGCGAGCGCGCCGAGATCATGCCGCCTCTGACGCGCCTCCTCGAGGCTCGTATCCGCCTTGCGAACGCGCTGCGCGCGCCCTCCTTCGACAAGGCCGAGACGGAGGCCGCGCTCGCCGAGTTGCGGGAGGCGAATTTCCTCGCCCAGGGACCATTGCACCGCGTGCTGATGGCCGCGGTCGAGGACCTTTCGCCGGAGGAGCGGCTGCGCCTCCTACATCTCGACTACGGGTTCAGCCGCGAATGGCGGAGGAATTTCGGACTCGACGACGAGCCCCGCGGCCAGAATCCGTCCGCGGCCCCGCAGGACGGCGCGAAGCCCCATTGACCGATTGGAGACGCAGATGAACGACCTTTTCTCCGTAAGCGGCAAGATCGCGCTTGTCACGGGCGGCTCGCGCGGCATCGGCCTCATGATCGCGCGCGGCTATGTGGCGAACGGGGTCAAGACCTACATTTCCTCGCGCAAGGCCGAGATCTGCGACAAGGTCGCCGCCGAGCTGTCCAAGGAAGGCACCTGCATTTCCCTTCCGGCCGACGTCTCGGAGATGGAAGGCGTCGTCGCGCTCGCGAACGCTCTCAAGTCGCGCGAGGAGCGCCTCGACATTCTCGTCAACAATGCCGGCGCGACCTGGGGCGCTCCCTTCGCCGAATTTCCGGAGAGCGGCTGGGACAAGGTGATGGACCTCAACGTCAAGTCCATCTTCTTCCTGACGAAGGAGCTCCTGCCGCTCCTGCGCAGGTCGGGCACGCCGGAGGATCCTGCCCGCGTCATCAATATCGGCTCGATCGCGGGCCTGCGGATCGGCGGCGCGGGCGGCGACAATGTCTACTCCTATCCCGCCTCCAAGGCGGCGGTGCATCACCTCACCCATGCCCTCGCCGGGCGCCTCTCGCGCGAGAACATCACGGTGAACGCCATTGCGCCGGGCCCGTTCGAATCCAAGATGATGGCGGAGGCGCTCCGTACACGGGGAGACGCTATCGCCGCCTCCAATCCGCGCGGGCGCATCGGCTCGCCCGAGGACATGGCCGGCACGGCGATCTATCTCGCCTCGCGCGCCGGCGCCTATACGAACGGCGTCGTCCTGCCGCTGGACGGCGGGATCACGGCCTGCTCCTGACGATCGCAAGGGAAGCCCTCCATGAAAAATCTTTTCTCCGTCGCCGGAAAGAACGCCCTCGTCACCGGCGGCTCGCGCGGCATTGGCCTCATGATCGCCGAGGGCTATGTGAGAAACGGCGTCAAGACCTACATCTCGTCGCGCAAGGCGCAGGTCTGCGACGATGTTGCGGCGCGCCTCTCCAAGATCGGCACCTGCATCTCGCTGCCCTTCGACCTCGGCACGATGGAAGGCATTGCCGGCCTCGCCGCCGCGCTCAAGGAGCGCGAGGAGCGCCTCGATATCCTGGTCAACAATGCGGGCGCGACCTGGGGCGCCCCTATCGACGAGTTTCCCGAGGACGGCTGGGACAAGGTGATGGACCTCAACGTCAAGTCCATCTTCTTTCTGACGAAGGAGCTCCTGCCGCTCCTGCGCAAGTCCGGCTCCGCCGAGGACCCTGCCCGCGTCATCAACATCGGCTCCATCGACGGGCTCCACCTCAACCCGCTGGAGCATTATCCGTACTCGGCGGCCAAGGCCGGCGTGCATCACCTGACGCGCGCGCTCGCGGGACGCCTAGCGCGCGAGAACATCACGGTGAACGCCATCGCGCCGGGACCGTTCGAGTCCAAGATGATGGCGGAGACCTTGCGCAATTTCGGCGATCGGATCGTGGAATCGAACCCGCGAGGGCGCATCGGCACGCCCGAGGACGTGGCCGGCACCGCGATCTACCTCGCCTCGCGCGCCGGCGCCTACACGAATGGCGTCATCCTGCCCGTGGATGGCGGAATCGTCGGCTGCTCGTAGGGCGACCGATCCTTTCGGCCTCACCCCGCCGGATGGCGGTCGGCAAAGGATGCGATGAGATCGGCGACGAGGCCGGGGCGAAAGAAGGTCGAGCCGTGTCCCGTCATTTCCATGACGTGGAACTCCGCCTCCGGAACGGTCCGCGCGATGCGCTCGGCCTGAGGAAGGTTCAGGTCCTGGCGCCCGCAGGCGACGAGCGTCGGCACGACGACCGCGGCGAGCGCCTCCGTAATGTCGGGCTCGTCCTGATGCGCCGTGTGGGTGAGGCGCGCCGTTTCGCGGTCGAGATTCTTGAACCAGTCCTTCCGCGCCGCGACCGGGGGCTCGCCCGCCGCGGCAAGGAGGGCACGCGCCTCCTCGCCCTTCGCCTCGCGCGCCTCGCGGCCCACCGGCTGCGCGAAAGAGACGTCGAACAATCCGAGCCGCGTCAGGCGGGGCGCATGCAGCAGCGCGAACCGGCCCGCCGTCCGCGCCCCGTAGGCGATGCCGACGACGAAGGCGCGTGCCATGCCGACATGGTCCATGAGCGCCGCGACATCGTCCGCGTACTGCGAGAAGGTGTAGCCCTCGCGCACGCCGCCGGTCGAACCGCCCGTGCCCCGCACGTCGTGGCGCAGCACGCGGAAGCGCGAGGCAAGGCGGTCCATGGTCGGGTCCCAGGCGCCGAGATTGACCGTCGCCATGTTGACGAGCGCGAGGGGCTCGCCATCCTGCTTCCCGTCGATCCGGTAGCGCAGGCGAACGCCGTTCACCTCGGCAATCGATCCGTTCATGGCCTCAGCGCCCTCCCCTCCACCGCCGCAGCAAGGCTCCGAGAATACGCGGCAGCGCGAGCACGCTGAAGAGCGCCACCCCGATTGCGGCCCACAGGAGGCCGAAAAATACGACGACGAAGACGAGCCCGACAACGAGGCCGATGACGGCGAGCGCGAGCAGAAGAAAGAAGAGCGCCCCGACCGCGCCGACGCCCGTTCGGATGACGACGGAGGGATTGGCGGCCGAGACCGCCGCGGTGAGGGCTCGTGCCAGCTCGCCCGCGCCCGGCCCTTTGAGCGTCACCTTGCCGTCCTCGATGAGGAGGAGCACGCGCCCGTCGCGGGTCGTCACGCGGATCTCGCTTTTGCGCGAGGCACCGGCGCCGGTCGTCTGCACGACGATCTCGACGATGTCGGAGAACGGCAGCCGCCGTGTCGTGTCGCCCTCGTCCTCCCAGACGAGCGCATCGTCCTCGATGCGCGCGGCCCGCGCGCGAATCACGATTGCGCTTTCGATCATGGAGCCTCGAACCTTTCGAACATGGTCTCCCCGTGCCATTTGGGACCTGGCACGGAAGCGCGCAAGCCTGTTGCCCGGGCGCGAGGCGGCTTAGACTGGCGCCATGACCGCCATGAGCTTCGCCGAGTATAGCGCATATGACGGGCTCGGCCTCGCCGCGCTCGTCGCCCGAGGCGAGGTGACGCCGGACGAGCTTCTCGAGATCGCCATTGCCCGCCTCGAGGCCGTCAATCCGCGCATCAATGCCATCGCGGGGCGCCTCTACGAGGAGGCTCGCGGGGCGATCGCCGGCGGCCTCCCCGCGGGGCCGTTCGCCGGGGTGCCTTTCGCCACCAAGGATTTGGACGTCGCGGTGAAGGGCGCGCGTCTCACCAATGGCAGCCGGCTTTTTCGGGACCGGGCGATGGACCATGACGCGACGCTGGTCGCGCGCTACCGCGCCGCCGGCCTCGTCCTCTTCGCGCAGACCACGACGCCCGAGTTCGGCCTGACGGTGACGACGGAATCGGCGCTCTTCGGGCCGACGCGAAATCCCTGGAACCTCGAGCGCGTCGCGGGCGGCTCATCGGGCGGAGCGGCGGCTGCCGTCGCCGCGGGCATCGTTCCCGTTGCGCAGGGCTCGGACGGCGGCGGCTCGATCCGCGTGCCCGCCTCCTGCTGCGGCCTCTTCGGGCTGAAGCCATCGCGCGGGCGCACGCCGCACGGCCCCCTGCGGCTCGACGGCTGGAACGGCCTCTCCATGGCGCATGTGATCTCGCGCAGCGTGCGCGACTCGGCGGCGCTCCTCGACGCGACGGAAGGTCCCGAGCCCGGCACCTCGCTCAGTCCTCCGTCTGAGGAGCGCCCGTATCTCGAGGAGGTGCAGCGCCCGCCTCGCCGCCTTCGGATCGCGCTCGTCACCGAAACGCCCGAAGGCACGCCCATCCATCCGGATTGCCTCGATGCCGTCCGCGGCGCCGCCTCTCTCCTCGACGCCCTCGGCCACATCATCGAGGAGGCGCCGCTTCCCTTCGACGGCGAGGCCCTGCGAAAGGCGCTCGCGACCATTGCCGCGAGCCACACGCATCGCATCCTGGAGGATCTTGCCGCCGCGCGCGGGTCGGCCATAGCGGCGGGAGAGGTCGAGCCCGTGACGGCCGCCATCGCCAAGATCGGCGGGCGGACCGGCGCCGCCGACCTCGTGCGCGCGCTCGACGCGACGCAGACTGCGGCCATCGCGTGGGCGCGCTTCACCGAGACCTTCGACATGGCCTTGAGCCCGACGCTCGCCAAGCCGCCCCTGGAGCTTGGCGTCATCTCCCTCACGCCAGAGCGCTTCGAGCGCTTCGGACCCGAGTTCAACGAATTCACGCCCTTCACCGCCGCACACAATGCGACGGGCGCACCCGCCATGTCCGTGCCGCTCTACTGGAACGCGGAGGGATTGCCGATCGGCGTGATGCTGGCCGGCCGTTTCGGCGACGAGGCTACCCTCTTCCGACTCGCCGGAGAGCTCGAGCGCGCCCATCCGTGGGCGGATAAGCGCGCGCCGCTTTGAGGGCTCACCACGTATCGACGATCGTCCGGCGCTTGCCCTGGCGCGGCGGCTCCTTGGGCACGGAAGCAAGGCCGCGCACGATCCAGCGTCGCGTGTCGGCCGGATCGATGACGTCGTCGATCTCCAGATGCGCCGCCATGTTCACGGCCTTGCCGTGCTTGTACATGCGGTCGACCATGGCGCGGAAATGCGCCTCGCGCTCGCCCGGATCGTCGATCGCCTCGAGCTCGCGGCGATAGCCGAGCCGCACCGCGCCCTCGAGCCCCATGCCGCCGAACTCGCCGGTCGGCCAGGACACGGTGAAGAACGGCATTTGGAAGCTGCCTCCCGCCATGGTTTGCGCGCCGAGGCCATAGCCCTTGCGAAGGACGACGGTGAAGAGAGGAACCGAAAGGTTCGCCGCCGTGACGAAGAGGCGGGAGGCGTGGCGCACCGTGCCCGTGCGCTCCGATTGCGGGCCCACCATGATGCCCGGCGTATCGCAGAGAAAGAGAAGCGGCAGGCCGTGCGCGTCGCACA
Organism: Alphaproteobacteria bacterium; assembly: GCA_024236075.1. GTDB lineage: Bacteria > Pseudomonadota > Alphaproteobacteria > JACAEB01 > JACAEB01 > JACAEB01. The sequence goes on along the minus strand of JACKLE010000001.1, from coordinate 191,897 downwards.
GCTGCATGAAGCGGGCGGATTTGTCCGCCCCCGGCGAATCGATCGCGCCCGCAAGATGCATGGGATTGTTGGCGACCAGGCCCATGGGCCGGCCTTCGACGCGCACGAGGGCCGTGATCATGCCGTGGCCGAACTCGCGGCGAAGCTCGAGCACGGACCCCTCGTCGGCCAGCGCCTCGATGACGCGGCGCACGTCGTAGACGCGCAGCCGGTTCTCGGGCACGAGACCGCGCAGAAGGCGCTGATCCGCGCAGGTCCAATTCGCCGTCGGGCCCTGGAAATAGGCGAGATATTTCTTCGCCGCCGCGACGGCCGCCGTCTCGTCGGGCACGATGAGGTCAAGGACGCCCGCGGGCGCGAGGGCGGCCACGGGCCCGACCTCCTCCGGCGCGTAGGTGCCGAGCCCGCCCCCCTCGATCATGGCGGGGCCGCCCATGCCGATGGTCGAATTTTCGGTGGCGATGACGACGTCGGAGCAGCCGAGCAGCGCGGCGTTTCCGGCGAAACAACGTCCCGAGACGATCCCAAGGATGGGTACCAGCGCGTTGAGCTGCGCATATTGCGCGAAGGTGACGATGTCGAGCCCGGCGACGCCGGCCGCGTCCGTATCGCCGGGCCGCCCGCCGCCGCCTTCCGCGAAAAGGACGAGCGGCACACGCCAGCGCTCGGCGAGGTGCAGCATGCGGTCCTTTTTCTTGTGATTCATGTGGCCTTGCGTGCCGGCCAGAACCGTATAGTCGTAGGCGAGCACCATGGTGCGCGCGCGATCCTCGTCGAAAAGCGCTCCGTTTACGGATCCGATGCCGGCGATCATGCCGTCGGCGGGGCTCATCTTGAGGAGCTCCTCTTCCGAGCGGCGGCGGCGCTGCGCGGCGAGCGCAAGCGCGCCATATTCGATGAAGGAGCCCGGATCGACGAGATCGGCAACGTTTTCGCGCGCCGTGCGCTGACCTGTCTTGCGGCGCCGCGCGACCGCCTCCGGACGGCGGGCATCCTCGGTGATCGCGTGACGCTCCAGGGCCTCGGCGAGATCCGTGCGGATGCGATCGAGATCGCGCGCGGACTCGTTGGCGCGTGCGGCCGCAGCCACCTCGGCCGGCTCGACGTAGAGGAGCGCCTCGCCCTCGCCGACGGTCGTGCCCGGCTCGCATGCCAGCGCGCGCACGACGCCGCCCGCCGATGCTGCGACCAGATGCTCCATCTTCATCGCTTCGAGGACCGCGACCTCGGCGCCGGCGGCGACGGCGTCGCCGACCCCGACCGAATAGGCCACGAGCGTCCCGGCCATGGGCGCAACGACGGCCTCCGTGCCCGGAGGAGCCGATGCCATGTCCGCGACGGAGCCGCCCGGCTGAAGCGAAGCGGGTGCGGCCGCGTGCGGGCCGCGACGCGAGCCCGGCGCTTTCGCCGCCTCCACGAGATCGTCCAAGCGATCGTCGACGAGACGCGTGGAGACGTCCCATTCCGCAATCTCCTCGCGCGCGAGCACGGCGCGCAGGAATGCAATATTCGTCGCCGGTCCCTGGATCTCGAACTCCTCGAGGCCGGCCCGCGCCATGGCGAGCGCCTCGGCGAGCCCGCCCTCCGGCGTATGCACGACGAGCTTTGCGAGGAGCGAGTCGAAGCGAGGGGAGGGAACGAGGCCCGGATAGCCGGCGCCGTCGACGCGCAATCCCGGGCCGGTCGGGGGCAGATAGTGGCCGAGGCGCGCATGGCCCGGCCTCAGGGCTCCGCCGGCCTCGAGCGTCTCCATGTTGATGCGCAGCTCCAGGGCGACGCCTCGGGGGGGCGCGATCCGCGACTGGACGAGCCCAAGCTCCTTCAGGCCCTTTCCGCCCGCGATCTTGAGCTGGGTCTTGACGATGTCGATCCCGATCACTTCCTCCGTAATCGGATGCTCGACCTGGAGGCGCGCATTGGCCTCTATGAAGGCAAAGCGTCCGCTCTTGCCGTCGACGAGAAACTCGATCGTGCCGACACCGCTGTAGCGCGCCGCGCGCGCGAGCGCGACGGCCGCTTCGAGCATCGCCTCACGCATCGCCTGCGGCAGATTGGGAGCCGGAGCGATCTCTACGATCTTCTGGTGACGGCGCTGAAGGCTGCAATCGCGCTCGTAGAGGTGAACGACGTCTCCGGTGCCGTCGCCGACAATCTGGACCTCGATATGCCGGGCATCCGGCATCATCTCCTCGACATAGACCTCGCCCACGCCGAAGGCCGCGAGCGCCTCGGACCGGCAGCGCTCATAGGTTCCATCGATCTCGCCCGCCACGCGGACGCTCCGCATGCCGCGCCCGCCGCCGCCCGCGACGGCCTTGATCATCATGGCGCCGCCGGCCGGAAGCGACTCGAAGAAAGCGCGTGCCTCGTCGAGGCTTGTCGGCCCCTCCGTGCCGGCGAGAACCGGAATGCCCAGCGAGCGCGCAAGGCCGCGCGCATGGCCCTTGTCGCCGAACAGGTCGAGCGTCTCGGCGCTCGGGCCGACAAAGACGAGTCCCGCCTCATGGGCCGCACTCGCGAACGCGGCCGACTCGCTCAGGAAGCCGTAGCCGGGATGAACGGCATCGCAGCCCGTGGCGAGGGCGGCGGCGACGATCCGCTCACGATCGAGATAGGGCGCGGGGCCGACGCCCTCGAGCGCATGGGCCCGGTCCGCCAGCGAGACATGCAGGGACTGCGCGTCGTCCTCCGAAAAGATGGCGACGGTTTCGATCCCGAGCGCGCGCGCGGCACGCGCGACGCGCACCGCAACCTCGCCGCGATTGGCGATGAGCAGGCGCGCGAGGCTCATGCCGCTCAAGCCTTGGGGTCCCAGTCATTGGCATGTCCGACGAGATCGCCGATGCTGGTGCGCGCCATGACGGTGGTGCTCAGGCGACGACGGCCCTCGACAGGCATGGAGGTCTCGTGCACGACGTCGAGCGTGCCGGCGATCTTGCGCCCGTCTTCCAGGACGACCTTCAGCGAACGGCGCTCGGCCATCGGACCGACCGTCACCTTGACGACCTGAACGGTCTTTCCGTCGATGACCGCGAAGCCATAGTCCGAATCCTCGCGCGCGACGGCGAGCAGCGCCCGCTCCCGATTCGAGACGGCGATGTAGGTGAAGCGCGGGGCGAATGCCGTCCGGTCGCCGGACTGCTCGTGCCATTTTGCCGGCCCGGAGAAGGCGACGGGCCCGTCGGGCGTCGTCACCTTGGCGTCGATGACGCCGAAGACCTCGCGCCGGCCGTCGCGCGCGAGCACGGGGGCATGGATCGCGGAAAAGCTCGCCTCGATCCCGACGGGAACGGTTCCGGGCCCCGGAGGGGGATGGCCGGTCGCATGCATGGGCGCCGTGACGTTCATGGCGCCGTCGAAGCTCGCGAGGGAGAGATGGTGGCGCAGGAAGCGCGCCGAGGCCGGTCCGCGCTCGTCATAGAGCGCGGTCTCGCTGTTGACGGGGGTCGCCTGCGCCGCGGAGGAGAGCTTTATGGGCTCGCCGAGGCCGAACGTCTTTCCGCCGATGATCGCCACGGCCCACAGGGTGCCGGCGCCCGCGACCGGAAAGCGCGCGAGCCGCACCGAAACCTCCGATGCGAGATCCTCCGTATACCCGACCAAGGCGACGGACTCGGCATAGGCGCTCGCAACTTCGACCGGCATGCGCTCATCCCCTGCCTTCTTGTCGCCCGACCCAAAGGGCAGATCCGCGCAGGCGGCGAGCGTCAATCCTCCCGCGCCTGTCAGCAGCAAATTTCGCCGCGTTCCGATCATCCCGGCTCCTCCCGATTTTTTCGTGCCGCTCGAGCGGCGGACAGATCATGCGATGGTCGCGCCGCCGTCGATGACGAAGACCTGGCCCGTCGTGAAGCGCCCCGCCGGCGCGGCGAGGTAGACCGCGCAGCCCGCGATCTCGTCGGGCTCGCCGATGCGCCGCAAGGGCGCCGTGGCCGTGACGCGCTTGAGGACGTCGGGGTTTTCCCACAAGGCGCGCGCGAAATCGGTACGGATGAGCCCGGGCGCGATGCAGTTCACCCGGATATTGGACGGTCCGAGCTCGACCGCGAGATTGCGTGCAAGCTGCATATCCGCCGCCTTAGAGATGCAATAGGCGCCGAGCACCGGGCTTCCCTTCAGGCCCCCGACGGATGAAACGATGATGACGCTGCCGTCCTTGCGCGCGATCATCTCGGGGGCGACCATTTGGACGAGCCAGTGGTTGGAGACGATGTTGTTCTGCAAGATCTTGTTGAACGCGTCGTCCGGCAGGTCCGACATCGGCCCGTAGAACGGGTTCGCGGCCGCGTTGCACACAAGGGCCGTGATCTTCCCGAACGCCTTGCGCGTCTCGTCGACCAGGCGCTGCAGATCCTCCTTGGAGGAAATATTGGCCGGAACGGCGATGGCGGTGCCGTTGCCCCGGGCGGCGTTGATCGCGCCCGCGACTTCCTCGCAAGGTCCCGATTTTCGCGAGCTGATGACGACTTTGGCGCCCGCCTCCGCGAAACGCTCGGCGATCGCCCGGCCGATGCCGCGCGAGGAGCCGGTGATGACGGCAACCTGGCCCTGAAGGTCGAAGAGCGACATGGCCTTCCTCCTCAATCTCTCTCTCTTGACCGGCGTATTAGGCGCAGCCGTGCCGCCATGCGCAAGACGCGGCACGCGCATGGCCGGCGCGCGGACCCCTCAGATCCGGGGGGCCGGCATCTCGCGCGCGAGCGATTTGAGGAGGCCAACGGCCATCAGGACCAGGATGACCGCGATGGGAAGCGCGGCCGAGATCGCCGCCGACTGAAGCGCGGAGAGGCCCCCGGCCACGAGCAGCGTCGCGGCCACCGCGCCCTCGCTCACGCCCCAGATGACGCGGTGCAGAACCGGCGGCCGAAGCTCCCCCACCGACAGGATGGTGTTGACGACGAGCGTGCCGGAGTCCGACGAGGTCACGAAATAGGTGGCGACGAGAAGCGTCGCGAGCCCCGCCACGACCTTGCCGAGAACGCCCGGGTCGAGGGTCTCGATCGTCGCATAGAGCGACAGCGTCACGTCCGTGTTGACCTCGGCGACGAGGCTGTCGTCGCCGCCGAGGGCGAGGTGAAGCGCCGTCCCGCCGAGAACGGCGAGCCACACGAAGGTGACGAGGGTCGGCGCGAGGAGGACGCCCGCCAGGAACTCGCGAATCGTCCGCCCACGGGAGATGCGCGCGATGAAGAGCCCCACGAAGGGCGCCCAGCTCAGCCACCAGCCCCAATAGAAGGTGGTCCAGGCCGCCTGCCACCCGCGATTGGCGTTGGCATCGGTCCAGAAGCTGAGCCCGACAATGTTCTGCAGATAATCGCCGACCCCCTGCACGAGCGTCTCGATGAGATATTCGGTCGGGCCGAAGCTCGCCACGAAAGCGAGAAAGACGATGGACATCCAGAGATTGGCCTCGCTGAGGATGCGGATGCCGCGCTCGAGGCCGGAGACGACGGAGGTAACCGCGACGGCCGTGATCGCGGCGATGATGACGAGCTGATGGCCGACGGACACGCGCCAGCCGAAAAGGTGCTCGAGCCCCGCATTGATCTGCACGGCGCCGAGCCCGAGCGAGGTCGCGACGCCGAAGGTCGTGGCGAAGATCGCGAGAATGTCGACGGCGTGGCCGACGGGACCCCAGACGCGCGCGCCGAAGATCGGCTCGAGCGAGGAGCGCACGGTGAGCGGCAGGCCGCGCCGAAAGCTGAAATAGGCGAAGCACAGCCCGACGAGGGCATAGACCGCCCAAGGATGAAGGCCCCAATGAAAGAAGGTTAGGCGTATCGCGACCTCGGCGGCCTTGGGCGTGCCCCCCGCCGCGACGAAGGGATTCGAGACGAAATGCATGACGGGCTCGGCGACCGCCCAGAAGACGAGCCCGATACCCATGCCCGCCGCGAAGAGCATGGAGAACCAGGACCACAGCCCGAAGGCCGGGCGCTCGTCCGGCTTGCCGAGACGCAGGCTCCCATATCGGCTCGCCATGAGGAACAGCACAAGGATGAGCGCGCCGGCGACGACGAGCACATAGAGCCAGCCGACCGTCGCGACGATCGCCTCCCGCAGCGCCTCGAAAGCCTCCGATGCGAGATCGGTCTCGAGCACGCCGAACAGGACGAAGGAGAGAACGAGGGCCTTGGCGAGGATCGCGACCGTCGGGTTGAGGCCCTTGAGGAGGCCCGATTTCGCGCGCATGGGCTCTGCGCCTCTCAGCCGCGCACGAAATGAAGGATCGCCCATTCGAGATGGCCGGCCCGCGCGCCCTCGACCCAGTGGGCGAGACCCGTCAGCATGCGGTCGATATAGGCCTCGCTGACACGCCCGCGAAGGCGCGGGCGCGCGCGGGCGAGCTCCTCGCCGACGCGGCGGTAGTGACAGGCGAGCTGGCCGGTCAAAGGCAGGACGAGCGCCTCTTCGAAGCCCAGGCGGGCAAGGCCCTCGCGATAGAAGCCGATGGAGGCGAGGCTCTGAAGCTGGAGCCGCGCATAGATGGGCTCGAGCGCGGATGGGTCGTCGAGGCCGTCCGCCTGCATGGGATCGGTGAAGACGAAGCTGCCGCCCGGCTTCAGGACCCGCGCGACCTCGGCAAGGACGCGCGCACGGTCGCCGGCATGAAGAATGGCGTCTTGCGACCAGACGACGTCGAAGCTCGCGGCTTCTGCCGGGATGTCCTCGAAGCTGCCGTGCCTGACGGCAATGCGGTCCGAGAGCCCTGCCTCCTCGGTCAGCGCTGCGTTCCGCTCGTTCTCCACGCGCGAAAGGTTGAGGCATTTGACGTGCGCGCGCCGGGTCGCCGCGAGGTGGCGCGCCGCCCCGCCATAGCCGGCGCCGATGTCGAGAACCCTGGTTTGGGGTCCGAGCCCATGCGGGCTCTCGTCGAGCAACAGCGCCATGCGCTCCACGGTCCGCCGGCTCGCGGTCGCAATGTCCTCGTCCTCGCGCTGGTAGAGGCCGATATGGATGTCCTCGCCGCCCCAGACGATCCGGTAGAAGCCGTCGGCATCCGGGCTGTCGTAGTAGCTTTCGGCGACCGCGCGCGCCGCGCCGGCGGACCTACTCATGGAAGCTCTTCTCCGCCACATGGATGAAGAAGTCGGGGCGCTCGCCCTCGTAGCTCTCCTGGAAGTCGCCATAGGTCTGGACGCGCTGGAAGCCGACCTCCTTCATCAGCTTTCGGACATACGCCTTGCGCAACGGGAACATGTTGAGATGGTAGGTCGAGCCGTCCGGGAAGGCGTAGCGGAAGCGCGCGAGGCTCTCGTCGACATGCTCGGGCTCGGCCGTCACCTGGTCCCCGCAATAGTAGTATTTGTGCTTGGACGAGAAGCCGTCGTCGAGGATGGCGTCGTAGTTGCGCTGATCCAGGATGAGGAGCCCGTCGTGCTTCAGGGCCGCATAGAACTCGGCGAGCGCGCGGCGGCGATCCGTCTCGAGGAAGAGATGAGTGAAGGAGTTCCCCAGGCAGATGATCGCGTCGTACTTGCCGTGAATGTCGCGATTGAGCCAGCGCCAGTCGACGTGCACGGTCTTGAGGATGAGGTCGCGACGGCGCGCGTTCTCGAACGCCTTGGCGAGCATCTCGGCCGAGCCGTCCGCGCTCACCACATTGAAGCCCGCCAGCGCGAGCTGAACGGAGTGGAACCCCGTTCCCGTTGCGACGTCCAGCACCGATTTCTTGCCGCGCGCCTTGAGGACGTCGATGAAAAAGCGCCCCTCGCTCACTTCCCTGGCATCCCAGTCGATGAGCTCGTCCCATTTCTCGACGAAGCCGCGGACATATTCCGCTCGGTAGTGATCGGTCTCGCGCACCGCCGTGGGATCGCGCCCGAAGCGCTGATCGAATTCGTCGAGCACAGGGGCGTGTGACGGCGCAACTCGGCCGATATGAGATCGTTCCGACACTCTGGGCATCCTTCGATTGAACCGGCCCGGACCACGCCATCGAGCGCAGGCGCCATGAGCGCCCGGCCCCGGACCAGGCCGAACCAACTGGAAGCAGATGTTGATGCCCTATAACAAATTCGCGCAGAGATCTCAAATATCGATGCCGACTTCCGTTGCGCAAACAAACCTCAAGATCTCAATTTGGTTCTATTTGTCTCGCAAAACAGACGGATCATACTTTCTTATATCTGTATATAAGTAGCACACAAACGGAGTAGTTGAAATTTTGTACGGACGAGATGACCTTTCCAGGCCGCGATGTACTGCCCCGCAAGCGGGTCTGATTGCGGCAACGGAAAACGCATTTGCGCAATGTTGACGCCTTGTGCTCCAAACTCTCCGAGTGTCAGATAGCCGTCGCGGCACGCGCTGGAGCGCCGTCGAAGGGCCGTCGAGGCGGGAAGCTGAGCCGCGCATTCCGGTATTTGTCCCGGAACGGAATGTCATCGGAATTCCCACTGGCTCCGTGCGGACAGGCCGCGCGGTTGCAGGAGTTCGCGCCGAAGCTCTCGGCGCCCATATCGCGGGGAGGAGCCGATCGCGGTCGGCAGGCAGAGCCCATGAATCAGGGACACTCGACTATAGGTGCCTACGGCATCGCCATCGCTTCGGCGTTCGCCCTCGTTTGCAGTTTGGCCGAGGCCGCCTCGCCCGAGGACGCAGCCGGCGGCAGTTCCTCTAGCCATCCCTATTTCGGCGAGCTCCATGTCCACACGCATGTGTCGATGGACGCGTTCATCGTCGGCGATCGCGCAAACACGCCGGAGGACGCGTACCGCTTCGCGCGCGGAGAGGAGATCGAGATTTTCGGCGGGCGCAAGATCCGTCTCGCGCGGCCGCTCGATTTTGTTGCCGTCACGGACCATTCCGAGAGCTTTGCAGAATTTCAGATCTGCCACGACGAACGCTGGCCGGGCTACACGACCGACATGTGCAGGCGCGTGCGCGCCGGCGACGGCAGCGTCTTCGGCCTTGCGTGGGGCGGCGTCGCGGCATGGCCGGCACGCCGGCTCGCGCCGACCTGCACGGGCGAGGAGTGCCGCGAGGCCGCGAAGGTGACGTGGTCCCTCATGCGCGACGTCGCGGACCGCTTCAACGAACCGGGGCGCCTCACGACCTTCATCGGCTACGAATATTCGCCCGCGCTCACGAATGGCGGGATGATGCATCGCAACGTCATCTTCGCCAATGCGGACGTTCCGGATCATGCGATGTCGGCCTTCGACGTGGCTATGGAGGACGGCCTTTGGGCGTGGCTCGACGATGCATGCACCGGTAGTTGCGACGTCGTCGCCATCCCGCACAACATGAACTACTCCTGGGGGCTCGCGTTCCGTCTCGAGAAGCGCGACGGAAAGCCGTATACGGACAAGGATCTGAGCCGTCGCGCCCGCTACGAGACCGTCGCGGAGATCTTTCAGATCAAGGGCGCCTCGGAATGCGCGGTGGGCCTCGGCGCGCCCGACGAGGAATGCGCCTTCAACCAGCTCTGGCCCGTCTGCGAGGGCAGCGAGACGAACCTCTGCGAAGGCCAAGGCTCAACGATCCGCGGCGGGCTTGCCCGCGGCCTCGAGGCGGAAGCGGAAAATGGGCTCAATCCCTTCAAGCTCGGCTTCATCGGCTCGACGGACAACCACAACGCGGCACCCGGGAGCACGGACGAATGGGCCTATGAAGGTCAGGGCGGGGCACTCGACGACACGGTCGAAAAGCGCCTTTCGGTCGCCGGCCGCCCGGATCGCAAGGGCTCGCCGGCGGCGGCCTACTACAATCCGGGCGGGCTCGCGGGCGTCTGGGCGGAGGAGAACACGCGGCCCGCGATCTTCGCGGCTCTCAAGCGGCGCCAGACTTTCGCGACCTCGGGCCCCCGCCTCGCGATCCGCCTTTTTGCGGGCGACCGGCTATCGAACGATCTCCTGGCCGAGGCCAACTGGCCTTCGATGGCCTATGCGCTCGGTACGGCCATGGGCGGCGACCTGCCTCGGGGCTCGCGCGCGCCGACGTTCCTCGTCGAGGCGAGCCGCGACCCGGCCAGCGCGGCGCTCTTCAAGGTGCAGATCGTCAAGGGCTGGCTGGAGAACGGCGTTCCACAGGAGGCGGTCGTCGACATCGCCTGCGCCGGCGGCGCAGCGCCCGATGCGAAGACTGGCCGGTGCCCGGACAATGGCGCGAGCGTCGACCTCGCCACCTGCTCGCGCGACGAGGGCGTGGGTGTCGACGCGTTCCAGGTGGCCTGGACGGATCCGCATTTCGATCCCAAGGCGCGCGCCTACTACTATGCCAGGGTGCTGGAAAACCCGACCTGCCGCTGGTCGACACTACAGGCGCACGCCGACAATCGCGAGCCGCCGAGGGGACTGCCCGCGACCCAGCGCGAGCGCGCCTGGTCCTCGCCGGTCTGGTACTCGCCCGACCGCTAGGGACGGCGCCGCCCGGCCGGCCGCAGGGAGCCGACCCACGGCTCCGTATCAGCCAGAAGAAAAGGCTGAGCCGTCATGAACCTCCGGTCGTCCCATTCGGTCGCGATTCTTCTCGCGCTCGCAGCATGTTTCGCGGGCTCGCCGCCGGCCGTGGCCGAGGAAGACCGAGAGATGGCGGCCGCTGGCGCCGCGCCGCCGCAAGGCGGCCCTGCCCTCCGCCGGCCGCTCTACGGCGATCTCCATGTCCACACGGCGGCCTCCTACGACAGCTTCGCGCTCGGAAACCGAGCGACGCAGGAAGAGGCCTACCGCTTCGCGCGGGGCGAGGAGGTCACGCTCTACGGCGGACGCAAGGCGCGGCTCGCCCGCCCGCTCGACTTCGCCGGCATCACCGATCACATCGAGTGGTGGGGCTATCCGGATCTGTGTACGGATAAGGCGAGCGACGCCTACGCGACGCAGGCCTGCACCGCCGCGCGCGGCCGGAGCTGGGCCGGAATGCGCGACGGCGTCGCGGGCATCCAGTCAATTCCTCCACAGCGCGCCGACGGTTTCTGCCAGGGCGAGGTAGGCAAGCGGCGGTGCGACGAGCTCAAGGCCAAGGTCTGGGCGATGACCCGGGCGAACGCCGCGAAGTTCTACGAGCCCGGCAAGTTCACGACATTCGTCGCCTACGAGTTCACCCAGCCCGGTCCCGCCAGCGGGTCGCTGCACCGCAACGTCGTCTTCGCCAACGACGACGTTCCGCAAACGCCGATGAGCACCTACGACCTCGTCTTCGATTCCGAGCTGTGGCGCTGGCTTCAGGAAGCCTGCACCGGGAGATGCGACGCCATTTCGATTCCGCACAACCAAAACCTCTCCTGGGGCTTTGCCTTCCGTCTGGAGCGCCGGGACGGAACACCTTACACGGACGAAGATCTGACGAGACGCGCGGCGGTCGAGCCTCTCGCCGAGATGTTCCAGATCAAGGGCTCGTCCGAGTGCACGCTCGGCATAGGCACGACCGACGAGGCCTGCGCGTTCGAGCAGATCTATCCCGCCTGCGAGGAAGGTCAGAAGAACGCCTGCCAGCGCTTCGGATCGACGGTGCGCGACGCGCTGAAGCTCGGTCTTCAGACGGAGCAGGAGCGCGGCATCAACCCGTTCAAGTTCGGCTTCATCGGATCGAGCGACACGCACAATTCGAATCCGGGCGATACGGAGGAGCGTTCCTACCGCGGGGCGCACGGCACGAGCGACGATGCCGCCGCCAAGCGCCTCGTGCCCTCGCCGCGCGGGACGAGAAGCGGCGCGCTCAGCCGCAACCCCGGAGGGCTCGCCGGCGTGTGGGCCGAAGAGAACTCACGCGAGGCGATCTTCGCGGCCATGCGGCGGCGGGAGACTTTCGGCACTTCGGGCGGACGCATCGCCATTCGCATGTTCGCGGGCTTCGGCTTCGCAGACGACCTGCTCGCCGCGCCCGACCGCGCCTCGCGCGCCTATAGCCAAGGCACCGCGATGGGCCAGGATCTGCCGCGCGGCCCGGACGGCGCTACGCCCGCCCTCTTCGTCGAAGCCGCTCGCGACCCGCTCGGCGCGCCGCTAGCCAAGCTCCAGATCGTCAAGGGATGGCTCGACGGCGACAAGATGTGGGAAGCGGTCTACGACGTCGCGTGCTCCGGCGGCCGCGAGCCGGACGCCCGGACCCATCAGTGTCCGGACAATGGTGCCGGCGTGGACCTGTCGACCTGCTCGCGGACCGGCGAGGCGGGCGCCGACGCGCTCTCGGCCCTTTGGCGCGATCCTCATTTCGACGCCGCGCAGCCGGCCTTCTATTATGCCCGCGTCCTCGAGGATCCGACCTGCCGCTGGTCGAGCGTTCAGGCGATCGAGGACGGCCGGAAGCCGCCGAGCTCGGACTGGGTCGCGCCCACGATCCGCGAGCGCGCCTGGTCCTCGCCCATCTGGTACGGGCCGAGATCGTAGGCACGCGCCCCGCCGGCTTCGCGCAGGGAAATGCGACCCCATTCGTTAGCTCGTATGACAATTTCGCGAAGGGAGCCCCGACCCATGACACGCCGGACATTGCGGACGCTCATCGGCGCGCTCTCGGTCGCCACGCTGCTCGCGGCCTGCGACGAGCGCAAGGACGCGGAGACGGCTTCTCCTCCGGCGACGGAGGCCGAGGCCCCTCCCGCTCCCGAGCCCGCCGCCGATCCCACGCCTCCCGCGGAAACGGCCCTGCCGTCCAAGACCGCGGCCGACCGCGTGCCGCTCTACGGCGATCTCCACGTCCATTCGGCCGCCTCGTTCGACAGCTACACTTTCGGCAATCGCGTCACGCAGGAGGATGCCTATCGCTTCGCCCATGGCGAGGAGGTCGCAATCTGGGGCGACCGCAAGGTCAAGCTCGACAGGCCGCTCGATTTCGCCGGCGTCACCGACCACATAGAGTGGTGGGGCGTGCCGGATCTGTGTACGGATGAAAACAGCGGCGTCTACGACACCGACACATGCCTCGCGCTGCGCGATCAGGACTGGGGCCGCCTCAACGGCGGCAAGCTCGGCGCTGGCTACAGCGCCATTCCGCCCGAGCGCGCCGCCGGCTTCTGCGAGGGCGAGGAGGGCATGAAGCGCTGCAACGACCTACGGGCCATGGTCTGGGACATGACCCGGACCAATGCGGCGAAGTTCTACGAGCCCGGCAAGTTCACGACCTTCATCGGCTACGAGTTCACGCAGCCCGCCCCGAGCGGAGGCCATCTGCACCGCAACGTCATCTTCGCGAACACGCACGTCCCCGACGAGCCGAAGAGCACCTACGACCTCGTCTTCGATTCCGAGCTCTGGCGCTGGCTCGAGGAAGCCTGCACGGGCGCCTGCGACGTCATCGCGATCCCGCACAACCAGAACATCTCCTGGGGCTACGCCTTCAGCCTGGAGCGCCGGGACGGCACACCGTATACGGATGAAGATCTCGCGCGGCGCGCCCGCATCGAGCGCATTGCCGAGATGTTCCAGATCAAGGGCGCGTCGGAATGCACGGTCGGAGTTCTGACCTCCGACGAGGAATGCGGCTTCGAGCAGGTCTTTCCGGTGTGCGCCGAGGGCGACAAGCGCGGTTGCCAGCGCTTCGGCTCCACCGCCCGCGACGGCCTCAAGCTCGGCCTCAAGACCGAGGCCGAACGCGGCGTCAATCCCTTCAAATACGGCTTCATCGGCTCGACGGACACGCACAACGCCACCCCCGGCGCGACGGAAGAGGCAACTTTTCCCGGCGGCCACGGCCGCCGCGACGCGAGCCTCGAGACGCGCCTCACGCCCGTGCCGCTCGGCCAGAGCGGCTTCCTGCGCTTCAACCCCGGCGGGCTCGCCGCGGTGTGGGCGGAGGAGAACACGCGCGAGGCGATCTTCGCCGCCATGAAGCGCCGCGAGACCTTCGCGACCTCCGGAGGGCGCATGGCGGTGCGCGTGTTCGCGAGCTTCGGCTTCCCAGACGGCCTCGATGCCGACCCTGACCGCATCGCGAAGGCCTATGCGCAGGGCGTGGCTATGGGCTCCGACCTCCCTCGCGGGGACGGCGCGCCGGCTCTCCTCGTGGAGGCGACGCGCGATCCGATGAGCGCGCCTCTCGCCAAGATTCAGATCGTCAAGGGCTGGCTCGACGGCGAGGACATGAGAGAGCAGGTATTCGATATCGCGTGCTCCGACGGCCTTTCCCCCGATCCCGAGACCCATCAGTGTCCGGACAATGGCGCGGCCGTCGACATGGCAACCTGCGCCTATTCGGCTGACAAGGGCGCGGATGCCATGACCATGCTCTGGCGCGATCCCGAGTTCGATGCGGCCAAGCGCGCCTTCTACTATGCGCGCGTGCTCGAGAACCCGACTTGCCGCTGGTCGACGGCCCAGGCGCTCGCGGACGGTCGCGAGCCGCCGAGCGCGGATTGGGTGCCCCCGCTCATTCGCGAACGCGCCTGGTCCTCGCCTGTCTGGTACACGCCCTGACCGGGGCTCTCACGCCGCGCAGTCGATGACGATCTTGCCGACCGCTTCCCGGCGGTCGAGGCGCCTGAGGCCTTCGATGGCATCCCCGAGCGGCAGGACCGCCCCGACATGGGGCCTGAGGCGCCCCTCGGCGGCGAGCCCGTCGATGGCGGCGCGGCAGGCGCGCCCGTCCTCCGGGTGACGCCGTCCGTGCTCGCCCGCGCGCACGCCGACCACGGAAAAGCCCTTGATGAGCGGAATATTGGCCGTGAGCTGAGGAATGGTTCCGCTCGCGAAGCCGACGACGAGCAGGCGTCCGTCCCAGGCGATGCAGCGCATGGATTCGGCGAAGACCGCGCCCCCGACGGGATCGTAGATCACGTCGGCGCCGCGCCCGCCGGTGAGCGCCTTGACCTCCTCGCGAAATCCCGGCTCCGGCGCGATCACATGGTGGGCGCCCCGCTCCGCGAGAAATGCGCGCTTGTCGGGCGTCGACGCGGTCGCGATGACGCGGGCGCCGATGACGAGACCGAGATCGACGGCGGCAAGGCCGACCCCGCCGGCCGCGCCGTGCACGAGCAGCGTCTCGCCGGCGGCGAGCCGCCCGCGCCGGTCGAGCGCGACGAAAGCCGTCATGTACATGGTGGTGAAGCCCGCCGCCTCAGCGAGCGTGAGCCCGTCCGGCACGGGCCGCAGGGCCGCGGCCGGAAGCAGCGCCCGTTCGGCAAGCCCGCCGGTCGCGAGGCTCGCAATGACGGGATCGCCCGGCGCGACGCCTTCGACGCCCTCGCCGACATCCTGCACATGGCCCGCGGCCTCGCCGCCCGGGACGAAAGGCAGCTCGGGCTTCATCTGATAGAGCCCGCGCGTCATCAGAAGGTCGGGAAAGTTGAGCGCCGCATAGGCGAGCCGCACGCGAACCTTGCCGGGCCCGGGCGGCGGCGGATCGGGCCAGGCCCGCTCCAATCTGACGCCCGAAAGATCCGCCGAGAGCTCCCGGCAGACCAGCGCCCTCATGCCTTGCCGCGGCGCGCCATTCCCTCGACGCCCGAGATGACGAGCGCCGTCGCGAAGGCCGCCGCCGCGTCGATGTCGGGCCGCGCCTGCGTCATGAGGTAGTTCGCCATGTCGCGCCCGATGCCGACGAGGCTCGCCGTCAGGAGATCGGGATCGACGCGCGGGCAAAGGCCCGCCTTCATGGCCGCGACGAGATCGGTGCGCACATCCGCCACCGAGGCGTCGACCTCGTGGGTGTTCATCTTGATGCGCACCTCGTCCGCGTTGACGCGCAGGAGATTGAACGCGGCGCGGTCGTTGCAGCAGAAGTCGAAATAGACGCGGTAGCTCGCGAAGAGAAAATCGTCGAAAGTCCTGGCATTGCGGCGCGCATCGGTGAGACGCGGGCGCAGCGACATCGTGACGTCGTCGAGCAGCGCCTCGAACACCTCTTCCTTCGAACGGTAGTAGTTGTAGAACGTACCCGACGCGAGGCCCGTGCGGCGAATGATGTCGCGCACGCTCGCGGCGCCATAGCCGAGCTCGGAAAAGACCTCGCGGGCGGCATTCAAGATAGCCCGGCGATTGTTCGCCTTTGTGCGCTCGCGCTTGCCGATGAGCTCTTCGTCAAGCTCGATGACCTGGGCAATCTCGTTCACCTGCGGTACCCCACATCCAATTGGCCTGCATTCGTCGACCGAATACCGGTTGACCGTGCAGTCTAACCGCGTTCGAAGGCCCGTCAAACCACACGGAAAGAGGGTATCGTTGACAGGGGAAGCGGAACGCCCGAGGACTGCGGGCCATGAACGATGCTGAGAACGGCGGAACGGGTCGCGGCGGGCAGACCGGCCCCGTGCCATGGCTCGATGCCATACCCCATGCGCGTGCGCTGGGCCTGGCGCTTCGTGCCTTCGGCGAGGCGCGCGCCGTGATCGCGCTACCCTACGATCCAAGGCTGGTCGGAAACCCCGCGACCGGCGTCCTTCATGGCGGCGCCATCACGACGCTGCTCGACACCGTGTGCGGCATGGCGGCCTACGCGGCGCTCACGCGTCTGCGCACCATGGCGACGCTCGACCTCCGGATCGACTACATGCGGCCCGCGACACCCGGCGCGACCGTCGTCGGCGAGGCGGCGTGCACCCGCGTGACCCGGCGCATCGCCTTCGTGCGAGGCCTCGCCCACGAGGGAGACGGCACCGACCCGGTCGCGGCCGCGACGGCGACCTTCATGCTCGGACCCGACGGGGAGGCCGGAGGACCATGAGCGCCAGCGAGGATCTCGCGGCGCTCCTGGAGGCGGTTCCCTATGCGCGCTTCCTCGGCGTGCGGCTCGGCTTCGAGGAAGAGCGGCTGACGGCCAGCCTTCCGTTTGCGGAGAGCCTCATAGGCAATCCCCTCCTGCCGGCGCTGCACGGCGGCGTCATCGGCGCGCTGCTCGAGATCGCGGCCATCGGCGCGCTGTGCGCCGAGATCGGACTCGAGCCCCTGCCCAAGGCCATCACCTTCACGATCGAGTACCGCCGCTCCGGCCGACCGGTCGCGACGCGGGCGCGCGCCAGCGTCACCAAGCTCGGACGCAACGTCGCAAACGTCTCGGCCAATGCCTGGCAGGACGACGAGACCCGGCCCATCGCGATCGCGCACGGCCACTTCCTTCTCGGCCAGGCGCGCGAGAACACGCAGGCGCTGCTCAAGCCCGGTCCATGACAGGCGTTCAGAGCGAGGTCTGCAAAATCTCCGGCGTGCCGCGGGGATCGGTGCCGTCGATGACCGCGCAAGTGAGAATGCCGCTCGCATAGGCGAGTGTGTCGAGATTGATGCGGTTCGCGAGGATCTCGGGCGTCTCGTTGGGCGTATGTCCGTGTACGATACGCCCGCCGAAATCGACCCGCGAGTCCAGGAACTCCTGGCGGATCCAGAGCATATCCTCTTCGCTCTGCGCGTCGAGCGGCACGCCCGGACGAATGCCGGCATGCACGAAGACGAGGCCGTCCGGTGCATGGACGACAGGCAGCGCCTCCAGCCAGCGCCGGTGCGCCTCGGGAACGTGATCCTCGAGCCATGCGCGCGTCGGCGGCCCCTCGGGCAGCCGGCCGTAGCTCGACAGCGTCGAATGGCCGCCATTGCGCCGCCACCAGGCCCAGAGGTCGGGCGCAGGATCGGCGAGCACGGTGAGGAAGATCGCCTCGTGATTGCCCTTGAGCGTGACGAGGGAAAAGCCTTCGACGCCGCGCATCAGCCGCTCGATGACGCCGCGCGAATCGGGCCCTCGGTCGACATAGTCGCCAAGCGTCACGATGACGCGCGCACGCACGTCCCGTTCGTCGGCGCGGGCGCCGTGGCGAACGATGCGCGCGAGAAGCGCGTCGAGGCAGTCGCGCCGACCGTGAATATCGCCGATGGCATAGTAGACAGGGGCGCGGTCGTCCTCGCGAGACGACGCAACACCGGCCTGATTCCGCGCAGAAGCCATGACGCTCTTCACAAAAGCACATCCACCCCGCCCCGAGGATCTAGGCCTCTCGGAGAGGAGAATCCAGACCGGGGGATCTGGGGCGCGCGACCGGTCGGAACAAGGCTCAGCCCATCATGTTCTTCAGAACCGCGCGGTGCGTGCCGTCCGCGCCCGTGCCGACGGCCTCGGCGACGCTCGAGAGCCCGTCGGCCTTGAGGAAGCTCGCGAGCTCGCGCTTGATGCGGCGAACGAGCTCGGGCCCCTGATAGATGAGGCCCGTATAGAGCTGGACCAGCGAGGCGCCCATGCGGATCTTCACATATGCGTCGCGCCCGGAGGAGATTCCGCCCGCGCCGATCAGGGGAACGCGGCCTCCGGTCATGCGGTAGAGATCGGCCAGCATCTCCGTCGAGCGCTTGAAGAGCGGCGGTCCCGAAAGCCCGCCCGCCTGCACCCGGTTGGCACTCTTCAGGGCATCGCGCTCCTCGATCGTCGTGTTGGCGACGATGACGCCATCGAGCTTGTGCGTCTCGACCACCGAAGCGACGTCCTCCAGACCCGAAGGCGTGAGGTCGGGCGCGACCTTCAGGACAAGCGGCGCGGGCCTCCCGGAGCCGCGGTCGAGCTCGGCCCGGGTCGCGGTGAGCATGGAGAGCAGGTCGTCGAGCTCCCGCCGGCCCTGAAGGCCGCGCAGGCCCGGCGTATTGGGCGAGGAGACGTTGATCGTAAAATAGTCCGTATACCCATAAAGCGCGCGCAGGCAGATGTCGTAGTCCATGCGGCGGTCGTGCGAATCCTTGTTGGCGCCGATATTGGCGCCGAGTATGCCGCTCGCGCCCCAGCGCCGCTCGAGCCGCGGCTTTACCGCGGCAAGCCCCTCGCTGGGAAATCCGAGGCGGTTGATGACCGCGCGGTCCTCCGCGAGGCGGAACACGCGCGGGCGCGCATTGCCCTCCTGCGGCCGCGGGCAGATCGTGCCGACCTCGACGAAGCCGAAGCCCAGTGCGAGCATCGCATCCGCCACCTCGGCATTCTTGTCGAAGCCGGCCGCGAGCCCGATTGGATTGGGAAAGACGAAGCCGAGGGCGCGCGTCTCGAGCGAGGGCGGATCGGCCTCGCGCGGGTGGCTCACCCAGCCCTTCGCGAGGGCCGTGATCGTGAGGCGGTGGGCCGTCTCGGGCTCGAGCCGATGGAGAAGCGGGCGCGCGAGGCGGAAAAGGCCGGAGCTCATGGCGCGCGCACCCCGCCGAGACCCGGAAGCTCCGTGGGCAGCTCGTGGCCCTCGGCACCGAGGACGATATCGGCGACCCCGGCGACGGCATCGAGCGCGAGCGGCCCGTAGAGATGCGGGAACAGCGCGCCGCCCCGCGAGGCCTCGTAGCGCAGGGCCGGGCCCACCGCCTCCGACCTCACTGCGACGAGAACGAGATCCTCCCGCCCGGCGAAATACCGGGCGA
Source organism: Alphaproteobacteria bacterium (assembly GCA_024236075.1). GTDB lineage: Bacteria > Pseudomonadota > Alphaproteobacteria > JACAEB01 > JACAEB01 > JACAEB01. The sequence continues at coordinate 172,653 of JACKLE010000001.1, read as the reverse complement.
GCGTGCCGGCGAGCTGCTCGGCCGTCGAAAGGTGGATGAACCCGTCCCGCGCATCATCGGCCGAGCCGCGATAGAGACGCTCGGCGGCCGCGCGCGCCCAATCCGCGCGCGGAGCGACCTTGTAGACATAGGCGGGAGACGCATGCGCCAGCATGGCCGTTCCCATAGCGCGTGCGCCGTCCCGCGCCAATCGAAACCTGCGCAGCTCGTGCTTGCGCCGGGCAGATTCACAGCCTATGCTAACATTCCTATTTTAGGAATTTCGGGAAGCATGCATGAAGGGCACGCCCATCGCCCTCACCCACGAAGCGATCTGGGACGCGATCGACGCGCTCGCGCGCGCGCATGGCTATTCGCCTTCGGGCCTGGCGCGCATGGCGGGCCTCGATCCCACCACCTTCAACCGGTCCAAACGCATCACAACGGCTGGAAAGCCGCGCTGGCCCTCGACCGAGAGCATCTCGAAGATCCTCGACGCCACCGGCGCGAGCATGGAGAGCTTCGTCGCCCACCTCGGAGCCCGACACGGCCAGGGACCCGGCGTCCGGCGCTTCGTGCCGCTGATTGGATTCGCTCAGGCCGGATCCGCCGGTTTTTTCGACGATTCTGGCTTTCCTGTCGGTTCTGGATGGGATGAGGTGGATTTTCCCGGAATTAGCGATGAAAATGCCTACGCGCTCGAAGTGAGCGGGGACAGCATGCTGCCGGTCTATCGCGACGGCGACATTCTCGTGGTGGCGCCGAACGCGCCCGTCCGGCGGGGCGACAGGGTGGTCGCGAAGACGAAGGCCGGGGAGGTGATGGCCAAGCTCCTGAAGCGTCTGACCGCGCACAAGGTGGAGCTGGGCTCGTTCAACCCGGACTTCGCCGATCTGAGCTTCGAGGTGCGCGACATCGAATGGATCGCCCGGATCGTCTGGGCAAGCCAGTAAGACAAGGGCAAGGAACGCGCTCATGAACATGCAGAGCCCCGTGGTCCACGATGCGACAACGCTGCCGAAGCCCACGCGCGACATCACGCGCGTCAAGGGCGATCTCGCCGCCTTCGGCTATGGCATTCTGGAGAACGCTCTGAGTGCGGAGGAACTTGCCGTCCTGCGGGAGCGCACGCTCGAGCAGGCGGCCGGCGAGCGGGCGCACCGCCTCGGCACGTTCGACGGAGGCGGCGCCAATCAGCGCCTCTTCTTCCTCGTCAACAAGGGGCGCGTCTTCCGCGACTTGGTGCTGCATCCCCTGGTCGACACCTTCATGTCGCATCTTTTGGGACGCGACTGGCTTCTGTCGAGCCTCACGGCGAACATCGCCGGGCCCGGCGGCCAGCCCATGTACCTCCACCAGGACCAGGGCTATGTCGGCTGGACCCCGAAGCCGATGGTCGCGAACATCCTCTTCCTCCTCGGGGACTTCACGAAGGAGAACGGCGGCACGCTGCTTGCGCCGGGCTCGCATGTGGAGAGCCATCACAGCCCGGAGATCCCCCCGTCCCGCCTCATCAGCGCCGAAGCACCCGCGGGATCGGCCCTCGTCTTCGAAGGCCGTCTCTGGCACGGCACCGGCTCGAACGTCACCAAGGACGAGCGGCGGCCCGCCATCCTCATGTATTGCTGCAAGCCCTATATCCGCTCGCAGGAAAACTTCACCCTGGGCCTCGACCGCGACATTCTGCGTGCGGAGCGCCCGGCGCTCCTCGCGCGCCTCGGCTTCATGCAGAATCACGGGCTCGGCCGCATCAACAACGTCATTCCGCGCGAATATCCGGGCGTCATGCCGTGGGAGCAGCGCCCGATGGGTCCGCTGCACGACGACGGCACGCCGAAGGCGGAGTGAGGGTCCGGCACCGACGCCGGGCCGTATCCCGCCCGATCGCCTCGCCCTCTTCCCGCGCCAGCCGCGGACACATTGAAGAGAGCGGACCGAAAATTCCGGTCCACGCCGCTGCACGATACCGGCGCGACGCCGCGGCTCCATCCCGCCGAACCGTGCCGTCGCCCTTGACGCGACATGCACATTGTATACGTTTTCGCCGGTCATTTTTTGCCGGGCCGGCGGGAGCCGCCATTGCCCGCCGATTGACGGCGAATCCTCGGGACGCGCGCTTCAATTAAGGCATTGGTCCGAATAGGTTTTATTCCTGCGACGGAACCGAGCGACCCGAGGCGCGGCTGCGCGAGCAGCCGGGGAGCCCGGCAAAACATGTACACAGTACAATATTTCTTGACTCCCGCCCGGGTGGCACGCAAGATGCCGCGGCACCCCTTAAGAGGTGCTCCGTAGCCTGAGGATCGTCCCTCCAGGACGGCGGGACGGCAATAATCTTGGGAGGAAACATGTCGATAGGACACACCCGAATTCTCGGGGCGATGGCGCTTGCCCTAGGCGTCCCGCTCGTCGCGACACCGGCAAGCGCAATCAACACGCAGACGGTGACCTGCTATGAGGACGACAACACCGTCTCCCCGCCCTCTCCGCCGGGCAATACCTGCCCCTATGTCAATCTCGAATCGCTCGATCCCCTGCCGACCTCTCCGACAAATCTGCTCGGCAATGCCGATCCTGTGATCCGCTGGCAGAGCGGTTCGGGCAGCTCCGCCACCATGTGGCTCGCCTATTCCTATCCGGCGGCGATCAAGCGCACATTCCTCTCGCCCTGGGTCGTGAGCGTCGAGACGCATTATATGAAGACCACGAACTCCGGCGGCAGCTTCGGCCTCTCCAGCGGGCCGCAGCCTTCCGGACAGAAGATGAAGCTCGTGCCCTATCGCTGGGACAAGGATCCCCGCGTGAACCTCTTCGCGCCGTGGGGGGTCACCAACTCGGAGACCTACAACCTCGCCAAGGTCGGCAACGGCAAATGGGTCGGCGTGCGCGACAAATATTGGCACAAGGAAAGTCAGGGGAAGGTCTACACGAGCGAGCGGCTGGAGCTCGTCATGGCCGACAGCGTCGACGGCATCTACACGCAGGTCATGAATCCCTCGACCACCCATCGCCAGCTCCTGACCGGCACGCTCGGCGCCCCTTCGGGCATCGGCACCTGCGGAGCGAACTGCAACGGCGTCGCCAATTTCGAGGACAACAAGGGCACCGGCGGCAGCATGGGCACCGGCGCCAACAACAACTTCTCGGTGGTCGACCTGACGGCGCTCGGCGGCAACGACACGGCCGATTGCAGCATCTGGCTGGAGCCGGGGCTCTACTACCACACCGACAACCGGCTCTACCTCTCGTCGCATTGCTTCGCGCTCGGATCGGGGTCGACCGACCTCTCGAAGAGCGACACCTTCCTCTTCCGCTCCCAGGCGAACCCCGACCAGAGCCATCCCAATCAGTGGACCTGGTCCTATGTCGGCCGCCTTTACGGGCAGACGGAAGCCGTCGCGCTCAAGGATGCGGGACGCATCGAGGCCCCGGACGACGAGCTGACCTTCACGGCGACGGACATCGTTCAGGCTGCTGACGGCTCCATCATCGCGATCACGGCGCCGAACTTCTATCCGGCGTCGGGCGGCGAGGCGAACAACGGCCATTTCGGCTGTCACGTCTTCAAGATCACGGACATCACGACGGCCTCGATCGAACGCACGGGCGGCAATACGGACCTGCCGGTCTACTATGGGCGCATCGACACGCCCTCACTGATGCCGGACGGCTATGGCTGGGACGGCGGAACGCACAACGGGGCGAATCTCTCGCTGAACGCGGACCCCCTGGGCAACTCGACCTGCAGCTACGACTACCGCGCCACGGGATCGACCGTGAGCGGCATCATCGAGGCCTACAAATATCACGAGACGGACCCCTATTTCCAAAACGTCTTCATGCACAACACGAAATGGCGTCCGTAGGCCTCCCTGACTAAGGCACTGTCCGTGGCCGCTTCCCTGTTCGAGCGGCCACGGACGTTTTCCCGTTCGAATTCCAGCCACAAGAAAATCACCGAAAGGAAACGTCATGAAGCGCTCCATAGGCGCCCGGCTCCTCGGCACCGCCGTTCTCTCGCTGCCGGCCCTGGTCTGGTGCGGAACGTCGCAGGCCGCCGTGAACATCGATATCGTCACCTGCTACGAGGACGACGATTCAGTGTCCAACCCCAATCCTCCCGGCGACGCGCCAACGTGCCCCTATGTGGATCTCGAGAGCCTCGATCCGCTGCCGACCGACGTGACGAACCTCGAAGGCAATGCCGATCCCGTGATCCGCTGGCAGAGCGGGACGGGCAGCAGCGCGACGCTGTGGCTGGCCTATTCCTATCCGCACACGATTCGCCGCCAGAGCTCGCCGCCGAGCCCATGGGTCGTCAGCGTCGAGACTCACTACGTGAAGACGACGGACTCGGGCTCGAACTTCACGCTGAGCAACGGCTACTATCAGCCGACGGGCGAGAAGATGAAGCTCATCCCCCTTCGCTGGGACGAAGATCCTCGCTACGCCAACACGGCATATTACGGCGTGACGAACTCGGAAACCTTCAACATGGCCAAGATCGGCAACGACTACTGGGTCGGCATTCGCGATAAATATTGGCACAAGGAGGGATCCGGAAAGGTCGCGACGAGCGACCGCCTGGAGCTCGTCATGTCGAACACCGTCGACAACCTCTACAATCAGGTGACGAATCCGGACACCAAGCACCGCCAGCTCTTCATAGGAAGCGTCGGCGCGGACCCGGACATCGGCGCGTGGGACGACAGCTCGTGCACCGGGAGCTGCAACGGCGTCGCGAATTTCGAGGACAACAAGGGCACCGGCGGGTCCGAGGGCACGTCCTCATCCGACAACTGGTCCATCGTCAATCTCACGGACCTCGGCGGCGAGGACACGGAGGATTGCGCCATGTGGCAGGAGCCGGCCCTCTACTACCACACGGACAATCGCCTCTATCTCGTGACGCAGTGCTTCGCGTTCGACGAGGAGGGGATCGATATCCAGAAGACGGGGACCCATGTCTTCAGATCGCAGCAAAATCCGCATTCGTCCTATGTGAACACGTGGAGCTGGGAATATGTCGGTCTGCTGTTCGGACCCACGCAGGCCGTCGAGATCAAGGACGCGGGACGGATCGAAAGCCCCGACGACGACCTCACGCTCGGTGCGACCGACATCGCGCTGGCGGCCGACGGCTCGACCCTCATCGCCATCACCGCGCCCAACTGGTTCGACTCGGGGGCGGGCGAGGCATCGAACGGACATTACGGCTGCCACGTGATCGAGATCACGGACATCACGGGTCCTTCGATCTCGACCAATATCCTCAATCCCGACCTGCCCAAGAACAAGGGCCGCATTGACACGCCCTCGCTCATGCCGGACGGCCGCGGCTGGGACGGCGGCACGCATGACGGCGCCAATCTCGCCATCCTCGACGACGACGAGCAGGAGCACTGGCTCGGCAACAGCACCTGCAGCTACGACAGCCATGCGACCGGATCGACGGTGAGCGGGATCATCGAGGCGTTCAAGTACCACGTCACCTCGCCCTATGTGCAGAAGGTCTTCCTGCACAACAGCGACTGGCGTCCCTGACGGCCAAAGGGCCCGGCGGAAGCCGCCGGGCCCGATTTCTTCCTGCGGCGGACGAAATGACGGCTCAGGAGCGGGCAGGCGCGGCAAGGCCGCCGGCGAGCGCCCGTTCCAGAAGGGCGACCGTCTCGCCGAGCCCGTAGAGGGCGACGAACGAGCCGAAGCGCGGCCCCTGGGACTGGCCGAGGAGCACTTCATAGAGCGCCGAGAACCAGTCCCTCAGCGGCTCGAAGCCGTGGGCCTTGCCTACTTCGTAGACGACGGCCTGGATCGCCTCGCCATCGGCGTCGGGCGTCTCGTCGGCCAGCGTCGCGAATCGATCCTTCAGGTCCGCAAGCGCAGCGCGCTCCTTGTCCGTCGGCGGACGGAAGGATTTCGCCGGCTTCACGAAATCGTGGAAATAGGTGATCGCGTAGTCGACGAGGCGGTCGAGGAGCGGATGTTTCTCCGGTGACAGTGTCTTGTCGTAGCGGCGAATGAAGCCCCATAGCACGCTGCGGTCCTCGGAGTTCGAGGCGCTGACGAGATTGAGGAGCAGAGCGAAGGTCAGCGGCACGTCCTCCGCCGGCGGATGGCCGGCATGAATGTGCCAGACGGGATTCCTGATCGCCTCGGCGCCGTCCTGGCCGCGATAGGCCTTGAGAAACTGAAGGTAGTCGTCGACGGCCCTCGGTATGACGTCGAAATAGAGGCGCTTGGCCTTCCTCGGCGCCTGATACATGAAAAGCGCGAGGCTTTCGGGGCTCGCATAGCGCAGCCACTCCTCGATGGTGAGGCCGTTGCCGCGGGTCTTCGAGATCTTCTCTCCATTGTCGTCGAGGAAGAGCTCGTAGTTGAAGCCTTCGGGCGGCGTCCCGCCGAGCGCGCGCACGATCTTCGAGGAGAGCGTCACGGAATCGATGAGATCCTTGCCCGCCATCTCGTAGTCCACGCCGAGCGCGAACCAGCGCAGCGCCCAGTCGGCCTTCCACTGGCACTTGACGTGCCCGCCCGTGACGGGAAGCTCCGTTCGCGTCCCGTCCTCGTCCGCGAAAAGGATCGTTCCCGCCGCCGCGTCGCGTCCGAGGAGCGGCACCTGGAGGACGCGGCCGGTCTTCGGGCTCACGGGCAGGAACGGGCTGTAGGTCGCGCGCCGCTCCGGGCCGAGGGTCGGCAGAATGATGGCCATGACCTCGTCATAGACCGCGATCATGCGCAGGAGTGCGGCGTCGAAGGCGCCCGAGGCATAGGTCGCCGTCGAGCTCATGAATTCGTAGGCGAAGCCGAACTCGTCGAGAAAGGCGCGAAGGCGCGCATTGTTGTGCGCGGCATAGCTCTCATGGGTGCCGAAGGGATCGGGCACGCGCGAGAGCGGCTTGCCGATATGCGCCTTCAGCATCTCCTGGTTCGGCAGGTTGGGCGGAATCTTCCGCATGCCGTCCATGTCGTCGGAAAAGGCGATGAGATGGGTTTCGACGCCCGGCGCGAGGCACTCGAAGGCATGCCGCACCATGGCCGTGCGCGCGACCTCGCCGAACGTGCCGATATGCGGCAGGCCTGAGGGCCCGTAGCCGGTCTCGAAGAGAACGGGCGAGGTTTCCGGGTGCTTCTCGAGCCGGGCGAGAAGCTTGCGCGCCTCCTCGAAAGGCCAGGCCGTCGAGGCCATCATCGCGTCGTGCAGGGCTTGGCTCATGGCTCGCGGGCTCGGGGGGCCGGGGGAGGATTTGGACGGTTAAGCCCTTTGGGCTGTCCTGGCAATGCGCGCCTCACTCCTCCGCGGACGGGCGGGCGCGCCGCGCCTTCACCTGCGCGCGCCGGCCTTTCGCGTCCCGCCGTTCCTGCCTCGACGCCCTGGGCACCGCCGTCGCCCGTCGTCGGACGGGCGGCTCCGCCGCGCGGCGGATCAGGTCGAAGAGGCGCTCCCGCGCGTCCAGGCGGTTGCGCTCCTGGGTGCGGAAGCGCTGCGCCACGATCGAGAGAACCCCTTCCTTGGAGAGCCGGCGGCCCGCGAGGCGCACGAGCCGCTCCCGCACCTCCTCGGCGAGCGAGGGCGAGCCGGCGACGTCGAAGGAGAGGCGCACGGCCGTCGCGACCTTGTTGACGTTCTGGCCGCCCGGCCCCGAGGCACGGATGAATTCCTCCTTCAGCTCCGATTCGGAGAGGCGGATCCTGCGTGTGATCTCGATCATGGCCGGGCTCCGTGCCCCGCCTTGCGCGGGCGCACCCTTGTTTCTAGTGTCGCCGCACTTTCACGGCTCCTTCAGGCGAGGACAGCGCGATGTCGGCAAAGGTCAGCCCCCACCAGGCGCTCATCTACCTCATGGTTCTCGTGTCCGCCTCGGACGCGAACATGACGGACGGAGAGCTCGGCGAGATCGGCTACATCGTGCAGAAGTTCCCGGTCTTCCGCGACTTCGACCCGGAGCGCCTTGTCGTGGCGGCCGAGGAAGTGGGCGAGATTCTCTCCGCCGACGGAGGGCTCGACGCGGTTCTCGAGCTTGCGCGCAGCTCGATCCCGGCGAAGCTGCGCGAGACCGCCTATGCCGTCGCGGTCGAGGTCGCGGCCGCCGACAGCCGCGTCGCGCAGGAAGAGCTGCGCGTCCTCGAGCTCATCCGCAACAAGCTCGAGATCGATCGCCTGGCGGCGGCGGCCATCGAACGCTCCGCCCGCGCGCGTCATATGACCCTCTGAGGATCAAAGAAGGCCCCGGCGCGAGCGGGCGCATGCGCGCCTCGCCAGGCCGGGGCATATGAGAGTTGGCGCACGGGGTCCCGCGCGCTGTCGCGCGGATCCAGGCCGCGAGCGGAAGGCCGAGGGCCCCGAGCGCCGCCCGGATTCAGCCGGGCCAGGATAGCCCCCCGTCCGCATCGATTCCAGACGCTCGGCACCGCGCGTGCGATAGCATGGCGCGCCATGGAAACGTTCCTCATTGCCAATGAGCCGATCCTGCGGCTCTCGGCCTATCTTGGCCTCCTCGCCGCTTTCGCCGGACTGGAGTCCGCCTTTCCCCGCCGGTCGCGAGCGCGCGGGCGAGGCCGGCGCTGGTTCGCCAATCTCGCCATGGGAGCGGCGGGCGCCGGGCTCGTGCGCCTCCTTGCCTTCATTGCCGCCCCGCTCGTGGCCGTCGGCGCGGCCGTCCTCGCGGAAGGCCGAGGGATCGGGCTTCTCCACGCCGCGGAGCTGCCCCGCTGGGCCGCATTGGCCATCGGCGTTCTGGCGCTCGATCTCCTCGTCTATTCCCAGCATGTGGCGCTTCATCGAATCGCGCCGCTATGGCGCCTTCACCGGCCCCATCACACGGATCTCGATGTGGACGTGACGACCGCCCTGCGCTTCCACCCCGCCGAGATCGCCCTGTCGATGGGCCTCAAGGTGCTGGCGGTGCTCGCCCTGGGGATCCCGCCCGCTGCAGTTGTGATCTTCGAGGTCGTTCTCAACGGGATGGCGATGTTCAACCATGCCAACCTCGCCCTGCCGCGACCGGTCGATGCCGCCCTGCGCCTCGTTCTCGTCACGCCGGACATGCACCGCGTCCATCATTCGCGCATCCCGGTGGAGACGAACGCGAATTTCGGCTTCTATCTGTCCCTGTGGGACCGGCTGTTCGGAACCTATGTGGCCGAGCCCTCGCTCGGGCACGGGGGCATGCGTGTCGGTCTCGACGGTTTCGACGGACCGGAAGCGCAATCTCTCGCCGGTCTTCTCGTACTGCCGATCCGCGCCGATGGACCAGCCGCCTGAGGACTGGGAGAGTATCGCCTGACGCCATGAAGACGCTCTATCTCTTGCGCCACGCCAAATCGTCCTGGTCCGATCCGACCGTCGAGGACCATGACCGCCATCTGAACGAGCGCGGGCGGGCTTCGGGCCCCGTGATCGGCGCCTATATGCGCGATCGCGGCTATATCCCCGATTTCATCCTGTGCTCCTCGGCGACGCGCACGCTCGAGACGCTCGAGCTCGTGCGCCCCTTCCTCGGATCGGGCATTCCGACGATGGTCGAGTCGGGCATCTACCACGTGCCGGCGCCCAATATGCTGCGCGAGGTGCGCCGCCTGCCGGATACCTCCGCGCGCACGCTCATCATCGCCCACAATCCCGGCCTCGAGGATCTCATCGACATGCTCGCGCGCCAGCCGGGCGCGGAACATGAGCGCGCCGCCAGGGCGAAGGTCGCCGGCGGCTTCCCGACCGCGGCTCTCGCGGTCCTCGTCGCGCCGACCGCGACGTGGAGCGACGTAATGCCGCACGAATGCGAGCTCGCCGATGTCGTGAAGCCAAAGGAGCTTGCGCAGCTCGAGGACTGACGGGCCGGATTGCCGCCGGCCGGTTCAGTTCCGCCGGGCGGCCCGCCCGCCCGCCCGCGCGCCCCGCACGGGCTTCAGCTCCGACCAGCCATAGCCGAGCGAGGGCAGGCGCACGCCCCACTGCTTCAGCTCGCGGGTCGCGATGAGCTTTCCGCCCTTCGCCTCATAGAAGAAGCGCGCCGGATTGGCCGCCAGCACCCACACGACGAGCGAAGCCGCTCCCCGAGCCGCTTCGGCGCCGAGCACCGCATCGAGAAGCGCGCCGCCCGCCCCGCGCCCGAAATGGGCCGGGTCCACATAGAGCGTATAGAGCTCGCTATCGAAGCCGAGGCCTCGATCGGCGCTGCGTCCGAAGGTCGCCATGCCGATCACGGCCTTGTCCCGCTCGGCGACGAGAATGCGCTCGCGGGCGCGCGGCGCGCGCAGCAGCGCACGCATGCGGCCGGCGACCTGGCGCGCGTCGAGGCGCCTTAATACGGTTGACGGGATGAGCCCGGCATAGGTGTCGAGCCACGAGGCGACGTAGACGGTGCCGATGGTTTGCGCATCGGCCTCGATGGCGGGTCGTACGCTGAGGGCGGAAACTGCGCTCATCGCGTGGGGCTCGCTCTCCCTGCATCAATTCGGGGCAGCACATGAACAAAGTCGCGGCAGACTTCCGCAGCGCGCATGCGAGGCGCACCGCTTGCAGCATCCGCGCGCGAGCCCTGCCGAGCGCCGCGCGATATCGAGCGTAGCGCGAGGGCGAGCGCCTTGCCATATCGTTGCCAAGAATCTTGAGCAAATTACATGGAAAGCGAATGAAGGCTTCTATCCGAGCGCGAACAGTGGTTACATCGGTGATGGCTGCTGCGCTGCAGCGGCAAGGGGCGCTGCGATGCGGCGTCGCAACCGGGAGCGAGGTATCCTGGCGAGTGGCGAGGATGAAGCCGGCGGGCGCGTGACGATCCGCCGGAAGACGTGGACGGACGGATTCGCGGAGGGGCGCGACTCGGTCGATGGACGTGTCACCTTTCGCAGACCCGGCTCCGGCCAATTCGGAACGAGCCCAGGCAAGGGCGCGCCGGTTCGGCACGCGAATGGCATGCCTTGCAGAGCGGTTGCACGGCCCGGCCTTCCGGCCGGGCAGGGATTGACGGACGGCGCCGCCGGCGCGGCGCCCAAGGGGACGGGGAACTTTGAAGGTATCGGTTCCGTTAACCCTGCATTGCTAGGGTTTTACGTTCCGGACCTGCAAGGCCGGCGCGACGGACGGGCGCGCACCACTTTTCCTCGACCTCGCCCCCGGGCGCACAATGGGGCAGGCGATGCGCGGATGCGGGATTTGCCCTGTCGCGGCTCGGCCAGGCGGAGCCGCATGCGCCGCGACGAAAGAATTTGGACGGGCCCCCGGTTCCCGGCGCGGGCAGAGGACGAGGGCGAGCAACGGGCGAACCGAACGCAGGTGATGAGAAAATGACGAGCAAGGATCTCGACGTCTTCGACATCTTCCAGGAGGTCTATACGCGCGAGCGCCACGAGGCGATCTCCTTGCGCGACTACCTCCTCGGCGCACGCGACGACCCGATGATGTATGCGAGCCCCGCCGAACGCATGATCGCCGCGATCGGCGAGCCCGACCTCTTCGACACCTCCCGCGACCCGCGCCTCAGCCGAATCTTCTTCAACCGGACGATCAAGCGCTACCGCTCCTTCGATGGCTTCTACGGCATGGAGGACACGATCGAGCGCATCGTCGGCTATTTCACCTATGCCGCGCAGGGCCTCGAGGAAAAGCGCCAGATCCTCTACCTCCTCGGCCCGGTCGGCGGCGGCAAGTCCTCGCTCGCGGAGCGGCTGAAGGACCTGATGGAGAAGAACCCCATCTACGTCCTCAAGGCCCGCGACGAGATCAGCCCCGTCTTCGAATCGCCCTTGGGCCTCTTCCAGTCCTCCGAGCTCATTCAATTGCTGGAGGACAAGTACGGCATCGAGCGGCGGCGCCTCACCGGCATCATGAGCCCCTGGGCCGTGAAGCGGCTGGACTCGTTCAACGGAGACATCTCGAAATTCGAGGTGGTGCGGCTCTATCCCTCGAAGCTCCGCCAGATCGCCGTCTCGAAGACGGAGCCGGGCGACGAGAACAATCAGGACATCTCGGCGCTGACCGGCAAGGTCGACATCCGCAAGCTCGAGCATTTCGCGCAGAACGACGCCGACGCCTATGCCTACTCGGGCGGCCTCTGCCGCTCGAACCAGGGCCTTCTCGAATTCGTGGAGATGTTCAAGGCGCCGATCAAGGTTCTGCATCCTCTGCTCACCGCGACGCAGGAATCGAACTACATCGGCACCGAGGCGATCGGCCCCATTCCGTTCCAGGGCATCGTGCTCGCGCATTCGAACGAGGCCGAGTGGACGCTCTTCAAGTCGAACAAGAACAACGAGGCCTTCCTCGACCGCATCTGCGTCGTGAAGGTGCCCTACTGCCTGCGCGTCACCGAGGAGACGCTGATCTACGAGAAGCTGCTCGGCAATTCCGAGCTCGGCCATGCGCGCTGCTCGCCCGAGACCCTGAAGCTCCTTGCGCGCTTCTCGGTGATGACGCGCCTCAAGGAGCACGAGAACTCGAACGTCTTCTCCAAGATGCGCGTCTATGACGGCGAGAAGCTGAAGGACACCGATCCCAAGGCCAAGACCCTGCAGGAGTATCGCGACGCGGCCGGCGTCGACGAGGGCATGACAGGCATCTCGACGCGGTTCGCATTCAAGGTGCTCTCCGAGACCTTCAATTTCGACACGGAGGAGGTCGCGGCCGACCCGGTGCACCTCATGTACGTGCTCGAGACCGCGATCAAGCGCGAGCAATATTCCGAGGACACGGAGCGACGGTTCCTTGAGTTCATCAAGGCCGATCTCGCCCCCCGCTATGCGGAGTTCATCGGCAAGGAAATCCAGAAGGCATATCTCGAGAGCTACTCCGAGTACGGACAGAACCTCTTCGACCGCTACATCGCCTATGCCGACGCCTGGATCGAGGATCAGGACTTCAAGGACCCCGACACGGGCCAGCTCATGGACCGCGAGCTGCTCAATCAGGAGCTCTCCAAGATCGAGAAGCCGGCCGGCATCGCCAATCCGAAGGACTTCCGCAACGAGGTCGTGAAGTTCGCGCTGCGCGCGCGCGCCGCCAACAACGGCAAGAACCCGGCCTGGACGTCCTACGAGAAGCTGCGCTCGGTCATTGAGAAGCGGATGTTCAGCCAGGTCGAGGATCTGCTGCCCGTCATCAGCTTCGAGTCGAAGAAGGACACCGAGACTCAGAAGAAGCACAACGAGTTCGTCGCCCGCATGCTCACTCGCGGCTATTCGGAGCGCCAGGTGCGCCGGCTCGTGGAATGGTATATGCGGGTGAACAAGGCCGGATGAGCGGGAATTGGCGATCGGCGCGTGGCGGATAGCGAAAAGGGCGCATCTCCCCACGAGCTCTCGCCGGCCCTCATGCGCCGGTCCCCGCTCGCTATCGCTGCTGGTTGAGCCCATCGCCCCATGTCGACGCACCACTTCATCGACCGACGGCTGAACCCCAAGGGCAAGAGCCTCGCCAACCGTCAGCGCTTCCTCCGCCGCGCCCGCGCCCAGATCAAGGACGCCGTCCAGAAGTCCCTCAAGGACCGCAACGTCTCGGACGTCGGCAAGGAACACCAGATCTCCATCGACTCGAAGGGCACGCGCGAGCCGCGCTTCGTGCATTCCCAGTCCGGCGGCACGCGCGAGCACGTGGTGCCCGGCAACAGCGACTTCGTGCCGGGAGACGAAATCCGCAAGCCGCGCTCGGGCCAGGGCGGCGGCGGCAAGCAGGCCTCGCAATCGGGCGAAGGCGAGGACGACTTCCAGTTCACGCTGAGCGAGGACGAGATCCTCGACATCTTCTTCGACGATCTCGAGCTGCCGAACCTCGTCAAGACGCAGCTCAAGGAGATCAAGACCTTCGCCTGGCGGCGCGCCGGCTTCACCGTCGCGGGCTCCCCGACGAACCTCAATCTCGTGCGCACGATGCGGAATTCGTACGGGCGGCGCCTCGCGCTGAAACGTCCGAGCGCGGACGAGATCGCCGAGCTAAAGGCGCGGCTTTTCGCGCTCGAGGCAAAGCACGATCCGAGCGAGGCGGATCGCGAAGAGATCGTGCGCGTCGTCGCCGAACTTGAGGAGCTCGAGCGCAAGCGCAAATGGATTCCCTATCTCGATCCTCTCGACGTGCGCTACAACGCCTTTCAGGCGAGCCCCGTCGCCACGAGCCAGGCGGTGATGTTCTGCCTCATGGACGTCTCGGGCTCCATGGGCGAGCGCGAGAAGGACCTTGCCAAGCGCTTCTTCATGCTGCTGCACCTCTTCCTCAAGCGGCGCTACGAGAAGGTGTCGATCGTCTTCATACGGCACACCCACGAGGCGCAGGAGGTGGACGAGGAGACCTTCTTCTATTCGCGCCAGTCGGGCGGCACGATCGTCTCGACCGCGCTCGAGGAGATGCTGAAGATCTGGCACGACCGCTACGCGACCGAGGAATGGAACGTCTACGTCGCCCAGGCCTCCGACGGCTACACCCAGTCGGGCGACGCCGCCCACTGCGTCGATCTTCTGCAGGCGAAGATCATGCCTCTCTGTCAGTACTACGCCTATATCGAGATCCTCGACGAGCGCGAGATGGAGGTCTTCGCCGACGAGGAGACGGGCGCCGAGCTCTGGCGGGCCTATCGCCTCGTGCACAAGCGCTGGCCCAATTTCGCCACCAAGCGCATCGCGCGGCCCCAGGACATCTTCCCGGTCTTCCACGAGCTCTTCTCGAAGGAGAGCGCCGAGCGCTGAGCGATCCCGTTTTCCCCCTGCAGGCCCGCGTTCGCGCCCTATATTCTTAAGGAGGGAGGGCGCATGCGAGCCGCGGAGGAGCGATGAGCACCACCCAGATCGAACGGACCGTCCATGTCCGCATCGCGGGCCACGTCCAGGGCGTCGGCCTCAGGGCCTATATCCAGGACAATGCCCGCAAGCTCGGGCTTTCAGGCTGGGTCACGAACTGCCATGACCGCACGGTCGAAGCCCTGTTTCACGGAGCCCCCGCCGCGGTCGAGGCCATGCTCGTGCGGGCGCGCATGGGGCCGCCGGCCGCGCATGTCGGCTCGCTGACGATCCTGGAGGATGGCGACGCCGTGCCGCCTGCGGGTTTTCACATCTTGAAAACGCTCTAAGATCAAGATCGAGACTCGGGGCGCTCGTCGCTTCGGGGCGGAAAGAGGCGTGATGGCGGGCAGCGCATTTCTTGTCGGCGGGCTGAGGGTCGCCGGACCGTTCTGGCGCGAGCCTGCGCCGGCGACGTCGATCCTCGCGCCCATCCCCGACCCGGAGCGCAACGCCACGGCGCGGCTCCTTCGACTTCTCGACGACCCGGGTGGCGATGGCAGGCTCCTTGCCCCGGTGGTCGCGCGGCTCGGCTCAAAGGGCGGCGTCCTGCTCGTTCCGGCGCTTCTCGGCGGCCTCGGGGCCCGGATCGGGCTCGGCGCGCTCGCAGATGAGGCGCGGCTTCTCGCCCGCCATGGCATTCGCGCGCATCCCGCGCGGCTCTCGTCGAGCGCGCCCGTTGCGGCGAATGCGGAGCGCCTCCTGCAGGAGATCGCCGCGGCGCCCGGGCCGCTCCTCCTTGTCGCCTTTTCGAAGGGAGGCCTCGACTCGCTCGAGGCGCTGCGCCGCGCCCCATCGGCCCTGCGCGAAAAGGTCCTGGGGCTCGCGACGGTGCAGTCGCCGGTCCACGGCTCGCCGCTCGCCGATGCCCTCCTCGCGCACCCGGCCGCGCCGCTCGCGCGAGCGGCCCTCGCGCTTCTCGCGGGGTCGGGCGAGGCCCTCGTCGACTGCGCGACCGCCACGCGCGCGGCCTATTTCGCCGCTCACGGCCACGGCGTAACGGCGATCCTCGAGCGCATGGCCGCCTTCTCGGTGGCGAGCACGGTCGCGGCCGGCGACGCCTCCGCCTTCGCGCGCCTGCCGTCTCGCGCCTGGATCGCGGAGGATGCGGGCGCCAATGACGGCCTCGTCGCCGTGCGCTCGGCGATCCTTCCCGGCGCGCCCTACGCGGTGCTGCCCGGTCTCGGCCATAGCGAGACGCGCCTTGCGGGCCGCAGCCTCGTCCCCGCCCTCCTCCGCCTCCTCATCGAAGGTGCCGCGTCATGAGCCTCTCCTCGGACAAGCCGGCGACGAAGCTCCTCTTCGAGGATGCCGACTGGGACTTTCCGACGCTCTCGCGCGTCTACGACGCCATCGAGAAGGTCGCGCTCGAGGACCTGAAGCTCGACGTCTATCCGAACCAGATCGAGGTCATTTCATCCGAGCAGATGCTCGACGCCTATTCCGCGCACGGCATGCCGCTCATGTACCAGCACTGGTCGTTCGGCAAGATCTTCGCGCGCGAGGAGACAATGTACCGCAAGGGCTATTCCGCCCTCGCCTACGAGATCGTCATCAACGCGAACCCGTGCATCTCCTTCCTGATGGAGGAGAACACGACGACCATGCAGGCGCTCGTCACAGCGCACGCCGCCTTCGGCCACAACCACTTCTTCAAGAACAACTATCTGTTCCGTCAGTGGACGGATGCCGAGGGCATCCTCGACTATCTGAACTTCGCCAAGCTCTATATCGCCAAATGCGAGGAGAGCTACGGCCACGAAGCGGTCGAGGAGATTCTCGACTCGGCCCATGCGCTGATGGACCAGGGCGTCTTCCGCTACAAGAGGCCTCCGCGCCTCTCGCGCGAGGCGCAGACCGAGCGCGTCCGCAAGCGCCTCGAATACGAGGCCGAGCGCTTTTCCGATCTCTGGCGCACGCTCCCCAAGAGCGAGGGGCGCGCCGACGACCGCTCGGGCGGGGATGACGACTGGGAAGAAGAGGCCCGCATGCCGGGCCTGCCCGAGGAGAACATCCTCTACTTTCTGGAGAAGGTCTCGCCGACCTTGCGGCCGTGGCAGCGCGAGATCCTCCGTATCGTGAGGAATATCGCGCAGTACTTCTATCCCCAGAAGCAGACGAAGGTCATGAACGAGGGCTGCGCGACCTTCGTGCACCACTACATCATGCATGCGCTCTTCGAGCAGGGGCTCATCAACGAGGGCTCGCTGCTCGAGTTCCTGCACAGCCATACGAGCGTCGTCTTCCAGCCGGGCTTCGACGATCCGCGCTATTCGGGAATCAACCCCTACGCGCTCGGCTTCGCGATGATGACCGACATCCGTCGCATCTGCACCGAGCCGACCGACGAGGACCGCGACTGGTTCCCGGACCTCGCCGGCTCGCAGGACTGGCGCGGCGCGCTCAAGGAGGCCTGGGCGAACTTCCGCGACGAGAGCTTCATCCAGCAATATCTCAGCCCGAAGGTCATCCGGGATTTCCGGTTCTTCGCGCTGCACGACGAGGAGAACGAGCCGGTCTACCGCGTCTCGGCGATCCACAACGAGCAGGGCTACCGGGACGTGCGCGACGCGCTCGCCACGCAATACGATCTCGGCCAGATCGAGCCCAACATCCAGGTCGTCGCGGCCGACCTCAAAGGCGACCGGACCTTGCGCCTGAAGCATCTGCCCAATCGCGGCCGGCCGCTCCACGAGGGCATGAAGATCCAGGTCTTGCGCCATGTGGAGCGGCTCTGGGGCTACAATGTCGAGCTTGCGACGGAAGCGGCGCCGGCCCCCGAGGACGAGTAGTCCGCTTCCCTGGCGCCGACCTTCGATGGGACTCGTCGGCCCGAAAACCCTGTGTTAAGCTTTTAACCAATTCGGCGCGGTCGGGTGTCTTCGGCCGCGCCGCAGGCGCTGATCGCGAGACCGCACGCCATCCTGCCCCGCGCCGGGCGATGGGACACAAGAGGCGGAAACGTCTTCGCGAGCGCCGCCTGCGAGTGCGCTGCGGACCGGGGGGCCCGTGCGTTGTTCTGGCCATCCCTCCCCGCGGCTCTCTGCCGCGACCTGCCCGGGACCCCGGGCGCGGCCGCGATGGGGTTTCGGCTTCGCCCTACGGGCGCGCCGGATTGAATGTTTGAAGGGACCTAGAACGAGGTACCGACCGCCATGAGCAACGGGATCATGCAACGCTTCGACGATCGCCGGCAGGACGAGCCGCGCCGCTTTCTCGCGCCGATCGCCTGGCGCTGGCCCACCTTCTTCGGCCGCGCGCCGCAAGTGCCCAAGCCCGGCTCGGCGCTCGAGATCGGTCACTACAGCTTCCATCCCCGCGCGATCGTGAAGGGCAAGCTCGACGCCGACACGGAAGCGGCGGCGCGCGCGCTCATCAGGGCGCTGCCGGCCATCCGCCAGGCCGGCTACGTCCAGGCCGACCAGATCCTGATCAATTACGAGCGCTTCCAGCGCGACGACCTCGCCAAGCTCGTCTCCGACATCGAGAAGGCCCGCAAGACGCGCACCGACGCGATCAAGGACGGCGATCTCGCCAAGCGCGAAGAGAGCGAAGAGAAGCTGACGCGGCTGCAGGAAAAGCACGTCGCCGCCCGGCGCCGCTTCAGCGCGCTGCATTTCCGCGACGGACAAGTCGAGCTGCTCAAGGCCGTGGCGCGTCGCTCGGCACCCGGCCTCATGTATGAGAAGCTCGAGCCGATCCAGGTGCGCGGCCTCGCCGACTATCTCGACCGGTCGGGCCTCTCCCGCTTCCCCTATCCGGTCAGCGAGTGGGCCGACGTCCAGGGCGGCGAGATGATCTTCCACGCCCTGTCGGCGAAGCTCGGCAACAAGCTCCCCGAACCTGCCGAGAAAGAGGCGGTCGCCCACTACCAGGTCTACAGCTTCAACCAGCCTTATCTCTTGCGCGGCTTCCTCGAGATTCGCCGCGAGAAGAGCGCGGTGCCGGCCTCGGTGAAGCTCTTCCAGGGCTGGACCAATCCGACCACGGGCAAATATTTCGCGGAGACCTATTCGGGCTATCTCATCGCGAAGGACTGGAACTCGTACATGGTCCTCTTCAACGCCTCGGACCCGACGAAGAAAGCCAATCGCGTGAAGGTGATCTGCCTCGAGGGCTCGGCTCCCGAAGCCGACGGCATGTTCAACAAGCTGCGGGGCGCTTCTGTTGGCTTCGGCAGCGTCGATCTCGGCGGACCCGTGGGCCAGGAAGTGGTGATGTATCGCGAGCAGGGCCTCGTCGAGGACTATGCCCGGCGCACCAATGCCGACGGCGACCTCGTCTATCGCGAATACCACCTCGACGAGGTGCCGGTCGCGGAGGACAAGTCGACCTGGGTCAAGGTCTTCGCCGACCTCAGCCTCGACCTCGACTTTGATTATTCGCGCCGGCGCGGCGAAAGCCTTTCCATCGTCTTGCCGACGGAAGACCAGGAATAGCTCGCGCGTCCGATCCTGTCGCAAAGGCCCGCATCGCCCGATGCGGGCCTTTCCGTTTTGGGACGCATCCCGCGCGGAACCCCGAGCCCGCTTCGCGCGTTGTTGGCGCAGGTCGACGGCTGGGCGCTGCGCGAGGAGAGGCGCATGTTTCACATCTCTACGGGCGATGACGGCCTCGTTCGGGTCGCGGTTCATGGCCGGCTCACGGGCGCCGACTACGAAAGCTTCGTCCCCGAGTTCGAGCGCATGATGGCGCGCATGCGGGGCCGCGTCCCGATGCTCATCGAGCTCGCGCCCGACTTTGCGGGCTGGAACTGCGACGCGCTCTGGCGCGATCTCGAATTCGGCCTGGCGCACCGGAGAGACTTCGAGCGCGTCGCCGTGGTTGGCGACAAGGCCTGGGAGGAATGGGCGATCAAGCTCTTCGCGCCGTTCTTCCGCGCAGACATCCGCTATTTCGGCCGCTCCGACCGCGAGGCCGCCCGCGCCTGGGCCTCGGCGGGAAAGCCGCATTAGGCCTTTCGCGTCCCACGCCGCCGGGACGACGCCCTCAGTCGCCGCACGGCCCGTCGTCGGGAGCCGCGCCCGTGGCAAGGCGGGCTTCCACGCGCGCGAGCGCGGGAAGAAGGTCCGCCACGGTGTCGATCACGATGTGGGCGCCCGCCCCGGCAAGGCTCGCGGCCGCCGCCGCGCGGGACTCGGCGAACTCGGCCGGGCTCATGGACGTCGTCTCGGCGAGCGAGCGCCCGAAGGCGTTGCCGCTGACGCAGACCCCGACCGTCCAGGCCCCGGCAGCGACGCCCTCGCCGATCCCCGCAGGCGTGTCGTCGACCTTCACGCAGGCCGCCGCCGGCCAGACGCCGAGATCGAGGAAGCATTTGTACATCATGGCGGGCGTCGGCCGTCCCCAGGGGACGTCGCCGGCGCACACCATGGCGTCGACCCTCACCCCCTGCTTCGCCGCGAGCGGCGCCAGAACGGCCATGATCTCGCGCGTGTAGCCGGTGGTCGAGCCGATCCCGAGGCCGCGCGCGCGCAGCGAGGCGATCGTCTCGGCGGCGCCGGGGACCGCGTCACAGTGGCGAGGGATCGCCGCGACGTTCGCCGGCACGAAGACCTGGTAGATCGCGTCGATGTCGGCCTCGCCCGGAGCCCGTCTGTAGGCGGATCGGAATTCGTCCGCGACGCGCGGCAGGTTCAGGAGCGCCGCGATGTGCTCGCGCTTCGCGAGGCCCATGAAGGCCCGCGCCTCGGCGACGCTGATCTCGAGCCCGAAGCGAGAGAAGACCTCGACGAAGACCCCCATCGGAGCGAGGCTTCCGAAATCGACGAGCGTGCCGGCCCAGTCGAAAATGACGGCCTTGAGCCGGCCGCGATAGCGGTGGCGCGTGGGCGCCGAGATCATGCCGGTGCTCCCGCGTGCCTGGACTTGCCCGTCAGCTCGCCGATCACCTCCTCGCCCAGCGCGAAGGCCGTGCTCATTCCCGCGCCGCACGTCACCATCGCGAGGCGGATCGTGGGGTGCGGCCGGGCGATGAGGAAGGGTTCGTCCGCTGTCGGATAGACGCCGAGCCAGCGCTCGACGACCTCGCTGCTCGTAAGCGCGAGCGTCTCCTGCGCATGCCCGAGGATGAGGCGGTCGACCTCGTCGGCGGCAAAAGGGCTCGGCGGATCGCCGTCGTGGTGGCTGTCGCCGACGACGAGCGAGCCGTCGGCGCTCTGCACCGCGATGAGGTGGATGCCGTGGGCGAGGCTTGCCCCCACCTCGGCTTCGAGGCGCGCGCGCAGGGCGGGAACGGGCGGGAGATCCGTATACCCCCCATAGCGGACGAGGCTCAGATCCGCCATGACGGCCGACGGCATTCGGAAGGCCTGCGGCGCGAGGCGCAGCATGTGGAGCCGGCAGAGCCTCACGCGCGCCTGCGCCATGATCTCGCCGAAGAGCGTGCGCAGGTCGGGTCCCGGAGCGACGACAATATGCTCGGCGCGAATCTCGCCTGCGCTCGTCGCGAGCCGGCCGGGCGCGACGGCGTGCACGGCAACGCCGCGCATCACGCCGACGCCGAGATCGCGTTCGAGGTGCGCCCACAGGCGCGGAATGGCCTCGCGCGCCTCGATGCGCAGCTCGTGGGGGCTCACAAGCGCCGCGTTGAGGCGCTCGGCACGCAGCATGGGAAAGCGCGCGGCGGCCTCCCGCCCCGGGAGGAGCTCACAGCCATGCGCCGTCGGGCCGTCCATGAACGCCTCGAGCACCGCGACCGCCTCCGGCCGGTGCGCGGCGAGGACGAGGCCGCGATGGAGCACGGCAAGGCCCGCGCGCGGAGCGAGGTCCGCCCAGATCTCGCGGGTGCGCCGCGCCCGCGGCCACACCTCGCGAAAGGCCTGCCCGGTCACCGTGACGAAGCCGAAATTGCGGATCGAGGCGCCGTTCGCCGCGCGATCGCGCTCGACGACGACCGTCTTGAGGCCGGCCTTCGCTCCCGCAAGAGCATGGGCGATGCCGACGATCCCGCCGCCGACGACCGCGAGGTCGAAGGCGCGGACGCCGCGGTCGGCCGGCGGGTTCGCGCCGCTCAAGGGTCGATCCTCCAGGTTCGGCGCATTGGAGCGGGTGATGGGGATCGAACCCACGACTCTCAGCTTGGGAAGCTGAAGCTCTACCACTGAGCTACACCCGCGAGCGCGCCGAAGGCGGCACGCGTCGGATTCCTAGGGGCAGGCCCGCAATTCTGCAAGAGCGGGCCGCGTTCGTCGTGCCTTTCGGGCCGGGGGCCGCTGGGCCGCTTACGGTCAAACCGCCCCGTTGCCGGCCTGCCCGGCCGCGCCGGCTTTCCGCCAGGCGGCAGGCGGCACGCCGAACTCCCGACGAAACGCGCGCGTGAAGGCAGCCTCCGACTCATAGCCGACCTCGAAGGCGATCTGGGAAATCGCGAGGCGGGATTCGCGCAGCCGATGCGACGCGACCGCCATGCGCCAGTTGAGGAGATAGCGCATCGGCGGCACGCCCACGATTTCGGAAAAGCGCTCGGCGAAGGCGGACCGCGACAGGTTCACGCGCTCGGCCAAGCCCTCGGTCGTCCAGTCCTCGTTGAGCCGCGCATGCATGAGCGAGAGCGCGTGCCCGACCGCCGGATCCTTGAGGCCCGCGAGCCACCCGGTGCTGCCCGGGGGAAGCTGCGCCTTCTTCGCCCTGGGCGCGATGGCCACGCTGCACGCCGCGCGCTGAGCCGGCCGTATCGAGGCCTCCCCCTGACAACTCGAGCGCCGTGTGCTACGCGTCGCCATGAGCGCGCTCTACGACACGATCGGCGTCGACTACTCGCGCCTGAGGAAGCCCGACTGGCGGATCGCGGCGGTAGTCGAACGGGCTCTCGGGCCGGCCAAGACCATCCTCAATGTCGGCGCCGGCACCGGCTCCTACGAGCCCGCCGACCGGAGCGTGACGGCGCTCGAGCCCTCTGCCGAAATGATCCGCCAACGCCCGGCCTCGCCGGCGCGGCTCGTTCGAGGGCATGCGGAGGAGTTGCCCTTCGCGGATCGCTCGTTCGATGCGGCGATGGCAATCCTCACCGTTCATCATTGGACCGACAAGAAGAAAGGCCTCGAGGAGATGCGCCGCGTCACGCGGGGGCCCGTCGTCCTCCTCACCTACGACCCGTCCTTCCGGGGCTTCTGGCTTGCGGACTACCTTCCCGAGCTCGTGGCGCTCGACGAGGCGCAGATGCCGCGGATGGCGGACTATGCGCGCTGGCTCGGCGCCGTCGACATCGCGCCGGTCCTCATTCCGCACGACTGCACCGACGGCTTCCTGTGCGCCTATTGGCGCCGGCCAGCGGCCTATCTCGATCCAAAGGTGCGCACAGCCATGTCGTCGTTCCGCCTCCTGGGAGACGTGTCGAGAGGTCTTGAAAGCCTCGCGCGCGATCTGGAGACGGGCGCATGGGCGCGGGCGCACGCCGACCTCGTGAAGCGCGAGGCCTGCGACCTCGGCTACCGGCTCGTCGTCGCGACCTGAACGGGTGATCGAACCAAAAAGGGGGGAGCCTCGGGCTCCCCCCTTTTCGTCGGACGAGGGTGAAGAGGGTTTACGGCGCGGGCGTGTGGGTCACCGCGAGCGAGTTGCCGACGGCGGCGGCCGTCGCCGTCACCGAGCCGCCGACGCGGCGGACGGTGAGGTCGACATCGGCGCCGATCGGCGCTTCGTTGCGCTGCGTGTTGTTGACGGAGAGCTCGCGCGTGATCGCGTCGACCGTGGCGCTGTTGCCGAAGGCCGCGCCCGTCGCGACGACGTCGCCGCCGACATTCGCGATCTTGCCGTTGAGCTCGACGCGCGGATCGAAGCCGCAGCGCTGATCGTTCTTGACGCTCGTCTTGTCGGGATCGGTGCCGACCGCGAGCTGATTGCAGCTCGCCGCGGAGGTGAGGAACACGTCCCCGTCCACCTTCTCGATCTCGGCGTCGAGCACCGCGACGATGTTGCCGCGATTGGCGATCTGCGTGTTCGTTACATTGGTGTTGTTGAGCGTCGCGACCGAGGCCGAATTGCCCATCGCGACGGACGTTCCGACCACGTCGCCGTCGACGTCGTAGACGTCGAGCTTGAGGTCGGAGATGACCGAGCTCATGTTCACCTGGCCATTGAGGACGTCGGAATGCTCCGGCGCCTTCTTATGTTGATCGTGCTTGTCGGTCGCGGTGGCCGCCGTCGCGGCGAGCGCGGCGATCGCGACGCCGGCGAGAAGTGCTTGAATGGTCTTCATGTGGAGGCACCCCGTTTCATCGTTTGCTTTGCCGAAGCTCATGCGGGCCACGGCTCACGCGCTTCCATAGCGAAGGACGTGCCAGCCGGTTTCGGGGCCATCGAGGCGCGCGCGCTGTGCCGGCGGGGCGCTTCGTGCCGCTTCGGCGCGCAGCGCTGTGCCGTTCCGGGACGCTTTCGCGGCTTCAGCGGAAATGCTTGGAGAGCTTGAGGCTCTGGCCTTCGTAGTGCGAGCGGATGTCCCGGCCGTAGAGCCGGGTCGGCGCGGCGGCCATGCGCTCGAACTGAAGGCGGCCGACGACCTGCCCGTGCTCCAGCGCGAAGGGCACCTCGTGGCTGCGCACTTCGAGCACGATGCGCGAGGCCCCGCTCGGCCCGTAGCCGAAGCCGGGATCGAGAAAGCCGGCATAGTGGACGCGAAACTCGCCGACCAGCGGGTTGAATGGGACCATCTCCGCCGCATGGCTCGCCGGAATGCGCACGCGCTCCTTCGAGGCGAGGATGTAGAACTCGTCCGGATCGAGGATCAGCGGCCCGCGCCGGCCCGCCGGGATCGGCTCCCAGAAATCCACCGGGTCGTAGGCCGCGATGCGGTCGACGTCGACGACGCCCGAATGGCGCTTGGCGCGGAAGCCCAGCATGGCCCCCTCGCCCACGAGGTCGACGGTCAGCGCGAGCCCCTGGTCGATGTCGCCCGCGCAGTCGACGATGCCCTCGCGGGCCTGGAGGCGCGACAGCTCCGCATCCTCGACATGCGCCACGCCGCGGCGCAGGCGAAGCTGGCTGAGGCTCGATCCCTCCCGCACCAGGATCGAGAAGGTCTGCGGGCAGATCTCCGCGAAGAGCGGGCCGCGATAGCCGTCGCAAACCCGGTCGAAGCCGGACGAATGATCCGTGATGAGGCGCGTGAAGACGTCGAGGCGCCCGGTTGAGCTCTTCGGGTTGGCAAATCCGGAGATTCCGGCCGGCAGCGCGAGGCACTCCATCAGCGGCACGAGATAGACGCATCCGGTCTCGAGGACCGCGCCGGGCGTCAGCTCGATCGTGTGCATGATGAATTCGGGCAGGCGGTCGAGGACCGTCGCGTTGGGGCCGGGCAGGAAGCTCGCCCTCAGGCGGTAGGCCCGCCGCCC
Source organism: Alphaproteobacteria bacterium (assembly GCA_024236075.1). GTDB lineage: Bacteria > Pseudomonadota > Alphaproteobacteria > JACAEB01 > JACAEB01 > JACAEB01. The sequence continues at coordinate 147,583 of JACKLE010000001.1, read as the reverse complement.
GAGGCGCAGGTCGAGGCTCGCGGGCTGGACCTGCTCCTCGGTCACGGGCGCGGGCGATGTGACGGCACCGCCCTCGGCGGCCTCCTTGAGCTCCTGATAGGGAAGAATGCCTGCGGCGGCCATCGCCTCTCCAATTGCCCCTAGCCCCTGAAGGGGCCCGAGTGTGGTCGATTCCGGCGCGCCGGACAAATGGGCGGGCCTTGACCGCCTTCCTGGCAGGCACTAGTGAAGCGCATCCTCGCGGTGATTTGGGCCGGCCGGCTTGCGGGCCGCGGGGACGAGCGAGATGCTCGAAAGCGCCGCTAAAAGGTCGGGACGGTCACGAGGCCGAGTACCCCGAACGTTCGGCCGGCTTTCCTGACGAGGAGGCCAAGTTGACCGACGATTCCAAAGGACAAGCGAAATTCTGGCGGCCGCAGACGCGCCTCGTGCGCGGCGGGACGAGCCGCACCGGGTTCCGCGAGACGAGCGAGGCGATCATCGCCACCTCGGGCTATGTCTATCAGAGCGCCGAGGAGGCCGAGGCCCGCTTCAAGGGCGAGAATCAGGGCTTCACCTATTCCCGCTTCGAGAACCCGACCGTCGACATGTTCGAGCGGCGCATGGCGCTCCTCGAAGGCAAGCCCCTCGCCCGCGCCACCGCCTCGGGCATGGCCGCCGTCACCGCCGCGCTGATGTGCCAGCTCAGGGCGGGCGATCACGTCGTCGCCTCGAAGGCGCTCTTCGGCTCGTGCCGCTACATCGTCGAGGATCTTCTGCCGCGCTACGGCATTCCCTCGACCCTCGTCGACGGGCGCGACACGGACGCCTTCCGCAAGGCCATGCGACCCGCGACGCGCGCGGTCTTCCTCGAAAGTCCGGCAAATCCGACGCTTGACATCGTGGACATCGCCGCGGTCGCGGCCATCGCCCACGAGGCCGGCGCGCGGCTCGTCGTGGACAACGTCTTCGCGACGCCGCTGCTGCAGCATCCCGGCGAGCTCGGGGCGGACATCGTCGTCTATTCGGCGACCAAGCACATAGACGGCCAGGGCCGCTGCCTCGGCGGCGTGATCCTCGGGGACGAGGCCTTCGTCCTCGAGGAGCTGAAGCCCTTCCTGCGCAACACCGGCCCGACCCTGAGCCCGTTCAACGCCTGGGTGCTGCTCAAGGCGCTCGAGACGCTTCCCTTACGCGTCGACGCCCATTGCCGGTCCGCGGCCACCGTCGCCGACTTCCTCGCCGAGCACGAGAGCGTGACGCGTGTCCTCTATCCGGGCCGGCGCGACCACCCGCAGCACGACCTCGCCATGGCGCAGATGTCGGCGGGGGGCTCGGTCGTCACCTTCGAGGTGAAGGGCGGCAAGGCAGGGGCCTTCCGCCTCCTCAACGGGCTCGGGCTCATCGACATCTCGAACAATCTCGGCGACGCGAAGAGCCTTATCACCCATCCCGCGACGACGACCCATCAGCGCCTTTCGCCGGAGGCTCGCGCCGAGCTCGGCATCTCCGACGCCATGGTGCGCCTCTCCGTCGGGCTCGAGGACGTCGAGGACCTCAAGGACGACCTCGCGCAGGCGCTCCGGAGGCTCGGCTGAGATGTCCGAACGTGCCTACCGCTACGAGGCGAAGACCCGCGGCATTCGCGTGCGGGTCGAGCCCGTCTACCTCGACGACCAGTCGGCGCCCGAGGAAGGGCGCTACGTCTGGGCCTATCACGTCGCGATCGAGAACGCCGGGGCGGACGTGGTGCAGCTTCGCACGCGCTATTGGCGCATCACGGACGCGACCGGCAAGGTGCAGGAGGTGCGCGGCATGGGCGTGGTCGGCGAGCAGCCCGTCCTGAAGCCCGGCGAGCGCTTCGAATACACGAGCGGAACGCCGCTCGGCACCGCGTCCGGCTTCATGGAAGGCCGCTACGGCATGCAGACACCGTCCGGCGAGGTCTTCGACGTCACGATTCCGGCATTTTCGCTCGATCGGCCCGACGAGCCGCGACATCTCCACTGAATGGGCTAAAATCGGGCTCCAACGAGCCCGACCCGAAGGCGCGCCTTGCCGGACCGACCGGCGCCGCAAATATCTGCCGTCCGAGCCCGTTGGCAGAGAGTGCCCACGCTAGAAGCGGACCCGCAGATGAGCGCAATCGACCGTGTGAAGCCCCTGCGCAAGGCGAATGCCGAAGCCAGACCCAGCCGGGCCGAGGCGGAGGAAGCCGTCGCGACCCTCATCCGCTGGGCCGGGGACGACCCCGCGCGCGAGGGGCTTCTCGACACGCCCGGGCGGGTCGCGCGGGCCTTCGAGGAATGGTTCGCGGGCTACCGCGAGAACCCCATCGGCTATCTTCAGCGCACCTTCGAGGAGGTCGAGGGCTATGACGAGCTCATCGTGCTGAAGGACATCCGCTTCGAGTCCCATTGCGAGCACCATCTGGCGCCCATCATCGGCAAGGCCCATGTCGGCTATCTGCCCGACCACAAGGTCGTCGGCATCTCCAAGCTCGCGCGCGTGGTGGAGGCCTATGCCCGGCGCCTCCAGGTGCAGGAGAAGATGACGGCGCAGATCGCGAGCTGCATTCAGAGCGTGCTCGAGCCCCGCGGGGTCGCCGTGGTCATCGAAGGCCAGCACCAGTGCATGACGACCCGCGGCGTCCACAAGGCGGGCGTCACCATGGTGACGAGCACCATGCTGGGCGCGCTGCGCGAGGATGCGAGCACGCGGCGCGAGTTCCTGGCCATCATCGGCAATCCGACGAGCTCCATGGACGGGTGAGGCGCCCTTGAACGGGGCGCTGGCGCGCGGCAGACTCGCATGCGAATCCCTTTGCTGGCCAAGTGGTGCGCCGGGTGCGCGTAGTCGGGCCGATCCTCCACATCATCGGCATCTTCGTCGTCGTGCTCGGGCTCACCATGCTCGTGCCGGCCTGGGTGGATTTCGCGCTCGGCAATCTCGAATGGCGCGGCTTCCTCGTCTCCGCCGCGATCACCCTCTTCGTGGGCGGGAGCCTCCTGCTGACCGAGCTGGGCTATCGCGGCACGCTGTCGATCGAGCAGGGCTTCATCCTGACGTTCGTCTCGTGGATCGTGCTCGCCGTCTTCGCCGCGCTGCCCTTCGTCTTCGCCGATAGCGGGCTCAGCTTCGCGGACGCCGTGTTCGAGGCGATGTCGGGCCTCACCACCACGGGCTCGACCGTCATCACGGGGCTCGACGCCATGCCCGAGGGCATCCTCCTCTGGCGCGCCATGCTCCAGCTCCTCGGCGGGATCGGCATCATCGTCGTCGCGGTTGCCGTCCTGCCGATGCTGCGCATCGGCGGGATGCAGCTCTTCCGACTCGAATCCTCGGAGAAGTCGGAGAAGGCCGTGCCTCGCGCCGCCGAGCTCGCGCTCGCCGTGAGCCTCGCCTATCTCATCCTGACCCTCGCCTGCTTCATCGCCTACAAGGCGGGCGGCATGTCGACCTTCGACGCGGCCGCCCACGCCATGTCCACCATCTCCACCGGCGGCTTCTCGACGCACGATTCCTCGTTCGGCCATTTCTCGCCGGCGCTCCAGTACACGAGCATCGCTTTCATGCTCGCGGGCGGCCTGCCGATGCTGCTCTTCGTGCAGATCGCGCGGGGAAAGCTGCGCCTCGCGCTTCTCGACCCGCAGCTGCGCGTCTTCCTGGCGGTCGTCGCCGTCGCGACCGTCGCCATGGCGGCCTTCACGGCCGGAAGCGGGCTTGCGGGAAGCGCGGACGCCATACGCCTCTCGCTCTTCAACGTGACCTCGATCGTCACGACCACCGGCTTCGCGGCGAACGACTACGGCGCCTGGGGCGCCTTCGTCGCGGGCGTCGTCTTCCTCATCACCTTCTCGGGCGCCTGCGCGGGCTCGACGAGCGGCGGCTTCAAGGTCTATCGCCTCTATATCGTCTCGGCGAGCCTCTGGCTTCAGATGCGCCGTGTCGTCCATCCCCACGGCGTCTTCACGGCGCGCTATGCGGGGCGGCCGATCTCGGAGGATGTCGTCGCCTCGGTCTTCATCTTCTTCTTCTTCTTCATCCTGACGTTCGGCGTGATCTCGATCGCGCTCACGCTGATGGGCCTCGACATGACGACGGCGATCTCGGCGACGGCGACCTGCCTTGCCAATGTCGGCCCCGGGCTCGGCACCGTCGTGGGTCCCGCGGGCACCTTCGCCCCGCTGCCCGACGCCGCGATCTGGCTCCTCACGGCCGCCATGCTCCTCGGCCGCCTCGAGCTATTCACCGTGATCGTCCTCCTCAATCCCTGGTTCTGGCGGAACTGACGTGCGAGCATGAGCCAATGATGGATCGGCCCGCCGTTTCGGCGCTTGCCGAGCTCGTCGCCTTCGACACGACGAGCCGGCTTTCGAACCTCGCCCTTCTCGATCGTCTGGAGGAGCGCCTCGCCCCATACGGCTTTCGCTTCCTCCGCTTTCCGAACGAGGACGGCACCAAGGCGAACCTGCTGGCGAGCCTCGGCCCCGAGGTCGCGGGCGGCATCCTCCTGTCGGGCCACACCGACGTCGTGCCGGTCGACGGCCAGGACTGGTCCTCCGACCCATTCGTCCTGCGCGAGGCGGAAGGGCGCCTCTACGGACGCGGCACGGCGGACATGAAGGGCTTCCTCGCCTGCATCCTGGCAGCGCTTCCCGATCTGCATACGGATCATCTGTCGCGTCCGCTCCGCCTCGCCTTCTCCTATGACGAGGAGGTTGGCTGCATGGGCGTGCCGAGCCTCGTCGCGCATGTCGCCGCGGCGATGCCGCCCATCCGCCTCGCGGTCATCGGCGAGCCGACCTCGATGAGTCTCGTCAACGCGAACAAGGGCATCGTCGCGGTCGAGACCGAGGTCACGGGCCGCGAGGCCCATTCGAGCCAGACGCAGTCCGGACTTTCGGCGATCGAGGTCGCGATGGATCTCATTGGCGATCTGCGTGCCCTCGCCGAGGAGATGCGCGCGCGCGCCGTGCCGGACGGGCGATTCACGCCGCCCTACACCACGCTCAACGTCGGACGCATCGAGGGCGGCACGGCGACGAACATCATCGCGCGCCAGTGCCGGTTCCGCTGGGAGTACCGCCCGCTGCCCGGCACCGACGAGAACGAGATCTATCGCCGCTTCGAGGCCGCCGCGGCGCGGCGCGAGGCGGAGCTGCGCCGGCGCTTTCCCGAGGCGCGCATCGGCACGGCGCGCGGCCACCGCGTGCCCGGCCTTCGGCCGATGGAGGAGAGCGACGGCGAGGCGCTCGCCAAGCGGCTGCTCGGCACGAACGCCGCCGGGTCGGTTTCCTACGCCGCGGAAGCCGGGCTGTTTCAGGAGGCGGGCATTCCGTCCGTGCTCTGCGGACCCGGCGACATCGCCCAGGCGCACAAGACGGACGAATATGTGGAGATCGCGCAGCTCGACAGCTGCGTCGATTTCCTCCGCGCCCTGTGGCGCGAGCTCGAGCGCGGACCGCTCTAGCCGCGGGCGACCAGGGCCTTGACGCCCGACACGATCAGCGCGAGCAGCAGGCGCATCGCGATCGTGAAGAACATGAAGGTGAGCTGCTCGTCCCCGATGAGGAAGCGCACCCAGTTATTGTACTGGGTCTTGAGGCCCGTATGGCCGAGCTGGTCCTCGACCCACGCCGCGCCGTCGAGGATCGTCGAGAAGAGGTCCGGAAACTGGATGCTCACGAAGACGAGCGCTATGGCTCCCAGCACCAGGGAGAGAAAGATGTTCAGGGTGGCAAGACCGACGCTTCCCATGGCAACACCCCACTTTTCGGCCAAGGTTCGACGACCGGCGCTCGGCCGCCTGCCGAGCCGTTTTAGCACATTGCGCGCCTCTGCGCGCGGGGCGCGATTTGGTGCCCGGCGATCACTCGCCGATCACGGCGCGGCGAAGGCCCGATAGGGGAAATGGTCGCGGACCTGTCCGCTCAGCTCCCGGTCGAGCGCCTCCGCGACGTCCTGCATGAGCTTTGCGTAGATGGCCTGGCGCTCCGCGTTCGAGGAATGCTCGGGCACTGTCGCGGAGGCCTTGACGCTCGCGGACGCCGCGGCGAAGCCGTCGCCGTCCTGGAAGGTCACGCGCACGGCGAGGCGCGCCTCGAACTCCTCGGTCGGCTCGAAGCTGAAGAGCCCCGAAAGACCCTGCTTGTGCGGCAGGGGACGGTCCTCGACGCGCGCCTCGGTGATGAGGATCGTCACCTTGCCCGGGCCCCCTACGGCGGAGAGGCGGGCTTTCGCCCAGTCCTGCGGCAGGTCGACGAGCGCGACCGGCGGCGTGAAGTCGAGCGTCGCGCTGGGGGACTCCGCTCCGGGCGCCTTCTGCACCTCGATGCTCGAGGCCCGGACGGACATCGGCTTCACGGGCGCGAAGCTGACATCGGTCGATGCCGGCGCGCTCGCGCAGGCCGCGAGCGCGGCCATTGCAAGCGGAGCGATGAAAAGGGCGAAGCGCGCGATTGCCATGTTGGCTCCCTTGGGTCGGCTGCGGCGGATCGAGCATGGTCCGCAGGAAGCGGCCAATTTGAGGCAGGGGACTCAGCCCAGCTCTTCCGGACGTATGCGGAAGGTAAGGTTGCAGTAGGCGCAGGTCACCGCAATGGCGCCGTCCTCGACCATGTCCGCGAGCTCGGCTTCACCGTAGGCGGAGAGAATGGCGCGGATTCGCGCATCCGTACACCGGCAGTCGCGTGCGAGCGGCGTCGGCTCGAAGACCCTGACGCCGTCCTCGGCGTAGAGGCGTCGCAAGACCTCGGTCGGCGGCACGTCGGGGTCGAGCAGCTCGCTCGGCTCGACGGTCGCGAGAAGGATGCGCGCGCGCCGCCAGGCCTCCTCGACATCCTCGCCGGACGAGGTGAGCGCCCGCTCGGCACGCGCCGCGACGCGCGCCTCGCGCTCCGCATCGTCGAGCCGCCCTCCTTCCGCGGCGAGATGCTGGATCATGAGGCCCGCGGCCTGCCGGCGCTCGCGCGCGACTCCTTCCTCCCGCAAGACGCGCGAGCCGACGAGCACGGTGATCGCGGTCGCGATCTGCTCGGACTGCTGGAAATAGGCGTCCGCGCAGTCGACGAGGCTCTCGCCTTCGAGCGCGACGAGGCCCTGATAGCGGTTCATCTCGCCGCCCGGGTCGATGGTGATGGCGAAGTGCCCTTTTCCCATGAGCCTCGACAGGCCGGCGTCGGGCGCGATCTCGGCTCCCGCGCGCACATCCGCATAGCCGCGCAGAAGGCCGCCCGCGCGGTAGCTCGCCACGAGAAGCGGAACCGGCCCGTCGCCCCGCGCCTGGAGGATGAGGTCGCCCTCGAATTTGAGCGCGGCGCCGAGCATGGCGGCGATGACGAGCCCCTCGCCGAGAAGACGCGCGACCGGCTCGGGATAGGGGTGGGAGCTCAGGATCGCGTCCGCGAGCGGCCCGAGGCGCACCAGCCGCCCCTGCACGTCCGCCCCCTCGACGGCGAAGCGCAGCAGCACGTCGTCGGCCGGCACGGCGAAGGTCAGGCCGGTATCCTCGGCCATCGCCTCAGCCGAGGCACCAGGCGAGAATGCCCTTCTGCGCGTGCAGCCGGTTCTCCGCCTCGTCCCAGACCACGGACTGCGGTCCGTCTATGACCTCGTCGGTCACCTCCTCGCCCCGGTGGGCCGGAAGGCAATGCATGAAGACCGCCTTCGGGTCGGCCGCCTTCATGAGGCGCGAATCGACCCGGTAGGGCGCCAGGCGAAGCTGGCGCGCTTCCGCGTCCTCGTCGCCCATCGACACCCAGGTGTCGGTGACGACGCAATCCGCGCCCGCGACGGCCTCGAGAGGATCCAGCGTCGTGACGATCCGGCCGCCCTCGCGCCGAGCCCAGGCGATGAGATCCGTTCGCGGACCATGCCCCTCCGGACAGGCGAGACGCAGCGTGAAGTCGAAGCGCACCGCCGCGTGGATCCAGGACGAGGCGACATTGTTGCCGTCGCCCGACCAGGCGACCGTGCGCCCACGGATGGGTCCGCGATGCTCCTCGAAGGTGAGGATGTCCGCCATGAGCTGGCAGGGATGGGAGCGGCGCGTGAGGCCGTTCACGACGGGCACGCTCGCATGGGCCGCTAGCTCGAGAAGCGCGTCGTGATCGAGGGTCCGGATCATGATGGCGTCGACGTAGCGTGAGAGCACGCGCGCCGTGTCGGCGATGGTCTCGCCCCGGCCGAGCTGCAGCTCGTCGCCGGTGAGAAACACGGTCTGGCCGCCGAGCTGGCGCATCGCCACGTCGAACGAGACCCGCGTGCGCGTCGAAGGCTTCTCGAAGATGAGCGCGAGGAGGCGCCCCGCGAGCGGCGCATGGGCGTCCGCCGCGCCCTTCGGCAGCCCGGCGCGCTTTGCCTTCATCGTCCGCGACGCCTCGAGGATGCGCCGCAGAGTCGGCCCGTCGAATTCCGACAGGTCGAGGAAATGGCGCACTCCCGGCGGCGCGCTCCTGGCTTGGGCCCCGGCCCTCATGGACGATCCTCCCGCCGTGCCGCGCGCAGGCGTCCGAGAGCGGCCTCGAGCCGGGCGAGCCCTTCGCTCGCCTCGCCCTCCGCGACGATGAGCGGCGGCAGCACGCGCACGACATTGTCGCCCGCGCCTATGACAATGAGACCCTCGGCGAAGGCGGCATCGACGAGATCGGTGTTCGCGACGCGCGTCTTGAGCCCGAGAAGCAGGCCCTCGCCGCGCACCTCCTCCACGAGGTCGCCGAAGGCATCCTTGAGCTGGGCGAGGCCCTGGCGGAGCCGGCTCGACATCTCCTCGACGCGCGCGAGGAAGCCCGGCTCCAGAACGACGTCGAGGACGGCGTTGCCGACGGCCATGGCGAGCGGATTGCCCCCGAAGGTCGAGCCGTGGCTGCCGAGCGTCATGGCGCGGGCCGCGCGCTCGGTGGCGAGGCACGCCCCGATGGGAAAGCCGGCGCCCAGGGCCTTTGCGAGGGCCATGACGTCCGGCGCGATGCCCGCGCGCTCATGGGCGAAGAGCCGTCCCGTGCGGCCCATGCCGGTCTGCACCTCGTCGAGGACGAGAAGGAGCCCGTGCTCGTCGCAGAGCGCGCGCAGGGCCCGCAGCGCCTCGCCGGGAAGCACCCGCACGCCGCCCTCCCCCTGGATCGGCTCGACGAGGATTCCGGCGGTCTGCGGCCCGATGGCGGCCTCGACGGCGGAGAGGTTGCCGAAGGGCACCTGGTCGAACCCGGAGACGGGCTCGCCGAAGCCTTCGAGATATTTGGCCTGGCCGCCGGCCGCGAGCGTCGCCAGCGTCCGGCCGTGAAAGGCGCCCTCGAAGGTGATGAGGCGCGTGCGCTCGGGCGCGCCGGCCGCCCAATGGTAGCGGCGCGCCATCTTGATGGCGCATTCCATGGCCTCGGCGCCGGAATTGGCGAAAAAGACCCGGTCGGCGAAGCTCGCGGCGCAGAGGCGCTCGGCGAGGCGCTCCTGGCCGTCGATGCGGAAGAGGTTCGAGACGTGCCAGAGCGCCCCCGCCTGCGCCGTCAACGTCGCGACGAGGCGCGGATGGGCATGGCCGAGGGCGTTCACAGCGACGCCCGAGCCGAAATCGAGGAAACGCCGCCCGTCGGTCGCCTCGAGCCAGGCGCCCTCCCCGCGCGCGAAGACGACGTCCCGCCGCTTGTAGGTCGGCAAAAGGTGGTCGCCCGCCGCCGGGCCATCCGCGCGGGTCAGTCTTGCGCTCATGGCTGACGCCTTCGCAGCAAGGGCTCCATCGGTCCCATCGGCCGCCCCGGGAGCCCAAGCGGGGCATGGCATGGAGAAAACGAAGGCCGCCGGACGTCACCGGCGGCCACAAGTCAAGTATTCCTTGGAAGGCCTGCGCGCGTCAATTCGGAGCCCGGCCCGGCTAAGCCTTGAGGCGGTAACCCGATTTCAGCAGGCGATAGGCGATCCACCAGAGCGCCGCGATGAGGCCGAGCGCGACGGCGACGCCCACCCCGAGGTCGCTGTCGGCCGCGCCGATGAAGCCGTAGCGGAAGCCGTCGATGAGATAGAAGAAGGGGTTGAGGTGGCTCGCCGCGCGCCAGGCGCCCGTGAGCGCCTGATCGACCGAGTAGAAGGTTCCCGAAAGGAGCGAGAGCGGCAGGATGATGAAGTTCTGCACCGTCGCCATGTGATCGAACTTCTCGGCCCAGATCCCGGCGATGACGCCGATGACCGAGAGAAGCGTCGAGCCCGCCGCCGCGAAGAAGAGCACCGCCCAGAGATGGGTGATGTGGAATTGGGTGAAGGGCACCATGGCGAGGCCGGCCGCGAGCGCGACGACGATCCCGCGCGTCGCCCCGCCCATGACGAAGCAGAACGACAGCTCGAGAGGCGAGAGCGGCGGCATGAGGAAATCGACGTAGTTTCCCTGGACCTTGGCGCCGAGGAGCGAGGAGGACGAGTTCGCGAAGGCGTTCTGCAGGATCGCCGCCATCACGAGCCCGGGGGCGAGAAAATCGGCGAATGCGACGCCGTGGACGGGATTGCGCGTGCCGCCGAGCGCGAGCTTGAAGATCGCGAGGAACAGGACCGCGTTCAGCATGGGCGCGAGGATCGTCTGAACGCTGATCTTGGTGAAGCGCTGGACCTCCTTTCGATAGAGCGTCCAAACCCCGAGCGTGTTGACGCGGCCGAAGCGCCGCTCGCCCGCCTTCGGAAAGGGCCGCGCGGGCGCCGCCGCCAGGTCGAGCTCGCTCATGCACAGGCCCTCGCTCCAAGGGTTCGCCGTTCGGCGCGCAACCTAGCGCGCGCGGCCGCGCGGCACCAAGGCCGCGCGGCGCGGGTCACCCATGAGCGGCGGGCGCGCCCCCAATATCGTGATTCCACAGAAAACCGGTCCCATAGATCTTGTGCACGACTCGCTCTTGTATAACGATATGTAGCGAGACAGTCGGCATGCAGCACTAAATGTGGGTAACAGCTGCCCGCCTGCGCACGGATCATAAAAGGGGTAGAGCCATGTCGTGGACAGATGAGCGCGTCGAGCTCCTGAAAAAGCTCTGGCAGGAAGGCCTCAGCGCGAGCCAGATCGCGCGGACCATGGGTGGTGTGACACGCAATGCGGTGATCGGCAAGGTCCACCGCCTCGGCCTTTCGGGCCGCGCGACCGCGACGCGCTCGGAGCGTCCGCGCCGCGTGACGGTGGCCAAGCCCATCGCCAAGCCCGTGCCGGTGAGGCCCATTTTCGTCGAGGAGCCGCTGCGGCTCGAGAACGGCGAGTTCGTCACGGTGATGACGGTCTCCGACCGCATGTGCAAATGGCCCATCGGCGATCCGGCAAGCGACGAGTTCCGCTTCTGCGGACGCAAGGCGGCCGACGGCCATCCCTATTGCGAGGCGCACAAGCAGCTCGCCTATCAGCCGACCCAGAACCGCCGCCTGCGCAAGAGACTGGTGAGCTGAAAGGTCGCGTCAGGGCGCCTCGAAGGTCTCGTCGAAGGCGTAGCCCGCCGAGCGCACGGTGCGGATGGGATCGTTCTCGCCCTTCTTGTTGAGGGCCTTGCGCAGCCGCCCGATATGGACGTCGACCGTGCGCACCTCGACATAGACGTCCGAGCCCCAGACGGCATCGAGAAGCTGTTCGCGGCTGAAGACGCGGCCCGGATACTGGATCAGGTGGTCGAGGAGGCGGAACTCCGTCGGCCCGAGATGCACGTCGCGCCCGCCCCGGCGCACGCGATGGGCCGCGCGGTCGAGCTGGATCTCGCCGGCGCGCACCACGTCGTCGGCAAGCGCCGGCCGGATGCGCCGCATCACCGCCCGGATGCGCGCGAAGAGCTCGGTCATGGAAAACGGCTTGGTGATGTAGTCGTCGGCGCCGGTGTCGAGGCCGCGAATGCGGTCGGCCTCCTCGCCGCGCGCGGTGAGCATGATGATGGGGAGGTTGCGCGTGTCGGCGCGCGCCCTTAGGCGCCGGCAAACCTCGATGCCGGAGATCTGCGGCAGCATCCAGTCGAGGAGGATGAGGTCGGGCCGCTCCTCGTCGACGATGAGAAGGGCCTCCTCGCCGTCGCGCGCCATCGATACGCGATAGCCCTCGCGCTCCAGATTGTAGGAGAGCAGCGTCGTCAGCGGGGCCTCGTCCTCGACCACGACGACGAGCGGCTTCGCGGCCGTGCGCGCCTTTTTCGGTGGAGCCGCGCTCTCGCCAGCCAGTGTCATTTCTCTTCACCCGATCCGAAATCGAAGCGCGTGAGGCTCGTCACGTCGCTCTTGGGCCTCGCGTCCTTTATGTAACGGCCCGTGTGACGGAAATAAAGAATTTCCGCAATATTTGTCGCATGGTCGCCGACACGCTCGAGATTCTTGGCGATGAAGAGGAGATGCGTGCACGTGCCGATGGTGCGCGGATCTTCCATCATATAGGTCAGGAACTCGCGGAAGAGGCTGTTGTACAGCTCGTCGATCTCGTCGTCGCGGCGCCATACCGCGAGGGCGCGCTCGGGGCTCGTGCTCGAATAGGCGTCGAGCACCTCCTTGAGCTGGGCCAGCGCCTGCCGGCCCATGCGCGAGAGGCCCTGGGTGAGCTTCACGGGCTCCTCGCGATTGAGGACGAGCGTGCGCTTCGCGACGTTCTTGGCGAGGTCGCCGACGCGCTCCAGATCGACCGCGATCTTCATCGCCCCGACGGTCTCGCGCAGGTCGCCCGCCAGGGGCTGGCGCAGCGCGAGCACGCGCACGCAATCGGCCTCGATCGCCTGCTCGAGGGCATCGATCGCCGCATCGCGCTCGATGACCTTCTGCGCGAGCGCCGAATCGCGACGGGTGACGGCCTCGATCGAATCGCCGAGCTGGCTCTCGCAGAGCCCTCCCATGCGCGCAATGCTCGCGGACAGATGCTCCAGATCCGCGATCGGAGCACGAAACGGCGGCTGCGACACGACTGCCAGATCCTCCCGCGAGCGCGCCGCCGGGTCCGGCACGAGGCTCACCCGAAGCGCCCGGTGATGTAGTCCTGCGTCCGCTTGTCCTGCGGATTGGTAAAAATATCGGCCGTGTCGCCGACTTCCACAAGGTAGCCGAGATGGAAGAAGGCGGTGCGCTGCGAGACGCGCGCGGCCTGGCTCATCGAGTGCGTCACGATGGCGATGCAGTAATTTTCCTTCAACTCCAGGATGAGCTGCTCGATACGGTCGGTGGCGATGGGATCGAGGGCGGAGCAAGGCTCGTCCATGAGAATGACCTCGGGGCTGACGGCGATCGCCCGCGCGATGCACAGACGCTGCTGCTGGCCGCCCGAAAGGCCCGTGCCCGGCTCGTCGAGGCGGTCCTTCACCTCCTCCCAGAGGCTCGCCTTCTGCAGGCTGGTGACGACGATCTCGTCGATCTGCTTCTTCGACGTGGCGATGCCGTGGATGCGAGGCCCGTAGGCGACGTTTTCGTAGATCGACTTCGGGAAGGGGTTGGGCTTCTGGAACACCATGCCGACGCGCGCGCGAAGCTGCACGGGGTCGATGGCCTTCGCGTAGATGTCCTCGCCGTCGAGACGGATGTCGCCCGCGACCCGGGCGATGTCGATCGTGTCGTTCATCCGGTTGAGGCAGCGCAGGAAGGTCGACTTGCCGCAGCCCGACGGCCCGATCAGGGCGGTCACATGGTTGTCCGGGACGTCGAGATCGATGCCGAACAGCGCCTGCTTCTCGCCATACCAGAGATTGACGTCGCGCGAGGCGATCTTGACCGGCGCGCCTTCGGGCACGCGGCCGGTGGGACGGCTCATCTGGATGGTCCCTGAGTCACTCATCTCGAACTCTCCCGTTCGCGTCCACGCAGTGCCGCACTACCAGCGCCGCTCGAAGCGGCTCCTGAGGATGATAGCCAAGAGATTCATGCCGATCATGAAGGCAAGCAGCACGATAATGCCCGCCGAGGTGCGCTCGACGAAACCGCGTTCCTGATAGGTCGCCCACAGATAGATCTGCACGGGAAGCGCCGAGCTGGAATCGAAGGGCGTCGCGGGCGCCTGCACGACGAAGGCGAAAAGGCCGACGATGAGCAGGGGCGCGGTTTCGCCGAGCGCCTGCGCCAGGCCGATGATCGTGCCCGTGAGGACCGCGGGCGCGGAAAGCGGAAGCACGTGGTGGAAGATGGACTGCATCTTCGACGCGCCGACGCCGAGCGCGGCTTCGCGGATCGAAGGAGGCACCGCCTTCAAGGCTGCGCGCGTCGCGATGATGATCGTGGGCAGCGTCATCAGCGTCAGCACGAGACCGCCGACCACCGGCGTCGAGCGCGGCAACCCGATCGTGTTGACAAAGACCGCAAGACCCAGAATGCCGAACACGATCGAGGGCACGGCCGCCAAATTGTTGATGTTCACCTCGATGATGTCGTTGAGGCTGTTCTTCTTGGCGAACTCCTCGAGGTAGACGGCCGCCGACACGCCGATGGGAACGGCGAAGACGAGCACGATGAGCATCATCCAGAACGAGCCGATGAGGGCGACCTCGAGGCCCGCGAGCTCCGGCTTCGACGAAGCGCCCCGCGTGAAGAGATAGCGGTTGAAGGTCCGCTTCAGATCCCCCGCCGCCGCGAGCTCGTCGGCCCAGGCGATCTGCTGATCCTTCACGAGGCGGCGCTCGTTGGGCGTCTCCTTCTTGATCGCGCCTTTGATGTACTGGTCGATGTTCGAATGCGCGGGCAGCCAGACCGACTCCGTCGTGCCGACGAGGTCGGGATTGCCCACGACTCGATCGCGCAGCTCGTAGTGGGAAAAGTCGCTCAGCATGAGGCGCGCGAGCCTGGCATCCGGCGATTTCGCGTCGACGTTCAGCCGGCTGAAGAGCGCGGTCTCGATGATCTTGCGGTAGTTTCCGCTCTTGAGCTTCTCGGGATCGCGCGTGCCGTCGGGATCGATGAGCGCCGGATCGAGGGCGAGCTCGAGGCGGATATGGGTCTGCGTGAATGCGGAAATCCCGTTCGAAAAGATCGTGGCGAAGAGCGTGAGAAGGAACGCAATTGCGATCAGGATGGCGATGGCGCCATAGGTCTTGAAGCGCGCCTCGGCCGCACGCCGGCGCCGGATGCCCCTGGCGACGATCTCTGAGATCGCGATGCGCTCGCTGTCTGAGGGCCCGCTCATTCGTACTGCTCCCGGTAGTGCCGCACGATCTGCAGCGCGATGACGTTCAGCACCAGCGTGACCGCAAAGAGCGTAAGGCCGAGCGCGAAGGCGACGAGCGTCTGAGGACTGGTGAACTCCGTGTCACCCGTCAGCTGGCTCACGATCTTGACGGTGATCGTCGTCATGGATTCAAACGGGTTCGGCGAGATGGTCGCCGCGACGCCGGCCGCCATCACCACGATCATGGTCTCGCCGATGGCGCGCGAGACGGCAAGAAGGATGGCGCCGACGATCCCAGGCAGCGCGGCCGGCAGGATCACGCGCTTGATGGTCTCGGATTGGGTCGCGCCGAGTCCGTAGGAGCCGTCGCGCAGAGATTGCGGCACCGCGTTGATGATGTCGTCCGAAAGCGAGGACACGAAGGGAATGATCATCATGCCCATGACGATCCCCGCCGTCAGCACGCTCGATGCCGAGGTCGGGGCCTCGAGCCCGAAGAGCGGCAGGAGCCAGGCGCCGAAAGCCTGAACCACCGGGCCCACGGTCACGATGGCGAAGAAGCCGTAGACGATGGTCGGGATGCCCGCGAGAAGCTCGAGCAACGGCTTGGCGAAGAAGCGCACCCGCTTGCTCGCGTACTCGGAGAGGAAGATCGCGGCATTGAGGCCGATGGGAACCGCGACGAGCATGGCGATGAGCGAGATGTAGAGCGTGCCCCAGAGGAGCGGGATGAGGCCGAACTGGCCCTCGGCACCGGCCCGCGTGACGCCGCCGAAGCGCGGATCCCAGACCGTGCCGAAGAAGAAGCTGGCCGGAGGAATGCGCGAGAAGAAGTCGATCGACTCCGAGAGCATCGAGAGAACGATGCCGACGGTCGTGAGGATCGCAATTGTCGAGCAAACGATGAGGAAGACAAGGATCGCCCGCTCGACATGATTCCGTGCGCGGAACTCGGGCTTCAGGCGCGTATAGCCGATGAAGAAGCAAAGGATTGCGACACCGAGCACGACGGCGAGCCGCCAGAACTCCGCGAGCGCCGTGAGCTTCGCATAGGTTTCCGCCGCGTCGATCGTGTACGCGCCGAGTACGCCCGAGACCGGAATGCCCTTGGGCAGAAGCACGGCCACCGGCGGCTTCTCGCCCGAGCGGATCGCCTCCTTCTCCTCGTCGCTCAGCGCGTCGAGATTCTGCGAAACGCGCTTGATCTGCCCCATGATGACCGAGCGCTCGAGCGCGCTCGCGGACTGGACCTCGGGCGGCAGGAGCCGGTCGACCTGCCCCTCCACGACCATAGGCTGGCCGAAGGCCCAGAAGGCGAGGACGAAGAGCGCGGGCACGGCGGTCATGATGGCGAGGAAGCCGCCATGATACGAGGCGCGCGAGTGCAACATGCGCCCGGTTCCGGCGCGCGCGAGCGTCAACGCGCGCAGACTGCCGGCGACGAACGCCAAAACGGATAGGACGAGAACTATACCGATCAGCCCGAGCATCCGGACATTCCCCTACTGTCCTGCGCCGCCGCAGGAACCGGCGCCGTGCATCGTATGCTGCTTCGCACAGCCCATTCGGAACTCAAGCCCCGTGCGGCAGTGCAGCGAACCCCAACGCTGTCGGTCCAAGGGCCAGCGGTCTCGACGGTCGCGGCAGGGAATCGACACCCCCCGCCGCTCCGGCCAGCCCCCCAAATGAAAAGCGCCGGAGCCGAGGCTCCGGCGCTCCCCCAAGCCTACTTCAGGGTCGTTTCGTCCGACACCGTGGCGCGGACGGCTTCGCGCTCGGCGTCCGGCGCCGGCACGAGGCCCTTGGTTTCCAGCGGGCCGCCGGGGCCGATCATGTCTTCGGAGACGAAGAACTCGGCATATTCCTTGAGACCCGGAATGACCGGAAGGTGCGCCTTCTTTATGTAGAAGAACAGCGGACGGGAAACCGGATATTCGCCGGAAGCGACCGTCGCGCCCGTCGGCGTCACGCCCGAAACGGTGGCGACGCGCAGCTTGTCCGTGTTGCTCTCATAGAAGGCGAGGCCGAATACGCCGATCGACTTCTTGTTCGAGTCGAGGCGCGCAAGCGTCTCGGTATAGTCGCCGTCGATGTCGACCGCAAAGTCCTTGTTGAACTTCTTGCACGCGGCTTCTGCGGCCTTCTCGTCCTTGCCGGCCTTCACATAGGCTTCGAGCGTGCCCGAGGCCTTGCAGCCGGGGATCACGACCTTCTCTTCGAAGACTTCACGCGTGCCGTGCTTCTCGCCGGGGATGAAGAACTTGATCGGCCAGGCGGGGAAAGCGGCATTCACGTCCTTGAGCGTCTTGGCTTCGTTCGGGACCGGAACGCCGTTGTAGGCGACCGTTTCGGCGATCGCGAGGAAGACGTCCTTCGGCTCGAGCGCGATGGCCGGGCCCTTGACGTCGGAAGCGAACACGATGCCGTCATAGCCGAACTGGACTTCGATAATGTCGCTGACGCCGTTCTTCGCGCAGGTTTCGACTTCCGCCTTCTTGATCTGGCGCGAGGCATTCGCGATGTCGATCTTGTCTTCGCCGAGGCCGAGGCAGAAATCCTTGAGGCCGGCGCTCGAGCCGCCGCCTTCCACGGTGACCTTGTACTGGGTCGACTTCTGGAAGTTCTCGGCGACGATTTCGGCATAGGGCAGCACCGTCGAGGAGCCCTTCACCTTGATCTCGCGCGCCACCGCGGGCGACGCCAGAACGGCCATGGCCGCGCCGGCCATAACAAGCGCTTTGATGTTCACGATAACTCTCCGTTGCTTTGAATCGATCGGGAAACTTGGGTAGCCCCACACCTCTCCCGCGCGCGCCCGGCAGCAGACACCATCTGCCCCCCCTTGGCTGCGGTGAGCGAGGCCGAACCTATCGGGGCTCGGCGTTGCTTTCTTGACGGTTTTGTATCAGTTCGATGACAGGGCCGCGGGGCCCGCCGCGGCGGGCAGGAACACCTTCACCTCGGTCCCCTCGCCCACGCGGCTCTGGATTTCCAGCGCCCCGCGATGGCGGTTGACGATGTGCTTGACGATGGCGAGCCCGAGCCCGGTGCCCCCTCGCTCGCGCGAGCGCTTGGCGTCGACGCGGTAGAACCGCTCGGTGAGGCGCGGCACATGCTCGCGCGGTATGCCGGACCCGAAATCCCTGACCGAGACGATGATCATCGGACCCAGCGGGGCCGAGATGGCATCCGCCGTCCCGAGCGCCACGCCCACGTCGATGCGCCCGCCCTCGCCGCCGTAGCGGATCGCGTTGTCGACGAGGTTCTGGACGACCTGAAAGATCTCGTCGCGGTCGCCCACGGCCTCCGGCATCTCGCCGTCGGCGTTCATCACGAGCGCGACGCCCTCTTCCTCCGCGAGCGGCTGGGCGGCCTCGAGAACTCCGGAGATCAGCGGCTTCAGCGCGACGCGGCCCGAAGGGGGAACGTGCTCGTTGAGCTCGATGCGGCTCAAGGACAGGAGGTCGTCGATGAGGCGCTTCATGCGGGAGGCCTGGTCGAGCATGATCGCGAGGAAGCGCTCGCGCGCCTCGCTGTCGTCGCGCGCATGCCCGCGCAAGGTCTCGAGAAAGCCCGTGAGCGAGGCGAGCGGCGTCTTCAGCTCGTGGCTCGCATTGGCGACGAAGTCGGCCCGCAGCTCCTCGGCGCGCTTCAGCGCGGTGAGATCGTGCAGCACGAGCAGCGCGACCGGCACCGGCTCGCCCTCGCGGCCCGGAGGGGCGCCGAGCCGCGGCAGCCCGACATCGACGGGAGCGACAAAGGCGCGCATGTGCAGCTCCACGGGCACGTGGCTCGTGAACTCGACGGACTGCGCGCCGGCGCCCTCGAAGACGCGGTTGAGCGCCTCGAGCACGACCGGAAACCGGAGCGCCGTCGAGATGTGCCGCCCCGGAGAGGCCGCCGCGAGGATCGAATGGCTCGCCTGGTTCGAGAGGCGCACGCGCCCCTCGCCGTCGACGAGCACGAAGGGATCGGGCAGGCGCTCCACGACCTCCATGACCGTGTCGAGCGACACCCGGTCGCCGGCGTCGGCGTCCTCGCGCGCGCGATCGAAGATGATGTGGGGCGAGGGGAAATAATGCGCGCGCACGAGCGCGGCGGCAGCGACCGCCAGGAAGACGAACAGCGCGAGATGGGTCGCGAGCCCTCCGCCGAGCACGACGACGGCGAGGGCGGCGGCGAGGGCCGCGAGGAGCGTCGCAAGATCGCCGATGCGCCGTTCGCGGCCGTCGAGGCCCAGCCGCTCGGAAATCCGGGGCCAAAGCCCGGCGAAATCGACGCCCGGCCCACCATCCTCCTCTCGATGCGCGATCTCTGCCTCCTTGGCCGCCGCGCCGGGCGCCGCGACCGGGCCTTGTCGGGCAACCGCGTCAGAGCCGCCGGATCGCTGCGGGATCGATCCTGAATACGACTAGGCCGTGAGCGCGCGCGAGCGTGCCGGCGACCTCCACGGGATCGGCAGCGTAGGGCAGAATCGCGGCGCGGTCGACCGGCCCCCCATCCGCGCCGGCAATGACATAGGCGTCGAAATGGCCCTTGCCGTCCCGCACGAGGAACATGGGCGGAACGCCGCCGAAGAGGCAGAGCGCGGCGCAGTCCTTGTGGGCCTTTCCAGTGCCGGGCTTCATCACGCCGAGGGCGCATTTCGAATCGATGATCTCGCCTTGCAGCGTGCGGGGCCCCAGCTCCTCGGCGAAGGCGTCGGGCGGGTTCGGCGGGGCGGCGGTGCCGCGCACCGCATACATCGGCACGGCGGTCCAGGCGACCTCCTCGGCCGCCCCGAGACCGCCCTCGAGCTCGAGGAGCGCGATCCCGCCCCGCGCGATGAGGGCGCCGCGGGCCCGGCCGAGCTGCCCGGCGAGCGGCGCGATGCGGTCCTGCGCCCCCATCTTGCCCTGCGACACGATCACGACGGTCCTGCCCACCAGCGCCTCGGGGCCCTCCACGACCTCGATCGCCGGATAGGGCGCGAGAACGAACCAGCCGATGAGCTCGGTCGGCACTCCCGCCTCCCAGACGCCGGTGCCCGGGTCGCGCTGCGCGACGGCGAAGAGAAAGGCGACGACGCCTCCGAGCAGCATGGCGCCGGCCGCGATCCAGAGCGCGAAGGCGCGAAGGGCCGGCGGCATCGGGAGATAGCCGATATAGAAGGGCGCGCGGCGCTCCGGATCTCCGCTCATGCCTTTTCTCCGATGAGAGCGGGCTCGACGCGCGTGCCGGGCGCGAGCGGCGCCGGATCGACATAGACGTCGCCGTCCACGACGCGCACGCGGTAGGTCGCGATCCTCTCGGTGAAGGGCGGGGGCGAGGCGCCGGTCTCGGGCAGATATTGATAGCCGTGCCAGGGGCAGGTGATGCAGCCGTCGACGATGCGTCCCTCGCCGAGCGGCCCCATTTGATGCGCACACAGATTGCTCACCGCCGACACCTTGCCGTCATAGCGGAAGACGGCGATGGCCTCGCCCTGCGGAGGGGTCACGACCTTGGCGCAGCCTTCGGGAATATCCGCCGCCGGTCCCACGGCGAGCCAGCCTGCCTCCGCCGAAGCGGAGCTCGGGCTCCGCGCGGGCGGGCCGTCCTCCGGCGCGACGGAGCGGTCGAGGGCCGCCGCCTTCCGGCCCGCGAGCACATGCAGGCCGCCGACGATCGCGAAGCTTGCGATCGTCGCCCCGACATAGATCGGCTCGACCTCGTCCTGCAGGAAGCCCAGCGCCACATGAAGGCAGATGAGCCCGTAGGCGGGATAGACGAGCATATGAAGGCTCTTCCAGACGGCGGGCGAGAGCGTCGCGAGCCAAAAATCGTGGCTTGTCGCAGCCATGAGGAGGAGCACGACGAAGGCGGCGAGCCCCAGGATCTCGAACGGAAAGCCGACGAAGCTGTCGTAGCGCGGATTGGAGACAAAGAGCGAGACGAAGGGATTGAGCGCGCCCGAGCCGTGGTACCAGGCCAGCACGACGAGAAAATGCAGCGCCACGATGCAGAAGGTCATCACGCCGAAATGCCGGCGATTGTAGAGAAGCGGCAGGAAGCGCGCGTCGAGCCTGGCCAGCGGCCCGATCGCGAGGATGACCGTCAGCATCAGGAAGGCGCAGGTGCCGAGCGCGCGAATGAGGAGGATCGCGGGGCTCACCCGGTGCGCGGGATCGACGAGGAGAAGGCTCGCCGCGAGGAAGATCGCGATATAGCTTCCGGCCCCGACCGCCAATGCGAGGTCGTAGGCGACCTTGTTCGCGTTCCACTGCACCGCGCGGTAGACGTGCCCCATCGTCCGTCCCTCGCCTCCTCGTCAGTCTAGGCGGCTTTCGATGAGATTGGTTTCGTCCGTCGCCGGAACGCCCGGCCGCGCATAGAGGGCGAGCGCGAAAAGGACGAGCACCAGCGGCAGCAGGATCGTCCATTGGAAAAGGTGGCTGCGGCGCTGCGATCGCTTCATGGCGCCGCGCCGACCTGCGACCTGAGCCATTTGACCAGAACGAACGGCCAAATGAGCGCCGCGCCCGGCAGAATGACGAGGCGGAAGGGAAGGCCCGCGCCCCGCGCCGCCGGGTCGACGCGCTCTGCGCCCACGAGCGCGAAAGCGAGCGCGACGGCAAGCCCCACCGCGAGATAGATGCCAACCCCCGCCAGGACCGTGGCGATCATCGCGCGCCGCGCCTCCGTCTGCCGCCCTTAGCCGGACTGGCTAGCACAGAAACGCCGCCGCCTCCACGCACGCCGGCTTCACGAGCGCGAGAGCCGGCGTGGCGCGCGGCTCGCTCGGCGCATCGAGGCTTGGGGCGCAGGCATGGGAGGTCGCGGCGCCGCAGCCCGACGTCACGCCCATCTCGTCGAGGACGGGGTTGCCGCGGCCGTCGTCCGCGCCCCGAGCCCGGACCGCGCGCTCGACAGGGGCCGGCCCTGCGGCCGAGACGCGAGGCCTTCCGCCGTAGGAGGGTGCGCAATGCGGCGTACCGTGGCCAGGGACCGCCGCCGAAATCCCGACCGACATCGAAATCTCCTTCGGCGCGCCACGGAAATTTCGTCGGCCGGATAGTCGACAATCAATTGCAAATTCGTATGCATTTAAGTAGACAATCCTGCCCGCCTCGAACGGCGATTCGCCGGCCTCGGGGAGCGAAGGGCGCCGAACGCCTCTTCAAGGCGCGGCCAATCACAAAGACAAATCGAAGGGAGATGACGATGGCTCTAGGAAAGTCTCGGTACCTCTTCGCGTGCGCGCTGGCGCTCGCGGCGGCTCTCGGCGCGGGCCTTGCGCCCGCACCGGCTTCGGCGGCCAATCCCTATGAGGGAACCGTGCCCGCCATTACGTCCGGATACGGAGCCTACGGCCCCTATTCGGTCTCGAAGCAGCAGATCACGAATCCGGCCTACGTCCTGAAAAAGGTCGTCGTGTTCTATCCGAACGGCATCTCGGGCGTCCGGCCGACCATCTTCTTCTCGCACGCCTACGGCGCGAACGATGTCGACACCTATCTCGAGCTCATGAACAACCTCGCGAGCAACGGCTATGTCGTGGTGTTCACGCCCTATGCGACGCTCGCGTCCAACGATCAGCGCTACACGCAGCTCTGGTCGGGCTTCCAGGCCGCCGTCTCGGCGCTCCCGACGCGAATCGACACGACGCGCGTCGGCTTCGTCGGCCATTCCTTCGGGGGCGGCGCCACGCCGGAGATGGCCCGCCGCGGCTTCGCGGCCGGCTGGGGCGCGAACGGGCGCTTCATGTTCATGCTGGCGCCCTGGTACTCGCTCCAGATCAGCCAGACGCAGCTCCAGTCCTTCCCGTCCAACACCAAGCTCGTCGTCCAGGTCTACGAGGACGACGACAAGAACGACCACCGCATGGGCATCGACATCTTCAACACCGTGAACATCGCGGCGGCGGAAAAGGACTACGTCCGTATCGGGACGGATACGGCCGACGGCTACACCTTCGAGTCGCACCACGTGGTGCCCTCGCAGGGTGGCCTCGGCGGCGTCTACAACGGGTACGACTACTGGGGCGTCTTCCGCCACATCCAGGCGCTAGCGACCTACGCCTTCACGGGCAACGCGACGGCGAAATCCATCGCGCTCGGCAATGGCGGCGCGACGCAGATCGACATGGGAACCTCGACGGGCGGCCACGTGATGAAGAAGCTCTCGGTCACCGACAGCCCGGCGCCCTTCCACGCGCAGTCCTTCTATCTCTATCCCTGCAACTCGACCGACAATCCGCGCGCGTCCTACTGCGCGCCCTGAGCCGTGCGCTTCCACGGCAGGATGAACGGGGAGCCCTCGTGGCTCCCCGACAGCGCCTCGATGCCGTAGACGGCGGCGAGGCGCTCGGGCGCGAGCACCTCCTCGCTCGCGCCCACGATGGCCCGACCGGGGCCGTTCAGGAGCAGAACGCGGGTGGCGAACCGCGCGGCCAGCGCGAGGTCGTGCAGCACGCAGACGACCGTCCGCCCTTCGCGGGCGAGGTCGGCGAGCAGCTCCATGACGCCGAGCTGATGGCGCGGATCGAGACCGGACACCGGCTCGTCGACCAGCAGGAGCGCCGTCTCGCTCGCCAGCGCGCGGGCGAGCAGGACGCGCGTGCGCTCGCCTCCTGAAAGCTCGGTGACGCGGCGCCCGCGCAGGGCCGTGCACGCCGCGCGCGCGAGCGCGCGGTCGACGGCCTGCCGATCCTCCGTGCTCGGAGGTCCGAGAAGCGCGCGGAACGGGAGGCGCCCGAGCGCCACCGTTTCCTCGACGCCGAGGGGCCAGTCGACGGACTTCGCCTGCGGCACATAGGCGGCGAGGCGCGCGAGGTCCCGCCGCGAAAGCCGCGCGCTGTCCCGCCCGGCGACGAGGACCCGGCCCTCACGCGGCAGAAGGCGCAGCGCGGCCTGCAGGAGCGTCGTCTTGCCCGCCCCGTTGGGCCCGACGACTGCGAGGACCTCGCCCGCTCCGACCGCGAGGTCGAGCCCCGAAAGCACCGGCCGGCCGCCCCTGACGACGGAAAGCCCCTCGACGGACAGCGCGCTCATCCGGACACGGACTCCCGCTCGCTCAGGAGCATCCAAAGAAAGAAGGGCGCGCCGACGACCGCCGTCACGACGCCGACCTTGAGCTCCGTCGTGCCCGAGAAGAAGCGCGCGAGAAGGTCGGCGCCCCCGAGCAGGACCGCGCCGCCGAGGGCGGACGGCAGAAGGAGGCCGCTCGGGCGCGCGCCGACGAGCGAGCGCATGATGTGCGGCACGACGAGGCCGACGAAGCCGATGACGCCCGCGACCGAGGTCGCCGCGCCCACGGTGAGCCCGCAGCCCGCGAGAACGAGAAGGCGCAGGCGCGGCAGCGAGACCCCGAGGCTCGCCGCCGCCTCCTCGCCGAGGCTCAACGCATCGAGCCCGCGCGACGTCGCCGCCAGCAGGACGGCGCCCGCGAGCAGGAAGGGCGCGACCAGCACGACATGGGCGAGGCTCCTGTCCGCGAAGGAGCCCATCATCCAGAAGACGACCTCGGTGACCGCGAAGGGGTTTGGCGCGAGATTGAGGGCGAGCGCCGTGAGGGCGCCGAAAAGGGCGTTCAGCGCCATGCCCGCGAGCATGAGCGTCGCGGTCGGACGATCGCGCCCCGCAACGCGCATCAGGAGAGCGAGGGCGAGCGCCGCGCCGGCTATGCCGCCGAGCGGCAGGCCGAGGCTCGAGGCCCCCGCGAGGCCGAAATAGAAGGCGAGCACGGCGCCGAAGGCCGCCGCGGTCGAGGTGCCGATGAGGCCGGGCTCGGCCAGCGGATTGCGCGTGAGGCCCTGCAGCGCGGCGCCGGCGAGCCCGAGGCTCGCGCCGACCAGAAGGGCAAGACAGGCGCGGGGCAGCCGCACCTCGAGGAGAATCGTCCGCGCGAGCTCCGGGGCGAGGGCCCCATGCCCGAAGACGTCGAGGCCGGGATGCCCCTGCGCGTCGGTGACGAGCGAAAGCACGCCGATCGTCACGATGAGGACGATCAGGAGACCGAGAAGCCGCGCGCGGCCGCGCACGCCTTCGCCGCTCCCGCTCGCGCTCGCGGCCGCGACGGTCAAGACGCGCCCTCCGGAACCAGGCGCGCCAGCGCGTCGGCGACGGCGGGGCCGCCGCATACCCATTGCGCGCGCGGCTCCGGCACGAAGCGCGCCTTGGCGCGCAGCTCCGCGAGCGCGGGATGGCTGAGGAGGCTCGAGGCGAGGGCCGGACCGCCGTCGAGCGTGCCGCCCACCACGACAAGATCGGGATCGAGGCGCACGAGCGCTTCGAGCGAGAGATGCCCGAAGCCTTGAATGCCCAGCTCCTGCACGGCATTGCGATAGCCCGCGAGCGCCAGGACCCTTCCCGAGAGGGTCTCCGGGCCGAGCGTCATGCCGCTTTCGAGAAAGATCGCGGCGCGGGGGCTTGCCTGCGTGGCCGGCCGCTCGAGGCCCGCAAGCCGCGCGTCGAATGCCGCGATCATGGCGCGTCCGGCTTCCTCGGCATCGAGCGCGCGGGCGAGGCGCATCGTCTCGCTGCGGATGGTGGAAAGCTCCTCGGCGGTCGCGAGCTCGAAGACCGGCGTCCCGAGCCGGCGCAGAAGATCGACGCTGAGGCGCGTCGAGCTGGTGCCCGCGACGACGAAATCCGGCTCGAGGGCGAGAACCTCGTCGACGCGGCCCGAAGCGCGCTTCATGCTCCGCGCGACCTCGGCGACCGGCGAGAGCGTCGGATCGGCGGCGAATTTCGAGAGCGCCACGATGCGGCCTCGCGGCACGAGGCCGAGGAGGAGCTGGTCCGCGCAGACATTGAGCGAGACGATGCGCTGCGGCGGCCCGGCGGCACCCGCAGGCATCGACAGGAGCAGCGCCGCGAGCGTGACGATCGGAACCCAGCCGCGCAAATCAAGGCCCCCCGAGCTTCAGGGTCAGGCCGGCGAAGACCGCGCGGCCCGGTTCGGCATAGCCGAAGACCTCGTAGGGCGCTTCGTCGAGCAAGTCCTCGACGCGGGCCGTGAGCGCGACACGATCCGTCAGATCGAAGCGCGCCGCCACGGCGGCGAGGAGGAAGCCGTCGAGATCGACGCGACGCGCCGGAATGACGGAGAAATCGTCGTCCTCCTGCGTTCCGTTGTAGCGCAGCGCGACGTTCAGATGGCCGCGCCCCTCGAGGCACGACCAGTCGAGAGCGGCGCTGGCGATGTTCCGTGCCCGGCGCACCTCGGCGCTCCCATCGGCGTTGTCGGCGTCGAGCCAAGTGTAGCTCGCCTCGAGCGAAAGACCCTCGCCGAGATCGGCGTTGGCCGCAAGCTCGACGCCCTTGCGCTCGCTCTTGCCCCGCTCGTTCACGACTGTGGAGCTGAACCCCACGAACACGGTCGTGATCTCGTCCGTCAGATCGGTCTCGAAATAGGTCGCGTCGAGACGCACCCGATCGCCGAAGAGGCGCTGCTGCCAGCCGATATCGAAGCCGCGCGAGCTCTCGGGCCCGAGATCGGGATTGCCGACGAAGGAGCCCGGAAAGAAGCCGTAGAGCTCGGTGAAGCTCGGCTCCTTGATGCCGGTGCCGTAGCTCGCATGCAGGCGCCCCCCGAGACCGTCGACGTCCTGCGAGGCGGTCAGGCGCCAG
The DNA here is from genome assembly GCA_024236075.1 of Alphaproteobacteria bacterium. Classification (GTDB taxonomy): domain Bacteria; phylum Pseudomonadota; class Alphaproteobacteria; order JACAEB01; family JACAEB01; genus JACAEB01. The sequence goes on along the minus strand of JACKLE010000001.1, from coordinate 120,943 downwards.
GTCGCCGCATCCTCGAAGGATTCGTTGCGATCCAGCCGCCCCCCGGCCGAAAGATGGGTGTGCGCGCCGATCGACAGGCGGTATTCGCCGGCAAGGCTCGCCGTGTCCGTCGAGCGATCCTGGTCGGCGAAGCTGAGGCCGCCCGAATTGGCGCTCTCGAACGTCACGGCCTCGTGCTCGGCCACGATGCCGACGCGGTGCGTCAGCGCGCCGGTCGCAAAGCCATGCCCGAGCTCGAGGAGGCTTTTGGTGCGCGCGCCCTCGAGTCGGCTCGTCTCGCGCGGCGTGCCGAGCGCGAAGAAGTCGCGATAGGCGACGTCCCGCTTCGTGCGCGCGTAGCCCAGGCTCGCTCGCATATAGGACTCCGGCCCCAGCGCGATGCGCACCGCGCCCCTCGCAAAAAGCGTCTCGGTTTTCGTCGTGTCGTCGGAATCGACGACGAGCCCGAAGGGAGCCGGATCGGTGTCCACGTCGACATCGCCGAAGTGCACGACCCCGTCGATGGCTAGCCAGTCGGCGGGCGCAACGAACCCCTTGGCCTTCAGATGGAGCGCGTCCTCGCCGTCCGCCTCGCTTCCTCCCCGCGCGGCGCTGACACCGTCCGTCCGCGCATAATGAACGGAAGCGCGCAGGCCGGCCCGCTCGGCTCCCGCGTTGACGGCGGCCCCGCCACGCCAGGTGCCGAACGAGCCTGCCTCCGCCAGCGCATAGGCCGAGTATCCGGGCTCTGGACCGCGGGTCAGGATGTTGACGACGCCGCCGAGCGCGTCGCTGCCGTAGAGCGCGCTCTGCGCGCCGCGCACGATCTCGATGCGATCGAGGTCGAAGGCGAGCGCGTTGGCGAAGTCGAACTCCCCGCTTCCTGTGGGATCGGCGACCTCGATGCCGTCGACGAGAGCGAGCGTGTGATTGGCCTCCGCTCCGCGCACGCGTATCTGCGTGAAGCTGCCGACAGGCCCCGTCCGGCTCACCGCGAGCCCCGGCACCTCGCGAAGAAGAACGGCGAGATCGTTGGTCTGGCGCGCGGCGATGGCGGCCGCGTCGATGACGCTGATGGCGCTTCCGAGCCGCCCTGCGGCCTCCGGACCCATCGAGGCAGTGACGACGATCTCGTCGGAATCGCCTCTTGGGTCCGCGGCGGCGAAGGCCGGGAAGACGGCTGCGAGAGCCGTGGAGATCACGAGAAGCGAGCGGTTCGACATGGTCCCTCCGTTGCGACGCTCATGTGGAAGGGCCGAGCGGCCGCGGGAGGCATATCGTCTTTGGACGGACAATAAGGCCGCCAGGCGAGCGAAGTCGCCGTCGCGGCCGAATGGCCATTCTCGCCGATGCAAGGTGGGACATCGCGCCCACGGTTCCCCGAGCCGTCAACCCAAACGAGTTGTCGCCGCTACGGCGGACCGCTCCCCGGCATCTCCCGACCGGCGGATGGGCGACTTGACGGCAGGTTTCCTGGCTCGCGGCTCTCGTGGCTCGGCCACAGCGCCCGGCGCGCGCCTTCCCGAGGGGGATCCGTCGAAGACCTGACCCTCAGTGGCATCAATGCGCGTCGGGCTCGCCGCTTACAGTTGCGGGAACAGCATCGAACTCGGGGAAATAGCCGGGCGGCGGAGCATCGCCCCGCCCGCGGCCTCATCGCCCCTCATCGATTTCCCTTTTACCCCAGCGATGGGCACCGTCGGAGCGGAGCCTAGACGAGAGGCGATGCGCTTGGCAAGGCGGACCCCGTCTCGCGCCTCAGGCGACGGCGGCGCCCGGCCTGTCGCCATGCGTGATGACGAGAAGGGCCGGCAGCATGAGGAGCGTCGTCACGAGAAGGTAGAAGGCCGCGATCGTCAGCATGAGCCCCATGCTCGCTATTCCCGCGTGGCTCGAAAGCATGAGGCTTCCGAAGGAGAACAAGGTCGTCAGCACGCTGAGCACGATGGCGCGCGGCGTCGAGGAGCGCATCATGCCGCCGACCGAGTGGCGGTCCTTGTAGCGCGTCACCATGTGAATGCCGCCGTCGACGCCGAGACCGAAGATGAGCGGCAGCAGAATGACGTTCGCGAAGTTGAGATGGATGCCGAAGACGACCGCGGTTCCCGTCGTGAGCGCCGTCGCCGCGACGAGCGGAGCCATCACGAGCAGGCTGTCCTTGAGGCTGCGCAAGGAGACGAGGAGAAGGAGGAAGATCGCACCGGCCGCAAGCCCGAATGCCCGGAACAGAGAGCGCTCGACGACCGCACCGACGCCGGCCTCGGCAACGGGGCGGCCCGTGGCGTGGGGGTCCACGGAATGCACGTCCCTGATGAAGCGCTCGGCGGCCGCGATGTCGCGAATGTCCTCCTTCGGAAGAACCGTGAGGAGCACACGCCCGTCCGGAGTGAGGACTCGCTCCTTGAGCTCGTCCGGCACCTCCTCGATCACGACGGGAGAGGGCTGCAGCGCCTTCTTGAGCCAGTCGAGCCGCTCGGCGAGGCCGCCCACGAGCCTGGCTTCGAGCTCGCGGGCCTTGGCCGGCTCGGACGCGACGGCGGCGAGCGCGGCCGCGAGGCGATGCGCCTCGACGAAAGCCGCCTGGCGGGTGGGGTCGTCGGGCTCGGTCACCTTGCGCAGCTTGCCCGCGAGGCCCTCGAGGAGAGCCCGTCGCAGCGCGTCGTCGAGCGGCGCGCCCGCCCCTTCCTTCGCCTGCGACAGCGCGGGCCAGAGGAAGAACAGCGCCTCCTCCAGCTCGGCGCGCTTCTCGTCCTGACGGCGCGGCACGATGGCGTCGAGCCCGACCACGTCCTTGACGGTCGGCAGCACGAGAAGGCGCTTGCGCAGAACCTCGGCGTCGGCCGCGTCCTTGGCGAGCACGCGGGCCGTGAAATCGGTGGAGATGCCCTGATCCTGCAGGTCGCGCAGCGTCGTCACCGATTCCGAGTGCGGATCTTTGAGCGCGAGGCTCGAGAAATCGAAGACGAGATGGCGCGAATAGATGGCGGCGCCCACGGCCACGAGCCCCACGAAGGCGAGGACCCCGGCCGGACGGCTCATGGCGAAGCTGTTGACGCGGGCGAGCGGGCGGGCGGCGGCGGCCGGAAGGCTCGGCGGCGGCTTGAGGCCGGTCAGCGCCAGCAGCGCCGGCACCACGGTGAAGGCGGCGATCACGGCAAAGAGGATTCCGCCGGCCGAGATGATGCCGAGCTCGCCGAGCGCGCTGTACTCGGTCGGCACGAAGGCGAGGAAGCCGATCGCGGTCGTCAGTCCGCAGAGAAGGATGGGCCTTGCCACATGCGCCGCGCCGCCGGTGAGCGCGGGCGCGAGGCCGCTCGCGCCGACCTCCTCCTGGACGCGCAGGGCATAGTGGATCATGAAATCGACGCCGATGCCGATGAAGAGAACGGCGAACGCGACCGAGAGGATGTTGAGCTGGCCGACGGTGAGCGCGGCAAATCCCAAGGTCCAGGCAAGACCGACGAACAGCGCGACGAGCGCGGCGAGGATGAGCCTCAGCGACCGCACGCCGACGAACATGAGCAGCGTCAGCAGCGCGAGCGACACGAAGCCGGCCACCGTCACGCTGTCCTTGGCGCTCTGCAGCTCTTCCGTCTCGAGCGGCACGCGGCCCGTGAGACGCACCTCGACGCCGGTGTCCCGCGAGAAGCCGAGATCGCGGGCGGCGCCCCGAATGCCGTCGATGAGCGCGCGGCCCGGCACGGCGGTGGCGAAGTCGAGCCTGCCCTGCACGAGGATGAGATGGGTCGACTGGCCGAGCTCGCGCTGGAGGAGGCGCTCGAACCAGGGCACGCCCGCCTCCTCGCCGTTCGAGACGTCGGTCGCCTCGTCCGCAAGCGAGCGCATGAGCTCGACGATGAGGGGCGGCAGCGTGCCGCCGGTCTCATAGGCCGTGACGGCGAGGTCCAGAAAGGCGTCGATCCCCCGCATATTGGGGTCGCGCGCCAGCACCGCGAGGGCCGGCTGGGCCTCCGCCAGCCGCGCGAGCAGCCGCTGAAGCTGCGGCTCGTCGAGGTAGAGGAGCGCGTGGCGGTCGAAGAAGGCGTGGTTTCCGGGCTCGAAGACCGAGTTGTAGCGCTCCGGCTCGGCCTTGAGCCGCTCTGCGAGCTCGTCGGCCGCTTCCTTGGCGCGCGCCGGCTCGCGCGCCGTGACGACGACGAGCGTCGTCTGCGAAAGCTGGGGAAAGGCCTCCTCGAAGGCCTGGTGGTCCTTCAGAAAGGGCTCGTCGGAGGTCACGAAATCGGTCGTGTCCGTATTGATGCCGAGGCGCTGGGCCGCGGCGAAAAGGGCGAGCCCTGCGAACAGGGCCGCGAGGACGAGCGTCGTCCACGGCCGCGCGACGATTTGCGCGACCAGACGCTCGGCTATGCGGCCCAGGGGGCCGATCGGCTCGGGGGATGGCTCGCTCAATCGTCCTCGTTCCGCAACCCAAGCGGACCCCGGATCGGCTCGACGTGGGGGGGCGCCCTACCGCAGGGGCGCACCCTATCGCGAATCGCCATATGGGGAAATCGCCGGCGGGCGGCGCGAAGAGCGCTTGGATGGCTGCGCGGCGACGCTATATCCTAGTTCCTTCGGGCCGGCGCACGCGCGCCCGCACCGCAAGCTCCAGGAAGGAGCACGAAGACGTGAACGCCGCCTGCGCCTCGCCTTCCCGCCTCTTGCGCACGCTCGCGATCGGATGCGCGGCGCTCGGCCTCGCCATCGCGCAAGCCGGCGGCGCACCCGTGCCGTCCGCCGCAGAGGAGCCCGTTCCGGAGGCCGCGGCGCCCGCTCCCTCCGGGCCCCACGCGACCATCGACCGGCTCGATACGGGTCTGCTCGCCATCATGCGCGAGGCCCGCACGCTCGCCTTCGAGGGCCGTCGCGACGCGATCGCGCCCATTCTCGCCGAGAGCTTCGATTTCGCGACGCTGGCGGCGGGATCGGTGGGGCGCGCCGTCTGGGCGGACTGGACCGCGGAGGAGCGCGCGCGCTACCGCGACGCCTTCGTCGCCTTCACCGTCGCGACCTATGCGGGCCGCTTCGACGGCTATTCGGGCGAGGCCTTCGCGATCGTCGGGCAGGAGCCCGGTCCGGCCGGCACCGTGCTCGTCAGGACCCGTCTCGAACGGCCCAAGGCCGAAGCGGTCGCGATCGACTATCTGATGCGCGAGCGCGACGGGGCCTGGCGTGTCATCGACGTCTTCCTCGAGGGCACGATCAGCGAGCTCGCGCGCCAGCGCTCCGAGTTCGGCGCGATCCTCTTGCGCAAGGGCTTCGACGGACTCATCGCCGCGCTCGGCGAGAAGACCGACGAGCTCGCCGCCGGCAAGGGCCAGCCCTCGGCGCGCGCGACGAGCATGCACTGAGAGGCGCGTTCGCGCCGCCTCAATGCGCTCCCGCGCGAAGCGCCCGCCCGCCGACGAGCCCGCGGTTGAGAAGCAGCTCGGCGATCTGCACCGCGTTGAGCGCCGCGCCCTTTCTGAGGTTGTCCGAGACGACCCACAGGTTGAGCCCGTGCTCGACCGTCGGATCGACGCGGATGCGGCTCACGAAGGTCGCGAAATCGCCGACGCATTCGACCGGCGTGACGTAGCCCTCGTCCTCGCGCTTGTCGATGACGAGGCAGCCGGGCGCCTCGCGCAGGATGTCGCGCGCCTCATCGTCCGTGATCGGATCGTGGAACTCGACGTTCACGGCCTCCGAATGGCCGACGAAGACGGGCACGCGCACGCAGGTCGCCGTGACCTCGATCTTCGGGTCGAGGATCTTCTGCGTCTCGACCTTCATCTTCCATTCCTCCTTCGTGTCGCCGTCCCGCATGAAGACGTCGATATGAGGAATGACGTTGAAGGCGATCTGCTTCGTGAACTTGTGCCTCTCGACCGGGTCCGTGACGAAGATCGCGCGCGTCTGCGTCCAGAGCTCGTCCATCGCCTCGTGGCCCGCGCCCGAGACCGACTGATAGGTCGCGACGACGACGCGCTTGATGCGCGCGCGGTCGTGCAGGGGCTTCAGCGCCACGACCATCTGCGCCGTGGAGCAGTTGGGGTTCGCGATGATGTTGCGCTTCTTCACGCCCACCACGGCGTCGGCATTCACCTCAGGCACGATCAGGGGAACGTCGGGCTCCATGCGGAACTTCGACGAATTGTCGATGACGATCGGGCCCTGCGCCGCGATCCTCGGCGCCCATTCGCCCGCCACCGCGCCGCCCGCCGACATCAGCACGATGTCGGTGCCGGCGAAATCGTAGTGGTCGAGCACCTTGCACTTGAGCGTGCGATCGCCATAGGAGAGCTCGCGCCCGAGCGAGCGCGAGGAGGCGAGCGCCGTCACCTCGGACGCGGGGAACTCCCGCTCGGCGAGGATCGACAGCATTTCCCGGCCGACATTGCCCGTCGCGCCGATCACAGCAACCTTGAGGCTCATCTTTTCCGTCCCGTCATTCCAGCGACTTGTCGAGCTCGCGCACGATGGACTCGCCCATCACCCCGGTCGACACCTTCGCCATGCCCGGCTGCATGATATCGGCGGTGCGGAGCCCGGTCGCAAGGACCCGCTCGATCGCGGCCTCGAGGCGCTTCGCCTCCTCGGGCAGGCCGAAGGAATATTTGAGCGCCATCGCGAAGGAAAGGATCGTCGCGATGGGATTGGCGAGATCGCGCCCGGCAATGTCCGGCGCCGACCCGTGCACGGGCTCGTAGAGCGCCGGCAGCCGGCCGTCGGCCGCCTTGGCACCGAGCGAGGCGGAGGGCAGCATGCCGAGCGAGCCCGTGAGCATCGCCGCCTCGTCGGAGAGGATGTCGCCGAAGAGATTGTCCGTCACGATGACGTCGAACTGCTTCGGGTTCTTCACGAGCTGCATCGCGCAATTGTCCGCATACATGTGCTCGAGCTTCACGTCCGGATATTCCTTCCCGTGAACGAAGGTGACCTCCTCGCGCCAGAGGATGCCGCTCTCCATGACGTTCGCCTTCTCGGCGGAGGTGACGCGGCCCTTGCGCACGCGCGCAAGCTCGAAGGCGGCGCGCGCCACGCGGCGGATTTCCTCCGTCGTGTAGACCTGCGTGTTGATGCCCCGGCGCGAGCCGTCGGGCAGCGTCTCGATGCCGCGCGGCGTGCCGAAATAGACCCCGCCCGTCAGCTCCCGGACGATGAGGATGTCGAGCCCGCGCACGATCTCGGGCTTGAGGCTCGATGCGTCCACGAGCGCCTCGAAGCACAGCGCCGGGCGCAGATTGGCGAAAAGGCCGAGGCCCTTCCTGAGGCCCAGCAGCCCCGCCTCGGGGCGGATGTCGAACGCGACCTTGTCCCATTTGGGCCCGCCGACCGCGCCCAGCAGAACCGCGTCCGCGTCCTTGGCGAGCTTCAGCGTCGCGTCGGTGAGGGAGCGGCCATGCGCGTCGATCGCGGCCCCGCCGACGAGATCCTCCTCGATCTCGAATTTGAGGTTGAGGCGGCGGTTCAGCCATTCGACGATGCGCCGTACCTCGCGCATCACTTCGGGCCCGATGCCGTCGCCGGGAAGCACCAGGAGGTTGCGGCCGTCGGCCATGGAATGCTCCTATCTCGTCCGTACTCGGATAATGTCGTTCAGGCCCACGGCCTCGCCGCCGCGCGGCGCGCCTCGAAGTCCGAAATGGCCGAGGCCTTTTGCAGCGTCAGCCCGATGTCGTCGAGCCCCTCGAGAAGGCACTGCTTCTTGAAGGGATCGATGTCGAAGCGGATTCTTCCCCCGTCGGGCCCGCGGATTTCCTGCTTTTGAAGGTCGACGGTGAGCGTCGCATTGGCGCCGCGCGCGGCATCGTCCAGCAGCTTCTCCACATCCTCCTTGGGCAGAGCGATGGGGAGGATGCCGTTCTTGAAGCAGTTGTTGTAGAAGATGTCCGCGAACGAGGGTGCGACGACGACGCGGATGCCGAAATCGAGAAGCGCCCAGGGTGCGTGCTCTCGGGAGGAGCCGCAGCCGAAATTCTCGCCCGCGACGAGGATCTGCGCGCTGCGATATTGCGGCTTGTTCAGCACGAAATCGGGCTTCTCCGCGCCCTTGTCGTCGTAGCGCATCTCGTCGAAGAGGTTCTTGCCGAGCCCCGTGCGCTTGATCGTTTTCAGGAACTGCTTCGGGATGATCATGTCGGTGTCGACATTCATCATCGGCAGCGGCGCCGCCACACCCGTCAGTGTCGTGAATTTGTCCATCCGCCTGCCTCCACTGTCATCCCGGCCCTCCGCTTCGCGTCGGCCGGAACGAGACGTTTCGCACCGCACAATCGTCAGTCTAGATCTTCGAAGGCCTCACCCGAACTCCCGCACGTCGGCGAGGGTGCCGCGGATGGCTGCGGCGGCGGCCATGGCGGGGCTCATGAGGTGGGTGCGCCCGCCGCGGCCCTGGCGGCCCTCGAAATTGCGGTTCGAGGTCGAGGCGCAGCGCTCGCCCGGCTCGAGCTTGTCCGCGTTCATCGCAAGGCACATGGAGCAGCCGGGCTCGCGCCATTCGAAGCCCGCCTCGGTGAAGATGCGGTCGAGGCCCTCCTCCTCGGCCTGCGCCTTCACGAGGCCCGAGCCGGGAACGACCATCGCGCCGACATGGGACGCCACCTTGCGGCCCTTCGCGACGGCGGCGGCCGCGCGCAGATCCTCGATCCGGCCGTTCGTGCACGACCCGATGAAGACGCGGTCGACCTTCACGTCCTTGAGCGCGGTCCCGGGCCTGAGGCCCATATAGCTGAGCGCGCGCTCCATGGCGCGGCGCCGGTCGGGATCGGCCTCGCTTGCGGGATCGGGCACCGCGCCCGTGATGGGCAGCACGTCCTGCGGGCTCGTGCCCCAGGTGACGAGCGGCACGATCTCGGCGGCGTCGATCACGACCTCCTTGTCGAAATGGGCGCCCTCGTCGGATTTGAGGCCCTTCCAGTCGGCGAGCGCCATTTCCCATGTCGCGCCCTTCGGCGCGTGCACGCGGCCCTTGAGATAGGCGAAGGTCGTCTCGTCCGGCGCGATGAGGCCCGCGCGCGCGCCCGCCTCGATCGACATGTTGCAGACCGTCATGCGGCCTTCCATGCTCAGCGAGCGGATGACGCTCCCGGCATATTCGATGACGTGGCCCGTGCCGCCCGCCGTGCCGATGCGCCCGATGATGGCGAGGACGACGTCCTTGGCGGTGCAGCCCAGCGGCAGCGTGCCCTCGACCCTCACGCGCATGTTCTTCGAGGGCGCGGAGATGAGCGTCTGCGTCGCGAGGACGTGCTCGACCTCTGAGGTGCCGATGCCGAAGGCGAGCGCGCCGAAGGCGCCGTGCGTCGCCGTGTGGCTGTCGCCGCACACGATGGTCATGCCGGGCTGCGTGATGCCCTGCTCAGGGCCGACGATGTGCACGATGCCCTGGCGCACATCGGCCATGTCGAGGAATTCCACCCCGAACTCGCGGCAGTTCTCGGCCAGGGTCTCGATCTGGATGCGGCTCTCGGCGTCCGCTATGCCCTTGGAGCGGTCCGTCGTCGGAACATTATGATCGGCGACGGCGAGCGTGCGCTTGGGCGCATGCACCCTGCGCCCCGCCATCCTCAAGCCCTCGAAGGCCTGGGGGCTCGTCACCTCGTGGACGAGATGGAAGTCGATATAGAGGAGCGCCGAGCCGTCCTCGCCCTGATGGACGAGGTGGTCCTGCCAGATCTTGTCGTAGAGCGTGCGGGGGGTCGTCATGGGTTCGAACTCCACGCCGAAGCCCTGCCCCCGAATTCGGGCGGTCTCTTCGGCTCAGCTTTCCGCGCTTTCGGCCTCCTCGGCCCCAGGGGCCTCGGGGGGGGCGGTTCCTTTGCCCTTCGTCGTGCGGCGATCCTGCTTCTCGGCGATGCGGGCCGATTTGCCGCGCCGCTCGCGCAGATAATAGAGCTTGGCGCGACGCACATCGCCGCGGCGCACGACGACGATCGAATCGATGAGCGGGGAAAGCACGGGAAAGACCCGCTCCACGCCTTCGCCGTAGGAAATCTTGCGCACGGTGAAGCTCTCGTTGAGGCCGTGGCCCGAGCGCGCGATCACGACGCCTTCATAGGCCTGGACGCGCTCGCGCGTGCCCTCGACGACCTTCACGTTCACCTTCACGGTGTCGCCCGGCGCGAATTCGGGGATCTTCTTGGCGAGACGCGCAATCTCTTCCTTTTCGATCACGTCGATGATGTTCATGGCCCGTCCGCCTTCTCATGCCTTTCCGTCCGGCCGCGCCGGAGACTAGTCCCTGTCCTTCAGCCGCTCCCTGGAGGCGAGATAGGCCCTCCAGAGGTCGGGCCGGCGATCGCGCGTGAGGCGCTCGGCCTGCCCTTGCCGCCATTTCGCGATCTCGCCGTGGTGGCCCGACTGGAGCACCTCGGGGATCGCCCGCCCCTCCCACACCTGCGGCCGGGTGTAGTGGGGATATTCCAGCAGCCCGCCGGCGAAGCTCTCCGAGGAGAGCGACGCCGGATCGCCGACGACGCCGGGCAGCAGGCGCACGCAGGCCTCGATCAGCACGACCGCCGCCGCCTCGCCGCCCGCGAGGACGACATCGCCGACCGACACTTCCTCGAAGGGCCTTGCCTCGAGAAGGCGCTGGTCCACTCCCTCGAAGCGCCCGCAGAGGAGCACGACGCCCGGCCCCGCGCTCCACTCCGCGACGCGGGCTTGCGTCAGCGGCGTCCCGCGAGGGCTCAAGTACAAAAGAGGCCTTGCGTCCGCTGCCCCCCGCGTCGCATCGACCGCGCGCGAAAGAACATCGGCCCGCAGGACCATACCCGGCCCGCCGCCGGCGGGCGTGTCGTCGACGGAGGCGTGTTTATCGCTTGCGAAAACGCGAATGTCCACCGTCTCGAGCGACCAGATGCCCTCGGCGCGCGCCTTTTCAAGGAGCGAGACGCCGAGAGGCCCCGGGAAGGCCTCCGGAAAGAGGGTCAGCACGCTCGCCCGCCAGTTCATGGGCCGATCCGCCGCTTGAAGCCGACATGGCTCGGCGTGAAGCCGAGGCGCCCGTAGAAGGCATGCGCGCGGCGGCGGCCGGTGTCGGTGGTGAGCTGCGCGATGCGGCAGCCTCTTTCCCGCGCGCGTCCGAGCGCGTGCTCGACGAGGCGCTCGCCGAGCTTCCGGCCGCGCTCGGCGGAGGCGACGCGCAAGGTCTCGAGCTGGGCGCGCCGGGCCCCCCTATGCGCGAGGCCGGGGATGACGGTGAGCTGCACCATGCCGACGAGCGACCCGCCGATCTCCATGAGGAGGAGCTCGCTGTCGCGCCCGGTCACCATCTCGGCAAAGGCGGCCTCATAGGCAGCGCGGGCGCCCTCGGGATCCTCGCGGCCCGACGCCACGTCGTCGTCGAGGAGCAGGCGCAGCACGGCGTCGAAATCGCGCATTTTCGCCGCGCGGAAATGCGGCTCGCCGGTCATGGCGCGGGCTCCGCGTCCGAAGTGCCGGGGCTCGCATCCGCGATCGCCAGGCCCGAGACGACGAGGCACGCGCCCGAAAGGTCGATCTGAGGCACGGCCTCCCGCGTGAAGGGGATCATCAGCGTCGCGGCTCCCTCGCGCGCGATCTCGAGAACGTCGCCCGCGCCGAAATCGTGGACGGCCTTCACACGTCCGAACGGCGTGCCGTCCTCGCCGACGGCCGCAAGGCCGATGAGGTCGGCATGATAGAACTCGTCCTCGGCGGGCTCGGGCAGCGCGTCACGCGGCACGTAGAGGCGCGTCGACTTGAGCGCCTCTGCCGCCTCGCGCGTGCCGATGCCGGAGAGCCGCGCGGAAAAGCCGTCCTTCAGCGGACGGACGAGCGTCACGGTGAAGCGCCGCGCGCCATCCTCGCTCTCGACGGGCCCGTAGGCCGCAACGTCCTCGGGCGCCGCGGTGAAGCATTTGAGCCGCACATCGCCCCTGACGCCGTGCGCGCCGGCGACGGCCGCCACGCAGATCCGCGCGCCCTCAGGCCTCGGCGGGAGCCGCGCCATCGCCACCCTCGGCCGGAGCGTCCGCGGCCTCGGCCTTCGCCCGGCGGGCCTCGGCGCGCTCGGCCATCTTCTTGCCGGGCTTTGCCCGCTCGGGATTGTTGCCGTGCGTATAGGGACGAAGGCCCTTCTCGCCGAGGAAGCGCGCGACCCGGTCCGTCGGCTGCGCGCCGGCCTTGAGCCAATGCTCGGCGCGCTCGGCCTGAAGCACGAGGCGCTCGGCATGGTCCTTCGGCAGCAGCGGATTGAAGGTGCCGATCTTCTCGATGAAGCGCCCATCGCGCGGCGAGTGCGAGTCCGCGACGACGATCGCATAGAAGGGACGCTTCTTCGAGCCGCCCCGGGAGAGCCTCAGCTTCAACGACATTCTCTTTCCTTCTCTTTCGTCAGTGAACGGTTCGATAGCAAAAAGGCCATTTCAACTTGCGGCGCCGGGCGAGCCCTCGTCACGGCTTTCCCTTCTTGCCGGACGGCAGGCCCGGCAGGCCGGGGCCGCCGAGACCCGGCAGGCCGGAAAGCCCGCCGCCCGGAGGGGCTCCACGCAGCATCTCGGGCGGCAGGCCCTTGAGGGCGCCGGGCGGCATCGCCCCGCCGCCGAGCGCGCCCAGCATCCCCTTCATGCCGCCCTTGCCCATGGCCTTCATGGCGTCGGCGAGTTGACGGTGCATCTTCAGGAGGCGGTTGATCTCCTGCACCTCGGTGCCCGAGCCCGCCGCGACGCGGCGCTTGCGCGAGGCGTTGAGAATCTTCGGATTGCGCCGCTCGTCCCGGGTCATGGAGGAGATGATCGCCTCCTGCCGGCGAAAGGACTTGTCGTCGAGGCCCGAATTCGCGATCTCCTTGCCCATCTTGCCGACGCCGGGGATGAGCGAGAGCATGCTTTGCAGGCCGCCCATGCGGCGCATCTGGGAGAACTGCTCCGCGAGATCGTCGAGATCGAACTCGCCCTTCTTCATCTTCCTGGCGATCTTCGCCGCCTTTTCCTGGTCGATCGTCTCGGCCGCCTTCTCGACGAGGCTCACAATGTCGCCCATGCCGAGGATGCGGCCCGCGATGCGCGCGGGATCGAAGTCCTCGAGCGCGTCGAGCTTCTCGCCGGTCCCGATGAGCTTGATCGGCCTGCCCGTGACCGCGCGCATGGAAAGCGCGGCGCCGCCGCGCCCGTCGCCGTCGATCCGTGTCAGGACGGAGCCCGTGATGCCCACGCGCCTTGCAAAAGTGTCCGCGACATTGACCGCGTCCTGGCCGGTGAGGCTGTCGACGACGAGGAGCGTCTCGTGGGGATCGGTGGCGTCGCGCACAGCGGCGACCTCCGCCATCAGCGCCTCGTCGATGTGCAGGCGCCCGGCCGTGTCGAGCATCAGCACGTCGGCGCCCGAAAGCTCCGCCGCCCGCATGGCGCGCTTCGCGATCTCGACCGGGCCCTGCCCCGCGACGATGGGCAGCGTCGCGACGCCCGTCTGCTCGCCCAGCACCTTGAGCTGCTCCTGCGCGGCCGGACGGCGCGTGTCGAGCGAGGCCATCAGGACCTTCTTCTTCTGACGGTCCGTCAGGCGCCGCGCGATCTTCGCCGTGGTCGTGGTCTTGCCCGAGCCCTGAAGGCCCACCATCAGGATGACGACGGGCGGCGCCGCATTGAGATCGATCGCCTCGGCGTCGGAGCCGAGCGTCTCGACGAGCGTGTCGTGCACGATCTTCACGACCTGCTGTCCGGGCTTGATCGACCGCAGAACGTGCTCGCCGACGGCGCGCTCCTTGACCTTCGCGATGAAGTCGCGGGCCACCGGCAGCGCCACATCGGCCTCGAGCAGCGCCACGCGCACCTCGCGCAGCGCCTCGGCGACATCGCTCTCGGTGAGCGCGCCGCGCCGCGTCAGGCCCTCGAAGACCGTGCCGAGCTTCTCGCTGAGCGTCTCGAACATGCGCGCGGGCGCTCCCATCCGCCCAAACGACCATCGCGGCCGCGGGCGAAGCCTCGCCGGCGGCCGTTGGCCCCTCGCCTCCCCCGGATGTCGCGCCGGATGGGCTTTGCGGCCGGAATTGTCCTCGTCAAAGGATGTGGGGGCTTGAAAAGCCCCATCCCAGGGGCGGAGTCAAGGGCGGTGCGAGACTACGCCCGCTGCTTGAGCTTCGCCGCCTTGCGCAGATCGGCGTTGATGCGCGACTGCCACCCCGCGCCGGCCGACTTGTAATATTCGAGGACGTCGGCGTCGAGCCGCAAGCTCACGGCCGTCTTGGGCGCGGCCGATCTGGGCCTGCCGCGCCGGATGAGCTTCTCGCCCTTGTAGAGGTCGGCCGTCTCGAACCATTCCTTGGTGAGTTCGGGCGCGTCATCCGGATCGACCCACTTCCGCTTTCCAGCGCTCTTCCTCGCTTTCATGGCCGTACCTCATTGATATGATACGCCGCGCCTCGCCGCGGGGCGTCCAGACGAGAACCACGAAGCGATCGCCGAGATAGCCGGCGGTGATGCGGCGCGGCTCGCCATAGTCGCGCCGGTCGTCGTTCCGCGTGAAATGCCGTCCGCGAAAAACCAACTGCGCATCGGCGAAATCGAGACCACGCTCGTCAAGCGTCCGTCGACGCTTGTCCTCGTCCCATTCGATCAGCATTTTTGTATATACAAAAAACCGTTTGATCAAGGGGCGACCCAGTGCGGTGCCCCGCGATCGCCTCAGCCGAGAGCCGCGTGTATCTGCGCCGCCGCCGCCTCGCCGGAGAGGCGCGCGCCACCGGCGGTCTGGACGAACTCGCCCGCTAGGGCCTCGCCGGCGAAGTAGACGCGCTCGGCGAGGGGCTCGGCGAGCCGCGCGCGCGCATCCGCATGGCCGGGCATGGCGGCGGCATAGGCGCCGCGCGCCCATCTGTCCGCGCCCCAATTGGTGAAGCTGCCTTTCTTCACCGCCGCGGCCGCCTTGGTGCCGAAGGTCTGCTTCAGCGCGCCGACGGCATAGTCGATGGCCGCGGCCTCTCCCGCCGCGCACATCTCCCAGCCGAAATCCCCGCCGACGAATCCCACGAGGAGGTTCGTGTCGAAAGGCCAGGCGCAGAAATAGATGTCCGCCTTGCCGGGGCGCTCGATCTGGATGTCGGAGAAGGGCTCGTAGCCGAGACGCCGGCCTTCGACGAACAGCGGAATCTTCGCCAGCATTCCCATCGGAAGCTGGTAGATCGCCGCCATCTTGTCCGCCGGAAGGGGCGGATCGAAGGCGATGAACTCCGAGGCGAGCGCGCCCGTCGAGACGGTGACGAGGCAGGCCTTGGCCGAAATCGTCCCGCGATCGGTCTCGACCTTCACGCCCTTGCCGCCATAGGCGACGCGGCGGGCCGGCGTCGAGAGCTCGACGGGCACGTCGGCCGCGTGCTCCCTGATGAGGGCGCCGTAGCCCTCCTTGATCTGATAGTTCGGATCGAGATCGGCCGTCATGGCGTAGTCGGCGGTCGAGAGCTCGTCGAAATCGACGCCCATGTCCATGGGCCCGAGATAGGTCGCCGCCGCCTGCGCCGGCAGCGTCGCGAGATCGACGGCGCGGTCCGAGCCCACGTCGGCCGTCTCGGCGAGCTTGCCGATGGCCTCGACCATCTCGTCCTCGAGCGCGCGCTCCTCCTCCAGCTCGGCCCTGGTCGCCTTGCGCGATCCGAAATAGAGCCCGTCGAGATCAAGGTCCTGATAGACCAGCGTGCGCCCGAGCTCTTGGGCCAGCGGATAGTAGGGATTGCGGTCCGCGGCATGGAGCCAGGCGCAGCCCCTGTCGAACGGCATGCCGAAGGTCTCGGTGTCCGTGAAGGAGCGCCCGCCGATGCGGTCCGCCGCCTCGACGAGCGCGACGGTGCGGCCCATGGCCATGAGCGCCTTTGCCGCCGAAAGTCCCGCCGCGCCCGCGCCGATCACGACGACGTCGGGATCGGCCGGCGTCTCCGCCAGCACGCGGGCCGGCACGAGCGCCGATCCCAAGAGCCCGCCAAGGACGATACGACGCGACACCCCCAAACGCGCGACACGCATGCGAGCACCTCCGGCCGGTTGAATTTTTCGCTGAAGTCCCCCGAGGAGAGCACTCTACTTCGGCCGCCGGCCTGCTCCAAGAGGAAGCGCCGGGCCGCCGCTGGCCAATTCGGCCCGCCCCTGCCATATAGGCGCCCATGGAGCGCCCCTTCTTGAAGATGCATGGGCTCGGCAACGACTTCGCCGTCTTCGACGCGAGGACGGAGCCGCTCGCCCTCGACGCCCGTCTCGCCAAGGCGATCGCGGACCGGCGGCGCGGCATCGGCTGCGACCAGGTCGTCGTGCTGGCGCGGGACGGCGAGGGCACGCAGGCCCTGATGCGCATCTTCAATGCCGACGGCAGCGAGGTCGCGCGCTGCGGCAATGCCGAGCGCTGCGTCGGCTGGCTGCTCATGTGCGAGACGGGGCAGGCGGAGGCGCGCTTCCGTACCAAGGCCGAGCGCCTCGTCGCGCGCCATGCGGGCGAGCGCCTCGTCACCGTCGACATGGGCCCGCCCCGGCTCGACTGGCGCGAGGTTCCCCTCGCCGAGGCCATGGACACGGATCATCTCCCCCTCGAGGTCGGTCCGCGCCACGCCCGCACGCTCGCCGATCCGGCAGCGGTCGGCATGGGCAATCCGCACTGCGTCTTCTTCGCGCAGGATTTGTCGGGGCTCTCGATCGAGGGCATCGGACCACAGATCGAGCACCACCCGCTCTTCCCGGAGCGGACGAATGTGAGCTTCGCGCGCGTGCTTTCGCGCGAGCGGATCCGCCTCAGGGTCTGGGAGCGCGGCGCGGGCGTGACGCAGGCTTGCGGCACGGCGGCCGCGGCGACGCTCGTGGCGGCGAACCGGCGCGGGCTCGTCGGGCGCAAGGCCGAGATCGAGCTCGACGGCGGCACGCTCACGCTCGAATGGGCCGAGAACGAGCACGTGCTCCTCACCGGGCCCGTGGCGCTGGCGTTCGAGGGCAAGGCGGATCTCGAAGCGCTCGCGGGGGCCGCGCGATGAACGCGCCCCTCGCCCCGGCCGCGCCGAATGTCCGAGTGCTGACCTTCGGCTGCCGGCTCAACACGCTCGAATCCGAAGTGATGCGCCGCGCCGCCGAGGAGGCGGGCCTGCGCGAGACGATCCTCGTCAACAGCTGCGCCGTGACGGGAGAGGCGATGCGCCAGGCGCGCCAGGCGATCCGCAAGGCGCGCCGCGAGAGCCCGCACGCGCGCATCGTGGTCACCGGCTGCGGCGCGCAGACGAGCCCGGAGAGCTTCGCCGCGATGGCGGAGGTCGATCGCGTGCTCGGCAATGCGGAAAAGCTCGACGCGGCCGTCTATGTGCGCCTCGCGCACGAGGACGCTCCGCGCGTCCTCGCCGGCGACATCATGAGCGTCCGGGAGAATGCCGGCCATCTCGTCGACGCCGTCGCGGGACGCACGCGCGCCTTCGTCGAGGTGCAGACGGGCTGCGATCACCGCTGCACCTTCTGCATCATCCCCTTCGGCCGGGGGCCCTCGCGCAGCGTGCCGGCGGGACGCGTCGTCGAGGCGGTGCGGGCGCTCGTCTCGAACGGCGCGAAGGAGGTCGTGCTCACGGGCGTCGACCTCACCTCCTACGGCGCCGACCTGCCGGGCCGGCCGACGCTCGGCCGCCTCGTGAAACGCATTCTCGATGGGGTGCCGGAGCTTGCGCGCCTGCGCCTCTCCTCGCTCGACGCGGTCGAGATCGACGACACGCTGCTCGCGCTCCTCGGCGAGGAGCCGCGTCTCATGCCGCATCTGCACCTTTCGCTGCAGGCGGGCGACGACTTGATCCTCAAGCGGATGAAGCGCCGCCACACGCGCGCGCAGGCCATCGCGCTTTGCGACAGCGTGCGCGCGCTCCGGCCCGAGATCGCGCTCGGCGCCGACCTCATCGCCGGCTTT
Organism: Alphaproteobacteria bacterium; assembly: GCA_024236075.1. GTDB lineage: Bacteria > Pseudomonadota > Alphaproteobacteria > JACAEB01 > JACAEB01 > JACAEB01. Next base: position 103,108 of record JACKLE010000001.1, on the reverse strand, counting down.
CCCACGGAAACCGAGGACATGTTCGCCGGGACCTTGAGCCTCGTCGAGGAATGCGGCCTCGCCTTCGTTCACGCCTTTCCCTTCTCGCCCCGCGAAGGCACGCCCGCCGCGCGCATGCCCCAGCTCGACCGCGCGCTCGTGAAGGAGCGCGCCGCGCGCCTGCGCGAGGCCGGAGAGGCGGCGCGGGCCCACGCCTTCGCCGCCCGCGTCGGCTCGCGCGCCAGCATCCTCGTCGAGGAGCCGGGCGTGGGTCATACGGACTATTTCATGCCGGTTCGGATCGACGCCGGCGCGCCCGGCGAGATCGTCGCCGCGCGCATCGTGGACACGGACGGAGCCGGCCTCGTCGGTGTCGCGGCATGACCGGCGAGTCCGAGCGCAAGGGCCTCTTCGGATGGCTGAAGCGCGGCGGCAAGGCGGACGGCGCCGAGAAGGCCGACGTCCCGGGCGACATGCCGGCGGAGAGCGAGGAGGAGGAGGCCCTCCTCCCCGAGCCTCCGCCGACCGGAGAACCGGCCGCCGAGCCGGCCGGGGACCCTCCGCCGAAGGATGAACCCGAAGCGGACTCCGACGAGGCGCCGAGGAAGCGCGGCTGGCTCTCCCGCCTCACCTCCGGGCTCGCGCGCTCCAGCCAAAAGCTCTCCGACGGCATCACCGGCATATTCACGAAGCGCAAGCTCGACGACGAGGCGCTCGAGGAGCTCGAGGAGCTGCTCGTCTCCGCCGATCTCGGCCCCGAAACGGCAGCCGACGTCGTGAAGCGCCTCGCCAAGGACCGCTATGCGAAGGAGATCGAGCCGCAGGAGGTGAAGCGCATCCTCGCCGACGTCATCGCCGAGGAGCTTTCGCCTCGGGCCCAGCCGCTCCGGATCGACCCGGCGAAGAGGCCTTACGTCGTCCTCGTCGTCGGGGTCAACGGCACCGGCAAGACCACGACCATCGGAAAGCTCGCGAAGATATATGCCGACGAGGGCCGCCGCGTCGTGCTCGCGGCCGGCGACACCTTTCGCGCGGCGGCGATCGAGCAGCTCGCGATCTGGGGGGCACGCATCGGCGCCGAGGTCGTTCAGCGCCCGCAGGGAGCCGACGCCGCGGGCCTCGCCTTCGATGCGCTCAAAAGCGCGCGCGAGGCGGGCGCCGACATCCTCCTCGTCGACACCGCCGGCCGCCTTCAGAACAAGCAGCACCTCATGGAGGAGCTCGCCAAGATCGTGCGCGTCTTGAGGAAGCTCGACGAGACGGCGCCCCATGCCTGCCTACTGGTGCTCGACGCGACGACGGGACAGAACGCGGTGCGCCAGGTCGAGGCCTTTCTGGAGGCGGCCGAGGTCACGGGCCTCGTCATGACCAAGCTCGACGGCACGGCGCGCGGAGGCATCCTGGTGCCGATCGCGCGGCGCTTCGGCCTGCCGATCCACGCGATCGGGGTCGGCGAGGGCGCGGACGACCTGCGCCCCTTCTCCGCCGAGGCCTATGCGCGGGCGCTGGTCGGACTCGGGGCCGACTGAGCGGGAAACCGGCCCCGGGCTTGCCTTGCACGGAACGGTCGGCAAAGCTTGGACTTTGGAGAAGCGGGCAGGCCCTCGAGGGGGCGCAAGCCCGCCGCCGGGCCGAAGGTCCCGATCGGAGGAGTGCCCTGAGTTTGACGTCCGCGCCGCGCCCAAAGCGCCTGCCTCCCCTCGCCAAGGTCGCGCTCGATCTCGGGCCGCTCCTCATCTTCTTCGGCGTCAACGCCAAGTTCGGCATCATGGCCGCGACCGGGGCCTTCATGGCGGCGATGGCCGTCTCTCTGGCCGTCTCCTTCTTCGTGGAGCGCCGCTTCGCGCCGATGCCCCTCGTCACCGGCGTCATCGTGCTCGTCTTCGGCGGCCTCACGCTGCTGCTCGAGGACGACACCTTCATCAAGCTGAAGCCCACCATCGTGAACGGAATTTTCGTCACGGTCCTCGGGGTCGGGCTCCTGCGCCGGCGCCTCTACATCAAGCTGCTCTTCGAGGAGGCCTTTCACCTGCACGAGGCGGCCTGGCGCACGCTCACGGTGCGCTGGATGTGCTTCTTCCTCTTCCTCGCGATCCTCAACGAGATCGTCTGGCGCAACTTCTCGACCGACGACTGGGTGAGCTTCAAGGTGTGGGGAATCTTTCCCCTGACGCTCCTCTTCACCGTCCTTCAGGTGCCCTTCATCCTGCGCCACCAGATCACGCCGGAGGAGGCGCACGAGGAGAGCGAATCCTCCGAGACGACCGGCTGAGGCAGCCTTCAGGGCGCGAACGGGAAGGCGAACTCGCCGGCCGGCGGATTCGCGAATGGCGCGAAGCCGTCCTTGCCATGCACGCGATCATGGTGGTGCAGCGCCCAGACGACGCTGGGAAAGGCAAGCTCGCGCCACGGAATGTCGGCCCACGTCACGAGGGCGACCTCGAGGCTCTCAGGGCCCGGCGCGATCTCCGAAAGCAGCCTCGCCCGATAGAAGATCTGCACCTGGGCTATGCGCGTGATCTCGTAGACGGCGAGGAGCGCGCCGATCTCGATCTCGGCGTTCGCCTCCTCTCGGGCCTCGCGCGCCGCACCTTCCCGCGTCGTCTCGTGAGATTCGAGGAAGCCGGCGGGCAGCGTCCAGTAGCCCCGACGCGGCTCGATCGCCCTCCGGCAGAGGACGAATCGCTCTCCGAGCGTGACGACGGACCCCACGACGATTCGCGGATTGATGTAGTTGACGAAGCCGCAGCGCTCGCACACGAGACGCTCGCGATCCTCCCCGGGCGGCACCTTGAGGCCGAAGGCGACGGGAAGGACTGTGCCCGGATCACCGGGCCCGGAAGGCTTATCGGACATGGCATTCGGCCTCTTCCCGTCGTGCACGCATCAAGTCGTAGGTCCCCGGAAGGAATAGGAAGGCACCCTGAAAGAAAGCGCTTTGTGATGATAATTCGTTTACCATTGCGGTCTAGGGTGCGCCATGTCGGTTCTTACTCTTGGCACGCCTACCGATCATCCGTATTGAAAGACGGGGCCATCGGAGTATTTTGGGGGGCGGAGGACGAGCCGGGATCGCCAGGCTGAACTCTGGTTGTCGAACCCTGAAGAGTTGGAGACATCGAAATGGCACGTAAGGCCGCAACCAAGAAGAGCGCGAGCTTCAAGCTCGACACGGCGCCGGGACACCTCCTGCGTCGCGCGCAGCAATTCGCATACGATCTCTACATGGAAGAAGTGGGCCGCTCGGGCCTCACGCCGCGTCAGTTCACGGTCCTGCATGCGGTGCAGCAGGACGAAGGGCTGAGCCAGACGGACCTCGTCCGCAAGACGGGCATCGACCGCTCGACGCTCGCCGACATGATCAGCCGCCTCCTGAAGAAGGGCCTTCTGCAGCGCGAGCGCACGAAGACCGACCAGCGCGCCAATGCCGTGTCGATCACGGCGGCCGGCAAGCGCGCCCTCGACGGCGCCATGCCCAAGGTCTCGAAGGCCGAAGACCGCATCCTGCAATCGGTCGACTCGAAGCTGCGCAGCGATTTCGTCGCGGCGCTGACCCAGATCGCGGCGAAGATGGACGCCGCCGAAATGCCGAAGCCGACGGCCCGCAAGGCCCGTGCGACCAAGGCGAAGGCGAAGCCCGCCCGCAAGGCCAAGGCCGCGCCGAAGGCCAAGGCCGCCAAGAAGGGCGGCCGCAAGGCGAAGCGCTAAAAGTCCGGGGCGTCCCTTCCGGGGGCGCCCCGTCGAATTGAGGGGATAGCGGGCCCGGAGCGCGTCGGACGCGTTTCGGGCCCGCGCTTTTCGGGATCGGGCCGCGCGAGAGCGGCCGATGCCTCAGATCCGGATGTCGAGCCGCGAGCCCTTCGGCTCCAAGCGCTCGCCGAGGCCCGCGAGCGGCGCCTCGCGCAAGGCCGGGGGACGGGCCTGTGCGCCGGTCTCCACGCGGTCGGCGGCGGCGCTGCCGCGAACGGCGCGCGTCTTGTCCGCTTCTCCCCCGCTCGGAAGGAAGGCCGCCTTCGCGCTCGTGCGCGGGCTCGTGAGCTGGGCCGAGCGAAAAAGCTGGGCGGCGATGGACGTGGGCTCGAGGCTCATGGCGTTCCGGCCGGCAAGAGGTCCCGGCGAGACTAGCCGGGACCGGCTTGAGGAAGCGTTATCGCCCGGCGCGGGCCGCGGCGATGGCGGGACGGAACTCCCGCTCGAGCACCTCGGGCGTGACCTCGCCCGCGTGCCGCAACAGGATGCGGCCGGCGCCGTCGACGAGGAAAGTCTCGGGCACACCGTAGACGCCCCAGTCGATGGCGACCCGGCCGTCCGCGTCGACGCCGACGAGCCGGAAGGGATCGCCGAGGCTTTGCAGCACCTGCGACGCCGCTTCGGGGCGGTCCTTGTAGCTGATGCCGTGGAGCGCGACGTCGCCCTCCTTCGCAAGCCGCATGAGAAGGGGGTGCTCCACGCGGCAGGGCGCGCACCACGACGCCCAGACATTGACGAGGCTGACCTCGCCGCGTTTGAGATCGTCCGAGGTAAGGCCGCTGTCCGCCGGCCGGCCCGCGAGCGGGGGAAGCGAGAAGGCCGGCACCACGTGTCCGACGAGCGCGGAGGGAAGGACGTGCGGGTCGCCGCTCCGCAGCGCGACGAAGAGCCCCGCGGCAACGGCGAGAAACAGAAGGACCGGCAGGACGACGAGCCAGCGCATCGCCACCTTCTCTCAGGAATTGACGGGCCCGGCGCGCTCGAGGGCCGCGGCGCGGATCCGCGCCGCCCGGTGCCTGCGGACGGTCTCCGCGGCAAGGCCCCCGAGAACGATCGCGGCGACGGCGTAGGCCGGCCAGACGAACGGCCAGTAGCCGCCCATGGCGAGCCAGTGGAGAAGGCCGCCCATCATGGCCTTGCCGCCGCGCCGGCGGCCTCCCCGGTCTCGTCGCGCGCCTGCGCCGCGGCGACCTCGCGCATCGCGGCCGCGCGGACGCGCCGCGCGTAGATCTCCGTTTCCATCCGTAGAAGGAGGAGTGTCGCGAAAAGCGCCATATAGGCCGCCGCCATCAGAAGAAGGGGCGTCAGGATCGAGGCGTCGATCGCCGGCGCGTCCAGCCGCGACACGCTCGCCGGCTGGTGGAGCGTGTTCCACCAGTCGACCGAGAACTTGATGATGGGCACGTTGACGAAGCCGACAAGGGCGAGAACCGCGCCCGCCCTTCCTGCGCGGGTCTCGTCCTCGATGGCGCCACGCAGGGCGATGTATCCGATATAGAGGAAGAACAGTACGAGCACGGAGGTTAGCCGCGCGTCCCACACCCAGAACGTGCCCCACATCGGCTTGCCCCAGAGCGAGCCCGTGGCGAGCGAGACCGCCGTGAAGCCCGCGCCGAGAGGCGCGGCGGCGCGCGCGGCGACGTCCGCGAGCGCGTGGCGCCAGACGAGGAAGACGAGGCTCGCGCCGGCCATGAGCGTGTAGACGAAGAGCGCCATCCACGAGGCGGGCACGTGGACATACATCATGCGCACGCTCTCGCCCTGCTGATAGTCGGGCGGAGAGAGGACCAGCGCGTCGAGAAGGCCCGCGGCGAAGAGAAGCCCGGTCGCGGAAGCGAGCCACGGCACGAGCCGCCGGCTGAGCCCCAGAAAGCGCTGCGGATTGGCGAAGCTCCACATGGCGCCGAGATCTATCCCGCCGCACCGGCCCAGGCAAACGCGTCAGCCGAGATGCAGGCGCAGGGCGGCGGCGCCGGCGAGGGGCGCGATCCCGAGGGCAAAGAGGCTCATGCCCATGCCGAGGAGCAGCCCCGGATTGAGCATGCCCTGGCCCGCTTCGACCGCCGCGACGGCATTCACCCCGAAGATGACGACCGGCACGTAGAGCGGCAGCACGAGGACCGCGAGAAGAAGCCCGCCGCGCCGCAGCGAGACGGTGAGCGCCGCGCCGACCGCGCCCAGCAGATTGAGGGCCGGCGTGCCGACGAGGAGGCTCAGGACGAGCATCGGCATGGACGAGGCCGGCACGTTGAGGAAGAGCGCGAGAAGCGGGCTCACGAGAATGAGCGGCACGGCGGTCGCGATCCAGTGGGCGATCGCCTTGGCGAGGACAACGAGCTCGAGCGGCAGCGGGGCGATCGCGAGCTGGTCGAGGCTTCCGTCCTCGTAGTCGGCCTGGAACAGACGGTCGAGGGCGAGAAGGCTCGCCAGCGTCGCCGCGATCCAGATCATGCCCGGCCCGATGCGCGAGAGGAGCGGAAGATCGGGACCGAGCCCGAAGGGCAGCAGCGTCACCGTCATGGCGAAGAAGAAGACGCCGAGGCCCGCGCCGGCGCCTAGGCGCGCCGCGAGGAGCAGGTCGCGCTGAACGATCGCGAGGAAGAGCGCCCTCACGGCCTCGCCTCCCGCCCCAGCTCCAGGCGCGTCACGAGCGAGGCCCCGATCGCGAGGGGCGCATGAGTCGCGACGAGAGCCGATCCCCCGCCGCCGAGATGCGCGGCGAGGCCCTTTTCGAGGCGCTGCCGCGCAGTCTCGTCGAGGGTCACGGTGGGCTCGTCGAGAAGCCACAAAGGGCGCGGAACGAGGGCGAGGCGCGCAAGGGCCGCCCGCCTGCGCTGGCCCGCCGAGAGGAAGGCCGCCGGCAGGCTCGCGAGGGACCCGAGCCCCTCCTCGGCGATGATGCGGGCGAGGCGGCGGTCCTCGACCGGCGCGCCGAGCAGCCGGGCCCCGAGGCCGAGATTTTCCGCGACGCTGAGCGAGCCCTTGAGGCCTTCGAGATGGCCGACATAGTGAAGCCTCTCCTGAAGGCCCTCGCTCTGCCAGGCGGTCCCCTCCTGCAACCAGCTCACCGTCCCGGCGGCCGGAGGCAGAAGGCCCGCGATGCAGCGCAGAAGCGTGGACTTGCCCGCGCCGTTGGGTCCCGTGACGAGACAGGCCGTGCCGGGCGGCAGGAGGAGCGAGAGCCCGGCAACCAGCACGCGCTCGCCGCGCTGAAGCGTCAGATTGTCGATCTTGAGGTGCAAAAGGGAACCTGTTCGCGCCGGTCGGGGGCGGCGAGTAAAGCACGATTGCGGGGCGCAGGGCATCGGCGCCGGGCGCACGCCTCGTTCGTGCGCGGAACGCCGCCCGGCCGGGCCGCCACGAGGTCGCCACGATTGGGCGGGAGCCTTCCGGCCCGACCGAAGGAGGCTTCGATGCAACGCGCCGATCGCCGGCTCCTCGCCTTTGGGTCCCTCGCCCTATTCGCCCTCGCGATGCCCCTTGCCTTCGCCGCGCCGCACACGACGCCGGCGGCCGACACGCCGCAGCTCGCGCTCGCGCATCTCTACGGCGAGTGGACGGCCGTCGCCTCGGACGACGCGTCCCCCGTCGCGCGCGAGGGCGGCCACATCGTTCCGGCCCGGCTCGTCTTCCGGCCGGATTCCATGCGGCTGGCCGGAGAAGATCTGCCCGTGGAGCGCTACGAGGTCGTGGGCAACCGGGTGACCGCGCATTTCTCGGCCCAGAACTCGATCACCTTCGAATGGCAAAAGGGCGATCTTCTGTGCGGCGACGCGCCAAGCCTCACGGGCGCGGGATCCGAGACGCCCCCGTCCGCGGCGACCCGCATCTGCTATCGCCGGAAGGCCTGAACGGGCCGGGCAGCCCCGCCTGCCATCCGCATCCGGCGCAATCGACACCGCGCAAGCCTACCGCCATCTTGCGCAAAGGCGGCCTTCATGCGACACCCAGCCGCCAGCGAGAGGGCCGAGTCTGCGAGCCTCGCCGGACGCTCGCCCGCCCCTCGCACCCGCCGCCCCGGCTTCCCAACCGGGGCCACTCCATGAAGGGGCAGCTCCCGTGACGTCGATCGGCCAGGACACGATGAAGACGCGCCGCACCATGACGGTCGGCAAGAAGACCTACCACTACTACAGCCTGAAGGCGGCGGAGAAGGCGGGTCTTGGAGACCTGTCGCGCCTGCCCATCTCGCTGAAGATTCTCCTGGAGAACATGCTGCGCCACGAGGATGGGCGCACGGTGACCGTCGACGACATCAAGGCCTTCGGCGACTGGCTGAAGAAGAAGAAGTCGACGCGGGAGATCGCCTTCCGTCCCGCGCGGGTGCTGATGCAGGATTTCACCGGCGTTCCGGCCGTCGTGGACCTCGCCGCCATGCGCGACGCCATGTCCCGCCTCAAGGGCGATCCTCGCAAGATCAACCCGCTCGCCCCGGTCGATCTCGTCATCGACCACTCCGTGATGGTCGACGAGTACGGCAACGCCAAGGCCTTCAAGGCCAATGTGGCGCACGAATACGCGCGCAACCTCGAGCGCTACCAGTTCCTGCGCTGGGGCCAGAGCGCCTTCGACAATTTCCGCGTCGTGCCGCCCGGCACCGGCATCTGCCACCAGGTGAACCTCGAATATCTCGCGCAGACCGTCTGGACGGGCTCGGCGAAGGTCGCGGGGAAGGCCGCGACGATCGCCTATCCCGACACGCTCGTCGGTACGGACAGCCACACGACCATGGTGAACGGCCTCGGCGTGCTCGGCTGGGGCGTCGGCGGCATCGAGGCGGAGGCCGCGATGCTGGGCCAGCCCATCTCGATGGTCATCCCCGAGGTCATCGGCTTCAAGCTAACGGGCAAGATGAAGGAGGGCGTGACGGCGACCGACCTCGTGCTCACCGTCACCCAGATGCTGCGCAAGAAGGGCGTCGTCGGAAAGTTCGTCGAGTTCTACGGCGCGGGCCTCGACCACGTCTCGCTCGAGGACAAGGCGACGATCGCCAACATGGCGCCCGAATACGGCGCGACCTGCGGCTTCTTCCCCGTCGACGCGGACACGCTGCGCTACCTCAAGGCGACGGGCCGCAAGCCCGCGCGCACCGCGCTCGTCGAGAAATACGCGCAGGCTCAGGGCATGTTCCGCACCGCGCGCTCGCCCGAGCCCGTCTTCACCGACACGCTGACCCTCGACCTCTCTTCCGTCGAGCCGAGCCTTGCCGGCCCCAAGCGCCCGCAGGACCGCATCGCGCTCAAGGACGTCAAGGCGGGCTTCGCGAACTCGCTCGTCCACGAATTCGGCAAGGGCGAGAAGGGGCACGAGCGCGCGAAAGTTCAGGGCACGAACTATTCGATCGGCCACGGCAACGTCGTCATCGCGGCGATCACGTCCTGCACGAACACGTCGAACCCGAGCGTGATGATCGCGGCGGGGCTCCTCGCCCGCAACGCCCGCGCCCACGGGCTCAAGACGAAGCCGTGGGTCAAGACCTCGCTCGCGCCCGGAAGCCAGGTCGTCACCGACTATCTCGCGGCCTCGGGGCTCCAGGGCGACCTCGACAAGCTCGGCTTCAACCTCGTCGGCTATGGCTGCACGACCTGCATCGGCAATTCGGGGCCGCTGCCCGAGGCCGTCTCGGCGGCCATCGCCGAGAAGGATCTCGTCACCGCGGCGGTCCTTTCGGGCAACCGCAACTTCGAGGGCCGCGTCAATCCGCAGACGCGGGCGAACTATCTCGCCTCGCCTCCGCTCGTCGTGGCCTATGCCATCGCGGGCGACATGAATGTCGACCTGACGAGCGAGCCCATCGGCTTCGACAAGCAGAACGAGCCCGTCTACCTCAAGGACATCTGGCCGTCCTCGAAGGAAGTCGCGGCGGTCATGCGCAAGAGCGTGACGGCCGAGATGTTCCGCAAGCGCTATTCGGACGTCTTCGCGGGCGACCGCAACTGGAAGGGCATCAAGGTCGAGGGCGGCCTCACCTATGGCTGGGACGCGAAGTCCACCTATGTTCAGAACCCGCCCTATTTCGAGGCGATCTCGGCCAAGGCGGAGGGGATCGAGGACATCCGCGACGCGCGCGTGCTGGGCCTCTTCGCCGACTCGATCACCACCGACCACATCAGCCCGGCCGGTTCCATCAAGAAGGACGGTCCGGCGGGGCGCTATCTCGTCGACCACGGCGTGACGGCGGCGGACTTCAACTCCTACGGCTCGCGCCGCGGCAATCACGAGGTGATGATGCGCGGCACCTTCGCGAACATCCGCATCAAGAACGAAATGGTTCCGGGAACGGAGGGCGGCGTCACGAAGCTGCAGCCCACGGGCGAGGTGATGTCGATCTACGACGCCGCCATGAAATATCGCGCGCAGGGCGTGCCGCTCGTCATCTTCGCGGGCAAGGAGTACGGCACCGGCTCCTCGCGCGACTGGGCGGCGAAGGGCACGCGCCTCCTCGGCGTGCGCGCCGTCATCGCGGAGAGCTTCGAGCGCATCCACCGCTCGAACCTCATCGGGATGGGCGTCCTTCCCCTTCAGTTCAAGAAGGGCATGGACCGCAAGAGCCTCGGCCTCAACGGCACCGAGATCGTCACCATCGAGGGCCTCGCGAAGAAGCTGAAGCCGGGCGCGACGCTCAAGGCGCGCATCGCCCGCGTCGACGGCAGCGCCGAGGACGTGGCGCTTCTCGCGCGCATCGATACGCTCGACGAGCTCGACTACTACAAGAACGGCGGCATCCTGCACTACGTGCTGCGGCGCCTCGCGGCCTGAGCGCTCACACCCGCGTGAGGAGCGGCGGCGCGCCCTGGACTTGGGGCGCGCACGCCTTAAGCTCTCGCGCCATGTTCCCGCGTCGCCGCGCCCTCGCCGCTGTTCTGGCCGTCGGAGCCGTCCTCGGGCCGGCCGGCGGGGCGCTCGGCCAGGGCGCGAAGATTCCCGTCGTGGTCGAGCTCTTCACGAGCCAGGGCTGCTCGTCCTGCCCGCCCGCCGACCGCGTGCTCGACGATCTCGCGGACCGCGCGGGGCTCCTCGCGCTCACGCTGCCCATCACCTATTGGGACCATCTCGGCTGGAAGGACACGCTCGCCTCGCCGGCGAACACCGCGCGCCAGCGCCGCTACGCCGAGATCCTCGGCCTCAAGTCGGTCTACACGCCGCAGATGATCGTGGGCGGCACGCGCGAGCTCGTCGGGAGCCGTCGCAGCGAGGCGGAGAGCGCCATCGCCGCGGCGCGCGATGCGCTCGCTCCGGCGCCGAGCCTTGCCGTCCGCCGGGAGGGCAGCGCGCTCGCCATTGCCATCGGGGAAGCGCCGAAGACGCGCTCGCGGTCCCCAACCTCGGCCACCGTCTGGGTCATGCCCTATCGCAGCCACGCCGAGGTGAAGGTCGCGCGCGGCGAGAACGGCGGCAGCAAGCTCGCCTACACCCACGCGGTCGCCAACGTCGTCGAGGCCGGAAGATGGGACGGCCTCGCCGTCTCGCTCTCCGTTCCGCTCGCGACGCTGGGCGCGCAGGATTGCGATGCGGTCGCCGTCCTTGTGCAGACGGACCGGCTGGGACCGATCCTCGCCGCCGGAATGGCCGCGCTGCGATAGGCGCTCTAAGGGATCACGCTCAGGGCGCTTCCTGTGCCGGCTCGGGCAAGGGCTCGCCCTCGGGAAGAGGCGGCTCGGCGCCGCCCGGGGCGGAATGGCTTTGCACGCCGTCGATGCCCGGCTCCTCGGCCGGCGTCTCCTCCGCCTTCTTGGGACGGACGAGATCGGCGCGCGCCTTCGTCATCTGATCGGCCTTGGTCGTCGCGATCTTGTAGGCCCAGCCCGAGGCGCGCGCGTTCATGGCTTCGGCCTGGCTCTTGACGTCGTCCTTCGCATCGCCCTTGGCCGCCGCGTCGAGGGTGAGCCAGGCGGCGTCCCCGACACGCGCGACCCGCGCCGTCACCAGGAGCCCGTCGCCCGTCTCGTAGTCGAGACGCGCGGCCTTCGAGAAGTCGAGCGTGGCGGCCTTGGCGACGTCCTCGATGCCGGGGCTGGCGAGCGCGCCGGCCATGGTCGAGAGCGTGTAGGCGCTCGAAAGCTCCTCCTCGGGGCCGAGGCCCTCGAGCGTGAACGCCGCCCCCTCGCCTTCGCCCTTCTTCACCGCATAGGCCGGGCCCTCGGCCGGCGTCACGCGCACCGCGCTCACGCGGTCGCGAGCGAGCGAAAGGCCGTCGGTCGCTATCCAGGCCGACGGATCGGTCTCGAGCGCGAGATCGGTGTAGGCGAGGAAGGTCGCGTCCTCGCCCGCCTTGCGCACATAGACGGCGCGCCGCGAGCCGACCTCGCGATGGAGCGGCTCCTCGCCCACGAGGACCGAGGCGATGGGAGCGCCCGACTTTTCCTTGAGCGTCAGCGCGCGCGCGCCGCCGCCCTTGTCCGGCGCGACGAGGCCGAGAAGGTTGTGGCGCTCGGGGTTCTTCGTCTTCGGCTCGACGAGCTCGAGCCCCGCGACCGTGGCGACCGCGCCGACGAGCGCGCCCTCCGCCACCGGATAGCCGCCCTTCTCGGAGAGGACCCATTTTCCGTCCGCCGTGCGGGAGACGACGATCCTTGCGTCCTTCGTCGCGAACTCGAGGCCGCCGAAATCGCCCGCGTCGAGCTTCGAGGCAAGCTCGGGAAACATGGCGCGCGGCGCGAAGGAGCTCGTCTCGCGGGACGCCCGCGCGCCGAGCGCGAGGATCGCGGCGAGCGTCGTCGCCAGCGCGACGGCGGCGAGCGCGAGCACGATCTTCTCCGAGCCGGAAAGGCGCCGCCGCGCCGCGGACGTCGCTTCTGCCATCCCCGCCTCCCTCAGCCGGCCGCGCGCGCCGCGCGGCGGCGGTGGCGCATGTAGAAGAGCGCCAGCGCCACGAGCGCGACGATGAGCGGCACGAGCACGATGTTGACGAATTTGAGCCAGGCGCCGAGCGTCTCGATGTCGGCGCGCAGGGAGCGCTGAACGCCGCGCAGCTCGCCGCGCGCGCGGATGAGCTCCTCGCGGAAGCGGGCGATCTCCTGGCGCTGCGCGGCCGTCAGCACGGCGCCGCCCTCGCCCACGCCCGAGCCCTCGCCCTGCAGCGACTGGAGGCGCTTCTCGGTCTCGCTGATCTCGTTCTGCAGCGCCTGCTCGCGCGCGAGATAGGCCTGCTCGGCCTTGCGCTGGAGATGCTCGACCAGCGTGAAGGGCCGCTCGCCGCTCGCCCGCGCGCGCAGCGAGATGAGCGCGGGCGTCCCCATCAGGTTCTCGACGGCGCCGAGCACGAAATCGCCATTGTCCGCCCTCGGAACGACGACGCGCCGGCCGAGGAAGTTCTGCTCCTCCGCCCAGAAGCGGTCCTCGAGGATGTCGGTGTCGGCGACGAGGATGATGTTCGCCGGCACCTTCGACTCGGCGAGCGGCGCGGCCTTGGGCGCGTCCGGCTTCTCTTCGCCCTGCGCCCCGCCGGCCGTGTCGGCGGACGCGTCCTTGGGCGGCCCCTCGGGGAAGGCGGTCTTCACCGGTCCCGAGATGCGCGCGGCCAGCGTGTAGGCCTCATCGGTCACCTTGAGCGCCCGCTGCAGATCTTCCGGCTGCGGCATGAACTCGACCGCATCGACGGGCAGCAGCCCCGCATTCCTCGTCGTCGTGACGAGCGGCGAGAACGTCGTGCCGGCGCCCTCGATCGGCTTCAGAGCTCCGGCCGAGGCGAAGATGAGGCGGTCGAGATCGGCGGTCACCACATCGCCCGCCGCGAATTGCGGCGCGCGCGGCCCGAGCCAGGCGACGAAGGGCGCCGCGCGGCGCTGGCCGCCGGAGCCCGTCGCGACGAGCTGCGCGAGCTCGCGGTCGCCGACGATCTCGCCTTGCGTCATCTCGACGCCCCAGGCCTTCAATAGCTTCGGCAGGGTCGAGGACGGCGGCGCGGGCCCGGGCTGGAAGGGGTTGCCCGCGACGCTCTCCGCATGCGGATCGAGGAAGACGAGCGCGCGGCCGCCGCGCAGGACGAACTGGTCGATCGCGTAGAGCGAGGCATCGTCGAGCGGCCCCGGATGGGCGATCATCAGCACGTCGATATCGGCCGGAACTTCCCTGAACTGGCCCGGCAGCGTCTCGATCGTGAAGCGGTCCGAGAGCTGATCGTAGAGGATGGAAGACGGCGAGCCGCTCTGCGGCTGCATGGGATTGCCCGGCTCGCCGGCCATGGGAATGGTCGTGAGGAGGCCGAGCTTGGGGCGCTTCACCGCGTTGAGCTTGGCGACGAGCTCGGTCAGGTCGTATTCGAGGAAGCGCTCGCGCGCGAGCGGGAAGAAGGCGATGGCCTCGTGCCCGTCGGCCGCATTCGTGCCGGAAAGGCCGAAATAGAGCGTCTCGCCGCCCTGCGTCGACGCGCCGGTGAGGCCGAGCGCGACCGCGAGATCCTCCTCGGGGCTGAAGGGCTCGGGATCCACGAACTCGACCTCGAGCCTGCCCCCGGCGCGGGCGCGATACTCTTCGAGGAGATCGCGCACGCGCTGGGCGTAGCCGCTCACCTGCGGATATTCCGTGCCCACCTTTTCCGAATAGAAGAAGCGCAGCGTGATGGGCTCGTCGATCGCCTTCAGCGTCTCGACCGTGCCTTCGCTGAGGGTGAAGAGGCCGTTCTGCGTGAGGTCGAGGCGCGCGCGCGAAAAGGCGACGTTCGCCAAGACATTGAGCGCGACGAAGGTCACCGCGCCGAGCGCGATGACGAGCACCAGGAACCGCCCCGGCGTGAGGAAGGGGCGCGCGCGCCCCGCCGTCGTCTGGCTGTCGTCCGTCATGTCGCGTGTCCGCTGTCAGCCGGCCCGCGCGCGCTCGAGAAGCGCCACGTTGATGCCGAGCCAGAGGAGGATGAGCGAGGCGAAGTAGATGACGTCCCGGAGGTCGATGACGCCTTCCGCGATCGCCTCGAAACGCGTGAGGAAGGAGAAGGAGGCGATGGCCGAGACGACCGGCGTCGGAAGCACGGCCTGCGCCACCTGCAGCACCAGCGGCAGGCCGCTCACGGTGAAGAGGAAGCAGACGACGATCGACACGACGAAGGCGATCACCTGATTGTTGGTCGCGGCGGAGAGGCAGGAGCCGATGGCGAGATAGCCGCCGGCCATGAAGAAGCTGCCGATATAGCTCGCGAGAATGACGCCGTTGTCCGGCTCGCCGAGGATGTTGACCGTGATCCACATCGGGAAGGTCAGCGCGAGCGCGATGCCGGAGAACGCCCAGGCGGCGAGGAACTTTCCCATCACGCTCGCCCAGGCCGGGATGGGCAGCGTCATGAGAATCTCGATCGTTCCGGTTTTCTTCTCCTCCGCCCACAGACGCATGGCGAGCGCCGGCATGAGGAAGAGGTAGAGCCAGGGATGGAAGAGGAAGAAGCGCTCGAGGTTTGCCGTGCGCCCCTCGTAGAAATTGCCGAGATAGAAGGTCGAGGCGCCCATCGCGAAGAGGAAGATCACGATGAAGACGTAGGCGAGCGGGGTCGCGAAATAGCCGACGAGCTCGCGGCGGAAGACCGGCCAGATGCGCATCATGGGGCACCTTCGGAGGCGTCCGCCGCGCCCGGCGACGTCGCGAGGGCATCGGACGTCGTCAGAGTGCGGAAGACCTCGTCGAGACGGCCCTCCTCGGCGAAGAGGGCGCTCGTCGCGATGCCCCGCGCGCGCACGACCGCGCCTACGGCCTCGACGAGCTGATCGGTGCCCCTGGCGGGCATGGCGGTCAGACGCACCGCGCCAGACTTGAGGCGGCGCTCGCGCACCTCCGCGACGCCGTGGAGGGAGAGCACCGAGGCCTTCGCCTCGCCGGCCCGGTCCCCCGGCACCTCGATCGTCACGGCATTGTGGAAGGACGAGCGCGCCATCAGCTCGGCGGGCCGGCCGTCGGCGACGATCCGCCCCCGGTCGATGATGAGCGCGCGCGTGCACACCGCCTCCACCTCCTCGAGGATGTGCGTCGAGATGATGATGGCCTTGTCGCGGCCCATGCTCTCGATGAGGCGGCGCACGGCGAATTTCTGGTTGGGATCGAGGCCGTCGGTCGGCTCGTCCATGATGAGCACGGGCGGATCGTGCAGGATGGCCTGGGCGAGCCCGACGCGCCGCTTGAAGCCCTTCGAGAGCGTCTCGATCGGGCGGTCGAGCACGCTCGCGAGCTGCGTCTTCGCCGCGGCGCCGGCGACCGCCTTCTCGGCGGCCTCGCGCGAGAGCCCTCGCGCGGCCGCCCCGAAGCGCAGGAACTCGCCCGCCGTCATGTCGCCATAGGCGGGCGCGCCCTCCGGCAGATAGCCGATATGCTGCTGCGCGGCGAGGCGCTCCTCGACGATGTCGTGCCCGAGCACGCGCACGCTGCCCGAGGTCGGCGTGAGGTAGCCCGTGATCATGCGCATGGTCGTGGACTTGCCCGCGCCGTTCGGCCCGAGAAAGCCGAGAACCTCCCCCTTCGCGACGGAAAAGGTGAGGCCGTTGACGGCCCGATACGGGCCGAACTCCTTGGTCAGGCCTTGGATCTCGATATGGGCGGTCATGCGAGGCGCTGAGGCTGGTCGGCGAGTTTTCTCGTCCGAGGCGCGGGGGGAGCCCTCTGTTAGAAGATAACGACCCCGAACTCAAGGGGGCGCTGGACGGGAAAGGCGGGCCGGAAAAAAGAGCCCGACGGACGAGCCGCCGGGCGCAGGTGGCTTTCTAGGGAGGAAGGCCGGCTGGCCCGCCGGGGCGCTTTCCACGGTGGGGCTGGGGGGGCTGAGTGTGCCGGGTCCACGACTCCACGACGGGCCAGCCGATGGTTAAGAGGATGGCCGCCCTTTGGGGCGGGCGTTGGGTCGAATAACGGCGAGTTTGTGGCGCGACGCTTGCGCCGTCGGACCCGGGGCGCCATGCTTTGCCCATGTCGCCGCGCGATCCCGTCACCTTCCCGCGCCCTGGGCTCGGCGCTCCGCCGCCGGCGCCGGTGCCGGCCGCGAGCCTGGGCTTCGTCGCCTTCTCGCGCGGCGAGCTCGCGCAGGTTCTCTCCGTCTACGGCCGAATGGTCGCCGCCGGCGAGTGGCGCGACTACGCCATCGACTATCTGAAGGACGCCGCGGTCTTCTCGGTCTTCCGCCGGGCCGCCGAGGTGCCGCTCTACCGCATCGAGAAGCGCCCCAAGCTCGCGCAGAAGCAGGGCGCCTACTGCGTCGTGGCGCCGGGCGGCCTCATCGTCAAGCGCGGCCACGACCTCGCGCAGGTGCTCAAGGTCTTCGAGAAGCGCCGGCTCCGGGTGGTCGAGTAGCCCCGCCTCAGGCGAAGGCGAGGCGCGTGCGCCGCGCGAGGAGGTGGGAGCGCGCGGCGACCTGCGGCGTGCGCGAGAGGCGGTCGCGCACCAGCTCGCCGGCCCGCTCGACGCCGACGAGGCGCACCAGCGCGTCGAGCCAGGTCTCGAGAAAGAGGTCGCGCTGCGCGTGGCTTCCCCCGATCGCCTGCATCTGGTCGATGACGCGGTTCAGCGCCTCGAAGGCCGGCTCGTAGAGGCGGCGGGCATGGGCCGCGACGCCGCGCGCGGCGTGCACCGCGACGCCCGCCCAGGCATGGGAGAGGCCCGGACGCACGCGCGCCGCATGGGCCTCCAGCGAGGAGAGGAAGGCGCTCGCCTCGCGGTCGAATCCCGCGCGGGTGAGGGCGTAGAGATAGTGCAGGTCGAGGAAGGGCTCGATGTGCTCGTACTCGCGCTCGCGCACCTTGGCGGCGACGGGCGCCCAGCGCTCGCCGACCTCCATCGCGCGCATCTCGAAGCGCCAGAGCGCGGAGATCGCGCCGATCTGCTCCTGGCTGAACTCCGGGTATTCGCCCCACAGCCGCTCGTCGAAGATGCGCAGGGCCTCCTCGCTCTCGGCGCGGTCGAGGCGCAGAAGCGCCACGTGCCACCAATTATGCCCGCGGATGAAGACGCCGCGGCCCGCCCAGGTCGGCGAGAAGCGCGCGAGCCAGTCGAGCCCTTCGTCCGTGCGCCCCGCGCTTTCGAGAACGTGGGCCATCGCGTGGTGGGCCCAGGGATCGGCCGGCTCGATCTCCACGGCGCGCCGGCCGGCCGCTTCGGCCTCGGCGAGGCGCCCGGTCTGCTCGAGCGCGAAGGCGTAGAGCCCTTGGAAATAGCGCGTGCCCTCGTGGGCCGGCCGCACCGCCTCGGCGAGCCGCAGCATGGCTTCGGCCGCGCCGCGGTTGAAGCAGTGGTACTGGCCCCATTTGGCCGCGACGATGTCGCTCGGATGCGCTTCGGCGAGCTGGCGATGGATCTCCACCAGATCGTCGTAGCGTCCGTCGTGCCAGGCCCGCGCCGCGGCGACGACCGCCTGCTCGCGCCGGCTCGCGCGGGGCGCGGCGGCCTCGGCGCGCGCGACGTAGCGCGCTGCCGAGCGGTGCCCCTTCGCCGCCTCGAGCGCCATGTGGACGATGGCGGCATGGGCGTTGACGAGGGCGCAGCCGGGATCGGCGTCCGCCGCCTGGATGATGGCGGGGAGGTTGGCGCCATAGCCGAGGAACTCCTCGGCATAGGCGTCGAGCGCCTTCACAGTCGCGACATGGTCCGTCGTGACGGCATTGCCGAACTCATCGGTCATGACGCGCATTCGAAGTTCGCCCCGCAGCGATGGCGCCCGGCTTGGCCCGGCGCGCAAGGCCCTCCCGATCGTGCCCCGGGGCCTCCGGCCTCAAGCCCTCAAGACCCCGCAGGCCTGCCGGCCCGCGGGATTCCAAGCAGCAAACGCGGATTAAACATGAGGCCCCGGAGCCCCGCAATGCGCAAAACCGTGAACGCCCCGGAGGGTTGTCCGGGGCGTCCGCAGGTCGCAGCCTCGGGCTAGGCCGCCTAGCGGCGGTCGCCCATCAGGCGCAGGAGCATGAGGAAGAGGTTGATGAAGTCGAGATAGAGCGAGAGCGCGCCCATGACGCTGGTCTTCGCCTGCATCTCGCCGCTCATGCCGGCGAGGTAGTACTCCTTCAGGCGCTGGGTGTCCCAGGCGGTCAGGCCCGTGAAGACGATGACGCCGATGATCGAGACCGCGAAGTCGAGCGCGCTCGAATGCAGGAAGAGGTTCACGATCGAGGCGATCACGATGCCGATGAGCCCCATGAAGAGGAAGGAGCCCATGCTCGTGAGGTCGCGCTTGGTCGTGTAGCCCCAGAGGCTCATCGCGCCGAAGAGCGCCGCCGAGATGAAGAACACCTGCGCGATGGAGGAGCCGGTGTAGGCGAGGAAGATGGTCGAGAGCGAAACCCCCATCACCGCCGAGAAGGCGAAGAAGAGGATCGCGGCCATTCCCGAGGACAGGCGCTGAATGCCGAAGCTCAGGACGAGAATGAAGGCGAAGGGCGCCAGCATGACCACCCATTGCAGCGGCGAGGCGAAGAGCGTCATCGCGAGCTGCGTGAGCTGCCCGTCGGAATCGACGAGCATCTTCGACAGGCCGAACGCGACAAATCCGGTGATCGCGAGGCCGGTCAGCATGTAGTTGTAGACGCCGAGCATGTAGGCCCTGAGGCCGGCGTCGTAGCCGACGGCTTCCCGTGTGCCGGCGCGGGCCGGTACGGCGCCGCGGTCGAATTCGCTCATGGAGGGGTCTCCCTGCGATTGTTCCCGAAACTCGTGATGCATATTGGCCGATTGTCCCCGCCTTTCAAGGAAAACCGGTAGCGAGGGAGGGCCCGAAGGCCCTAGGCGTGGCGCAGGATGCGGGCCGGTGTGCCGGAGAGGGAATGGGCCGTGCCGAAGAGGCCGATGAGAACGGTCGCGAGGCTCGCTCCCGCAAGGGTTGCGGCAAGGGTCCAAGGCAGAAAGACGAAGGACGTCTCCATCGCCCCGGTCACGACGAAATAGGCCGCAAGCCCGCCCGCCAGGGCCGCGAGCGCCGCCGTCGCAATTCCGAGGACGAGATATTCGAGCGCGAGCATCTTGAGGATGCGTCCGCGCGGCGCCCCGAGCACCTTCAGGAGCACCGCATCGTAGAGCCTGCGCCGGCGCCCGGCAGCGAGGGCTCCCGCCAGCACGAGAACGCCCGCGAGGAGCGTCACCGCGCTCGTCGCCCGCACGGCGAGCGAGGCCTCCTGCAGGACCTCGTTCACCGAGGCGAGCGCCTCGCGCACGCGCACCGCGGTGATGTTGGGAAAGTGCTCGATGAGCGCCTTCTGGAAGGGCTCCTCAGCCTCCATGGTCGAGACGAGCGTCGCGAGATAGGTCGGCCGCGCCGCCTCGAGCGTGCCGGGCGCCGCGATGAAGAGGAAGTTGATCCCCAGCCGCTCCCAGTCGAGACGGCGCAGATTGGCGACGGTGAAGGTGATCTCGCGGCCGAGGACGTTGAGCGTGACCGTGTCGCCGAGGCCGAGATGGAGGCGCCGCGCGAGCTCGTCCTCGAGCGAGACGAGCGGCGGGCCGGAATAGTCCGGCGGCCACCACTCGCCGGCGACGACGCTCGTGCCTTCGGGCAGCTCCGCCGCGAAGGTCACGCCGCGGTCGCCGCGCAGCGCCCAGCGTCCCTCCGGCTCGATCGTCGCCTCGAGCGCCGGCACTCCGTCGAGCCGCGTGACGCGCCCCCGGAGATTGGGCACTGCCGCGATCTCGGAAATGCCGGGCGTCGTCCGGGCGAGATCGAGGAAGGGCGCGAGCTGGTCCGCCTGGATGTCGACGATGAAGAAGGAGGGCGCGCCCGCCGGAAGCTGGTTCCTCACCCGGGCGGCGATGTTGCCGTCGATGAGGGCGACGGTAACGAGCAGCGTGAGCCCGAGGCCGAGCGAGAGCACGACGGCGCCCGTCGGGGCTCCCGGCCGGTGCAGATTGGCGAGCGCGATGCGCAGATCCGCGCGGCGCCCTTGCGATGCCGTGCGGGCCAGGCGCTTGAGCCCTTCGCCGGCGAGCCGCAATGCCGCGAACACGGCGGCGGCGCCGAGGACGAACCAGGCGGCGAAGCTGCGGTCCTCGGCGAAGAGAACGGAGAGCCCCGCAAGCGCCGCGAAGGCTGCGCCGGCCGCAAGGAGATATTTGCGCGCCGGCATCGCGCGCGCCGGCGCGACGAGATCGCGGAAGAGCCCGGCCGCCGGAACGTCGCGCGCGCGGGCGAGGGGCAGCACGGTGAAGGCGAAGGCCGTGAGAAGTCCGTAGACCCCGGCGAGCGCGAGCGGCAGCGGATAGAGGCCGAGCCGCGAGGGGATCGGCAGGATGTCCGCGAAGGCGGCGAGGACGGCGAGCGGCAGGGCCGCGCCGACGAGTAGGCCGAGCGCGATCCCGACGGCGCCGAGCGCCAGGATCTGCGCGAGGTAGATGCGGAAGACGAGCCCCGAGGGCGCGCCCAAGGTCTTCAACGTCGCGATGGTCTCGCGCCGGCCGTCGAGATAGCCGGTGACGGCATTGCCGACGCCGACGCCTCCGACGACGAGCGCCGTGAGCCCGACAAAGGTCAGAAAGACCGTGACCTGATCGATGATGCCCGAAAGGCTGCGACCCGCCTTGCGCCGGTCGCGCACCTGCCACTCGGCGTCGGGGAAGCGCGCCTTCAGCGCCTCGACCCATTGCCCGACCTCGGCATTGGTCGTCTCGGGCGCCAGCCGGACGCGATAGCGATATTCGATGAGGCTTCCGCGCTGCACGAGCCCCGTGCGCATCAGCGCCTCGCCGGAGACGAGGAGCCGCGGGCCGAGCGCGAAGCCGCCCGCGAGGCTGTCCGGCTCGGAGACGAGCAGTCCGCGCAGCTCGAGCGTCAGCGTGCCGAGGACGAGCGGATCGCCGACGGCGATGCCGAGGCGCCGCGCGAGCGCCTCCTCGACGAGGACGCCCGGGCGCCCGTCGCGGTCGGCGAGCGCTTCGGCGAGGCCGATGCCGGCCCGCGTTGCCACCGCGCCGTAGAGCGGATAGGCGCCGTCCACGGCCTTGAGCTCGACGAGGCTCGTCTTGGCGCCGTCGGCGCGCCGCGCGATGGCCCGCATCATGAGGATCTCCGAGACCTCGCCCTGCGCGCGGAGCCAGGCGGCCTCGTCGCCGTCGGCGGGACGATGCGTGATCTCGACCTCGACATCCCCGCCGAGAAGGGTGCGCCCCTCCTCGGCGATGCCGGCGATGAATGCCGAGCGCATCGAGCCGACCGCCGCGATCGCCGCGACGCCGAGCGCGAGGCAGGCGAGAAAGATGCGAAAGCCGGAGAGCCCGCCCCGGAGCTCGCGGGCGGCGAGGCGAAGCGCGAGCGGCAGCGGCCTCATCGCGCCGCGAGCGCGCCGCGGCCCGCGCCGGGCGCGATGCTCTCGATGCGGCCGTCCTTGAGCTGAACGATGCGGTCGCAGGCCGAGGCGAGCGCCACGTCGTGCGTGATGAGCACGAGGGTGGTGCCGAGGCGGGCATGGCGCGCGAAGATGAGGTCGATGACCGCCGCGCCCGTCGCGCCGTCGAGATTGCCCGTGGGCTCGTCGGCGAGAAGGAGCTTGGGGCCCGCCGCCACGGCCCGCGCGAGCGCCACGCGCTGCTGCTCGCCGCCCGAGAGCTGGCTCGGGTAATGCCCGAGGCGGTGGCCAAGCCCCACCGCCTCGAGCTCGGCCCCGGCGCGGTCGAAGGCATCCCTGCGGCCGGCGAATTCGAGCGGCACGGCAACGTTCTCGAGCGCCGTCATCGTGGCGATGAGGTGGAAGGACTGGAAGACGACGCCGATATTGTCGCGCCGGAAAAGCGCGAGCGCGTCCTCGTCCATGCCCGCGAAGGTGCGTCCCGCGACGCGCACCTCGCCCGCCGTCGGCCGCTCGAGCCCCGCGAGCACCATGAGCAGCGTCGATTTGCCCGAGCCCGAGGGGCCGACGAGGCCCACGGCCTCGCCGTCGGCGACATCGAGGTCGATGCCGCGCAGGATATGCACGAGCCCCGCCTCGCTCGGCAGCGAGACCTCGATCCCGGATAGCGCGATGAGCGGCTGCGGCGCGGATGCGTCCATGCGGAAATCTCTCGGAGCGGGCCCCGCCAGAAGGTGGGCACGCATGCCCTCCTTGGCAACCGCCTGGCGTTTGACTTCCGCGCGCCGGGTCCTCAGATGAAGGCGCCATGCGTGCGCTTCCCGCCGTCCTCGCCGCCCTGATGCTCCTCGCCGCCCGCCCCAATGCCCGGGCCGAGCCCGTCATCCTCGCGCTCGGGACGAGCCTGACCGCGGGCTATGGGCTCGACGAGGCGGACGGCTTCACCGCGCAGCTCTCGCGCGCGCTGGCCGACGCCGGCCACCCGGCGCGCATCGTCAATGGCGGCGTCTCGGGCGACACCTCGGCCGGGGGGCTTGCGCGCCTCGACTGGCTCATCGGAGGAGGCGAGGTCACGCACGCCATCGTCGAGCTCGGCTCGAACGACGCGCTGAGAGGCCTCGCTCCGGCCCAGACGGAGGCGAATCTCGACGAGATTCTCCGCAAGCTGAAGGACAGGCACATCGAGGTGCTTCTGGCCGGCATGCTCGCGCCGCCCAATCTCGGCCCCGAATACGGATCGCAGTTCGCCGCGATCTATCCGCGCCTTGCCGAGCGCTACGACGTCGCGCTCTATCCCTTCTTCCTCGACGGCGTCGCGGCGGAAGCGGACCTGAACCAGCGCGACGGCATCCATCCGAACGCGGACGGGGTCGCCGCCATCGTGCGGCGCATGCTGCCCTACGCGATACGACTCATCGACGCACAGGAAGGGGGGGCGAGCCCATGAGACTGAACCCGCTTGGCCGCACCGGGATCAAGGTGACCGAGGCCTGCCTCGGAACCATGACCTTCGGTCAGCAGAACAGCGAGGCGGAGGGCCATGCGATCATGGATGCCGCGCTCGCCGCAGGCATCAATTTCCTCGACGTCGCCGAGACCTATCCCGTGCCGCCCATCGAGAAGACGCAGGGCGCGAGCGAACGCATCATCGGAACGTGGATCAAGGCGCGGCGCAACCGCGACAAGGTCGTCATCGCGACCAAGGTCGTGGGGCGCGCGACGCATTTCGGCTATCTGCGCGATGCCGGCGGCGAGACGCGCCCCAACCGACGGCAAATCCACGAGGCCGTCGAGAAGAGCCTGAAGCGTCTGCAGACGGACTACATCGATCTCTACCAGCTCCATTTTCCCGACCGCCCCATGAAGACCTTCGGCGTGCCGGCGGCCGTGGCGCCCGCGCCGGACGAGGTCTCGATCGAGGAGACGCTCGCGGCCTTCGGCGAGCTCGTCGCGCAGGGCAAGATCCGTGCGGTCGGCGTGTCGAACGAGAGCGCCTGGGGCGCGATGCGATATGTGATGGCGTCGGAGGCGCGGGGCCTCCCGCGCATCGCCTCGATCCAGAACGCCTACAGCCTTCTCGCGCGCTCCTTCGAGATGGCGCTGGCCGAGGTCGCGATCCGCGAGGATGTCGGCCTCCTCGCCTATTCGCCGCTCGCCCAGGGCTATCTCACCGGCAAGTATCAGGGCGGCGCCCTGCCGCAGGGCTCGCGCAAGCAGCTTTTCGACCGGCTGCAGCGCTATGAAAATCCGGGTACGGAGGCCATCATCGACAAATATGTCGCGCTCGCGCGCAAGCACGGCCTCAGCCCCGGCGCGATGTCGCTCGCCTATGCGAGGAAGAAGCCCTTCATGACCTCGCTCATTTTCGGCGCCACGAGCCTTGCCCAGCTCGAGGAGAACCTCGCCGCCTTCGCGCTCGATCTGCCGGAGGAGGTGACGGCGGGCATCGACGCCATCCACCGCGAACGCCCCAACCCGGCGCTCTGAACGGGCGTGACGCATCCCGCACGAGGATGCGTCGGTGTGCGGAGCGTGGTCCGCTAGAAGCGGATTCCGATCCCGATGCCGACGACCCAGGGGTCGATGTCGACATCGGCCCTGATCGGCGTCGCGGTCAGGGGATTGCGGATCGTGGCTTCGGTGCTGATGAAGATCTTCTTCACGTCGAGATTGACGTAGAGCTTGTCCTTCAGGCGCACGTCGATGCCGGCCTGAAGCGCGATGCCGAAGCTGTCGTCATACGAGATGTCGAAGCCCGCGGGCTCGTTCGCGCCGAAGAAATGCGTGTAGTTCACGCCCACGCCGACGTAAGGATCGTAGGGGCCCTCCGGATCGGCGTGATATTGCAGCGTCACCGTCGGGGGCAGGAGCCACACCTCGCCGAGGTCGATATTGCCGACCGGGTTCTTCTTCGCCGTGATCTCGTGCGGCGTGATCGCCGCGATCAGCTCGAGCGCGAGGTGCTTCGTCACGAAATAGCTGAGGTCGAGCTCCGGCACGTAGGAGGTGTCGATCGAGACGTCGCCGCCGATCTGCGAGATGTCGGCGCTTTCGTCCGGCACGACCGCGAGCATGCGTCCGCGCAGCTCGAAATCGCCCTCCGCGGCAAGCGCCTGCGCGCCCCATGCGATGCCGAAGGCTGCCCCCAGCGCGGCGAGGCCCGCGCGCACGGCCGATGATTTCATGATACTCCCCTTCGCAAGAAGCAGGCGCCCGCGCCGGGCGCCCCGGTCCTTGCGCGAAGCCCTACCAACCTCGCCGGCCGCGGCTTTTGATTGCGGTCAATCGGCGATGCGGCGGCGCGTCGCACCGGGCGGATCCAGGAGTGCGTGGCGTTGCGCCTCTTCGTCGCCGTCGACATCCCCGATGCGATCCGCGGGCAGCTCGCGCTCCTGCAGGGCGGCGTGCCCGGCGCGCGCTGGACGCCACAGGAGAATTTTCACCTGACGCTGCGCTTCATCGGCGAGGTCGACGGACGAACGGCGCACGACATAGACCTCGCGCTCGCCGCCGTCGCCGCTTCGCCCTTCTCGACCTCGCTCGCAGGGCTCGGCGTCTTCAGCGAGAAGCAGCCGCGCGTGCTTTGGGCGGGCGTCGCGCGCTGCGAGCCGCTCGTCGCCCTCGCCGCGAAGATCGAGCTCGCGCTTCAGCGCATCGGTCTCGAGCCGGAGACGCGCAAATTCGCGCCTCACGTGACGCTTGCGAAGCTGAGGAGCCCGGATATGCGGAGGCTGCGCGAGTTCCTCGCCGCCCATGGCGGATTTTCGGCCCCGCCCTTCCCTGTCGGGCGCTTCACGCTCTATTCGAGCCTGACGCGCGCTGAAGGCTCCCTATACACGGCGGAGAGGCATTATGTGCTTTGAGGCTGCGGGGCCTTGTCTCCGCTGCTCTCAACATTGTAAGATTACCTGACAAACTACCGAAAGGATGAGCGACATGCGAGCGGCATCTTCTCGCCGACGAGCAAGCTCGGCCCGCCCCGCGGGGCGCTCGCCGGACGAGACCGACGGCTCCGTCTGGCCCGCGTCCGCGAAACCCGATAGTAGTCAATCCAAGCCCGGATGTCTCGAACCACCCTTCCGGCGCGCGACGCGAGCCGCGGTCCAGCCTAAGGAGTCTAGTGCCGTGCCGTTCGAATTGGAGCTGTTGCCCAGCCGGGCGCGCCCTAAGACGATGGTCGAGCAGATCGCCCACGAGCTCGCCTACGACATACTCTTCCGCCGCATCAAGCCCGGCACGCGCCTGCGCGAGGCCGATCTCGTGGAGCGCTTCGGGGTCAGCCGGCCAGCCATCCGCGAGGTGCTGACCTCGCTCACCAAGCTCGGCTGCGTGGAGAACACGCCCTGGAAAGGCGCGACCGTCATCCGCGTCACGCGCGAGGAGCTCGAGGTCCTCTACGATTTTCGCGGCTATGTCTTCGCCTTCGTGACGCGGCTCGCCATGCGCCACATCGATCGCGACGATCTCGCCGCCTTCCGCAGCGCGGTGGCGGCGCTCGACCGGGCCGCCAAGGGCGGCGCGACGGCCGAGGAATACGAGATGCTGCGCAACACGACGCACCAGATCCTCACCGAGATCGCGAGCCGTCACTACCCGGTCGTGCACCGCATCGTGCCCTCGACACGCCTGAGCTGTCAGTACGCCATCGAAGCGGTGCGCACGCGCACCCAGCGCCAGACCTCTGCCAAGCGCTGGCAGAAGCTCCTCGGGATCATGGAAACGGGCGACGCCGAGGCCGCCTCCGCCTACGCGCTGGAGATGAACGAATCCTCGCGCGTGGTCGTGCTCGCCGCCTTCGACGAGCTCTCCGAATCCGAGCGCTGAGGCGGACGGCCCGCGGGGCGCCTCAGGCCGCGCCGTCCTCGATCCGGTGCATCTCCTCGTCCGAAAGGCCGAAGAAGTGGCCGATCTCGTGCACGAGCACATGCGTCACGATATGGCGCAGGCTCTCCTCGCCCTCCGCCCACAGATCGAGTATCGGCCGGCGGTAGAGAAAGACCATGTCGGGCAGCGTGCCCGAGCCGGCGCTCTCGCGCGTCCCCTGGTCGATGCCGTGATAGAGCCCGAGTATGTCGAAAGGGCTCTCGAGGCCCATCTCGCTCAAGACCTCGTCGGTCGGAAAGTCCTGCACGGCCACGACGACGCCGGATGCGAGGGCGCGAAAGGCGTCCGGGAGGCCCTCGAGCGCGTCGCGCGCGAGCCCCTCGATCACGTCGAGGCTCGGCGCCGTCTCGTCCGCCCACGCCTCTTTGCCGCGCCGCGCGCCCATCTTCGTCTCCCTCGTGGAAGCTCCCTCTCCGGCGGCGTAGACTGCCTGAGGCCGGGGCCTTAGAGAAGGGAGCGAGGATGGCCGCGAAGCCGCAGCGACTTCTGGGCGCCGAGCGCGCCGCCGCGCTCGCGCGGCTTGCCGGCTGGTCGGAGGTCGAAGGGCGCGATGCCATCGCCAAGACCTTCCGATTCAAGGATTTTTCCGTCGCCTTCGGCTTCATGACGAGGGCGGCGCTGGCCGCCGAGAAGGCCGATCACCATCCCGAATGGCGCAACGTCTATGGCCGGGTCGAGGTGATTCTCGCGACCCACGAGGCCGACGGCGTCACCGCCCGCGACATCGCCCTCGCCGCGGCGATGGATGCGATAGCGGCGCAGTTGCCGCCCAAGGCGTGACAATGGCGGGGCCAATGCCCATGTTCCCTTCATGAGCAGACCCCATGCCGGAAATCCGGCCGAGATCCTCAGCGAAGAGGCCATCCAGCTTCCGGCCGTCGTCGCCCGGAACGAGCGCCTCGCGCGCTTCAAGTTCTGGCCGAAGCTCCTCGGCGTGCTGGCCCGGGTGCCCTTCGTCGACGATCTGCTCGCCGTCTACTATTGCGCCGTCGATCCGAAGACCCCGAGCAAGGTGAAGGCGGTGCTGCTCGCGACCATCGCCTATTTCATCATCCCCTCGGACCTGCTGCCCGACTTCCTCGTCGGGCTCGGCTTCACGGACGACGCGGCCGTGCTCACCGCCGCGCTCACGCTCGTCGGCGGCCACATCACCGACCGCCACCGCATGCGCGCCAAGGCCGAGCTCGCCAGGCTGAAGGCGCGCGGAAGGCGGTGACGGCCTCACGGCCAGCCGGCGTGAGGGACCTCGACCCGCACCGTCTCGATGCGGCCCGCCTGAAGCTCGAAATGGATCTCGGGCGTGCCGGCGGGCGCGGTGCATATGAAGAGCGTGCGGCCGTCCGCCCCGCCCAGCATGCAGGCGAAGGCCTGGGTCTCCATCTTGATGCGCGCGCTCACCTTGCCGCCCTCGTGCAGACGGATCACCTCGCCCGAGGAGGGCGAGGCGACCCAGATCGCGCCTTCGGCGTCGAGCGAGATGCCGTCCGGCACGGCGCCCTGGGGCATGCTCGCCCAGACGCGGCGGTTCGAAAGACGGCCGGCCTCGTCGATGTCGAACGCCGTCAGCCGCGCGCCGAAGGTCTCCGCGACGATGAGCGAGCGCCCGTCCGGCGTCACCGAGGATCCGTTCGGGAAGACGAGCCCCTCGGCGGCGGTCTCGATGCGTCCGTCGGGATGGACGAGGGCGAGGGCCGCCGGCACGCGGGAGTCGCGGTCGGTCCATAGATCCCAGCCGAAATTGCCGACATAGGCGCGGCCCGCGCCGTCGACCACCATGTCGTTGCAGTGCCAGATCGCGATCTGCGAAAGATCCGCGTGAAGACGGAGCTTTCCGCCCTCGAGCCGCATCAGCTTCCGGTCTTCCATGGAGACGACGAGCATGCGCCCGTCCGGGAGCCATCCGAGGCCGGACGGCTTGTGCGGCACCTTCACGACCTTTTCGAGCCGGCCGTCCTCGGCGACGCGCATCACCTGGAAATTGTGCACGTCGGAGAAATAGAGCCAGCCGTCGCGCCAGCGCGGCCCCTCGGGAAAGGAGAGGCCGCCCGCCGCCAGCACCTTCGGCGCGCCCATGCTCAGGCCCCCATCGTCACGACGATCTTGCCCGTCGCCTTGCGGTCCATGAGATCGCGAATGGCCTGCCCGGCCTTGGCGAGGGGATAGCGCGCGGAGATGTGGGGCTTGATGGCGCCCTTCTCGTAGAGCGCGAGGAGCTCCTTGACGTTGGTGCGGTTCGCTTCCGCCTCGAGCGCGGCGAACTGGCCCCAGAACACACCGACGACCGAGGCGCCCTTGAGGAGCGGCAGGTTCAAGGGAAGACGCGGAATGTCGCCCGCCGCAAAGCCGATCACGAGATAGCGCCCTTTCCAGGCGATGGCGCGGAAGGCGGGCTCGGCATAGGCGCCGCCGACGGGATCGTAGATCACGTCGGCCCCCTGCCCCCCCGTCGCCGCCTTGATCGCGTCGGAGAACGCCTTCTGCTCGTCGCGCGACATCTCGCCGGACGGATAGACGAGGCCGGCCGTCGCTCCGTGGCTCTTGGCGACCTCGACCTTCTGCTCGCTCGAGGCCGCGGCGACGACCTTGGCGCCCATCGCGGCGCCGAGCTCGACGGCGGTGAGCCCGACGCCGCCCGCCGCCCCCATGACGAGGAGGCTCTCGCCCGGCTTCAGGACCGCGCGGTCCTTCAGCGCGTGATAGGAGGTTCCGTAGGCCATGAGGAAGGCCGAGCCCTCCTCGTAGGACATCTTGTCGGGAATGGGGTAGGCGCGGTCGGCGTCGATCGCGACCTCCTCGGCAAAGCCTCCCCAGCCGATCGAGGCGAGGATCCGCTCGCCTCCTTTGAAGGCCGTGACCCCTTCGCCGACCGCCTTCACGATCCCGCCGATCTCGGCGCCGGGCGAGAAGGGCAGCTTCGGCTTGAACTGGTACTTGTCCTGAATGATGAGCGCGTCGGGAAAATTGGCGCTGCAGGCCTTCACCGTGACGACGATCTGCCCCTTGCCAGGGCTCGGCGAGGGCAGCTCCTCGAGAACGAGGCTTTCGGGCGGCCCGAAGGCTTTGCAGAGCACGGCTTTCATGGGGATCTCCAGCTTCCTGGCGCGGGGCCCCTAGGTGGTATCCTAATGTCGCCCTCGTCAAGTCATGGAGAGGCGGAGGAGCATGCCATGGACGCGGAGTCCCAAGGCCGGCGGGCGCGGCTCGCGCGAGGCCTCGCCAAGGGCGCCGGAACGCCCGAGCCGGGACGCGAGCGCAGCGCCAGCGGCAGGCCGCGCGGCTATTTCGGAGTGGGAGTCGAGGGCATCTCGAAGGCGATGAATCTCGGCGCGGTGATGCGCACCGCACATGCCTTCGGCGCGAGCTTCGTCTTCACGGTCGGCGCCCATCCCCGCCTGAAGGAGGCCATGAAATCCGATACGACGCGCACGCCGGATCATGTGCCGTACTACGCCTGGAACGATATCGGGACGATGGCGCTGCCGGAAGGATGCCGGCTCGTCGGCGTCGAGCTCGTCGAAAGCGCCGAGGAATTGCCGCGCTTCGCCCATCCGCTCGGCGCGGCCTATGTGCTGGGCCGCGAGCGCGGCTCGCTTTCGCCGGAGATGGTCGCGGCCTGCGACGCGCTCGTGCGCATTCCGACCGCCTTCTGCGTCAATGTCGGCGTCGCGGCGGCGCTGGTGATGTACGACCGCATGCTGGCGCTCGGGCGGCGGGCGGAGCGTCTGCCGCCCTTTTCGCGGGCCCTCAGCGAATGAGGCGCAGCGCGCGAAACGCGCGCACGAGGAGGCCGTCCAGGCCGAGGATGCGAATTTCCCCCTCGGTCACGGCGAGGCAGACGCAGCCCTGCGCGTCCGCGACCGGAGCGTGGGCGACGCCCGGCGGCACGGTTTCGACGTCGCCCGGTCCGAACCGGCCGAGCTCGTCGCGGTACCCTCCGCGCAGCACGAGCGCGACCTCGCGGCCCTCATGGCAATGACGGGACACGCAGCCCTGCGGGCCGACATCGTAGAGGCGGACGGTCGTGCCGGGCGCCTCCACCGGCTCGAGGCTCAGAAAGCGCGCGCCCCGGCCGTTCGACTGCCAGCCCTTGCCGCGGCAGGCGGCCTCCGCCAGCACGCCGATGGCGCGCGGCAAGCCGGCGAACGGCTTTTCGCAGCAATCGCCGTCGGCGGACGGCGTGATGCAGGCCGTCTCCTCCTGGCGGCAATAATGCGACAGGCGCTCCTGCGTGCGGCGGCACGGCTCCGGCGCGACCGACGTGCAATGGAGGCCCGCGGCCACGGCCTCGTATTCGGCGAAGCGCTGCGCGCAGGTGCAGCAATAGGCGCCGTGCGCGACGACGAGGAGGCCGAGCGCAGGGTCGAGCGTGCCGCCGGCGGCGGCGGCGATCCAGGCATCGTCGGGGTGATGGCGCGGTCCAGGCGTCATGGGGGAGATACATAGCCTGCCGCGCGCCGTCGCCAAGCGGCGCAAAAGCCGCAAGCACCCGAATCGCGCGCAGGCACACGCGGGGCGTGTTCGCACGTGCCACAGTTCGGCCAGAGAGTCGCGCTAGCGAAGGAAACGGCCGGGCTGGCGTCGAAGCCTGAGCGCCGACTGCGGCGGCAATGGCGAGCCAGGGCCGGCGGGTGGCGCGCGGGACTGGAATCGGCGCATAGTGCGGCGATTTTCATAGCCTTCGGCCGGGGGGCCTCGCACTCCGCGGTGTCGCGCGGCCGATGGGCCGCCGGAGCCTCCGACGAGCCGGAAATCGAGATCTGCCGGATAGCGAGAATTGGGAGAGTCATGCTAGTCGCGAAAACCCGCCGAGCGCCGAACCTTGCCGCGTTCCTCCTTGGGCTGACGGTCCTGGGCGGCTCACAAGCCGTCGCCGCGGACAGCCCGAAGCTCATCGGCACGTTCAACGACTGGAACGCCTTCGAGATGGTGACCGACAATCAGCGCATCTGCTTCGTCGCGTCCGAGCCGAAGGACACGTCCCTGTCGAAGCCCAACGCCTCGCGCGGCAACGTCTACTTCCTCATCACGAATTGGGTGGACCGCGGCATCAAGGGCGAGCCCTCGGTCGTCATCGGCTATCCTCAGAAGGAAGGCTCGCGCACGCTCGTGGAGATCGGCTCGGACAAGTTCGAGATGTTCACGCAGGGCGACGGCGCCTGGTTCGCCGACCCGGACACGGAGCAGAAGGTCGTGAACGCCATGAAGCGCGGCGCGACGATGCGCGTGCGCGGCATCTCGACGCGCGACACGCGCTCGTCCGACACCTATTCCCTGAAGGGCATCACGGCGGCGCTCCAGAAGATCAACGAGCAGTGCAAATAGGACGCGCGCCCGGAGGCGCCCCGGCCGGCGCGCCGATCGCGGCTTGACAGGCGCGGGCCCGCGCCGCAGCACTTTCGCCATGAGCGCCGTTCCCAGCACGCCGGCCACGCCGGAGAGCGTTTCCCTCGTCGGCCTCGACCGTCCGGCGCTCGCGGCGGCGCTCGGCGCCATGGGATTTCCCGCCGACGGCCTCAGGATGCGCGTCGCCCAGCTCTGGCACTGGCTCTATATGCGGGGCGCCGGCGAGTTCGCCGCGATGACGACGCTCTCGAAGGAGATGCGCGCGCGCCTCGAGGCCCATGCGAGCCTTGCGCGACCGGAGATCGCGGCCGAGCGGATCTCGGACGATGGCACGCGCAAATGGCTCCTGAAGCTCGCCGACGGCGCGCTCGTCGAAACCGTCTACATCCCCGAGGAGGCTCGCGGAACGCTCTGCATCTCCTCGCAGGTCGGCTGCACGCTCACCTGCCGCTTCTGCCACACCGGCACGCAGGGGCTCGTGCGCAATCTGACGGCGGGCGAGATCCTCGGCCAGGTGCTCCTCGCCAAGGACCGCCTCGGCGACTGGCCGGCGCCGGGCGCAGGCAAGGATGCGCGCGCCATCACCAATGTCGTGCTCATGGGCATGGGCGAGCCGCTCTACAATTTCGACAATGTGCGCGACGCGATGCTGATCGCCGCCGACGGCGAGGGCATCGGCCTCGGCAAGCGGCGCATCACGCTCTCGACCGCCGGCGTCGTGCCGATGATCGCGCGCGCGGGTGCCGAGCTCGGCTCCGCGCTCGCCATCTCGCTCCACGCCGTGAAGGACGAGCTGCGCGACGCGCTCGTGCCCCTGAACAAGAAATATCCGATTGCGGAGCTTCTCGCGGCGGTGCGCGCCTATCCGGTCCTCTCCAACGCGCGGCGCGTCACCTTCGAGTATGTGATGCTGAAGGGCGTCAACGATTCCGACGCCGATGCGCGCGCGCTCGTGAAGCTCATCGCGGGCATCCCCGCCAAGATCAACCTCATTCCCTTCAATCCCTGGCCCGGCTCGCCCTACGAATGCTCCGACAGGGGAAGGATCGAGGCCTTCGCCGAGATCGTGAACCGCGCCGGCTATGCGAGCCCGGTGCGGACGCCCCGCGGCCGCGACATCCTCGCCGCCTGCGGCCAGCTAAAATCCGAGTCGAAGAAGGTGCGCGCGAGCGAGCGCCGGCGCGCCGAGGCTTGAATTCCGGCCGGATTTGACCTAGTCTAGTCTAGTCAAATCGTGTCAGGCTTCCACGGGAGCGGCCATGTCCACGGTCAACATGCTCGAGGCAAAGACCCATCTCTCGCGGCTTGTAGAGGCCGTCGAGACGGGGGCGGAAAAGGAGATCGTCATCGCCCGCAATGGGCGCCCCGTGGCGCGGCTCGTGCCGGTCGCGAAGGCTCCCGCCGGCCAGAGAATCGGGGTCGCCAAGGGCAAGTTCGCGGTGCCGGACCCCGACCCGGCGCTCGACGCGGAGATCGAGGCGCTGTTTTCCGGCCGTCCGTGAATGCGCCTTCTCCTCGACACGCATGTCGCTCTATGGGCGGTCGCCGATGACGCTCGCCTCGCCGCCGGCGCCCGCGACCTCATCGCCGACCCAAGCAACGATGTTTTCGTCAGCGTCGCGACGGTCTGGGAGATCGCGATCAAGCACGCGCTCTATCCGGCAAGGCCAAACGCTCTCGCGATCTCCGCCGCCGAGGCGGTCCGCTACTTCGCCGCCTCGGGCTATCTCCTCCTGCCGGTGTTGGCGGCCCACGGGATCGCCGTCGAGCGCCTGCCGCCGATCCATGGCGATCCGTTCGACCGTATGCTGATCGCACAGGCGCTCACCGAGCCGCTCCGCCTGGTCACGAGCGACGCGGAGCTCGCCCGCTACAGCGATACTGTCATCCGGATCTAGGTCGGAGACCCGGTCGACGATCCGTCTCCGGCCTAACGGCCCCGGCCATTTGCGGTGCCTTCGCCCTCGCCCCTTGCCCGTCGGAAGCCGCGGCTTCCCTCGGCCCGGCCGCGCTTGCAGACCGCTCCCCAGCTGCGTTATGCTCGCCCAGATAGAACCTGGGAGGCCATTATGCGCGCTTTCCTGTTCGCGTCGGCCGCTGCGATAGCGGCCCTCCTCTTCGGCACGCATGGCGTGCCCTGGCTGGAGAAGACCAGACTCCAAGACGGCAAATCGACGATTCTCAGCCCCTGCAGGCTCGCCCTTTTGGGTCCGCGCGTCGTCGACGGCGACACGATCGAGTGCCATGGGCACCTCCTGCGCCTGCAGAAATACGACACTCCTGAGTTCTACAGGCCGCTCTGCAACGCCGAGCGCGCGAGGGCCATCGAGGCCTGTCGCATGCTCGACGCGCTGATCGAGGAGGCGGGCCGGCGCGGCGCCGTTCCTCGGGTCGCGGGCTTCAGTGGCGGCTTCGGGCGATGGGAATTCGATCTCACCGTCGGCGGACGATCCGTCGGCGAGGCCTTGAAGGACGAGGGCCTCGCGATCGGCGAAGCGAAGGACGGCAAGGAAAGGCTCGACCGGCGCCTTGCCGCATGGTGCGGGGGCAAAGCGGAGGACGTCGAGAAGCGGGAGCGGGACACCTCCTGCCTCGCTCCCGACTAGGCGCACGCGCCTTGCGGCTTCCCATTGCCATGGGTCCGGTTCCCCGCCACGATCCCGCCATCAAGGGCGGTGAGTCTCGGGGGCGATGATGGGACCTGGCCATGTCTCGGCAAGATCGGCGGCGCTGATCGCGGCGGTCGCCGCCCTGGGCACGCTGTCGGCCGAGGGCGCGGAGCCCGAGGCGCCCGCAACGAACGTCGCCCCGCCCGCGCTCTATTGCCAGGCGAAGTCGGAGCATGTTTGCGACGATGCGGCATGCACGAGCCAATCGACGCCGCCGCAGGCCGTGAGCGTCGATCTTGCGACGGGCACGGCGGAGTTCTGCCTCTACACCTTCTGCGCGCCGGCCGTGGCCGAGCTGCAGAGCGTCGACGGCTCGCTCTACGAGGGCATCCTCACCGTGCTGCACAAGGTCGAGGACAAGACCGTGGAGGCGCGCTACGACGCGAGCTTCGACGTGCGCCGCGCGGCCTATGCGCTCGCGAGCGCGGCAGGCGGCGACGGCATCACGGCCTTCGTGGGCACCTGCGGGCCGAAGAACGCCGAGTGAGGCGCCCTCACCGCCAGTCGTCGAGCACGTAGCAGTCCGCCCGCGTCGTTCCGGGTGCGTCCGGCCGCTGCATGGCGACGCCCTGGAGCACGGTGCGGTACCCGCGCGCGAGGAGCGCGCGGTAGGCCTCGCGACGCGCCGAGTTGACGCCGGCGACGAGCCGCTCGGCGCCGCGCTCCCGCGCGAAGGCCTCGCAGGCGGCAAGGAGCCGCTCGAAGGCGCGCGCCGCGTCCTTTCCCGGACGGGCCGCGCCGAACTTCACATAGGCCGCGCCGCTTCCCGCCTCGCTGCCCGCCCCGACATGGCAGACCGCCATCGCGGCGAGCGCGCCGCCCTCGCGGACGAGCACCGTGTCGCCTAGGCCCTGAGCGGCCGCCGCAGCGATCTCGCCGGCGAGATCGAGACCGGGCATGACGGCATTCGTCAGCCGGCCGATCTCTTCATGGGCCCGCGCGCGCTCGTCCGCCGCGAGCCTCGAGAGAAGGGCCATGTCCGGCGGCGGCGGCTCGGCGGGCGCGACGGCCTTCGCCATCACGGGCGTCAGCGCCTGCGGCCAGAAGCCGAAGCTCTGATAGAGCCCGACATGCTTGGCGCTCTGGGGAAAGGTGAAGAGCGCCATCTGCCGCGTGCCGAGCCTCTCGAAGAGCGCCATGGTTTCGCCGAGAAGCGCGCGCGCGATGCCCCGGTCCCAGAGATCGGGGCGCACCGTCAGCGGACCGAAGAAGCCGAAGCTTCCCCAGCGCGTCACGAAATTGGAGCCGACGAGGCCGGTCGCGTCGTAGGCGCCGAGCGTCGCCTCCGGCGCGGCGCGCCATCGCGGGCGAACGAGGTCCGCGTCGCCCATGAAGGCCATGGGATCGGGCAGGCCGAGAAAGGTGCCGAAGGCGAGGCGGAAGATGCGGTCGGCCGCGGAGAGGTCTTCCTCCGTAAGCGGACGGATGTCGAGGGTCATGGCATGCTCCTGCGATGCGCCCTTTCGGCGCGGCGGGGCTCGCGCGCGCCCCTGTCCTCGCTCTCGCCCCTCTCCTTGCGGGCGGCCTCGACCAGCGCGCGGATCGCGAAGCGGCGCACCTTTTCCGCGCGCGCGGCGTCGAGGCGGAGCACGTCGCGAAAGACGATCATCGCCTCGGTGCCGATGACGAGGGCGAGCGCGGCCGTCAGTAGGTCGAGATCGGCGCGGCGGAATTCATGGCGCGCGGGCGCCAGCGCCGCCTCGATCAGCGGCGTGCGGCGGTTCTGGCGCGCGGGCATGCCCGACGCCTCTCCGCGGGCGGCATGCTGCAGCGTGCCCGCCAGCATGAGGCGGATTCCCGTCTCGTTCTCGTCCATCATCTTCTGGAAGGCCGCGTCGACCTGCTCGAGGCGCGCGACCGCGTCGCCGCCGGACCGGCCCGCGAAGACGTCGTCCGCAGCCGGAGCGGCGACGTCGAGCGCGGCCTCGAGGAGCAGCGCATCGGCGTTCGGGAAGTAGCGATAGGCCGTCGCGCGCGAGGTCTCGGCCGCGTCGGCGACCTCCTCGAGGCTCGGCGTGCGTCCTTCGCGCAGAAGACGCGCCGCAGCCTCGAGCAGGGCCTTTCGCGTGCGCCGCCTCTGTCGCCAGCGGCCTGACGTGTCGGTATCCGCCATCACGGGCCTCAGGCGAGCTGCGCGTGAATGCTCGCGAGGTCGACCCAGACGTTCTCGCGCGCGATCTCGCCCTCCGCGGTGAACTCGACGACGTGCAGGAGGCGGAAGGCGAGCGGGCGGTTGCGGCCTTCCACCCCGAAAGGCCTGCCCGGCGCCCTGCCCTGCCAGAGCGACTCGTCGACGAGGAAGCGCTCGCCGTAGAGGCGCTTCAGTGTGCGCACGCGGCCCTCCGAAAGATCGGCGAAGAGCGTCTCGTAGAAGGCCCGCGCGCCGTCGCGGCCGCGCGTCGGCCCGCCCGGGAAGCCGACGATGTCGTGATCCACGTCCCGCGCGAGCGTCGAGAGCACGCCCTCCACGTCGTCGTTCGCCTCGAAGGCGAAATGCTCGTCCATCTTGGCGTCCATCTGCGCATTCGTCAGTGCCATCGAACCCTCCTGTCCTGAAGGCGATAACGAGACGATCCGAACATAATGAGACTTATATCTCATTACAAGATCATTTTTTCATCTCGAGGCGGCACCCGCGGCAGCGCCCGCGCGCGTTGCGCCTCGGGCCTCGTCGCGGCACACTTTGCGCCCTTTCGCGGCGCAACGGAGGCCCCCCCATGCGCAACGTCATCGTCCGCCTGCTCGAAGGGTTTTCCTGCATCGCTCTCGTCCTCGTCATCGTCGGCGCGACGGCGCGCGGCTTTCTCGATCACGGAATGGGCGGCGCCATCCTCGGCTTCGCCATGGGCGCGCTCGTCGGCGTGATCGCGACGGGCTTCCTGCTGGTCCTCGTCGGGATCTACGATCACACGAGCCGCGTGGCGGATGC
The DNA here is from genome assembly GCA_024236075.1 of Alphaproteobacteria bacterium. Lineage (GTDB taxonomy): Bacteria > Pseudomonadota > Alphaproteobacteria > JACAEB01 > JACAEB01 > JACAEB01. The sequence continues at coordinate 65,324 of JACKLE010000001.1, read as the reverse complement.
GCTGGAGCGCCGTCCGCCCGCGGCCTGACCGGCGCTCCGGCGCGCCGGGATCTTGCGAGGGAGAGCTGCGATGCCCGAGGACGAGGCGAGGACCCATCCGCCGGAGCGCGGACCATTCGCCGGAATTGGCGATCCCGCGCTGCCGGGGACGGCGAGCCTCGTCTACGTGCTCTATCTCCTGGGCTTCATGAACGGCGTCACGGCTGTCATCGGCGTCATCCTCGCCTATGTCAGCAAGGACCAGGCGCCCGATTGGCTCAAAAGCCATTACGTCTTCCAGATCCACACCTTCTGGAAGGGGCTTCTCGTCGCCGTCCTCGCCATTCCGCTCGTGCTCATCCTCATAGGCTGGCTCGTCTATCTCGGCCTCTTCATCTGGCTCGTGGTGCGCAGCCTCAAGGGCCTTCAGCTCGTCACGCGGGCCCAGCCGGTCGCCGATCCCCGAACCTGGGCCTTCTAGAGCGGGCCCGGGCGGCAAGTCTGGCGCCCACCAAGCCATTCGCTATAGTGCGCGCGCTCCGGAATCCGGGGCGGCGACAAGGAACGGAACGGCCATGACGAAAAGCGGCGTGAAGAAGGTCGTGCTCGCCTATTCGGGCGGGCTCGACACCTCGGTCATCCTCAAATGGCTTCAGGAGACCTATGGCTGCGAGGTCGTGACCTTCACCGCCGATCTCGGCCAGGGCGAGGAGCTCGAACCCGCGCGCCGGAAGGCCGAGCTTCTCGGCATCAAGCCCGCGAACATCTTCATCGAGGATCTGCGCGAAGAGTTCGTGCGCGACTACGTCTTCCCGATGTTCCGTGCCAATGCGCAATATGAGGGGCTCTATCTCCTCGGCACCTCGATCGCGCGCCCGCTGATCGCCAGGAAGCAGATCGAGATCGCGCGCGCCGTCGGCGCCGACGCGGTCTGCCACGGCGCGACCGGCAAGGGCAACGACCAGGTGCGCTTCGAGCTCGGCTACTACGCGCTCGCGCCCGACATCCGCATCATCGCGCCCTGGCGCGAATGGGACCTCTCGAGCCGCACCAAGCTTCTCGAATTCGCCGAGCGGCACCAGATCCCCATCGCCAAGGACAAGCGCGGCGAGGCGCCCTTCTCGGTCGACGCGAACCTTCTGCACTCCTCCTCCGAGGGCAAGGTGCTGGAGGACCCCGGCATCGAGCCGCCCGATTTCGTCTTTCAGCGGACGATTTCGCCCGAGGACGCTCCGGACAAGGCGCTCACGATCAATATCGAGTTCGAGCGGGGCGACGCGGTCGGGATCGACGGCGCGGCGCTCTCGCCCGCCGCCCTCCTCGCCCAGCTCAACGAGTACGGCGCAGCGAACGGCATCGGGCGTCTCGACCTCGTGGAGAACCGCTTCGTCGGCATGAAGTCGCGCGGCGTCTACGAGACGCCCGGCGGCACCATCCTCCTTGCCGCTCACCGCGCGATGGAGAGCGTCACGCTCGACCGCGGCGCGGCGCACCTCAAGGACGAGCTCATGCCGCGCTATGCCGAGCTCATCTATAACGGGTTCTGGTTCAGCCCCGAGCGCGAGATGCTGCAGGCCCTGATCGACAAGAGCCAGGAGCACGTCACCGGCGTGGTGAGCCTCAAGCTCTACAAGGGCAACGTCATCGTCGTGGGCCGCGCCTCGCCGAACTCCCTGTACTCGGAGGAGCACGTGACCTTCGAGACGGACACAGTCTACAATCAGAAGGATGCGGAGGGCTTCATCAAGCTCCAGGCGCTGCGCCTTCGCCTCCTCGCCCGCCGCAATGCGCGTGCGGCGAAACGCGAGGGCTAGGCCTCGCCCCTATGGCCCATCCTTCGAGGCGCGAGCGAAAAGCTCGCGCGCCTCAGGACGACGTCGTGACCGGAAAGGCTCCCGACTCCATCGACCGCCTCTCTCCGCGTCACCCTGAGGCGGCCGCGTCTTCGCGGCCCTCGAAGGGCGGCGCGGCCGAGGCTCATCCCGTGATGTACTGCGCGCCGTTGACGGTCAGCGTCGCGCCCGTGATGAAGGCGGAGCGCTCGTCGGCGAGGAAGCGCACGCACCAGGCGATCTCCTCGGGCTTGCCGAGGCGGCCCACGGGAATGGTGTCGACGATCTTGGCGAGCACGTCGGGCGGCACCTTCGCCACCATGTCCGTGTCGATATAGCCGGGCGCGACGCAGTTCACCGTGATGCCCCGCCGGGCGGTCTCCTGGGCCAGCGCCTTGGTGAAGCCGATCATGCCGGACTTCGCGGCGGAATAGTTCGTCTGCCCCATCTGGCCCTTCTGGCCGTTGATCGAGGTGATGTTGATGATGCGCCCGAAGCTGCGCTCGCGCATGCCGTTGAGGACCGCGCGCGTCATGTAGAAGATGCTGTCGAGATCGGTGCGGATGACGGAGTGCCACTGCTCCTCGGTCATCTTGTGCAGCATCGTGTCCCAGGTGATGCCGGCATTGTTCACGAGCGTATCGACGGGGCCGAGCTCCGCCTCGATCTGGGCGATGCCGTCCTCGCACGCCTTGAGGTTGCCGCAGTCCCATTTGAGCGCGAGGCAGGCCATGTCCCGCCGGCAGGCCTCGGCCGCCTCCTCATTGCCCTGATAGGTCGCCGCGACCCTGAAGCCGGCCTCCTTCAGCTCGCGCGTGATCGCCAGTCCAATGCCGCGCGTGCCGCCAGTAACCACCGCCACCCGTGCCATGCGTGCCTCCTTCCCGGATTCCGCGCCCGACGTTTCCGCCCGTTAACCAAGTTTTGTCGAATATGGCACAGATCGCACGCCGGGGCTTGTCCTGGATCAGGGCCGGGCGAGCGGACCACCGCCGCCTGGCCTGCGCGCGACGGCGATGGGCGCGCCGGCGAAGCAGCCGACCGAATAGGGGTAATCCGGCGTGAAATGGTAGTGGTAGAGAGCGGTCTTCTTGCCGTCCCACGCCACTTCGTGCGTGTGCCCGTGGCAGGCGTCGAGATCCTTCGAGGCGAGCTTTGCCCCGTCCTCGCCATAGGGTCCGTAGATGCCGAAGCCGTCGAGCGCGTAGCCGACGAGATCGGAATGCCTTCCGGCCGGCCCGCTGGTGTCGAGAAGACAGGGGCTCGGCGCGTGATAGTGGTACTGCCCGGCCCCCTGCGGATGGCCGAGGCAGGCGTCCAGCATCTCGTGCGCCGCCGCGTCCTTGCCGCGGAGATCGAGCGCGTTGTAGACGACCGCCCCCGTGAGCGCGATGCCGATGATCCCCATCGGCACGCAGGACGGCGCCGCGGCGACCTTCGGCAGGCGCGGCAGGTCGAGCTTGAGGTCGATGGCGCGGATGGGGTTCGGATTGCGGTCGTAGTAGAAGGCCGGGTCGTCCTGCGCGATCGGAAAGACGCCCGTCGGGTGGCTCGGCAGGTTGTTGCCCGTGACGAGGCGCCGCTCGCCCTGAACCTCGATGGTGAGAAGCGCATTGGGCCAGTCGACCGCGCCGGCGACCTTGACCTTCTCGTCGAGGTCCCACTCGGCGCCCTTGATCCATGGCCCCTCGCGCGAGGCGCCGGGCCCGTTCGCCGGAAAGCTCTGCTGACAGGCGAAGACGAAACCTGCCCGGGGACCGGACGAGACGCTCCCGTCGCCGAGCGGGCGCAGATCCGCCGCCAGCGTTCCGCCTGCGAGCCCCGCCGCCAGCACAGCCCCCAAGCTCAGGCTTCGTGCAATCATCCCCGCCTCCCTTGCCTTCCGACGGTTCAACGCCCGACACGGGATCGGACTGTCGCGCCTTGCTTCATGCGCAATCAATGCTTAAATGCGCATCATTGATTGCAGGGAGCCCCGATGGCCAGCATCACCATCCGCAATCTCGACGACGCGCTCAAGGCGCGCCTGCGCATCCAGGCCGCCGAGCACGGCCGGTCGATGGAGGAAGAGGCGCGCAACATCCTGCGCGCGGGTCTGAGCCGCGAGGCGCCGCCTCCGAAAAATCTCGCCCAAGCCATTCGGGAGCTTTTCGAGCCCCTCGGCGGCGTCGAGCTCGAAATTCCACCGCGCGGGCCAATCCGCGAGCCCCCGAAGTTCGACTGACCGCGCCGTGATCCTGCTCGACACGAATGTGCTGTCGGAACTCACGCGGCCCGCTCCCGACGCAAACTGCGAAGCCTGGCTGGCGGGGCAGGCGCCCCACGGGATCTTCTCGACGGCCGTCACGGAGGCGGAAATCCTCTACGGGATCGCCCTGCTTCCAGAGGGCGCCAGGAAGACCGCGCTGGCGGGTGCCGCCAAGCGGCTCTTCGATACGCTGCTCGGCGGCCGCATTCTCGCATTCGACCGAGAGGCCGCCGCGGACTATGCGCTCATCGTGTCCGCACGACGGACGGCGGGCCGCCCCATTCTTCCGGTGGACGCCCAGATCGCCGCCATCGCGCGCTCGCGCGGGGCGCGGCTCGCGACGCGGAACATCGCCGATTTCGAAGGCTGCGGGATCGAGCTTATCGATCCGTGGAACGCGTAAAACTCAGCGCTCCACGCAAAGGGCGATGCCCATGCCCCCGCCGATGCAGAGCGTGGCGAGGCCCTTCTTCGCGCCGCGCGCCTCCATGGCGTGGAGAAGGGTCGTCAGGATGCGCGCGCCCGAAGCGCCGATGGGATGGCCGATGGCGATGGCGCCGCCATTGACGTTGACCTTGTCGGGGTCCCAGCCGAGGTCCTTGTTGACCGCGAGGGCCTGGGCGGCGAAGGCCTCGTTCGCCTCGACGAGATCGAGGTCGCCGACCTTCCAGCCGGCCTTCTCGAGCGCCTTGCGGCTCGCGGGGATCGGCCCCGTTCCCATGACGGCCGGATCGACGCCCGCCTGCGCCCATGAGGCGATGCGCGCCATGGGCTTCAGGCCCCGGCGGTCGGCCTCCTTCGCGCTCATGAGCACGAGCGCCGCCGCGCCGTCGTTGATGCCGCTCGCATTGCCGGCGGTCACGGTGCCGGCATTGCGGTCGAAGGCGGGCTTGAGCTTGGCGAGGTGGTCCATCACGACGCCGTCGCGGATGAACTCGTCCGTATCGACGACCCGCTCGCCCTTCTTCTCGGCGATGGTGACGGCGACGATCTCCTTCTTGAAGGCGCCGTCCTTCTTGGCGCGCTCTGCCTTGTTCTGGGAGGCGACGGCGAAGGCGTCCTGAGCCTCGCGGCTGATCTGGAAGGCGCGCGCCACGTTCTCGGCGGTCGTGCCCATGTGATAGCCGTTGAAGGCGTCCCAGAGGCCGTCCTTGATCATGGTGTCGATCATCTCGGCGGCGCCCATCTTGGTGCCATTGCGCAGATGCATGGCGTGCGGCGCCATGCTCATGCTCTCCTGGCCTCCCGCAACCACGATCTGGCTGTCGCCCGCGAGGATGGCCTGCGAGCCGAGCGCGACCGAGCGCAGGCCCGAGCCGCACACCATGTTGACCTCCCAGGCCGGCACCTCCTTGGGCACGCCGGCATGGATCGAGGCCTGGCGGGCCGGGTTCTGGCCCTGACCGGCCGTCAGGATCTGCCCCAGGATGACCTCGCTCACCTCCTCGCCCTTGACGCCGGCGCGCTCGAGCGCCGCGCGGATCGCGACCTCGCCCAGAGCGTGGGCCGGCAGATTAGCGAAGCTGCCGTTGAACGAGCCGACCGGCGTCCGGGCGGCGCTGACGATCACGACCTCGGTCATATCCGTTTCCTCGCTTGGAGATTTCGGGGGGATCGGCCCCTTCGCGCGGGAGCGCAGGCGCTCACCATGCCCCAAAGCATGGGGCGGGGAAAACCGCTTTCTCGCACCCGCACGCCAGCCCTGCGGCGCGCACGCATGTTCGCTGCGTATGCCGCAGGAAGTTAGCGATTTTTACCAGAGGCTTGCATAAATATGGGCAGGCGCGCGACACTCATTGCGGTGCGGTAATAGCGGCTGCGGCAATCGGGAGCCAGGGTCGCGGATCAACCCTTGATAGGGATGGAAACAGGAATTGAGCGGGAAAGACGAATCCCCCAACGGGCCGATCACTATCAAGAAATATGCGAACCGCCGGCTCTACAACACGGCGACCAGCCAATATGTGACGCTCGACCACCTCGCGGAGATGGTCAAGGCCGGCCAGGAGTTCCACGTCTTCGACGCCAAGACCGGCGAGGACATCACGCGCTCGGTCCTCACCCAGATCATCTTCGAGGAGGAGGGAAAGGGGCAGAATCTCCTGCCCATCCGCTTCCTGCGTCAGCTCATCCGCTTCTACGGCGACCAGATGCAGGCCGCCGTGCCGCGTTATCTCGAGATGAGCATGGAGAGCTTCGCGCGCACGCAAGGCGAGATCCGCGAGCGCATGGCCGACGCCTTCGGCTCGAGCACCCAGCCCTTCAAGTTCCTCGAGGAGATGGCGCTCCAGAACGCGGCCATGTTCCAGGAGACCTGGCTCGACGCGATCCGGCGCATGATGCCCTTCGCCCCCGCGAAGGCCGCCGAGACGACGACGCCCCCCCATCCGCGCGGGCGCAACGGCTCGGCCGAGGGGCATGAAGCCGGTGCGGGCGGCCAGTCCGACGAGATCGCGGCGCTCAAGGAGCAGATGGCCGCGCTCGAGCGGCGGCTCAACGCCCTTTCGGACGACGAGAAGCCGCAAAATCCCTAGTCGGACTCCCGGTCAGGCGGGCTCGGAAACGAGCCAGGCGGGCTCGATCGTCGGCTTGCCGACGGCGAAGCCCTGGAGATATTGCACGCCGATCGCGCGCAGGATCGCCCGCTCCTCCTCGGAGGAGACCCATTCGGCGACGCAGTCCAGGCCGAGATTGCGCGCGAGATCCACGAGCGTGCGCACGAAGAGGCGGTTCTCCTTGCACTCCGCGATGCCGCGCACGAACGAGCCGTCGATCTTCACCATGTCGACGTCGAGGGATTTGAGGTTGCGGAACGAGGTATAGCCGGCCCCGAAATCGTCGATCGCGACGTGGCAGCCGAGCGCCTTCACGGCGGCGACGAAGCGTCCCGACTCCTCGATGTCGTGGATGGCCTGCGTCTCGGTGAGCTCGACCGTGAGGCGCGAGGCGACGTCGCGGCGGTTCGCGAGCCCCGCGACGAGCTTTTCGAGCCAGGAGGGATCGGAGGCCGTAATGCCGGAGACGTTGAGCGAGAGCTTGACGGCGGGCCGGTCCATGAGCGTGCGCAGCGCGAGCTCGAGCGCGCGCGCGTCGATGAGGCGCACGAGGCCCATCTGCTCGGCGACCGCGATGAACTCGCCTGCCGCCATCGCCTCGCCGTCGCGTCCGATGAGGCGCGCCAGGCATTCGTATTGGACGACCGCGCCGGTGTCGGCCGCCACGATGGGCTGGAAGGCGAGTTTCATGCGGCCCTCGGCAAGGGCGGCGATGATCTGGTCGCCGATGAGCAGGTTGCGCTTGCGCCGCGACTCCCGGTTGGGCTCGGGCAGGAAGGCGCGGAAGGCGCTGCGCCCGCCGCCCTTGGCGTGCGAGAGGGCCTCCTCGGTGCGCGCGAGAGCGGCGTTCGCGGTCTCCGCGCCGTGAGGCAGCGCCACGCCGCCGACGGAGATCGTCGCCGCGACGCGCCCGCCGCGCGTCTCGAACGTCGCCTCCCGCACGAGGGCGATCATGCGGCGCGCGCGCGTCTCCATTTCGCTCGCGGGGCAGCCTTCCAAGAGGATGCCGAACTTGTTGCCGCTGGTGCGGCCGACGACCGAATCGGCGCCAGCGACGGTTTCGAGGAGCCGGCCCGTCCCGACGATGACCTCGTCGGCGATGTCGATGCCGAAGGTCTCGTTGATGACCGCGAGATCGTCGATGGCCGCGAGGAGAAAGACGCTCTGCGTCCCCTCGGCCTCGGCCCGGTCGACGGCGCGCGCGAGGCGCTCCTTCAGGCTCACGCGATTGAAGTTGCCCGTGAGGTCGTCATAGGTGGCGCGATAGGCGAGGGCATCCTCGCGGCGCTTGCGCTCGCTGATGATCTTCATCGAGCCGACGATGCGCTGGAGGCGGCCGTCGGCGTCGCGCAGGCACGCGCCGCATTCCTCGACCCAGATCTCCTCGTCGCCGGCGAGGCGGTACTCGATGCGGAAGGGCTCGCCGCTCGGGGCCCGCTCGATGGCCTCGGCGCGCGCGCGGTGCGTCGCCGGGTCGAGCTTTCGGACGAGATCCTCGCCGCACGTCATCCCGGCGATGCCGAGCGTCTCGAGCACTTGTCCCGAGGCGCCGGTCCAGCGCCAGGCGTCGGTCTCGACGAGCCAGTCATAGGCGACCTGGTCGGCGCTTGCGACGGCCAGGCGCAAGGTCTCCAGATCCGACAGATCGGCGAGTCTGGCGGACGCTCGATAGGCGGTCGACGATCCCACAGTGCCTCGCGACGCGTACAAACAGGGCGGTTGGGCCCGAGATCGGGCGGTAAGCGACGCGCTGACTGTAATGGGGCATCTCTTAAGAAAACGAGAAGTTGACGCGTTCCTATAGCGACGGGCTGTGCCGCATTGGCACGCCGCAACCCGTCTCGCGCCGCGCGCAACTGGCCGCCGGATTGCAGTCCGGGGAGGCATGATCGCCATCGCCTCCACGAGCCAGCGCGCATTGGTCCCCTACCGGCCATCGGCCGGGACCGTCGCGATGGCGGCGCCGGCGATCGGCGCGCGCGCCGTCCTGCCCGCGTCCCATGCCGCAGCCGCGTCGGACGAGCGGCCCCAGGCCGGAACCACGCCGCGCCGCCGGCGGGACGATCGCCCTTGCGACCCCAATCCCGAATCCGCCCTTCTCACGCAGTTCTATGCCTCGCGACGCCGGCTCGCGCGCGTCTCGGCCCACGAGGGCGCGGCGGCCTATCGCGGCAGCGGCGAGGCGCCGGGGCTCGAAGCCGGCTTCAGCCTCGCGCTCACCGCCTGAGACCGCGATCGAAGCGGCGCCCCCCTAGCGCGTCGCGCGATGGGAGGCCTCGGCGAACACCAGGATGAGCGCCCCGAGCAGCACGAAGCGGATCTCCATCTCCCCGCCGCCCAGCGCGCGCGTGAGCAGCGTCGGCAGGCCGCTGAGCGCCATCAGCAGCCCGCCGCCGGTCGCGACGTAGGGGGCGGTGCGCGGATGGCTCTCGAGCCGGATGAGGCCGAGCCCCAGGAGGCCGATCGCCGCCACAGCGTGGAAGATGACCGCGACGGGAAGGAATATCCGCCCGCCATAGAGGCTGAGAAGGAAGGCGAGCGCAGCGCCGCCCAGGGCGACGGTGCCCCTCTGCTCCGCGAAGGCGCCCGACAGCGCGTAGATCGCCGCCAGCATCAGCCCCATCGAGCCCAGGATGAAGGCGAGCTTCTGAAGCTCGAAGGCGACGGGCCGCATCACGTCGGGAAAGAGCCCGGCGAACGGCGCCACCGCCGCGAGGAGCGCATAGGCCCCGACGCCGATGAGCCAGTAGTGGCGGCTCGACCCGCGCGCGCCGAGCGCGCGCCAAAAGCCGAAAAGGCCGACGGCCGCAACGCCGAACGCGAGCACCAGCTGGCTCGTCTGCATGTCGCCCCCGTGATCCGCCCCAAAGCCGGCCGCGACCTTGGCGCGTCATTATGGATGGCCGGGCGGGGCTTGCAACGGCGCGCCGCACTTGCTCCCTTGGGCGGCGGCGCTCCCTCCGAACCTTGGCCGACATGAGCAGCGACAAGCCGTCCTTTCTGCGCGACATCTGGTATTTCGCCATGCCCGGCGCGGAGCTGAAGCCCGGCACGCTCCGCCATGCGGTCCTGCTCGGCGAGCCCGTCGTTTTCGGGCGCACCCGCGAGGGCGAGGTCTTCGCCCTACGCGATCTCTGCCCCCATCGCGGCGTCCCGCTGTCCCGCGGAAGGCTGCTCGGCAAGGGCGACAAGGCGGTGGGCGAGACGGTCGCGGCCGCCGAGGTCGAGTGCCCCTATCACGGCTGGCGGTTCCGCACCGACGGGCGCTGCGCCGCGATTCCCTCCCTCGTTCCCGGCCAGGACGTCGAGACCTCGAGGATTCGCGTGCCGGCCTATGCCGTGCACGAGAGCCAGGGGGTCGTCTGGATCCATTTCGGGTCGCAGACCGACCGGCTCGGCGAGACGCCGGCGCCGCGGAGCGCCACGCCGCTGCTGCCGGGGATCGGCGAGACGGCCCGTCCGAGGCTCATCGAGCGCAAGCGCTTCGCCTGCCATGTGGACCATGCCGTGATCGGGCTCATGGACCCCGCGCACGGACCGTTCGTGCACCGCTCCTGGTGGTGGCGCTCGGAGGCCTCGATCCACGAGAAGGCGAAGCGCTTCGGGCCCTCCGAGCTCGGCTTCACCATGCTCGAGCACCGCCCCTCGAAGAATTCGGGCGCCTACAAGATCCTCGGCGGCACGCCAACCACCGAGATCGCCTTCCGCCTTCCCGGCATCCGCACCGAGCTCGTGCGTATCGGCGAAAAGTGCGTCCTTTCGCTCACCGCCGTCACGCCGATCGCGGAGGAGGAGACGGAGGTCACGCAGATCTTCTACTGGACGCTGCCCTGGCTCGACGTCGCCAGGCCCGTCGTGCGGGCGTTCGCGCGCGCCTTCCTCAAGCAGGACCACGACATGGTCATGCTCCAGAAGGAGGGCCTCGCCTTCAATCCGCGCCTCATGCTGATCAACGACGCGGACGTGCAGGCCAAATGGTATTTCCGCCTGAAGAAGGTCTGGGAGGAGGCGCGCGAGGCGAACGAGCCGTTCGTCAATCCCGTCGAGCCCGTGACGCTGCGCTGGCGGAGCTGATCGGCCTCAGGACTTCTGCGCCGCCTTGCGCTCCTCGATGGCGTCCCAGACGAGGGCGGCGATGTCGGCGCCGCCGAAGCGCTTCACCTCGCGGATGCCCGTGGGCGAGGTCACGTTGATCTCCGTGAGAAAGCCGCCGATGACGTCGATGCCGACGAAGACGAGGCCGCGCGCCTTGAGCTCGGGGCCGATGGCCGCGCACAGCTCGCGATCGCGGTCGGTGAGGGCCGAGGGCTCCGGCCGTCCGCCCACATGCATGTTCGAGCGCGCCTCGCCCGGCGGCGGCACGCGGTTGATGGCGCCGACCGGCTCGCCCTCGACGAGGATGATGCGCTTGTCCCCCTGCCGCACCTCGGGCAGATAGGCCTGCACGACGATGGGCTCGCGATAGAGCTGGGTGAACTGCTCGAGCAGCGCGCCGAGATTCTCGTCGTCCTCCTTGAGGCGGAACACGCCCGCGCCGCCGTTTCCGAAGAGCGGCTTCAGGATAATGTCCTTATGGCGTGTACGGAAGGATCGGATCTCGATCGGATCGCTCGAGATGAGCGTCGCCGGCATGAGCTCGGGAAAGCGCGTGACGAAGAGCTTTTCCGGCGCGTTGCGCACCTGCGCGGGGTTGTTCACGACCAGCGTGGCGGGATGGCAATGCTCGAGGATGTGCGTCGCGGTGATGTAGGCCATGTCGAAGGGCGGGTCCTGGCGCATCAGGACGACCTCCATCTCCGAGAGGTCGGTCGAGCGCGGCTCGCCGGCGGTGAAGTGGTTGCCCTCCTCGTCGCGCACGCTCAGGGTTCGCAGAAGGCCGAAGGCGCGGCCGTACTTCAGGCTCAGCTCGCGGGGGAGGTAGTAGTAAAGGCGGTGTCCGCGCGACTGCGCCTCGAGCGCGAGCGCGAAGGTCGAGTCGCCCTTGATGTGGATCGCCTCGATGGGATCCATCTGGATCGCGACGTTGAGCCGCATGGTTCGAGCCCTCCCGAGCGTCGTGCGCCGTCAATGTGGCGGGTGCCTCGTTCGCGGACAAGTGCCGTCAGCTTGCGTCCCAGGCATGCGCGACGTGGCGCGGCAGGCGCCAGGGCACGAGAAGGATCGCGTCGAAGCGCGCGTCGAGACATTGAAGGTCCGGCCGGGCCTTGAGGAAAAGCGCCGCGGCGCGGGCGATGCGCCCGCGCTGGCGGGCAAGGATGCTCTCGCCCGCCAGCGCGATGTCCGCGCGCAGCTTCACCTCGACGAAGACGAGCGTGCGGCCGCGCTTCGCGACGAGGTCGATCTCGCCGGCCGCATTGCGCACGCGCGTCGCGAGGATGGCGTAGCCCTTCGCCGCGAGGAGGCCGGCGGCGAAGGCCTCCGCCAGGCGGCCTCGGGCCTCGTGGCGGCGCCGGTCAGGACGCGCCATCGCGCGCTCCCTTCAGCGCGAGCGCGCGCGCATAGACCTCGCGGCGCGGCAGTCCGAGCGCCGCCGCCACCTCGTGGGCCGCCTCCTTCACGCTCGCGCGCGCCAGGGCGTCGGCGAGGGCCGCGTCGAGGCGGTCGGCTCCGGCCGGCTCGGAAGGCGCGGGCGGCGCGACGAGGAGGACGATCTCGCCCTTGGGCGCGGCCGCCGCGTAGCGCTCGGCGAGATCGGCGAGCGGTCCACGGACGATCTCCTCGTGCAGCTTGGTGAGCTCGCGCGCGACCGCCGCCTCGCGCGCGCCGCCGAGCGCCGCCGCGAGGTCGGCGAGCGTCGCGGCGATGCGATGAGGCGCCTCGAGCAGGACGAGGCTTGCGGGAATGTCCTTCAGCTCCTCGACGGCCCGCCGCCGCGCGCCGCCGCGTGCGGGCAGGAACCCCGCGAAATGGAAGCGCTCCATCGCGATGCCGGCGACGGACAGCGCCGCGGTGAGCGCGGACGGCCCCGGCACGGCATGGACGGTGAGCGCCGCGGCGCGCGCGGCCGCGACGAGGCGGGCGCCCGGATCGGAAAGCAGCGGCGTCCCGGCATCGCTGACGAGCGCGACGGCCGCGCCCGCCTCGAGGCGCGCCAGGAGGCGCGGCGTCTCGCGGGCCTCGTTGTGCGCGTGATAGGGCACGAGGCGACCTTTTCCGGTCATCCCGTGAAGCCCCAGGAGCCTTGCGGTGACGCGCGTGTCCTCGCAGGCGATGGCATCCGCGCCGCCGAGCACGTCGAGGGCGCGCAGCGTGATGTCGCGCGCATTCCCGATCGGCGTCGCCACGACGTAGAGCCCCGGCGCGAGCGCGCCAGCCGCCGTTCGCCTGCCCTCCTTCGCCCCTTGCGCCATTTACATCCCATAGGCCCCTCGGTAGGGTCGGCGCAATCGGGCCGGGGGCGTGCGGCAGACGTCGGGGACGCGCAATGACGAGGACGATCGCACTGGCGCAGGGCGCTCGGAAGACCTTCGCGGCGCTCGGCGCGCTCGCCTTCGTCGCCCTCTTCGCCGCCTGCGCGGGCGACCCGTTCGCCGGCACCCTGTCTCGCGGAGAGCCGCGCACGGAGCGCGCGCCCATGCCCGACGCGCGCGGCGCCGACGCCTGGCAGCCGAGCGCGGCCGCGCTCCTCGCGCCCCACATGCAGGGCCGGGAGCCCGTCCGCGTCGGCCTCCTTCTCCCGCTCACGGCGGCCAATCCGAGCGTCTCGCGGCTCGGCAACGCGCTCTTCGACGCCGCCGAGCTCGCCGTCTTCCAGATCAACAATCCGAACCTCCTCCTGATGCCGCAGGACACCCAGGGCACCTCGGAGGGCGCGCGCGCAGCCGCGACGCGCGCGATCGAGGACGGCGCGGAGATCCTGCTCGGTCCGCTCTTCGCGGAAGAGGTCTCGGCGGTCGCGCCCGTCGCCGCGTCGCGCGCCGTTCCGGTCGTCGCCTTCTCCAGCGACCGCGCCGTCGCCGGACCCGGCACCTTCCTCCTGAGCTTCTCGGCCGAGGACGAGGTCGAGCGCGTGACGCGCTTCGCGGTCAGCCAGGGCCTTACCCAGATCGCCGCTCTCGTGCCTCAGGGCACCTATGGCAGCCGCGTCGAGAACGAGCTCATGGCGGTCGCCGGCCAGACCGGCGCGCAGGTCGTGGACGTGGTGTTCTATTATCCGGGTGCGGAGAATTTTCTCGAGCCCACCAAGCAGCTCGCCGACGCCTACAAGCAGGGCTACGCGGTGTTCGACGCCGTCCTGATCCCCGAGGGCGGAACGAGCCTTCGCGGCCTCGTGCCTCTCCTGCCCTATTACGACATCGACAATCGCAAGGTGCGCTTCCTCGGCACGGGGCTGTGGGACGATCCCTCCCTCTGGCGCGAGCCCTCGCTCTATGGCGGCTGGTTCGCCGCGCCCGATCCGAGGAGCCGGGCCGGCTTCGTGAGCCGCTTCGCGGAGGTGAACGGACACGCCCCCGAGCGCATCGCGACGCTCGCCTTCGACGCGGTCACGCTCGCCGCCGCGCTCGCCGACGGCGCGCCCGGCCAGCGCTACACGCCGGCGCGGATCTCCGATCCGAACGGCTTCTTCGGCCTCGACGGCATATTCCGCTTCCGCCCCGACGGAACGATCGAGCGCGGGCTCGCCGTGCTCGAGGTCAATGACGGCCGCATCCAGATCGTGAGCCCCGCGCCCGATCGCTTCGACGTGCCGCCTTTGGGCTTCTGAGCCCTCAAGCGTCCGCGAGCCTGGCGATCACCGCATTGAGGACCGGGCGGCCGGCGCGGGTCACGCGCAGCGCGTCGCCCGCGCTTTCGACGAGGCCGAGCGTCTCGAGTTCGGCGAGCGCCTCCGCATCCAGCCGGCCGCCGAGGCGCGCATGGCGCGCGCGCGAGATGCCCTCCGAGATCCGCAGGCCCATGAGGAGATATTCGCGCGCGGCCTCCTCGCCCGCGAGCGCCGCCGTCTCGACGAGGCCGTTGCCCGTCTCCTGCACGCGGGCGAGCCAGGCCATGGGATCGCGCGCGGCGAGCGTCGCGGTCTTCGCGCCCGCGATCGTGACGCGCCCATGCGCGCCCGGCCCGACGCCGACATAGTCGCCATAGCGCCAGTAGACGAGATTGTGCCGGCATTGCGCGCCGGGCCGCGCATGGTTCGAGACCTCGTAGGCGGACAATCCGTGTGCGGACGTCATATCCTGCGTCAGTTCGAAGAACGCCAACGCGGCCTCATCGTCGGGCAGGACGAGAAGGCCCCTTTGCCCGAGCTCGTGGAAGGGCGTGCCTTCCTCGAGGGTGAGCTGGTAGAGCGAGAGATGGTCGGGCGCATGGCCGAGCGCCGTCGCGAGCTCACCCTCCCAGGCGGCGAGGCTCTGCCCGGGACGCGCATAGATGAGGTCGAAGGAAAGGCGGGGAAAGGCCTCGCGGGCGAGCGCGAGCGCGCGCAGCGCCTCCGCCGCGCTGTGGCGCCGCCCCAAATCCCTCAGCGCCGCGTCGTCGAGCGCCTGGACGCCGAGGGAGAGGCGATCGACGCCCGCCGAGGCGTAGTCCGCGAAGCGCGCCGCCTCGACGCTCGTGGGGTTGGCTTCGAGCGTGATCTCCGTGCCCGCCGGAATGCCCCACAGCGCGTCGATCGCGTCGAGCACGGCGGAAACGGTGCGCCCCTCCATGAGCGAGGGCGTGCCGCCGCCGAAGAAGACCGATGCGAGCGCCCGGGGTCCCGTCAGCGCCCGCGCATGGGCGAGGTCGCGCGCCAGGGCGTCGGCGAAGGCCGCCTGGTCGACGCCCGCGCGCACATGCGAGTTGAAGTCGCAATAGGGGCATTTGGCGAGGCAGAAGGGCCAATGGACGTAGACCCCGAAGCCCCCCTCCTCAGGGGGCGAAGCAATGGAGGACGAGATCGGCGAAGGCCCTGGCGCGGTGGCTGATCGCATGTTTGTCCGCCGGCTCCATCTCGCCGAAGGTGAGCCTGCCTCCCTTCGGCACGAAGATCGGATCATAGCCGAAGCCGCGCGTGCCCCGTGGCGGCCAGACGAGATGGCCCGCGACGCGCCCCTCGAAAATCTCGGCATGGCCGTCCGGCCAGGCGAGCGCGAGCGCGCAGACGAATTCGGCCGCGCGCTCCTCGGGGGTCAGGGCGCCCGCCTCCTCGAGCGCGGCGTTGACGCGCGTCATCGCCGACAGGAAATTCTTCTCCGGTCCCGCCCAGCGCGCGGAGAAGATGCCCGGCGCGCCGCCGAGCGCCGCGACGGCGAGCCCGGAATCGTCCGCGAGCGCGGGAAGGCCGCTCGCCTTCGCGGCGGCATGCGCCTTCAGCGCCGCGTTCTCGATGAAGGTCGCGCCCGTCTCCTCGGGCTCGGCGAGTCCCGCCTCGCCGGCGGAGATCGCCTCGACGCCGAACGGCGAGACGAGCTCGACGATCTCGCGCACCTTTCCCGCATTGTGGCTCGCGACGATGAGGCGCCCGCCCGAGAAGCGCCGCGCGCTCATCGCGCGAGGGCCTCGCGCTGCAGCGCCCCTAGTGCGCCGATGCCCTTGCGCGCGAGGAAGAGGAGCCGGGCGAAGGTCTCTTCCGGGAAGGGCTCGCGCTCGGCGGTCGCCTGGATCTCGACGATGCCTCCCGACCCCGTGAGCACGAAGTTCGCATCCGTTTGCGCGCTCGAATCCTCCGCATAGTCGAGATCGAGCACCGGCACGCCCTCATAGACGCCGCAGGAGATCGCCGCCACCGTGTCGCGCAGCGGATCGGTGCGGATCATCTTCGCCTCGCGCATGAAGGCGAGGCACTGCGCGAGCGCCACATAGGCGCCCGTGATCGAGGCCGTGCGCGTGCCGCCGTCGGCCTGGATCACGTCGCAGTCGAGGACGATCTGCCGCTCGCCGAGCGCGCCGAGATCGACGACGGTGCGCAGCGATCGGCCGATGAGGCGCTGGATCTCCAGGGTGCGCCCGGACTGCTTGCCGCGCGCCGCCTCGCGGGGAGAGCGCTCGTGGGTCGAGCGCGGCAGCATGCCGTACTCGGCCGTGACCCAGCCCGTGCCCGAGCCCTTGAGGAAGGGCGGCACGCCGTCGATGAGGCTGGCGGTGCACAGGACATGCGTCGACCCGAAGCGGGCGAGGCAGGAGCCCTCGGCATGGCGCGAAACGCGGGTCTCGAGGGTGACGGGGCGAAGCTCGTCGGCCTCGCGGCCGGAAGGACGTCTCATGGGGGCTCCCGGTGATCGTGCGTTGACGCGGCGCGGGGGGGACACCTATCTAGTACCCGCGCCCTCCGTCAACCCAAAGGCCGAACGGCCGGAGATATGACCGATTGACGCCCGTGGCCGTCAAGACACCGAGCACCGTCACCGAGCTTTCCGAGCGCTCGCGCGAAATCTTCCGCCATGTCGTCGAGACCTACCTCGAGAGCGGCGAGCCCGTCGGCTCGCGCACGATAAGCCAGCATCTCGCCTCGGCGCTGTCGGCCGCCTCCGTCCGCAACGTCATGTCGGACCTGGAGCGCATGGGCCTCCTGGTCGCGCCCCATACGAGCGCGGGCCGGCTGCCGACCGAAAAGGGCCTGCGCCTCTTCATCGACGGGCTCCTCGAGCTCGGCGATCTTTCGGAGGACGAGCGCATCTCGATCGAAGCGCGCCTCGCGACCTCCTCGCGTTCGATGGAGGACGTGCTGGCGCAGGCCTCGAGCCTTCTGTCGGGGCTTTCGAGCTGCGCCGGGCTGGTCGTGGCGCCCAAGATCGACGAGGCGCTGAAGCATGTCGAGTTCATCGCGCTCAATCCCGGCCGCGCGCTCGTCATCCTCGTCTCCGCGAGCGGCCAGGTCGAGAACCGCGTCATCGACCTGCCCGCGGGCACCACGCCGTCGGCGCTGACCGAAGCCTCGAACTATCTCAATGCCCGCCTTGCGGGCCGCACGCTCGAGGAGGCCAAGAGCGCCATTCTCGGCGAGATCAAGACGCAGAAGGCCGAGCTCGACGCGCTCGCCGCGCGCGTCGTCGAGGCCGGGCTCGCCACCTGGTCGGGCGCGCAGGCCGGGGATGCGGCCGCGCCCTCGCTCATCGTGCGCGGCCAGTCCAAGCTCCTCGAGGATCTCGACGCGGTGAAGGACATAGAGCGCATCCGCCTCCTCTTCGATGATCTCGAGACCAAGCGCGAGCTCATCGAGCTCATGAGCCTCGCCCGGGACGCCAACGGCGTGCGCATCTTCATCGGCTCGGAGAACAAGCTCTTCAGCCTCTCGGGCTCCTCCGTCGTGATCGCGCCCTATTCCGGCAAGGAGAACCGCATCGTCGGCGTCATCGGCGTCATCGGGCCGACCCGGATCAACTATGCGCGCGTCATCCCCATGGTCGACTACACGGCCCGTGTGGTAGGACGCCTGCTCTCCGGGGAGGATCCCGCCCAGCGCGGCGCGAGCACCCTGCGCAAGACCCACGCCTGAGGCGGCTCCGCCGTCCGGCAGCGTCAAAACCAAATCGTCAGGACGAGACATGACCGCATCGAAGCCCAACCATGAGCCGCGCGACGACGCGGAGGAGCCGCGCGGCCAGGAGGCCGGCTCCCCTTCCGACGGTCCGGCCGCCGCTTCGGAAGCGGCCGGCGCCGAAGCCGCGCCCCGCGACTACGAGGCCGAGATCGCCGAGCTCAAGGACCGCGCCCTGCGCGCGCTGGCGGAAGCGGAGAACACCCGGCGGCGCGGCGAGCGCGAGAAGAGCGAGGCGCAGAAGTTCGGCATCGCCCGTTTCGCGCGCGACGTCCTCTCGGTGGCGGACAATCTGCGCCGCGCCATGGAGAGCCTGCCGGCGGCCGAGCGCGAGGCGGCGACGGAGCCGGTGAAGAACCTCCTTCTCGGCATCGAGATGACCGAGCGCGAGCTCCATGCCGTCCTCGAGCGTCACGGCGTCAGGGCGCTGAAGCCCAAGGGCGAGCGCTTCGACCCCAATCTGCATCAGGCCGTGGCGGAGGTTCCGGGCTCCGGCCAGCCGCCCGGCACCGTCGTCGACGTCTTCCAAACCGGCTACGTGATCGAGGATCGCCTTCTGCGCCCCGCCATGGTGACGGTCGCGAAGGCCGAAGGGCCCGTTCCACCGGCCGGCGACGGCGCGACGCCCGGCTCGTCCGTCGACACCAAGGCCTGAAGCCCCGCGCATTGCGGGCGCGCGCGGCTCCATGCAAGATTCCCCCGATAAGAAGGGGAGGAAAGCCATGGGTCCGGCAGGATCGGGAAGCCTAGCGCGCGCGCTCCGGGCGGCGCTTCTTGCCGCCTTCCTCCTCGCGCCGGCGAGCGGAGGACAGGTCATGGCGGCGGAGAGCGCCGAGTCCGGCACGCATGAATGGAGCCTCGAGCACCAGGGACGCACACGGACGTACCGCATTTACGTGCCGAAAGGCTACGAGCCCGCAAAGGCCCTCCCCCTCGTCATCGCCATGCACGGCGGCACCGGCACCGCCAAGGGCATGCAGAAGCTCGCCGGCAATTTCGACGAGATCGCCGACCGCGAGGGCTTCTTCGTCGCTTATCCCGACGGCTACGGCCGGACGTGGAACGACGGGCGCGCGCTCGACAGCTTTCCCGCGATGAAGGAGAACGTCGACGACGTCGATTTCATCCGAACGCTGATCGACACGCTGCACGCGCGCCTCAATGTCGACGTGACGCGCGTCTACGCGACCGGCATCTCCAATGGCGGGCACATGTCGCACCGTCTCGCGGCCGAGCTTTCCGACCGCCTCGCCGCCGTCGCGCCGGTCGCGGCGAGCATGCCCGCGAACATCCTCAAGACCGCCAGCCCCGCCCATCCCATCGGCATTCTCATGATCTTCGGCACGGAGGACCCGCTGAACTGGTGGAAGGGCGGAGGCGCGGCCGGCGGCACCTCGCCCCCGGTGCCCGACATGATCCGCTGGTGGGCCCGCCAGAACGGCTGCGCCGAGGAGCCGACCGTGACGCGGCTGCCCGACGCGGTCGACGACGGCACCCATATTCGCCGCGAGGATTTTTCCCCTTGCGCGTCCGGCTACGACGTCGCGCTGCTCGCCATCGAGGGCGGCGGCCACACCTGGCCCGGCGGCTGGCAGTATCTGCCCGAGGAGCGCATCGGCAAGACGACGCGAAACCTCAACGCGAACGAGGCCATGTGGGCCTTCTTCAAGCAGTACCGCCGAGAGGCGCAGTAGTCCCTGATGCCGGGCTCCGCGCCACTTCACCGCGGGGGCTATTGATGCTTACCTGAGGCGAGCCTGCGCGCTTCCCCGTGAGTCCCATGCCCATCGCCCGCACGATGACGGTCGCCTTTCTCGGCATCGAGCCGAAGCCCGTGGACGTGCAGGTGCAGCTTCTGGGCGGACTGCCCAGCTTCATCGTCGTCGGTCTTCCCGACAAGGCGGTCGCCGAGAGCCGCGAGCGCGTGCGCGGCGCTCTCTCCGCCCTCGGATTGTCGCTGCCGGCCAAGCGCGTCGTCGTGAACCTCGCCCCCGCCGACCTGCCCAAGGAGGGCAGCCACTACGACCTGCCGATCGCGCTCGCCGTGCTTACCGCGATGGACGTTCTGCCTTCGGACGAAATCGCGCGCTTCGCGGCGGTGGGCGAGCTCTCGCTTGACGGGCGGCTGAGCCCCGTGGCGGGGGTCCTGCCCGCCGCGATCGCCGCCGGCGCCGCGGGACGCGGCCTCATCTGCCCGGCCGAGCAGGGCGCGGAGGCCGCCTGGGCCGGCGAGATCGAGGTTCTCGCGGCGCCGAGCCTCCTTGCGATCCTCAATCACGTGAAGGGGGTTTGCGTGCTCGAGCCTCCGAGCCCGCGCCTTGCCGACGAGACCGGCCCCTCGCCCGACCTCAGGGACGTCAAGGGCCAGGAGACCGCCAAGCGCGCCCTCGAGATCGCGGCGGCCGGCGGGCACAATCTCCTCCTCATCGGGCCGCCGGGCGCGGGCAAGAGCATGCTCGCCCAGCGTCTGCCCGGCCTCCTGCCGCCCCTGACGAGCCGCGAGGCGCTCGAGGTCTCGATG
This sequence comes from Alphaproteobacteria bacterium, assembly GCA_024236075.1. Lineage (GTDB taxonomy): Bacteria > Pseudomonadota > Alphaproteobacteria > JACAEB01 > JACAEB01 > JACAEB01. Next base: position 44,734 of record JACKLE010000001.1, on the reverse strand, counting down.
GTCGCGAGCCTTGCCGGTCTCCTTCAGGACGGCGCGATCGGCCGCCGGCGGCCGTTCCGCGACCCCCACCACTCGGCGAGCATGGCGGCGCTCGTCGGCGGCGGGCGCCTCGCGCGGCCCGGCGAGGCCTCGCTCGCCCATCTCGGCGTCCTCTTCCTCGACGAGCTCCCGGAATTCTCCGGCATTAGGTAGCAAATGCACCTAGTGCCGCTGGCTGGAAAGGGCCGGCGGAATGACCGGAGTTCGGAAGCCCCGTCGGGGACGCATTGCCGTGTGGGCGCTTGTCGTGCTCGCGGAAGTCCTAACGCTAGGCGTCGCGGTTGCGATTCCCGCCAGAGTCGCATGGACGCTGGAGGAAGCGAGGATCAGGGAATGCAGTCGAAGCCTCACCACGAAGAGCCTCGGAACTGAAGCCTATGTGGGAAAAGGAAAAGCTCTGGTAGAGGCGTTTGCCGAATACGTCTTCCCAGGATATATGACCGACAACTGCTACGGTCACAGTATTAGTCGACACAAGAGCGGAAGCTTGGGCATCGAACGACAAATCCGGATGGCATCGTTCAACGGCATTGGACGAAATGTCGCTAAGCCACAAGTCCTTATGACTTTTGCGGGTGACAAGTTCAATCGGAATTTCGTCGCCATGGCCCCCGAAGAAATCCATGTAGTACAAGGAAGCGACACAGGATACCTTGACGTCTTTGGCCGGGCTTTGCCCGGTATTTCGTATTCCCAAGGCAAATACTACATATTCCGCTTTCAAACCAACAGATATGTTACAGGTTTCGACCGAAAGATATGCCCTAACCTCGGCCTGCCCGATTTCTTGAATTTTCGACGTGGCCTTCCGAGATTCGTTGAGCATTGCCCTGGTGGCAACAAGAGTGTCGAGGACAAATATGACTCCGAATATACTTACCAATACACCGCCGCAGGAAGTCAAGAAAACCGCAAAAGCCCATTCAGCCATGTCTTGTTGGGCGTTCAAGTCATATTCGGCATAATTGGAATTGTCGCTGGTATTTGGTTTCGTAATGACGCAATGAAATGTGTCGTTGCCGGGGACGGCAGTGCACTCGACCTCTATCTCCTCGCTAGCGCTTGGGGCTGCGTGGTCTGTGGAGGCGCTCTGACGTTCTTTAGTGTGTTTGTATTGATATCTACTTAGAAATATGCCGCCTGACGTCAACAGTAACAGTAATAACAGGACTAGAAGCCCAAGTGTAACGTATCGGCTCCAATTGACTTTAGACATTGCAGCAAAAAGGCCGCACTGAAGCCCCCCCGGCTGATCTTGTTGTTCAGGTTCCGCTCGTTCTCCTGAACTCCCATCGCCGAGAGCTTTTCAGCAAGTTGGGCGTATGTCACGCCCCGCCGCTTTAGTTCCCCCTTCAGGAGGTTCTTCGCCAGCGTCTCATACTGCTGCGTGATCGGGTCGTTCTTGGGTTGGGCCATCGCGTCCGCCGGGAAAAATCATCATTTGTGATGATATAGACCCTTGAATGCGGAGGCGCAATGCATCATATTCGGTGAGTAACATCACCGGATATGATGACAATGGCTCAGCACTTCCTCCTTTCCGCCAAGGCCCGCACGCTCTCCCTCGCCAAGGTCATGCGCCTGAGCGACGAAGAGGCTTATGGGACCTTCAAGGCGATCCGTTGGGCCGAGACCGAGGGCGAGCCGGTCTGCCCGCGCTGCGGCGGCCTGGAGGCTTACAGCTACGCCTCGCGCCGGATCTTCAAGTGCAAGGCGTGCGGCTCGCAGTTCAGCCTCACCACGGGCACCATCTTCGCCAGCCGTAAGCTGGCAATCCGCGACCTCTTGGCCGCCATCGCGATCTTCGTGAACGGCGCCAAGGGCATCTCCGCTTGCCAGCTCAGCCGGGATCTCGACGTCCAGTACAAGACGGCCTTTGTCCTGGCCCACAAGCTGCGCGAGGCCATGGCGCTTGAGGTTCACGCCTCCAAGCTCGGCGGGGAGGTCGAAATCGACGGCGCCTATTTCGGCGGCTATGTGAAGCCGGAGAACCACAAGGCCGACCGCAAGGACCGTCGCCTCAAGGAGAACCAATCCGGCAAGCGCCGCGTCGTGGTCGTGATGCGCGAACGCAGCGGCAAGACCCGCCCCATTGTCCGCTACTCGGAAGACGAGGCCGTCGCGGACGTGCTCGACAATGTGAAGCCCGCGAGCACGATCTATGCGGACGAAGGCTCAGCGTGGGACACGCTGCACGACTACTACCTGACCCGCCGCATCAATCACTCCATCGCGTACAGCGACGATGGGGCGTGCACCAATCAAGCGGAGAGCTACTTCTCCCGCCTGCGCCGTGCCGAGATCGGCACCCATCACCGCATCTCGGGCCGCTATCTCGACTGCTACGCCAACGAGATGGCATGGCGCGAGGATCACCGGCGCATCGCCAACGGCCAGCAATTCGAGAGCGTCGTGGCTCTCGCCCTGGCGCATCCGGTCAGCCGGAAGTGGAAGGGGTATTGGCAGCGATGAAAATCTGATTGAAGCCTCTTGACAAAAACTGTCCTTGACATACCCGCGGCGCGACTCATATTCACGGTATGTTCACAAATGGCGCGGAGGAATTATCCGCCAATGTCAATCTTGACTTTGGAGAGAGCCGAATCGGTGTGGTAGCTTATTTCCCGGCCTTGCGGGGGGATTGGCGGATGCCAAGAGGTCCGGACGACTGGGCGTGGCTGAATGGTGGCACTTGGATAGAATTCGTGTCAACCGACACTCAGTCAAACAATAGTCAAGATTGCCTTATCAGATGACCCGTCCGGCTGAAACAGAGAGGCCAAGCGGACCTCGACTGAATTTTAAGCCCAAGGTCGATAAGATTTTGGAACTTCTTGTGTATTTGGCACACAAGAGGCCGAACGCCGATCAATATCAAGCGGTAAAATTGTTTTATCTTGCTGACAGGGAGCACCTGAATCGCTTTGGCCGCCCAATTACGTTTGATCTTTATTACGCTTTGGACTATGGTCCCGTAGCTTCAACTGCTCTTGATTTAATTAAAGGGCGCAGACCTGCTCTGCGAAAGGCAAAAATTGAACAGTTGCCGATTAAAATAGAAAAAAGAGCCCACATATTAATATTGGCTGAGCCAAAAAGATCTGTCAATTATGATCTCTTTTCCAAGAGTGATATTGAGGTGTTTGATAAAACCATTGATCGCTATGGTAATTGCAATTTTGATGCCTTGTATAAGCTGACGCATTCTCATTTCGCTTATGACGCAGCCTGGAAGTCACGCACAAAAGGCGAGAGTCGCGCGCTGATGTATTACGAAGATATGCTAGAGGAAGGCGCAATAAAGGCATCTATATTGGAAGATATAGAGCCGGTAGCCGAGAGACTGAAGTGAACCTTGGTGAAGTTTTCTATTGGGATACAAACAAGGCCACAGGTCACGCCAGCAGATTCAAATACCATGTATTTATATGCGAAGCGGATTGGCAGGATGGACATACGTTCCTTTTCATTAATTCATCCGATTATGGCGGAGACTATAAGATAACTAATCCGCCATATTCATTTTTAACAAAGCCTGAAAGTTATATATCTTGTAGCGGCTTAGTTATGTACAACAATTCTGAATTAATTTCTGCTGGACCTCCGATTGGAAAAATAACAGACGCGCATCTTCAGGAGCTTAATTCATCTATATCTGGTAGTTTTATAATGGAACGCAGGTATATCGTTAAGGTATGCAATGCATTATTTAGAGTGTTCTAGAAAATTTTCACAACCAGCCACCCCTTGTACTCGCCTGTCATGGGCACTTCCTCGACAAGTCCGCGCTGGCGCAGCTTGTAGAGGCAGGCGCTTACGCGCTTCCTGAGCCTCACCAGCACGTCCTGGGCGGGCTCCAGGCCGCGAGCCTGCGCAACGTAGCGGGCAATCTCCAGGGAGGTGATGGGGCCTGTGGCGCCCCTGAGCGCGGCCATCACATGGCCCCGCATCTCGCCCTTGAAGGCCGCGTCATGCGTCCTGACAGGCTTGGCCCTGGGCAGCTCGGCCTCGGGGTCGAAGAGGCGCAGCGTCCGCTCGACGGCCTCAAGGTCCGCTATGAGCGAGCCAAGATGCCTGCGGGCAGCGTCTATCTGGCCCTGGAGGCTGGCATGCTTCTCAAGAAGGCCGGCAACGGTGTTGGGGCGGTCCATGCCCGGAGCATGGCCCAGGCAGCCCCGAGCGTCTTGGTGCGTTTGCTACCTAATGCCGGAATTCTCGCGGCAGGTGCTCGATTCGCTGCGCCAGCCCCTGGAGACCGGAGAGATCGTCGTCGCGCGCGCGGCCGCCCATGTGCGCTATCCCTCGCGCTTCCAGCTCGTCGCCGCGATGAACCCCTGCCGGTGCGGCTATCTCGGCGATCCGGAGCGCGCCTGCACGCGCGCGCCCAGATGCGGCGCCGACTATCAGTCGCGCATCTCCGGGCCGCTCTACGACCGCATCGACCTCACGATCGAGGTCCCGTCGGTGAGCGCGCAGGACCTGACGCTGCCCGCGCCCCGCGAGGGCACGGCCGAGGTGGCCGCGCGCGTCGCGGGCGCGCGCGCGCGCCAGAGCGCGCGGGAGGGAGAGACGGGGGCGCGGACCAATGCCGAGCTCGAGGGCGAGCGGCTCGATGCGGTCGCGACGCCCGACGGGCCGGGCCGCGCGCTCCTCGTCGAGGCCGCGGACCGCATGAAGCTCTCGGCGCGCGCCTATACGCGCGTCCTCAAGGTGGCGCGCACCGTCGCCGATCTCGAGGACAGCGCCGAGGTGCGCCGCGCCCACATCGCCGAGGCGCTCGCCTTCCGCCGGCCGGCGGCGCTCAACTGAGGCTTAACCGCCCTTAAGCCGATCTTATGAGGTGGCGGTCTAGCCTTCCGCCATGCCGGCGACCAAGACGAAGGACCGTCCCCGATACTCCCCGCTCGACCGCGGACGCGCGCTCCTGTCGGGCGTGCTCGCTTTCGTGGCGGCCACCTATTGCGGGCTTTCCGTCGTCGATACGATCTTCGGGCTCAGCTATTTCAATCCGGACAAGGCGGCCTTCGCGAGCTTCTCGGGGCTCGTGCTCGCGGCGCTCCTGTGGAGCCTCATCGACCAGCGCCAGCGCCTCGGCGTCGCCGCGGGCGAAGCGCGCCGCCTGGAGCTCGCGCGATCCGAGCTCCTCGAAACGATCATGCAGCTCAACCTCGCCAACACGGCGCTTAAGGAGAGCGAGCAGCGCTATCGCGGCCTCGTCGACGCGCAGGGCGACCTCATCCTGCGCCGCGCCCCGGACGGACGGCTGAGCTTCGTCAACGAAACGGTCTGCCGCACCTTCGGGCGCAGCGAATACTCGCTCCTCGGCACGCGCTTCGAGCCCGAGATCGACCCCGATCACGGCCCCGGCCTCTTCGGCACCTTCGACGGCACGCGCGCGCGGCCCCACCGCGTGCGCTACGACCAGCGCGTGCTCACGGTGGAGGGCTGGCGCTGGATCTCGTGGGAGGACTACGCGATCCGCGACGGCTCGGGAAACCTGCGCGAGCTGCAGAGCGTCGGGCGCGACATCACGGAGCGCAAGGAGGCCGAGGAGACGCTGAAGCTGCACCGCTCGCGCGCGGAGACGGCGGCGCAGGCCAAGGCGCGCTTCCTCGCCATGATGAGCCACGAGATCCGCACGCCGCTCAACGGCATACTCGGCATGGCGGGCCTCCTCCTGGAGACGCCGCTGTCCGGCGAGCAGCGTGCCTATGCCGACGCGGTGCGCCGCTCGGGCGAAGCCCTCCTTACCCTGATCAACGACATTCTCGATTTTTCCAAGATCGAGGCGGGCCGCATGGAGATCCATGCCGTTCCCTTCTCGCCGCGCCAGATCCTCGAGGAGGTCGCCGAGCTTCTCTCGCCGCGTGCCTTCGAGAAGGGAATCGAGATCGCGAGCCATGCCGCGCCCAACGTGCCTTCCATGGTCATCGGCGACGCCGCGCGACTGCGCCAGATCCTTCTCAACCTCGCGGGCAATGCGGTGAAGTTCACCGATTCCGGCGCGGTTGCGCTCTCGGCGAGCTGGGGAGAGGAAGCGCTCTGCATCGACGTCGCCGACACGGGCTGCGGCATTCCTCCCGCCGTGCAGGAGGCGATCTTCGAGGAGTTCCGCCAGGCCGACGGCTCCGATGCGCGCCGCTACGGGGGCACGGGCCTCGGGCTCACGATCTCCAAGCGGCTCATCGAAGCCATGAAGGGCGGTATCGCGCTGCGCAGCGAGGTCGGACGCGGCTCGGTCTTCACCGTGCGCCTGCCGATTTGCGAGGTCTCGGTCCCCGCGCCCCTTCCCGGGAGGGAGCCGCTCATGGGCCGCGCGGTGCTGCTCATCCGCAAGGCGAGCCTTGCCGGCGACATCGTCGCGCGCATGATCGAGGACGCCGGGGCGAGCATTCGGTGTGCGGAGAATATAGCCGAGGCGCGGGCCCTCGTGCGTGCGCGCGAGATGGCGCCGCCGGACGCTGTGGTCTGGGACCTGCCGCGCGAGGGCGGCCTCGACGCGCCCGACATCCGCGCCTTGATGCAGGAGCCCGATCTCCGCCAGACGCGCTTCGTGGTGATGCTGGCGGCCGAGCAGCGGCGCGCGCTCAACGACTTCGCGGACTCGGGCTTCAGCACCTACCTCATCAAGCCCATCAGGCAGGCCTCGCTCGTCCGCTTCCTTCTTGGCGAGCCGGGCGAGACCGGCGAGCCGGTCGCCGCGCCGGCCGCGCCGGGCGCCGGCGACCCGGCCGAGGAGAGCCTCGAGAGCCTCGCGATCCTTCTCGCCGAGGACAACGAGGTGAACGCGCTTCTCGCGACGACGCTCCTCAAGCGGCTCGGCCACCGTGTCGAGACGGCGCGCAACGGTCTCGAGGCCATTGCCGCGCTGCAGCAGCGCGCGTTCGATCTGGTGCTCATGGACGTGCACATGCCGGAGATGGACGGCCTCACGGCAACCGAAGCCGTGCGCGCGACCGAAGGCGCGAATGCGCGGGGACGCATGCCGATCATCGCGCTCACGGCGAGCGCCCTCTCGGAGGACCGCCAGCGGTGCACCGCCGCCGGCATGGACGACGTTCTGACGAAGCCTCTCGACGTCGCCAGCCTCAAGGCCATGCTCGCCCGCTGGTCGCCGGCCGCCCGCGCCGGGACGGGCGCCGCGGCCTGAGAGGGCCGCACCTCGGAGCCAATTCATCGAAATTGAATAAGGCGGGGCGCGCGCTTACACTTCCGCCCGACAGCGCTCGCCTGCCTCGGACGGCAGTCGGGACCCGAGGCCCGGCCGGCGGGCCGGGAGTGGCCCGCATCCCTTGCACGGAAGCGGGCAAGCCGGGCTTGGGCAAGACCCGTCGCACCGCGTAGGCGCGATGAGCCCATGAGGCGGTCCGGACAAGGCCCGCCGAAGAGGTCGGCCGATAGCCGGGCGGATTCGAGCAAGCGACAAGGCATGACGATCGCGTCGAGCAAAGGACTGGACGGAGCCGCCCACTCCGGCGCGGCTGGCATCGCACCCGCCCCGGCGACGTTCGGGCGCAGCGGGACGCTCGAGGTCCGTCTGGCCCGCAGCCAGGCGGAGATCGAGGCCTCGCAGAGGCTGCGCTTTCGTGTGTTCTACGAGGAGATGTCGGCCGAGCCGACACCGGCCATGGCGCGCGCCGAACGCGACTTCGACCCGTTCGACGAGTTCTGCGACCACCTGCTCGTCATCGACCACGCCTTGCACGAAGGCGGCGAGGACGGAACCGTCGTGGGCACCTACCGCCTTCTGCGCCAGGACGTCGCCGAGCGCCATGGCGGCTTCTACACGCAGAACGAATTCGACGTGGCGTCGCTCATCGCGCGCCGTCCCGCGGGCACGCGCTTCCTCGAGCTCGGGCGCTCGTGCACCCATGCGAACTACCGCAGCAAGCCCACCATCGAGCTGCTCTGGCACGGCATCATGGCCTATGTCGCCGCGCACCGGATGGACGTGATGTTCGGCTGCGCATCGCTGGAGGGCACGGACCCCGACGCGCTGGCGGGGGAGCTTTCGGTGCTGGCGCAGCGCTACGCGGCCCCGCCCGAATGGGCGGCGCGGGCGGTCGAGGGGCGCTATGTGCGGATGGACCGGCTTCCGGCGGAGCGGCTCGCCGCGCGCGAGGCGCTGCGGCGCCTGCCGCCGCTCGTCAAGGGCTATATCCGGGCGGGGTGCTGGATCGGCGAGGGGGCGGTGATCGACCACCAGTTCGGCACGACCGATGTCCTCATCATCCTGCCCGTCGCCGGCATCTCGGAGCGGTATTTCGAGCGCTTCGGCCGCGCGCCAGCCAAGGGCGGAGAGGGGGGCGCAGGCGCCTAGACAGCGGCCGTGAGCTGGTCGGGGTTCTTCGATCCCCCGAGATGGGCCTGCTTGAGGATGCTGTAGAGGTCGTTCAGCGCCGTGAAGGGCAGAGCCTGCCGGCCGTAGGGCTTCGAATACCGGTCCCAGGCATAGATGGTCTGCTCGAGACGCCCGAGCAGGTCGCCGAGCTGAAGATAGTAGTCCCGCGCGCTCTTGAGGAACTCGATGAAGGGCCTCGGCTCCGCCTTGTCCAGCAGCATGCGGTAGGTGTCCTGATAGCGTTGAAGGATGGCGCGCGAGCCGTTCCATTCCTCGCGAAGGCGCAGCTTGATGTTCTGGCAGGACATCAGCATGAGCTCGCGCTCGTCCTGCGAGACGAGCTCGCGGGGAAGCGGGTACTGGTTCACCCATTTCGCGAAGAGCTTCAGGCGCGGCTCGATCTGGACGTATTCCTCCTCGAAATAGGTGATGCCGATCCAGGCCGCGATCGTATCGAGCGCGTGCTCCTCCTCGAGCTGGAGCGCGCGGACGAACGGCGCGATCTCCTTGGGGTCCGTGGCATTGAGGAACCGGTCGACCGTCGCGTCGATCGAGCTCGCGAGCGGGCGTCCCGTCGTCTGCACGGCCGCGACGATCAGGGGACGGATGCGCACCGCAAGGCGCTCCTTGAGCTTGGCGCGCAGCTCCTCCTCGAGCTCGACATAGGTGCGCGGCACGTCGATGCCGGCCCGCTCGAAGGCCTGCTCGATGAGGAAGGGATTGAGCGCCGGCAGCTTGTCGAGCACGCCCAGTATGGCGTTGTCGCGCGCGAGCGAGCGAATGTCGAGGCGCTCCCTGCCCATGCGGTGCCCGCAGAACTCCGCGAGCGCGCTCGACGTGTAGACGAAGCTTTCGCCGCCGTCCCCGGGGCGCGTGACGTCGTAGGGCATGTAGATCAGCGTACGGATCGGGCTGCCGGTATCCTCGCCATCTTCATGCGAGCCGGTCTCGACGTATTTGAAGAGAATCGTGCGGTTGAGGAAGCTCTTGTCGAAGAGATAGCGCGGCCCCGGCTTCAGCTCGTCGTCGATGGCGCGCGAGAGCGCCAGCACGTTGTACTTGCGCGTCGGGCCCGAGGCGAGAATGGCGTTGAGGAGCGTGCGGTCCATCTCGCCTCACGCGAAGCTGATGGAGCCGAGGCGCGTGCGCAGCAGCGAGTCGTGCGCATTGAGGATGGCGCCCCAGCCCTCGCAGGGCGGCGCGTAGCCGATCACGACGCATTCGGCGGTCTCGCGAATGAGGCGGCCGGAGGTCTCGTAGGTCGCCGCCTCGTCGTCCGTCACGCGGAACACGAGGCGAAACGAGGTGGCATCGCCGGCGCGCGGGCGGGAGATGCGGACCGCCGACACCGAGATGTCGACGATGGTCACGTCCTCGCCGTTGACCGAGAGGTCGATGTCCTCGACGACGAACCGATGCTCGCTGCGCCGCTCGACTGCTTTCTGGCTCATGGTCACGTCCCGAGGCGGGGGAACACAGGCTGTTCCCGGCTCCCGAGCATGGGCCGAAATGGGTCAATGCCGCCTTAATGGGCCCGAAACGCGGCCTCAGGCCAGAACGACCGCGATGATGAAGCCGGCGATGACGACGGCGGCGCCGACCGCGGTCACGAGGCCGAGACGCTTTTCGATGAACTCGCGCGCCCGCTCGCCCATCCAGTAGAGGATGCCCGCGACCACGAAGAACCGGGCGCCGCGCGTCAGGATCGACAGGAGCACGAACCAAAGAAGGTTGTAGCTCGCGAGCCCGGCCGTGATCGTGACGAGCTTGTAGGGGATCGGCGTGAAGCCCTTGAGCAGGATGATCCAGTGCCCGTACTTGGCGTAAGCCTCGCGAAAGGCCGTCGCTTCGTGCGCGTAGCCGTAGGCGGTGATGATCCATTGGCCGAGCGTGTCGTAGAGCAGCGCGCCGATGGCGTAGCCGAAAAGTCCGCCGACCACCGACGCCGCCGAGGCGATGGCCGCGTAGTGCCAGGCGCGCGACGGCCGGGCGAGGCCCATCGGCACCAGAAGGGCGTCGGGCGGGATGGGAAAGAACGAGCTCTCGGCGAAGGAGACGGCGGCGAGCGTCCACGGCGCGGCCGGCGTCTCGGCATGCGCGAGCACCCAGTCGTAGAGGCGGCGCAGCAGTCCGGCCTTCTTGGCGGCCGCCGGCGGCATCGGCGTGTAATCCGCGTGGTCCGCGGTCGCCGCCGCGGCGGAGAGCTCGACCGGCGCGATCTTCGGCTCGGACCCTTTGTCGGAATTCGTCACGCCCACTCTCCCCGGCTGCGGCCCTCATCGACGGGCAGCGCGGACCGCTTGTCAATGCCCGCGGCGCCCGATGGACGCGCAAGCAATCCTCGGGCCGAGCGATGAAGCTCGCGTGAACGCCCGCCCTCTCGCGCCTCAGGCGGTGATGTTGAAGGCCGCGATGGCCGCCATGTTCACGATGTCCGAGACGGTCGCGCCGAGCGGCGCGATCTGAATCGGCTTGTCGAGGCCGACGACGAGCGGACCGAGCACCGTGCACCCGCCGAGCTCCTGCAGGAGCTTCGTCGAGATCGAGGCCGAATGGATCGCCGGCATGATGAGCACGTTGGCGGGTTGCTTGAGGCGGCAGAAGGGATAGAGCGCCATGGCGCGCGGATTGAGCGCCACGTCGGCCGCCATCTCGCCGTCGAACTCGAAATCGACCCCGCGCTCCTCGAGGACGCGCACCGCGCGCTTCACATATTCGGTGCGCTCGCCTTCGGGATAGCCGAAGGTCGCATAGGCGAGAAGCGCGACGCGGGGCTCGTAGCCGAGGCGGCGCGCGACGCCGGCGGCGGCGACCGCGATCTCGGCGAGCTCCTCCGAGCTCGGCAGCTCGTGGACGTTGGTGTCCGCGACGAAGACCGTGCGCCCGCGGACGAGCACGACCGAAAGGCCGATGACGCGCTGATCGTCCTGCGTGTCGACGACGCGGCGGATCTCCTGGAGCGCCAGCGAGAAGTTGCGCGTGACGCCCGTCACCATGGCGTCCGCGTGGCCGAGCGCCACCATGCACGAGCCGAACGTGTTGCGGTCGTTGTTGACGATGCGCTGCACGTCGCGCACGAGGAAGCCGCGCCGCTGAAGGCGCCTGTAGAGATAGTCCGTGTACTCGGCATTGTGATGCGAGGCGCGGGCATTGGCGATCTCGACATCGCCGATCTCGTCGCGCGTGAGGCCGATCGCGGCAAGGCGCTCGTCGATCAGCTCCTCGCGGCCCACCAGGATGGGCGTGCCGAGGCCGAGATTGCGGAACGCGAGCGCGGCGCGGATGACGCTCTCCTCCTCGCCCTCCGCGAAGACGACGCGCTTGGGCTCCGCGCGCACCTTGTCGAAGATCATCTGAAGAAGGCTCGCCGTCGGGTCGAGGCGCGCGGAGAGCGCGTTGCGGTAGCCGTGCATGTCGACGATGGGCGAGCGCGCGACGCCCGAGTCCATCGCCGCGCGGGCGACGGCCGGGGGCACATGCGAGATGAGGCGCGGATCGAACGGCACGGGGATGATGTAGTTCGGCCCGTAATGGGGCCGCTTGCCGGCATAGGCGGCCGCGACCTCGTCGGGCACGTCCTCGCGCGCGAGCTTGGCGAGCGCCTGCGCCGCGGCGATCTTCATCGCGTCGTTGATGGTCTTCGCCCGCACGTCGAGCGCGCCGCGGAAGATATAGGGAAAGCCGAGGACGTTGTTCACCTGGTTCGGATAGTCCGAGCGCCCCGTCGCCATGATGACGTCGTCGCGCACCTCCGCGACCTCCTCGGGCGTGATCTCCGGATCGGGATTGGCCATCGCGAAGATGATCGGACGCTTCGCCATGGCGGCGACCATCTCCCGCGTAACCGCGCCCTGCACCGAGCAGCCGAGAAAGACGTCGGCGCCCTTCAGCGCGTCGGCGAGCGAGCGCGCGTCGGTGCGCACGGCGTGGGCGGACTTCCACTGATTCATGCCCTCGGTGCGGCCCTGATAGATGACGCCCTTGGTGTCGCAGAGCATGGCCCGGTCGTGCGGCAGGCCCATCGCCTTGATGAGCTCGATGCACGCGATGCCCGCCGAGCCGGCGCCGTTGACGACGACGCGCGCATCGGCGAGCGAGCGGCCCGTGAGATGCAGCGCGTTGATGAGTCCCGCGGCGGCGATGATCGCCGTGCCGTGCTGGTCGTCGTGGAAGACGGGAATGTCCATCAGCTCGCGCAGCCGGCTCTCGATGACGAAGCAGTCGGGCGCGCGAATGTCCTCGAGGTTGATGCCTCCGAAGGTCGGCCCGAGATAGCGCACGGCATTGACGAACGCGTCGACATCGGTCGTGTCGATCTCGATGTCGATGGAATCGACGTCGGCGAAGCGCTTGAAGAGGACCGCCTTTGCTTCATCACTGGCTTGAGGCGAGCGCGCTGAGATTGTTGAGGCCGAGAATGGCCGTGCCGTTCGAGATGACCGCGACGAGATTGCCCTTCGACGTGGAATGGTAGGCGCGCGAGGGCTCGGTGCATGGATCGCGCACCGGCACCGCGACGCCCGGCGAATAGGCGAGCGAAACACGCGCCAGTGGCTATCGGCTTCTGACGGCGTCACTGAGCTTTCCCGGCTTGCCGCGGAGTGGAAGAGCGCTTCTTCGTTCAGGAACCGCGTTTCACTTCTGTGGGCATGAATCGTCCCGGCGGAGAGTGGAAGCGGGATGTTATCTGAATTCGGCTGGTCACAACTGGCCCGGCGCTGCACCGGCGGGCGGCCTCGATCGCAACGGGCCGACGCTACCTGGAGGCGATGATGAGCCTGAACCCGCCTTCGCCGAGCCCGAGCGCCCTGGCTCCCAGCGCGAGCCCGTCGACGCCGACGGCGCGACGCCGGTCGCGCGCAGTTCCGCGCCCTGCTGCCGAGCATCCTGACTTCCTCCTCTTCTTCCGCATGGGGACTTCTTCGAGCCTTCTTCGAGGACGCGGTGACGGCGGCGTCAGCTCGACATCGCGCCTTACCAAGCGCGCAGCATCTCGGCGCTGATATCCCTGATGTGCGGCGTGCTCCGTCGAGCGGATGCTCATCTCGGAGCGCCTGATCCGCAAGGGGCCACCGCGTTTTCACCGGAGCAGGTCGAGATCCGCCGCAGGCGCGCAAGCGCGCCAAGGCCGTGGTGGAGCGCGGCGCATCGTGCGCCTCGTCACCGCCGGTTTCACGGAGGATACGCCTCGGGAGAGGCCCGCGCGCCCAACTATCTCGCCAAGTGGCGCTTCGGCGGCGATGCGGTGCGATGGCGCTCGCCTGGCTCGATCTCTCGACCGGCGAGCTCGGCGTCGAGAGCCTGCCTGCCGGCGAGATCGCGGTCGCTCGCCCGCCTCGCGACGCCGCCGAGATCCTGCTCTCCGAGGAAATGTCTGGCTCGCCCGCGCTCGCCGCGCTGAAGGATATGATCCGGCGCGTGCGTCACCTGCGCCTGCCGCGTCCCGCCTTCGCGCCCCGCGCGGGCGAGCGGCGCCTCAAGGCGTTTTTCCTACCGCGCGCCCGAGGGCTTTCCTGGCGCTTCGCGCCGCACGAGATCGCCGCGCTTCGGCGCGATCGCGGACTATGCGTCGGTTTGACGCAGAAGGGCGCGGTCCTGAGCCTGCGCCTGCTGCGCGCGAAGGCCAGGCGCCCAACTCATCACGCCGCGACGCGCGCCAATCTGGAGTCGCGCGCATGCTCAGGCGCGCGCGCGAGGGCAGCCTTCGCCACGATAGACCGTACGCTGACGAGCGGCGGACGTTTGCTCGCGCGGCGCCTTCAGGCGCCGCTCACGGATCTGTCCGAGATCCTGCGCGCCGACGCGCTCCAGCATTTCCTCGAGGCGAGAGCCGCGCACGAGCTGCGCGACACCTGCGGCGGCTTCCCGGAGCGTGCGCTCCAGCGCTCGCGCTCGGGCGCGGCAGCCTGCGCGACCTCGGCGCGGTCCGCGACGCGCCTGCCTCGCCGCGACGCTGCGCTTTCGCCTCGCCGGGGCCTTTCGGAACGACGGCGCTTCGCCCTCGCGCGCCTCGAGGCAGACGGGCTCGGCGCCACCGCGCGCCCTCGGCGGGCATTCTGCTGCGCGCTTCGCGCTCGGTTTTGCCGCCCGCCCTCGGCCAGGGCGGCGTTACCGCGAAAGGCTACGCGCCCATCTCGACGGCTTCGCGCTCGCTCGGCGCGGAGAGCCGGCGCACATCGCCGGACCCCGAGACGCGCTTATGCCGAGACTGCCGCTGGCGCGCGCACGCTGCGCATCAAGCACAACGGCATGCTCGGCTATTTCCATCGAGATGGCCGCTGGCGACGGCGAGCGCTTCGTGCGCGCGGACGGCGAGCATCCCTTCATCCACCAGACCATGTACAATGCCGTCCGCTTCACGACGCGAGTTGTCCGAGCTCGCGGGCGCATCGCCGAGGTGCCGGCACTGAGGCCCTGCGCGCGAGGCGGAGATCTTCGCGAGCCTGTCGCGGAAGTGCGCGAGGCCGCGCCTGCCCTCCAGCGCGCCTTCGCCGACGCGCCTGCCGAGCTCGACGTGACGCTCGCGCTCGCTGAGCTGCGCGCGAGGAGGCCAGGTCCGCCCGCTGATGACGAGACGCCGATCCCGTGAAGCCATCGAGGGCGGACGGCACCCCGTCGAGGCGCATCTCAAGCGCAGGGCCGAAAGCTTCACCGCAACGACTGCCATCTCGGTACGGGACGAGCACGGTCGGCTCTTTGGCTGGTCACGGGTCCCAACATGGCCGGGCAACCGACTCTCCTGCGCCAGAACGCGCTTCATCGCCCTTTCTCCCCGCGCAGACGGGCCTTCGTGCCGGCGCGGCAGCGGCGAGGATCGGCCTCGTCGACCGCCTCTTCAGCTGGCCGCGCTGCCGACGACATCGCGCGGACGCTCGACCTCTGGCGGTCGAGATGGTCGAGACGGCCGCGATCCCTCAATCAGGCGGGGCCTGCGCTCGCTCGGCCACCTCGACGAGATCGGGCGCGGCACGGCGACCTTCGACGGACTCTGCCATCGCCTGGTCCGCGGTCGACATCTGCACGACGCGATGCCGCACGCTCTTCGCCACCCACTACCACGGTTTTCGACTGGCTATCGGGGGGGCGCCTCGAGGGCGTGCGGGCTGTGACCATGGCGGTCAAGGAATGGCGCGGCGATTCCGTCTTCCTGCACGAGATCGCCAGGCGGCCGACCGCCCTTACGGCCTGCAGGCGCCGCGCCCGCCGGCCTGCCGGAAGGCGGTGCTCGCGCGCGCGCGCGCTTTCGCCGCCATCCTGAAGGAGCTCGGAGGCCTCCGGGCGGCCCCTAACACGGCCATGCGCCGGCTCGTCGAGGAGGCTGCTCTCTTCGCCCTTCGCGGCCGGGCCACGAGGCAGCCCTCCCGCCGAGCCGTCGCCGCCCCACCTGGAGTGCTCCGCGGCGCTCGAGGAGGTTGATCCACGCCCTGACCTCGCGAGGCGCTGGCCCCTGCCTCTATCGCCCCTGGGCGCTCTCGCGCGAGTAGGCTCCTTCCGAACCGGCCTCCTGACCGCTCCGGCGCGCCCCTTTATGCCGGCGCGCCATCGGCCAGAATGCCGCGACTTCCACTCCTTTGCGTCTTCGGGGCCGATGAGCCACCGCCGCGCACGACCCATGCGACGCCTGCGCTCGTCGACGAGGCCTCCCTCGCGGACGCCCTCGACGCGATCGGCCGTCATGCGACGCCCAAGGAGCGGCGCCAGGAGGTGATCGCGGCCCTGCGCGCCTGCCGCGCGACCGCCCTCGCCGACGCGCAGGCCCGCCTCCTCAACGGGGCGACCGGGCTCGTGGTGTCGCGCATGCTTTCCGACCTCATGGACTCGATCGTCCGTGCCCTGCGCTCTTACCTCATCGCGCACGAGCAGGAGCCCTCCAACCCGCGCGAGGCGAGCTATCTCACCATCGTCGCGGTCGGCGGCTACGGCCGAGGCCTGCTCGCGCCCGGCTCGGATATCGACCTTCTCTTCCTCATACCGCCCTGGCGGCCGGACTGGTCGATCCGTCTCGTCGAGACCATGCTCTACTACCTCTGGGATCTCGGCCTCAAGGTCGGACATGCGACGCGCACGGTGAGCGAATCCCTGCGTCTCGCGCGCGGCGACCACACCATCGCGACGACCCTGCTCGAGACGCGCTTCATCGTCGGCGACGAGGCGCTGGTCGATGAGCTCAATGCGCGCTTCTGGACCGAGGTCGCCTCCGCGCCCGCCATCGAATTCGTCGAGGCCAAGCTCAAGGAGCGCGACGAGCGGCACGCGCGCGCCGGCGGCTCGCGCTACCGCGTGGAGCCCAACATCAAGGACTCGAAGGGCGGCCTCAGAGATCTGCACACGCTCTATTGGATCGCCAAATACGTCTACCACGCCGAGGACAGCTCCGATCTCGTGGACGCCGGCGTGCTGACGCCGCAGGAATACAACACGTTCCGCCGCGCCGAGGCCTTTCTCTGGGACGTGCGCTGCCATCTCCATTTCCTCGCGGGCCGCGCGGAGGAGAACCTCACCTTCGACTATCAGGTGGAGATGGCGCGGCGCATGGGCTATCGCGATCGCGGCACCAATCTCGCCGTCGAGCAGTTCATGCGGACCTATTTTCTGGTTGCGAAGGACGTCGGGGATCTCACGCGCATCATTTGCGCCAATCTCGAGGTGACCCAGCGAAAGGCCTGGCCCTCGCTCGGGCGCCTCCTGCCCATGGCCGGCCCCCGCATCGCGGCCGAGGGCTTCCTCGTCGACAGCGGCCGGCTCACCGTCGCGGGCCCGGAGGTCTTCGAGGCCGACCCGGTCAACCTCCTGCGCCTCTTCCACACGGCGGACGAGAAGCGCCTCCACATTCATCCGCAGGCGCTGCATTGGGTGGCGCGCTCGCTCGAGCGCATCGACGACGCGCTGCGCGCCGACAAGACCGCGAACCGGCTCTTCCTCGAGATGCTCACCTCGCGCCACGACCCCGAGCGCTGCCTCAGGACGATGAACGAGGCGGGCGTCCTCGGCCGCTTCATTCCCGAGTTCGGGCGCATCGTCGCGCAGATGCAGTTCAACATGTATCATCACTACACGGTCGACGAGCACATCATCCGCGTCGTCGGCCAGGTCGCGGCGATCGAGCGCGGCGACCGCGAGGAGGACATGGCCTTCTTCTCGCGCGTCGCGGCGAATGTGAGGAGCCGAAGCGCCCTCTTCCTCGCCGCGCTGCTGCACGACATCGCCAAGGGAGTGCCGGGCGATCACTCGGAGGCCGGCGCGCAGATCGCCTCGCGCCTCGGTCCGCGGCTGGGGCTGTCCCCGGCGGAGGTGGAGCTCACCCAATGGCTCGTCCTCCACCATCTGCGCATGAGCTTCGTCGCGCAGCAGCGCGACGTCTCCGACCCCCAGACCGTGCGCGATTTCGCCGATTTCGTTCAGAGCCCGGAGCGTCTGCGCCTCCTCCTCGTGCTGACGGCCGCCGACATTCGCGGCGTCGGCCCGTTCGTCTGGAACGCCTGGAAGGGGCAGCTTCTGAAGGAGCTCTTCATCGCGACCGAGCACGCGCTCAAGGGCGAGGAGCCGAGCCATGCGCGCCTGGAGCGCGCGGCCGAGCAGCGCGCCGCCGTCGCGGAGAGCCTGCACGGCTGGTCGCCGGAGGCGCGCATGGCGCTGATGCACCGGCTGGACGATGCCTATTGGCTCGCCTTCGACGAGGAGACGCTGAAGGCCCATGCGCGGCTCCTGAAGAAGGCGGACGAGGCGCGCGCGGCGGGCGAGCTCGCGCTCGCCCTGCGCCTCGAGGCGGCGCCCGAGCGCGCGGTGAGCCTCCTCGACATCGTGACCGAGGACCGCGCGGGCCTCTTCGTCCTCCTCACGGGCGCCATCGCGGCGGCGGGGGCCTCGGTCCTCGACGCCAAGGTCTTCACGACGACGGACCGCCTCGCGCTCGACACCTTCGCGCTTCAGGACACGCTCGATGCGCCTTTCATCGAGCCCACGCAGGTTGCGCGCCTCGAGGCGCTCATCGCCCGCGCGCTGAAGACCGGCGTGCCGCCGGAGCCCTCGCGCGAGCGCGCGGTCGGGCGGCGGCGCGAGGAGGCCTTCACCGTCGCGCCGGCGGTCTATGTGGACAACGGCGCCTCGGAGTCCTTCACCGTGGTCGAGGTCAACGGGCGGGACCGCCCGGGACTCCTCTTCGATCTGGCCCGGGCCTTCGCCGGCCTCAAGGTCTCGATTTCGTCCGCGCAGATCGCGACCTATGGCGAGCGCGCCGTTGACGTTTTCTACGTCAAGGACGCCTATGGTCTCAAAGTCGAGAAGCCGAGCGCCGTCGAGCTCCTCGAGCAGCGGCTGCTCGCGGCCCTGCGCGGGGAGGATTGAGGGCGCGCCCGCGCTCCGCCACATTTCGCCCATGCCGAGGCCGCATCGCCGGCTAGGCTGGTTTCCTCCGCGCGCGTCTCGAGGCGATCCATGAGCATGCTCAAGTCGACGGTGACGGTCGCCGGCATGACCGGCGCGAGCCGCCTCCTCGGCTTCGCGCGCGACATGGCGATCGCCGCCTTTCTCGGCGCGGGGCCGGTCGCGGACGCCTTCTGGGTCGCGTTCCGCTTCCCCAATCTCTTCCGCCGCTTCTTCGGCGAGGGCGCGTTCAACTCGGCCTTCGTGCCGCTCTTCGCCAAGACCCTCGAATCGCAGGGCAAGGGAGCCGCGCTCGCCTTCGCCGAGGAGGTGCTGGCCGTGCTTCTGACGGCCCTTCTCGGCTTCACGCTCGTCTGCCAGCTCCTCATGCCCTGGCTCATGTACGCGCTCGCCTACGGCTTCAGGGACGATCCCGTGCGCTGGCCGCTCTCGATCCTCTTCAGCCAGATCGCCTTCCCCTATCTCCTCTTCATGTCGCTCGTGGCGCTCTATGCGGGAATGCTCAATTCGGTGAAGCGCTTTGCGGCCGCCGCCGCCGTGCCGACGCTCCTCAATCTCAGCCTCATCGGCGCCCTCTTCGCGCTCAAGGACGTTCTGCCCACGGCGGGACATGCGCTCGCCTGGGGGACCGCCGCGGCGGGCGTCCTGCAGTTCCTGTTCATCGCCTTCGCGGCGGCGCGCTCGGGCCTCACGCTGCGCCTGCGGCGGCCGCGCATGACGCCGGCGGTGAGGCGCATCCTCATCCTCGGGCTGCCCGGCGTCGTCGCGGGCGGCATCACGCAGATCAACCTTCTCGTCGGCACCTTCATCGCCTCCCTGCAGGACGGGGCGATCTCGCTTCTGGGCTATGCGGACCGTCTCTTCGAGCTGCCGCTCGCGATCATGGGCACGGCCATGGGCGTCGTGCTTCTGCCCGAGCTCTCGCGGCGCCTGCGGGCGGGCGACGAGCGCGGCGCCCGCACACAGATGAACCGCGCGCTCGAAATCTCGGCGCTCTTCACCCTGCCCGCGACCGCGGCCCTTCTCGCCGTGCCGCACGAGATCGTCCAGGTGGTCCTCGAGCGCGGCGCATTCACGGCGGCGGAGACCGCTCCGACCTCGGCGGCGCTCGCGGCCTTCGCGCTGGGCCTGCCGGCCTTCGTGCTCAACAAGGTCTTCTCCCCCGGCTATTTCGCGCGCGAGGACACGGCGACGCCCATGCGCTATGCCGGCATCGGCGTCGCGATCAACATCGCGGCGAGCCTCGGGCTCTTCTTCACCATCGGCTTCGTGGGCATCGCGCTCGGCACGAGCCTCGGGGCGTGGGCGAACGCGCTGCTGCTCGGCCGCGGCCTCCACAAGGTCGGCAATTTCGCGCCGGACGCGCGGCTGCGCCGGCGCGGCAGCCGCATCGCGCTCGCGGCAAGCCTCATGGGGATCGGCGTCTACGGGATCGCGCAGCTTCTCGAGCCCGCCTTCGCGGCGGGCGGTCTGAATGCCGCGCTGGGGCTGATGGCCGTCGTCTTCGCGGGGGCCGCGATCTTCTTCGGCCTCGCGCACGCGCTGGGCGCCGCGCGCCTCGGCGAACTGCGCCAGGCGCTTCTGTCGCGGGCCGCCGCGCCCGCGGGCGAGGGCGCGCCGTGATGGCCGCCGAGGCCATCGCGCGCGGCACGCTGCGCCTTCTCGCGAGCCTCGGGCACGCGCCCGTGCAAGAGCTCTCCCTCGCCAACGGACGGCGCGCCGACATCGCGGCCGTGTCCGCGAAGGGCGAGATCGTCATTGTCGAGATCAAATCGGGCGTGCCCGATTTCCGCTCGGACGGCAAATGGGGCGACTATCTCGGCTTCTGCGATGCCTTCTATTTCGCGGTCGATGCCGATTTTCCCAAGGAGCTGCTCCCGCTCGACGTCGGGCTCATCGTCGCGGACCGCTACGGCGCGACGCTCATCCGCGAGGCGCCGCTCGACTCGCTCCCGCCCGCGCGGCGAAAGGCGATGACCGCGCGCATCGCGCGCGCCGCCGCGCTCAAGCTGCTTCTCATCAGCGATCCGGAATTCGCCTCGGGCCTCGGCGAGGCCGGGCTGATCTAGGGCTCTGCGCGTCGGGGCGATGTCAGGCGGAAAGGGCGGCCTGGCGATGTCCGCCCGCCGCGATATGCGGGCCGGAGAAGACCCTTATCCCGAGCGCCTGGGCGAGCTTCAGCGCGCGCGCCTCGGCGACGCCGCCGAGCACGATGCGCTCGGCGCCCAGCCGTTCGACGGTCGCGCGATAGAGCGAGAGCTTCGAGCCGAGGAGATCGGCGAAATCGCTCGCCCGCCATTCCGCGATGACGAGGCCGATGCCGAGAGCGGCCGCGTCGACACCCGGCAGGCCCGCGATGGGCACGCCGCCGAGCGCGATGCGATAGCCCTGCGAATCGAGGAACTCGCGGGCGAAGCGGAAGGCGTCCGGCTGGTCGGCGAGCTCGCCGCGCGACAGCACGATGACCGGCGAGGGGACGGGATCTCCGTTCACGGATTTCAGGGCGCGCCAGGCATGGTCGAAGCGCAGGAAGTCCGCGCTCAGGACACCGTCGAGCGACAGGCGCAGCGCGGCCGGCGCGCCCAGCACGGGCATGCGCGAGGTCGCGAGATCGAGAAGGCTCGCCTCGAGCCTCGTGGCTATGAAACTACCGAGCGCCGGGTTCGAGGCCGCATCGATGCCGCGGAAGAGCTCCTCGCGGGCGCGCGCGGGGTCGAGCTCGAGCTCGACGAGCACGAGGGCCTCGGCCTCCCCGCCCGCCGCGCCAAGGCGCATGGCGGGCAGCTCGCGCAGGAGGCGCGTGTCCGCGGGCCGCGCGCCGCCGCCGCCCGCCGGCGCCTTGTCCGGCTCGGACGGGTGGCCCTCCTTGCGGGCCTCGGCGCTGATCGCCTCGAGATGGCGCGCGAGATGCCCCGAAAAATGGACGGGAGCGTCCTCCGCGACCGGGTGGCGGGCGCGCTCGCGGACGGCGTCGCGGAAGCGCTCGTAGTCGGCCTCCATCTCGAAGCGCTCGCAGAAGCGCTGCGTGCCGTCCTCCTCCTCGGCGACGACGAGCGGATCCTCGCGGAAAAGGTAGCGCGCCTTGTAGACGAGCTCGTCGATCTCGCCCCGGCGCGGCTCGCGCAGGACGATCACGAGATCGCCGCAGCGCAGCGCGTAGGTCTGCCCCTGGTGCCCCGCCACGAGGCTCTTGAAGAGGTCGGCGAGAAGATGCTGGCGGGCGTCCGCCCGCGGCGCCGCGCGCAGCTTGGAGAGGTGGAACCACAGCGCGAGACGGCCCGCCCGGTGATAGGCGAGGCGCTCCGCATAGTCGAGCAGGAGCTCTTCGGGCTGTGGCAGCTTCTGGCGGTTCGCCGACACGGCTTTCGTCCCTATCGAGACTCGCCCCGCCGGGCCGCACATCCCTGATCGCGCCGGACGGAGCTGGAGACGCCGACTCTAGGACCTGCTGCTTGCGCCAAGGTTAAGCCCGCTACTGCCCGGAAACGGTCTCCTGGACGATGGCGACCGGACCGAGAAGCCCCGAGGGCTGGAGCGGCGTCGAGGGCTTGTAGGGCGTGCCGGTCGTGAAGGTGTAGGTGCGTTCCGCTCCGGGCTGCACATCGCCGATCATGCGGTTCGCCCAGTTGTTCGTGACCCTGACCTCGAGCGCGTTGGTGCCAGCGACGGCCGCCTCGCTCAGATCGACGCGGTAGGGCGTCTTCCAATAGGTGCCGAGCGGCGTCCCGTTCAGGGACACCTCGGCGATGTCGCGCACCTCGCCGAGATCGAGAAGGAGACGCCCCTTTCCGATCGCATCGGCCGGAAGATCGAAGCTCGTCGCATAGGTGGCGCTCCCCGAGAAATATCGGACGCCCGGATCGGCGTGCTCGGTCCAGGACTGCAGCGCCCCCAGGCGGACGAGCGGCGGCGCCCCGCCGCCCTCGGGGAAACGGACCTCCCAGGGACCGGCGACGTTCGCGAGCTTCGTCGCGACGCGCTTGGGCTGAGCGCTGGACGCGCCGATCAGATTGCCGCGCAGGACGACGAAGACCGAGCCTTGGGGATCGAGGTCGAGGGAAACGATCGTGCGCCCATTGCTTATGCGATAGGTCGCGGGCCCGACGGTTCCGGTCATGGGATCGAAGAGCCTGGGCATGTTCGTCGATCCGCGCAGGCTCACATCGACCGATTTCGCCGCGAGCGTCTGGTTGGCGACGAAGAAGATCTGCCCCCCGTCGATGAGACGCGACGCCCAGACGAGATCGCCGGGCGCGGCGGCGCGGGGCAGCTCCAGCGCCGGCGGCACCGCGAGCTTCGAGAGAACCGTGCCCACGCTCTCGCCCCAGAAGATTCGGCCCTTGCCGAAGGCGTGCTCGCCGGCGGCCTTGCCATCGGCCGGCCCCCAGATCGGCTCCGCGGCGAGGCGCACGGCGTCGTGCGTCCAGCTCAGGCTGGGCGAGCCCTGCGGCTTCGAGCCGATGACGGTCGCGCCCTCGGCGACGAGCGCGCCGAGCTTGGTGACGAGGGGAAGGCTCAAGAGGTCGAGGCCCTCGGGAAGGACGAGCACCGCGTAGCTCTGCCCGCTCGGCAGGACGATGCGCCCGTCCTTCACCGACATGAGGTTCAGGATCGCGTCGGCCCCGACATAGTCGTAGGCGTAGCCCTGAGGGATGTCGGGCTTCACCGCCTTCCAGTAGGGCGCGACCGCGGGCGCGCCCTCGCCGTAGAAATAGGCGATGTCGGCGTCGGCCCGCCCCTGGCGCATCATGAAGGAGCCGCGCGCGAGATAGTCGACCCATACCCTGGACTGCTCCGCCCACGTATGATTGCGGGTGAAATGAAGCCCGAACGGCCCGAGCGTGATGCCCGGCTTCCTGTCGAGGAAGGGCTGATGCACGCCCGTCGAGATCTGGAACCAGTTGACGCCGAGCGCGAGATATTTGTCGCCGATCCATTTGAGGTCGCGGGGCGAGATCTTGTAGGGGTCCTGGACCGCCGGAAAGACGGTGAAGGACTCCGCGCCGACGATGTTCTGCCCGTAGACGTGGGCGGCCGAGGCGGCCTCGCGGATGTCCGCGATGTGATCGGGCGAGGGCGTGCCGCCGATGGGCACGAGCCAGAACTCGCCGAGCGGCACGTCGGTCTTCGACTTCGCCTGGAGCCCGTCGGCGACCGTGTGCTCCTTCACGCCGATCGCCTCGCCGTAGAGCTTCAGGCCCCGTTCGGCGAGGAAATCACGGATGACGCCGTAATGGTTGTCGGCGATGAGGTCGGCGATCGTCCGGCGGAAGTCCCAGAGGAAGCGGTCGGTCTCGTCGGCGCCGGCGACGACGCGGCCCGCGAGCGCGGGCAGATAGGGCGTCGGGTCGTAGCCCCGGCGCGCCTTGAACTCGGCGATCATGTCGTCGGTCCAATTCTGCTGGCCGGCTTCCCAGCTATCCGTCTCCATGGAGGTGAGGCCGCGCTCGCCCGAGAGCGGCCCCAGCGCCTTCAGCACGGGATCGAGATAGCCGTGCAGATAGGAGGTGACGTGCGCCTTGCTGAGCTTGTCGGCCTCGAGGCCCGTGGCCTCCGCCTGCGCCGGCGCGTTGACCGCGCCCGTGAGCGAGTAGCCGAGGCGCACGACGATCCAGTCGCCTTCCGGCACCATCCAGTCGAGCGTTCCGTCCGCCTGCAGACGGTCGGTGAGGTCGACCGCGCGCTCCGCGGACAGCGCCGTCTCGGCGGGCGTCTGCGGCGTGCGCATGGTCTGGACGTCGTAAGTCGTGCCGAAGGCGGCCTGCTCCTCAGCGCGGTTGACGCGGGGCGAGGGCTCGAAGCGCAGCTCGCCGATCTCATAGCCCGTATAGGGCGGCGCGCCGAAGAGCGACATCGGGTTGGTCGGAATCGAGGTGAAGGTCACGCGGAAGAAGCGCGCCGTCGTCGCGGGAAAGGCGAAGGTGCGCGAGGGCGGGCTCAGATTGTAGGCGCCCGGAAGGGTCGCCAGCGTCCGGAAGGTCTCTCCGTCGTCGCTCGCCTCGACGCGGCCCTCGGGAACGCTCGTGAAGCTGAAGCGTCCCCCGTCGCCCACGCCCACGACGACGGCACGCATGGTCTGGGGCTGGGGAAACTCGTACTGCACCCAGACCGGGCGGCCCGCGCTCGCGCCGCCGAGATATTGCTGCTCGGCGAAGAGGCCGTCCGTCAGCAGCCGCGCATCGAGCTCGCCCGCATTGGAGGTGACCGTCGGATCGAGGGAGAGCACGGGCACGTCGCCGACGGGCGCCGGATAGGCGAGGACGCGGATGTCCTTGTAGAAGACCGGCGTACGCGGAGCATCGCCGGACGCGCTGGCCGTCCCGCCCGAGCCCACGGTCGAGGGCAGCTCGAAGGCGGGCCTCGGGAAGTCGAGATAAGGTCCCGTCACCGAAGGCGGCCGCGCCAGCTTCTCCCCGAAGGGGCCCGGGCCGGAGACGCGCGTCTCGCTCCAGACCACCTTCTTCATCGCCTGTTCGGGCGTGACCCAGGTGCCGCCCGACTCGCTCCAGCCGGGCGAGCCGATGAGCGTCATCTCGAGGCCGAGCGCGTCCGCCTTCTCGATGGCGAACTTCACCGCGTCGTACCATTCGGGCGAGCGGTAGACGATGCGCTTGTCGACGAGCGGCGGCACGCCGATCGCGACGTCGAACATCTGCGCGCAGCCGAAGCCCACCCGGCGCATCCATTCGAGATCGAGGCCGATGCCTTCCTTGGTGATGTTGCCGTTCATCCATTGCCACCAGAGGCAGGGGCGCGCCTCGTCCGGCGGATCGGCGAAGCCCGCGACGAGGGGGTCCGGCTTCGCGCCTCCGGTTTCGTCCTTGAAACCGCATGCCGCCAAGGCAACAAGGCCGAGTGCGAGCGCGCCCGCGCGGCGGGCAATTTCAAAGGCGGCCATGATTTCCTCCGGATCGTTCTTTGCGCCCCGCTCTGCGCCTCAGTGCGGCGAGCGCTTGGCGAGGATGCGCTGCAAGGTGCGACGATGCATGTTGAGGCGGCGCGCTGTCTCCGAGACGTTGTGGTTGCAGAGCTCGTAGACGCGCTGAATGTGCTCCCAGCGCACCCGGTCGGCGGACATGGGATTGTCCGGCGGCGCGGGCTTGGCCTGCGGATCGGCGATGAGCGCCGCGTAGACCTCGTCGGCGTCGGCGGGCTTGGCGAGATAGTCGATCGCGCCCTTCTTCACCGCCGCGACGGCCGTCGCGATGTTGCCGTATCCCGTCAGCATGACGATGCGCGCGGTGGGCCGCACCTCGCTGATGAGCGCGATGAGGTCGAGCCCGCTGCCGTCGGCGAGGCGCAGGTCGACGACCCCGAAGGCCGGCGGGCTCGCCCGCACGGCCGCGATCGCCTCCTCGATGCTTTCGGCCGTGCGCACCGCGAAGCCGCGCGCCTCCATGGCGCGCGCGAGGCGCAGCCGGAACGGCGCGTCGTCGTCGACGATGAGCAGGCTCGCATCCTCGATGGGGCGCCCGAGATGGTCGCGCGGGCGGGGAGCGGCATCGGTCATCGAGGGTCCTCCTTCTTGCGCTCCGAGGCCGCGTCCCCCATGGCGGCGCTTCGGTCGATCGGCTTGCGGCACTATAGGCTATTGACTCGCGCGGGCGCAGCAAAGCCTGCGATGTCAGCCGGCGGCGGCCACCACGGCCTCGCGCTTCCACCTCACGACCACGCGCGCGCCCTCGCCCATCCCGTCCTCGGCGGCGGCATTGCCGAAGCTGACCGCGCCGCCGGTGCGCTCGAGAAGCGTTCGCGCAATGAAGAAGCCGAGCCCCATGCCCTGATGGCCCTCCGGCTCGTCCGCGCCCGGCGCGCGGGCACCGTCGTCCACGCGCGGCCGCGTCGAGACATAGGGCTCGCCCAGACGATCGAGAATGTCCTGGCTGAAGCCCGGACCGTCGTCGCGAACGACGATCTCGACCTCGGACGGGTCCCACCGCGCCGAGATGCGAACGTGGCCGCGCGCGAAGTCGACGGCGTTCTCGACGATGTTCCCGAGCCCGTAGAGGATCTCGGGCCGCCGCCAGACATCGGGCTCGGGCCCGGCGCCCTCGCCGGCGAGCATGCGCACCTCGATGGGCACGTCGAAATCGCGATGCGGGTCGGCGACCTCGTCCAGCAGCGAGCCGAGCGAGAGGCGCGAATAATGGGCGTCCTCGGTCTCCGAATGGCGCGCGAGGCGGCTCAGGATCTCGCGGCAGCGCTGCGTCTGCTCGCGGATGAGCGAGAGATCCTCCGCCTCCTCGCCCTCCGCCGGCAGGCTGCGGGAAAGCTCCTTGGCCGCGGTGGCGATGGTGCCGAGCGGCGTGCCGAGCTCGTGCGCGGCCGCGGCCGCAAGTCCTCCGAGCGCGGACAGCTTCTGCTCTCGCGCGAGCACGAGCTGCGTCGCCGCCAGCGCGTTGGACATCGCATGCGCCTCCGCCGAGATGCGCCAGACATAGCCCGCGGTGAAGCCGAGGCCGAGAACAAGCGCGACGGCCTGCCCGACGAGGTACATGCCGGGTAGCGCGAAGGCCTCGTCCGCGTACCAGGGCAGCGGCATCGCGACGAGCGCGATGAGGACGATGCAGCCGAGCGTGAGGCCCGCGATCAGGAGCGTCGAGCGCAGCGAAAGCGACGTCGCCGAGATGGTGGCGGGCGCGACGAACAGCAGCGCAAAGGGATTGTGCAGGCCGCCGGTCAGCATCAGCAGCGCCGTGAGCTCGAGGACGTCGAAGGCGAGGTAGCCCGCCGCTTCTCCGTCGCTGAGGCGCCGGGACGGCGGATAGCGCAGCGTGACGATGACGTTGAGAAGGACGCTTGTCGCGATCACGGAAAAGGCGAGCAGCATCGGCAAGCGGAAGCCGAGGCCGACATGGACGATGAGAACCGCCGTCGTCTGGCCGGCGATCGCGAGCCAGCGCAGGCCGACCAGCGTCATGAGACGCACCCGGCCCTGCTCGAGCAGCGCGCTCAACGGAGGCGCCGCCTCGGGCGGACGCAGGGTCCAGCGCGCGGGCCGCTCGCGCTGCCCCGCTTCCTCGGGCCTCGACGTCGCGTGCATCACGGCAGGGCCTCCCTGCGGCTCATTGGACCTCGAAGAGCGCGATGAGCCGAGGATCGTTCTGACGGCCGGCAATGTCGCGGGCGGCGAGACCGGTCGAATCGCTCGCCTCCGGATCGGCGCCGGCGGCGAGCAGAATGGACGCGACCTCGATCTGGCGCTCGCGGACCGCCTTGATGAGCGGAGGCTCGCGATTCGTTCCGGGCTTCTCGACATCGGCTCCGGCGTCGATGAGGAGCCGCGCGATCCTCGCAAGCCCGTACTGAGCGGCAAGCGAAAGCGCGGTCCGCCCGTCCTTGGCGGAGGCATCCGGACGCGCGCCGGCCTTGAGGAGGATCTCGACGATGGCGGGGTTGCGCGCCTCCGCCGCGAGCACCACGGCCGGCGTTCCGTCCTCGTGCCGCGAATTGGGATTGATGGTCACGACGGCCAGCCGCACGCCGGCCTCGTCATTGTCCTCGATGGCCGCGATGAGGTCGTTGTTGTTGGTGAAGTCGGCCCGTGCGGCCGCGGGCGAGAGGAGAGCCAGCGCGCACAGAAGCGCCGCCAGGCGCGCGCGCCAGGAGCGCGCGGGCCCTAATCCAAGGCCCGGCCCCGGAGACCGTTCAAGGGTCAATGCCGACATCCGCGTTCGCATGCGCGCTCCCGAAGCGTTAGGATCGTGCCCCCGACAGTCACCATAGCTCAATCGCTGCCGCCAAACCCGGCGCGGCGTCAAGCCGCCGATAGCGGAGTCCCATCGCCATGCCCCGTGTGCGCCTCGCCCTTTGGGCCGCCGCCGTCCTGGCGGCCTGCGGCCTCGGCCTTCTTCTCATTCCGCGCGGCGCGCCCGAGCCCGGGCCCGCCGCCGTCGGGGGGCCGTTCACGCTGACGAGCGACAAGGGCACGCGCGTGAAGTCCAGCGACTTCGACGGGACCTACCGGCTCATCTATTTCGGCTACACCTATTGCCCCGACGTCTGCCCGACCGAGCTCTCGCGCATGGCGAG
The DNA here is from genome assembly GCA_024236075.1 of Alphaproteobacteria bacterium. GTDB lineage: Bacteria > Pseudomonadota > Alphaproteobacteria > JACAEB01 > JACAEB01 > JACAEB01. The sequence goes on along the minus strand of JACKLE010000001.1, from coordinate 15,939 downwards.
CGTGCTGGAGCGGCTCGGCGCCAAGGCGGACCGCATCCAGCCCCTTTTCGTCACGGTCGATCCGGAGCGCGACACGCCGGACGTGCTCCGCGCCTATGTGAAGCATTTCGGCCCCCGCCTCGTCGGCCTCACCGGCACGCCCGAGGAGCTGAAGCCCGTCCTGAGCGCCTTTCGCGTCTATTCCCGGAAGCAGGAGCAGGCGGGCTCCGCCGTCGGCTATCTCATGGACCATTCGAGCGTGCTCTACCTCATGGGGACCGAGGGCGAGTTCATCACCTTCTTCACCGCCGACGACGCGGTGGAGGACATCGCCGAGCGTCTCGCGGCGCTGCCCTGAGGCCTCCTGCCCCGCGCAGATAATCGTTAATTTGCAATCAGTTATGCGCCAGGCGCAGTGGCCGGCCCGCGTTTCGGGACGATATTTGTGACGATTGAACAAAAGTCGTTGCTGCATCGCAGCGCTGGGCTACCATAGGGGCCTGGGAGTGACGGGAAGACCTCGGCGTACCCAAGACGACGCAAAGATCGTTCGGTGACAGCGGTGCGGCTCGGGTTCTGAGGCGGTGGGTATGTTTCTTTATCACGTCTATGAACTGAACCATGCGGCGATCGCGCCGCTCCGGGCGGCCGCCGATGTCGGTCAGCTCGTCTTCCGCAACCCCTACAACCCGCTCTCCTATACCGGGGTCGGCAAGACGCTCGCCGCCGCCTTCGACGTCTTCAGCTCGACGACACGGCGCTACGGCAAGCCGAAATTCGGCCTGGCGCGCACGCGCATCCACGGTCAGCCGGTCGACATCACCGAGACCATCGTCTGGCGCAACACCTTCTGCCAGCTCAAGCGCTTCAAGCGCGACGAGGACACGCTGCGCGCGCTCGGGCGCCTGTCGGCGAAGCGGTCCGACCCGAAGGTCCTCATCGTCGCGCCCATGTCCGGCCACTATGCGACGCTGCTGCGCGGCACCGTCGAGGCCATGCTGCCCGAGCACGACGTCTACATCACCGACTGGCGGGACGCGCGCCTCGTGCCCGTCACGGAAGGCCGCTTCGATCTCGACAGCTTCATCGACTACGTGATGGCGATGATCCGCCATCTGGGCCCGGGCACGCATGTCATCGCGGTCTGCCAGCCCGGTCCCGGCGTTCTCGCGGCGGCCTCGCTGATGGCCGAGGCGCGCGATCCGGCGACGCCGGCCTCGCTCGTCATCATGGGCAGCCCCATCGATGCGCGCAAAAGCCCGACCGAGCCCAACATTCTCGCCGAATCGCGGCCCTTCGAGTGGTTCGAGAAGAACATGATCATGCGCGTGCCCTTCCCCCATCCGGGCGCGTTCCGCAAGGTCTATCCGGGCTTCGTGCAGCTCTCGAGCTTCATCAGCATGAACCGGGACCGCCACGTCGACGCCCACTATCAATATTACAAGCATCTCGTCGGCGGCGACGGCGACTCGGTGCAGAAGCACCGCGAGTTCTACGACGAATATCTTGCCGTGATGGACCTCGCGGCCGAGTTCTACCTCGACACCATCGACAAGGTCTTCCAGCGCCATTTGCTGCCCAAGGGCGAGTTCATTCACCGCAACCAGCGCGTGAAGCCCTCGGCGCTCAAGACCACCGCGCTGATGACCGTCGAGGGCGAGAAGGACGACATTTCCGGCATCGGCCAGACCCAGGCGGCCCACGAGCTTTGCGTGAACATCCCGGCCTCGAAGCAGGTCGACTACATCCAGCCGGGGGTCGGCCATTACGGGGTCTTCAACGGCACGCGCTGGCGCACGGAAATCCAGCCGCGCGTTAGAGATTTCATCCGCTCGAACCTCAACGGCTGATGCGCAATCCACAGGCCGCATGCTAGACTTTTGGCCCGAAGGCTTCACGGCGAAAACGCTCCCATGAAGAAGGCAAAAGGCCGGAGATCCGGCCCTTCGATGAACCTCGAAGGCCAGCAGATCCCGGTGAGGTTGCGCACCCATCCGCGCGCGCGGCGCTTCAGCGTGCGCGTGAAATCGGCGACCCGCGAGGTGGTGATCGTCCATCCGATCTACGCCGCGCGGTCGGACGCGCTCGCCTTCGCCTATGCCAACAGCGAGTGGATCGCCTATCAGCTCGCGACCCTTCCCGAGCAGGTGCCCTTCATGCCCGGCGCCGAGATTCCGATCGGCGGGCTCATGCATCGCATCCGCCATCGGCCCGGCGCGCGCGGCGGCGTATGGCGGGACGCCGCGCAAGGCCTCGTCACGGTCACGGGCCAGGTCGAGCATCTGCCCCGCCGCCTCCTCGACTGGCTGCGGGCGGAAGCCCGGCGCGCCATCGTCGCGCGCGTCACAGCCCACGCGTCCCGGATGGGCGTCGCCCTGCCGCGGATCACCCTGCGCGACACGAGCTCGCGCTGGGGCTCGTGCTCGCCGCGCTCGGGGCTCTCCTTCTCCTGGCGCCTCATCATGGCGCCCGGCTTCGTGCTCGACTACGTGGCGGCGCACGAATGCGCGCATCTCAAGCACCTCAATCACGGGCGCGCCTTCTGGCGGCTGGTCGAGAAGCTCGACCCCGACTACGAGCGGGCGGAAGCCTGGCTCAAGGAGCGCGGCGCGGGCCTGCACGCCTTCGGGCCGGCGCGCCGCCAGCGTTGACCTCCTCTCCGGCTGGAACGATCCTTGCGGGCGCGTCGCGCGGGACCGCACATGAGGGGCTCATGGAGATCGTCGATCTCGCAATACCCGAGGTGAAGCTGCTGACGCCGCGCCGGCACGGCGATGCGCGCGGCTGGTTCAGCGAGACCTGGAGCGCGCGCCTCATGGCCGAGAGAGGGCTCGACCTTCCCTTCGTGCAGGACAATCACGCGCTCTCGAGGCCGGCCTACACGCTGCGCGGCCTGCATTTCCAGGCGCCCCCCTACGCGCAGACGAAGCTCGTGCGGGTCGTTCGTGGGCGGATCCTCGACGTCGCGGTCGACGCACGCCGCGGCTCGCCGACCTTCGGGCGGCACGTCAAGGCCGAGCTCGACGCCGCGACGGGCACGCAGATCCTGGTGCCGAAGGGCTTCCTCCACGGCTATCTGACCCTGGAGCCCGACACGGAGGTTCTCTACAAGGTCGACGCCTTCTACTCGCGCGCCCATGACGGCGGCGTGAGCTTCGCCGACCCCGACCTCGCCATCGACTGGGGCGTGCCGGCGGAGCGCATCCTCGTCTCCGAGAAGGATGCGGGCCTCCCCCGTCTCGCCGAGCTCGCCACGCCCTTCACCTATGACGCCTGACGGCGCGAAAGGCTCCCCATGAAGATCCTCGTGACCGGCGGCGCTGGCTTCATCGGCTCCGCGGTCGTCCGCCGCCTGATCGCCGAGAGCCCCCACGAGGTCGTCAATCTCGACAAGCTCACCTATGCGGCGAACCTCGACAATGTGAAGGCCGTCGCGGGCGATCCGCGCTACGCCTTCGAGAGGGCCGACATCTGCGACGCCCCGGCCGTCGCGTCGATCCTCGCAAAGCACCGCCCCGACGCGATCATGCATCTAGCGGCCGAAAGCCATGTCGACCGCTCGATCGACGGTCCCGCGGAGTTCATCTCGACGAACATTCTCGGCACCTACACCCTCCTCGAGGCCGCCCGCCGCCATCTCGAGACGCGCGCGGCGCAGGAGCGCGCGCGCTTCCGCTTCCATCACGTCTCGACCGACGAGGTCTTCGGAACGCTGGGGACGAGCGGCTTCTTCACCGAGGAGACGGCATATGCTCCGAACTCGCCCTATTCGGCGAGCAAGGCCTCCTCGGACCATCTCGTGCGCGCCTGGCACCACACCTACAAGCTGCCCGTCGTCACCTCGAACTGTTCGAACAATTACGGCCCCTACCAGTTTCCCGAGAAGCTCATCCCGGTCGTCATCCTCGCGGCGCTCGAGGGCCGGACCATCCCGATCTACGGCAAGGGCGAGAACGTGCGGGACTGGCTCTATGTCGAGGACCACGCGGCCGCGCTCGTCGCGATCCTCGAGCGGGGAGCCGTCGGCGAGACCTACAATGTCGGCGGACACAACGAGCTCTCGAACCTCGCCCTGGTGAAGCTGCTCTGCAAGCTGATGGACGAGCTCGCGCCCGAGAGCCCGCATCGGCCGCACGAGCGCCTCATCTCCTTCGTCGCGGACCGCCCGGGCCACGATCTGCGCTACGCGATCGACGCGGACAGGATCGGCCGCGAGCTCGGATGGCGGCCCACCGTCACCGTGGAGGAAGGCCTGAGGCGCACGGTCGCCTGGTATCTCGAGAACCGCTGGTGGTGGGACGCGATCCGCAAGCGCGGCCACGACGACGCGCGCCGGCTCGGCCTCGAGGCGAAGACGGAATGAGGCGCATGCGCATCCTGCAGTTCGGACGCGTCGGCCAGGTCGGGCGCGAGCTTCTGGAGCAGGCGAGCGCCTTCGGCGTCGCGCCCATCGCCTTCGACAAGGACGAGATCGACCTCGCCGACGCGGATGCGGTGGAGCGCCTGGTGCTCGCGACGCCCGACATCGAGGCGGTCGTCAACGCGGCCGCCTACACCGCCGTCGACAAGTGCGAGAGCGAGGAGGAGCTCGCTCTCGCCGTCAACGGCGCCGCGCCCGCTGCAATGGCGCGCGCCTGCGCCGCGCGCGGCATTCCGATCGTGCACATCTCCACCGACTACGTGTTCGACGGCACGAAGCCGGCGCCCTATGTCGAGGACGACACGGTGAATCCGCGCTCCGCCTACGGACGCACCAAGCTCGCGGGCGAGGTAGGCGTGCGGGAGGCGTGCGACCGGCACATCATCCTCAGGACCTCCTGGGTCTTCGCCAGGGACGGGCACAATTTCGTGCGCACCGTGCTGCGCCTCGCGCGCGAGAAGGGCGCCCTGCGCATCGTCGACGACCAGCGCGGCTGCCCAACGCCCGCGCAGGACATCGCCCATGCGCTGCTCGCGACGCTCACCCGCAGGCCGAAGGACGAGGCCGCGCGCTGGGGCACCTTCCATTTCTGCGGCGACGAGCCGTGCAGCTGGGCCGACCTCGCCGCCGCGACGCTGAAGGCGGCGGGACCGCAAGGGCCCAAGGCGAGCCTCGCCCGCATCGCGACGAGCGAGTACCCGACGCCCGCCGAGCGGCCGAAGAACTCGGTCATGGACTGCGGAAAGATCGCGCGCGTCTACGGCCTGCCGCCCGCGCCCTGGCGCGCGCGGCTCGAAACGCACGTTCCGGCGCTTCTGGCCACGCTCGGGACTTGAAAGACTCCCCTCCGCCGCGATAGGCCGTGCGGCGAGGACCACACGGACAAGGGGAGAAGCAGATGGGACGCCTCAACGGCAAGGTCGCGGTCATCACCGGCGCGACGAGCGGAATCGGCGAGGAAACGGCGCGCCTCTTCGCGGCGGAAGGCGCGCGCGTCGTCATGGCGGGCCGCACGCGGGCCAAGGGCGAGGCGCTCGCGCGCGAGCTCGGGGGCGAGGCGCTCTTCGTGCCCTGCGACGTCGAGAAGGAGGCCGACATCGAGGCCCTCATCGACACGGCCAGGAAGCGCTTCGACCGCATCGACTGCCTCTTCAACAATGCCGGCGCGCCGAGCGAGGACGGCGGCATCGAGCAGCTGACCGCCGCGGGCTTCGACGCCTGCTACGCCAATCTCGTGCGCAGCGTCTTTCTCGGCATGAAGTACGTGGCGCCCGTCATGCGCGCGCAGAAGTCCGGCTCCATCATCAACACCGCCTCGGTCGCGGGGCACCTCACGGGCCTCAGCGCGCATCTCTACACCTCGGCGAAGGCGGCCGTCATCATGCTGACGAAAACCATCGCCATCGAGCTCGGCATGGACAATGTCCGCGTCAACGCCATCTCGCCGGGCGGAATCGTCACGCCGATCTTTCTCGAGGAGGGCGACCGGCACGCGGCCTCCAAGGCGCAGATGGACGTGATCCTCGCCGGCCTCTCGCAGGCGCAGCCCATTCCGCGGGCCGGGCTTCCGCGCGACATCGCCAACGCCGCGCTCTTTCTGGCGAGCGACGACTCCCTTTTCGTCAACGCGCACGACCTTGTCGTCGACGGAGGGATGATCGCGGGCCGCTACTGGCCGGAAAAGCTCCAGGCATTCAACGGCCGCGAGGAGCGCCTCAAGGCCGTGAAGAAGGGCTGAGCTCTCAGGCGAGGCTCAGTCCGCCGTCGACGAGGAGGCAGCCACCCGTCATATAGGCGGCCTCCTCGCTCGCGAGGAAGACGGCCGCGCCGACGAGATCGTCCGGCATGCCGAGCCGCTGCATCGGGATCGCCTCCTCGCGCGAGCGCCGCTTCGCCTCGTCGGAGAAGATCTTCCGGTTGAAATCCGTGAGCGTCGTGCCCGGCGCGATCACGTTGACCGTGATGCCCTTCGGCGCGAGCTCCAGCGCGAGCGACCTCGCGAGCTGGCGCACGGCTCCCTTGCTCGTCGCATAGCCCGCGAAGCCCGGTATGACGACGTCCTGGAGCGGCGAGGAGACCATCATGATCCGCCCACGGACACCCCGCGCGACCATGTCGAGCGCGGCCTCCTGGGCGCAGGCGAAATAGCCGCGCACATTGACGTTGAGCATATGGGCGAGCGTCTCGTCGCTCATCTCGAGCACGGGCCCGCGCGTGATCGTCGCCGCGTTGTTGACGAGGATGTCGATCCCGCCCATGGCCGAGATCGCCTCGCGCACGAGCGCGCGGGCGCCCGCCGGCTCGGAGAAGTCGGCGACCAGGACCTCGGCGCGGCGCCCCGCCGCGCGCAGCTCGGCAGCCGTCTCGTCCGCGAAGTCGCGATGGCTGTGGGCCTGGAGCACGACGTCGGCGCCTTCGCGCGCGAAGCCGCGCACGATGGCATTGCCTATGCCCCGGCTGCCCGATCCCGTGACGAGCGCCGTCTTTCCCTGAAGCCGCATAATATTGCTCCCTATACGTCGAGATTGGCGACGTCGAGCGCGTTCTCGCGGATGAACTCGCGGCGCGGCTCGACCACGTCGCCCATGAGCCGGGAGAACATCTCGTCCGCCGAATCGGCCTGCGCGACCTTCACCTGAAGGAGCGAGCGCGCCGCCGGATCGAGCGTCGTCTCCCAGAGCTGCTCGGCGTTCATCTCGCCGAGGCCCTTGTAGCGCTGGAGGTCGATGCCCTTCTCGCCGGAGCCCTCGACGGCCTCCAGGAGATCGGTCGGCCCGTGCACGAGGCGCAGCTCGTCCTTGATCCTCAGCGTCGCCGCGCCGCCATAGAGCTCCTTCAGCGCCGGCGCGAGCGAGCGCAGGCGCCGCGCCTCGGCCGATTCGATGAGCGCGAGGTCGATGACGCCCACCTCGCGCACGCCGCGCACCTCGCGCGCGACGACGAGCGAGCGGCCGGCCTGCGCCTCGCCGCGCCAGCCCCTGTCCTCCTCCGCCGACAGAGCGTCGAGCCGCGTCGCGAGCTCGGCGACCGCGGCCTGCGCGCGCGCCTCGTCGGCGAAGACCTCGGGATCGAGCGCGCCCGCGATGACCGCCTGCTCGACGAGGCCGCGCGGATAGCCATGCGGAATCTGGCGCAGGACGGCGGCGATGGAGGCGGCCTCGGTGACGAGCCGCGTCAGGTCCTCGCCCGTCACCTGCGCCCCCGAATGGGTCGTCAGGACCGCCTCGCGGCTGCCCTCCGAGATGAGGTAGGCGTCGAGCGCCTCGGTATCCTTCAGGTAGATCTCGGAGCGGCCTTTCTTCACCTTGAAGAGCGGGGGCTGGGCGATGAAGAGATGCCCGTGCTCGATGAGCTCCGGCATCTGACGATAGAAGAAGGTGAGCAGCAGCGTGCGGATATGGGCGCCGTCGACGTCGGCGTCCGTCATGATGATGATCTTGTGGTAGCGCAGCTTCGCGATGTCGAAATCGTCGCGGCCGATCCCCGTGCCGAGCGCGGTGATGAGCGTGCCGATCTCGTTCGAGGACAGCATCTTGTCGAAGCGCGCGCGCTCGACATTGAGGATCTTGCCGCGCAGGGGCAGCACCGCCTGGCTCACCCGGTCGCGGCCCTGCTTCGCCGAGCCGCCGGCCGAGTCGCCCTCGACGATGAAGAGCTCGGCGCGCGCCGGATCGCGCTCCTGGCAGTCCGCGAGCTTGCCGGGCAGGCTCGCTATGTCGAGCGCGCTCTTGCGCCGCGTGAGCTCGCGCGCCTTGCGCGCCGCCTCGCGCGCTGCGGCCGCCTCGACGATCTTCGCGACCACGGACTTCGCGTCCTGGGGATGCTCCTCGAACCACTGGCTCAGGGCCTCGCTGACGATGGTCTCGACGACGGGGCGCACCTCGGAGGAGACGAGCTTGTCCTTCGTCTGCGAGCTGAATTTCGGGTCCGGCACCTTCACCGAGAGCACGCAGGTCAGCCCCTCTCGCGCATCGTCGCCCGTGAGCGCGATCTTCTCCTTCTTGGCGATGCCGCTCTCGGCCGCATAGGCGTTGACGGTGCGCGTCAGCGCGCCGCGATAGCCGGCGAGATGGGTGCCGCCGTCGCGCTGGGGAATGTTGTTCGTGAAGCAGAGCACGGTCTCGTGATAGCCGTCGTTCCACCACATGGCGGCCTCGACGACGATGCCGTCGCGCTCGGCGCGGATGAGGATCGGCGCCTTGATGAGCGGCGTGCGCGAGCGGTCGAGATAGCGCACGAACTCCTCGACGCCGCCCTCGTAGTGCATCTCGATGGCGCGCGGCTCGACATGGCGAAGGTCCTTCAGCAGGACCGTCACGCCCGAGTTGAGGAAGGCGAGCTCGCGCAGGCGCCGCTCGAGCGTCGCAAAGTCGAACTCGACCGCCGAGAAGATCGTTCCGCTCGGCTTGAAGACGATCTGCGTGCCGCGCTTGCCCTCGGAGGGCCCGGTCTCCGCCAGCGGCGCTTCCGGCTCGCCCATGCGGAAGCGCATGTGATGCGTCTTGCCGCCGCGCCAGATGGTGAGGTCGAGCCATTCGGAGAGCGCGTTGACGACGGAGACGCCGACGCCGTGCAGCCCGCCCGAGACCTTGTAGGAGTTCTGGTCGAACTTTCCGCCCGCATGGAGCTGGGTCATGATGACCTCGGCGGCCGACACGCCCTCGCCGGGATGGATGTCGGTCGGAATGCCGCGTCCGTTGTCGAAGACGGTCACCGAGCCGTCCGGGTTCAGAGTGATCTCCACGCGGTCGCTGTAGCCCGCCAGCGCCTCGTCGATGCCGTTGTCGACCACCTCATAGACCATGTGGTGGAGGCCCGAGCCGTCATCGGTGTCGCCGATATACATGCCCGGACGCTTGCGCACGGCGTCGAGGCCCTTCAGGACCTTGATCGACTGGGCGCCATATTCTTCGTCTTCTGACATTTAGGTCCGCTTTCCAGGGACGTTGGAACCGATGGTCAGGCCGCGCGGGGCGCGAGCGCTCCGTCCTCGACCGTGAAGAGCTGCGCGCGCCCCTCGAAGGCGGAGAAGAGCGCGGCGTCCGTGCCGGTGAGCCAGGCCTGCATGCCGAGCGCGAGGATCGCCTCGCAGAGCGCCCGGCGTCGCTGCGGGTCGAGATGGGCCGCGGCCTCGTCGAGCAGCATCACCGGCATCGTCCGGCCGAGCCGCGCGAAGGCGAGGACAAGGCCGACGAGCAGCGCCTTCTGCTCGCCCGTCGAGGCCTCGCCGGCCGGCATCGCCTTCTCGGCGTGCGTGACGCGGAGATCCGAGCGGTGCGGGCCCTCGAGCGTGCGTCCGGCGGCCGCGTCGCGCGCGCGGGAGGCGGCGAGGCGGGAGCGGAACTCGCCCTCGACCTCCGAGGGGTCCTCCTGCGCGAGGCGCGCCTCTAACCCGCCGACGAGGCAAAGCTCCGCGCTCGGAAAGCCGTGCGGGAAGGCCCGGTCGCGGGAGGCTCCGTCGAGCGCGGCGACCGTGCGCAGCCGCGCAAGCGTCACGGCGACGCCGTCCTGCGCCATGCGCGCCTCGGCGGCGGCGAGCCAGTCCCCGTCGGGCGCGCCGGTCTCGAGCAGCGCGCGGCGCTCGCGCATCGCCTTTTCATAGGCGGCGAGCCGGACGGCATGGTCCGGCTCGAGGGCGATCGTGAGGCGGTCGAGAAACTCGCGCCGCCCGCCCGGCCCCTCGAGAAAGAGGCGGTCCATGGCAGGCGTGAGCCAGGCGAGGCGCATATGGCGCGACAGCGCCATCGGGCCGGCGACCTCGCCGTCGATGCGCACGGCGCGGCGCCCCGTCGCGGCGTCGAGTCCCGAGCCCAGGCGCACCGCGCCGTCCGGCCCCGTCGCCTGCGCCGCGACGGCCCAGCCCTGGGCGAGAGGCGCCGGGCTCGGCGCGCGCCGCTCCGCATCGGCGAGCGTCGCTCCGCGCAGGCCCCGCCCGGGCTGAAGCCAGGACAAGGCCTCGAGAATATTCGTCTTGCCCGCGCCGTTGGCCCCGACGAGAACGACGGGGCGCGCATCCACGCCGAGGTCGAGACGCTCATAGCTGCGGAAGCGCGTGAGCTGGAGGCGCGTGACGGCATGGGCGGCGGGGCGAGGCGCCGCAGGCGCCTCGACGACGCACCGCGCACGGATCGCCGCAACCTCTTCAAGGCTCGTCACGAAAGCAGGTCCCATATGCAAACGGCAGACGTGCCGGCCAGATGTTCCGTGCTCGTCATACGCGCATCGGCATCAGGACATAGAGGGCGCCGTCGTCCTCCTCGTCGCGCACGATCGTCGGAGAGCCGGCATCGGCGAGCAGCAGGAGGCCCTTGTCGCCCTCGATCTGGGTCAGGATGTCGAGCAGGTAGCGGGCGTTGAAGCCGATCTGAAGCGCCGGCGCGCGGTAGCCGACCTCGAGCTCCTCCGTCGCGCTGCCGCTTTCCGGCGCCGTGACGGACAGCGTCAAGCGGTCCTCCTCGAGCGAGAGCTTCACGGCCCTCGAGCGTTCGCTGGAGACCGTCGCGACGCGGTCGACGGCCTGGGCGAGCTCATGCGCGGGCACGTGAAGCTCGCGGTCGTTGCCCGCCGGAATGACGCGCGCATAGTCGGGGAACGTGCCGTCGATCAGCTTCGAGGTGAGCACGATGTCGTCGAAGGCGAAGCGAATCTTCGCGTCCGATACGCCGACCTCGATCGCGCCCTCGGCCTCGTCCGCGAGCTTGCGGATCTCGCCCACCACCTTGCGCGGCACGATGACGCCGGGCATGCCCTGCGCGCCCGCGGGCGCGGCGATCTCGTAGCGCGCCAGGCGATGGCCGTCGGTCGCGACCGCCCTGAGACGGGCCTCGCCGTCGCCTTCGGCGACATGCAGATAGATGCCGTTGAGATAATAGCGCGTGTCCTCGGACGAAATCGCGAAGCGCGTCTTGTCGATCATGCGCTTGAGCTCGCCGGGCCCGAGCGCGAAGCGGTTCGGCAGGTCGCCCGCCGTCATGGCGGGAAAATCCTCGCGCGGCAGGCAGGCGAGCTGGAAGCGCGCGAGGCCGGCGCGCACCGTGAGGCGGCCCTCCGCGGCGTCGAGGGTGAGCTCGACCTCCGCGCCGTCCGGCAGCTTGCGGACGATGTCGTGAAGCGTATGCGCGGGCGCCGTCGTGCCGCCCTCCTGAAAGACGTCGGCCTTCACCAGCTCGACGATTTCCAGATCGAGATCCGTGGCCGAGAGGCGCACCCGTCCCTGGCGCGCCTCGAGAAGCACGTTGGAGAGGATGGGAATGGTGTTGCGACGCTCCACGATCCCCTGCACATGCGACAAGGACCGCAAAAGCGTGGCACGCTCGATCTTGAATTTCATCGTCCTCACGCCGCTCCAAGATGGCCGCGGCGCCGCATGTCGGGCGCCGCCGCAACTGCCTATATTCCCTGCCGGTCCGCACGAGGGCCTGAGGCGTCCGGACGCCGGACGGCGGCGCCCGTTGCCCCGGCCGCCCGAGCGGTTCGGGAAAGCCAGCCGAGCGCCCGCCTCGGGGCCGGTCCGAGCGGTCCCCGGCGCTTGGAAGGCCGTCTCGCGAACCGAGAATCGCCGCACGCCGAACATGACGGCCCGCCGGCGCGAATCCAGCAAAAAAGTATAGCAGAGCCGGTGGGGCCCTCAACACGTCCCGCGTCCCCGCGACGGGGTTTGCACGACGGGTCCCGGGCCCGTCCAACGGCGGCTGTCCCGGGCCGCGCCATGGGCCGGCCGTCGCGCGCCGGTCCGCTCGCGGCTCGCCCTGGACAATTTGGGACGCGGCGGAACCGGACCGGCTCCGCCGGGTCGCGAGAAACCGCTCTCCATTCGACGATGTAGAGCGGTTCCTTCCGGCCTAGTGGACGAGGCGCTGGGTCAGCGTCTCGACCGCCTCGCGCACGGAGCGGTCCGTCTCGATGAGCCCTCGGATCTTCCGCACCCCGAACAGCACGCTGGTGTGATCCTTCCCGCCAAAGCGATTACCGAGGTCGGGATAGGAGCGGTGCACGAGGGTGCGCGAGAGGTACATGGCAACGTGGCGCGCCTGGACGATGTTCCGTGTGCGCTCCTTTCCCACGATGTCGGCGACGGTGACCCCGAAATATTCGGCCGTGTTGCGCTGAATGAGGTCGACCGTCAGGCGACGCTCCGACCCGCGAAGCATGTCTGCGAGCACATGAACGACCGACGTCATGGAAATCTCCCGTTGCAGGTTGATAGAAAAGAACTCGAGCCGGTTGAACGCCCCCTTCAGCTCGCGAATGGTCGACACGATCCGCTGGGCGAGGAGCTCGAGCACGTCGCTCGGAATGTCCTTGCCGCAGCGCTCCTTGTGCTCGCCGGCGAGAAATTTGAGGACCCTGAGCCGCAGCTCGTAGTCGGCCGGCTGGACGTCGATCGCCAGCCGCTCGACGAGACGGGCCCGAAGCTTCTGTTCGATGCCGGCGAGCTCGAGCGGAGGACGGTTCGCCACGATGACGACGCGCCCGCCCCGATCGATGACCTCGCGGACCGTCTCGAAGAGCTCGGCCTGGCTCTTTTCGCGATTTTCCGCCTCGTGAAAATCGTCGATGATGAGCAGGTCGGCGGCGCGCAGGCGGGCCTTCAGGGCCGAGAGCCGCTCGGAGTGGTGCATGCGCTTGGCTTCCGCGGCCGCGGCGCCGAAGCGGCTCACGAAGTGCTCGACCGGCAGATAGACGACGTCGAGCCCGGGCCGGCGCGCGCGGACCTCGTTGCCGATCGCGAGCGCGAGATGGGTCTTGCCGAAGCCGGACGGACCGTAGATGACGAGCGGGCCCCGCCCGGTGTCGCTCTCCTCGGCGAGGCTGCGCGCGGCAAGATAGGCCGCCTCGTTCGACGGGCCGACGACGAAGCGCGCGAAGGTGAGCGCCGGATCGAGCGGGACGCCGACGGTCTCGCTCGAGGGCCGTGCGTCGCCCGATGCGGGCGGAGGCGGGGGAGGCGCGGCTGCCGCTTCCGCGGCCGGCGCCGGCCGCGGCACGGAGATGATCCTGATGCGCCGCGTCTCGGGGTGCCGCTGCACCCAGAGCCGCAGGATCTCGGGCCCGTAGCTCGACTCCACATGGCGGCCGGCATAGCGCCCGGGCGCCGCGAGCACGAGCTGGCCGCCCGAGAGCTCGACGAAGCGCAGGTCCTGGCACCAGCTCGCGTAAGGCCCCCTGCCCAGCATGGCGCGGAGCTTCTCGCACACGGCGTCCCAGCTCCGCTGGCCGGTCTCGAGGTCGAGTGCGGGCTCCTTCGGGTCCTTGCCGCCCTCGAGCCGGGAGGGTGCATGAGAGCAATCCGCCGGCATGCGCGCCTCGCCCGCGATTCCCGTGGCGTGCCACTGCTGGGGATGCCCGTCTTCGTTGTCGTTCATTGTTCCACCACCCTGTCAAATTGAATGCTGCGCCGGGACGCAAGCCCGGTCTCTCGGAATTCGAACGCCTACGGAACAAATGTCAGGCCCGGCCGAATTTCTATGACTGTACCCACGGAAGGCCCGCCGCCTTCCAGCCACCAACGGTTCCTCTGTGGTGGTCGTCGTCGCAATCGCCTTCGAACCCACCCGCGAGGTTGAGCGTCGGCCCGAGCCCTTCGGCGGCGGCGGCACGGGCGGCCGCCGTCGAGCGCCCTCCCGACCGGCAAATGAATATGACCGGTACGGACGAAGCGGCGCCGCTCTCCGCAAGAGCGCTCTTGAGCTGGGAGATGAAGCCGGGGTTCTGGCTGCCGCCGGGATAGGTCTGCCATTCGACGAGCAGCGGCTCCTTGCCCAGGGAGCTCAGATCGGGCACGCCGACGAACCGCCATTCCGCATCGGTCCGCACGTCGACGAGCACCGCGCGCTGGTCGCTCTCCAGAAGCGCCCAGGCGTCGGAGGGCGCGATGTCGCCGGAGAAAGTTCCTGCCCCGGAAGGCGGCGCACCGCCTTCCCTAGTTTCTTTCGAAGCCATTTCGTCTTACCCCCCGCCCGCGAAGGCGAAAAATCACCGCACCCGGGACAAGCCCAGATTACCCGCTCAACACGTTTTTCGATTTTAAGTATTCGAAACCGACTTACTTACAAGAGACCGCGCAAGCCGGCCGACTGGAAGCATCTCATCACTTCGACAACGATACCTGAGTACCCAATCACTTGCCGAAAGCGCTCTGTCATCGTTTGTTCAGGATACCTATTCGGCCTTCCGATGGCAACGACTGATTCGCGTCCGAGGGCCTAAATTGTGGGTAACCGTCCGAGCACGATGCAATCGCAAAAAACCGAGCACGCAACTGGACTTTAGAGCATCGGGGCATGGCGCCCCGCCCGACCTGTTTGGGTTCATATCATGCACCGTGTGCGCCTATCAAGGCGTTTGCCGGGCACGTCGGAAAATTTAACATTGACCTTCGGGGGCGCACCTAGCGCGCCAAGGCGCGCGCGATCGCACGTAGCCTGATTATCTCGGAAATCAGGCGCCGAGAGCCTTGATGCGCTGGGCGAGGCGCGACACTTTGCGCGAGGCGAGGCGCTGATGGACGACGCCCTTCGACGCGGCCCGCGCCAGCTCCGGCTCGGCCTGACGAAACGCTTCGGTCGCGCCCGCCTTGTCGCCGCGCGCGATGGCTTCTTCCACCTTGCGCACGAAGCTCCGCATACGAGAACGCCGGTCGCGATTGACGGCCGTGCGCCGCTCGATCTTGCGGATCATTTTCTTTGCGGAACGCGTATTCGCCATGACCTATCGCAAACCCTCTTGCTCGCCCGCCGCCGGCCCTGGGCCAGGGCGGAGGGGATGCAGGTATAGACCTCGACCCTCGTGGCGTCAACGGCGCCCGAAGCGCCCTCGAGGGGCCTGCTATTTGTTCTTGAAATGGGGCGTTCGCTTCTCCACGAAGGCCGCCATGCCCTCCATCTTGTCCTCGAGATCGAACATGGAGTGGAAGACGCGCCGCTCGAAGCGCGTGCCCTCGGCGAGCGTCGTCTCGTAGGCGCGGTTCACGGCCTCCTTGGCCATCATCACCGCGGGAAGCGAGAGGGAGGCGATCTTGCGCGCGACCTTGAGCGCCTCCTCGCGCAGATCGTCGAGGGGCACGACGCGGCTCACGAGGCCGCAGCGCTCGGCCTCGTCGGCGTTCATCATGCGGCCGGTGAGGATCATCTCCATGGCCTTCGACTTGCCGGCGAAGCGCGTGAGGCGCTGCGTACCGCCCGCGCCCGGAATGACGCCGAGCGTGATCTCCGGCTGGCCGAAGCGCGCATTGTCGGCGGCGAGGATGAAGTCGCACATCATGGCGAGTTCGCAGCCCCCGCCCAGCGCATAGCCCGCGACCGCGGCGAGGGTGGGCTTGCGGCAGCGCGCGATGCGCTCCCAGTCGGCGAGGAAATTCGTCTTGAAGACGTCCATATAGCTTTTCGGCGCCATCTCCTTGATGTCGGCGCCCGCCGCGAAGGCCTTCTGCGACCCGGTGACGAGGATGCAGCCCGTCCCGTCATCGGCCTCGGCCTCGTCGAGCGCGGCGTTGAGCTCGCCGATCAGTTCGCCCGAGAGCGCGTTGAGCGCGTCCGGCC